>JBJIOA010000057.1:0-7325 GCA_045377275.1 Allorhizobium sp. | reverse complement strand
GATCATTTCGGCTTCGAAGCGCCGGCGCTGTTCGGCAGGGTCCGTCAGCTCGCCGAAGGCATTGGCGAGTTCGACGCCACAGGCATAGACCTCAAAGCGCTCCGCAACGCGGGGATCGTCGGGGCACGGGCGGGCTAGCGCCGCTTCCGCGACCGGGTAGCGGTCGAGAATGGTGACGCGGCCGTTGCCGAGGTTGGGTTCCACCTTTTCGACGATGACCCGGCTGAACAGGTCGGCCCAGGTGTCGTCATCTGCCGTTCTGATGCCGGCGTCCGCAAGTTGCCTGGCCAGGGCATCGCGATCCGTCGTGCCATCCGTTGCGATCGTAGCCAATAGATCGATGCCTGCATGGTGCGCGAAGGCGTCTGCAACAGAGATCCGCTCTGGCTCGGCGAAAGGATCGACGGTCTTGCCGCCGAATGCGAATTGCCGCGTTCCGACCGTGCGTGCGGCCAAGGCAACCAGATCAGCGCAGTCGCGCATCAACTGCTCATAACCTTCGCCGACCCGGTACCATTCCAGCATGGTGAATTCCGGGTGGTGCAAAGGTCCGCGCTCACGGTTGCGATAGACATGCGCAAAACAGGAGATCCTGGCTTCACCTGCCGCGAGCAGCTTCTTGCAGGCGAATTCTGGAGAGGTGTGCAGGTAAAGCGGCGCTGCCGTGCCATCGTGGCCGATAGCATCGGTCCGGAAGGCGTGCAGATGGGCCTCGTTGCCGGGAGAGACCTGTAGGGTCGCGGTATCCACCTCGACGAAGTCATGCTCGGCAAAATGCGTGCGGTACGCCGCCTGGATCCGGTTGCGACCCATCAGGAAGGCGCGGCGGTCCGCATGCACGGACCTGTGCCACCAAGAAGGGGATGATTGGCGGCTTTCAGTCATGCCGGAATCTCGGTCCATTTCTCAACACGGGCTGGCTATTTTGCCGAATTTGGGTTAGGTGCGCCCGAGAAATTCAAAGAGGTCCGTCGGGACCGCCGTCCTTTACGACGGGTCTTACGCAGATACAAGGAAATCCAATGGTCAAGATTATCGCCTCGTCCGTGCGCAAGGGCAACGTGATCGACGTTGACGGCAAGCTCTACGTCGTTCTGACGGCTGAAAACTTCCACCCCGGCAAGGGCACGCCGGTCACGCAGGTCAATATGCGCCGCATCGTTGATGGCGTGAAGGTTTCGGAACGCTGGCGTACGACCGAGCAGGTCGAGCGCGCGTTCGTTGAAGACGTGAACCACCAGTTCCTCTACGAGGACGGCGAAGGCTTCCACTTCATGAACCCTGAAAACTACGACCAGGTTGTCGTTGATGCCGAAACCATGGGTGACCAGAAGGCCTATCTGCAGGAAGGCATGGTCTGCATTCTGTCCATGCACGAAGGCGTCGCACTCGCCATTCAGCTGCCGCGCCATGTGACGCTCGAGATCGTCGAGACCGAGCCGGTCGTCAAGGGCCAGACAGCATCGTCGTCTTACAAGCCGGCGATCCTGTCGAATGGTATCCGGACTATGGTTCCGCCGCATGTTGACGCCGGCATCCGCGTCGTGATCGCGACCGAAGACAATTCCTACGTCGAGCGCGCGAAGAACTAAAAGCTGTCGCTCGATCGATATGAAAAGCCCGGCGTGGATCACGCCGGGCTTTCTTGTTTGGTCGTCATATCCCCTAATGCCGGCGGGGCGCAGGGGGCCCCGCCGGCCGTTCTCGCCGGTCACGCTTGCGCCATCACGGAGCGCATGCGTGATCAGCGTCCGGCGAGAATGGGACTGCCGAAGTTCGATGCCTTGGGGCGGGCGGCGGTTGCCTTCATGGCATCGCCCCGTTCGAGCAACATGATCTGCTCCTTCAGGTGCAGCTTGATCTTCTTCAAGGCGCGGACCCTGATGCCATCCGGCTGCGGACGACGCTGTTCCTCGTCAATTTTGGCGGCGACGATCGAATGGCGGGCTCTGAGGGCTTTGAGCAGTTGCTTCATGGCGATCTCCTTTCGTACGTCGACAATATGCGCATTCCGGGTTGATTGTTCCAATTCATTGATTGTATGATTTCGATAGGCTCCATCTATCGAGGTCTTCATGCCATTTCGTCCCAGTCATCGGCAGCTGGAATATCTTGTCATGCTTGGTGAGACCGGGCATTTCGGCGAGGCGGCCAAACGGTGCAACGTCTCCCAGCCGACGCTTTCCGTGCAGGTGTCGCTGCTCGAGAAACAGCTCGGCGTGACGCTGATCGACCGGATGCCCGGTCAGGTGATGCCGACGCCTGTCGGCGCCGAGATCATTGCGGCGGCGAAGGTCATTCTCAATGGGCTTGATGAGATCAGGGCGCTTGCCATGGGATCGAAGGCCAATTTGGGAGGGGCGATCCGGTTGGGTGTCGCACCGTCCTTCGGGCCCTATTTCATGCCCTATCTTCTGCCGCCGCTTCACCAGACCTATCCTGAGCTGAAGGTCTATATCCGGGAAGACAGGCCCCGACAGTTGGAGAGGGCCGTGCTGCAAGGCGAGACCGAGTGCGGGCTCGGACCGCTGCCTTCCAACGAAGAAGGCCTGGTGTCTTTCCCGATATGCCGGGAACGCATCCTGTTGGGCGTACCCAAGGCCCACCGGCTGGCGGCATTCGATACCATTACCTCACAGGAGCTAAGAGGCGAGAAGCTGCTGACGCTCGGCCCGGGGCATCGACTGATGGATGAGGTGCGACGGCTGGCGGACATGTCCGGTGCCGTTCTCGCGGAAGAATACGAAGGATCGAGCCTCGACGCGATCCGTCAGATGGTCTCCATCGAAATGGGACTGTCCCTGTTTCCGGAGCTCTATGTCCGCTCGGAGTTCGGCAAGGAGGATGGAATCAAACTGCTGACGATCGAAGACTGGCAGGGGATTCGCGATATCGGCTTCTTCTGGCGTCGGTCATCGGCGCGCGGGAACCATTTCGAGGCCCTTGCCGGTCTCGGGCGAACTGTGGCTGAACGGATATTCCTGTCCGGGGACGTCAAATGAAAATCCCCGGCAGTGCCGGGGATTTCAGATGGTTCAGGCGATGCCACCGAGGCAGATATACTTGATCTCAGTATAGTCATCGATGCCATATTTCGAGCCTTCGCGGCCGAGGCCCGACTGCTTAATGCCGCCGAAGGGCGCCACTTCCGTCGAGATGAGGCCGGTGTTGACGCCGACCATGCCGTATTCGAGGGCTTCCGCCACGCGGAAGATCTTAGCGATATGCTTCGAGTAGAAATAGGAAGCGAGGCCAAATTCGGTGGCGTTGGCGAGCTCGATCACTTCTTCTTCGGTCTCGAACTTGAAGAGCGGTGCAACCGGGCCGAAGGTCTCTTCAGTCGCGACCTTCATGGCGGTGGTGACGCCGGTCAGGATCGTCGGTTCGAAGAACAGGTCTCCGGCCGAGGATGGCTTGCCGCCGAGTGCAACCTGGGCGCCCTTGGAGACGGCATCCGCCACATGCTCCTTGACCTTGTCGACCGCCTTGGCGTCGATCAGCGGTCCCGTGGTAACGCCATCAGCGAAGCCATCGCCGACCTTCAACTGGCCGACCTTTTCCGCGAGCTTCTTGGCAAACGCGTCGTAGATGCCCGACTGAACATAGAGACGGTTGGCGCAGACGCAGGTCTGACCGGCGTTGCGGTACTTGGAGATCATCGCGCCTTCGACGGCAGCGTCGAGATCCGCATCGTCGAAGACGATGAAGGGTGCGTTGCCGCCGAGTTCGAGGCCGAGCTTCATGATCTGATCAGCCCCCTGACGCATGAGGATGCGGCCGACATTGGTCGAACCGGTGAACGTCAGCTTGCGGACCTTGTCATTGGCGCAGAATTCCTGGCCGACCATGGCTGCATCCGTCGAGGTCAGTACGGAGAAGAGACCGGCGGGCAGGCCGGCGCGCTCGGCGAGAACGGCAAGAGCCAGCGCCGAGAGAGGGGTCTGGGCGGCTGGCTTCGATACCATCGCGCAGCCGACGGCGAGCGCTGGCGCCACCTTGCGGGCGAGCATGGCGTTCGGGAAGTTCCAAGGCGTGATGGCCCCAACGACGCCAACGGGCTGCTTGATGACCATGATCCGCTTGTCAGCCTGGTGCCCCGGTATCGTGTCGCCGTAGACTCGTTTGGCTTCCTCGGCGAACCACTCGACGTAAGATGCGCCGTAGAGGATCTCGCCGCGGGCTTCGGGCCAGGGCTTGCCCATTTCCATCGTGAGGATTGTGGCCAGATCGTCGGCATTGGCGACCATCAGATCGTTCAGCTTGCGCAGAATGGCGGCGCGCTCCTTGCCGGTCTTTTTCGCCCAGGCTTTTTGGGCCGAATAAGCGGCATCAATGGCCTTGGTGACTTCCGCCTTGCTTAGATCCGGGAGAACGGCGATCACGTCGCCCGTTGCCGGGTTGGTCACTTCGAATGTCTTGCCCGACTGGCTGGCGGCCAGCCACTCATTGCCGACCAGGGACTTGTCGGTCGCCAGTGTCGGGTCCTTGAGTTTGTCCGTCAGAATGTTTGAAATGGTCATGCGTCAGGCTCCTGCTGCGACTTCGCGGATCGAGGCTTCGATCAGATCGAGCGCCTCGTTGAAGACCTCGTCCTGAATGGTGATCGGGGCGAGGAAGCGGATGACGTTGCTGTAGACGCCGCAGGTCAGAAGGATAAGGCCCTTGTCCAGCGCCTTCAGACGCACCGCATTGGTGAAATCCGCATTCGGCTTATCTGTTCCCGGCACCTTGAATTCAAGGGCGTTCATGAAGCCGAGGCCACGGATATCCATGATCTGCGGAATGTCTGTCCGCAGGGCTTCGAGGCGCTGCTTGAGGCGGTTGCCAAGCTGGTTGGCACGGTCGCAGAGCTGTTCTTCGTCGATCACGTCGAGCACCGCGTGAGCGGCGGCGATTGCGAGCGGATTGCCGGCATACGTGCCACCGAGGCCGCCGGGGCCGGGTGCATCCATGAGTTCGGCGCGGCCGGTGACGGCGGAAAGCGGGAAGCCACCGGCCAGGCTCTTGGCCATCGTCGTCAGGTCCGGAGCCACATCGTAGTGCTGCATGGCAAACATCTTGCCGGTACGGGCAAAACCGGTCTGGACTTCATCGGCAACCAGCAGGATACCGTGTTCATCGCAGATCTCGCGGAGCGCTTTCATCAGCGGACGCGGGACGTCGTAGAAGCCGCCTTCGCCCTGGACCGGTTCGACGATGATGGCTGCAACGCGCTTTGGATCGACGTCGGCCTTGAACAGCTTGTCGAGAACGTCGAGCGAGGTGTCGACGTCGATGCCGTGCATTTCGAGCGGGAAGGGCACGTGGAAGACGTCGCCCATCATCGGGCCGAAGCCGACCTTGTAGGGTACGACCTTACCGGTCAGCGCCATGCCGAGGAAGGTGCGGCCATGAAAGCCACCGGTAAAGGCGATGACAGCAGAGCGGCCAGTGGCGCAACGGGCGATCTTGATGGCGTTTTCGACAGCTTCGGCGCCCGTCGTCGCAAAAATCGTCTTCTTCTCGAAATTGCCGGGCACCATTTTGTTCAGACGTTCGGCGAGCGCGACGTAGTTTTCGTAGGGCACGACCTGATGGCAGGTGTGGGTGAAGCGGTCGAGCTGCTTCTTCACGGCTTCGACGACCTTCGGATGGCGATGACCGGTATTGAGAACAGCGATGCCGCCGGCAAAATCGATGTAGCGATTGCCCTCGACATCCCAGATCTCCGAATTCTCAGCCTTGTCGGCATAGATCTGCGTGGTCATGCCGACGCCGCGGGAGATGGCGTCATTCTTGCGAGCTGAGATTTCGGCGTTCTTCATCGTTTTCGTCCTGTGCGAAGGGTTGCCAGCGGCGTTGCAGAGGGCTGCAATCGCGCGGTGATATATTTCCTACATTTTTTCTGTAGACTTGCAATATGCCTTGTCGGCATTATCACGCAGGACTGCGACATTTGATTGAGGGCAGCGTGGACGACATCCGGTTCAAGATTGCGGAGGCAGCGCGCATGGCGGGGGTGTCGCCGTCGACGCTTCGCCTCTGGGAAAGCCAGGACCTGATCCAGCCGATCCGGACACCGACGGGCCAGCGCGTCTATGATCGGGCGCTGGTAGATCGGCTGAAACGGATCGCGTGGCTGCGGACGGAGAAGGGGCTTAATCCGGCGGCTATCCGCGAGACGTTGCGGGAATTTTCGTCTGATGCCGACGAAGACGGCGTCGAGGCTGAGGATGATGCTTCCGATATTCGTCCGGGCACGCGAATGCGGCGTCTCCGGCGAGAGGCGGGGAAGACGCTGGAAAACGTCGCCCAGGCGACTGGAGTGTCGGTGTCGCAGCTTTCGACCTTCGAGCGGACTTCGCAAGGGCTTTCGTTCACCGCTCTGCATGAAGTCGCTCGGCATCTCGGCACGACGCTTGCTTCGCTCAGTGGCCAGGAAGAGGGGAGGGGCGGAGAGTCCCTGATCCGCGACGGCAGATGGGCTTCATGGCCTACTACCTCGTCCGGCGTTGCGGTGCAGGTTCTGGCCGAGGGTCGCAACCTGATGGAATGCAACCGCTTCCAGCTTGCCCCGGGCGCGTCGAGCGAGGGTGCCTATCAGCACGAGGGAGAGGAGTTCATTCACATGCTCTCCGGAAGCCTCGAGATCATCCTCGACGGCGACCAGTTCTTCGAACTGCATGCCGGCGACAGCTTCTATTTCGAAAGCCGCAGGCCGCATTCCTGGCGGAATATCTCAAGTGGCGAGACGGTCCTCATATGGATCAACACGCCCGCGACCTTCTGACGTGAGGCAAAGAAAAACCCGGCAACCTTTTCGGTGCCGGGCTCTGATGTGTGTGCCTGAGGTGCTTACCTGCTGGCGACGACCGCCTTCGAGCCATCCCATGCATAGCCGCCGCCGATCGCGACATTGAGGGCGACATAGCCATTTGCCAACTGCTGAACGGCCTGAGCCAGATTGGCCTGGGCGCTGGCAACGTTTCGCTGGGCATCGAGGACGTCGAGCAGCGAGGAGGCACCGTCACGGTAGCTCGCAGTGGCAAGCGAGAGGGCTTCCTCGTAGGAGCGTACGGTAGACGTCAGGGCCGAGACCGTCTGGCGGGTGCGGCTTACTGCGACCAGTGCGTTCTCGACTTCGGAAACGGCGCTCAGAACCGTCTGTTTCCAGGCGAGATACGCTTCGCGGGCTGCCGCTTCACGTGCCTTGATATTGGCGCGGCGTGCGCCAGCATCGAAGATCGGCAGGTTCAGGCTCGGGCCGAAGCCCCAGGAGGTCGCGCTGCCGCTTGCCGCAGACGTTGCGACCAGTGTCGGCGAGATCGAGCCGCTGAGGGTGATCG
>JBJIOA010000056.1:0-59392 GCA_045377275.1 Allorhizobium sp. | reverse complement strand
CCAAATGGTCGATCTGGGGATCGGCCTTCATCATCTTTATTGCCTATTTCAGCGTGCAGATCTCGGTTGCCGTCAATAACTGGCGTGGTCCCTTCTTCGATCTCTTCCAGCAGGCGCTGAACGGCGACGGTACGGTGACGGCCGGCCAGCTCTATGAGCTGCAACTGCGGTTCCTTGAAATCGGCATGGTAGGCGTGACGCTCTCGGTGTTCACGGCCTTCTTCACCAACCACTATGTCTTCCGCTGGCGCAACGCGATGAACGACTTCTACCTGTCGAAGTGGGACAAGCTGCGCCATATCGAAGGCGCCTCCCAGCGTGTCCAGGAAGACACGATGCGTTTTGCCAACATCCTCGAAGGACTGGGCGTCGCGCTGATTAACTCGGTCATGACCCTGGTCGTCTTCCTGCCGATCCTGTTCCGGATGTCGGAGAATGTCAGCGAGCTGCCGATCATCGGTGCAATCCCGCATGCGCTTTTCTGGCTCGCTATCTTCTGGTCGGCTTTCGGCACGATCCTCTTGATGGTGGCTGGCATCAAGCTGCCTGGCCTGCAGTTCCGCAACCAGCGCGTCGAGGCCGCCTTCCGTAAGGAACTCGTCTATGGCGAGGACAATGCCGAGCGGGCCGAGCCGATCACGATGCGCGAGCTTTTCAGCAATGTCCGCCGCAACTATTTCCGCATGTACTGGCACTACACCTATTTCAATGTCGCCCGTTACACCTATGGCCAGCTCGACGCGATCTTCCTGACCTTCATCCTGATCCCGACGATCGTTGCAGGAAAGATCACCATGGGCCTGTGGCAGCAGATCGCCACCGCCTTCGGCCAGGTGACGGACAGCTTCCAGTATCTTGTGAGCTACTGGTCAACGATCATCGAACTCCTGTCCATCCACAAGCGTCTCAAGGCGTTCGAGGCAGCGATCGAAGGCGATCCGCTGCCGGCGATCGACCAGCGCTACCTCGAGCGCGAGGCGGCAGAGGGCGAGATTGCCGCAGATCGGCCTTACTGAGACCGAGACAACGCGACCAAATGAACAAAGGCCGCGCCGGGAAACCGGCGCGGCCTTTGTGTTTGCGATGACGGAAATTGTCAGCCGAAGCTTGGCGACACCAAAACCGTCGTGGTGAAGCCCGCAGGCAGGGCGGCATAGGCTTCTGGCTGGGTGAACAGCGAAAGCCCAATGGCGACAGCGCCGATGGTCGCGGCGATCACGCAGGCGCAGGCAAGGAAGAACAGGATCTTCATGGATTTCCCCGAGATGTTTGACCGGCATATCGGGTCTTCCGGCCGGGAAGTAAATGCGTCATGCGATCACATGCGGATCGCTAGGGCATCACATGGCGCCGGGGGCCGCCGCCGGCTTGGTCCGGTTCTCCATCATGTCGAGCGCTTCGGCATAGCTCACGCAGGCGACATCGGGCAGAGGGCAGACCTCCGTTACCAGCCGCTCCATCGCGGTCCAGTAGGCGCCGCCGTTCATCTCGACGAAATGCAGGCCGATCTGAAGGGGGATGCGCTCGCCCTCGTACTGCCGATCGAAGGCCGACCGGAAGGCCTGGTAGCTGCGCTGGGCGAATTCGTCGGCCTTCGAGGGATGGTCGATGCCGGCGGAATGGCGGATGAAGAGGTTGTAGTCCATGGCGATGATGCGTCGCTCTCTCGGACCTTCCGGAATCAACGGCAGGCCGAAGCGGGCGACGCCTGCTTTTTCGACCGGTAGCGTCGGATCGTGTGTGACGATGCTTGCGTCATACCGGAAGCCGTGTTCGCGCTCGGCCTGAAACAGGCTTTCGGGTGCCGAAAGATAAGGAGCGCGGAAACCGGTGATGTCCTGCTTGACGAAGTCCGCCCAGCCTTCCGGCTCGCGATCGGCAATACCATTGTCTTTCCAGGCGTTCGCCAGAACTCGGTCGAAGGCCTGGAATTCCTTCAGCCAGTCCGTCTTCGTCCAGTCCTTGCCGTCGAAATGGCCGCAGGTATGGCTGGCGATCTCATGGCCATCGCTGCGCGCCTTCCATATGTGGTCCAGCCGGTTGCCGACTTCCTCCGCGCTCATGGCAAAGCCGATGTTCGAGCGGCCCGCCTTGATGCCCGGGGCCTTGTAGTCGCCGGCACGGGCGCGCGGGATCAGGGTGGTGCAAGAGAGGAAATAGGTGAAACGGGCATTGGCTTTTTGGCCGATCTCGCGGCTGCGCGCCCAGAGCCTGTTGTCATGCGCTCCGTCAAAGGAGACGAGCAGCAGTTGTTTTGGTCTGGATTCGGCCGCGCCTTTTGCCGCAGGGACGGGCTCTCCGGCGAAAGCAATGGTCGCGGTAGCGGCAAGGGAAAAGGCAATCAGGCTACGAAACATCAACAAATACCCGGTCATCAACAGGCTGCGTTGCCTCCCATCCAAATGCGGCGAAGCTTTGAACGCTCTGGAAATTCGATCGCTGGACCAGTAAGGCTTGGGGCAACTCGACCTGAAAGGTTCTGACCCATGACGCTTCTCATTCTCGGCATCATCCTGTTTCTGGCTACCCATCTCATCCGCGTCGTCGCGCCCGGTTTCCGGCTGTCGATGATCGACCGCTTCGGCGAGACGGGCTGGCGGGTGATCAATTCGGTGATGAGCCTGGTATCCCTGATCGTGCTGATCTGGGGCTATGCGACCGCGCCTGTGATCAATCTCTGGTTCCCGCCCATGGGCATGAACCACCTGACGACGACGCTGATGCTGTTTGCGATGATCTGTCTGGTGGCCGGTTTCCTCCCGGCCGGACATATCGCAACGAAGACGAAGCATCCGATCGTGCTGTCCATCAAGATCTGGGCGGCTGCCCATCTGCTCGCCAATGGCGATCTGGCATCCGTCCTCCTGTTCGTCGCGCTTCTCGCCTGGGGCGTGGTCCTCAGGATCAACTACAAGCGGCGTGTACGGGCCGGCGATCTCGTGCTCAAGCCCTTCGTTTCGGCCCGCTTCGATGCGATTGCCGTGGTCGGTGGTGTCGTGCTTTGGGCCGTCATCACCATGTGGCTGCACAAACTGTTGATCGGTGTTGCACCGCTTGCCATGTGACGGCTTAAGCCTATCAGCGGTTTTCCCCTTACAAGCGGGCAAAAATCGGCTAGAAGGCCGCTCACGCATGAGAGACTGCATGGAAAGGCCGGCGACGTCCGGGAGTATGAATGGTTGACCAGAACGACAGCTTTATCCGCGAAGTGAACGAGGAGCTTCGCTCCGACCAGGTGCGCAATGCCTGGAAGCGCTACAGCCGCTGGATCATCGGTGTTGCGGTCGTCATCGTGCTCGGCACGGCCGGCCATCGTCTCTGGACCCATTGGGATTCGACCCAGGCGTCGGATGCCGGCGACAAGTTCCTTGCGGCGCTCACTCTGGCCGACCAGGGCAAGCGCGACGAGGCGGAAGCCGCACTTCAGGCGCTGGAGCAGGAGGGTTACGGCGCCTATGGCGTGCTCGCTCGTTTCCGTGGCGCCTCGGTTTTGGCCGAAAAGGGCGATCCAGCCGGCGCCATCGCGTCGTTCAAGACGATCGGCGACGATGCCTCGATCCCGGATGCCGTGCGCAACACGGCGAAGATCCGCGCCGCCTGGCTGCTTGTCGATACCGGCACCTACCAGGATGTCTCGGCGCTCGTCGAGTCCATGGCAACGCCGACCAATGCCATGCGCCACGCCGCCCGAGAAGCGCTGGGTCTCGCCGCCTACAAGGCCGGCGACATGGTCCGCGCCCGCGAATGGTTCGAACAGATCAGTGAAGATGCGGAAACCCCGCGCAATGTCGCCAACCGCGCTCAGATGCTGCTCGACAACATCAAGGCGTCCGGCAAGGCGCCGTAACAACGACAAGGCCTCCTAAGGCCGGAAAGCTAGCGTTCCCATGAGTTTCACAGTCGCCATCGTCGGGCGCCCGAATGTCGGCAAGTCCACGCTCTTCAACCGCCTCGTCGGTAAGAAGCTGGCGCTGGTCGACGACACCCCGGGTGTGACCCGCGACCGCCGTCCGGGCGAGGCAAAGCTCGTGGACCTGCGTTTCACCATCATCGATACGGCCGGCCTTGAAGAGGCTGGCGCCGACACGCTCGAAGGCCGCATGCGGGCGCAGACCGAGATGGCAATCGACGAGGCGGATCTGTCGCTCTTCGTGGTCGATGCCAAGTATGGCCTCACGCCCGTAGACCAGACGCTCGCCGAAATGCTGCGCCGTCGCGGCAAGCCGGTCGTGCTGGTCGCCAACAAGTCGGAAGCCAAGGGCTCTGACGGCGGCTTCTACGACGCCTATACGCTCGGTCTCGGCGAACCGGTGCCGATCTCGGCCGAACATGGCCAGGGCATGATCGATCTGCGCGACGCCATCGTCGAAGCGATCGGCGAGGATCGCGCCTTCCCCGAGCCGGATGACGAGGCGGAAACCGATGTCGTTCTGACAGAGGGCGAGGGCGACGAAGACGAAGAGTTCGAGCCTGAATACGACGACACAAAGCCGTTGCGCGTCGCCATCGTCGGCCGTCCGAATGCCGGCAAGTCGACGCTGATCAACCGCTTCCTCGGCGAAGATCGTCTGCTGACCGGGCCTGAGGCCGGCATCACCCGCGATTCGATATCGGTCGAGTGGGACTGGCGCGGCCGCACCATCAAGATGTTCGACACCGCCGGCATGCGCAAGAAGGCGCGCGTGCAGGAAAAGCTCGAGAAGCTCTCGGTGGCTGACACGTTGCGTGCCGTCCGTTTCGCCGAAACCGTCGTGATCGTTTTCGACGCGACCATTCCCTTCGAAAAGCAGGATATCCAGATCGTCGATTTCGTGCTGCGCGAAGGCCGTGCCGCCGTGCTCGCCTTCAACAAGTGGGATCTCGTTGAAGATCCGCAGGCGGTCCTGGCCGAGCTGCGCGAAAAGACCGAGCGGCTTCTGCCGCAGGCGCGCGGCATCCGCGCCGTGCCGATCTCCGGCCAGACCGGCTACGGCCTCGACAAGCTGATGCAGAACATCGTCGACACCGATAAGGTGTGGAACAAGCGGATCTCCACGGCCAAGCTCAATCGCTGGCTGGATAGCGTCACCACCCAGCATCCGCCACCGGCCGTCTCCGGCCGCCGCCTGAAGCTGAAATACATGACGCAGGTCAAGGCCCGTCCGCCGGCCTTCATGATTTCCTGCACGCGTCCCGATGCGCTGCCGGAAAGCTATGTGCGCTATCTGACCAATGGTCTGCGCGCCGATTTCGACATGCCGGGCGTGCCAATCCGCATCCACTTCAAGGCCGGAGAGAACCCGTTCGAGGGCCGCAAGCGGCGCCGCTGATCCGCTGCGTCACTCGGTAGCTGGTGTCTGAAAGCTGTCCGCGTCCTGCGGGCGGATGCCGAAGCGCTGCCTGAGACCACGCCTGCGGCGCTGCTCTCTCGCCTCCACGACATTGTCGAAGAACTGCTGTGTGGCTGCTTCCCAGGAATAGGTCTCGGCGAGCCGCCGTGCGGCCTGGGGCGAGGCCTGAAGGGCTGCGATACAGGCAATCTGCAGATCGTGATCCATGGCGCCGGCGTTTGAGCCGGAAGGGATGATATCGATGGGACCGGTCACGGGATAACCGGCGACGGGGACGCCGGAGGCCAGTGCTTCGAGGATCGTGTTGCCGAAGGTGTCGGTCTTCGAGGGGAAGACGAAGACATCGGCCTCGGCATAGGCGCGGGCGAGATCCTCGCCATGTTTCACGCCGGTGAAATGCACATCGGGATAGCGTGCCTGAAGATCGGCGCGGGCAGGGCCGTCACCCACCACCACCTTGGATCCCGGCAGGTCGAGATCGAGGAAGGCCGGCAGGTTCTTTTCCACCGCGACGCGGCCGACCGTCATGAAGATCGGACGGGGTAGGCCGAAGGGCTTTTCCGATTTTTCGCGTGGGTAAAACAGGCTCGTATCGATGCCCCGGCTCCAGAGGCTAATATTGTTGAGGCCTTGTGCTGCCAGTTCCCGTCTCAAGCTTTCGGTCGCCACCATGCAGGCGCCGCCGCGATTGTGGAACCAGCGAACATAGGCATAGAGCCAGGCAAGCGGCACCGGCAGGCGGGCCGCCACATATTCCGGAAAGCGCGTGTGATAGGTCGTCGAGAAGGCACGCTTGTGTTTAATGCACCAGCGACGGGCCATCAGTCCGAGCGGGCCCTCTGTGGCGATGTGAATGTAGTCTGGTTGCTGCTCTTCCAGCATTCGGCCGATGCGGCGCGGCGTGACCAGCGACAGGCGGATCTCCGGATAGGTCGGCATGGGGGCGCTGCGGAAGGGGGCCGGCGTGATCATCGAGACCTCGACGCCTATCTGCTGCAATTCGCGATTGGTGGTCTCGATCGAGCGGACGACGCCATTGACCTGCGGGTGCCAGGCATCCGTCACGATGGTCAGTCTCGGCATGGCGTGTCCGCCCTCATCCGAACGGCCGCCGGAGCGGCGATTCACCCTCTAAAGCTCTGACCGCCTTATGCGGGTCCAATATTACAGTCTGATGTCAGCCGAAGAAGGGGTGTTTGACATCGGTCTCCGAACCCGATTCCCTAGGCGTGAACTGACGATTCCCGCAATAAGGATCCGCAAATGACCAAGTCACCCGCAAAGCTTACCCGATCCAATGCGGCCGACTGGTGGCGGGGCGCCGTCATCTACCAGGTCTATCCGCGCTCCTTTCAGGATACGGATGGCGACGGGATCGGTGACATCAAGGGCATCATCGAGCGACTGCCCTACATCGCCTCGCTCGGGGTGGATGCCATCTGGCTTGCGCCCTTCTTCACGTCGCCCCAGGCTGACATGGGCTATGACGTCTCCGACTATTGCGACGTCGATCCGATGTTCGGCACGCTTGCCGATTTCGATGCGATGATGGTGGAGGCAAAACGCCTCGGACTGAAGGTGATCATCGACCAGGTGATCTCGCACACGTCAGACCAGCATCCCTGGTTCAAGGAGAGCCGCGCGAGCCGGGATAACCCGAAGGCCGACTGGTATGTCTGGGCAGCCGCCAAGCCCGATGGTACCGCGCCAAACAACTGGCTTTCGGTCTTCGGTGGTCCCGCCTGGGAGTGGGACGGGGTGCGCAAGCAGTACTACATGCACAACTTCCTCGCCTCGCAGCCCGATCTCAACTTTCACAACAAGACGGTGCAGGATGCCGTGCTCGACGCGGTAAGGTTCTGGCTGGATCGCGGGGTCGACGGCTTCCGGCTCGACACGGTCAACTACTACTTCCACGACAAGGAATTGCGTGACAATCCCCCGCATGTTCCCGACAGCGAGGACGCCGGCCTCGATGCGCCCGACGTCAATCCCTACGGCATGCAGAGCCATCTCTACGACAAGACACAGCCTGAGAACATCGAGTTCCTCAAGCGCTTCCGGGCATTGCTCGACGAGTATCCGGATCGAACCACGGTCGGCGAAGTGGGCGATGGCGCCCGTTCTCTGAAGACGGTCGCGGCCTATACGTCCGGGGGCGATAAGCTACATATGTGCTACACCTTCGACCTCTTGGGGCCAGACTTTACGCCAAGCCATATCCGCCACTGCGTCGAGAGCTTCCAGAAGCAGGTTAAGGACGGCTGGGTCTGCTGGGCTTTTTCCAACCACGACGTCACGCGTCATGTCAGTCGTTTCGTGCAGCAGCCGCAGGAGCGGGAAGCCGTGGCGCGGCTCGCCATATCAGTGCTTTCGGCTCTCCGCGGCTCAATCTGCCTCTATCAGGGCGAGGAGCTTGGCCTGCACGAGGCAGAACTCGCTTTCGAGGATCTGCGCGATCCCTATGGCATCCGCTTCTGGCCGGCCTTCAAGGGGCGGGACGGATGCCGTACGCCGATGGTCTGGGAAACGGGCAAGAAACAAGCCGGCTTCTCCGCGGACAAGCCATGGCTTCCGGTGCCGGCAGAGCATCAGGCGCTTTCGGTCGATGTGCAGGAAAAGGATGCGGGCTCGGTGCTCTCCCACTATCGGGCGACGCTTGCCTTCCGCAAAAGCCATCCGGCGCTGATCGACGGGGACATGGAGTTTCTGGCGACCAATGAGGATGTGCTGGCCTTCATCCGCTCCAAGGGCGATGACCGACTGCTCTTCGTCTTCAATCTCCGACGAGGGCCGCAGGAGATCTCCCTGCCGAAGGGTCATGGCGTGCGCGAGGTGTTTGCCATGCCCGGACTGACCGGGTCGGTGCTGGATGGCGAGATCCGCCTCGGACCGCTGGACGGCATTTGTGCGAGGTTGTCATGACCGAGTTTGCTGTTCGTCGAGCAACGAAAGACGATCTCGATGCCTGGGCGTCCCTTCGCCATCAGCTCTGGCCGCATCTGTCGCTCGAAGGACATAGGGCTGAAGTCGTCGATGCGCTGGGGCAGCCGGACAGGCTTGCCGCCTTCCTCTGTTTCAGCCCCGCCGGCAATGCGATCGGGCTTGCGGAGGCCAGTGTGCGGTCGGATTACGTCAATGGCACCGAGACTTCGCCGGTGGCCTTCCTGGAGGGCATTGTCGTTGATCCAACTTGCCTTCGGCAAGGCCTGGCTGCGAGCCTTGTCGCGGCTGTGACCGACTGGGCCAGGGGGCAAGGCCTGAGCGAACTTGCGTCGGACGCGGAACTGAATAACGCCGGTTCCCATGCCATGCATGCGGCGCTGGGCTTCGAAGAGACCCAGCGGGTCGTCTGCTTCCGCAAGTCGATTTGACGATCAGACCGCGCCGTCATCGGGAATGTTGAGCACATGGCCGCAGGCCTTGCAGTGCACGGCGTCCACGTCGTGTCGTTGAAGCCCGCATTGAGGGCAGGGGAAGGTCACCTTGTTGGGGCGGACGATCGCCTGGGCGAGCCGGACGAAGAGCGAGATACCGATAATCATCGTGACGATCGAGGTCAGCTTGCCGAAGGTTCCGGGCAGCGTGATGTCGCCGAAACCCGTCGTCGTGACTGTCGCGACGGTGAAATACATGGCGTCTATGAAGCCGGTGCCGGGATCTTCGCGATAGAAGAAGAAGGTGTAGACGAAGCCGGTCACCAGGAACAGGAAGACGAAAAGGTTTATGAAGGCGGTGACGACATCCGTCTGCTCCCTCAGGCCGAGCCGGTTCAGCATAAGTTTGAAGACCGGCCGCTGGGCGACGGCCCAGATGCGCGCCACGCGCAGGAAGGCGAAGTTGAAGAGCCATTGCGGGAAAAGCAGCGTGCAGAGGACGAACAAATCGATCCATGTCATGGGCCGCATCAGGAAACGGCGCGTCGACCAGGAGGCCGACCATTGCGCAATCAACTCCAACGCGATCCAGGCGGCAATCATGTAGTCGAGGATCAGGTAGCTCGGACGGTCACGCAGATAAGGTCCGGCAAGGAAAAAGCCGATGATCGCGATATCGATGATCATCAGCGCAAACTGGAAGCGGATCGCCGCCGTATCGCGACCGTAATAGAGACGCGTCAGTTGGTTGCGCAAGGATTGTGTCGCAGATTTCGCAGTCTCGAATGCCATAGGGCCTCTTCAATCATGTGCATTTCAGGTGTTCCTTGTGCGGCACCCCTTGGCCGACAACGGTAAAGATCACCCGGTGTTCCTGCATCTCATGCTGACCGGACGTTCTCCACCGCGCCGTTTCATCGCTTCAGCAGCTGGTCGTAGTCTGCGTGCGAGCCGATCCAGAACCAGACTTCACCCGATCAGGCAGAACTTGTCGACATCGACCATGCCCTTGTCCGAGATCTTCAAATGCGGGATGACCGGCAGCGGCAGGAAGGCGACCTGGAGAAATGGCTCTTCGAGAAGTCGTTCCAAGGGCATAGGCCGCTTTTCTCAAGTCGTGCAGCGTGTCGCGCACGCTTTCATAGGGGGCAAGACTCATGAGACCCGCGACGGGCAGCGGGATCTCGCCGGTCACCTTGCCGTCTTCGACCACGACGAAGCCGCCCTTGATCTCGCCAAGCCGATTGGCGGCGAGCGCCATGTCCTCTTCGGAGACGCCGACAATGCAGATGTTATGGCTGTCATGGCCGACAGTCGAGGCGATCGCGCCTTTCTTCAGGCCGAACCCCTGAACGAAGCCATTGGCGTGGTTGCCGTTCTTCCCGTGACGCTCGATAACGGCGACCTTGATGATATCGTTTTCCAGGTCGACCGATGTCTGATTGCCCGAGGTTGGCAGACGGTAGCGGCGGTGTTCGGTGATAATCTTGCCCGGCATGACACCGATGACGGGCGTTTCGCCTTCGGCCACCGGCACGCCGAAATCGGCAGCCTTGACAACTCGCGCCTTGACGCTGTCGAGGCCGACAGGCGCAACTGGCTTGCGGCTGTCGAAGAGTTCATCCGTTACGCGTCGGCCAGCGGCAAAGACCATCTCGGCCTTGCAGTTTTCCAGGCTGTCGATGACGACAAGATCGGCGCGCCACCCCGGCGCCACGAGGCCACGATCACGCAAACCAAAGGCGCGGGCGGCAGAAATCGAAGCGGCGCGATAGACAGCGATCGGTTCGACGCCATTCTTGATGGCTTCACGGATCAAGTAGTCGAGATGGCCTTGCTCGGCGATATCGAGCGGATTGCGGTCGTCGGTGCAGAGCGCAAGGAAGGGCGACAGCCGCTCGGTCAGAATCGGCATCAGAGCGTGCAGGTCCTTCGACACCGAGCCCTCGCGCACCAGGATATGCATGCCCTTGCGGATCTTCTCCATGGCTTCCGCAGCGCTTGTGCATTCATGATCGGTACGGATGCGGGCGGAGAGATAGCCGTTCAGATCCCGGCCTGAAAGCAGCGGCGAATGGCCGTCGATATGGCCATCCTGGAAGGCTTCGAGTTTCGCCATGCAGATCGGATCCTTGTGGATCACGCCTGGGAAATTCATGAATTCGGCAAGGCCGATCACCTTCGGATGATCGCGGAATGGCAACAACCGTTCGATCGGTAAATCCGCGCCGGAGGTTTCCAGATGCGTCGCCGGCACGCAGGACGACAGCTGGACGCGGATGTCCATGATCGTCTGCTCGGCCGAATCGAGGAAGAACTGGATGCCCTCGGTGCCGAGCACATTGGCGATCTCGTGCGGGTCGCAGATCACGGTCGTTACGCCATAGGGCAGCACGCAGCGGTCGAATTCATGCGGGGTGACCAGCGAGCTTTCGATGTGCAGATGCGTGTCTATGAAACCGGGCACGACGATTTTGCCCGTGATGTCGATGACCTCGCGGCCTTCATAGCTCTCGACGGTGCCGACGATGGTCTCGCCACAGATGGCAATGTCGGAGGCGACCAGTTCGCCGGTGACCAGATCGAAGAAACGCCCGCCCTTCAACACGAGATCCGCCGGCTCGCGGCCGGTGCCCTGGTCGATGCGGCGTTCGAGGTCGGTCATGCAGCGTCTCCGATTCTGTTGTTCCCTCAAATGTAGCCTCTTGAGGGAAGCGAGCCAACGATCTTGAAATGACATAGTCTACGTATAATATTGATCTTATGTATGACTGAGAGGGCTTTGGGATGGCTGATCCGGTGAAGGTGAGTGCTGCGGAGTTTCAGCGGCAGAGTGGCCGCTACTTCGATCTTGCGCTGACGCAACCCGTCGTGATCACGCGCAATGGCCGCGACCGTACGGTGATGATTTCAACAGAGGAGTATCAGCGGCTCAAACGTCGTGATCGGGAAGTCTTGCAGGCGAGTGATTTTTCCGAGGCAGAGCTGGCGCAGATCGGGGCCAGCGAACCGCCGGTGCAATCGCGCACCTTCGACGACGAACTGGGTCGTTAAGCCATGAGCCTGCCCGATCCACAACCGGGTCAGGTAATCCGCTATTCCTATCTTTGGCATGACGAGTTTCGCCGTGGGTTGGAGGAAGGGCGCAAGGATCGGCCTTGTGCGGTTATCCTCGCCTTGGCGCAGGATGACGGCGAGATACAGGTGGTCGTGCTGCCCATCACCCATTCGCCGCCTTCGGACCCTCGCCACGCGATCGAGATCCCAGCAGCCACCAAGCAGCGACTGGGTCTCGACGACTTACCGTCATTCATCGTCCTGACCGAGGCCAACCGATTTTTCTGGCCTGGACCTGATCTGCGCCCGTTCGAGACCTAGGCGGGCAGTCGTGTTGTCTACGGACTGTTGCCGCGCAAACTGTTCCTTGAAGTGCGAGACCGGTTTGTGCAGCTGGCCCGGGCGGGCAAAGCAGATTTTGTGCCGAGAAGCGAATAGCGGGACGCATTCGGGGACACCATCCCCGCTACCGCCCTTTCGCCTGCACCTCTGCCTCGAAGCGTTCATCCACCGGCACGCCCAGCGCAACCGCCAGCGCATTGGTGCGGCTTGCCATGGCGATCACCTGCAAGAGTTCGGCATGCATCTCCGGCGTCATGCCCTTGGCCTTGGCTGAGGCCGTGTGTGAATGAACGCAATAGGCGCAGCCATTGGTCGCCGACACCGCGATGTAGATCAGTTCCTTAACCAGCGGGTCGAGGGCGCCGGGTGCCATCACGGTCTGCAGCCGGTCCCAGACGGATTTCAGCTCGTCCGGATCATGGGCGAGCGCCCGCCAGAAGTTGTTGACGTAGTCGGTGCCGCGTTTTGTTCTGATGTCGTTGAAGACGGCGAGCGCTTCCGCGCTCGCCTCCTCGTCGCTGAGGAGAGGGAGGACAGCCATGTGGTCGTCCTCAAACCAGCGCCAGGACGCGGGCCGGCCCACCGGTGCCGCCCTTATGCTTCGGTGCGCCGACCATGATCGTCGCTCCGGTGACCGGCAGCTCCTCCAGATTGTTCAGGCATTCGATGCCGTAGCGACCGCCTGGCAGCCAGCTATTGTGCACGGCGAAGTCAGCCGAATTACCCGGATCGAGCGAGAGCGTATCGACGCCGATGGCGGCCACGTCGAGGGTGGCGAGCAGGTCGGTCGCGGATTTGCCGAAACCGGGGAAGGCGAACTTGCCTTCACCATCATTACGGAAAGACGGGTCCGTCACCTTCTTGGCCCAGCCGGAGCGGAGCGCCACGACAGCGCCCTGAGGGATCTCGCCATTGGCACTTATCCAGGCTTCGACGTCGGCTGCCTCCACCATCGCATTGGCGTCTTCTTTGGCGCGGTCGGTGATGTCGATGATGGCGAGCGGAGCGACCAGCTGTTGCGGTTCGATCTGGTCGACGCTCTTGCCGTCGGCGCTGAAATGGAAGGGCGCGTCGATATGGGTGCCTGTGTGTTCGAAGATCGTCAGCTTGTGCAGCTGATAGCCGTTGCCTTCAAATTCCACCGCCCATTCGTATTCGATGCCGGGATTGCCATCGAAGGTCGGAAAGGTGCCGTCATAGGCATGGGTGAGGTCCACCACCTTGCTCGGGCTCTGCTGCGCCAGCACCGGCTTTGCAATCCCGCCGGTGGCGGCCGCTGCGCCTGCAAAGGCCATGCCTTTGAACAGGGAGCGCCTCGACAACATGTTCTGCTTCACAGTCTCGATCACGCAATGATTGCACATAGGCCTGCCCTCTCCACGGTTGTTGACCGGTGGAGAGTATCCGAAGCATGGCAACGGGCAAGAGGTGTCTCGGGCGCTGGTCCGCAAGCCCCGTCAGAGGAATTTCCCGAAGCGGGTTGCCGCCAGGGATGACCAGGCGTGCTCTTGATCCCGATTGCAAGGGACCTTTGTCGTTAGCCGCTGATTTCGACCGTAAAGCCGAAGCGCATCACATCCCCCGCCGGCAGTGCCACCGTATAGGGCCGTTCGACCAGTTCTGCGGTCCCGCCCGCATGGGCCGCCATGCCGTGCCAGGGTTCGACGCAGAGGAATGGGGCGCCTGGCTTTTGCCAGAGTGCGATATTGGGCAGGTTCTCGAAGGTGAAATGCATCGAGGGCCCGTTTTCTGCGGCATAGGTCAGCCCCGTGCCTGCATCTTCGGGAAAGACCAGCGCATCATTGGCAAAGAGCGCATGGTGCAGATCGAGCCTGCCCGCCGTGAAGGGTGAGGGCAGGCGCTTGCCGATCAGGCCGGCTTCGAGCTGCACCACAGCAGGTTCGGCGCCGTTGTCGAGCTGAACATGATGGGGCTTGCCCTCGGCGCCAGGTAAAGGCCAGAGAAAGGCGGGGTGAAAACCGAGGCCAAAGGGCAATAGCCCGTCGCTGGTGTTCTCAACTGTCGCCGTCACCGACAGGCTACGCCCGTCGAGGCGGTGCTCCAGCGTTAGCCGAAAATCGAAGGGATAGACCTCGCGCGTCTCGTCGCTTGAAACCAGTTCATGAAGACAGGCCTTAGCCGTCTGCTCGACAATTGCAAATTCTCGCCGGCGGGCGAAGCCGTGCTGCGCCATGAGATAGGTCTGGCCGTTGATCGCCAGCCGGTCGTCCGGCGCCTTGCCGACGATCGGGAAGAGGATAGGTGACCGCCCCGTCCACCAGGCAGCATCGCCGTCCCACAGGAAATTCCGGCCATCCGCGGTATTCAGGGACTGCATCTCTGCGCCAAGCGTCGAGACCTCGACGGCAAGTTCCTGGTTGGCGATGCGAATCGTCTGGGGCATTGATGGTCCTCGTCTGTTTGGCCGCACCCTATCGGGATTGGCGGCAAAGTGCGACGCGGATATGTCGAGCATCTCTCTCGAACCCTGCAGGGCTGGTTTGGCTGGGCATCGTTCCGAGAAACAACCCTATTCAGACGATCACGACGCGCTCGCCGAACGGGGTATTTTCATCGAAATTCTGGGTGCCGATGCGCTCACTCTCGCCGGAGAGGCGTTTCTCTTCGGCATCACCGCCGTCTTCCGCCGGTGATTCGTGAGCGATCTTCCCTTCTGCATCCCGCTGGTGTCGTTCTTCGAGGTCGTGATTGATCTTCGACTGGCGGGTAGCGACCCAAGCGTTTTGCGCGTCGGAACCCAGGTTCAGAGTATGGCCGCCTTCCGTCTGCGAAGAGGCGGCGCTTGATGAAGTCCTGCTGATGCGTTCGACCATGATCGTCTCCTGACAAGACTTGGCCCGAAACACCGCCATGACCTCCTGTCATGGACCAGGCGAGAGCGGGCCGTTGGGAACCATCGATCGAACCTCGCCGCCGTCATGCGAAGGGGTTGGGATCGTGCGGCTTTCACACTTCAAGATAGAGCAAGGGCCCCCGGTATTCAACGTGTGGCCCGTCAGCCCTTCGTTTTCGCCACGACCGCCTCGACCGGAAGGCCCCGATCACGCCAGGCAGAAAAGCCGCCTTCCAGATGGCAGACGTTTTCCAGCCCCATCTCGAGTGCCGTCTTCGTCGCCAGCGCCGAGCGCCAGCCGCTGGCGCAGTAGAAGAGGAAGAGCTTTTCTTCGGCAAAGACGGATTTGTGGTAGGGGCTCTCCGGGTCGATCCAGAACTCCAGCATGCCGCGCGGGCAGGAGAAGGCCCCGGGGATCGTGCCTTCCCGTTCGCGCTCGCGCGGGTCGCGCAGATCGACGAAGACGACGTTGCTCGCCGAATGTAGACGCGCTGCCTCTGACCCATCCACCGCCTCGACCAGCGCCTCGGCCTCCGCCAGCAAGTCCTTGTAGCCCTTCTTCATGTCGATCCTCCCGACCTCTTCCTGTCTGTTGCCAGATTCCGCCATCCTAACGCCGTCGCAGCGTCTGTCACCGGCTGCGTTGCCGAGAATGACGGCTTGCCGCATTGCCGTTGGCTATGGACGCGCTTAGATTGCCTGTCATGGACACTCCACCCGCCAATGGCCCGATCATCCTCTTCGATGCCGAATGCATCCTGTGTTCGGCGAATGCGCAATTCGTGCTTTCGCAAGACCGAAAGAAGCGGTTTCGTCTGGCTTCGATGCAAGGCGAGGTGGGCTCGGCGCTCTATCGCCGTTTCGGCATCGACCCCGAAAATCCGGACAGCATCATCGTGGTCGACGGCGAGCATATGTTGCGTGACAGCGATGCCGTGTTGTCGATCTATGCCGGTCTCGGCTGGCCTTGGAAGGTCCTATCGGTCCTCCGGCTTGTCCCCCCTTTCATCCGCGATCCGCTCTACCTTTTGATCGCGCGCAATCGCTACCGGCTCTTCGGCAAACGCGACAGCTGCTGGCTGCCGTCACCGGACTATCGCGACCGGCTGCTTTGACGTTGGCGAATTGCAGGCGAAACTTTCCCCGTCCGCCGCCGTTGAGGGCTTCATGAAACATGCAATCGTTACAGGTGGCGCCGGCCTCATCGGCGCAGAAGTTTGCACCGCTCTCCAGGCCGCCGGTTACGAGGTGGCCTCTTTCGATCTGCAGGAGGCGCCGGCCGGCATCCGTTCGGTTGTCTGTGACGTCTCGGATGAGGCGGCCGTTGCGGCTGCTTTCGATGATCTCGGCTGGACAAGTCTCGATCTGCTCGTCAACAATTCCGGCATTGCCAGTCCCGATTGGGGGCCGATTAGCAGTCTCTCGCTCGACAACTGGCGCAAGGTCACCGACAGCCACCTGACGGCCGCTTTTCTGATGACACGTGCTGCCGTGCCCCTGATGGGTGAGGGAGCATCCATCGTCAACATGCTTTCGACGCGTGCCTTCATGTCGGAAAAGAATACGGAAGCCTATGCCGCCTCCAAAGGTGGCCTCTACGGTCTAACACATGCCCTTGCGGTCAGTCTCGGCCCGAAGATCAGGGTGAATGGCATTGCCCCCGGCTGGATCTCGGGAGACCGCGACTTGCGGCCAGAAGATCACTCTCAACATCCCGCCGGCCGCGTCGGTCGACCGAAAGATGTCTCGAAAGCCGTGCTTTATCTCGCCGATGCCGGCTTCATGACCGGAGCAGTGCTAACGCTTGATGGCGGCATGACGCGGAAGATGATCTACGAGGAGTGAGGGGTGCGCGCTGTATCATCAACCTCAGGCGCTCGCTTCAAGCAAGCTTCGGAGTTTACTGGTCCAGAGCTTATTAGCGGCCCCGGTCATTCGAGGGTTTCTTCGCGCTCGCGGCAGGATGTAGTCTGATCGTCTAATCCGGCACTTCAATCAAAAAGGCGACCCTCGCAGGCCGCCTTTTCAGTATCCGGCAGAGAGCGCTTACTCAGCCGAAACCGTCTTGCCAGCTTCCCACTTGTAGACGGCGAAGCTCTGCGAGGTGAGGTCGCCGGTCTCGCCATAGGTCAGCTTGCCGATGGCAGTCGGGATTTCCGAGCCGTCCTTGAGGGCTGCGGCGACAGCTTCGGCGTCATCGGTGCTGCCGGCCTTTGTGATGCCGGCGGCGATGACTTCGACAGCGGCATAGGTGTTCAGCGTAAAGGCTTCTGCCGGGATGTTCTTGGCGGCAAGCGCGTCGACGGCGGCCTTGCTGTCGTCCGACTTCAACGCGTCGGCGGCATTGGTGAAGATCGTGCCTTCGGCGGCGTCGCCGCCGATTGTGACGAATTCGTTGTTCGACAGGCCGTCACCGGCGATCAGCTGGGCAGAAAGGCCGGCATCCTTCATCTGGCGAACCATCAGGCCGGCTTCCGGGTGGTAGCCGCCGAAATAGATGACTTCGACGCCTTCAGCCTTCAGGCGGGTGATGAGGGCGCCAAAATCCTTTTCGCCTGCGGTCAGCGAATCCTTGAAGACTTCGGTAACGCCGCCGGCGTTGAGAGCCGCCTGGAAGGCATCGGCAAGACCCTTGCCGTACTGGCCCTTGTCATCGAGAATGGCGATCTTCTTGTCCTTGTAGGCACCGAGAACGAGCTTAGCGGCAACGTCCGCCTGCTGGTCGTCACGACCGCAGGTGCGAAGCACCGTGGTCAGGCCGCGGGCGGTCAGGTCAGGGGCGGTCGCGGTCGGCGTGACCATCAGCACGCCGTTTTCGGCAAGAACGCTGGAGGCGGGGACGGCGACACCCGAGGTGACCGGGCCGACGACGAAACGCACGCCTTCACCGACAAGCTGGTTTGCGGCGGAGACGCCCTGCTTCGGCTCACCTGCGTCGTCGGCGATCTTCAGCGTCACCTGTTCGCCGTTGATGCCACCCTTCTTGTTGATTTCCTCGACGGCGGTTTCGGCGCCGTTCTTGATCTGCGCGCCGACGGCGGCCAGCGGGCCGGTCAGCGGCGCCATCAGGCCGAGCACGATTTCGGCACGGGCAGCGGGGGCGCTAGCAATCAGCGCGGCCAGAGCCGCGCTTGCGAAGAGTTGAAATTTCATGTCCTGCTCCTTGGGTCGGCGCGACCGATCTGTGTCGGTTTCAGCGCCATTCGGGTTCTTTTGTTGCTCCCCATGAACGCTTTAGACAAAAACGACGAGCAGCAAAAGACCCGATGCCGTGGTGTGCGATCACGCCACAGCTTTGTCGGGGCGGACTATGGCCTGGTGGTACAGGCCCTTCTTCAGACGGTCAGAATACGGCCGCCGACGCCGTCTTCGGCTTCGAAGCCTGCCTTGGCGGCGGCTGCGTCCTGTTCCTTGCGCAAGGCAAGTTCGGCCATGGCGATCTGCTGAAGCTCGAAGAGATCATTGCTGATCTGTGCCCGGCGAGCGGCAAGGCGGGCTTCGTCGGCCCGCGCTGCGGCGATCGCCTCGGGTTCCGGGGCTGCCCTTGCGGGTGAGTGTGCGAGGGAAACGTCTTTACCGAACATACGCTTGAAGAGGTCGACCACGGATTTCCTCCAGGGACCAGATCCGCTTGCGGCCTTCGCGACGTGATGTCGGTGATGACGATAGCGGATGTGCTGAACTCGTCGCCCGAGCCTTTCGCGATCATCTGCGCCAGGATCGAACGTGCGATTCTCGATAAGATACGGGATGGTGCGACAAGCGACAAGCGCGAGCGAATCCGATGGTCAGCTTCGCGCAAGCTACAAAAAAGCGGCCACGCGGGCCGCTTCCTTGCATCTGGTTCCGAGCGCTGGGCTCAGATGTTGTTCATCAGCACCTTGCGCAGCTTGTCGAACAGCTCGTCAATCTGCTCGTGGGTAATGATCAGCGGCGGCGACAGCGCGATGATATCGCCGGTGGTGCGGATCAAGAGGCCATCGTTATAGGCGTTGAGGAAGGCGTTGAAGGCGCGCTTCGTCGGCTCGCCATCGATCGGTTTCAGTTCGATCGCGCCGATCAGGCCAAGATTGCGGATGTCGATGACGTTAGGGCAGTCCCGCAGCGAGTGCAGCTTCTCTTCCCAGTAAGAGGCGATCTCGGAGGCGCGGGTAAGCAGACCCTCTTCCTTGTAGGTGTCGAGCGTGCCGAGGGCGGCTGCAGAGGCGATCGGATTGCCCGAATAGGTGTAGCCATGGAAGAACTCGATCATGTGTTCGGGTCCCTGCATGAAGGCGTCATGGATCTCGGCCGTGACGAAGACCGCGCCCATCGGGATCACGCCGTTGGTCAGGCCCTTGGCGGTCACCATGATATCGGGCTTCACGTCGAAATACTGGGCGGCAAAGGGGGCGCCCAAGCGGCCGAAGCCGGTGATGACTTCGTCAAAGATCAGGAGGATGCCGTGCTTGGTGCAGATCTCGCGCAGGCGCTGCAGATAGCCCTTCGGCGGGATCAGAACGCCGGTCGAACCGGAGACAGGCTCGACGATGACGGCCGCGATCGTCGAGGCGTCATGCAGGGTGACAATGCGCTCCAGCTCGTCGGCCAAGTCGCCGCCATGCTCGGGCATGCCCTTGGTAAAGGCGTTCTTGTCCGGCTGGTGGGTGTGCGGCAGATGATCGACGCCGGTCAAAAGCGTGCCGAACATCTTGCGGTTCGAGACGATGCCGCCGACCGAGATGCCGCCGAAATTGACGCCGTGATAGCCGCGCTCGCGACCGATAAGGCGGGTGCGCGAGCCCTGTCCCTTCACACGCTGATAGGCAAGCGCCACCTTCAGCGCCGTTTCCACCGATTCCGAGCCGGAATTGGTGTAGAGCACATGGGCCATGTTGTCGGGGGCGAGGTCGATCAGGCGGTTCGCCAGTTCGAAGGCTTTGGGGTGGCCGAGCTGGAAGGCCGGTGCATAGTCCAGCTCTCCGGCCTGCTCGCGGATCGCTTCTGTGATCAGCGGGCGGCAGTGACCGGCATTCACGCACCAGAGGCCGGCGGTGCCATCGAGCACCTGGCGGCCGTCATGGGTGGTGTAATGCATGTCCTTGGCGCCGACGAAGAGGCGGGGCTCCTTCTTGTACTGGCGGTTCGCTGTGAACGGCATCCAGAAGGCGCGCAGGTCGTTCGGCGTAGAATTGAGGCGGTTAGACATCGTGTTCTCCATGGCCCTTTGGTCGCGGGCGGCCATTCTCCCTAATGCCGGCTGAAAGGGCCGAACTCCATTGATTGCGTCGTCACGTTATCAGGGCGCAAGGCATGGTCAAGCCACCGGCTGGCGCGCATCAACAAAGGTCATGGATCGCTGAATTCGGGTGATGGAAACGCATCGCGTTCTCGATTCACCGCTTGTGAAGACCCGTAGCCTGGGCAGCAAAACAAAAAGCCCCGGGGGCCATGCCGTCCGGGGCTTTGAAACATGTAATGCCAGACGCTCACCCGCATGAACGGATGTCCAATCGATCTCCTCCCACCCTCAATCAGCGCGCTTCTGGCAGCGCTGTCATCAGGCAGCGGTCTTGGCTGCTGCCGGAGGGCAATAGATGCTTTCGAGCGTGGCGAGGATCTTGATCACTGACTCCGAGGTCGAGGAATAGTAGATCGTCTGCGCGTCGCGACGGGTCTTGACCAGCTTCTGTGCGCGAAGCTTGGAGAGGTGCTGCGACAGAGCCGACTGGCTCAGGCCGACCTGAGTCGCCAGAACACCGACGGGAACCTCACCTTCAACGAGGCTGCAGAGGATCATCAGTCGCTTCGGGTTTGCCATGGCGGACAGCAAGCCTGCAGCAACGGTCGATTGTTCGGACAAAGCTTTCGTTTTCATCTCAGTTCAACTTTCTTTGGTCGAGTGCCCTTGGGGGGAGTGGCAGTCGTTGAAAATCCATCACTTAATTGGAACCCGAACTCTACCAGCATCATCCAATTTGTATATGCCTAAATTTAAGGTACTGCGTATACTGATTTAGGTAACTCTAATAGCAGATGCTGGACATTTGTGATCGGCGTCACAAATTCATGTCGGATAAGCAAGTCTTTGAAAACTATGTCGAATCCGTGAGAATCGACGGCTGAAATGCGCCACTCGCCCTCAGGGGCACGATGAATTTCCGTTGCGATGCGCGTCGCCAGATCGGGATGCCGCCCCCCTAATTCTCGCAGTAAGACATTCTCGTCATCAAACAAATCATCGGTGATTTGCGGGATCAGGAAATCCGTACTGCTCAAATGATAGGCACGGCCAAAACCGCCGTTCATGCTCGCGCGTTCAGGCCGCAGTCGAAAGAAACGAAAGTCGGGAAAGTCGATATAGAGTTGCGATTTGGCATGGCGGGCGAGGAAGCGGCTGCGCAGCCTCTGATGCGTGTCGCTGTCGCGCTCGACGGTTTCGGCCGTGCATTGCAGCGTCAGGCGCGGATGGGCGAGCGGGTCGCCTTTGCCCGGTTCCCCCGTCAGAAGCGAGGCACGCGGATCCGCGAGGAGCGCCGTCGTGTGGGCGGACAGGTTGGAGACGAGAATGACGGCGGCGCCGTCGCTGTCCATGCCGAGCAGCACGCGGCTGACGAAAGGAAAGCCGGTTTCCGGATCGATCACGCCGATTGCCGCGAATCGCGCCCCCGCAGTAAAATGCGCGCCTGTCGGCGCGCATCGTCGTCGGTATCCCGGATAACCTGGGGCTTGTCGTTCATGTTCGTCTCCCGCATGCGTCTGATGTCGATGCGGGGCAGGGCAGATCACGCCTTACGGCGATGTTTGGTCAGTCCGCTCACCACATCCTGAGCATCGATCGTGCCGATGACGACGCCGTTGTCAACGACCCCGATCGTGCCAGGTTGCCGCGACAGGGCATCAAGGATGTCGACGAGCGGTGTTGCCGGCGCCGTGGTGCCGGTGACCTGACGCTGTTCACCGGTCACGCCTGAGCGCATCACGTCGGACGCGATCAGCATGTTGATCGGATTCATGTTCTGCACGAAGTCGGCGACATACTGATTGGTCGGGTTCTGGACGATCTCCTGTGGCGTGCCGCACTGGATGATCCGGCCGCCCTCCATGATGGCGATACGGTTGCCAATGCGGAAGGCTTCGTCGAGATCATGGCTGACGAAGAGAATTGTCTTCTTCAGTCGCGCCTGGAACTCAAGCAGCTCGTCCTGAAGGCGGGTGCGGATCAGCGGGTCGAGCGCCGAAAAGGGTTCGTCCATCAGAAGGATCGGTGCACCTGTTGCGAAGGCGCGGGCAAGGCCGACGCGCTGCTGCATGCCGCCGGAGAGCTCGTTGACCTTCCGATCCGCCCATTTCGACAGGTTTACCAGTTCGAGCTGCTCGGAGACCGTCCGGTTGCGCTCGGCTTCCGGAACGCCTGCGAGCTCGAGGCCGAAGCCGACATTCTCAGCCACCGTGCGCCAGGGCAGGAGGCCGAACTGCTGGAAGACCATCGAGACGGTGTGCATGCGCAGGTCCCGCAGCACCTGGGCCGATGACTTGTAGGGATCGACATAGCCGGTCTCGGTGCGGACCCTAACATTGCCGCGCACCACGGGCGCGAGTGCGTTGACCGCGCGGAGAAGGGTCGACTTGCCCGATCCCGAAAGCCCCATCAGCACGAGGATCTCGCCCTCCTTGACCGCCAGCGATGCCCCGGCGACGCCGAGGACGAGGCCTGTACTTGCGCCGATCTCGTCGCGTGCTCTTGCCCTGGTCGACCATTTCAAGGGCGCGCTCGGGATTGTCTCCGAAGACGATGTCGACATTGTCGAAGATTACGGCGTCGGTCATGTCTCTTCTCCGGGAATGCGGAACATCCGGTCGAGGATGATGGCGAGGATCACGATGCAAAGTCCCGCCTCGAAGCCACGTGCGATGTTGACGGTGTTGAGTGCGCGAACAACGGGAACGCCGAGGCCACTTGCGCCGACGAGCGCGGCGATGACCACCATCGACAGCGACAGCATGATGGTCTGGGTGAGCCCCGCCATGATCTGCGGCATGGCGAAGGGCAGTTCGACCTTGCGCAGCACCTGCGTCGGGGTCGCACCGAAGGCCACGGCCGCTTCTACCAGGGAAGGCGGGGTGGAGATGATGCCGAGATCTTGTCAGGCGGATCGGGGCTGCGATCGCAAAGATCACGGTCGCGATCAGGCCGGGCACCATGCCGAGGCCGAACAGGATCAGCGCCGGAATGAGATAGACGAAGGTGGGGATCGTCTGCATCAGGTCGAGAACCGGGCGGACGACTGCATAGAGCCAAGGACGTCTGGCGCAGGCAATGCCGATCGGCACGCCGATGACCATACATACACCTGTTGCTGCCAGCACCAGCGCCAGCGTCTCCATGGTCTCCTTCCAGTAGCCCTGATTGAAGATGAGGAGCAGGCCGAAGAAGGTGAAGGCTGTGACGCCGAGCGAGCGGCGCATAAACCAGGCGAGCAGCGAAAACAGTGCGATCATGAACAGCGGGTAGAAGTCTTCCAGGGCTGTTCCCCTGAGAAAGGGCCCCTGAAGCACGAAGAGCATCGCATCGATCGACGCGCTGAGAATCGTTGCAATGAAATCGAATACAAAATCGACGTTATCGGTCAGCCAGTCGACGATGCTCTTCGACCAGGGCCCGATGGGCAGTTTGTTGTCTGTCAGAAAATCCATTCTCGTCCCCTGATAGCCGCAGGTTTAATACCCAGAATCCCGCGCGACCGGATCCCCCTTCCGGTCGCGCGGTTCCAGCATCATTGGACGGGGCTTAGAGCCCCAGCGCAGTCTTCACAGCCGCGAGGCCGTCGCCGCCGTCCTTGGTGGTGACGCCAGCGAGCCAGGGCTCTACAGCGGCCGGGTTGGCCTTCAGCCAATCGGAAGCCGCGGCTTCTGCATCCTGACCGTCGTTCAGGATCTTGCCCATGATCTCGTTTTCCATCTGGAGCGAGAACTTGAGGTTGGTCACGAACTTGCCGACATTCGGGCATTCGGTCGTATAGCCGGCGCGGGTGTTGGTGAAGATGGTCGCGCCGCCGAAGTCCGGGCCGAAGACGTCATCGCCGCCAGACAGATAAGTCAGCTTGAAGTTGGCGTTCATCGGGTGCGGTTCCCAGCCGAGGAAGACGACCGGCTGACCATCCTTTTCGGCGCGGGCGACCTGGGCGAGCATGCCCTGTTCGGAGGATTTCGACGACTTCGAAGTCTCCGAGTTCGAACTTGTTGGCGTCGATCATGTCGAGGATCAGGCGGTTGCCGTCATTGCCCGGCTCGATGCCGTAGATCTTGCCTTCCAGCGCGTCAGCATGCTTGGCGATGTCAGCGAAATCCTTGATGCCGAGTTCGGCGCCCTTGGCATTGGTGACGAGTGTGTATTTCGCGCCTTCGAGGTTCGGACCGAAGACCTCGACCGACTTGTCTTCCCGGTAGGGCGCGATATCGGCTTCCATCGTCGGCATCCAGTTGCCGAGGAAAACGTCGATATCCTTGTTCTTCAGCGAGGAATAAGTGACCGGTACGGAGAGCACTGTGGTGGTCGGCTCGTAGCCGAGAGCCTTCAGGAGAACCGAGGCGGTCGCAGTGGTCGCGGTAATGTCCGTCCAGCCGACGTCCGAGAAGCGGACGGTCGAGCAGCTTTCAGGCTCCTGGGCGGAGACCGGCATGGCGCTGATGGCGATCAGCGAAACGGCTGCCGCAAGGGTGCGGCGACAAGTGAGTAGAGACGTCATGGAAAGGCTCCCGGTTTTTTTATTGATGTTCCCAAGTCAACATTCAATACCGGAGAATTGCAAGGATGCCCGCGCGTTTGCGTCGCAGCTCCGGCCCTGTTTGCGACTTGCAGCCCCTGCAGGACAGGGAACTCGGGTTCCTGAAAAAAAAAGCCTAGGATTTTGATGGCGGTCAAAGCAATCGATTGCGCGTCGTGCGAATTGGTGCTGCCATACGCATGCGACGCGCTGGCGCCGTTCTATGGATCAAGGAGTTTCCATGAAGCCGTCTACCTTGCTTATGATACTTGCCGTGTCTGCCGCTCCCCTTCCAGCATTCGCAGCTGGCGATCCCGTCGCCGGCGCCAAGGCTTTCAAGGCTTGCCAGGCCTGTCACATCGCGACTGAAGCGAAGAACAAGGTTGGTCCGACGCTGCAGGGCGTGGTCGGCCGCCCGGTCGCTTCGATCGCCGACTACAAATACTCGCCCGCAATGACCGCATTCGGTGCGGGGAAGGTCTGGGACGAGGCTCTGCTTTCCGAATATCTGAAGGCGCCAAAGGCTGTCGTGAAGGGCACCAAGATGGCCTATGCCGGCGTCAAGAAGGACGATGATCTCGCCAACATCATCGCCTATCTCAAGGATCCTGCCGCCGGCGGTCAGTAATCCCTGCTCAACTTCCTGACGCGACAGCCGTTTCGCGGCTGTCGCATTTCTCTGCTAGCGCCTCTTGTGTGGGGGCTGCGATCATCCATATCGGATGAAGGCCGCCTCTGCTTGTGCGTTGCGATACTTCCCTGCATGGGGAAACGCGCTAAGGTGGTGACAAACGAGTCCGGCGCGCCGCCGGGATGACGGCACAGGGAGACAACATGGCGACTTTGCAGGGCTTCGACAGTGAGATCGAGAAGACGCGTAAGATCGTCTCGGAGATGCGTGGAAAGATCGACCAGTCGAGCGTGGTGCTGGATACTTTTGCCAAAAGCGATTCCAAGCTGGTCGGCCAGGATTTCGACATCGAAAACGCCCGGATCTCCGATGTCCTCAACCAGCAGAAGGTGATGGAGGCGAATATCGCCGACCTGATCATCGGGCTGGAAGATGCGACGAACGTCTTCGGTGCCGAGTTCGAGAGCATGAAGAGCTTTTCCGGCATGGAAAAATTCATCGGGATCTTCTCCAAGCAGAAGGCACAGCGCATGCGCACCGAGCGTGTCCGCAACATGTCGCTTGCCGGCAACCTGCAAGAACTGCTCGCCAAGTCCGACAGCATCGTCGGTATCCTCAAGGAACAGAAAACGGTTCTTGAAGAGCGCTATAAGACATCAGAGGCGAGCCTCGTGCAGGTGATCGAGCGGCGCAAGCAGACGATCGCCAATCTTGAAGAGACGCAGACGAAGATCGAAACGCTCAATCCGGCACTGCTCGACATCGAGAACAAGATCGCCGCTTCGACCGACACGTCGGAGCGCGCGGAACTCGAAGCCCAGCGCTCGAAGCTTGCGACCGACTACAATCAGGCGCAGGCGCGCGAGCAGGAGCTGCTGGCCGAGAGCCAGACGCTGGAGCGCTACACATCGATGTTCCAGACCTTCGTCGACAGCTTGAACAACCAGATCGCGGCGCAGAACACGCTGATCAACAAGCTGAGCATCGATACCGAGCAGCGCATAGTGCTCTACAAGGCACTCGAGGATTCGCTGAAGACGGCTGCCCAGCAGGAAGTCGCGCATCGGATCAATACGCTCGGCTCGCAGGTCGATACGGCTGCGGAAGAAACCATGGCCGGCATCGGTGCGGCTGCCCAGCGGCATATCGGCGATCTGCTTGAACTGCATGAGAAGAACATGCTCTCGACGCAGGACATCCAGCGCCGCAAGAAGCTCGCCGACGAAGCCTTTGCCCGCCGCTTCCAGGCGGTTCTCGACAAGCATAATGCGGCCGACTACGTGAAGCCTTGAGCATGCCCGTGACGTGGGCGCGGCCATCCGGCCGCGTGCCGCTTCCGCGGGCCTGTATATAGGGAGAGGGGCATGAACGTCGTCGATCGCAACAGTGCCGTCACGCACTATTTCACCACCATGTCCTCAGCATTTGCCGGGCTCGAGCAGTTCTTCGGCCGGGCGGATCGCCGCCTTGGCGACAAGGGGCCGACGACACTCCACCTGCTGCCCTATCTTGATCGCCTGCGGAACTCCTTCACCTCCTGGCAAAACCGCATCGGTTTCACCGGTCAATTCAAGATCGCGCAGGCCGAGAGCGGCTTTCCGATCTTCCAGAATGTGCTGGAGCTGGAAAACGACCGAGCGGGCGCTGCCGCCCGGCTTTCGACGATTCCCACTGTCTCCAAGCTGCGCGCGGAGATGGTCGATTTCATCCTGCGGCAGAAGGAGTTTCCCGCCGCCCTCCAGCAGCAGATCGCCGAGCGGCTCTATCTGGAGCAGGTCAGTGCCGGCGAGATCTTCTCGCCTTTCGTGCTGCCGACCACCGTTGCCGTCACTGTCAATCCGCAGTCGAAACGGCCCTCCTATCTCGTCACTTGGGCTGCCTTCGATGGCGTCAACACGCTGCCGATGATCTATCTGGCGACGGTCGAGGATTCCTCCGAGAATGTCGCAAAGATCCTCGTGACGGCCGAGGGTAAGCTCAATGAAGAGGTCGAGATCCCGCTTCCGGTGGGCGGACTGCTCAATCCCGAGCTCGCCCGCACATTCGACGATTTCTGTGCCCGGAATTCGGCCTATTCGCTGACGCCCGCGACCATCGCCACCAACATGGACCGCGATTTCCCGACACTGCATCCGAAGTCGGTCCGCCGCATTGTGCTCGGGCCGCTTTATTCGACAGGGCTCACCCAGAATTCCGGCCGTGTCACCGAGATCCTCGACCGGGTCCGCAGGCCTGAGAATGCCTGGGTCATGACCTGGACGGTGCAGGAGGTGTTTTCCAAGCGCGAGCAGCCGGCGGTGAAGGGCTTTTTCTCCTCGTCTCCGGCGACCCAGGAATTCCATATCGAGACCCATGATCTGGAAGCCGCGCGCATGGGCGTCTCGACCTACGAGAAACACGCGCTGGTGCCGCATGATGCCTATCAGGCGCTTTATGCAGCAAACGAGGTCAAGGCGATCTTTGGCAACTTCAAGGTGCATGTCATTTCGGGAAACCAGATTGTGAGCGAGGTCTGACGATGAGCGAGTTGACGGCAGGCCTGACGACGCTCCGGGAAGAAGATATCGCCAAGCATCTCGCCGTGGCCCAAGGGCTGGTGACTCGGATTGTCGTACTCGACCAGGGCGAGGGCGCCTCGGGCGCGCCGATCGCCGGCACCGGGCGGCGGTTCGTATCGACCGTCTCGACGGGCTCTGTGCGTCGGACCCGCGAGATTGAACTTACGAAAACCATCCAGGCGACCGGCACTGCCGATCCGTTGCTGACGCCGGCCCAGCATACCGTGCTTTACCGTGTCAGGCGCGGTGCGCAGGTGGCGCTGGCGATCGCTGATGTCTTTGCCCGGCAGAGCGAGCTTGAGCCTTTGCAGGCCCGCAATCTCAGCGCGCCCTTGCAAGGTGAAGAGGCCGCCCGCTTCAAGGCCTTGCTCGCCTCCCAGGCCTATGTCGCGGCCTTTGCCTTTGCTGCCTACCTCAAGTCCACCGTGGCGGGAGAGGGCGAGCAGCTCGACGGCATCCGGGAGCCGGACTTCCTGTTCGATACGGCCCAGGATGCGCTGAAAAGCATGGTTTCGGGCATCGACGCTGCGGTGCGTGGCGCGGGTGACGATGCGACGCTGATCGGTCGGGTGCGTGGTGTCGCCGATCTCGCGCTTGACGGACTTCTCACCCGCAAGGCCCGCTTCGAGCATCTCGGCGTCTTCGAAAACGCCCATATCCGCGTCGATCAGGACGATTTCACGCTCGACGGTTTCGATGGCGTGCCGGGTGCAAAGTCGAAGCCACTCACGATGAGCTTCAAGAAGCCGGAAGAGATCATCGGCAACCACATCGCCAAATATCAGGCGCTGAAGCTTGCCAAGATGCTGATGGCCTATGACTTCGACCGGCAGATGAACCCCTTCGTGGAGCTCGGCGGCTTCCTCTTCACCTTCATCGGTGACGGCATGCCGGGTACGGGCAAGACGATCCTGATCCAGATGCTGGCAGGGCTGCTCAACGACTACTGCAAGATGGCGGGTTATGCCTTCCACTACGAGAATTTCGGCGTCGACCAGATCTCGTCCTATCAGGGCAAGTCGGGTCAGAACTGCAAAACCTTCGTCAACAACGTGCTCAACCCGCGCGTGATCGGCTTCGGCACGATTGATGACGTCGATCAGGTGACGGCGAAGCGCTCGGATGATCGGGCGTCGTCAGGCCAGCACGAGGTGACCGCCGTTCTAATGGAGAGCTTTGCCGGCGCCTCGACGGTGGTGCGCGGCAACGCCACCTTCGGCATGTTCTCCAACTATCCTGAGAATGTCGACGACGCACTGCGCCAGCGTGCCGGTGCCCGCTGGCTGGTCGACGGCCCCCAGACCCGAGAGGACTATATCGACATCTTCTCGCTGCTCGTCGGCAAGAACCACTCCATTCCGCTTGGCGAACACCAGCTCTTTGCCGGCCAGGAAATCCAGAAGGCCGTCAGCCGCTCCTATGGCGAGCATGACCGTCCTAGGGAAAACGGGCTCGTGGCAGTCTGGGAACGCTACGAGAAGACCGAGGGCAAGATTGAGACTCTGGCCGATGTCGGCGCCTATCTGCATGCCATCAAGCTCGCCGAACCACGCTTCACCGGCCGCGCCATCAAGAACATCACCGATGCGATCAAGATGCGCGCGATGGATGTCGAGTTGCCCGACGCCTGGTTCGAAAGGCCTGAGGCTTTCGTCCACAAGAGCTACGACGAGAAGAAGGCCATGATATCCGAGCTGCGCGGCCCCGTGACCATGGAGATGATCCTCCAGGAGATCAACCGCTACGCCGACAGCGAATTCCGCTACGCCGACAAGTCGGATGATGCTGCGGTGTCGGAGATCATCCGCCGCGAGCGCCAGCGGGAAAGGGCGATCGGCGAGATTGAGCGGATGAAGGGGGAGGGGACGTGGTGAATTCGCTATAAGCGAATTTTGTTGTCGGGATCGGGGTTGAGGATTAGGATGTGCGAGGCGTTGTTTACAGCAGGGATGCCATTCGGACGTTGAACCGAATACCCGCGAATGAGGCGCGGCGTATTCGGGCTAAGGTCCAACAGTATGCCGATAACCCGTCTTCGCTGGCGAACAACGTCAAGAAGCTGCGTGACAGCCGCTATCACCGCCTTCGGATCGGTGATTGGCGGGTGATCTTTCGCGAAGACGGAACCGTCGTTGATGTTGTGCGTGTCGCCGCTCGCGGTGAAGCCTATGAGGGAGAACTTTGATGACGATCGCATCATCATTCACGGCGCCGGATGGCGAAGAGATGATCGTGCTCAGCCGCAAGGACTACGAAGCGCTGATCCAGCGCATTGAGGATTTGGAGGACAGTCTCACGATTGCGGCTTTCGAACGCAAGCTTGCTGCAGGTGAGGAAGAACTGATCCCTGCCGAGTATGTCAACCGTATGAGTGAAGGCGAAAGCCCGATCCGTGTCTGGCGAGATTTTCGAGGTATGGCAGCCAAAGACCTCGCTGCCGCTGCCGGAATCAGTACCGCCTATCTGTCGGAGATCGAAACCGGCAAAAAGGATGGCAGTGTCGCTACGTTGAAGGCGATCGCCGATGTCTTGAAGCTCGACCTCGACGACCTCTACTGGCGGCACGAGGACAGGAAGGTCGCAAGTACCGCATGAACCGTCTCCTCGAAGCCGAGCTCATCTACGGCCGCCTGCTTCCGATCCGCGAGCCGCATCTCGTCGCCCGCTACAACAAGGCGCTGGTCGCCTTCGGTCTGCCGGCCACCAAGCTCACCGAATTCGACATCGACATAACCGGTTTCTCGCCGCAGGTGGCTGAGGAGCTTGGCGATCCCGATTATCTCGACCCGCTGAAGGTCAACCGGCGTTTCATCATTCTCACCCCGGAGCAGGACAGCCTACCGGTGGTGCATACGAGCTTTTCAAACACCGCCGGTCTGATGCACGAATTCTATTCGGCCAATGCGCGGGCGATCCACGCGATCACGCTAAAGGACACGCTCTATGGCGAGATCGAGGACACGGTCTCCGAGGTCAAGACGCTAGATGACCTGCTGTCGATCAACGAGGTGACGTTCAAGGTGCTGTCGGCGGAAGACCTGCTCGGCAAGGCGGGGCAGCTGCGGCAGCTTTGCGACGCGCTGGTGACGAGCCCGGATGCCTGGCGCGACGACCAGATGCTTGAGCGGATGGTCGCGCTGGCGAAGGAGACCGGCGATATCAGGCAGAATACGCTGGTACCAGACAAGCTTGTCTTCCGCCACGATGCCTTCTGGGCCGATCACTTCGGCGGTGTCTTCGTCTTTGTCGATGAGAAAATCACCACCGTGATCTGCGATCCCGAGGCACCGAGTTTCCGCCGGTCGCGGCCCTGGCAGGTGAGCTATATCTCGATCCACGACACGGCTCAGGTCGCCGACTTCCTCGCACGCACAGGCCGGCTTGAACTGCCCCGGGCCAGCTGGGTGGAAAGCTCGGGGCTCTTTGCCCATCGACTGGAAATGGCGCTGCTCTCCGTTGCCGCGAGGCTCGATCCGGTGCCGGACCTCAGCCGGATTGACGCCGTCTGGATGCAGACCTTCCTGCACCGAAACGCTAAGGCGATCAGCGATCGCGGCGTCTATCCGCTGCTGCAGGAGGCGTTGCGGACGCTCTCGCGCACCGGAAATCTGAGAATGGCGGATATCGACCCAAAGCTCAGGCTCTGGCTGGTGCGGGCCGAGCCTGATCATCCCGACCAGTGGCTCACAAACCGGCTGATCGCCCATCTGACGCCTGAGGATTTCGTCTCACGCTTCGTCTTCGACAAGCAGGGCTTCTACCGGGCCTATGACCGGTATCCGGAAGCCTATCGCGATTATGTTGTATCCCGCCTGTCCGACACTTATCTGAAGGACAAGCCCGCCTTTCGCAAACGCCTCTACGGACTAGGAGATGACCATGCTTGACCCGATCATCGCGTTCTTCCAGCGCGTCTTTGCCGCGATCGGTCGCGGCATCGGCATGGTGGTCGCGTGGTTTCTCTGGCCGTTCCTCGCCGCCCATGGCTGGTATCGCGACCGCAGCTGGATCATCAAGGGACCGATCCTCGGAGTGTTGGTTCTGCTGATCATCTTCTACGGACAGTTCCTCTACCGGACCCAGGTCTGGCACGCCTTCGACCCGGCCTTCGTTCAGGCCTACAAGTTTGAGGAGCGCACAGTTCCGGCCGGCGCGCCGCTGCCGGGCGAGGCCAATCGATGCCAGGATTCGGCCGTGGTGATGATGAGTGCTGCGCTTACCGATCAGAACGTCAATCAGAACAACTGGGTGTCCTCGACGCTGCTCTACAAGCTCGGCCTGTTCGGGCTCGACTGGGATACGACGCCGTTCATGGACAACAAGGCCTCGTTCCAGCGCGGCGTGAACCAGGTGGTGCGCCGCACAGCCATCCAGCTCGCCGACAATCTCGGCCGCGTGCGCGGCACGTCCGGCATCAACAATGACCTGCAGGATGCGCGCGGCAACATTCAGTTCGACGAGAGCACCTGGTACTTCGGCACCGACCCCTTTGGCTTCAAGACGCCGACGCCCAGCTACTACCGTGCGGCTGTGGAGAGCTGGAACCGTTTCAACACCTCGCTAGCCAATTGCGAATCCGTTTTCGATACCCGTTCCGACAACCTCTTGCAGCTCCTCGACGGCATGGCCAGCGACCTCGGCAATACCTCCGACATTCTGCGCCGCCGTTCGGAGGAGTATAATGCCGGCTGGTTCGATACTCGTGCCGACGACCGATTCTGGTTCGCGTACGGTCAGCTCTACGCCCAGTACGCCATCCTGCAGGCGACCCGCGCCGATTTCGGCGACGTGATCCGTGAGCGTAACCTGACAGCCATCTGGGCCGAACTTGAGCGTCAGCTGCAGGCCTCGTTGCGCATTCAGCCGGCGATCATCTCGAACGGCAGCGAGGACGGCTGGATCATGCCGACGCATCTTGCGACCATGGGCTTTTATATCCTGCGCGTGCGCTCAAACATGGTCGAGATCCGCGCCATCCTCGATCGCTGACGTCCGGGAGAGCCGGTGCACGGGGGCGCTTCGCGGTTGAGCGAGCCGCCTTTTCGCTGGCAGCTATATCCAAGCTTCCTTGCTTGTTCATGCCGCTGGTATGTCGTATAGTTCAAGATGAGGTACGTACCTCAGATTTGTCATGCGAGGGAGGGCGAGACGATGAGCGGGATTGAATTGAAGTCGGAATTTATGGTGGAGGATCTGGCCGTATTGCGGCTAATTTATGAGCCGGTGCATGCGCTTGCGGTGACGAAGCAGCGTTCGACACTTGGCCCCAATGCCGAGGCTTTCATCCAGCGGTCGCCGTTTCTCTGCATCGGGACGCAGGGGCTGGAGGGCAGGGCCGATGTCAGCCCGCGGGGCGATGCGCCGGGTTTTGTGCAGATCCTCGATGCCGGCACCCTGGCGATCCCCGACCGACCTGGCAACAATCGGCTCGATACGCTGGAAAACATCATGGCCAATCCATCGGTCGGCCTGCTGTTCATGATCCCGGGTTACGACGAAACCCTGCGCGTCAACGGTCGTGCAAGGCTCAGCACGCAGCCGAACCTCCTGGAGGCCATGGCCGTGGATGGCCGACGTCCGAGACTGGCGATCGTGGTGGAGATCGATGAGGTCTTCCTGCATTGCGCAAAGGCATTCCGCCGGTCGCATCTTTGGGATCCCGCTCATCGGCAGGATAGGAGCGATATGCCGTCCCTGATCAAGATGATTCTGGACGATACGACCGGGGCACCCAGCGATCAGCAGGCTATGAGCAAGATGGACGAAGACCTGGAGACTGATTATCGCCAGACCCTCTATTGAGGAATTGCTGCCTCAGTTGATGATCTTCATGCGGATCGCCTTGGCGACCAATTGCGTGCGGTTGACGCAATCGAGCTTGCGGATCGCATTGGTCATATAAGCGTTCACGGTGTGGTCCGAGAGCGAGAGGATCTGTCCGATTTCGAGCGAGGTCTTGCCCTGCGATGTCCAGCGCACGACTTCGAGTTCGCGTGCCGACAGGACGTTGGAATTGCCTGTGGTGCGGCGCAGCCGGTCGAAGACATCGAAGGCCTGAATGCTCAGCATCGACAGCTCGTTGATCTCAGGCATGGCAAGCGGGCTGCGATCGCCGTCATAGCGGACGACGAAGCGGCTGCCGTCGACGGAATTCATCGAAAAGAGGATGCCTGTGATCAGCCTGTATTTCAGCATCAGGGCGGAGAATTCCGGCGGGCAATCAAAAGTCGGGGTCGACCCCTCATGGCCGATCGTCCAGGCATTGTGCATGATCGACCGGCTGATATGCGTGACGGTCGGGCAATGTTTCAGGAATTCGAGACGATCGAATTGCCGGCAGTAATCGGCGGGAAGGGTCGTCTCCCGCACAAGCGGGCCGAGCAGCTTGTCCTGAGCCGTGGGCGCAACCGCCAAGGTTACATAGTCGAGGCCGTATTCGCGTGCTGCGCGGGACCAATTGTCCATCAACTCGGCGCGGCTCTGACAGCTCCCGATACGCTCGCTCAAGAGTGCCTGTCTTTCTGGAAACATTTTATCAATTTCGAAAGTTGACATCAATTCGGAAGTTTAAGACCAATATATCAGTCCAAACGAAAAGCTAGCAGTTTTTCGGGGTCTATCACGATTAATATGACTAATGTCTGACTGCTGCCGATCAAAATAGCAACTGCCTGTTATCCTGATGTTTAAACGGGCAGGGCCGACACGGCCTTGACCTCTTCCATCACGGCATAGGTATGGGTCTCGCGCACCCCTGGAAGCGGCAAAATGACCTCGGAGAGGAATTGCCGGTAGGCCTCCATGCCGGCAACGCGCGCCTTGACCAGATAGTCGAAGCCGCCGGCCACCATATGGCATTCCATAACGTCGTCCGATCGCTTCACGGCCGCCGCGAAGGTGTCGAAGACATCGGCAGTTGTGCGGTCGAGCTTCACCTCGATGAAGACCAGCAGGTTGCGTCCGAGCTTCTGGGGTGAGAGCATTGCCATGTAGCCGGTAATGTAGCCTTCCCGGGTCAGGCGGCGGACCCGCTCCGCGGTCGCGGTGGGCGACAGGTTCACCCGTTCGGCAAGCTCGATGTTCGTCAGGCGACCCTCGGCCTGCAGGGCGCGCAGGATCTTTCGGTCGAGGCGATCCAGTTCTTTACTCATTCTCTTCCAAACTCCATTTTCCTAGTGAATATGCCAGAGAAGCGACCAAAGAATAGTGGGAAATTCGGTAAATGCGAAGATATGTTGCGGATACCACGGAGGTGACAATGATCAAGCCAGCCACGACCGATTTCCCGCGTTTTGAAGCCCCTTATGCTGGTGACGATGACCAGCTCATACGCCATTTCGCCTCGCGCCTGTCGCTCTCCGAGAGCCAGAACGGCGCGATTGATCGGCGCGCGACGACCTATATCGAGGCCATCAGAAACAATTCCGGCTCGGTCGGCGGTGTGGAAGACTTTTTGCGCGAATATGGTCTATCGACCCGCGAAGGTCTGGCGCTGATGGTGCTTGCCGAAGCGCTTTTGCGCGTGCCCGACGCGCTCACCCAGGACCGTCTGATCGAGGACAAGCTGAAGGAAGGCGGCTGGAGCGAACACGAGGCACATGGCGACAGCTGGTTTGTCTCGGCCTCTGCCTGGGCGCTCGGCCTCTCCGCCCGCGTCATCCGTCCGGGCGAGACGCCTGAAGGCGTCATGCGCGGTCTCGTCAAGCGCCTCGGCCTCCCGACCGTCCGCTCCGCGACCAAGCAGGCGATGCGTTTTCTCGGCCATCATTTCGTGCTCGGCGAAACGATCAAGGACGCGCTGTCGCGTGCCGCCAAAAGCGAAGAGCGCGGCTATCGCCATTCCTTCGACATGCTGGGCGAGGGCGCCCGCACGGCCGAAGACGCCAAGCGGTACTTCCAGTCCTATGCGAGCGCCATCGACGCGATCGGCGCCTTCATGGCCAAGCATGGCAAGAGCCAGCAATTGCCAAACCGCATGGGCATCTCGGTCAAGCTGTCTGCTTTGCATCCGCGTTATCTCGCAACCCATCGCGACCGAGTGATGCGCGAACTGGTGCCGGATCTCCTGAAGCTTGCGCAGATGGCCAAGGCGCATCAACTCAATTTCACCGTCGATGCCGAAGAGGCCGACCGTCTCGAACTCTCGCTCGATGTCATCGCTGCCGTGTTCGCCGATCCGTCGCTGGCCGGTTGGGACGGTTTCGGTCTCGCCATCCAGGCCTATCAGAAGCGTGCGCCGCAGGTGATCGACTATGTCGACAGCCTCTGCCAGCAATATGGCCGCCGCATGATGGTGCGTCTGGTCAAGGGCGCCTATTGGGATACGGAAGTGAAGCGCGCCCAGGAGCGTGGCCTGGACGACTACCCTGTCTGGACCCGCAAGCCGGCGACCGATCTGTCCTATCTGCACTGCGCAGCCAAGCTCATGGAAAAGCGGGCCCGCATCTTCCCGCAATTCGCCACCCACAATGCACTCACCGTCTCGACGATCATCGAGCTTGCCGGCTCTGACCGCACGGGCTTCGAATTCCAGCGCCTGCATGGCATGGGCGAGGCGCTTTACGACACGCTTCTGTCGGGCAATGATCGCATCGCCTGCCGCATCTACGCGCCCGTCGGCGGTTACCGCGACCTGCTCGCCTATCTCGTCCGCCGCCTGCTCGAAAACGGTGCCAACTCCTCCTTCGTCGCGGTTGCCGGTGACAAGAACGTGCCGGTGACCTCGCTGCTCGAGCGCCCGACAGAGAAACTGGGTCTCGCCAGCGGCCAGAGCGCCCGCCACAGCCAGATCCCCATGCCGCTTGGTCTCTATGGCGACCGGAAGAACAGCGCGGGCTTCGAATTCGGTGATCGCGACAATCTGGAACGGCTGATGGCCCGCATCGGCCAGCCCTTCGCCGAGATCGCGGCCCGTCCGCTGGTGCCGGGGGCAACCGGGGCCACAAGCGACGAGGTCGTGCTGTCGCCCGCCGACCGCTCTCGCAAGGTCGGGACCGTGCGCAATGCGACGCCTGCCGATGTCGACCGCGCCTTTGCCGCCGGCCGAAAGGGCTTTGCGTTGTGGTCACGGACCCCGGTGGACGATCGCGCGGCAACACTGGAGAAGTTGGCGGACCTGCTCGAAGCCGATCGTGACCGCCTACTTGCGCTGCTTGCGCTTGAAGCCGGTAAGACGCTGGACGACGGTGTTGCCGAAATCCGCGAGGCGGTCGATTTCTGCCGCTATTATGCCAATCAGGCGCGCAAGCAGTTCGGCGAAGCCGAAGTCATGCCGGGCCCGACCGGTGAACTCAACAGGCTCTCCTGGCGGGGTCGTGGTGTCTTCGCTTGCATCTCGCCGTGGAATTTCCCGCTGGCCATCTTCCTCGGCCAGGTTTCGGCCGCCCTGGTCGCTGGCAATGCCGTCATCGCCAAGCCCGCGCCACAGACGCCGCTGATTGCCTTCGAAGCAGTGAAGCTCTTCCACAAGGCGGGCGTTCCGGAAGACGTGCTGATGCTCTTGCCCGGCGGCGGTGACGTCGGGGCCGCGATCGCTGCCCATCCAAAGCTCGCCGGCATCGCCTTTACCGGCTCGACGGGCACGGCCCAGGCGATCAACCGGACGCTTGCTGCCAAGGACGGTCCGATCGTGCCGCTGATTGCCGAAACCGGTGGCCTGAACGCGATGATCGTCGATGCGACGGCGCTTGCCGAACAAGTGGCCGACGACGTCGTGCTCTCGGCCTTCCGCTCGGCCGGCCAGCGCTGCTCGGCGCTCCGCATCCTCTATCTCCAGGAAGACATTGCCGATGGCATGCTGGAAATGATCGAGGGGGCTGCGCGCGAGTTGAACCTCGGCAATCCGCTCGAGATCACTACGGATATCGGCCCCGTGATCGACGAGAAGCAGAAGGCCATGCTGGAGGCCCATATTGCTGACATGAAGCGGAGCCAGAAGGTTCGTTATGCCGGCAAGGTGCCGGCGACCGGCAATTTCTTCGCTCCGCATATCGTCGAGCTCGATCGCCCCGAAGCCTTGACGAAGGAGATCTTCGGTCCCGTACTTCATGTCGTGCGCTGGAAGGCAAAGGCCCTCGATCATGTTATCGCCTCGATCGAAGCGACCGGCTACGGGCTGACGCTTGGCGTACACAGCCGCATCGAGGCGACGATCCGCAAGGTGACCGAAGCGCTCGACACCGGCAATATCTATGTCAACCGCAACATGATCGGCGCCGTGGTCGGCACCCAGCCTTTCGGTGGCTCCGGCATGTCCGGCACCGGCTTCAAGGCGGGCGGGCCGGCTTATCTGAGCCGCTTCGCGGTCGAGCAGGTGATCTCGGTCAACACGGCCGCTGCCGGCGGCAATGCGAGTTTGATTGCGATCGGCGAGGGGTGACTGGCTTGCCCACCTCCCCCTTGAGGGGGGAGGTCGCCGCGGAGCGGCGGGTGGGGGTGAACTCCGCCCGAGTCTGACATGTGGATAGTGGGGCTAGCCTGCCGTTTGTCACCCCACCCCGGAGCTTCGCTCCGACCCTCCCCCCAAGGGGAGGGTGCGGTCCGCACCGCAGGAGCGACAGGTCTCATGTCGCTCTCAGACCGCTTCACTTCGCTGTGAAAAAAGTCCTCTGCCCGGCTTGCCAGCCGAGCTGCGCCGTCCGATCTTCTCGGCACACATAAGGGGCAGGGACACATGACCGTACCATCCGACATCGAGATCGCGCGCGCAGCCAAGAAAAAGCCGATCCAGGAGATTGGCTGCAAGCTCGGCATTCCCTCCGAAAGCCTGATCCCTTATGGCCACGACAAGGCGAAGATCTCCGCCAGCTTCATCAGGGGGCTGTCGGATCGTCCCGACGGCAAGCTGATTTTGGTGACCGCGATCAATCCGACACCGGCGGGCGAGGGGAAGACGACCACGACCGTCGGGCTCGGCGATGGCCTGAACCACATCGGCAAGAAGGCCGTCATCTGCATTCGCGAGCCGTCACTCGGCCCCTGTTTTGGAGTGAAAGGCGGAGCTGCCGGCGGCGGTTATGCGCAGGTCGTGCCGATGGAGGACATCAATCTCCATTTCACCGGTGATTTTCACGCGATAACCTCGGCCCACAATCTGCTGTCTGCGCTGATCGACAACCACATCTATTGGGGCAACGAGCTCAACATCGACACGCGCCGCATCACCTGGCGCAGGGTCATGGATATGAACGACCGGGCGCTTCGCCAGATCGTGACATCGCTCGGTGGCGCGTCCAATGGTTTCCCGCGAGAGGCGGGCTTCGACATCACGGTTGCCTCGGAGGTCATGGCGATTCTCTGCCTGGCAACTGACCTTGAAGACCTCGAACGTCGTCTCGGTGCGATCATCATCGGTTACCGGCGCGACAAGACGCCGGTTTTTGCCCGCGACTTGAAGGCCGACGGCGCCATGGCCGTGTTGCTCAAGGAGGCCCTGCAGCCGAACCTCGTGCAGACGCTCGAGAACAATCCGGCACTTGTCCATGGCGGCCCCTTCGCCAATATCGCCCATGGCTGCAATTCGGTGGTGGCAACGAAAACTGCGCTGAAGCTCGGTGACTATGTGGTGACCGAGGCCGGCTTTGGCGCCGATCTCGGCGCGGAAAAGTTCTTCGACATCAAGTGCCGAAAGGCCGGGCTTACACCCTCGGCCGTTGTCCTCGTCGCGACGGTCAGGGCGCTCAAGATGAATGGCGGCGTCGCCAAGGACGATCTCTCCCGCGAGGATGTCGCAGCCGTCGAGCGGGGTTCGGTCAACCTGGCGCGGCACCTCGAAAATCTTGCCAAGTTCGGCGTGCCGGCGGCGGTGGCGATCAACCATTTCACCACGGATAGCGATGCCGAGATCGCCGCCGTCAAGGCGGTGGCCGAAGGTCTCGGAGCAGAAGCCGTGCTCTGCCGGCACTGGGCTGACGGCTCGGCGGGGATAACCGAGCTTGCCGAAACGGTGGTCCGGATCGCCGAGACGCCGTCGGCGTTTCGTCCGCTCTATCCCGATGCCATGCCGCTCTTTTCCAAGATTGAACGGATTGCCGCCGAGATTTACAGGGCCGGCGAAGTGACCGCCGACAAGGCGGTGCGGGAGCAATTGGCCGATTGGGAACGGCAGGGCTATGGGGATCTGCCGGTCTGCATGGCGAAGACGCAGTATTCCTTTTCCACCGATCCGACTTCACGCGGCGCGCCGGAGGGGCATGAAGTGCATGTTCGCGAGGTCAGGCTCTCGGCCGGCGCCGGCTTCATCGTCGCCATTACAGGCGAGATCATGACAATGCCGGGTCTGCCGCGCGTGCCGTCGTCGGAGAAGATCCGGCTTGATTCGGATGGCGCCATCGGAGGGCTGTTTTAGTCGGCCCTTGAAAATCACCACTGAAATCTTGTGGTATTTCGGTCACGTCCGAGTGCGCGATAATTCATGATAAAAAGAATCATGTTTTATATCTTGACGATTGTAATCATGTTTTATACGGCATGATTACGGCGGGAACAACGTCTCCGCCACGTTTTTGACGCAATCACATCCGGCCGACCCGCTTCCGCCATCGGAAGCGGGAACCCTTTCCTGCGGCCATCGAAAGGACGACATCCATGCGCTCCCGGTCCCTCCGCCCCATCTTGCTCGCCTGCACGGCGCTCGCAGCGATCACTTCGCTTGCGCCTGCAAAGGCGCAGACTGCTGCAACGACCACGACGAATGCTGACGAGACGCAGCTTCAGACAATCGTGGTGAAGGGGAAGCGGGTGCCGGTGGGGTCGGTTGCGGATACGCCGCTGGCGACGGAGACGACGGCTGACGACATCCGGAAGAAGGAAATCAAGGACCTGAGCGACCTCGGCAATACGACCGAAGCCGGGATTGATTTCATCAAGTCAAAGCCCGGCAGGACCGGTGGCCTGTTCATCCGCGGCCTGACCGGCCCGCGCGTCGCCGTTCTGGTGGACAAGATTCCGGTTCCCTTCCTGCAGACCATTGCCCGTAACGGCGCGGGCTCGCCGACGACAGGCATCAACGGTCAACCAGACAGTTTCGACGTGGATTCGCTCGGCGGGCTCAATGTCCTGCGCGGTGCCGATTCCAGCAAGGTCGGCTCTGGTGCCCTCGGCGGCACACTCGTTGCCCGCACCCTTGAGCCGGAAGATCTGATCGGGGAGGGGCGTGATTGGGGCGGCGTGGCAAAGACCGGCTATGACAGCGAAGACAAGAGCTTCAGCAACTCCCTGGCTGTGGCCAAGCAGGTGGAAAACACCTCGGTGCTCTTTCAGGGCTCCTACACGCGCGGTCAGGAGAGCGACAACCAGGGCACCTCGGATATCTATGGTAGCTCGCGCACCGAGCCAAACCCGATGGACTTCGTTCGCAACAACCTGCTCTTCAAGTTCCGTCACAAGCTCGAGGGCGGTCACACCGTCGGTCTGACCGCTGAGCGTTACGACTACACCAGCGACAGCAATCTCAAGACGCTGCAGTCCTCCACTTTCACCAGTACCACGGCCGCTTCCACCTTCCGCCCGGATGCCTATTTCGGTTGGGATGACGTCCGGCGCGAGCGTGTGTCCCTCGATTACTTCTACGAGGCACCTTCCACCGACACGCTCGTTCAGGCCGCCAGCCTGCGCCTCTACTGGCAGCAACTGAGCAAGGATGCCGGGTCCTTCGGTCTGCGCAACAGCGGTGCGCAATATCTCCGCGCCAACTCGGCAGAGGAACAGGATTTCGGGGTGATCGGCTCGCTGGTCTCCGAATTCGACACCGGCGCGCTTAGCCATCAACTGCGGTTGCGCGGCAATGCCACCACCTTCGAAACGCACCAGTTCATCTCGGCCTTCCCGGCCTCGGCGACGGTGGTCTCGCAGTCCGATGCACCCGATGTCGATGGCGTGACGCTGGGCTTCTCGATCGAGGATCAGATCACTTTCGGCGACAGCGGCTTCTCGCTCACACCGGGCATCCGCTTCGACTTCCACGATTATGAGCCGCAGGATTCGGCCGCCTATCGTGGCAATACCGGCTACAACGCCTTCGGCCTTCCGAAATCCTTCAGCGACAGCAACTTCTCTCCGAAACTTCTGGCCGAGTATCAGCTAAACGAAAGCGTGGGTGTCTTTGCCCAGTGGGCAATGGCCTATCGTGCACCGACCGTGGACGAACTCTACGGCAACTTCACGAACACGCTGGGCGGCTATGCCAGCATCGGCAATCCCAATCTCGAGGCTGAGACCGGCCATGGCTTCGAAGTGGGTGCCAAGTGGAATACGGGTGATTTCAACGGCAGCGTGACGCTGTTCCACAATGTGTACGACAACTTCATCAACAACGTGACGCGCGTTGGCGTGTCGCCACAGCCCGCAAGTCTCTTTACCTACGAGAACGTCCGTGACGTCCGCATCTCCGGTGCCGAGATCAAAACGCGCAAAGACTTTGCCAGCGGCTTCTTCGCGGAAGGCTCTTTGGCGGTTGCCTATGGCGAATACGGCGATACCAACGCCCGGCTGCGCAGCGTGGCACCGCTCAAGGCGATCCTTGGCCTCGGCTATCAGCAGGAAACCTGGGGAACGCAGCTGACCGGCATATTCTCCGCTTCCATGCCCGATGACAACGTCGCCAACACATTCGATGCCCCCGGCTACGGGATCTTCAACGTGTCAGGCTGGTGGGAACCCGAGGCCGCAAAGGGCCTGCGCATCCAGGCTGGCGTCTACAACATTTTCGACAAGACCTACTGGAACGCGGTCGGCGTGGAATCGGTCAACCCGAATGCGGCGAGCTCGGCCAACCAGCCCACGGCCTTCTATTCAGAAGCCGGAACGACCTTCAAAATCTCGCTCACCCAGAAATTCTGATTAGAGCAGGATCGATCGACAGGCGGCGCAGCGATGCGCCGCCTTTTTCATGGCGTCAACGGCAATAGCGGTAGCCGCTCTTCCGCTTGATGACGTCGAGATGCATGTGGTCCTGGTGGGTGGCGTCGCTGCCGGGGGAGAGCACCGTCGTGAAGTAGAGGCAGGCAATGGCGTTGAAGGCGCGCTGGAAGGCAGCCTCGGCCGTGCCGTCATCCCGCTTTGCGATCATGACAGGCTCCTCTTCGTCGCCGAAGCGCAAGGCTGCAATGTCGATCGCATTGCCATAGGCGTGCTCCGACACCTTGCCGGTTTCGCGGCTATTCCTGTTGCGGCAGACATAGCCGGAGGCGTGACGGATGGCGGTAAGCTTCGGCTTGTCGGGGAAGGCGGCCTCTGCCGCCGGTTTCAACATGTCGCGTGTCATGCGCGCCAGCTGCAGTGCCGTTTCGCACCGAAAGGTCGCCTCCGGCTCCAGCGCGACGTCCGGGAGCAGCTTGGTCAGCGTGATAGGGGCCGAGATGCCGCAGCCATCGGCGTCATCAATGGCCTTGTCTGTCTCGAAGCGCGCGCCGATCGCCTTGAGATCGGCAAGGCAGGCGGCAAGAGCCTTCGGGTCTTCGACCGGCGGGGGCGGGTCGACGGCAACGGCCTTTTCCTCCTCTGCATCCGGCTCGGCCTCGTCACTCGCCTCGTCCTTTTCGCCCTCCGTCTCCGCCGGGCTCGCCGGCTTTACTTCTTCCTCAGCCTCGCCTGACGGAGCCGTGGGCTTGTTCTGCGGCGTGGGAATGTCCTGGGGCTCGGCAGCTTGTGCCTCTTCTGGCGGTTTCGCTTCCGCGTCTGGTGCGGGCGTTGCCACCTCCGGTCTCATTTCCGGCTGGGGGCCGCGCGAGGGCAGGGTGAGCCCGGTCGCGATCGGCCAGGCCAGCAGGAGACCGACCAGTGTCGGCGTTCTCGTCTTCGTCATCTCGTCTTCCTGTTCCCCAGTCCCCGGGTCGAAAAGGCGCGAGCCGCCGAAAAGTTCATCTTCAGAGCATGGCAAAACGCCCTTGCTAAGGCGGCGGCTCCACGGTATTCGTTGGCCCATGAAGATCGTTTCGAAGACCTTTGCTTGGTGGTGGGCACGCTAACGCGGCCTTGACCAGTCATGTCTTCAAACGATTGACCCCAAAGCCGCCCGGAAACTTTCCTGAGGCGGCTTTTTCGTGTTCAAGGCCTCAAGGAAACGGGCCTCGAAGAGTGGAGAAGGACTGAAAATGTCGACGATTTTGCAGGAAGACGGCTCGGAAGCCTATCAAACTCGCGGCGGCGTGACCGTCACGCGCCGGCGCCGGCCGACGCCCTATGGCGATGCCATCTCCACCTATGTCGACAAACTCGACGAGCGCCGTGGTGCCGTTTTCTCGTCCAACTACGAGTATCCGGGTCGTTACACCCGCTGGGACACGGCGATTGTCGATCCGCCGCTCGGCATTTCCTCCTTCGGCCGCAAGGTCTGGATCGAAGCCTATAATGGTCGTGGCGAAGCGCTGCTCACCATGATCGCCGAGGCGCTCGCCACCGTTGACGATCTGGCGCTCGGCGCCCGCACCGCCAACCGCCTCGATCTCGACGTCAAGCCGCCGTCGCGCGTGTTCACCGAAGAAGAGCGCTCGAAGATGCCGACGGTGTTTACCGTTCTGCGGGCCATTACCGCCCTCTTCTATTCGGAAGAAGACGCGGCGATCGGTCTCTTCGGTGCTTTCGGCTATGATCTGGCCTTCCAGTTCGACGCCATCGACCTTAAGCTCACCCGCCCCGACGACCAGCGCGACATGGTGCTCTTCCTGCCGGATGAGATCCTCGTCGTTGACCATTATTCGGCCAAAGCCTGGATCGACCGCTACGATTTCACCAAGGGTGACGTTACGACCGTCGGCCAGTCGGAAGAGATCGCGCCTGAACCCTTCCAGCATACCGACACGATCCCGCCGCGTGGCGATCATCGTCCCGGCGAATATGCCGAGCTGGTCACCAAGGCCAAGGAAAGCTTCCGCAAGGGTGACCTGTTCGAGGTCGTGCCAGGCCAGAAGTTCATGGAACGCTGCGATTCAAAGCCGTCGCAGATCTCCAAGCGGCTGAAGGAAATCAATCCCTCGCCCTATTCCTTCTTCATCAACCTCGGCCATCAGGAATATCTCGTCGGCGCTTCGCCTGAGATGTTCGTGCGCGTCAATGGTCGCCGCATCGAGACGTGCCCGATCTCCGGCACGATCCGCCGGGGTGCCGATCCGATCGAGGATTCGGCGCAGATCCTGAAGCTCTTGAACTCCAAGAAGGACGAGAGCGAGCTCACCATGTGCTCCGACGTCGACCGCAACGACAAGTCCCGCGTCTGCGAGCCTGGCTCGGTCAAGGTCATCGGCCGTCGCCAGATCGAGATGTATTCTCGGCTCATCCACACCGTCGACCACATCGAGGGTCGGCTCCGCGACGGGATGGACGCCTTTGACGGCTTCCTCTCCCACGCCTGGGCCGTCACTGTGACCGGTGCGCCGAAGCTCTGGGCCATGCGCTTCATCGAAAAGCACGAGAAGAGCCCGCGCGCCTGGTATGGCGGGGCGATCGGCATGGTCGGCTTCAACGGTGACATGAACACGGGCCTGACGCTGCGCACCGTGCGCATCAAGGACGGCATTGCCGAAGTGCGCGCCGGCGCCACGCTTTTGAACGATAGCGACCCGCAGGAAGAAGAAGCCGAAACCGAACTGAAGGCCTCCGCCATGATTGCAGCGATCCGTGACGCCAAGAGCGGCAATGATGCTTCCTCCAAGCGCGGCGTGGCCCGGGTGGGCGAGGGCGTCAACATCCTGCTCGTCGACCACGAAGATTCATTCGTCCATACGCTGGCGAACTACTTCCGCCAGACGGGCGCGACCGTGAATACGGTGCGCACGCCGGTGCCGGAAGAGATCTTCGACAGCCTGAAGCCCGATCTCGTCGTGCTCTCGCCCGGTCCGGGATCACCGACGGATTTCGATTGCAAGGCGACGATCAAGAAGGCCCGCGCCCGCGAACTGCCAATTTTCGGCGTTTGCCTCGGTCTCCAGGCGCTCGCCGAAGCCTATGGCGGGGAACTGCGCCAACTGGCCGTTCCTATGCATGGCAAGCCGTCGCGCATCCGCGTGCTCGAACCTGGCCTCGTCTTCTCAGGGCTCGGCAAGGAGGTGACGGTCGGTCGCTACCACTCGATCTTCGCGGATCCGGCAACGCTTCCGCGTGAATTCATGATCACGGCCGAAAGCGAAGACGGCACGATCATGGGCATCGAGCACGCCAAGGAACCGGTCGCTGCCGTCCAGTTCCACCCGGAATCGATCATGACACTCGGCGGTGACGCCGGCATGCGGATGATCGAGAATGTCGTGGCGCATCTGGCAAAACGGGCGAAGGTGCAGGCGGCTTGAGGAGTTGAGGCGGGGCGCGGCTGGAAGCGGTCGCGCCAATGCGCTGCGAGACTTTCCGCGACGGATCAGCCGCTGATCTTTAAGCGGCTCTCGGCTCGATCCGCTTCAATTCGTCCTCGATCTCGCGCCGCCGCTGCATGAGGTCATAATCTGCCTGCAGTCCGAGGAAGAAACCTTCGGTGACGCCGAAATAGCGCGCCAGCCGTAGATCGGTGTCTGCGGTCAGCGAACGCTTGCCGAGCACGATTTCGTTGATGCGGCGAGGGGGCACGTTCACGGCGCGCGCCAGGGCGTTCTGGCTCAACCCCATCGGCTTCAGGAAATCTTCGAGCAGGATGTCCCCGGGCTTGGGTTGGGCAAAAGGTCAGTCATGATAGTCGACGATCCCGACATCGCTTGGTCCTCCGTCATTCCAGGTGAAGCAAATGCGCCATTGGTCGTTGATCCGGATGCTGTGCTGGCCGAGCGGATTGCCCTTCAATGCTTCCAGCCGGTTTCCTGGCGGCACGCGGAGGTCGTTGAGACTCCGTGCACTGTTTATCAGGCGCAGTTTCCTAAGCGCCGCAGCCTGTATGTCCGGCGGAAGTTTTCGGCTTCGCTGACCGGACCAGATGCGTTGCGTCTCTGCATCCGCGAAACTCTGGATCATGGTCGAATGTAACGCGGCGCGTTATGACCCGCAAGAGGGCTTTGGCTTGCGCCATCACCCGCCCTCGTCGAATAATGATAAAAACTCTCAAGATATTTTCTTCCCCCTGAAAAATCCTGCTGACCCGATCGTTTTTCCGTTGGCAGCCTGCGTCTGAGCCGGTGGTCTCAATGCTCATGGTCCCGTCGTTGGACGGCTTCGGTGAGCGTTGAACCCGGTGAAACGGCCGCATGCGCGCAGCCTCGGTTCGAGGGACTGCGCTTTGCGGCAAGGCTTGGACGCTGCTGATCGTGTTTTGGTAACAGGGGACTTTTTATGCACATGTCGAGGGGAACTCACACGCGAAGCCTTAAGGCGCGCAGGCGGAGCATTGTTGCAGGCGTTTCGCTTCTGGCGATCTCGGTCGTGTCGGCGCATGGCCAGGATGCGACCAGCGAAGACGGCGTCACGGAGATCGGCGATACACGGCTTGCGCCGATCGTGGTGACCGACACCGCAACAGGGCAGACGCCGGCCACGGGAACGGTCGGCCAGCCGCCCGAAGCCTATGCCGGCAGTCAGGTGGCCAAGGGTGCCCGCCTCGGTTCGCTCGGCAACCGTTCTGTCATGGAGACGCCGTTCAGCATCACGGCCTATACGGCAAAGCTGATCCGCGACCAGCAGGCGCGCACGGTCGCCGACATCACGCTCAACGACCCCTCCGTGCGCTCGGATGCGCCTGCTTTCAGCGAGCGCGATTCCTTCTTCATTCGCGGTTTCTCGGTGGTCAATCTAGACGTGCTCTATGATGGGCTGCCCTATATCGCCAATCCCCGTCGCAGCTACCTTGAAGGCATCGAGCGGGTCGAGGTTCTGAAAGGTCCGACTGCCTTCGTCAACGGCGGCATCGGCCGTGTCGGCGGTACCATCAATCTCATCCCCAAGCGCGCCGGCGACGAGCCGCTGACCCGCCTGACAACCACCTATATCAGCGATGGCCAGTTCTGGAACCATCTCGATGTCGGTCGCCGCTATGGCCCGGCCGGCGAATGGGGCATTCGCGCCAATGGCTCCTACCGCTTTGGCGATACCGCCATGGACAATAACGAGATCAAGGTCGGCGTTGCCTCGCTCGGTCTCGACTACGAGGGTGAGGACGTGCGTGCCTCGTTCGATCTCAGCCATTCCGACCAGAAGATCGATGCGCCGACATCGCTGTTCAATGCGGCGGCCTCCGGCATTGCGATCCCCGATGCTCCCGATGGCCGCATCAATACGGCGAGCCCCTTCGAATATCACGACAGCACCCACAGCATGGCGGCTGCCCGTGTCGAATATGATCTGCTCGACAACACGACGCTGTATGCTGCCGTGGGCGCCAGCCGCTATCGCGAGGACTTCCTGACCTCGTCCTATACGATCAACAATCTGAACGGCAACGCGACCTCGGAACTCGCGATCCAGCCGCAGCAGATCGACGGCTATTCCGGGGAAATCGGCATCCGCTCCGAGTTCGAGACCGGCCCCGTCAACCACAAGGTCAATCTTTCAGTCCAGAAGAGCCTCAACGAGAACTATCGTGGCGGCTTTGCGCCGGGTGCGCTCGGGCTTCCCGGATCCTATGCGACCAACATCTACAACCCGAGCTACCTGCCCGGTAGCGCCGTGAGCAGTCTCAATCTGCCGACATCGGACAATCTGCCGCTCTTTGCGGACCTCTTGTCCACCAGCATCGCGTTTTCGGACACGCTGGGCTTCTTCGACGAGCGTCTCGAAGTCACGCTCGGTGGCCGCTACCAGGAAATGCGCCAGAGGGGCTTCAACACCCGACCCGATCGCGGGACGGTCGGCGTGCAGAACTACTATTACGACGAGGCCCGTTTCAGCCCGGCCGTTGCCGCCAATCTGCGCCTGATGGACGGTCTCTCGCTCTATGCCAACTATGTCGAGGCGCTGACGGAAGGGGCGATTGCCCCGGCCACCGCCGCCAATGCCAACGAGGTGTTCCAGCCCTTCGTCAACGAGCAGAAGGAAATCGGCTTCAAGTACGATCTCGGCAGTGTTGCATTTACTGCCGCCCTGTTCGAGATCCGTCAGGCCAGCGGCTATACCACGGCTGCCACGAACATCTATTCGGTTGACGGTCTGCAGGTGAACCGCGGCATCGAACTCTCCGCCTTCGGCGAGCCGATCGACGGCCTGCGTCTGCTGGGTGGTGTCACCTTCCTCGATGCGGAACTGGCAAGAACCCGCAATGGCACCTTCGACGGCAACGACGCCCCTGGCGTGCCGAAGACGATGGTCAGCCTTTACGGCGAGTATGACCTGCCATCAATCGAGAACCTGACGCTCACCGGTCGCCTCGTCTACAGTGGCAATACCTTCTACGATCAGGCCAATACGCAGAAGGTCGATGGCTGGACCCGCGTCGATCTCGGTGCGCGCTACAAGGTCGAACGCGAGAACGGCAAGCCGATCGAAATCCGGGCGAATGTCGAGAACGTCTTCAACGAGAACTACTGGGCCTCGTCCGCGCGTGGTTTCCTCGCGGCCGGCGCGCCCCGGACATTCATGCTCTCCGCCTCCTTCGATTTCTAAGCTTTGGTAGCATCCTGACGAAAGAATTGGCCGCGTCGTTCACGGCGCGGCCTTTCGGTTCTGTGCAGAGGGCATCTCCTGCCTTGACCTTTCTTCAACCCTTGGGCATTACGCTCACACTTCAACGAACCGCCCGCTTTGCCGGGCGGTTTTGTCGTTTCTGGAATTGCGTCTGCAATTCACTCGCATCTGCAGGGAAAAGGCCATGGTGGCTGACAACAACACTTTCGTTCGGCGGCTTGCTCTCTTCGGCATTCCGCTCGCCTTCGGGGTCATGGGGCTCAAGCTCTGCGCCTGGTGGGTGACGGGTTCGGTTGCGCTCTTGTCCGATGCGCTCGAATCCACAGTCAACGTCATTGCCGCCTTCCTTGCCTATTTCGTCATCCGCTATGCGCAGAAGCCGGCGGATGACGATCATCCCTATGGCCACCACAAGGCGGAATATCTCTCGGCCGTCCTCGAAGGTGTGCTGATCGTGGTGGCCGCTCTCCTCATCATCCGCGAGGCGATCCCGGCCCTTCAGAACCCGACCTTGCCCGATGCGCCCTTCCTCGGGCTTGCCATCAACGGCCTTGCAGCCGTCATCAATGCCGCCTGGGCAACCCTCCTGATCCGCGTTGGCAGAAGCCACCGTTCTCCGGCGCTGTCGGCCGATGGCCAGCACATCATGTCCGACGTCGTCACCTCTGCCGGTGTTATCGTCGGTCTCCTGCTGGTGCTGGCGACTGGCTATGCGATCCTTGATCCGGTGCTTGCGATCCTCGTTGCGCTCAACATCATCTGGCAGGGCTGGAAGGTGATCGCGCAATCCGTCGCCGGGTTGATGGATGTCGCCGTTTCCCCTGAGGAATCCGAGGCGATCCGGCAGGCGATCAAGGAGAATTCGGAAGGGTCGCTGGGCGTTCATTATCTGCGCTCGCGCCGGGCAGGTGCCGCTACCTTCGTCGCCTTCGATCTGGTGGTGCCCTCGAAGATGAGCGTGCGCGACGCGCATGTGATCTGTGACCGGCTGGAAATGGCCGTGCACAAAGCGGTACCCGGCACGCGGGTTACCATTCACGTTGAACCCGAAAACGAAATGGCGCATGGCGCCGGCATCGAACTCGGGCGTTAATTCAAAGGATCCCATCATGAGCAAGACCGATACTTCAGGGCTGACCCAGCTCGGCCAGAGCGTCGATGCCCCGACCAGCCCCGAGACTGCCGTTCTCGAGCGCGTGCCGAACGGCAATGCCGGCACTGACTATGTCGTGCGCTTCACAGCACCTGAATTCACCTCGCTCTGCCCGATGACCGGCCAGCCTGACTTTGCGCATATCGTCATCGACTACATCCCCGGCGACTGGCTGGTGGAATCGAAGTCGCTGAAGCTCTTCCTCTTCGCCTTCCGCAATCACGGAGCCTTCCACGAGGATTGTTCGGTCTATATCGCCAAGCGCATCGTCGAACTTCTGGACCCCAAGTGGCTCCGTATCGGTGCCTACTGGTATCCCCGCGGCGGCATTCCAATCGATGTCTTTTGGCAGACCGGCGAGCCGCCAAAAGGCGTCTGGCTCCCCGAACAGGGCGTCGCCACCTATCGCGGTCGGGGCTGATGGCAAAGGCTTTGGGTGACTTCGGTCTCCCGAAGCGCTAGCTTCCGGACCATCGCATGCGTACCGGAGGCCTTCATGCCGAAATTTCTTGCCGTCTACACGATGAAGCACGAAGACTTCGCGCGTTTCCGCAGCCTGCCGAAGAGCGAGCAGGATGCGATCGATGCCGAGGGCATTCCGAAGTGGATGGCCTGGGAAGCGCGCAACTCTGCCGCCATCGTCAATCGGGGCGGGATGGTGGGCAAGACGACGCGGGTCACCAAGCATGGCATAGCCCCGGCGACAAATGGGATCTGTGGCTATCTGATCGTCGAGGCGGAAACGGCAGAGGCGGCGGCCCGGCTTTTCGAAGACCATCCGCATATTACCGTTTTTCCCGGTGATGGCGTCGATATCATGCCCTTCGTCACCGATCCTCCGGAGTGAGGCCAGCCTCTTCGTTAGTGCTGTCAGCACACTTACCTGTACACGGCGGGCCAAGCTGCCGCCGTTCGCATCTGCGCGTCTTGGAACGGGTCGGGATCAGCCCAAGACGATCAGAGCGTCGCGGGCGTTACCAGACCAAGCCTGTATCCCTCTTGCTCGCTGAGCCAGAGCGTCCGGATATTCGGTCTCGCCGATCATAGCCCGGTGAGGGGCTGCCAAATACTCGCGAGCGGTTTGTAAAGGTCCACGGAAAGTGCCTTGCGGACCGACGCGGAGAGTGTGCGTCTACGTCCCATAGGCAGCTGACCTTGGCGTGAAGTATTTGTGACAAATACTTGAAGACTGGTCGGCTACCCTCTCGGGCGAGCGCGCACGCGGCCAAATGCCTGCCATCTGCCAGGCCAAATTTGGGGAGTTTTGCCAAGATGACGGTCGCCTCTGCAACCATTGGTATTCAAACGTTTGATTCGAAACTGGTTTTCTAGCCTCTACTAGTCTTATTAATCATCCCTAATTATGCGTTAATAAAGTATTGACCAAAGCAAACGATGTGTGGTTCTATTCCTGCGGACAGGTTGTCTCTTTGCCTTCAGTATTGCTCCGCGTATATAACAATAAATTGATATCTTTTGCGGCGTTTGCGACGGCTTTGAGCCGCCTGGCTTCGATGTCATGTCAACAGGCATTGCATTGAATTGTCACCGTGAATCTTGGGTGACTTGATAGAATTCAATTTATACATGGGGATTCTCCAGAATAGTCTGGAGGGTAGTAAGCTCTGTTGTCTTGTACGGCCTAATCTCTGCCTGAGGTGGTTGAGTACGGATTGAAATCGGGGCGATAGGTAAAAACAGAGGAGAGAGACTATGAAAACTATTCTCGCAGCTTCGGTCATTGCATTGATGGCCAGTTCCGCAATGGCGCGTGGCTGGGGCCCACCGCCGCCGCCGCCACCGGTTCCGGCGCCTGAGATCAACATGAATCAGGTTTTCCAGGGCATCCAGGCGGCGCTGAACAAGATTGAGGGGGGCGAAGACGTCAGCGACATCAATCAGACGGCTCTGAATGCTGCCAACCTGATCAACCTTCCTGATGAAGAACTCGATGTTGTCACCCAGGCTGCAGCTGGTGCGCAGCTGGCAGCCAACTACGTGAACTTCTCGGAAGACCTGTCGGAGGTCACGCAGTCGGCGACAAACGTCCTGAACTCGTTGACCGTCGAGTCTGTGACGGGTTCGATCACGCAGACGACGACGGCCGGTCAGGCCGCGTTGAATGCCGTTGAGGGCGTCGGTTCCTATGGCTGGAAGCATGGCAAGGGCGGTTACGGCAGCGATGATATCTATGATGTCACGCAGACGGCGCTCAATGCTGCCAACCTGGTCTCGCTCGGCAGCGTCAGTGACGATCTGAACATTGTTCAGACCTTCACCACCGGCCAGCTCGCCGCAAACTATGTCGGTGCGCTCGACAACGTATCGAAGATCACCCAGAGCGCCACGAACGTCGCCAATTCGATCGGTGCGATCACCACCAGCGAGTGACGTGTTTGGATGGGGGCGGGTGTTCACTCGCCCCCATTTCTTTCCAACAGTTGTCTGAGGGGGTCCGGTTCATGACGAGCCGGGATGCGTGTCTTCATGTTCCGGAGTTTGCGAGTTTCCCTCGCAGTTGCCTGTGGGCTCGCCATTGTGGTGCCCGGCTTTCCGGCCGCGGAACCACTGGAGCCGTGGGGTGCTAGCGAGGTTGAGCGCTCAACCCAGATCGTTCAGCGTTTCGTGGGTCGTCAGGATGCGACGCAGGTGCTGAACTGGACGGCGCCGTCATCGGCGGTTGGGGTTCGGCAGACGGCCAGCAATTCGGGCAATCTTGTCAATATCAACGACAGGGCGCTGAAAAGCGTGCGTCAGGATTTTGACGGAAGCCAGCTTTCACTGAATGAGATCGTGCTGAACACCGTTGCCGCGCTCGAGTCGATCGAGCAGGATGCCTCCAATATCGGCAATGCCGTGATCGGCGGCGACATCGGCAATGTCGAGCAATACTTCGCCGACGGTTCCGTACAGCACGCGATGAACCATCTGATCTTGCCTGAACTGCCTGGCACGGTGCGCCAGGTCGGCCTCAATACTATGAATCTTGTTTTTTCCGAACAGTCGGTGGCGCTGAGTTCACAGAACTTCACTAAGCAGGCCGAGCAGGTCGTTGACAACAGGCTCAATGTTACCGGGGCCGGGGGTGGCGGAGCGATTGTCCAGGAGGGGACCAATCTCGGCAATATCATCATCGCACGCAATGTCGATGAGGTGGTGCGCGACTTCTCGGGTGATCAGATCATCAACAATGTCGTGACGCTGCAGAATGGCGCGCGCTGGGGGTCAATTAGTCAGAATGGAATCAACATCGCCAACTATATCGAGGCCGAGAGCATCGGATATCTCCGCCAGACCTCGAGCAACGGTCGGCAGATCGTCAACAACCGGTTCGAGCAGATGACCCTTGATGGTTTGACGCAGACGATCACCTCACCGAACATCACCCAGAGTTCGAACAATTATGTCAATGTGATCGTGCTCAAGAAGACGCTGCCGGATGGTGCGTCGCAAGTTGTCGACGTGATGCAGAAAGCGGAATATGGGCAGGCCGTCCAGGGTGCCAATGGTGGCGCCGTCTCGCAGACCGGGAACGCGGTCGAGATAGAGCGCTGATCGCCTCATTGCTGCGCGTTCAGGCGGTAATCCGATCCTATCGGTGACATCAATAGTCCGCGCAAGCCGGATCCTCGCACCATTGCGGGAAATCTATCCATGGTGCGTCAGGCCATTGTGCCGGCTTCGTCTCCATATAGGAGGCGGCCGCACGAATGTAGTTATTCTGCGCCTTCACCAGTTTTGTCGAGCAGATATAGGCGGCGTGTTGCTTGATCAGCTTGCCGATACTGTCCTTCGCGTTCTGATCCACGGTGTTCGGCACCGGCTGGTTGAGGGCCGTGAAGTAGGCGTCTATCCCGGTCATCAAACTCTCTGGCGAGCCGCGGACGTAGGTTTCGCAGGTCGCGCCGGTTCGCTTCAGCTCCACCATGGCACGCACCATGGTCTCCACTGCGTTCGTTTCGGACGCTGCCGGTGAGGCCAACAGGGCCACTGCAAGTGTCAGATATGCAACATTACGCATCGGAATCGCCTATACAATCGCTTGTCGTTTCGAGAGTCTTGCTTCATCCATCTTCTATTGTCCAGTCTTGTGAGTCGTGCGTCCGTTGTTGCAGATATGTGTTGTCTTTAAGCAACGAATTCGCGGTCACTTAACTGATGTGTTGTTTTTTCTGTAGATTTTCGCTGTCTCTCGGTGGCTTTAGTGCTATCCAAACCCTTGGTTATTGGGTGGAATGAGATACGTAACCTATAAAATTATGGGGGTTTCCATGGTCAATTCTCGGCTCGTCGCCTGGCTTCTTGCGCTCGGGCTCATATGCCCTGGCGCTGCCGTCGCGAATGGCCTCGGCGAGGATCGTCCCTACCAGTTTCGAACACCCAACGAACGCCAGGTGCTTCTCAATCTGGAGCGCACGCGCCTCGAACTTCAAGGCGAATTCCCGGCGACCGGTGTCGGGTCGGCGGCCGGTCTTGGTACCCAGCAGACCGGCAATGCCACGACCATCACGATCAATGGATCCGGAAATACGATTACTGTCGATCAGGACAATTCCGGTGATCAGACGATCACCCAGACCGACAGCAACAATTCCATCCTGAACAATTGAGGCTTGGGGCATGACTTTTGGAAAATTCCGCAGCCTCCTGCTTGCTCCCGTCCTGTTGCTCGCTGCATGCCAGTCGCAGACGGCCGAGAAGGCCCCGAAGGAGCCGTTCCTCGGGCCCGTTCCGATTGCGACGCGCACGCCGGTCGACGCGACGCTTGAATGCCTGAGCAAGACGCCCGAGGTTCAGCGCTATCCGCGCATGTTTGCCGTTCACGTCATCACCGACCAGACCGGTCGCTATTCGTCCGAAGAAGCCGGCAATTACCTGCCGCGCGACAGCGCCGGCATGATGGTCTCGCTGCTGCAGAAGGCAGGCGTGAAGCAGGTGAACCGTTCGAATACGGCCGTTTCCGAATGGGAGATTGCCCGCGCCCGGGAGCAAATCCTGGGCGACGGCGGCAATGTCGTTGTCGGCGACGAGAGCCTGCCGTTCCGTCCGCTCGTCAAGGGTGCGCTTCGCGGCTCCGATTATGTCATCGATGGTGTAATCACACAGCTCGACTTCAACACCTATTCCGGCGGCATCGAGGCAACCGTGGGTGGCGGCGGCGGTGGCGCCCGCCGGTTCGCCGTGACGGCGGCCGTTGACATCCGGGTCACCGATACAAAGTCGACACGCATCGTCAAAGCCAAGTCCTATTCGAAGCAGGCCGTCGGACGCGAAGTCTTCGCCTCCGTCTTCCGCTTCTTCTCCGACGAATTGTTCGACATCAAGATCGGCACGAAGTCGCAGGAAGGCTTGCAGGCCGCGGTTCGCTGGACACTCGCCGATGCAACCTATGATCTGGTCAAGGAGTTGACCGGCCACAAGGGTGCCTGCGACGTCTATCTGCCCAAGGCGTCCCAGGACGATCGGGCCGAGACCACGGTGGTTGCCTCGGCCAATTGAGCCCTGTCTGACTGCATTGGGACTTGCGGCGCGGCGGCACCGCACTTCATGCCCCGACAGTCAGACCTTTCAGTTGTTTTTGTTCAATGTTTCCGCCTGATCCGTGCAAGACGCCCGCGCGTCTTCACTTCTCCACGCCGAGCACTTCCGCGCAGCGCGATAGGCTGAAGCCGTCGCCATCGGTGTCGTTGCTGGCACTAATGCTGGTGATAGCACCTGCAGAGTCACTGTTGATCTGCAACTCACAGAAGAGTTGCTGATATTGCGGCGGCGTGATCATCTCGGGTTCCCAGAACGGGTCGCGGGTCATCACGCGTGTCTGGGTCACGACCGTCTGACCGGATCCGTCGGTGCGGGTTTCCGTCCGCACGATGGTGCGGTCGGGTTCCGGGCTCGAATAGGTTGGCGGGATGTAGCGTGTCTTGTCGCCGCCGCGCCAAGTATAGATCTTGCCGGACGATAGTGGATATTCGCTCTCCGGCGGACCATAGGCTGCAAAGAAGCGCTCAACAGGCTGGCCGATCCAGCGTGACTGCAGGGCGCGATTGGCATCCTCTGTCGTCGTGCAACCGGCAAGCAACGAAAGCGGAAGAAGAAAAGCGGCGATCAGGTCTCGGGCGGGGCGCATCTGGTACTCGCAAGACTGCTACGTGTTGAGGTCTTCAGTCGTAATGCGTCAGTGCCATGGCCCGCAAGGTGGTGTGGTGGCCTGTCGGGCAGAAGTCCTGGTCCAATCCTGGTCGTTTTCACCTGATCGGGCTGGACCGCCTGCGTGTTCCAAGGCTAGCTTTTCCTGCAGACATAGGGTTTGAGGTGCAAGTGGATGATGACACTGCATTACAGTCGCAATCCCAATCCACGGCTTGCCGTTGCGGTTGCCCGTCATCTGAGCGCGCCGATCGAGTTTGTCTTTGCAGCACCTTTCGCGCCGGGACAGACAGAGCGCTATCGGTCGCTCAATCCTAGCCTCACCATTCCGATCCTCGAAGAGGAGGGGAGGCGCAGCCTGTGGGAGGCCGATGCGATTGCCTGCCGGCTGTCACGGCTCTCCGGAACAGGCTTCTGGCGGACGGATGAGGACGAACCGGACATGATCCGCTGGCTGAGCTGGGGCAAGGCGAATTTCGTTCGCGCCTGCGACATGGTGCATTTCGAATATGGGACCAAACAACGTTACCGGATCGGCCCCGTCGATACGGCAAAGGTAGAGGAGGGGCTCGAGAGCTTTCGACGGTCGGCCGTCATTCTGGAGGTCGAACTTGGGGCGCGTCCCTTCCTGCTCGACAGCGGCCTTTCCTATGCGGATTTTCGCATGGCGAGCTTCCTGCCTTTCAATGACGTTGCAGGGTTGCCGCTCACGGACTACCCAGCCGTCTTGGCCTGGTGCCGGCGGCTGGAGGCCTTAGCCGCCTGGGCCGACCCCTTCTCTGGTCTGAAGGCACCCCTGCTTCCCCCCGCACCGCTCGCCTCGGAAAGACTGGCGGCGTCCCCGCCGGAACCCGCGGGCTGAGCGACGGTTCGGCTTGTCTCGTGACAGGGCCGTCCCATATCAGGGCAAAGCCCAACACATGTCTGCTCCTCTGCGGACAAGGAGTGCCATCTTGTTTTCCTTCGACAACAGTTATGCCCGCCTGCCGCAGACCTTTCACCGGCCGGCCAGACCCGCCGCCGCGTCGGCCCCGAAGTTGATCCGCTTCAACAAGGACTTGGCCGATCAACTCGGCCTCGATGTTGCCGACGCCGATGAGGCGCGGCTTGCGAAGATCTTTGGCGGACAGGTGATTCCGGTTGGCGCAGAGCCTTTGGCCCAGGCCTATGCCGGTCACCAGTTCGGCCACTTCAATCCGCAACTCGGCGATGGGCGCGCGCTGTTGCTCGGTGAAGTCATCGACCGTGCGGGCAGACGGCGCGACATCCAGCTCAAGGGCTCGGGCCCGACTGCCTTCTCGCGCAATGGCGACGGCATGGCAGCGCTCGGTCCCGTCTTGCGCGAATATATTGTCTCGGAAGCCTTCGCTGCGCTTGGTGTTCCGGCCACGCGTGCGCTCGCCGCGGTCGCAACTGGCGAACAGGTGGTGCGCGAGACCATGCTGCCCGGTGCCGTGTTCACCCGGGTCGCTTCGAGCCATATCCGCGTCGGCACCTTCCAGTTTTTTGCTGCTCAGGGCGACGAGGAATCGGTGAAGACGCTCGCGGATCACGTCATCGACAGGCATTATCCTGAGGCGCGGGACGCGGACAATCCTTACCTCGCCATGCTCTCCCTGGTTGCCGAACGTCAGGCAGGACTGATTGCCCATTGGCTTTCGATCGGCTTCATCCATGGGGTGATGAACACCGACAATATGGCGATTTCGGGCGAGACCATCGATTTCGGCCCTTGTGCCTTCCTCGATGAATATGATCCCCGAAAGGTGTTTTCCTCGATCGATCAGCGCGGCCGCTATGCTTATGCCAACCAGCCCGGCATCGGCCAATGGAATATCGCAAGGCTTGCCGAGTGCCTGTTGCCGCTTCTTGATGCAGACGAGGAGAAGGCAATCGAAGCTGCGAACGGCGTGCTGAAAACCTTCGGCGACGTCTTCCAGGACGCCTGGCTCGCGCTCTTCAAGTCCAAGCTTGGTCTTGCGGGCGAGGGGGTGGATGACAGGCCGCTGATCACCGATTTCCTCGAAATGATGCATCAGGGCGGAGCGGATTTCACGCTGACTTTCCGAACCCTGTCGAAGGTCGCTGGCGGAGCGGCCGTCGAGACATTGCTCGACCTTTTCCAGGTGCCACCGCCCGGCCTGTCCGACTGGCTCACCCGCTGGCGGGCCCGCATCGGTGATGATCGCACGGCAGACAAGCGGCAGACGGAGATGGAGGCGGTCAACCCGGCGCTGATCGCCCGCAACCACCGGATTGAAGAAGCGATCGCCGCTGCCATTTATGGCGACTTCTCCCTCTTTCACCGGCTGGTCGACGCGCTTGCCAATCCTTACGCGGAGGATCCCGGCACTGCGGATCTGCGCGTGCCACCAACGCCAGACGAGCGGGTCACGCGGACTTTCTGCGGGACCTGAGTTGCTTCTCACGGCGGCGACTGACGCGCAGCACGAAAAAAGGCGCCCCTTGCGAGGCGCCTTTTCTCATGTGTAACGGATGCGACCGATCAGATTGCCGAAGGCTGCAGCGTCATCGAGGTGCCAGTGGCTGCAATGTTCAGGCCGATCTGGCCGGAAATGCTGACAGGCTGCAGGTGGATCGAGCCGGAGGTGCCGCCGAACAGCACATTGGCTCCGACGCCAGCACCCACGGTTGCTTCCGCGGTCGCG
>JBJIOA010000055.1:0-77869 GCA_045377275.1 Allorhizobium sp. | reverse complement strand
CGAGATTGTGCGTACTTGTGAGCAATCTGCATCGTCCACGGGTCATGTGCTGGCGGGCTCCTAAGCAGGGGGTGCACCGTGAACCGCTGTGGCGAGCTGTGTATGTTGAAGCTTTTAGCATTTACCACCTCCTGGCAGGGCGTGTGCAGATGCTGTGCACCTTCGGGTCACGATACTTGACTGATCAACTGACCAGCTGGTCCTGACATGGGCTCGCGGCGCTCGAACTGCGCCCGCTTTGACGCGCGTGGATGCCGGTGTCTCGGCTGGAGACTGAACCTTCTCATGACACGACGACTTGTTGCTGCTGCGGCATGCATTGCAATGATTTTGACCAACGCCCAGTCCGCGCTTGCCGGTAACGAAGAGAGCCGTTTCAAGAAGCCGCTGAAGCAATTACCCGCGATGCAGGGTATCCGGCAGCGCCGTCCTTCTCGAAAAGCCCCTACAGCGCGATCATCACGAAATACGCCAAGAGTTACGGTGTCCCGGTCGATCTGGCCCATGCCGTCGTTCGCGTCGAGAGCAATTTCAACCCCAAGGCGCGTGGCCGTGCCGGGGAAGTAGGGCTGATGCAGATCAAGCCAGCGACAGCGCGGGCCATGGGCTATCGCGGCAAGACCAAGGGGCTTTACGATCCCGAGACCAATATTCGTTACGGCATGAAGTACCTCTCGATGGCCCACGAGCTGGGTGGCGGCGAGACCTGTGGCACCATCCTGCGCTACAATGCCGGGCATGGCGCCAAGCGCATGAACCCGATCTCCAAGCGTTATTGCGGCAAGGTTATCGCCTTGATCGGAAACTGAGAAAGAGCTGTGCCCTTGCCATTCCTGTGACTGGACACGAGGGCTCGCCATGCTATCACCGGACGCAAGGTAAGGATGGTGACGCATGATTGAGCGGTTCAAGTCGATAGTCGTTGGTCGAGGCATGATGGGGGCTGCTGCTGCGCGGTATCTTGCGCTTGAAGGCGATGGCATCGCTGTCATCGGACCCGACGAGCCGAAGGACTGGGTGAGCCATCATGGCGTTTTCGCCAGTCACTACGATGAGGCGCGGATCACCCGGACGATCGATGCGAACCCTGTCTGGGCGAGGCTTGCCAACCGGTCTATCGCCCGCTACGGCCAGATCGCGGCTGAAAGCGGGGTCGACTTCTACGAGGAGGTCGGCTGCCTGATCGTCGGGCCGCAGCGAGGCGGCGCGGATCCCTATGTGTCCCAGGTCGAGGCCGCTGCGCGGCAACTTGGCGTGTCCATCGAGATGCTGTCAGGTTCTGCGCTCAAGTCGCGGTTCCGCTATTTCGATTTCGGCTCCGATTGCGAGGGTGTCTACGAGCAGCGCAATGCGGGTTACGTCAATCCGCGCCGGCTGGTCGAGGCGCAGAGCCTGCTTGCGGAGAAAGCCGGCGCCAGAGTGATTCGGCAGACGGCAGTGTCCGTCCGGGAGGAGGGCGGTCTTGCCATCATCACCACCGATGACGGCGCGGTCTACTCGGCCGAGCGTGTGCTGATCGCGGCTGGCGGCTTCTCGATCAACGAAAACCTGTTGCCGCGTCCCGTCGATCTCAGGGTCTATGCGCGTACCGTCGCTTTCTTCGAGATCCCGGACGAGGATCTTTCAGCCTATTCCGGCATGCCGTCGCTTATCCATCAGCCTGCTGATCCGACCGATCACATCTATCTTTTGCCGCCGGTGCGCTATCCCGACGGCAAGACCTATCTTAAGATCGGCGGGGATCCAGACGATCTGCAGCTCGAGACGGAGCCGGAGATTCGGGCCTGGTTCAGGCGTGGTGGTCGGCTGACCACGCGCGATCACCTGCACCGGATCATTACGGGGCTTGTGCCGACCCTTGCCGACGCGCCGATTTCGATGGCGGCCTGTGTGACCTCGTTCACCCCAGAAAATTATCCGGCCATCGGTTTTGCAAGTGACCATGTCGCCGTGCTCACGGGCGGCTGTGGCGCAGCGGCAAAGAGCTCCGACGAGATTGGACGCCTTGGCGCCGAGCTTCTCCAGCATGGGCGAATCATCGACGAGGCCTATGGCGACGTCTTCCGCCCCGTGTTCAGAGACTGATTCACCAAAAGCGGCCAAGTGGCCATCCGCGCACGGTTTTCGTTGGCATTCGCGGCAAGGGTCGGTTAAGGACCCCTTGCCAGTTGGCCGGGCAGCCGCGCTTTACCAATGCCGAAAGGCGGTAGGGTGAGGAAAGTCCGGGCTCCACGGAAACACGGTGCCGGATAACGTCCGGCGAGGGCGACCTCAGGGAAAGTGCCACAGAAAGCAAACCGCCTCGCATGCGAGGTCAGGGTGAAAGGGTGGGGTAAGAGCCCACCGCGTCGCTGGCAACAGGGACGGCACGGCAAACCCCACCGGGAGCAAGACCGAATAGGGATGACGCGGGTGGTGCGCAAGCACTGCTACAGCCTGTTTCCGGGCCAGTCATCCGGGTGGGTTGCGAGAGGCAGCGTGCAAACGCTGTCCCAGATGAATGGCTGCCACGTTCCGGGAAACCGGAGCCATACAGAACCCGGCTTACAGGCCAACTGGCAAAATTTCCCTTTTCCAACTTTTCGGCGAACCACCTGAAATCACAGGGGGACCGCTTTTCTGTGCCGCAGATCACGTTCACGGCAACTGGCTGCGAAAAGGCGTCGGAAAACAGCGGGTTCTAACCATTCGTTAAGCTTAACCGCCTATCAATGTTTAAATCGCGGAAGAGGTTCATCCCGGCCGTTCCCATTGACGCCCATATTGTCCCATGGTATCCCAATTGCATGCCGTTGCGGGGGTCGTTTCATCCCCGAAATCTCGTGAAGCAGATGCTTCCTCTCGCCTTTTGGGCGGGTGTGTCGCGGGTTCGACGGTTGGCGTAATCAGGTGTGTTCCGGGGTCTCTGATCGACCCTGCATCCAAGGGGAGGTCGGTTGTCAGTGATGAGCCGCTTCCTGTCCAACGCGACAAACAGGATCGATGCGAAGGGGCGGGTTTCCGTCCCTGCGGCGTTTCGCGCCGTGCTGGTGCAGCGCGGAATTCAGGAGCTTTATTGTCTCCAGGATTTCGTCTATCCGGCGATCAATATCGGTGGTCCGGATCTGCTCGAGCGGTACGAGCGGAAGATGGCGGCCGAGGATCCCTTCGCGTTGGAGGCAAACGAGATGTCGCTGCTGCTTCATGGTGGCGGCGTCTTTGCGCGACTCGATGCCGAAGGGCGGTTGGCGGTGACGGATTTTATCCGGGATTTCACGGGGATTTCCTCGGAGGTCTGTTTCGTCGGTCGTTCGGATCATTTTCAGGTGTGGCAGCCGCAGGCGTTTCACGAGGCGCAGGCGAAAGCCAGAGAGGTGGTCAGGCAGCGGGGCCTGCGCACCTAGAAAGACGGGGAAACGGAATGGCGGCGAACTTTGGCGAAGGTTTTTCCGATGCCGATGGCGGACCGGTTCGCCACATTCCGGTTCTTCTTTCGGAGGTTCTGAAGGCTCTCCAACCTGAGGCTGGCAAAGTCATCCTCGACGGAACCTTCGGTGCCGGTGGTTACACCTCCGCCATCCTGGCCGAAGGCGCCGACGTCATTGCGCTCGACCGCGACCCGAACGCGATTGCCGGCGGCAAGGCGCTCGTCGAGGCGAGTGGTGGCCGGCTCGTCCTCCATCACACGGAATTCTCCAATCTCGCCGAGTTCGCGCCGGAAGAAGGTCTCGACGGCGTCGTGCTCGATATCGGCGTGTCCTCGATGCAGATCGACGAGGCCGAGCGCGGCTTCTCGTTCCAGCGCAACGGGCCGCTCGATATGCGCATGGCGGTCTCCGGTGTTTCTGCCGCCGATGTTGTCAATCGCGCCAAGGTGTCCGATCTGATCCGCATCTTCGGCTTCCTCGGCGAAGAGAAGCATGCCGGGCGTATTGCGCGCGCTATCGAAAAGCGCCGCGCGACCGAGCCCTTCCAGACGACGCGTGATCTCGCAAACCTCATCGAGACGGTCAATCCGCGCAAAGCCAAGGACAAGATCCATCCGGCGACCCGCGTTTTCCAGGCGCTTCGTATCTACGTCAACGATGAACTCGGTGAGTTGGCGCAGGCGCTGTTCGCCGCTGAGCGGTCGCTCAAGCCGGGTGGTCGGCTTGTCGTGGTGACCTTCCATTCGCTGGAGGATCGCATCGTCAAGAAGTTCTTCTCCGAACGGTCCGGCAAGGCATCAGGTTCGCGCCATCTTCCCATGGTCGAAGCGCGCCCGGCAACATTCGAACCGGTCGGCAAGGGCATGGTTGCGGCAAACGAGGATGAGGCGGAGATCAATCCCCGCGCTCGTTCGGCAAAGCTGCGCGCCGGGATCCGTACATCGGCACCCGCCGAGCGGGCCGACATGTCGATCTTCGATCTGCCCGACCTCGCCACTCTCGAAAAGATCGGAGGCTGACAGTGCTGAGACCCTTCGACTTCCTGATGATCGGAGCCATGCTGGCCGCAGCCACCGTGACCTACCAGATCAAACACAACACGGACAACAAGGCGGCTGAAGTCCGCCGCCTCGAGGCCGAAATCAAGCTGGAGAAGGATACGATCGACCTCCTCAAGGCCGATAAGGCGCTGCTCACCCAGCCGAACAGGCTCGAGCGCCTGGTTCAGGCCTATGCCGCCGAACTGCAGCTGGTCCCGACGGAGCCCAGCCAGTTGGCGCGGCCGATGGAGCTTCCCATGCTCAAGGATCAGTTGCCTGTGCCGGAAGGCGAAGAGGGGCCGGTAAGCGCTGAAGCGCCCTCTGATCCCATCAAGGACCTCATCACGACAGGATCGGTGGACCGCTGATGACTTTTCTTTCGCGAATCATGTTGTTGAAGAGCCAGGCGCATTTTTCGACCGATGTGCAGCGCGGCGGTGCCGTGGTGCACGGCGCGACCTTCAAGGGCACCGGCAAGCGCAAGTCAGAGATGGCCAAGACCCGCGTCGGGCTGATGATTGCGACCTTCTGCGTCGCCTATGCCGTCATCGGCGGACGTCTCGTGCAATATGGCCATGCGCAGCCTGAAACCGTCTCCAGCATCCTGCCGGCCGACCGTCTGATGGCCTCGCGCCCAGATATCCTCGACCGCAATGGTGAAGTGCTCGCGACCGACATCCGCACCGTTTCGCTGTTTGCCGAACCGCACAAGATCGTCGATGCGGACGAGGCGGTCGAACGTCTGGCGACCGTTTTGAAGGATCTCGACGTTCGCGACACGTATCGCAAGCTTTCGTCGAATTCGCGTTTCCAGTGGTTGCGCCGTCAGCTGACCCCGAAGCAGCAGAGCCAGATCCTTGCGCTCGGTATCCCCGGCATTGGCTTCCGTCCGGAAAAGCGGCGTTTTTATCCGGGCGGTGCGACGGCCTCTCATATCGTCGGCTACGTCAATATCGACAATCGCGGCATGGCCGGGATGGAGCGCTACATCGACAACCAGGGCATGGCCGATCTGCGGGCGCTTGGCATGACCAGCGACACGCCTTTGGAACCCGTTCAGCTGTCGGTCGACATCCGGGTTCAGAACATCCTGCGTGATGCGCTGGTCACGGCGGTCACCAAGTATGAGGCGATCGCGGCTGGGGCCGTGGTGCTCGACGTGCACACCGGTGAAGTCGTGGCGATGTCGTCGATCCCCGATTTCGACCCAAATCGGCCTCAGGAGGGCGCGCAGGAGGGCTGGATGAACCGGATGACGAACGGCACGTTCGAAATGGGTTCGACCTTCAAGACCTTCACGACGGCCATGGCGCTCAATTCGGGCAAGGTGTCGATGAAGGACAGCTTTGACGCGCGCTATCCGATCCGAATCGGTCGGTTCACGATCAGGGACTTCCCACGGCAAGCACCGCGTCCTGACCGTGCCGGAGATCTTCCAGTATTCGTCCAATATCGGCACGGCCCGCATGGCAGAAGTGGTCGGCACGACGGCGCATCAGGAATTCCTGACGCGGATCGGGCTGTTGACCAAGCTGGAAACCGAGCTGCCGGAGGTGAAGACGCCGTCGCAGCCGCGTGAATGGAAGCAGATCAACTCGATCACCATCTCGTTCGGCCACGGGGTCTCGACCACGCCCTTGCAGACGGCCGTCTCTGCGGCTGCCCTGGTCAACGGAGGCAAGCTGATCTCTCCGACCTTCCTGACCCGCACGCGCGAACAGGCTGAAGAAATTGCGCAGGTCGTGATCAAGAAACAGACGAGCGACGATATCCGCCATCTGTTCTGGCTGAACGGCAAGAGCGGCTCGGGCCGGCATGCGCTCGTCGAAGGCTTCGATGTCGGTGGCAAGACCGGGACGGCGGAAAAAGTGGTCAACGGACGCTATTCGAGCGACCAGAACTTCAACTCCTATGTCGCCGCCTTCCCGATCGAAAACCCGCAATATCTCGTGCTGAGCTTCATCGACGCGCCTAAGACGGGTGAAGGCGGCGGTCGGACCGCCGGTCTGACGGCCGCACCGATCGTTGGCGAGATCATCCGCAGAAGCGCCGCAATTCTTGGTGTAGAACCCAAATACGGGGAAGACGGCTCAGCATTGCTCGTCTCTTATTGATCAGATCGACTACAGGCGGGGCGATTCGCGTAACTTGCCCCTCAAGGATGGACTGCAAAATGCTTTTGGGTGCACTGGCTGGCGAGGAGTTTGGGGAACAGGTGGCAGCCAGTGGCGCTGCATCCGTAGAGGTCCGGGGATTGTCGGCCGATAGCCGCAAGGTCGAACCGGGCACCGTGTTCTTCGCCTTTTCCGGTTCCAAGGCAGATGGTTCGGCCTATGTCGCCCAGGCGATCGAAAAGGGCGCTGTCGCCGTCGTCGCATCGCATGCGCTCGACGCCAGTGTACCTGTCGTCATCGTCGATCATCCTCGCCGTTTCCTTGCGCTAGCCGCAGCCCGCCTCGTCGGGCGCCAGCCTGAGACAATGGTCGCGGTGACCGGAACGGCGGGAAAAACGTCCGTCGCCTCCTTTACCCGCCAGATCTGGGCCGAGGCCGGCCATGCCGCCGCCCAGATCGGCACGACCGGCGTCATCTCGCCGAAACGCAGCGACTACGGCTCGCTGACGACGCCCGATCCGCTCGCACTCCATACGCTTCTCGGTGAACTTGCCGATGAGGGCGTGACGCATGCCGCGATGGAAGCGTCGAGCCATGGCCTCGATCAGAGCCGTCTCGACGGCGTCGTCCTGTCGGCGGCCGGCTTTACCAATCTCGGCCGCGACCACATGGACTATCATCCGACGATGGAAGACTACATGGCGGCGAAGATGCGGCTCTTCGACACTCTGCTGCCGAAAGGCGCGCCAGCGGTCATCTTCGCCGACGATGCCTGGTCGGACGAGGCGATCCGGGTCGCCAAGGCCTTTGGGCACGATGTCCGCACGGTTGGCCGCAAGGGTGATTTCCTTAGCCTCAAGCGGGTCGAGCATTTCCGTCACAAGCAGGTCGCCGAAGTGCATCACGGTGGTGACATCTATGAGGTTCACATTCCGCTCGCCGGCGATTTCCAGATCGCCAATGCGCTTGTGTCCGCTGGCCTTGCAATCTCCACCGGCGTTGCACCGGCCGTGGCGTTGAAGGCGCTGGAACATCTGAAGGGTGCCTCCGGCCGCCTCGAACTGGTCGGCCAGACCAGAGCTGGCGCGCTCGCTTATGTCGACTACGCGCACAAGCCGGAAGCCCTTGAAAATGTGCTGACTTCGGTTCGACCTTTCACGACCGGTCGTGTGATCGTCGTGTTCGGCTGTGGCGGAGACCGCGACAAGGGCAAGCGACCGATCATGGGCGAGATCGCCTCGCGGCTCGCCGACATCACCATCGTCACCGACGACAATCCGCGCTCGGAAGTGCCCGCGATCATCCGCTCCGAGATCATGGCGGCAACGCCCAAGGGTATCGAGATCGGCGACCGCGCCCAGGCCATACGGGCTGCGGTCGCTATGCTTTCCACCGGGGACACGCTGATCGTGGCGGGCAAGGGGCATGAGGAAGGACAGACGGTCGGCACCGAGACGCATCCGTTCTCGGACCATCAGGAGGTCCGCAAAGCCTTAGGGGAGTTCGACCGTTGACCTTGCTCTGGACCGCGCGTGAAATGGTCGCCGCCATGGGCGGCCGGCCTTTCGGCAATCTGCCGGAAGGCGTCACCGGCATTTCCATCGACAGTCGGACGATTACGCCTGGCGAAGCATTCTTTGCCATCAAGGGCGACCGCGTCGATGGTCATGACTATGCCAGCATCGCCATCGCAAATGGAGCTGCGTTGCTCGTCGTCAGCGAAGCCAAATTGCCCGCGCTCGGTCGGCTGACAAGGCCGATGATCGTCGTCGACGACGTGCTCGTCGGCCTGCAGAAGCTTGGCATGGCCGCCCGCGACCGCGCACCTGCAACAGTCATCGCCGTGACCGGTTCGGTCGGCAAGACGACGACCAAGGAAATGCTGCGCGCAACACTTTCTCCGTCGGGCAAGGTGCATGCGTCCGTCGCGTCATTCAACAACCATTGGGGCGTGCCGCTGACGCTCGCCCGCATGCCGATCGACACCCGTTACGGCGTGTTCGAGCTTGGCATGAATCATTCCGGCGAGCTCGGGCCGCTGTCGCGCATGGTCCGTCCTGACGTCGCGGTCATCACGACGATCGCGCCGGCGCATCTCGGCAATTTCGCCAGCGTCGACGAGATCGCTGACGCCAAGGCCGAGATCTTCGAGGGCGTCGTCAATGGTGGCGATGCGATCCTCAATCGCGACAATCCCTATTACGAGCGCCTCGAGCAGGCGGCACTCGCCCAGGGTATCGAAAACATCCATAGTTTCGGTCAGCATGCCAAGGCCGAGTTTCGTCTGGCTGAGTTTGATGGCGCTGCCGAACTTTCGACAGTCTGGGTCTCATTCGGGGGCGAGACCCGCGAAGTGACGATCGGGGCGCCGGGGCGGCATCTGGCTGAAAATGCCATGGCGGTTCTTGCGGCGGTCTCGCTGGTCGGTGCCGACATCGACGCTGCGATCGACGCCCTGGCGAATCTTGCTCCGGTCAAGGGGCGTGGTGAACGGCACAGGCTGCAAATGCACGATGGCATCCTGACGCTGATCGACGAGAGCTATAATGCCAATCCCGCCTCGATGCGCGCGGCGATCGCCGTCCTTGCATCGGCCCAGCCGACGGGCGAAGGGCGGCGGATCGCCGTGCTTGGCGACATGTTGGAGATGGGCGAATTTGCTCCCAGTGTTCATGCCGAGCTTGCTGGCCCTCTCTTGGCCGCCGGTATCGAACATGTCTGGCTCGCAGGCCCCGAAATGGTGGCGCTGCGCGACGCCCTGCCGGAAACCGTTCACGTCGTCTATCTCGAGACCACGGAGGAGCTCGTGAATTTCGTTACCGCCGAGGTCCGCGCGGGCGATGTCGTGATGGTCAAATCTTCTCTCGGCATCGGTTTCGGCAAGATCGTAGCGGCTCTGCTTGACAAGCATCCGGCATTCACCGACACGGAGCGCCACTTTTAATCCGGGCTTTTGGAAAGGGCTCCAATGCTGATCTGGCTTGTGGAACTGGCGGATAACCTACAGTTTTTCAATCTCTTCCGTTACATCACCTTCCGCACCGGGGCTGCTCTCTTCACCTCGGCGCTGGTGGTTTTCCTGTTCGGCCCGGCCATCATCTCGTCCTTGCGCGTGCGCCAGGGCAAGGGACAGCCTATCCGCGCCGATGGGCCGCAAACCCATTTCAAGAAGGCGGGAACGCCGACCATGGGCGGGTTGATGATCCTGGCCGGCATCGTGGTGTCGTCCCTCCTCTGGGCCGATCTGTCGAACGTGTATGTTGTCGCGACACTGCTGGTGACGCTTGGCTTCGGTGCCATCGGTTTTTATGACGATTATCTCAAGGTAACCAAGCAAACGGAGAAGGGCTTCTCCGGCAAGGCGCGCCTCGGCATCGAATTCCTGATCGCCGGCATCGCCGTCTACTTCATGATGTCGACCGCGCTGAGTTCCGGGCCGCAAGGCTCGACCTTCGGCTCCTCGATCGCCTTCCCGTTCTTCAAGGACTTCCTGATCGATCTGGGCATCTTTTTCGTGCTGTTCGGCGGCTTCGTCATTGTCGGCGCTGGCAATGCTGTCAACCTGACTGATGGTCTCGACGGTCTTGCCATCGTACCCGTGATGATCGCGGCTGCGTCGTTCGGCGTCATCGCCTATCTCGCCGGCAATGCGGTGTTCTCCAACTACCTGCAGATCAATTTCACACCGGGCACGGGCGAGCTTGCGGTTGTGCTGGGCGCCGTGATCGGCGCCGGTCTTGGCTTCCTTTGGTTCAATGCGCCGCCGGCTGCCATTTTCATGGGCGACACGGGTTCGCTTGCCCTTGGTGGCCTGATCGGCTCGGTGGCGGTTGCGACCAAGCATGAGATCGTCATGGCGATCATCGGCGGTCTCTTCGTCATGGAGACGCTCTCGGTTATCATCCAGGTCGGCTATTTCAAGCTGACCGGCAAGCGCGTCTTTCTGATGGCGCCGATCCACCATCACTTCGAAAAGCTCGGCTGGACCGAGAGCCAGGTCGTCATCCGCTTTTGGATTATTGCGGTTGGCCTTGCCATGCTCGGCCTCTCGACGCTGAAGCTGCGGTGAGGCGTCGATGATCCCGGCCACCACGTTCAAAGGCAAGACCGTCGCGCTGTTCGGGCTCGGCGGGTCCGGGCTTGCGACCGCAAAGGCGCTTCAGGCCGGTGGCGCCAATGTCATTGCCTGGGACGACAATCCCGACAGCGTTGCGCGGGCTGAGGCTGAAGGCGTACCTACCCGGGACTTGCGCGAGATCGACTGGTCGTCGGTGGCGTCCTTCGTGCTCTCCCCTGGCGTTCCGCTGACGCATCCGAAGCCGCATTGGACGGTCGGTTTTGCCCGCAATGCCGGCGTCGAGATCATTGGGGATGTCGAGATCTTCGTGCGCGAGCGGCGGGCGCATGCGCCCGATTGCCCGTTTATCGCGATCACCGGCACGAACGGCAAGTCGACCACGACGGCACTGATTGCTCATATTCTGCAGGCCAGCGGCCGCAACACGCAGCTTGGCGGCAATATCGGCCGTGCCGTGCTGACGCTGGATCCGCCCCGGGATGGCCGCTTCTTTGTCGTCGAGTGCTCGTCCTATCAGATCGATCTTGCCCCGACGCTCAATCCCACCGCCGGCATCCTGCTCAATTTGACGCCCGATCATCTCGATCGTCACGGCACCATGCAGCACTATGCCGATGTGAAGGAACGCCTCGTTGCCGGTGCCAAGACCGCGATCATCGGCACCGACGACAGCCACTGCGAACTGATCGGTGACCGGATCGAACGCGCCGGGACCAAGGTCATCCGTATCTCGAAACGCCAGCCGCTTGCCGATGGCCTGTTTGCCGAGGGTTCGCGCATCATGCGGGCCGAGAACGGAGCGTCGGCGCCTCTGGTCGATCTCGACGGCATCCAGACGCTGCGCGGCAGCCACAATGCCCAGAACGCCTGTGCCGCGATCGCTGCTTGCCTTGCGGTCGGCGTCTCAGAAGTCGAGATCCGCAAAGGCCTGCTGAGCTTTCCCGGCCTCAAGCATCGCATGCAGCCGGTGGCGCGTCGCGGCGACGTCGTTTTTGTCAACGACAGCAAGGCGACCAATGCCGAGGCCGCGGCTCCGGCGCTTTCCAGCTATGAGCGGATCTACTGGATTGCCGGCGGATTGCCGAAGGAAGGTGGTATCGCAAGCCTCGCACCACTCTTCCCGCGCATCGTGAAGGCCTACCTGATCGGCGAGGCTGCATCGGCCTTCGCCGCGCAGCTTGGCGATCGTGTCCCTTACGAGATCTCGGACCGCCTGGAGCGCGCGGTGGCGCATGCCGCTGATGATGCCGATCGGGATGGCGAAGCTTCGGCCGTGATGCTCTCACCGGCTTGCGCAAGCTTCGACCAGTACAAGAATTTCGAGGTCCGCGGCGACGCCTTTGTTTCGCATGTCGCAGATCTGGACGGAGTGACGATGCTGATCGACCTGCCGACAGGAGGCAAATGAGATGGTAAGCCGCGTAGACAGAGGCCCGGTCGCAGACTGGTTCTGGACGATCGATCGTCTGTTCCTGATCACCTTCGTTCTCCTGATGGGGATCGGGCTGATGCTCTCATTCGCAGCCTCGCCGGCAGTTGCCGAACGTCTCAATCTCGACAGCTTCCACTTCGTCAAGCGCCACGCCTTTTTCATGCTGCCGGCCCTCGGCGTGATGATTGGCCTGTCTTTCCTCTCGCCGCGCCAGGTCAGGCGCATGGCGATGCTGATCCTGGCGGGCTCACTGATCATGATGGTGCTGGTGCTTTTCATCGGCCTTGAGGTCAAGGGTGGCCGGCGCTGGTTGTCGATCGGTTCGATGTCGATCCAGCCGTCGGAATTCATGAAGCCGGCCTTCGTGGTGATCTGCGCCTGGTTGTTTGCCGAACATGCGCGGCAGCCAGAAATTCCGGGCAATCTCTTTGCCATTCTGCTCTTCGGCATTGCCGCGGCCCTCCTGATCGCCCAGCCTGACCTCGGTCAGACTATCCTGATCGGCAGCGTCTGGGGGGCAATGTTCTTCATGGCTGGCATGCCCTGGCTTTGGATCGTCTTGCTCGGCGCACTCGGCGGCGCTGGCTTCTTTGGGGCCTATTTGACCCTGCCGCACGTTGCCGGTCGAATCGACCGGTTCTTGACCGGCGAGGGCGATACCTTCCAGGTCGACACTGCCCGCGAAGCGATCATACGCGGAGACTGGTTTGGCCAGGGCCCGGGCGAGGGTATCGTCAAGCGCATCATTCCCGACAGCCATACCGACTTCATCTTCTCCGTCGCTGCGGAAGAATTCGGGATCGTCTTCTGCATGGCGCTGGTCGCGATTTTCGCCTTCCTCGTGCTGCGCGGCTTGAGCCACGCCTACAAGGAGCGCAACGACTTTAACCGCCTCGCCGTGTCCGGTCTTGTGCTGCTGCTCGGCGTCCAGTCGATGATCAATATCGGCGTCAATCTCGAACTTCTGCCGGCCAAGGGCATGACGCTGCCGCTCATCTCCTATGGCGGATCGTCGATGACGGCGATCTGTGTCACGGCCGGCTTCATCCTGGCGCTGACCCGCCGCCGTCCGGAAAAGCGCGCCCAGGAGCGCAGCCTGTTCCGTTCGGTCGCGGGCGTGCCTGCGGAGTAAAACGCCATGACCAAGGGTATCGTCTTGCTCGCCGCCGGGGGAACCGGCGGCCATCTCTTTCCGGCCGAAGCGCTGGCGCATGAATTGAAAGCGCGGGGCTACGGCGTGCATCTGGTGACCGACCGGCGTGCCGAACGCTATGCCGGAAGCTTCCCGGCCGATGAGATCCACACCGTTTCGTCAGCGACAATCGGCTCGAAGAACCCGGTCGCTGTCATCAAGGCCTTTCTGTCTCTTTGGCGCGGTTATCGCGAGGCGCGGAGGCTTGTGTCGCGCCTGAAGCCGAAAGCCGTCATCGGCTTCGGCGGTTACCCGACAGTTCCGCCGCTTTTTGCTGCCGCGGGCCTGGGTGTTCCGACAGCGGTGCATGAGCAGAATGCCGTGATGGGACGGGCGAACAAACTGCTCGCCTCACGGGTACGGGCAATCGCTGGTGGTTTCCTGTCACCTGACGGTGAACATAAGTCCAAGATGGTGCTGACCGGCAATCCGGTACGGCCGGCCATCATCTCGGCTTCCGCCCAGCCCTATGTCGTGTCCGGCGCCGGCGAAACCTTCAATCTCGTGGTCTTTGGCGGAAGCCAGGGTGCGCAGTTCTTCTCCGACGCCATTCCCGGCGCGATCCGGCTGTTGCCGGATGCGCTTCGCCAGCGTCTCGTGGTCACGCAGCAGGCACGGCCGGAAGATCGTCAGAAGGTGATCGACAGCTATGCGACGCTTGGCATTCGCGCCGATGTCGCCCCCTTCTTCACCGACATGTCAGAGCGGCTGGCAGCGGCCCATCTCGTGATCTGCCGCTCCGGTGCATCGACGGTCTCCGAACTCGCCGTCATCGGTCGTCCGAGCGTGCTGGTGCCCTATCCGCATGCGCTCGACCACGACCAGGCCGCGAATGCAGCGGCGCTCGCCGCGCAGGGTGGTGCGCAGGTCATTCCGCAGGCGGAGCTCTCCGCCGAAAGGATCGCCGACCTTCTGACGACGGCGATGGAGGGCCCGGAACGGCTCGCAACCATGGCGACCGCTGCGAAAAGCACGGGCAAGCCCGATGCTGCCGGCTTGCTCGCAGACCTCGTAGAGGCTATTGCCGCCGGCAAGGGCATTGCCCAGTCGAAGGGAGCCACACAATGAAAATGCCGAAAACCATCGGCCTCGTCCATTTCATCGGGATCGGCGGCATCGGGATGAGCGGTATCGCCGAGGTGCTGCACAATCTCGGACACAAGGTGCAGGGGTCGGATCAGTCCGAAAGCGCCAATGTCCAGCGGTTGCGCGCCAAGGGCATCGAAGTCTTTGTCGGTCACAAGGCCGAGAACCTCGGTGATGCCGAAGTCGTCGTCGTATCGACCGCGATCAAGAAGAACAATCCGGAGCTGATTGCCGCGCGCGAGAAGCTCTTGCCGATTGTCCGGCGTGCCGAAATGCTCGCCGAGCTCATGCGCTTCCGCAATGCAATCGCCATCGGCGGCACGCATGGCAAGACGACGACCACATCGATGGTTGCCGCTCTCCTCGAAGCCGGCAATCTCGACCCGACCGTCATCAATGGCGGCATCATCAATGCCTATGGCACCAATGCCCGGATGGGCGAGGGCGAATGGATGGTGGTCGAGGCGGACGAATCCGACGGCACCTTCCTGAAGCTTCCGGCCGACGTCGCTGTTGTTACCAACATCGATCCTGAACATCTCGACCATTACGGCACCTTCGACAATGCGCGTGCGGCTTTCCGCCAGTTCGTTGAGAATGTCCCTTTCTATGGTTTCGGCGTGATGTGCCTCGACCATCCGGAAGTTCAGGCGCTGGTGAGCAAGATTGAGGACCGCAAGGTCATCACCTATGGCGAAAACCCGCAGGCCGACGTTCGCTTCTCGAATGTGCGCCTTGATGGGACGCGCTCGATTTTCGACGTTGAGATCCGCCGTCGTCGCACGGGGCGGGTTTTCAACTTCAAGGATCTCGTGCTGCCGATGCCGGGCCGGCACAACATCTCCAATGCATGTGCGGCAATTGCGGTGGCGAACCGGCTCGACATCTCGGAAGAGGGTATCCGGAAGGGACTTGCCGGCTTCGGCGGCGTCAAGCGGCGCTTCACGCTGACGGGCGTGTCGAATGGCGTGCAGGTATTTGACGATTACGGCCATCACCCGGTGGAGATCAAGGCCGTGCTCAGAGCGGCCCGCGAAGCCTGCCAGGGGCGGATCATCGCGGTGCACCAGCCGCATCGCTTCTCGCGGCTTGCCAGCCTCTTTGATGATTTTGCCAACTGCTTCAACGATGCGGACACGATCTTCCTCTCGCCGGTCTATGCGGCCGGGGAAGATCCGATTGAGGGGATCGATTCAGAAGCGCTGGTATCGCGCATCAAGTCAGGCGGTCATCGCGATGCGCGTTACTTGGCCGCGCCGGATCAGCTCGCCTCTCTTGTCGCGGGCATTGCACAACCGGGTGATTTCGTGGTCCTGTTGGGGGCCGGCAACATTACCCAGTGGGCTGCTGCCTTGCCGACGGAACTAGATGCAATTGCGGGAAAGTCTTGAATGAAACAGGTGGATGGGGAAAAGCTTCTGGCGTCGCTCGGCCCGGGGGTCAACGATCTCAAGGGGCGGCTGACGCCTGATGCGCCGATGGACCGGGTCACCTGGTTCCAGGCCGGCGGGCTCGCGGAGCTGATGTTCCAGCCGCATGACGTCGAGGACCTCACCAGTTTCCTGAAGCTTCTGCCGGAAGAGGTGCCGCTGACAGTGATCGGCGTCGGATCGAACCTTCTGGTGCGCGACGGCGGCATCCCCGGCGTCGTGATCCGTCTGTCTGCCAAGGGTTTCGGACAGGTGGAGCTTGCCGGCGAGAACCGCATCCGTGCCGGCGCGATCTGCCCGGACAAGCATATCGCTGCCATGGCGATGGACAACAATGTCGGTGGTTTCCACTTCTACTACGGCATTCCCGGTTCGATCGGTGGCGCTGTTCGCATGAATGCCGGCGCCAATGGTGGTGACACGGCCGGTCGGTTGGTCGAGGTCGAGGCGGTTGACCGCCAAGGCAAGGTGCACGTCCTGTCAAATGCCGACATGGGCTACAGCTATCGCCATTCAGCCGCTTCCGAAGGCCTGATCTTCACCAGCGCGCTATTCGAAGGTTATCCGGAAGAGAAGGCGAAGATCCGCGCAGACATGGATGCGGTTCGTCACCATCGCGAGACGGTGCAGCCGGTCAAGGAAAAGACCGGTGGCTCGACGTTCAAGAACCCCGAGGGGCACTCCGCCTGGGAACTCATCGACGAGGCCGGTTGCCGCGGTCTGATGATCGGCGGTGCGCAGATGTCGTCGCTCCACTGCAATTTCATGATCAATGTCGGCCATGCGACGGGTTACGATCTCGAATATCTCGGAGAGACCGTGCGTCAGCGGGTTTTCGAGACTGCAGGCATCAAGCTTGAATGGGAAATCAAGCGCCTCGGCATCTTCATGCCCGGTCGCGAGGTGAAGCCGTTCATGGGTGTTGTCGAGGCCTGATACTGCGCCCTTTTCCTACGAAGTTTTAACTTCGCTCGATTAGGCTCTCCGGAGGTTCGGGGAGTTTCATGTTTGATCTGGTGCATGTCTGGGTAATCCGGCAGCTCACGCTTGGCGAGTTTTCCTCGCGGCAGGCGGTGCTGTGGAAGGCCGTGGCCATGGCGGCCAAGATTGCCGTGTTTGCCTATGGCCTCAACGTCATCAGTCACTTCATTCTCGTCGGTCTCGGGCTTCTGCCATATCCTCTGGGGCCGGCGCTTGTCGTCGCGACCATGCTGACCCCACCCGTCTCCTTCATCGTCGCCGTGATTGCCTATTCGGTCGTCGGCCTTGCGATCTATGACCTTGGCGTATCACGCCAGCGTTTCGAGCTATTGAGCCGAACCGACATGCTGTCCGGTCTGATGAACCGCCGGGCATTCCTGGACACGTTCGAGGCCGCGCGCGGGCCGGTGGCCTTGATCCTGCTCGATATCGATCGTTTCAAGTCGGTCAATGACACTCTTGGTCACAAAGCGGGTGACGATGTCATCGTACAGACGGCGACATGCCTGACCAATGTGCTCGGCTCCGACAAGGCCATTGCCCGGATCGGCGGCGAGGAGTTTGCTGTCTTGTTGACGGGGCAGGAGACGGAGCGAGCGATGGAGATCGCTGAAGCGATCCGTGCATCTGTCGAACAGATGCGCCTTGAAATTTCAGGGCGGCTCGTTTCGATATCCGTGTCTGCCGGGGTCTCCGAAGGGGTGGCCGAACTCGGCTTCAGCGAGTTGTTCTCAGGCGCCGACCGCGCCCTTTATCTCGCAAAAGCCAGCGGTCGGAATCGAATCGTGCATGCGAAAGAGCTCCCTGGGATGCCTTTCGCGGCTCCGATTTCAGACGATGGTCAATCCGCCATGGGCCGGCTGCGGCTCAACGCCTCCATGATCTAATCTGTTAACTTCCTCTTTTTTTTCATCGGCTTCGCACCATAACCTCAAGTCTTTGTTCGGCTTGCAGGGCAGGCGCTTTCGCGACCAAATTAACGAAAGTAAACGGTTCATTAACCTTAATGTTGTTCAACTGGTCTGACAAAGCCGGGTCAGTCGGTGCGATTGCCGGTCGAATTTTAGATTTTGCGAGGCGTAGATGAGTGGCAAGCATGTCGCGGTTTTGATGGGTGGATTGTCCTCCGAGCGGCCTGTGAGCTTGTCCTCTGGCAACGCCTGTGCGTCAGCTCTTGAGGGTGAGGGCTTCAAGGTCACGCGCGTTGATGTCGGTCGCGATATCGGTCGAGTTCTTGAGGATTTGAAGCCGGACGTCGCCTTCAATGCGCTGCATGGTCCCTATGGTGAAGATGGAACCATTCAGGGCGTGCTTGAATATCTCGAAATCCCTTACACCCATTCCGGCGTGCTTGCGTCGGCGCTTGCCATGGACAAGAAGCAGGCAAAGATCGTGGCTGCCCAGGCTGGTATTCCTGTCGCCGAAGCCGTGGTCATCAACCGCTTCGACGTCGGCAATTCGCATCCAATGGCGCCCCCCTATGTCGTGAAGCCGGTTCGTGAAGGGTCGAGCTTCGGTGTCGTCATTGTCCGCGAAGACATGGCGCATCCGCCGCAAATCCTGACCTCAAGCGAATGGCGCTACGGCGATCTCGTGATGGTCGAGCGCTATGTGGCGGGTCGCGAACTGACCTGCGGCGTGATGGATGGGCAGGTGCTCGGCGTGACCGAGATCGTGCCGCTCGGCAACAGCTTCTACGATTACGACTCCAAGTATGCGGCGGGCGGTTCCGAGCACGTGCTTCCTGCGCAAATTTCACCGAAAATTTACCAAAAAATACAATCATTAGCGCTGAAGGCACATCAGGCGCTCGGATGTCGCGGAGTGAGTCGGTCCGACTTCCGCTACGACGATCGCTTCTCCGAGGATGGTGATCTGATTTGGCTGGAGCTTAACAACCAGCCGGGCATGACCCCCACTTCGTTGCTGCCTGAAATGGCTGCCCTTGCGGGCTACAGCTTTGGTGAATTCGTACGTTGGATGGTGGAGGACGCTTCTTGTTCTCGTTGAGCGGCAACAAATTGGTGGGTGGGGCCGGCGCGAATCCGGCTGTGCATCTTGCTTCGGGTGAGGCGAAAGTGCTGCCGCGCCCGCTGCGCCGCCTGGTGCGTTTTGTGCTGGCTCTTTGCTCCGGCCGGATCGCGCTGCCGCGCCATCTCGGCAAGACTAGTCTGGCGGCATTCTATGGACTGGTCAGCCTGCATGGAATTGTGGTCGGTGGTCACGGTCCTGTCGTCATGCAGACTGTCGCGGCTTCAGCCGGCTTTGCGGTCGAAGACGTTCGTGTCTCCGGCAATCAGCATACGTCGGAGATTGATATTCTGCAGTTGCTCGGTCTTGATGGTTCTACCAGCCTGCTCGGCCTCGATATTGCCGCCGCGCGTCAGGCGCTCTCCGAGCTTCCCTGGGTCGAATCGGTCGAGGTTCGCAAAGTCTATCCGTCGACCGTCGAAGTGGTTCTGCGCGAGCGGCAGGCCTATGGCATCTGGCAGCACGGCACAGATCTTTCGCTGATCGAGCGGTCCGGTTCGGTCATTGCGCCACTTCGGGACAACAAGTTCGCCTCGCTGCCACTCTTTGTCGGTCGCGATGCTGAAACGGCAGCTGCGGCCATCGATGAAGAGTTTTCCAAGTGGCCGTCGATTGCCTCGCGGGTTAAGGCATTTGTGCGTGTCGGCGGACGTCGCTGGGACGTTCACATGCAGAACGGCATCGTTGTTCGTCTGCCCGAGGAGAATGTGCCCGGTGCGCTCGCGCTCCTGAATCGTTTCGACGCGGAGCAGCAGGTTCTGTCGCGCGACGTTGCGGTCGTTGATTTGCGTCTACCCGATCGTGTTGCTGTTCGCTTGACCGAAGGCGCACTCGAGCGCCGGACAGCTGCTCTCGAAGAGCGTCGCAAGGCTCTCAAGAAACTGGAGCAGAAGTCATGAGCATCTTCGGTGGCTCGTCCTTTGGTTTTCCGCGCACAAAGCCCCTTTCTTCGAAGCGGGCGCATGTCGTGTCGGTGCTCGATATCGGCTCGACCAAGGTGGTCTGCATCATCGCGCGCCTCACACCACGCCGCGAGTCCGCTGTCCTGCCGGGTCGTACGCACAATGTCGAGGTCATCGGTCTCGGCCATCAGCGCTCGCATGGCATCAAGTCCGGCGTGATTGCCGATCTGGACGCCGTTGAAAATGTCGTGCGCCTCGCCGTTGATGCTGCCGAACGCATGGCAGGCCTCACCGTCGAGAGCCTTATCGTCAACGTCTCCGCCGGCCGTATCGGCTCTGATGTCTACACCGCCTCCATCGATCTCGGTGGTCAGGAAGTCGAATCCGGTGACCTGCGCAAGGTTTTGATTGCGGCCGGACAGCAGTCCCAGGGCAATGACCGCGCCGTCCTGCATTCGCTGCCGACAGGCTTTTCTCTTGACGGAGAGCGGGGAATCCGTGATCCCCTTGGAATGTATGGCGACGTTCTCGGCGTCGACATGCATGTGGTCACGGCCGAACGTGCAGCGCTTCGCAATCTGGAGCTCTGCATTAACCGCGCCCATCTGACCGTCGAGGGTGTGGTTGCCACGCCTTATGCCAGCGGCCTTGCAGCCCTGGTCGACGACGAGGTGGAGCTCGGTTGCGCGGCGATCGACATGGGCGGTGGCATGACCACCATCTCTGTCTTCGCCGAAGGCAAGCTGATCCATACGGACGCCATCGGGATTGGTGGTCACCATGTGACGACCGATCTGGCGCGCGGGCTTTCGACCCGTATCGAGGATGCAGAACGTCTGAAGGTCGTTCACGGTTCGGCTGTCGCCAACGGCGCCGACGATCGCGAAGTTGTGTCCGTTCCGCCGATCGGCGAGGACGATCGCGATCAGCCGACCCAGGTGTCGAAGGCGCTTCTGACCCGGATCATCAGCGCGCGGATCGAGGAGACCCTCGAAATGCTGCGCGACCGGATCCAGAAGTCGGGCTTCTCGCCGGTGGTCGGAAAGCGTGTCGTTTTGACGGGTGGTGCCTGCCAGCTTACCGGCATGCCGGAGGCGGCCCGCCGCATTCTGGCCCGGAACGTGCGTATCGGTCGTCCGATGGGTGTCTCGGGTCTGCCGGCGGCAGCCAAGGGACCGGCCTTTTCGACAGCCGTCGGCCTGACGATCTATCCGCAGATGGCGGATCAGGAAACACATGCCGGGCAGGGCGGGTTGTTCTCGCCCTTCGGCAACGGAAACAGCCGCTTCGCCCGCATGGGCCAATGGCTGAAAGAGAGTTTTTGAGTTTACCCGGCCGGACACAAGGTTCGGCCAAGGGAAATCTGTTGAAATGACATGGCCGGCTTGGCGATGCGGCCGGAAAAAGAAGGAACGGGTACCATGACCATCAAGCTGCAGAAGCCAGATATTACTGAGCTGAAGCCCCGCATCACCGTCTTCGGTGTCGGTGGCGGTGGCGGCAACGCCGTCAATAACATGATCACCGCTGGTCTGCAGGGCGTCGATTTCGTCGTCGCCAATACGGATGCCCAGGCGCTGACCATGACCAAGGCCGAGCGCATCATCCAGCTCGGCGTCAATGTCACCGAAGGTCTCGGCGCAGGCTCCCAGCCGGAAGTCGGTCGCGCTGCTGCTGAAGAATGCATCGACGAAATCATCGACCATCTCAATGGTACTCACATGTGCTTCGTCACCGCCGGCATGGGCGGTGGTACCGGCACCGGTGCTGCTCCGGTCGTCGCTCAGGCTGCCCGCAACAAGGGCATCCTGACCGTTGGCGTCGTCACCAAGCCGTTCCACTTCGAAGGTGCGCGCCGTATGCGCCTCGCCGAGCAGGGTATCGAAGAACTGCAGAAGTCGGTCGACACGCTGATCGTTATCCCAAACCAGAACCTGTTCCGCATCGCCAACGATCGCACCACATTCGCGGATGCCTTCGCAATGGCCGACCAGGTTCTCTATTCGGGCGTCGCCTGCATCACCGACCTGATGGTCAAGGAAGGCCTGATCAACCTCGACTTCGCGGACGTTCGCTCCGTGATGCGCGAGATGGGCCGTGCGATGATGGGCACCGGCGAAGCTTCGGGCGAAGGCCGTGCGATGCAAGCTGCTGAAGCTGCCATCGCCAACCCGCTGCTCGACGAAACCTCGATGAAGGGCGCCCAGGGCCTCTTGATCTCGATCACCGGCGGTCGTGACCTGACCCTGTTCGAAGTCGACGAAGCCGCAACCCGTATTCGCGAAGAAGTAGACCCGGATGCCAATATCATCCTGGGCGCCACCTTCGACGAAGCGCTCGAAGGCATCATCCGCGTGTCTGTCGTTGCCACCGGCATCGACCGCGCAGCACTTGCCTCCAAGGGCTTCGAAGCCGCTCCGCTCGCAAAGCCCGCTATGCGTCCCTCCGCGGCCGTTGCTCCGGCACCGGCCGCATATCAGCCTGCAATGACGCAGGCCCCCAAGCCGACCATGGATCCGGTCGCAGACACCATTCGTTCGGCTGAAGCAGCCATGGAACGGGAACTCGAAATCGCAACTGCCCGCCAGCCGGTCATGAGCCAGCCGCAGCCTGCTCCGCAGCAGGAATTCCGTCCGGCAAGCCGTCTGTTCGCTTCGCCCGCTCCGGAAGCAGTTCCTGCTCCGCAGATGGCGCAGCCGGTTGCTTCGGCTCCGGTCATGAGCCAGCCGGCTCCGGTGATGCAGCAGCCCGCACCCGTCATGCAAGCGCCGGTCGCTCCGGCACCTGTTATGGCTGAGCCCCGGATGGCTGCCGAACCGGTTCGCATGCCGAAGGTGGAAGACTTCCCGCCGGTGCTGCGCGCCGAGATCGATCATCGCGCCCAGCCGGCAGCACCTGCTGCCCAGGACGAGCGTGGTCCGATGGGTCTTTTGAAGCGAATCACCAATTCGCTCGGTCGTCAGGCTGACGAAGAGACCGTCATGGGTGACATGACCGGTTCGGCGCCGGCTGCTGCATCGCAGCAGCGTCGTCCGCTGTCGGCCGAAGCCAGCCTCTACGCTCCGCGTCGTGGCCAGCTTGACGATCATGGCCGCGCCACGCCTGCGCGCGCCACCAGCGAAGACGACCAGCTTGAAATCCCTGCTTTCCTGCGTCGCCAGACGAGCTAAGGGAAGTCGAGACTCAGCTTTGGAGACCCGGGTCGAGAGGCCCGGGTTTCTTGCGTTTCACGCTCTGTTACGAGACGTCGAATTCTTGAGGATAATCAAGGGGGTGGCTTCGTTACAAAGCGAAAGAATTGAGTGATTTGGCTCACGTCTCGGTCACACGTATGTATGTGATCAGAAACAGGGTCTTTTGGCCCTTAGACAAGAGATTGCGACGGGAACACAAGATCCACCGCCTCGTCGCTTCATTTTAAGGCTATCGGAATGGCAATTGCTTTGCTCGGATTTCAAACCACGATCGCAGCGCCTCTCACGCTGACGGGTATCGGGGTTCATTCCGGCCGCGAGGTCTCTATCACTCTCCAGCCAGCGGAAGCCGGGACCGGTATCGTCTTTGTGCGCCAGCATGACGACGGTTCGACCAGCGAATATCGCGCAGTGTCTGCACATGTCGGCAACACCGATCTCTGCACCGTGCTCGGCACCAATCCGGCGCGGTCCGTCGCCACGATCGAACACGTCATGGCAGCATTTTATGCGCTCGGCCTGGACAATGTCGTCGTCGAAGTCGACGGCGCCGAAATGCCGATCATGGATGGCAGCTCGGAAGTCTTCATCGATGCCATCGAGCAGGTTGGCATCACCAATCTCGGCGTCAAGCGCCGCTATATTCGCGTCACGAAGCCGGTCCGCATCGAGGCCGGTGCGTCCTGGTCCGAGTTCCGCCCTTATGACGGCACACGTTTCGAGGTCGAAATCGACTTCGACAGCAAGCTGATCGGCCGGCAGAAGTGGGAAGGCGACCTGACGGCTGAAACCTTCAAGACCGAATTGTCGCGCGCACGCACCTTCGGCTTCATGCGTGATGTCGAGCGCCTCTGGGCTGCTGGCTTTGCTCTTGGCTCTTCGCTTGAGAATTCCGTCGTCATCTCGGACGACGATACCGTGATCAATGTCGAAGGCCTGCGTTACGAAAAGGACGAGTTCGTCCGTCACAAGACGCTCGACGCCGTCGGCGATCTGGCGCTCGCCGGTGCGCAGTTCATCGGTTGCTACCGCTCCTATCGCGGCGGTCACAAGATGAACGCGAATGCGCTGAAGGCATTGCTCAGCGATCCGACCGCCTATGAGGTCGTGGAAGCACCGAGCCGCAGCCATCAGGTCCGCGCCCGGGAATTCGTTCCGGTTCAGGTTCCGGAATTCGCGCCCTGGTCGGCGTAAGTCCAACACAGATCAGGCAAAGTTCAGCGCCGGCCTCTTCAAGAAGCCGGCGTTTTGCTGAGTAGAGAAGGATAGGGGGCAGAATGGCACTTTCTGGGTGTCCTGCCACAAAAATGCGTTAAAGTCGCATCACTGCGTTGCCCTAGTGCCGCTTTTGTGGCTAGAAACGCCAGCTGAGGGCGACGGTTTTCAAGCGGCGCTGCAATCGGGATCTTTCGAATAAATCAAGTGGGATCGGTCGTTGTGAAGAATGCCGTGCGTATTGCGGGCCTGAGCGTCATGTTGTCTTTCGGCGCCGTGCTCGCGGGCTGCCAGAGCGACCCTGACATCGACATTAGCAAGCTCGCTGCCGAGACCGAGCCGCCGGAAGTGCTCTACAATCAGGGCCTCGCCAACATTAAGGCTGGAAATATGGCCGAGGCGTCCCGCAAGTTTGATGCGGTTGATGCCCAGAATCCTTTCTCTGAATGGTCGCGCAAGGCGCTCGTCATGAGCACCTTCACGAAGTATCGGCTCGGCCGCTATGCCGACGCGATTGCAACCGGCAACCGCTACCTGAGCCTCTATCCGAAGTCCGAGGATGCGGCTTACGCTCAGTATCTCGTCGGTCTTTCCTACTGGAAGCAGATTTCCAACGTCACGCAGGATCAGCGCAATTCGGTCAAGACGATTGAAGCGATGGAGCGCGTCGTCAACGACTTCCCCGATTCGGAATATGTCGATGATGCACAGGCGAAATTGCGCTTCGCGCGTGACCAGCTCGCCGGCAAGGAAATGCAGGTTGGGCGCTACTATCTGGAGCGTAAGGAATATCTCGCTGCCGTCTCGCGCTTCCGCGTCGTCGTCGAGCAGTACCCGAACACCAACCAGATTGAAGAAGCTCTGGCCCGTCTGGTCGAGTCCTATTACGCCATGGGCGTGGTTTCGGAAGCCCAGGCCGCGGCGGCCGTGCTCGGACACAATTATCCGGACAGCCAGTGGTACGCGGACAGCTATGCGCTGTTGCAGAGGGGCGGTCTCGAACCGCGTGAGAATTCCGGTTCGTGGATCACCCGCGCCGGTCGCAGGCTGCTGATCGGGACCTGACGGTCTTAAGTCACGAAGTGAGAAACTGAGCCTATGCTGGTCCAGCTGTCGATCCGCGATATCGTTCTGATCGAGCGGCTGGATCTTGCCTTTGAGACCGGCCTGTCCGTGCTGACAGGTGAAACCGGTGCTGGCAAATCCATTCTTCTCGACAGCCTCTCGCTGGCTCTTGGTGGCCGTGGCGACGGCTCGCTCGTGCGCCATGGAGAGGACAAGGGGCAGGTCACTGCCGTCTTCGATGTCGGCGGCAGCCATGCGGCCCGGACACTGCTGAAGGGCAATGGCGTCGATGACGACGGCGACCTGATCTTCCGTCGCGTGCAATCCGCCGATGGCCGTACCCGTGCATACATTAATGATCAGCCTGTCAGCGTGCAGCTGATGCGCCAAGTCGGGCAGTTGCTGGTCGAGATCCATGGCCAGCACGATGATCGGGCGCTGATCGATACGAATGCCCATCGCATGCTGCTCGACGCCTTTGCCGGGCTGACAGACGAGGCGCTGGATCTCGGCGAAAGCTATCGCCGCTGGCGGGAGGCCGAGCGGGCTTACAAGACCCACAAGGCGAAGGTCGAGGCGGCCGCACGTGAAGCCGATTACCTGCGGGCCTCCGTCGAGGAGCTGGAGGGCCTTTCGCCGCTCGACGGTGAGGAAGACGAGCTTGCCGAGCGCCGCTCCGCCATGCAGAAATCCGAACGCATAGCCGGCGATATCGCCGAGGCCTCCGAATTCCTCAATGGTAACGCGTCGCCCGTACCGCATATCGCCTCCCTGATGCGCCGACTGGAGCGCAAGAGCCATGAGGCCCCGGGACTGCTGGAAGAGACCGTACAGCTGCTTGGCACGGCTCTGGACACGCTGTCTGCCGCCCAAATGGAGGTGGAAGCCGCCTTACGCCGTACGGAGTTTGATCCGCGCGAGCTGGAGCGGGTCGAGGAGCGACTATTTGCGCTTCGTGCGGCGGGTCGGAAATACTCGGTCCCCGTCGCAGATCTCCCGGCTCTTGCCGAAAAGATGGTGGCCGATCTCGCCGATCTCGATGCCGGCGAAGAGCGGCTTGGGCAACTGGAATCAGCCGTTCTACAAACCCGTGCGCATTACGACCATCTGGCGCTACAACTGTCCGGCAAACGGCAGAATGCAGCCCAAGCGCTTGCCGATGCCGTCATGCAGGAACTGCCGGCGTTGAAGCTTGAGCGCGCGCGTTTCATGGTCGAGGTCTCAGCCGACGCCGACAACGCGACCGCCGACGGTATCGACACGGTCGAATTCCACGTTCAGACCAACCCCGGCACGCGACCCGGCCCGATCATGAAGGTGGCCTCGGGCGGTGAGCTCTCCCGCTTCCTGCTGGCACTCAAGGTGGCGCTTGCCGATCGAGGCTCCGCGCCCACGCTTGTCTTCGACGAGATTGATACCGGGGTTGGCGGTGCGGTGGCTGATGCCATCGGCCAGCGGCTGAAGCGCCTGTCTGCCAAGGTCCAGGTTCTGTCCGTCACCCATGCGCCGCAGGTTGCGGCTCGCGCTTCGGCGCATTTCCTGATCTCCAAAGGACCGACCGGCGATGCGGGGGACAAGATCGCGACCCGGGTTGCCATCATGGAGCCGGAGCATCGGAAGGAAGAGATCGCGCGCATGCTTGCGGGCGCTTCCGTCACCGATGAGGCGCGTGCGGCAGCCGCCAAACTGCTTGCCGCCGGCGAGTGACCCACATCCATCCGGCCGTGGTTGCCTTCCACTCTGAAACCTGTTTCCTTGCCGCATCATGATGGACCTGATCCAGATCTACTGGGCCGAGACCCTTGCCGTTCTGTCCGTCGTTTTCGGAACGGTGGCGGCCACCCATGCGGCGATGACGAAACGCGAGGTGCGCTCGGCGCTGGGCTGGGTCGGCATCATCATCCTGTCGCCGCTCGTCGGTGCGATGATCTACGCGGTTGCGGGGATCAACCGCATCCGGCGCGCAACGCTGATCTCCAGACGCGCGCTCGAACTCGACGAGATCTGGCGCAGCCTCTCGCTCTACAGCATCGACCGCGAGGCCGTGGCCGCCCAGTTCGGCGATCGGTTCGGTCCGATGAAACTGCTCGGTGACAGGGTGACCCGACATCCTCTGTCGTCGGGCAATCAGATCGCGATGCTTTCGACCGGTGAAGAAACCTTCGATGCCATGTGTCAAGCGATTGACGCCGCACAACATAGCATCATTCTGGAAACCTATATCTTCGACCGGGACGTCGTCGGGCTGAGGGTCGCCGACTGCCTGATTGCGGCGCATCGGCGCGGTGTCGCCGTTCGTGTGATCGTCGATGCCGTCGGTGCCCGCTACAGCGTTCCCAGTATTATCGGCTATCTCGAAGAGGGGGGCGTACGGGTCGCCGTCTTCAACGGGCAGGTCATCATGGGGCTCAGGCTGCCTTACGCCAATCTGCGCACGCACCGGAAAATTCTGGTTACAGATGGAAGCACCGCTTTTGTCGGCGGCATGAACATCCGAGCGGGCTTCACCGGGCCGGATGGCGCGCGCGACACCCATTTTCGGGTGACCGGACCTGTTGTCGCCGATATCCTCGCTGTTGCCGCCGAAGACTGGCATTTCGAGACCGGGGAAGTGCTGCTGGGGCCGGAATGGGGCGTCCGGCTCGACGATGCCGTTCCAGGGGCAGGAACTGCCGTTCGGGCGGTGGTATCCGGCCCTGACACCCATATCGAGACGAATCACCGGCTTTTGCTCGGCGCGTTCTCCGTGGCCGAACGATCAATCCGGATCGTCTCTCCCTACTTTCTGCCCGATACGACATTTATTGCGGCACTGAATACGGCAGCCCGTCGGGGTGTTCAGGTGGACGTGATCGTGCCCTCACAGAACAATCTCGCCATCGTCGCCCGCGCGATGATGGGTCAGTTCGACCAGATCCTGCGCGAAGGGTGCCGGGTGCATCTGGCGGACGGTCGGTTCGATCATTCGAAGCTGATGGTGATCGATCGGCAATGGTGCTTCATCGGCTCGTCCAATCTCGATTCGCGTTCGCTGCGATTGAATTTCGAGATCGATCTCGAGGTCTATGATCGCGGTCTTGCCGCGCAGATCGAAGACCGGATCGACCACAGTCTGTCCAGCGCGAGACAGGTCACGCTCGATACACTCAGGTCACGATCTCTGCCCAATCGTATGATCGATCGCTTGTTCTGGCTCGGATCGCCCTATCTTTGATCGGGGCGGGCGTTTTCAGCGCGGCCTCAACCGCAACCGGCCACCGGCCCAACCGACGACGGATGCTAAAGGTGTGATGAAAAAGACCAAGCCAAGTCTCGCCCGCACGATGGTGACCTCCATCCGAAATCGCAGATGGCGTCCGGCCGAGGGGGTGGTCAAGACACAGGTCGATGGTGCGCTGACTGTCGCTTCCTATAATGTGCACAAATGCGTCGGGACGGACGGTAAGTTCGATCCCGAACGCATCATCGACGTCATAAGGGAAATCGGTCCAGACGTGATCGCGCTGCAGGAGGCGGACCAGCGTTTCGGCGAGCGCTCCGGGCTTCTCGATCTCAATCGGCTGCGGCTGGAGACTGGCCTTCTGCCGGTACCGGTACTCACCGGGCCGAAGTCGCATGGATGGCGGGGCAATGTGCTGCTGTTTCGCGAAGGCATCGTACGCGACGTGCATCAGGTGGCACTGCCTGGTCTTGAGCCGCGTGGGGCTCTGGTCGCCGAAATCGACATTGAAGGCCGGGCAGGTCTTCGTGTCATTGCAGCACATCTCGGCTTGCTTCGCTGGGCGCGGCGCCAACAAGCGGATGTCATCCTCGATCTCTTGCAGAACCGCGCCGAGCGGCCCACGCTTTTGATGGGGGATTTCAACGAGTGGCGCCTGGGGCCCGGCTCCGCGCTCACACGGCTGGAGCCGGTTTTCGGGCCTCTGCCGCCACCTGTCCCGAGTTTTCCGGCTCGTCTGCCTGTTCTTTCTCTCGACCGGATCATGGCGAACCGGTCCGGTCTGATCGTCGATCTGACGGCGCATGATACGCCGCTTGCACGCCTTGCGTCCGATCACCTGCCACTGACGGCAAGACTCGATCTCAGCAAGGTGGAGGAGTGAGCGCACGCTCTTTTCATTCGCCGATTTTCCGCTAAACCCGACTGAAGCATTGCGGAGGTTGCCATGGCTGTTGAGACCATTCCTGTCGAGACCTTGACCGAGGACCAGGCGAAGGCCGAACTGCAGCGGCTGGCAACCGAAATCGCCCATCACGACGCCCTCTATCACGGCAAGGATAAGCCGGAGATCTCGGACGCGGATTATGATGCGCTGAAGCGGCGCAATGATGCGATCGAGGCACAATTCCCGCAACTCGTGCGCACCGACAGCCCGTCCCAGCGCGTGGGTGCGGCCCCCGCTGGCATCTTCGCGCAGGTGGTTCACGCCCGCCCGATGCTGTCGCTCGACAACACCTTTTCGGATGAGGACGTCCAGGACTTCGTGTCTTCAGTCTACCGCTTCCTCGGCCAGCTGCCGGACAATTCCATCGCCTTTACCGCCGAACCGAAGATCGACGGGCTCTCGATGTCGCTGCGCTACGAGAACCGCAAGCTGGTGACGGCGGCGACCCGCGGCGACGGCACGACGGGCGAAAACGTCACCGCCAATATCCTGACGATCAAGGAAATCCCGACCGAGCTTCCAGCGGACGCCCCTGATGTCGTCGAGGTGCGTGGCGAAGTCTATATGGCGAAATCAGACTTCCTGGCGCTCAACGCGCAGATGGAGGCCGAGGGCCGGCAGACCTATGTCAATCCACGCAACACGGCTTCCGGTTCACTGCGTCAACTCGATCCGAAGGTGACGGCGAACCGCAAGCTGCGCTTCTTTGCCTATGCCTGGGGCGAGATGAGCCAGATGCCGGCCGAGACGCAATGGGAGATGGTGCAGGTCTTCGGCCGTTGGGGTTTCCCGATCAATCCGCTGACGCGGCGGCTGAGTTCCGTCGCTGATATCATCGCGCATTACAGCGATATCGGACTACAGCGGCCCGATCTCGACTATGATATCGACGGTGTCGTATACAAGGTCGACCGGCTGGATCTGCAGGCCCGTCTGGGCTTTAGGTCCCGATCGCCGCGCTGGGCGACGGCGCACAAGTTCCCCGCAGAGCAGGCCTTCACCACGGTCGAGGCGATCGACATCCAGGTGGGGCGCACGGGGGCGCTGACGCCGGTTGCGCGTCTGACGCCGATCACCGTCGGCGGCGTGGTTGTCACGAATGCGACGTTGCATAACGAGGACTACATCAAGGGTATCGGTAATTCCGGCGATCGTATCCGACCTGACGACCACGATATCCGCATCGGCGACACGGTGATCGTCCAGCGCGCCGGCGACGTCATTCCGCAGGTGCTCGACGTGGTGCTCGAAAAGCGGTCAGCGGAGGCTTCGCCTTATGCATTCCCGAAGACCTGCCCGGTCTGTGGCAGCCATGCGGTGCGGGAGAAGAACGAGAAGACGGGCAAGCTCGATTCGGTTACGCGCTGCACTGGCGGTTTTGTCTGCCGCGCACAGGCTGTTGAGCACATCAAGCATTTCGTCTCGCGAAATGCCTTCGACATCGAAGGGCTCGGCACCAAGCAGGTGGACTTCTTCTTCGAGAGCGACGATCCGGCGCTGATGATCCGCACAGCGCCTGACATCTTCACGCTGAAGGCACGCCAGGACCAATCGCTGACCAAGCTCGAGAATATTGAAGGTTTCGGTCGGGTCAGTGTGCGCAAGCTGTTCGAGGCGATCGATGCGCGGCGCGAGATTGCACTCCACCGCTTGATCTTTGCGCTTGGCATCCGCCATGTCGGCGAGACCACGGCCAAGCTCTTGGCGCGGTCCTACGGCAGTTATGCGGCGTTTGCGGAAGCCATGCAGGCGGCAGCGCCAAAGTTCGGCGATGCCTGGAACGAGTTGAACAGCATCGATGGGATCGGCGAGGTTGTCGCCGCTTCTATCGTCGAATTCTTCAAGGAGCCGCGCAATCTCGAAGTCATGCAGCGCCTTTTGAGCGAAGTGACGCCCGTGGACGCCGAGGCACCGGTCGCAAGTGACAGTCCCGTGGCTGGCAAGACTGTCGTCTTCACCGGATCGCTGGAACGCTTCACGCGTGATGAGGCAAAGGCCCGGGCCGAAGGGCTCGGAGCCAAGGTTGCGGGCTCTGTATCGAAGAAGACGGATTATGTGGTCGCGGGACCGGGTGCAGGTTCGAAGCTCGACAAGGCCCATGAGCTCGGCGTTCAGGTGATGACCGAAGACGAGTGGTTGACGCTGATCGGCGGCTGAGGTCAGGCTGCTGTGAAGGCCGGGTCGCCAAGGTCGAGCCGAACAGAGTCCGATTGATGGGGCGTGCGCGGTAGATCGCGTTCGAGCACGATCCTGTTGCGGCCGGACGACTTCGCCAGATACAGCGCCTGATCGGCTGCGGCGTAGACTGCCGTGAAATCGCGAAGCGGCGTGATGTCGGCCAAGCCGCCGGATATGGTGACGGCGATCGACTGGTGGACGGACTCGACCAGACGGTTTGCAATGGTTCGCCGTAGCTTTTCAGCCATCGCGATGACATCGGCAAATTCGGCATCCCGAAAGAGGATGGCGAACTCTTCCCCGCCGATCCGCGCGACGAGATGGGCGGGTCCGGTGATTTCACAGAGCGTTTTTGCAACCGCGACGATCACGTCGTCGCCCGCCAGATGGCCATAGCGATCATTGATCTGCTTGAAGCGGTCGATGTCCAGGATCAGCAGATGCCCGCGCTCAACCAGAGAGAGATCCTCGATGAAGGCGCGGCGGTTAAGAAGGCCCGACAGCATGTCCGTGCGGCTCAACTGGCGGAACTCGAGCCTGGTTCTGGCAAGGTGGATGACGGCATAACCCATGTAGAGAGAGCAGAGCATCGTCAGGACGAAGGATACGATCATGGCGATGCCGCAGCCGATTGCCAGATCGCGCAACAGTGGGTTGAGCAGGACGTCGAAGGCATGCAGGACAAGCAAGATGCCTGCGACCATAAAGCATGCGATGATGGAATTGCGGATCGACAGTCTGGTTGCAAAGCGGAGCACCGCATCCCAGTTATCGAATTCTGTCAGCCCAATATCGCGGATGACCCACGCTTCAATCCGTTGCTTCAACATAGGTTTTGACCACACAGAAAGACTTGAAACGAAAATCGATCAGTCGACGCGAGAGCTTATCTGTCGCCGTCTGCTGTCATGAAATATGGTTGCTCGCAAACATTGCGACCGCTTTACATCAAAGTGCCGAATGCAACCCTAGCCGTAAAGACTTCATTTTCATTTCTACCAGTATTAATCCCTCAAAAATTAAGGTTTGATGAATCCAAAACCCAGGATTGCATGGAGCTTCGTGCCGATATTGGACTTTCACGGCTCTGTGAAGCCGGATGGGACAACCTGCAGCTGATGGAGAGATGGATTGTTGACGAAAAGCAGGCCGCCCCGAGAAGCCGAGCCGGCAGCGACGTAGTCGAAGGTCATTCCCGCTTCCTCGACCAGCTCTGGTCCGTCGAGGAGGGTCGCCTTTATTTCCACCGCAGCGGCCGCCTGGTCGCCTGAATTGCGGACCTCGATCATGACGCGCCAACCGGAGGGTTGGGGAGCAATAGCGAGGATCTGGACGGCAAGCTCCGGCGGGCGGTCTTTGCTTGTCATCGCTTCAAAGATCATCCAGCCGATCATCGAAACGACAATGGTGGTGGCTGCAAGACCGGTGAGCCATTCCACCCAATGAGGGCGGGTGGCGCCGGTTGATTTTCTGACATTGTCAGGTGCCATGTCCGGCCTCCCTAAAGAATAAGTCTGGCGGCAGCCGCGCCGATCGCTGCCGGGAAACCGAGCACAACCAAGGTCAGAATGGCCTCGGCCATACCGAGGTCATCAAGGCGACCGAACGTCCAGAGGCTGTAGAGGCTGACGGCCAGGGCGACGACATAGCCAGGGATGGTGAAGCGAACAAAGGCGTGCCAGACCGGAGTGTCTTCGTGAAGACTGTGGCTGCCCTTGAAGGCAAGCGCATAAACGAAACCATGCATCAGCATCATCGATAGCGCCATAAGCGCAAGGGCGTGCCAGATCGTCATCTTGTAGGCGAGAAGAATCATCTCCTCTGTAGGCGCCAGATTGAGCGACAGGAACAGTGCCCCGACGGCCATCATGAAAAGTTCGGTGAGATAGCCGGTATTGGCCTCCTGGCTTGGATCGGCACCGTCCTGCTCGTCATCTTCATCATCGTCCTGCATGCTAAGCTGGCTTCGGCCGAGCAATGCACCGATGCTTGCCGGTACTGCCTGTAGCGCCACCATTCCAACCCATTCGCGCGGCGCCATATCGAGTTTGATCACCCCAAGCAGCACAAGGATCAGCGCACTGGCGGCCACGCCCATGCCGTAGGCGACAATCGCGTCGCGGGCCGATTCGCGCCAGGTGGCGGTCCGTTCGAAACCAATGCGGTGGGAGAGCCCGATGAGGAGAGGCAGATTGAGGACAAGCAGCAGCAGAAGCCGCTCTCGGTCCATGTAGAAACCCAGGAACCACATCTCCATCGTCATCAGCATGGGGATGGAGAAGAGAAGGGCTCCGGCAAGCCCGCGTGCAAGACCAACGAGAAACCGGCTTACCCGTGCCGATTCGTGAGTTTCATTCGCGATTTCTGTCATTGTTCCACCGTCCCTTGCCGCGCAGGGAATGCGCAAATGGGGGTGGTTGTTCCGGCTTGCGGGAGGTTCACCGGCTGCCGCAAGGCAACCGGCTCATATCATGTGAGGGCGCCGCCCGACTGCGGACAGGGCAAGCCCGCGCTGATCAGCCCTTGGGCTTGAAGCTCTTCTTCTTTTGGGGGCCTGCGCCAGCACGGTCGTCGAACTTGCCTTTGGGCTTTCCAGCGCCGCCAAAGGCAGGCTTGTCACCCTTCGGCTTGCCAGCCCAGTCGGGCTTGGCTGGCTTGTCCCAGGAATTCGACGCACCCTTCGGCTTCTTCTTGAACCCCGGCTTGTCGTCGCTCCAGTCGGTGCGCTTGGGCTTGGGCGCGTCGCCCCAGACTTCCGAATCCGTCACCGCCATGGCGTCGCGCGGCGGTCGGGCAGGGCCGTCATCCTTGCGGGCGTAGGGCTTCTTGTCGCCGAACGGCTTCTTTTCACCATAGGGTGCCTTGTCGCCATAAGCCTTCTTTTCGCCGTAGGGCTTCTTGTCACCATAAGGCTTTTTGTCGCCAAAGGGCTTGCGATTGCCTTCCTCGCGCGGGGGGCGGGGGGCGCGCTCTTTCGGAGCCGCGTTGAAGTCCGGAATGCCGGGGAGCTGCGCCATGGTGATGCCGCGCTCGAGCGCCTTGTTCGGACCAAGTGCGCTGAGGAACGTGTCGAGCGCGCTTTCAGCGATCTCGACGAAGGTTTCCTCCGGCTGCATCTTGATTGCGCCGATCTCGTTCTTGGTGATGTTGCCGTTGCGGCAGAGCATCGGGATCAGCCAGCGCGGCTCGGCATTCTGGCGACGGCCGACGGAAACGGAGAACCAGACGCTGGCGCCAAAATCGCCACGCGGCTTGGTCGCCGAGTTCGCCGGGTTGGCATAGTCCGGCTCCTTGCGGGCCTTGCCGGCTTCGAGGCTGACGGGGATCAGATCTTCCGGTGCCGAGCGATTGCCGCGCTGCAGGCGCAGGAAGGCGGCTGCCACCTGCTCAGCCCCGTGGGTTGCGATCAGTGCCTCGACCATTGGTGCTTCGTCTTCAGTAATGGCTTCGGTGAGCGAGGCATCGGCCATCAGGCGCTCGTCGTCGCGGGCCTGGACCTCGTCTGCGGAAGGCGGCAGCGCCCAGGTTGGACGGACATTGGCACCGCCCAGAAGGCGCTCAGCCTTGCGGCGGGCACTGTTCGGCACGATCAGCGCCGAGACGCCCTTGTTGCCAGCGCGGCCGGTCCGGCCGGAGCGGTGCAGCAGGGTTTCGGAATTGGTCGGCAGGTCGGCGTGAATGACGAGTTCGAGGCCGGGCAGGTCGATGCCGCGGGCGGCGACGTCGGTTGCGATGCAGACGCGCGCACGGCCATCACGCATGGCCTGCAGCGCGTGGGTGCGTTCGTTCTGCGAAAGCTCACCGGAAAGCGCCACGACCGAGAAGCCGCGGTTGTGCAGGCGTGCCGTCAGGTGGTTGACGGCAGCGCGCGTGGAGCAAAAAACGATGGCGTTGCGGGCTTCGTAGAAGCGCAGAACGTTGATGATGGCATTCTCGCGATCGGGATTGGCGACGGCGAGTGCACGATACTCGATATCGACATGCTGCTTCTGCTCGGACACGGCCTCGATGCGTCGCGCGTCGCGCTGGTAGCTCTTGGCGAGATCAGCGATCGAGCGCGGCACGGTTGCCGAAAACATCAGCGTGCGGCGATCCTCTGGCGATTCTTCCAGGATGAACTCAAGATCCTCGCGGAAGCCGAGATCGAGCATCTCGTCGGCTTCGTCGAGCACGACAACACGCATCTGGGACAGGTCGAGCGCTCGGCGGGTAATGTGGTCGCGCAGGCGTCCCGGTGTGCCGACGATGATGTGGGCACCGCGCTCGAGCGCCCGGCGCTCGTTGCGGATATCCATGCCTCCGACACAGGAACCGATGATCGCGCCGGTCTCGGCGTAGAGCCACTCCAATTCGCGCTTGACCTGCATGGCCAGTTCGCGGGTCGGCGCGATTGCGAGCGCCAGCGGCGCACCGGCGCGCTCGAAACGACCGCCTTCAGGCAGCAGCGTCGGGGCCATGGCGAGACCGAAGGCAACTGTCTTGCCGGATCCCGTCTGCGCCGAGACGAGCGCATCGCGACCTTCCAGTTCGGGGTCGATCATGGCTTGCTGCACGGGTGTCAGGGTGTCGTAGCCGCGCTTGCGCAAGGCCTCAGCGATCGCCGGAACGATGGCGTCGAAATCAGTCATGGAGTGGTCTTTCGAATGTGATGGATGGTGCGGGCCAAAGCACCGCGCCCGCCGATTGCGGGTATGTTGGCGCTGTTCCTACTCGCCTCCACCCGGAAAGTCGAGGGGCAGGGAACGAAAACGCTGCGCTATGGTGAACCATGGGCCTCGCACTATCGGGGCACGTCATATGCGAAGCCGCGCCATGGCCAAGGCCTCGACATAGGCTCCGCCCCGAAAGGCATAGTCCGCCATCCGCCCTTCCACCGTGAAGCCGAAGTTCTGATAGAGAGCGATGGCAGCGGCATTGTCCGCGTAAACGGTCAGTTCAAGGCGCCGCAGGTTCAGCCAGTCATCCGCGATCCCGATCGCCTCGCCGAGGAGCGCGCGTCCGATCCCGCGGCGGGTGTAGTTGTCATGGACGCCCATGCCAAGCGTGGCGACATGGGCACGCCTGCCTTTGGCGGGCAACAAGGCGATATCGCCGACCACCATTCCGTCGAGCACGGCCACGAGGCTTCGGGCATCGGTGGACTGCTGTTCTATCCCGCGCCTGATTTCTTCTACGCTGTGATAGGGGAGGCGCACGGTGCCAAAGCGGTAGCCCGGCAGATTGTGCAGGTCGGCGATTGCTGCAGCGTCTGTCAGGGATCGCGCACGGATCGTCAGGCCTTCGGGACATGCTCGATCGTCTGCTGAGGTGATGGGGTGTGACTGTGTCATGCTTGCTCTCCATGTATTGGGCGGGAGAGCGAACCGGACGCCTGCTCAACCGCAGGGCGTTCGGGATAAATCGGTGCTATAGACGCGACCTGACCCGGACACCCTTGTAAAGGGTGGTCACATAAAGGGTCATTGCTGTGGTCAAGTCAGCTGCAGCCATCTGCGCATGATGGATAGGGCGCAGGCGTCGGTCAAGTGCGACGCCGGGACCCTTGTCCGAATCCGCTGCAGCTTTTAAGGCTTTGACATGTCCATCTCTCAATTTTCCGGCAAGACGATTGCCATCGACTTCGAGACAGCGACCGAGGCGCGTGCGAGTGCCTGCTCCGTCGGCCTCGCCTTCATCGAGAACGGCCGTGTCGTCCGTGTCGAGGAGCGCCTGATCCGGCCGCCGGAAAACCGCTACTCCCCGTTCAACATCGCGATCCACGGCATTCGGCCCGAGCACACAGCCCATGCTCCGGAGTTTGCCGACGTCATGCTCGAATTCGCCGCCGATTTCGAGGGTGCGCGGATGATCGCGCACAATGCCTCTTTCGACTTTTCCGTGCTCAGGGCCAGCCTCGATTTTTCGGGACTGGAGTATCCGGAGCTGTCCTATCTGTGCAGCGTCAAGCTCGCCCAGCGCCACTGGCCTTCGCTCGGCTCGCACCGGCTGAACGTGCTGGCCGCGCATCTCGGGCTCACTTTCCTGCATCACAATGCCGCCGAAGATGCGCGCATTTGCGCCGAAGCCTGCCTTGCCATGGCTCTCGAGGCCGGGGTCGACGACCTCTTTGATCTCGCCCTGAAGCTCGGGCTCAATCCGGGCCGTTTGCACCGGCAGGGCTACGATGCTTGCTCCTTTGCCCGCAAGCCGAAGAAGAAGGCGCTCGCCTTGCAAGCGTGATCGGGCATCCTATCTTCAGGGATATCACGAAGGAGTGAACTCGATGTCGATCCGCAAAGCCGCTGCTGCTGCCGTCATTCTCGCCTCGACGGCGATCCCCGCGTCGTCCGAAGTCGTCGGCAAGGTCGGCGTGGACTGGGTCGGGAATGACATCGTCATTGAAGCGATGACGGATCCTGAAGTGAAGGGCGTCACCTGTCACGTCACTTATTTCGATCGCTCGATCATCGATCGGCTCTCCAAGGGAAACTGGTTCGAGGACCCGTCCAACAACTCGATCGCCTGCCGTCAGACAGGACCGATCGAGATCGGCGACATCGATCTCTCGGAAGACGGCGAAGAGGTCTTCAGGGAAGGACTCTCGATCATCTGGAAGTCGCTCGTCGTCAATCGCATCTACGACAAGAAGAACGACACGCTGATTTATCTCGCCCATTCACGTCAGGTGGTCGAAGGATCGGCCAAGATGGCGATCTCGACCGTGCCGCTGTTCAATCAGACGGTCGTCTGGACCTCGGGAAAGCCGAATTGACAGACCAGTTTTGGGGGCAACACAGATCGACGTTCCCGGTGTGACAACTGTCACTTCAACGGCGCGATGCAGTGGGTCATGCATGTTGAACCGGCGCCGCGTCACCCCCAATTTCGCAGCCGGACGGAGAGCATCCTGTTCAACTCTCCATGCAAAGACGCCCTGGAGCCTTAAGGATCCAGGGCGTTATTGGAAGTCGCGTTAGACGACTTACTTGACGTAAACGATCTTGCCGCCGTTAGCAGCAGTGTCGACGTCGATGACATTCATGGTCTCAATGCTCTTTTCCTGCAGAGCTGCCATGATGGCCGCATCGGCGCTTGCTTCAGCCTGTGCTTCGGCCATAGCGCTCTGGTCGTTGGTCATGGCTTCAAGGCGAGTGTGCTGCTGACGGTCCTGATCATTGTTCAGGCTGTCGAGGTAAACGATGCTGACGCCTTCAGCCATCGTCGTGGAATTGGTGGTGGTCGTGGTGTCGACCATCGGTGTAGCGGTCTGAGCGAGAGCAACGCCCGAAACAGAAGCGATAGACATAGCACCGGCGAGCGCGAGCTTTACTGCAGTATTCATGATGTGTCTCCTTGGTTTCTTTTCAGAAACTTCCGCGTCGTCGGAAGCTACGGAGAAACGCCGCAACACCTCTACAGTTCCGTGGCATGTTAAAATAATTATAAATTAAAGCTATATTCCGTGTTATTTGGGTACCTCGTTGAGTAGGTGTGGCCCCGCAACATGATTTGCTTTTGTCACAACGCCAAAAAACGCCCCGGCATTGAGCCGGGACGTTTCTCTGGGAAGACAGGACGGATCAAGCTGCCTGAGCGAGCTCGTCGGCAATGACGGTGTCGAGGTTGAGGAAGCAGACCATCGACTTCTCGAGTGCGACGATGCCGCGGCAGAAAGCGCGCTGGGCTTCCGGGATGATCTCCGGTGCCGGCTGCAGGTCTTCGCTCCTGATTGTCATCATGTCCGAGACCTGTTCGACCAGAAGGCCGACCAGCTTGCCGGCGATGTCGGTGACGATGATCGCAGCGCGTTCCGACGGTTCGGTCATCTTCATGCCGAGGCGGCAGGCCATGTCGATGACCGGGATGACGGCGCCGCGCAGGTTGATCAGGCCGAGAACGTAAGGGGGGGTATGCGGCATCGGAGTAACTGGTGCCCAGCCACGGATTTCGCGGATGGCCATGATGTCGATGCAGAATTCCTGGTCGCCAAGATGGAAGGAAACAATTTCCAGATAGGCGCCCGATTGTTTGATGGCATTGCTCATGTTCAGAACTCTTCCCAGTGTTCCTGTGCCGCGGCAGCAGAGGCTGATGCCGTGGCGGTACGATTGAACGATCCCGCGACTTTGTTCATCAGTGCCCGCGCGGGAGACGGTCGCTGAGGGGAGGCGGCGCGCGCTGCCTCCTGATGCTGTCCATGAGCAGTCTCGCTCAAGTTCACCTTGAACTGCCCGACAAGTCGCGAAAGATTTTCCGCGTCACTTGCCAGCGTGTGGCTTGCCGCATTGGTCTGCTCCACCATCGCGGCATTCTGCTGCGTGACCTGGTCCATCTGGCTGACGGCCGAATTGATCTCGCTCAGTCCAACTGATTGTTCTCTCGCGCTGGTAACGATTGCCTTAACGTGCTCGTTAATTCGTAAAACATCTTCCCCGATCCGGTGCAGCGCCTCTCCGGTCGCTGTCACAAGCTCCACCCCGGAGCGCACTTCATCATTGGAACGGGTGACCAAGGTCTTGATGTCACGCGCGGCATCGGCAGCGCGTCCGGCCAGCGCCCGGACTTCCTGAGCAACGACGGCGAACCCCTTGCCAGCGTCGCCGGCACGGGCCGCCTCAACGCCCGCGTTGAGGGCCAGAAGGTTGGTCTGGAAGGCGATCTCATCGATAACGTTGATGATCTTGCCGATTTCGTCGGTGGCATCCTCGATGCGGTTCATTGCGGACATGGCGTCATTGACGACGGCGCCGGATTTCTCGGCGTAGTCCTTCGCATTGTCGACCATGTGGCTGGCTTCTTCGGCTCGGTCAGTCGCGCTCTTGACGGTCTCGGTGATCTCGGAGAGGGCGGCCGAGGTTTCCTCGAGCGAGGCAGCCTGCTGCTCGGTGCGGCGGGCAAGATCGTCTGCGGCGCTCTTCATTTGCTGGCTGTTGGCGTGGATCGAGTTGCTGTTGGTTGCGATCTCGGTCATGACCCGCTTGAGGTTTGCGGCCACTTCGTTGAAATCGATCCTCAAGCGCTCGAGGTCCTGCGGGAAGGGGCCAACGATGGTTGCACAGAGGTCACCCTGAGACAGGCGGGTCAGACCTTCGCCGAGCGCATCGACCGCGAGCCTGAGGGCCCGCGTGTCAGCTTCCATGGCTGCGGTACGGCTTTCCCGCTCGGTCTCGTTCTGCAGGCGCTGAGAGAGGCTTGCTTCCTCCAGGTCTTGCTTTTCGATAGCCGCCTTGCGGAAGATATCGGCCGAACGGGCCATTGCGCCGATTTCGTCGTGCCGGTCGGTTTCGGCAACCTCCGTCTTGTAGTCGCCGTCGATGATGCGCTGCATGCTCGTGCGAACGAGCCGGATGCCGTTGGCGATCGAATTGCCGTGGATGAGCTGGAGTGCGATCACCGAGAAGAAGGCGATACTGCCCAGCCCAAGCTGAAAGGTTAGCGCCTGATTGCTTCGACGGGTCGCCTCGTTGGCATAGTCTTCGACCAGATTGCCGCCGAGAGCCGAGAGGTTGTTGAGCACGCCGCCGAGGCGTTCGCCCGAACCGTCGATCGCGTCGTCGATGGCAGCGTAGTCTTGTTCCGGCGCGCCAGTCTCGACCATCCGTTTAAGGTCGACCTGGATGGCTTGTGCGACGGCATTCAGGTCGGCTTCGTAGCTTTCCACTTCGCCCGGCGAACCGGCTTCTGCAGCGACAGAAGCAAGGACGGGCGCGCCATCCCGAAGCAGCGTCACTGCGGCATTGATGATATCCATGCGCTCCGGCTGAATGCTTCCTTCCCCGCGGTCGATGATCGTGTCCATGGCCGCCAGTACCATGTTGGCATTGGCGAGGCGCATCTCATTGATGCGCTCGACTTCATTCTTGATCTCGATCGAGTCGTGGATTGCGGTGGATATGCGTGCGTTCTGGTACCAGCCGACGGCCAGCATCGAGCCTATGCCCAGCACTGCCGCGGCGCCCAGCGTCATCAGGCGCTGCTTGACGGACAGGTCCTTACCCGTGATGAGATTGACCATGAAACTCCCCAGCCCTTGTTCCGACTGCCCCTGCACGTCGGTGACGTGTCATGCGCAATCCGGAGAGGAGTATCCCGGCGGACGATCATGTCCGCTTGGCTCACCTGAGCCAAAACGCCGATGCAGAATCGCTAATATTAGTTAATCAAGAACTAACCATGCAGCCAGTGGTCGAATTCTGGGCTCTCTCTTGGCTAAGTGGCCGTGATCGCGCGACGATAAAGGTGCCATGTGGCGTGCCCGGCGACCGGCAGAACAATCAACAGGCCGAGAAAAAGCGGCAGCATGGCGAGGATGGCCAAAGCGGCAATGACGAATCCGAAGACGAGCATGGGAGCCATATTTTCGATCACGGTGCGCATGCTCGTGATCATGGCGGTGACGAAATCAACCTCATGATCGAGGAGAAGCGGCATCGAGATCACCGTTGCGGTGAAGAGAATGGTGGCCAGGACAGCCCCGACAACGGTGCCGACGGTGAGGAACAAGAGCCCTTCCGGGGTGGTGAGCACGACGTTGACAAATGCGTCGAGCGTTGCGGGAACGCGGAAGCCGAGGAACAGCGCCATCAACAGGCGAACCTGGTAGATCCAGATCCAGAATATGAAGAGCACGACGAAGGCCATCCAGGACAGTTGCCGCTCGCGCTGGCGAAAGACTTCGGCAAGGATTGCCTTCCAGCTGACCGTTTCGCCAAGCCTGTGCCGGCGGCTGATCTCGTAGAGACCGACAGCAATAAACGGTCCGATGAGCGGGAAGCCGATCGCAACCGGAATGATCATCCATGGCAGGTGGTAATAAGCGAGCATAATCGCGATGAAGATGCCGCCTGTCGCATAGATTGCACCAAAAAACAGGCCGTAAGCGGGATAGCTGCGAAAGTCACTCCACCCGTCGGAAAAGGCTGCACGGATATCGTCCATGCGCAGCCGGTTGATCTGCAGCTTCGGCAGAGAGCCCCGATCAAGTGCCTGCTGTTCCATCCGTCCCTCCCAAGACATGCGGTGCTGCGACAATCTGTCAGAAACTACCACGGGCCTTCCTTGATATCCGTCAAATTACAGCGCAGGGAGTTCAAATTCTCGCGTTTCATCCGGACCGAACTGCGCTATCATGGCGTCATGTCCGATTTCGTGCGCTCACAGAAATGGTTGCCTTTGACCGCCCTCATGCTTGCAGGGACGTTGTTCACTATGGCTGTCTTCCTGGGCTGGTTGCACTACGGTTCGGAGATCTTCCTAGGCTTGATCGAATCCGGTCTGGCCTACTGCTTCTAGTCTTCGTGGTCCGTGACAAATCAGCGCTCGTTGCAGCATTTACAGCGAGTTGAATTGCCTTCTTTCGCCGGGAGGCTTATCCGGCTGGGCGAGAAGTTCGATTTCAAGGGAATGCCATCATGAAAACGGTCAGGGTCATCTTGTGGGCGGCAGTAGTCGTCATGGCGGGTGTTCTCGGCTGGCTGACCTATTCGGTCACGCAGTCGGATCAGACGATCGCGGAGGGGCCCTTCGGCGTGCCATTCGAGCTCATCGACCAGAACGGCCAGCCGATCACCGAACAGGCTTTCCGCGGCAAGCCGACGGCGCTGTTCTTCGGCTTCACCCATTGCCCGGAAGTGTGCCCGACTACGCTCTTCGAACTGGATGGTTGGTTGAAGCAGGTCGATCCCGACGCCAAGGGGCTGCAGGCCTATTTCGTGACCGTCGATCCCGAGCGGGACACGCCCGAGCTCCTCGGTCGCTACATCTCCAACGTTACGGACCGCATCACCGGGATTGCCGGTGATCCCGCCAAGATTGCCGAAGTGGTCAAGGGCTTCCGCGTCTATGCCAAGAAGATCCCGCTCGACGAAGCTCAGCCGGATGGTGACTATACCATGGATCACACGGCCTCCGTCTTCCTCCTGGATGCCGAGGGACGCTTCAAGGGCACGATTGCCTATGGCGAGAACCCGGATACGGCCGTCAAGAAGCTTGAAAACCTGATGAAGGGCTGACGGTCCGTCCCCTGGCGGAGGTTGCCATGACGGCGATTGCGTTGTACCGCAACGGCTGACCCCGTGACCTCCGAGGAAGACCCGACCGTGAGCGAAATCCGCCTCTATGTGACCACCACCGAGAAGAACGCCAACCGGATCCTCGATCTGATGAGCTTCGCTTTCGGCGAGGAGGATTATGCGATCGCGACTACGGAAGTGGACGAGAAGGCGGATATCTGGGAGGCCTCCATTTATCTGATGGCCGATCAGGAAGACGAGGTCCTGCCACGGGTTCAGGATCTGCTGGCGGAAGAGTTTGCGGATTCCACGATCGAGCGGGAGGTCATTCCTGATATCGACTGGATCGCCAAGTCGCTCGAGGGATTGAAGCCGGTGCGCGCCGGTCGCTTCCTGGTGCATGGCTCGCATGACCGGGACAAGGTGCAGGTGCACGACCTTGCCATCGAGATCGATGCCGGCCAGGCCTTCGGAACCGGCCACCACGGCACGACGGCAGGCTGCCTCGAAGTCATCGAAAAGGTCGTTCGCTCTCGCAAGGTCCGCAATGCGCTGGACTTGGGGACGGGCAGCGGCGTGCTGGCAATCGCTGTGCGCAAGCTTCTTCCCGTGCCGGTTCTCGCGACCGACATCGATCCGATCGCCGTGCGTGTCGCCAAGGAAAATGCCCGTCGCAATCAGATCGTCGAGGGCATCGACTTCCGCACCGCCCCGGGGTTTCACTCCACGGCGTTTCGCGAGCACGGCCCCTTCGATCTTGTGATTGCCAATATTCTCGCAAGGCCGCTGATCAAGATGGCGCCGCAACTGGTCACGCATCTGGCGCCGGGTGGGTCCGTCATTCTTTCCGGCATCCTTGCCGAGCAGCGCTGGAAGGTGATTGCGGCCTATAGCGGCGAGGGGCTCTCGCATGTGAAGACGATCTGGCGCAACGGCTGGGTGACCATTCACTTTACGCTAGGGAAAGGCTGAGACATAACGTCAGTTGCCAGGGAGTATAAAAAAGGCGGCCCGCAAGGAGCCGCCTTTTTGGCACAGGCATCATGCCGCGCCGGGGTCCGCGAGCGTGGGAGGAGCGCTCAAGCGGATGCTAGACTGGACGGTCGGTCAGACCATCGCCGATCAGATGATCGAGTGCTGATACGGACGACGGCGCAGTTCTTCGCGCTTCAGGCCCATGGCCTCCAGCGATGCGTCATCGAGCGACAGCAGGGCGCCCGTGGTATAGAGATCGGCACGGCGCTGGCGTGCCTCGACGAGATTGTTGAGGGCGGTGCGCAGGAAAGACTTGGCCATCTCTCGGTTCCTTTTCCGTTGTGGACGCTGGTTTGTCGCGTCCTCGATGACCCTGATATAGTCTGTTCCCGCTTGTTCAGTCAGAGGGGCTAGAGCACGGGAGATGTGCGATTGCTGCATAGCAGCATAATCTCTGCCTGAATTTACGGCATAACGATATCAGCGGAGACGCATATGCTGCGAAAGCGTGCGGCAGTGGTGGTGAGGGCGGTGTGGCCTTGCTATAAGCCCTGACAGAATCCCAAACCCATCGCGAGCCATGCCATGTTTCAGTCCTTTGAGGTCAAGTCCACGCCGCACCACGGCAAGTCCAGGATCGCAGCTATACGCGCGCTGTTTGCCGAGCTTGAGATCGATGGACTGCTCGTGCCGCGCTCGGATGAATATCTCGGAGAATATGTGCCTGAGTCCGCCGAACGTCTCGCCTGGGCGACCGGCTTTACCGGTTCCGCCGGGATGCTGATGGTGACCGAAACGCTCGCCGTCGTATTCGTCGATGGTCGCTATGTCACGCAGCTTGCCCAGCAGGTCGATGCGTCTGTCTTCACGCCGGGCGACCTCGTCGGCGAGCCGCCTAACAAGTCGATCGAAAACCGTGCGCCGAAGGGTTTCCGCCTCGGCATCGATCCTTGGACACATACCGGAGCGGAAGTGCGCCGGCTGGAGAAGGCGCTGGCCGACAAGGGCGGCAGTCTGGTCTTCCTGCCTTTCAATCCCGTCGATCGCCTCTGGACCGATCGTCCGGCCGAGCCGAAGGGCGCGGTGATGATCCAGGCGCTGAACCAGGCCGGCGTGTCTGCTGCAGACAAGTTGAAGACCATTGCCGCCGATCTCAGCGACAAGAATCTGGCGGCCGTCCTGATTGCCGATCCTTCGTCGGTTGCGTGGATCTTCAACCTTCGGGGTAGTGACGTGCCGCATACGCCACACCCGCTTTCGCGTGCGATCATCAAGGCAGACGGTTCGGCCGAACTCTTTCTCGACAGCGCAAAGACCAATCTTGAAGTTGAAAATTATCTGCGCGATCTCTGCGAGCAGGTGGATCCGGCGGTTCTTTCCGAACGCATCGACCGGGTTGCGCGCGACGGCGCCCGCATTCTGGTCGATCCCGACCTTACGCCTTACGCCCTATCGCGGATGATCCGCGAGAGCGGTGGCGAAGTGGTCGAGGGGAACGACCCGGCGAAGCTTGGTCGGGCTGTCAAGAACATGGTCGAGCTCAATGGCTCGGCGGCCGCACACCTGCAGGACGGTGTGGCGATGGTCGAGTTCCTCCACTGGTTCAACGAACAGCCGCATGGCAGCCTGACGGAGATTGCGGCGGCGCAGAAACTGGAAGCGGTGCGTGCGGCGGTTGGCGAGCGCATGCAGAACCCGCTCAAGGACATTTCCTTCGACACGATCTCCGGTGCCGGCGAGAATGCCGCCATCATGCATTACCGCGTCACAACCGAAAGCGACCGACAGATCCGCTCGGCCGAGATGTTCCTGATCAATTCGGGCGCGCAATATCTGAACGGGACCACCGACATCACCCGCACGCTAGCCGTCGGGGAGGTGCCTGAAGAGCAGAAGCGTTTCTTCACGCTGGCGCTCAAGGGCATGATCGCGATCAGCACGGCGCGTTTCCCGAAGGGAACCCGGGGTTGCGATCTCGATCCACTGGCGCGCATTGCACTCTGGAAGGCCGGTGCTGACTTCGCCCATGGCACGGGCCATGGCGTCGGTTCCTATCTCTCGGTGCATGAGGGCCCACAGAGGATTGCACGTCTTTCGACCCAGGAGCTGCTGCCCGGCATGATCCTGTCTAACGAGCCCGGCTACTACCGCCCCGGCAGCTTCGGTATCCGCATCGAAAACCTGATCTATGTGCGCGAGGCCGAGGCGATCGAAGGTGGCGACCAGCCGATGCTCGGCTTCGAGACGCTCACCTTTGTGCCGATCGACCGTTCGCTCATCGTCGAGGACCTTTTGACGCGCGACGAGTTGCAGTGGCTGGATGCCTATCACGCCAAGACGCGGGCAGAGCTCTTGCCGTTGATCCCGGACGCTGCGACCCGGGCGTGGCTGGAGCAGGCAACGGCACCCTTTGGGCGCTGAGCCTCAGCCGACGAACTGACGCATCAGCATGACGGCGGCCCAGCCGCCGATCAGCATCGGGATGGCACCGAAGCGCAAGCCGATCAGAAAGGCCGCCGCCATGGCGACCTTCACGTCGATCTCGCCGTAGAAGAAGGCGGGCGCGACAAGGGTCGTCAAAACCGCTGCCGGAACCGCGTTCAGCGCCGCCTCAAGTCGGGGCGGCATGTGCTTCAGGCGCTTCACCAGAATATAGCCGCCAACGCGGGTCGCGAAGGTTGCAGCGGCGGCGGCTGCGATCAACAGCGTCATGTAGGGCGTAAAGAGTGTGCTCATCGGCTCGCCTCCTCGCTTTCGACCGCAGGTTCGGGCAGCGGCAGCATGGCCGCCAGGAGGACGCCGGCGAGTGCCCCGACACTGATGTGCCAGGGTGAGCCGATCAGATGCTGGGCAATGACGGAGACCACGGCACTGACCGCCACGATCAGCAGAAAATTGCCGCGCTTGCGGAAGCCGAGCACCAGGCCGAGGAAGTAGATCGGCAGGAGCACGTCGATGCCCCAGTCTGCCGGGTCGCCCATCGCTTTTCCAACCAGTCCTCCCACGGCTGTCATTGCGACCCAGGGTACTATATCATCGCGCCGAAACCGACATACCAGGGGAAGGAGACGCTGCGGCCGCTTTCGCCACGCGCGAGCGTTTCGGCGAATTGCGGATCAGTGAGCAGGAAGAAGCTCAGCATCTTCTGGGGTAGCGTGAAATGATCCATGAAGGGCGTGATCGCGGCTGAATAGAGGATGTGCCGGAAGTTCACCGCAAGGATCGACAGGACCACAACCCACATGGGCACGGCCTGGCCGAAGAGCTCGATGCCGACCAGCTGACTTGCGCCGGCATAGACGGTCGCGCTCATCAGCGCGGCCTCGGCGACCGTCTGGCCGTTTGCCACTGCCACGGCGCCAAACAGCACGGCGAAAGGGCCGGCGGAGATGATGACGGGGAGGGCCTTCAATGCACCCACGGTGAAATCTGATCGGGACATGGCGCAGTTTCTCACGTTTATCTGCTGGCTAGCCGCTGTCGGCTTGTCGGACAAACCAATTCCGCTGATGGAATGACCATTGGCATTGATGTATGGCCTTGCCACAGCATGAGGGGCGCGGTCTCGTCGAAAAGTCGTGTCGAGCACGGTCGGACAGGAAGGGTACGGATGGAAAAGGATCTGATCAGCCGCGATGACATGGAGCGGCTTCTGCAGAAGGTGCAGTGCCATCTTTCGGACGAGGCGGAGGTCGAGATCGGCCGATTTGAAGTCGAGGCGCTTGTCGATCTCATGGCTCGGCACGTCGGACCGCATTATTACAACAAGGGCCTGCGCGATGCGCAGGCGCTTCTCGCCCGGCAGGTCGATCAGATCAATGATGCGCTCTACGAAATGGAGCGCCTGCCGGAGACGTGACTACTTTTTCGACCGGATCTGGAACGTGTGTTCCTGGCCGGGGAAGATGCGCTCCTTAACCTCGGCGGCGTAGTCGCCTGCGGCCTTCTCGATCACCTCGGCGAGTTCGCTGTAGTGCTTGACGAAGCGTGGTTTGAACTCGTTGAAGAGGCCCAGCATGTCGTCGGAGACGAGGATCTGGCCATCGCAGGCCGGCGAAGCGCCGATGCCAATGGTTGCTGCCTTGACGGTGCTGGTGATTTCGCGGGCGAGCGGCTCTACGGTCCCCTCGATGACCATAGCGAAGGCGCCGGCCTCGTCGATCGCCTTGGCGTCGCTCCGGATCTTGTCCTGCTCGGCTTCGCTATGCCCCTTCGAGCGATAGCCACCCGAGGTGTTCACCTGCTGCGGCATCAGGCCGATATGGCCGAAGACGGGTACGCCGCGGCTGACGAGGAATTCAACGGTTTCCGCCATTTCCGCGCCGCCCTCGAGCTTCACGCCGTCGCAGCCGGTCTCCTTCATCAGGCGCACAGCATTGCGGAAGGCCTGTTCCTTGCTCTCCTGGTATGCGCCGAAGGGTAGGTCAACGATGACGCAGGCGCGGGATACGCCGCGCATGACGGCCTGACCGTGGGCGACCATCATGTCCATAGTGACGCCGACGGTCGTGTCCATGCCGTAGAGCACCATGCCGAGGCTGTCGCCGACCAGCAGCAGGTCGCAGTGGCGGTCGAGGATCCGTGCGATGGGAGTGGTGTAGGCGGTTAGCGAGACGATCGGCCTAACGCTTTTAAGGGTGGTGATGTCGGCGGGTGTGAAACGCTTCTGGCGGGGTGGTGTGCTCATGTTCAGGCGGCCTCCATGCCGGTGGCGGCCGCTTGGCCGATGATGCGGTTGTCGAGAAGCTTGGTCTTGCCGAAACGTACGTAAAGAAGCACGAGGGCGGTCTCCTTGACGGTCTCGATGCGTTCGAGCGTGCGCGGATCGCGGATGGCTACGACCTCCGGCTCGGCCAGTGATTCGGTGTGCAGGAACTCGACGAGTTTTGCTTCGAGGGTTGCGACGTCGCGGATGCCCGTCAGCAGGAGCCTTTCGCCTTCGGCGAGGGTCTTCGGCACAATCACCGCTGCTGCGCGTTCGGCGGGCGAAAGATAGACATTGCGCGAGGAGCAGGCGAGGCCATCGGATTCGCGGACCGTTGGCACGGGTACGACGCGCACCGGCTGGGCCAGATCTTCGACCATCTTCTGTATGATGGTGACCTGCTGGTAGTCCTTCTCGCCGAAATACGCGGCGTCAGGTTGGACTATGTTGAAGAGCTTGGTGACCACGGTAGCGACACCGGCGAAGTGGCCCGGACAAGCCTCGCCTTCAAGTTCCGACCCGAGTTTCGGCAGATCAACGACCGTCTGCATCGGCTCCGGATACATGTCTTCCACGCCCGGCGCGAAGAGAAAGTCGACGCCGGCCTGTTCCAGCATGGTGCTGTCGCGGGCAAGATCGCGCGGATACTTCTCCAGATCCTCGTTCTTGCCGAACTGAAGCGGATTGACGAAAATCGAGACGACCGTGACGTCGTTTTCAGACTTGGCACGGCCGACCAGGCTCAGGTGACCCTGATGCAGATAACCCATGGTCGGCACGAAGCCGACGGTCTGGCCGGCACGTCGGCGGGGCGCGAGCTTCTGTCGCAAAGCGGCGATCGTGGTGACGACTTCCATGACCGGCGTCCTCCCTGTCTTCTCACTGGCTCGGCTCTAGCGCTTGCTGCCAAAAAAGGCAATCGCACGAATCCTTTGCAGAAAATTCCTCAGAAATCGATTCGGCTGCTGTAGATGATTTCAACACCCGCTTCGCGCATGGCCTCGATCGCCTCCTCCACGCCCTTCGCATCGATGCCGCGGCAACCATCGGCGATCAGCCGGACCTTGACGCCCGGCAGCATGTCGACGGCATCGAGAGCCGAAAATTTCACGCAGTAGTCCGTGGCGAGGCCCATCACATCGAGTTCGGTCACACCCTTTTCCTTCAGCCAGTCGGAGAGACCGGTGAGGGCTGATTTGTCATTGTCGCGGAAGGCGGAATAGCTGTCGACCGCAGGGTTTTCGCCCTTGCGCTGGATAAAGTCGATGCGGCTCGTGTCGAGATCGGGGTGGAATTCCGCGTCCTTCGTGCCCTGCACGCAGTGATCCGGCCACATTACCTGCGGCTGACCGGAGAGTTCGCCCATGTCGAAGGGCTTCTTCCCCGGATGCTGGGAGGCGAAGCTGCCGTGGTTTTTCGGGTGCCAGTCCTGCGACGCGACGACGAGATCATAGGCGCCATGCGCCATCAGGCGATTTGCCACCGCGACAACCGCATCGCCCTCGGCGACCGGCAGATTGCCACCCGGGCAGAAGCCGTTCTGGATGTCGATGAGCAATAGAGCCCTGGTCATGATCGCACTCCCGTTCTTGTGCGGCGCAAGATGGCAATCGACAGCCTCGGGATCAAGAGCAATCCACGGTTTCCAAGTCGGTTTCGGAAAATGGAACAATCACGGTTTTGCCACGTTCGGCTTTGGTGGTTGTTCCCGCGATCCAAATGGCGCGGGACGAACTTTCCATCTCGCAATACGATTGGAATCGGTATGTTTCTCACTATCACCGCTGTCATCTTCGGCGTGTTGGGCCTTGTGCTCGGCGTCGGCGGCGCTCAGCTCGTGCTGCTCGGCGGCAGCCCATACTTCCTAATCGCCGGGCTTGCCTTTCTCGGCACGGCCCTGCTGCTTTTCCGCCGCCGGGTCGAGGCGCTTTGGCTTTATGGCCTCTTCATTCTCGGCAGCCTCATTTGGTCCGTCTCCGAAGTCGGGCTCGACTGGTGGCAACTTGGTCCGAGAGGCGGGCTGATCGTCGTCCTCGGCCTATGGCTGATGCTGCCTGCCATCCGCCGCCGGCTTGGCCCGGCTGATCGTCGCCTCCGTGTGGCGGTAGGGCTTCTGCCGCTTGCCGTGCCGGTCGTGATCGCGACGATCGTCGCTCTCATTTCGCTCTTTACCGACTCCTATGACCGCAACGGCTCGCTTCCGACAGAGCAGGTGGCTGCGGCTCCCGAGCTTGGCGGCGATGTGCCTGACAGCGACTGGCATCAGTATGGCCGCACTCCGTACGGTCAGCGCTACTCGCCGCTCACGCAGATCGACACGGACAATGTGCAAGATCTCAAGATCGCCTGGACCTACCAGACCGGCGACGTGAAGCTGCCGGAAGATGTGGGCGAAACGACCTATCAGGTTACTCCACTGAAGGTCGACGACACGCTCTACCTCTGCACTCCGCACAATTGGGCGATCGCTGTTGATGCCGAGACCGGCCAGGAAAAGTGGAAATACGATCCCAATGCGGGTCTTGAGCCCGACCGTCAGCACCAGACCTGCCGCGGCGTGACCTATTATCGAGACCCGACCGCCACGGAAGGCACTGTCTGCGCGGAACGCGTCTACCTGCCTACCTCGGACGCGCGTCTGATTGCGCTTGATGCCGGAACCGGCGCCATCTGCGAGAATTTCGCCAATGGCGGTACGCTGCGTCTCGAGCAGAACATGCCGTACAACCCAGCCGGCTACTATTACTCGACCTCTCCGCCGGTCATTGCTGCCGGGAAGATCATCATCGGCGGTGCCGTCAACGACAACTACTCGACACAGTCGCCGTCTGGCGTCATTCGCGCCTTCGATGTCGATACAGGCGAACTCGTCTGGAACTGGGACAGCGGCAACCCGACCGACACGGCACCGATCGGCCCTGACGAGACCTATACGGCGAACTCGCCGAATAGCTGGTCGATCTTCTCGGTCGATGAGGCCCTCGGTCTCGTCTACATCCCGCTAGGTAACCAGGTTCCCGACCAGCTCGGCATGGGGCGCAGCGAAAGCGTCGAGAAATACTCCTCCTCGATCGTCGCGCTCGACATCAACACCGGACAGGATCGCTGGGTACGCCAGACCGTGCACCACGATCTGTGGGACATGGACGTGCCGGCACAGCCCGTGCTGATGAACCTGACCAATGCCGAAGGCGCTGTGACACCCGCGCTGATCGGGCCGACCAAGCAGGGCGACATTTATGTGCTGGACCGCCGGACGGGAGAGCCGATCATTCCGGTGCGTGAGATCCCGGCGCCCGGTGGTGCGATCCCGGAAGATTTCACGGCGCCCACCCAGCCGATCTCCGATCTGACCTTCCGTCCGCCGACCATGACCGAGAGCAATATGTGGGGCCTAACCATCATCGATCAGATGATGTGCCGCATCCAGTTCCATCAGCTGAAATACGAGGGTCAGTATACGCCGCCTTCGCTCGAAGGCACGCTGGTATATCCCGGCAATTTCGGCACCTTCAACTGGGGATCCGTCGCCGTCGATCCGGAGCGGCAGGTCATGTTCGGCATGCCGACCTATCTCGCCTTCACCTCGAAGCTTGTTCCACGTTCGGAAATCCCGCCGAAGGAGGAAGGTGCAACGGGTTCGGAGCAGGGCCTGAACCGCAACGAGGGAGCTCCCTACGGCGTGATCATGGGGCCATTCCTGTCGCCGCTCGGCATTCCCTGCCAGGCGCCGCCATGGGGCACCATTGCCGGCGTTGATTTGCGGTCGGGCGAGATCGCCTATCAGAAGCGCAATGGCACGGTCTACGACATGACGCCGCTGCCGCTGCCGTTCAAGGTCGGCGTACCCGGTATCGGTGGTCCAATGATCACCAAGGGTGGCGTTGTCTTCCTCGGTGCCGCCGTCGACAACTACCTGCGGGCCTATAACCTGACGACGGGCGAGCAGCTCTGGGAGAGCCGACTGCCGGCTGGCGGCCAGGCGACCCCGATGACCTATGCGCTCGACAACGGCAAGCAGTATGTCGTCATGGTCGCTGGCGGTCATGGCTCGGTCGGCACCGACCCGGGCGATTATGTGATCGCCTACACGCTGCCGGATTGAGACGCGTTCGCTAGCTTTGAATCCGCCCGCGCACGTGGGCGGGTTCACTTTTGGCACACGTCCATGTGTCTGGCCTTGCTGAGAAACGGAACGTTAACCATGTGATTCTACACACATGTCGTAACGTGAGGATGTTTCGCATGAGTAGCCAAGCCATGAACGGCCAGTCCAACCCGACGACAATCGCCTTCTTTCCGCTCGCGAGCCGCCGGGACTTGGTGCGCCGTTCCGCGATCGAACTCGACCGCCTGAATGGCTATGCCGCGACGGAATTCTGGAAGACGACATGCCGTCGGCTCGGCAACGAACTTCTCGAACTCGGTTGCCCCGAGGACGAGATGCGTGCCGAAATCATGGACTTCCAAGCGGCCGTCCAGGTCGAACTGATGTGGCTGCATCGCGAGGAAGCCGCCCAGGGCTGAGCCCTTTGGCCTCACGCGTGATAGTTCCTGTTGGCAACGCTGCCTGGTGCTTGTCCCCCTCTCACCTCTCCGGTAACACGGCGCCAGCATAACTCCAGTTCGAGCAGCGCAGCCTTGGCCAAACTCCACTACATCTACGCCACCATGAATGCCGGTAAGTCGACGCTGCTTTTGCAGGCGGCGTATAATTACCAGGAGCGCGGAATGCGGGTGGCGATGCTGATCAGCTCGCTCGACAATCGTGCCGGCAAGGGCTTCATCGGCTCGCGGATCGGCCTGCGGGCCGAGGCTTCGGCTTTCGGCTCCGAGGCTGATCTCTTCACGGTCATCCAAGCGGATCATGAGGCTTCGCCTCTGTCTTGCGTCTTTGTCGACGAAGCGCAGTTCCTCACCACAGAGCAGGTCTGGCAGCTGGCGCGTGTCGTCGATTCCCTCGACATCCCCGTGATGACTTATGGATTGCGGACCGATTTCCGCGGCGAACTCTTCCCCGGCTCGAAAGCGCTGCTCGCGATCGCCGACGAACTCACCGAGGCCCGTTCCATCTGCCATTGTGGCCGCAAGGCGACCATGGTCGTTCGCGTCGGCGAAGACGGCAAGGCGCAGCGGGACGGCGCCCAGGTGCTGATTGGCGGAAACGAGACTTATACCTCTCTCTGTCGCCGTCATTGGCAATTGGCCTTCGCCGCAGAAGAAGTCACCGGAAACACGTGAAGTTTCGCCGTCTCAGCGCTTTCGGCTGACCAACTTGTGCCAGAGCAGCAGTCCGCCGCGCGCGAGAACCCGGCTCACCTCCAGATAAGCGCGGTAGGGCAGAACCGTGATGTAACGCCAGCGCGGTAGCTTATGGGCGTTGATATTGCCCTGGATCTGCGATTCGAATTCTGAATCCTGGCTTGCCACCAGAGGGGTAACGAAAGCGCCCTTCAGGCCCGAGAGGTATTCGAGATCGAAGGCGATGTCATAGGCGAGCCGCATAGGCACCAGTTTCTCGGCAATCCAGCGGGCCGCCTTGCGGTTAATCATGTAGGCGCCCGAGCCCTTTTCGCGGGTCAGCGCAATTGAAAGCGAGCGGGCGTTCTTCAGCTTGCGAAAGGGAAACTTCCGGCCACTGCTGACCGTCGTCAGGCGGAGGATATCCCAGGTATCGGCGTTTTGAGCTGCCGCATCGATCGTTTCGAGGAAGTCCGGCTCGAAGGTCACATCGTCTTCGAGAATGAGACAGAGATCCGCGTCTGAAGCGAGGAAGCGGCGGGCGCAGTCCACATGGCTCAGATAGCAGCCGACCTCGCCGTGTTTCAGGCGGCGGCCATGCAGCAGCTTGTAGGAGAGTTCGGAGAATTCCGGGATCGGGAAATTGAGGTTTCGGCCGATGACCGCCGGAACGCGCTCGGCGACGATGCCGGCGGCAGCGGTCTCGCGGTTCATGACCTCCATGCGGTCTTCCGCGCCGTCCATGTTGATCAGGTAGACGGCGAGGTTCAGGCGGCTTTCCGGCAGGACTTGCAAGGCGGTCTCCATCGACACGTGCGGGCGCCCAGCCTTCTGCGCAATCCGCACGAAAGCGTCAATAGCCCAGTGTTTCAGGCTTTCTCGACGAACCCGTCGAGCACGCGCTTCTGGCCTGCCCGGTCGAAGTCGATCGTCAGCTTGTTGCCCTCGATTGCCGAGACATTGCCATTGCCGAACTTCATGTGGAAGACGCGGTCGCCGACGGAAAAGCGTGAGGGCTCCGAGGTCGTCGACTTGGCGACAAGTTCGCCGTCGATCGTCTTCGCCCTCGGCCCGCTTTCGCCATAACCGATCCGCTCCACAGCATGGCCTGAGCGGTTGCCCCAGTTGTCGCGGGTGGCATCGGTCTTGTTGGCCTGGGCGCGTTTCCAGCCGGGTGTCGAATAGCTGTTCTGGAAAGGCTCCTGCTTGTCGAAGCGGGACTGGCCGTAGGGGTTGCGTCCGTAGCCGCCATAGGAGGTCTCGGCTTCCGCGACTTCCACATGCGCCGGTGGAAGCTCTTCGAGGAAGCGTGAGGGCAGGGTGGATTGCCACAGGCCGTGAATGCGGCGGTTCGAGACGAACCAGATGTGACAGCGACGCTTGGCGCGGGTGATGCCTACATAGGCCAGGCGACGTTCTTCTTCGAGACCCGAGCGTCCGCCTTCGTCGAGGGCGCGCTGGTGGGGGAAGAGGCCTTCTTCCCAGCCGGGCAGGAAGACGGTTTCGAATTCGAGACCCTTGGCTGAATGCAGCGTCATGATCGAGACGGCATCGAGGTTCTCGTTGGTCTCGGCATCCATGACCAGCGAGACGTGTTCGAGGAAGCCGCGCAGGCTCTCGAAGGCTTCCATCGACCGGATGAGTTCCTTCAGGTTTTCCAGGCGGCCGGGCGCTTCTGCAGACTTGTCGTTCTGCCACATGGCCGTGTAGCCGCTCTCGTCGAGAATCTGCTCGGCGAGTTCGGTGTGCGGCGTGTTTTCGAGCAGGGTCTGCCAGCGGCGGAAATCCGTGACGACGTCGAAGAGCGCCTTGCGGGCCTTGGGCTTCAGCTCGTCCGTTTCGATGATGTCGGCGGCTGCCGCCAGCATTGGGATGTCGCGGGCGCGGGCGTAGTCGTGCAGATTGCGTATCGTCGTGTCGCCGAGGCCGCGCTTCGGCGTGTTGACGATGCGCTCGAACGCGAGGTCGTCGGCCGGCTGGCACACGAGGCGGAAATAAGCCATGGCATCGCGGATTTCGAGGCGCTCGTAGAAGCGCGGGCCGCCGATGACGCGGTAGTTGAGACCGAGCGTGACAAAGCGGTCTTCGAATTCGCGCATCTGAAAGGAAGCGCGGACCAGGATCGCCATGTTGTTCAGCGGATGCTGTTGGCGCTGCAGCTGTTCGATCTCCTCGCCGACGGCGCGGGCTTCCTCTTCCGAATCCCAGGCGGCATGCACGACGACCTTGTCGTCGTTGGGATCGACACGGTCAGTAAAGAGGGTCTTGCCGAGACGGCCTTCGTTATGCGCGATCAGAAAGCCGGCTGCACCGAGGATATGTTCGGTCGAGCGGTAGTTGCGCTCGAGCTTGATCACCTTGGCGCCCGGGAAGTCCTTCTCGAAGCGCAGGATGTTATCGACTTCGGCGCCGCGCCAGCCATAGATCGACTGGTCGTCGTCGCCGACGCAGCAAACATTCTGTGGCACGCCCGGCGGGCGCTGGGCAAGCAGCCTGAGCCACATGTATTGGGCGGTGTTGGTGTCCTGATACTCGTCGACCAGCACATATTTGAAACGCTGATGATATTCCTTCAGGACATCAGGGTTCGCCTTGAACATGCGGATCGGATGCAGCAGCAGATCGCCGAAATCGCAGGCGTTCAGCGTCTTCAGACGGTTCTGGTAGGCGATATAAAGCTCGCGGCCCTTGCCGTTTGCGAAGGCCCGGGCGTCACCCTCGGGAATCTGGCTTGGATCGAGCCCCTTGTTCTTCCAGCCGTCGATCATCTGGGCAAACTGCTTGGCCGGCCAGCGTTTGTCGTCCAGCCCCTCGGCCTGGATGATTTGCTTGATCAGGCGGACGACATCATCCGTGTCGAGGATGGTGAAGTCGGAGCGGAGGTCGACAAGTTCGGCGTGGCGACGAAGCAGCTTGACGCCGATCGAGTGGAACGTGCCGAGCCAGGGCATGCCTTCGACGGCACCGCCAACGAGGTGGCCGATGCGTTCCTTCATCTCGCGGGCAGCTTTGTTGGTGAAGGTCACCGCCAGGATCTGGCTCGGGAAAGCCTTGCCGGTTGCCAGGATATGGGCGATGCGGGTGGTGAGCACGCGGGTCTTGCCGGTGCCGGCGCCTGCGAGCACCAGAACGGGACCATCGACGGTTTCGACCGCTTCGCGCTGTTCCGGGTTCAGGCCTGAGAGATAATCCGGCGCTCTCGCCTGATCGCGAGCTGCCATGGCGCGGGCGGCAATGCCCAACCCACCGCCGGCAGGAGCCCCAGCAGCAGGGAGAGGGGACGCGGCAGGCTTGCGCGGTGCGGGTTCTTCGTCGAAGAAGGGAATGTCGTCGAAACCGTTACTCATGCGGCTCAATGTAGTGATTCGGGTCGGAAAGGCCAGTGACGGCGTTCTGGTTTTATTCCCCGGGTCGTGTTGCACACGGATTTCGGCAGGCTTCCTGAGCCAGATATGCTAGGCTTGCCGGTGGACGGTTTTGACCGGCATGCAACGGGTGCGGGATCACGGTGGCGTGAAAAGACGCGAGATTACAAATCAGTAAGCTTGACGTTCTGGCATTGCCACCGCGGGTCTGCGCCCGATACTTACCGCCTGACATTCCATTTTGTATTTTGGAGCCTTGCATGCCGATTTGGAAGCAACTCGCCATCAGTTTCGCCGTTCTTTTCGCCGGTCTCTGTTCCCTGGTCTATTTTTCACCCGGGGTGGGGCAAGCTTTGGTTTCCATGGGGGTGCCCGCTTCGGCCGTGGCGCTGATATCGGGCGACGCTGAAGGTGAAGGGGAGGCACAGCGGGGCCAGGGGCAGGGCGGTCAGCAGGCGCAGTCCGGCGGCCAGGGACAAGGCGGCGGGCAGGGCCAAGGAAACCGGCGTGGCGGCGGCAATCAGGCCATTCTCGTGGCAACGCAGCCAGTCGCCATGGGCGTTGTCAACGACCGCTTGAGCGCAATCGGCGATGGGGAGGCGATCGAGGCCGTAACCGTCATGCCGCAGGCGTCCGGAACCATTAATGAGATCCTTGTTTCCTCCGGCCAGAGGGTGACGAAGGGCGATGTGATTGCCCGGCTTGATAGTGAAGAACAGGTCATTCTGCGAGATCAAGCAGCCGTGGCGCTGCGCAGTGCCAAGGAGAAGGCCGAATCCTATAGAAACCTGCAGAGCTTCTCGCGCCTCGATGTGCTCGACGCTCAAATTGCTGAAGAGCAGGCGCAGTTACAGCTTACCACTGCCGAGCTCAACCTGAAGCGTCGGGACATCATTGCGCCCATCGATGGCGTCATCGGCATCGTCGGCGTCAGCGTTGGCGACAATGTCACAAATTCGACGGCCATCGTCTCCCTGGACAACCGCAGTCAGTTGCTGGTGGATTTCTGGGCACCAGAACGTTTTGCCGCTGCGGTCAGGCCCGGCATGCCCGTAGAGGCTCGCTCCGTCTTCGTCCGGGCGAGGTTTTCCAGGGGAGTATCGAGGCAGTGGACAGCCGCGTCGACCAAGCCAGCCGGACGATCCGCATTCGTGCCAAGGTCGACAACGAAGACGACGTGTTGCGCGCCGGCATGTCCTTCAACGTCATCATGCGCTTCCCCGGCGACCAGTACGCGGCGGTCAATCCGCTTGCAGTGCAATGGGATGGCGAAGGCTCCTTTGTCTGGCAGATCGTCGATAACAAGTCCGTGAAAACGCGTGTAACCATCGTGCAGCGCAATTCGGACCAAATTCTGGTTGAGGCGCCACTCAAGGAGGGCGACGTGGTCGCGGTCGAGGGTCTGCAGCGTGTGCGTGAGGGCGGGACGGTCGAAATAGCCGGGGCGCCGCAGGAAGATCCCGAGGAGGTCGCCGCGCGATGAGTTCGACAGAAAACGGTTCCGAACAGTCCGGACGCACGTTCACCGCGCTTTTCGTTCGCCGTCCGGTGCTGGCAGCGGTGTTCAACACGCTGCTGGTTGTTGCCGGTCTTGCGGCACTTGCCGGCATCGAAATCCGGGAACTGCCCGATGTCGATCAGCCGGTCATTACCGTCAGTACTGATTATGATGGCGCGTCTGCTCAGACCATGGACCAGGAGGTCACGCGCATCATTGAGGGCGCGGTCGCCCGGGTGAGCGGCCTCAAATCCATGTCCTCGCGTTCTTCCTTCGGCTCCAGCCGTACGACGCTGGAGTTCAGCGACAATGTCGACCTGGCCGTCGCTGCAAACGATGTACGCGATGCGCTCGGCCGGGTGCGAAACCAGTTGCCTGACGATACGGATGAGCCGCGCATCGTCAAGGCAGATGCGGATTCGCAACCGATCATGCGGCTCGCGGTCACGTCCACCACGCTCTCGATGGAAGATTTGACGCTGCTGGTCGAGAACGAGATCTCTGACCGGTTGGCCGCCGTCGAGGGGGTCGCCGACGTCCAGATCTATGGTGACCAGGAAAAGGTTTTTCGCATTGACGTCAATCAGGCGGCACTCGCCAGCCGTGGCTTGAGTGTGGCCAACCTTGCATCCGCCTTACAGAATTCTTCGCTCGACGTTCCCGCCGGTTCGCTCGAATCCCAGACGCAGGATATTGTCGTGCGGGCGACGGCCAGTCTCGCCACCGTCGATGATTTCGAAAATGTGCTGATCGGTGATCGGGTGCGTTTGCGTGACGTGGCTACCGTGACGCTCGGGCCCGACGATGGATCGACTTCGCTTCGATCCAACGGCGTCCAGGGTGTCGGCCTCGGCATTATCCGTCAGGCGCAGTCCAACACGCTAAACATCTCCGCTGGAGTGCATGCTGCCGTCGAGGGCATGGCGAGTGCGCTGCCGGAGGGCACGCGGGCCATCGTCACCAGCGATGATGCAGTCTTCATTCAGGGTGCACTGCACGAAGTTGAGATTGCGCTCGGGCTCTCCGCCGTGATTGTGCTTGTGGTGCTCTTTCTCTTCCTGCGTGACTGGCGCGCGACGTTGATCCCGGCGCTCACCATGCCTGTCGCTCTGATTGGTACGCTTGCCGCGATCTATATGGTCGGCTTCTCGATCAATATTCTGACCCTGCTCGCAATTGTTCTGGCGACCGGTCTCGTGGTGGATGACGCGATCGTCGTTCTCGAAAACATCGTCCGCCGCCGGGGTGAGGGCATGGGGCCGCGCGCGGCCGCAGTGCTCGGAACGCAGGAAGTGTTCTTCGCGGTTCTTGCGACCACGGCCACACTTGCTGCCGTCTTCGTGCCTTTGTCCTTTCTGCCGGGCCAGCTTGGTGGTCTGTTCCGCGAATTCGGCTTCGTGCTGGCCTTTGCGGTTCTGCTCTCATCGGTCACAGCGCTCACCTTGTGTCCTATGATGGCATCCCGCATGCTTAAGCGGGAAGCCGAGGAAGACCGGGGAATGCTTGGGGCCTTCGGCAAGCGTTTTGCCCAATTCTACGGCCGGACGCTACGGGGCTGCCTCTCAAATCCGTTGATTGTCTGTGTCTTTGCCGTGGTGTTCTCGGCCGCCGCCTATCTCGCGTTCACGTCAATCCAGAGCGAGATCACGCCCCGCGAAGACCGCTCGGTTGTTTTGATGCGGCTTTCCACCCCGCAGGGGTCGAGCCTTGCCTATACGCGGGATCAGGTGCAGCGGGTGGAGGAGAACCTGAAGCCGCTCCGTGACAGCGGGGAGATTGTCAACATCTTCTCGATCTCAGGTCAGGGCTCATCCAACAGCGCCTTCATGGTCATGACGCTGGCACCCTGGTCGGAGCGCGCACGCAGCCAGAACGAGATCGTCCAGGACGTCAACGCGGCCGCCGCTCTGGTGCCGGCACTGCGTGGCAACGTGTTCCAGACCAACAGCCTTCGAATCCGTGGTGCCGGTAGCGGCTTGCAAATGGCGGTTGTCGGTTCGAACCATGAAACGCTGACGGCCTCGGCACTGCAGATTGTCGATCAGCTGCGTGACCGTCCGGAATTCCAGACACCGCGTCTCGACAACGAGCCGACCCAGGCTCAGATCTCCGTGACGATCGACCGCGAGCGGGCCTCTGATCTCGGCATCGATATCGCTGCGATCGGCTCCTCGCTGCAGGCTCTTCTGGAAGGACGCTCGGTTACCGACGTCTTTGTCGATGGTAATTCGATCCCGGTTCGCCTTGTGTCGAGCACGCAGCCGATCAATGACCCGACGGATCTGGAAAACATCTTCCTCACCACATCCGACGGTCGCGTCGTTCCGATGTCAACGATAGCCTCGCTCGAGGAAAATGCTGTCTCGCCGACGCTGAACAGAGATCAGCAGCTTGCCTCGGTGTCCTTCTCAGCAGGCCTAAGCGACGGCGTTGCGCTTGGAAACGCCGTCGAGATGGTAACCCAGATCGCGCAGCCATTGCTGCCGCCAGGCTCGCGCCTGATTCCGCTCTCCGAAGCGGCGACCCTGGAAGAGAACAGCTATGGCATGGCGCTCACCTTCGGCTTCGCGATCGCGATCATCTTCCTGGTCCTCTCCGCGCAGTTCGAAAGCGTGGTGTCGTCTTTCATCATCATGGCGACGGTGCCGCTTGGCCTTGCCTGTGCCGTCTTCGCGCTTGTCGTCACCGGCTCGACGCTCAACGTCTACAGTCAGATCGGCCTTGTGCTGCTCGTCGGTGTCATGGCGAAGAACGGCATCCTGATCGTCGAATTTGCCAACCAGCTGCGTGACAGGGGGCTCTCCGTTCGCGAGGCGATCGAAACGGCCTGCACGATCCGTCTGCGTCCGGTGATGATGACGATGATCGCAACCGTGCTCGGTGGTGTGCCGCTGGTGCTGGCGCAGGGCGCCGGCGCGGAGGCGCGCATCGCGCTCGGTTGGGTGATTGTCGGCGGTCTTGGCTTTGCGACGCTTGTGACGCTCTACATCACGCCGGTCGCCTACCTCCTGCTTGCCCGCTTCTCCAAGCCGCATGCGCAGGAAGAGGCGCGCCTTAAGACGGAACTCGAGGATGCCACGCTGAAGATCGCCAATGATCGCGGCGCGCCGCCGAGGGTTGCCGCCGAGTAATAGTTAGAGCTTGCTTGTGTGGCTGTCTGACGACTGGACAATCTCCGAGCCCTATCCCATAGCAGGAGCGCACCAGATTTCAGGTGCGTTTCATGGGGTAGGACTCGGGAGGTCGCGGATGGCCCGCAAGGATGTGATCGACGGCAAACGCAATGAAGAAGGCATCGCTCTGGCCCTGCCGCTCCTCAAGCAGCGGTTCGGAGAGCGCTTCCAGACAGGTCAGTCGTTCCGTGACCAGCACAGCCACACCACCACCTATCTGCCGTCCCAACGTCCGGATGGGGTCGTTTTTGCCGAAAGCAGCGAGGATGTTCGAGAGGTCGTGCGGATCTGCGCCACGCATCGCGTGCCGGTCGTGCCCTTCGGCACGGGCTCCTCTCTGGAGGGGCAGGTGAACGCACCTTGCGGCGGCATATCGATCGATTTCAGCCGCATGAACCGTGTCCTCTCGGTCAATGCCGAGGACCTGGATTGCACGGTCGAACCGGGCGTGACGCGCGAGGATCTGAACACCTATCTGCGCGACACAGGTCTCTTCTTCCCCATCGATCCAGGCGCGAATGCGTCGCTCGGCGGCATGACCGCAACGCGCGCATCCGGTACCAATGCGGTGCGTTATGGCACGATGAAGGACAATGTGCTGGCGCTGACAGTGGTCACTGCCGATGGCGAGGAGATCCGCACCGCTCAGCGGGCGCGCAAGTCCTCGGCCGGCTATGACCTGACGCGGCTCTTCGTCGGTTCGGAAGGCACGCTCGGGGTGATCACCTCGATCACGCTCCGACTTCAAGGCATTCCGGCGAAGATCAGTGGAGGCGTCTGTGCCTTCCCGACACTTGAAGATGCCTGCAATGCCGTCATCATGACGATCCAGATGGGCATTCCCGTGGCGCGCATCGAACTCCTGGACGAGATGCAGATCCGCGCCTGCAATGCCTATTCGAAGCTCTCCTATGCCGAGCGTCCGACCTTGTTCGTCGAGTTTCATGGGACGGAAGAGACGGTGGCGCTTCAGGCCGAACAGTTCGGCGAGATCGCGGCCGAGTTCGGCGGCGGAGAATTTGCCTATACCGCCAATGCGGATGAGCGGAATCAGCTCTGGAAGGCGCGCCACAATGCCTATTGGGCAAGCCGGGCGCTGGCGCCGGAACTTTCGGCCCTGTCGACGGATGTCTGCGTACCGATTTCGCGTCTCGCCGAATGTGTGGCCGCGACGCAGACGGATATTCGCGAGCAGGGCTTTCTGGCCCCGATCGTCGGCCATGCCGGCGACGGCAATTTCCATGTTCTGCTGCTGTTCAACGACAAGGACGCTGCTGAAATGGAGAAGGCCGAAGCCTTCCTGGAGCGTCTAAATGGCCGGGCGCTGGCCATGGAAGGCACTTGCACTGGCGAACACGGGGTTGGACAGGGCAAGATCAGCTATCTGGAACAGGAACTGGCCTCGGCACTACCAACGATGCGCGCCATCAAGGCAGGGCTCGATCCCGACAATATCTTCAATCCCGGAAAGATCTTTCGGCTGTGACTGCAAGAGCTTGCGGGTTGCCCCTGCGGTGAATTGCGTTACCTTCGGGCCGTAATCAGGGGAGTGGCATTCGGTGCTCGGACGCATACTGGTAACGTTTGGCGGCCTTTTGGTGGTTGCGCTCTTTGCAGCGCTGCTTGCGCCGCTGTTCGTCGACTGGACCAATTTCCGCCGTGACTTCGAGGATCAGGCGAGCCAGTTGCTCGGCAAGAAGGTCGTGGTGAATGGTGAGGTTTCGGCACGGCTTTTACCGTTCCCGTCCGTCACCATGGAGGATGTGACCGTCGGGACCGATGTGGACGGCACACCGCTCGTCCGGGTCGCCCGTTTCTCCCTTGACGCCGAACTTGCGCCTTTCCTTTCCGGCGAGGCGCGCATCTTCGACATGCGCATCGAGGAGCCGAAGGCGCGTATCCGGCTTTTGCCCGACGGGACGCTAGACTGGTTGCGCGGCAGTAGACCCAGCATTCCAGCGCGCACGGTCGTTCTGGAGAAGGTCTCCGTCACCGGCGGTAGTGTCGAGTTCATCGACGAGCAGTCGGGGCGCAATCGCGTGCTCACCGAATTGGACGCTGGTCTTTCGGCGCGAACACTCGCGGGCCCATGGTCCGTGCAGGGTCGGGCCGTATTGGATGGAGAAGCTGCGCAATTCAGCCTGACGACCTCTGAGTTCTCAGAGAGTGCCCTGCCGCTTCGCCTGCGGATCGATCCTGAAGCGCGTCCCTTCGACCTGATGCTCGAGGGCGAACTGGCGCTGGAAGAGGGCAAGCCGCATTATGCTGGCAGCTTCTCGTCCACCTGGAAGATCGCGACACCGGCGGAGGCGCTGGAGCCAGGGCAGGCGCCTGTGCCTGCACCGCGGATGCGGGGCGAGTTCAAGCTTGCCAATGACAACATCACGGTCCCGAGCTACCGCCTTGAACTCGGCGATACCGTCGACCCTTACGTGATCTCGGGCGAAGCCAAGCTCGACACCGGTGCCAATCCGGAGTTCCTGCTGACGGCCGAGGGCCAGCAGGTCGATGTCAACAGGCTGGCGGCCGATGGTAGCCGGGCCAAGACCTCGCGCAATGGCAGCGTGTCCGTCCAGCAGCGCCTGGCGCTCTTGTTGGCGACCGCCGCAGAGATCCCGATCCCCAAGGTTCCGGGCCGTGCCACGCTGCGCCTGCCGGCGATTGTTGCGGGCGATACCGTATTTCGCGACCTGCAGCTTGATGTGCGTCCGGCTGGCAATGGCTGGGCCGTGGAGAAGGCGGTCGGTATTTTGCCAGGCCGCACGCAGGTGGAGGCAAGCGGCCGGCTGACGCTCGTCGGCACGCCATCCTTCCAAGGCGATCTCCTGATCGCATCGACCCAGCCGACAGGTCTCGCCACCTGGATCGCGGGACGTGTCGATCCGTCGATCCGCGGCCTTTCCTCGGCCGGATTTTCGGCCTCGGTCAACCTGACACCCGAATTGCAGCGCTTCGAAAACCTGGAGCTCGCGATCGGTGCGGAGCCTTTGAAGGGACGGATCGAACGGGAATCGTTACTTGGTCAAGCGGCAAGCCTTTCCATCGATCTGACCGGAGACGGACTTGATCTCGATGCGGCGCGGGCGATCGTCGCTCTGGTTGTCGGCGAGGATGCCGAACGGCGGCTGCTCGCCGAACGGGTCGCGACCCGTCTGAAGCTCGGCAGCCTGCGCGCATTCGGTGTCAGCGCTGAAAATGTCGAAGCGATCGCCACATACGAAGCGGGGCAGCTTTCGATCGAGCGGTTCAATCTCGGTAGCGTTGCGGGCAGCACGATCCGGGTCAGTGGTGCGCTGAGGGAGACTGAGACCACGCCTGTGGGTGAAGCGGAGATTGGTTTCGTTTCTGACGATCCGGGTCCGTTCCTTGCACTGCTGGCGGAACGATTGCCGGCCAACCCTCTCGTCGATCGCCTGGCCCGAAGCGCTGAATGGTATGCCGACACCGACGTCCAAGGCAGGCTGCAGGTCACTGATGCGGGTGCCGTGACGCTCGGCCTCACTGGCCGCGTCAACCAGACGGCGCTTGCCGCAACGGCCAAGGCTGACGAGATCTCTGGGTTCTTGGGTGGCGGCGACCGGAATGTCGAAATCCGGCTGGAGAACGAGGAGGCACAGGTCCTGCTCGGGCAGGCCGGTTTCGATCCGCTGCCGTGGACGACCGGCGAGGGTGGTGTCCTGACCATGACGGTGAACGCCGCTGGCGAGGGTAATGCCGACGCCGTGGTCAATTTTGCCGGGACCGTCACCACGCTCGAGGCAACGGCACAACTGACGGCTGTCGACACGCCCAGCATGCTGGATGGCGGGTGGGAGGTGTCGCTCGACAGCCAGGACATCGGCCCCTATCTGATGACGCTTGGTCTCAGTCTCCCCGATGCTGCAACCGGACTGCCGATCAAGGGAGAGACGCAATTCTCGCTTGGCGATGATCAGCTTGCGATCGAGCGGATCACGGGCATGATCGGCGGACAACAAGTCGAGGCCGAAGGACAGATAAACCTGACGGGCTCCGTTCCGTCGATTGCCGGCACTGTCAGCCTCGATCAACTCGATCTCGACTGGCTTGCGGCGACCATGGTCGGCCCTGTGACGGACCCTCTCGATGGTACGTTGTCGCAAGCTGCTCTCGGCACTGTGAGCTTGCCCTTCGATCTCGATCTCGGACTGAGCGTCAAACAGTTATGGCCGGGTGCGGCAGAGGCGATGACAGATGTGTCCGGAAGGCTGCGGAACCGGGCCGGTGAACTGAGCTTCGATGAAATCGCCGGCGACTGGCTGGGCGGTAAAGCCACGGGCCGCTTCTCGGTGGCCAATACCGACGGAAACGGTTTCCTACGGGCGCGCCTCGATCTTATGGGGGGCGATGTGCTCAGAACGATCAATGCGCTGCGCCTCGGGCGCGGTATGACCGAGGCCGAAACGCCAGCCGGCCGCATGGATGTGACGCTGGTTGCCGAAGGCGCGGGCAAGACGCCAGCCGAGTTGATCGGTACGGCCAGTGGCTCAGGCGAGGCGCGGTTCAGCAGCCTCACGCTCGACAGGATGCATCTCGATATCATGCCGGCGCTGATTGCCGAGGCCGATACTTTGGGAACGGAGATCGGTGAGGACAAGGTTCGGGATATCACCGAGCGTCTCATCGAGGATGGCCAAACGGCGCTGCCAGGACTGGTTTTGCCCTTCGCCCTGTCTGACGGTACGCTGCGCATTCAGGCGGCGAGCCACCAGACAAATGCGGCGAAGCTCGACGGCGCGCTCCGGCTTGATTTCCGGTCTGGCCAGCTCGACGGGGAAATCGGTATTGCCCTCAACGCTGGAGAGGCGGCCATGGAAGGGGCAGCGCCGAATTTCAGGCTTCTCTTCCAGGGTGATGCGCTCTCGCCAAGTCAGTCACTTGACGTTACGGAACTCACCAATTTCGTCTCTCTACGCGCCTTCGAGATCGAACGGCGGAGGGTGGAGGCGCTACAGGCAAGCGTTCTTGAAAAGCAGAGGCTGAGGCGCGAGGCTGCCCTTGCCAGGTCGCGTGCCGAAGAGCGGGTGCGAGCAGAAGCGGAACGACTGCGGCTGGATGAGGAGGCGCGGCTCAAGGCGGAAGAGGAAGCGGCAGCCCAGGCGGCGCAACAGACCGATGCCTTGGGTACACAATCTGAGGCGCCGGCGGCGACACCGGTCGAGCCCCTGAGGACTGATACGGTGCCCGTGGCGCCAGTTCTGCCGGTCGCACCGGAAGAGCGCGTGATCCGTCAGCCTTTGCCCGAGATGCGGTTCGAGGGACTGCCTGGGGTCAACTGACCGGACTGCGTTCGACGTTTGCCTCTGCCGAGCTTTCCAAGATTTTCCCCTCTGCCTCCTGAGCCACCTGCTTGAGTTCGCGCAAGACGAACAGGCGAAGGGCAGAGGAGAGGTTGGAATCGAGCGGGCGGCTTTCGTCGATTTCGGCGATCAGGGCTGCAAAGCTCAGGCCACGTTTCCTGGCGATGATCTTCAACTCGTTGAGGAAGGCGTCTTCGACAGAAAAACTGGTGCGGTGTCCGTGAAGGGTGATCGAGCGTTTGCGGATCATGGCGGTCACCGTCTTGAAGGGGCGAGGGTAGGGCGGCGCCGATGTTCTGCCGTGGCCGACTGTCCGGTTCAATCCTGCTCGGACTTCTCGATCCGCCCCTGTTCGTGCTGGCGGGCTGCCTTGTCGTTGCGTGCCTTGGTCAGCGATTTTTCCGCCTTGGTGCGGCCATGGCTGATACGGTTTTGTTCGGCCACGGTCTCCCGCTCGTCACGGGCTTTCGCCTTGCGGAACTGGCGGAGATTGACGATGTCGGCCATGGCCTTAACTCCACGAAAAAGGCCGGGCTCGGGCCCGGCCGTCGTCATGTCACTGCTTCTTGCGGAAGGCGTCGAGCGAAACGACGGAGCCTTCCTTCTTTTCTTCCGTCTTGCCGGCTTCCGCTTCTTCCGTCTTGGCGACGGCCTCCAGCGGATAGGCGGTGATCTCGGCTTCGCCTTCTTCCTCGTCGGCCAGCGGCACGTCGAATTCGAGTTCGAAGTTCACGGAGGGGTCGTAGAAGCCACGGATCGCGTTAAAGGGCACCACGAGCTTTTCCGGCGTGTCGGAGAAGGACAGGCCGATCTCAAAGAGGCTGTCGGTGACCTTCAGGTCCCAGAACTGATGCTGGACGACGATCGTCATCTGCTCGGCATATTTCGCCTTCAGATGCTGGGAAATCCGGACACCCGGTGCGCCGGTCAGGAAGGTGATGAAGAAATGATGGTCACCCGGCAGGCGCCCCGTCGCGGCAACCTCGGCCAAGACCTTGCGGATGACGCCACGGAGTGCGTCCTGGGCCAAAATGTCGTAGCGAATATGGTCGTGCCCCATCAGATCCCTGCTTTCGTTATCATGCCGATTTTCAGCGGCTTATGCCACGACGCGGCGGCGTGGAAAAGCCCCGATGCGTGAAACTGGTTCGCGCAATGTACATCAAATCTCGGCCTGCTGGTAGCAGCGAAATCCGAAGCAAAGTCATGGGGAAAGAGTGAGGGTTGTTTAGCGTTGGGCGGTTAGGTGAAGGCTTCTGTTGCCAGGTGCCTTCGGACCCCGCCTTAAGGGGCTAACCCTAAGGACTTAGAGCGGGTTTCCCGCACCGCCATTAGGCAGCGAGAGCGTAACCCTTAGCGTTGTTGTCGTTTGCAACTACACTTGTGACCCGATAACGGCGGTATCATGCCGAGCAAAAGTTCGATCTTTACGCCCTTGTCGATCCTATTTCGCCCCCATCAAAAGCCGGTCCGAATGCGCTTCGTCACCGACCGGTTTTTGGTGGAGGCGCCGGGTACCGCCCCCGGGTCCAATAGGTTTATTACACCGACCGTTTATTGCCATAGCCGGAGCAAGCCCCGGCAAGGCTGATATAGGTGTTTCCGTCTCCGATGAAAAGAGGCGAACGGACCGGAATGCCGATTATGCCGCGCGGACGGGGGAAAACCCATCAAGCCGATTGGTTCGCGGGCCGGCCAACGATAAGATGCAGGCGACAACAACTCGATGAAATGGACCCATGCACCAGTATCACGACCTTCTGCGCCACGTTCTGGAGACCGGCAGCGATCGCGGAGACCGCACGGGCACCGGCACCCGGTCCGTTTTCGGCTATCAGATGCGCTTCGATCTGGCGGAAGGCTTTCCGGTCATCACGACGAAACGGCTGCATCTGAAGTCGATCATTCACGAGCTGCTCTGGTTCCTGAAGGGCGATACGAATATCCGCTACCTCAAGGAAAACGGCGTCAGCATCTGGGACGAATGGGCCGACGAAAACGGCGATCTCGGTCCAGTCTACGGTGCCCAGTGGCGTTCCTGGCCGGATTATGACGGCGGGCATATCGACCAGATTACGAAGCTCGTCGAGAGCATCAAGACCAACCCGAACTCACGTCGTCACATCGTCACGGCGTGGAACCCGGCGCTGGTTGACGACATGGCGCTTCCGCCCTGCCACTGTCTCTTCCAGTTCTACGTGGCCGATGGCCGCCTGTCCTGTCAGCTCTATCAGCGCTCGGCCGACATCTTCCTCGGCGTGCCCTTCAATATCGCGTCTTACGCGCTGATGACACAGATGATTGCACAAGTGACCGGGCTCGAGCCGGGAGACTTCGTCCATACGCTGGGCGATGCCCATCTCTATGCCAATCATTTCGATCAGGCGAAGCTTCAGCTTACGCGCACGCCGAAGGCGCTGCCGGTCATGAAGCTCAATCCCGACGTCAAGGACCTCTTTTCCTTCACGTATGACGACTTCACCCTTGTCGGCTATGAGGCCGATGCGAGCATCAAGGCACCAATCGCCGTCTGACGGTGTAGCGGAGCACGTCCGGCATGGCTGACATAAAGACCGTCATTATCGTGGCCGTGTCGCAGAACGGGATCATCGGCCGTGAGGGCGACATGCCGTGGAAGCTCTCGACCGACCTCAAACGCTTCAAGGCGCTCAGCATGGGCAAGCCGCTGGTGATGGGGCGCAAGACCTTCGAATCGGTCGGATCTAAACCCCTGCCGGGGCGGCCGCATATCATTGTCAGCCGCAGTCAGACCTTTGATATGCCCGGCGTCGAAACCGTCAGTAGCCTTGCGGAAGCTCTTGAAAGGGGAAGGACGATTGCGGCCGAGGTAGGTGTTGACGAAGTCTGCGTCGTGGGTGGTGGCGAGATCTACCGCCAGGTGCTCGAGTTCGCCGATCTCCTGCATGTGACCCATGTCGAGACGGATGTGCATGGAGATACTTCGTTTCCGGAGATCGATCCCGCAATGTTCGGGCTTGTCGAGGAGACAGTGGTCCCAGCGGGCGACAAGGACAATTACCCCACGCGATACGCGATATACCGTCGCAGGGGCGCCTGATAACGCAAAATTTGCCCTGTCCGAAGAAGAAGTTGGCTCCCTCGCGTTGAAAGCAGGGGCTGCGATACCTATAACCCTCTGGAACCTCATGCATGTCGGTCGATCGGCCAGCGGGCGGGGGACTTGGGAGCTTTTACAGCAAAGAGGTATTGATGCCCTGGAGCAATCAAAACGGCGGCGGCGGCGGTCCATGGGGCGGCGGCGGCGGCGGCGGTAACAATCAGGGCCCCTGGGGGCAGGGGCCAAACCGGCCACGTGGAAACGGCGGTGGCGGCGGCGGCAATCAGCCCCCGGATCTGGAGGATCTGATCCGCCGGGGTCAGGATCGGCTGAAGAACGTCGTGCCCGGCGGTTTTAACGGCGGTGCCTTCGTGATCGTCGGTATCGTGCTGGTCGCCTTCTGGGCGATGCAGGCTGTCTACACGGTTCAGCCTGACGAACGCGGCGTCGAACTGCGCTTCGGCAAGCCGAAGGAAGAAATCTCGATGCCGGGCCTGCATTTCCATCTCTGGCCCATCGAAGCGGTCGAGATCGTCAAGGTCACGGAGCAGCAGCAGAACATCGGTAGCCGTCCGACCTCGAATAATCCGGGCGCCGGCCTGATGCTCAGCGGCGATCAGAATATCGTCAGCGTCCAGTTCTCGGTGCTCTACACCGTGTCGGATCCGCAGTCCTATCTCTTCAACCTGGAAGATCCGACGCAGACACTGCAGCAGGTGTCCGAAAGCGCCATGCGTGAAGTGGTCGGACGTCGTCCAGCGCAAGATGTCTTCCGCGACAACCGCGAAGAGATCTCGACGCAGGTTCGCGACATCATTCAGGGTACCATGGACACCTACGGCGCCGGTATCGCAATCAACGCGGTTCCGATCGAAGATGCGGCTCCGCCGCGTGAAGTGGCCGAAGCCTTCGAAGAAGTGCAGCGTGCCCAGCAGGACGAAGACCGTTTCGTCGAAGAGGCCAACCAGTACGCCAACCAGCGCCTTGGTCAGGCCCGAGGTCAGGCGGCCCAGATCCGCGAAGAGGCAGCCGCCTACAAGGATCAGGTCGTCAAGGAGGCCGAGGGTGAGGCGCAGCGCTTCATTTCGATCTACGACGAATACGTTAAAGCGCCGGACGTTACGCGTCAGCGCATCTACCTGGAGACCATGGAGAACGTCCTGCGGAACTCGAACAAGGTGATCATGGGCGATCAGCAGGGTGTCGTACCTTACCTGCCGCTCAACGAACTCATGCGCCAGCCGGGTAACCAGGGCACAGGCCAGTCGACGACGGGAGGGAACTGACATGCAGAACCGTCTTCCCTATTTTCTCGTCGCCCTCGGCGTCGCACTGTTCTTCGTCTACTCGTCGATCTTCGTGGTCAACGAGCGTGAACAGGCAATCGTGCTGCGCTTCGGTCAGATTCAGGACGTGAAGAACGAGCCGGGCCTCTACTTCAAGCTGCCCTTCGCTTTCATCGATGCGGACCGCGTGCAGTATGTCGAAGACCGAGCGCTTCGCTTCGATCTGCCGAACATCCGTGTTCAGGTCCGTGGCGGTGCGTTCTATGAAGTCGATGCCTTCGCCGTCTATCGCATCACCGATGCCCGCCGCTTCCGCGAAACGGTTTCGGCCGACCGCGAAGCTGCAGAATCGCGTCTTCGTACCCGTCTCGACGCAGCGCTCCGCCGTGTCTACGGTCTGCGCAATTTCGATGCAGCGCTGTCCGAAGAGCGTGGTTCGATGATGTCCGACGTCCGCAACGATCTTCAGGCCGCGGCCGAAAGCCTCGGTCTTCAGGTCACCGACGTCCGCATTCGTCGTACCGACCTGACGCAGGAAGTCTCGCAGCAGACCTTCGAGCGCATGAAGGCCGAACGTCTTGCCGAAGCGGAACTGATCCGTGCACGTGGTAACGAAGAAAGCCAGCGGCGCCGGGCGATCGCCGACCGTCAGGTCGTCGAACTCCAGGCCGAAGCGCAGCGCAATTCGGAAATCCTGCGCGGTGAAGGCGATGCGCAGCGCAACAACATCTTCGCCGATGCCTTCCAGCGAGACCCGGGCTTCTTCGAGTTCTACCGCTCGATGCGCGCCTATGTTGCCTCGCTGAGCAACCAGGGTACGACGATGGTGCTGTCGCCTGACAGTGACTTTTTCCGCTTCTTCAACAGCGGAGCAGCCACGGGCAACTCGGCGACACCGGCACCTGCACCGGCTGTTGCGCCGCAAGCGGCTGCGCCGTCGGCGCCTGCCGACAACTGATATCATGGACGACCTGCTCGCAGGGATCGCCATATTTTTGATCATCGAGGGGCTGGCCTATGCGCTGGCCCCTCGTTTTCTTGTGCGCATGGCCCGGCTGCTTCCGCAGATCCCGGAAGATCAGCTGCGGCTGCTCGGCCTGACCGCAATCACCACGGGCGTGGCAATCGCGTGGTGGGTTCGCGGCTGACAAGATCTGGTCGCAAGTCGCGTTTAGATCTGTTCCGGCAATTGTGATTTTCCCTCAGCTTATTCCGCCTTATGTTCACGAAGACTCCAGACAAGACAGTGAGGAAGCCGATGTTGAAACCTGCCCGCGCGTCGCGAATGATTCTATCGGCGCTTCTCACGGGAACGGCACTGATCGTCGGTACCGTGGGAGCACCAAACCCGGTGGTTGCCCAGCAAGGGCCTGAGTCCGTTGCCGATCTTGCAAGCGGCCTGCTTGGCGCCGTGGTCAACATCTCGACGTCGCAAAGCGTCGCCGAAGAGGGTGACGGTCCGCTCCCCCAGGTGCCGGAGGGGTCGCCCTTTCAGGAATTGTTCGAAGATTTCTATCGGAATCGTGAGGGCGGCGGGACCAACAACAAGGTGAATTCGCTGGGCTCCGGCTTTGTGATCGACCCGACGGGTTTCATCGTCACCAACAATCACGTGATCGAAAACGCCGACGACATCGAGGTCATTTTCTCCGACGGATCGAAGCTCAAGGCGACGCTGGTCGGCACCGACACGAAGACCGACCTTTCCGTCCTCAAGGTCGAGCCGCCGCAGCCGCTGACATCGGTGAAGTTCGGCGATTCGACGAAAATGCGCATCGGCGATTGGGTCATGGCGATCGGCAATCCGTTCGGCCTGGGCGGCTCGGTGACGGTCGGCATCATCTCGGCGAGCGGCCGCAACATCAATGCCGGCCCCTATGACAACTTCATCCAGACGGATGCGGCAATCAACAAGGGCAATTCCGGTGGACCGTTGTTCAACATGAACGGCGAGGTCATCGGCATCAACACTGCGATCATATCGCCGAGCGGTGGCTCGATCGGCATCGGCTTTGCCGTGCCGACTGAGCTCGCCGAAAACATCGTCAATCAATTGATCGAGTTCGGCGAAACGCGCCGTGGCTGGCTTGGGGTTCGTATCCAGCCGGTTTCCGATGAGGTGGCGCAGAGCCTGAAGATCGATCGCGCACGTGGGGCCCTGATCAGCGGCATCGTCGAGGGTGGGCCTGTTGCGAACGGCCCGATTCAGGTCGGTGACATCATCACCAGCTTCAATGGACGTGCGATTTCCGAGACGCGTGACCTGACCCGTATCGTCGCCGAAAGCCCGATCGGAGAACCACTGGACGTCGTTATCCTGAGAGACGGGCAGGAGCAGTCGGTGAAGGTGACCCTTGGGCGTCTTGATGATGATGAAGTCGCAAGCAACGAGACCGATCCCGAAACCACTGTCGAGCCCAGCGAGGAGGGCACGGCCCCTGACGGCGACCAACAGGCGCCTGCAGAGCCGCCGACAGGCGAGGAGGTCCCTGATGGCGACGATCAGGGCGAGGCTCCGGCTGAGACCGATCAGGCAGACCAGAGTGCTCCCGTGACGGAAGGCTTGATTGGCGTGGAGTTGACGGCGCTGACGGATGCGAACCGTGTGAGCTTCTCGATTGCGGAAGGTGTCGAAGGCGTCCTGATCACCCGCGTGCTTCCCGGCTCCAAGGCCGAAGGCAAGGGGCTGAAGGTCGGCGAGGTGATCGTGGAGGTTGCCCAGGAGTTCATGAAGACGCCGCAGCAGGTTGCGGAGAAGCTCACCAACATCAAGGGCGAGGGACGCCGCAGCGGTTATCTGATGATCGCCGACAAGGACGGCAATCTCCGCCTGGTGGCAGTTCCGCTGGAATAGGTCAGGCGTATAGCCGCTCGACAACAGTGCTGTTCTGCCTGAGATAGTCCTCGAACTGGTCGACCGGCATCGGCCGACCAGCGAGGAAACCCTGGATCTCGCCACAGCCCATGTGCCGCAACAGGTCGAACTGGCCCCTTGTTTCCACGCCCTCTGCCGCGACGCTCATGCGCAGATCGCGCGCCAGGTGAATGACGGCGTCGACGATGGCGCGACTGTCGGCATTGGTCTCGAGGTCCGAGATGAAGGACTGGTCGATCTTCAATTTGTCGAAGCGATACTGGCGCAGGTAGCTCAAGGATGAGAAGCCGGTGCCGAAGTCATCGAGTGCGATGCGAAGCCCGAGCCTTGCCAGCGAGGCGAGGGTCTGTTCGACCCCGATCGTGGTTTCCATCAGCAGACTTTCCGTCACTTCCAGTTCAAGGCGGTGAGCGGGCAGGCCGTTCTGCTTCAGTGCGCTCTCAACAAGCGGCAAGAGACCCGGGCTCAGGAACTGGCGTGAAGATAGATTGACGGCAACGCGGATATGGTTCGGCCAGTTGACCGCGTGCTTGCAGGCCTGGCGCAGCACCCAGCTACCTATGGCGCTGATCTGGCCGGACTCTTCGGCAATCGGGATGAATTCGCCGGGGCTGATCGGGCCGAGCGTCGGATGGTTCCAGCGCAGCAATGCCTCTGCACAGACGACCTGACGGCTCTGGGCGTCGACGAGTGGCTGGAAGTTGACGGTCAGGCTCTCCTGGGCCACCGCAAGCGCCAGTTCCTGTTCGATCAGATTGCGGCGTCGCGCTGCGGCATCCAGTGAACTGTCGAAGAAACGGTAACGGTTGCGTCCGTCGGTCTTGGCTCGATAGAGGGCAAGGTCGGCGTTGCGCATCAGCTGATCCGGATTGGTGCCATCGATCGGAGCGCAGGCAATGCCGATGCTGACGCCGATATGGGCGGTGCCGCAGTTCAGACTGATCGGTTTGCCAAGCTTGTCGATGATCCGGGCAGCCAGGCTTGCTGCGCTCCGGGGATCATTGCCAGACATATGGAGGATCGCAAACTCGTCGCCGCCGATGCGCGCCAGTGTATCTGTCTCACCGCGGATCTGGCTGAGAATGCTGGCAATGGTGCGCAGCAGCTCATCGCCGCCGGCGTGCCCGAAATTGTCATTGATGTGCTTGAAGCGGTCGAGATCCAGCAGAAGGACGGAAAATGGGTCGCCGAAGCGTTGATAGCGCGAGACCGCGCGTTCGAAGTCTTCGGAAAGGAGAACCCGGTTACCGACTTCCGTCAACGGGTCGTGGCGGGCCATGTGTTCGATGCGCATACGGCTTTCACGACTCGCCGTGACGTCGCGTCCTACGCCGCGATAGCCACAGAACTGCCCTTGGTCGTCCAGTATGGCCTTCGCGGTCAAGGACCAGATCGCCAGTTCTCCACCCAGTTCGACACAGATGTCCTGATCCCGGAAAGACTGTCGTGTTTCCAGGCAGCCGACAAAATTCTCCCGGCAATCCATGCCTTCGATCCCTACAGCGGCGAAGGGCATGATCGCTGCAAGCGGCTTGCCGATCAGCATGGCTTCGGGGACCTGCATCTGTTCGTAGAAGCGGTTTGAGGCGCGAACCAGATTGAGATCTTTGTCTGTGCCCCACAGCCAGTCAGCTGCATTTTCCTCGAAGTCGTTCAGCAAAAGATTGATGACGTCTCGCTGCTCGTCGGCTGCAAGCTTGGCCCGGACGCGCTCCGTGAGGCTTCGGCAGACCGCAAGCGACGAGTGGATGATGATCGCGGCAAAGATCAGGTAGAGGACAAAGAGGTAGGCGCCGACGATGGTCGGATCGCGGGAGAGGGCGATCGCGGCCCCGACGGCAACGGTGCTGCAGAAGACGATCGATGCCGGCGGGATGGTTGCCAGCGCGAAACCGCCGCCGCCGGCCATGCCGACGGTAAGCGCGATCAGCACCATGCGCTGTGTTTCGTCGGCCGTGTGGTAGGCGGCCACATCAAGAGCTGCCCAGAGTCCGCTCAGGATCGCGGCATAAATGATCGCGCGAACTGTCCCGCGCAGGCTTGCCCGCTCGCGCATGCCACGTTTGCGACTGCGCCACCAGGAAAGGGTGGTAAACGCCACGACAGCTAGGATAAGGGTGCAGATAACATAGACTTCGATTGCGGATTGGCTGCCGTAAAACACAAAGAGCGTCAGCAGTGCATTGAAGAGATTGGCGGCCATCATCCACGGCGTGCTGGCGCCGACGACCGCAAGGCGGACTGCGCGGATGCGCTCTGCCTCCTCCACCGTCTGGTTGCCTTCACCGAGACGCAGGAAGCGGCTGAACAGGTTCGCAATCGGTGCCGCGACATGCGCGGAAAACATCTTCTGCATACGAAAGTTCGTAGCAGATACGTTTTAAGTCTCAGTAAATTAGGAATATCAGCTTGTTTCGGATCTCGATGGAATCGCACTCAGCTCTGAACAATACATGCACGCTTCAGCTGCGGATGCGTTTCGGGGACCTTGGGGTGATCGAAATCCCGGCCCACCAGACGCAGCATGCCGATCCTTTGCATCACAGCAATCGAGCGGTGATTGCTGTCTACGGCAAAGGCATGGACGTCGGGCAAGCGCAGGTCGGCGCGCGCGTATTCGATCAGTCGAGATGCCGCCTCGGTCACGTATCCACGCCCCCAGAAGCGGGTGGCCAGTCGCCAGCCGATCTCGGTCGCTCCCTCGGGCAGGATGCCGGGAAGGTCCACAGGCGAGAGGCCGCAGAAACCCATCGCTTCGTTGGTTATCCGATCGGCGAGCGCATAGAAGCCGAGCCCCGTTTCGCTGATCATGTCCCGGTTCCGGTCGAACAGGATGTCGCATTCCGCGTGGCG
>JBJIOA010000054.1:0-72574 GCA_045377275.1 Allorhizobium sp. | reverse complement strand
AAAGCCATGGCATGATGTGCTCCGAAAGGAGCTCAACATCTCCGACGACCATAACGGCATCATTGATCTGCCTGAGGATGCGCCTGTCGGCACCTCATTCGCCTCTTACGCCGGCCTCGACGATCCGGTCATCGAGATCAACCTGACGCCGAACCGTCCGGACTGTACCTCGGTCTTCGGCATCGCCCGCGATCTCGCGGCCTCCGGCCTTGGAAAGTTGAAGGCGCCCAAGGCGCCGAGCTTCAAGGTCGAGGGTGAGACACCGCATCAGGTCAAGCTCGAACTCGAAGACCATCTCTGCCCGGGCTTTGCCTATCGCCTCGTGCGCGGCGTGAAGAACGGCCCGAGCCCGAAATGGATGCAGCAGCGGTTGCTGTCGATCGGCCTGCGTCCGATCTCGGCGCTGGTTGACGTCACCAACTACATGACCTTCGACCAGGGTCGTCCGATGCATGTCTTCGACGCCGATAAGGTCCAGGGCGCGCTTGTCGTGCGCCGGGCCAAGGATGGCGAGGAAATCCTCGCGCTCGATACCCGCTCCTACAAGCTGAACCCGAGCAATGTCGTCATCGCTGACGACAACGGCCCGGAATCCATCGGCGGCATCATGGGCGGCGAGCATTCGGGCTGTGACGAGAACACCGTCAACGTGCTGATTGAATCCGCGCTTTGGGATCCGATCAACATCGCCAAAACCGGCCGCGCCCATGGCATCATCACGGATGCGCGCTACCGCTTCGAGCGTGGCGTCGACCCGGAATACATGGTGCCGGGCCTGGAGCGCACAACCGAGCTGGCGCTCGAGATGTGCGGTGGCACGGCAGCAGCAGCCAAGGTCGAGGGCTACAAGGGTCACCAGAAGAAGGTCGTCGATTTCCCCTATTCGGAAGTCAAGCGCCTGACGGGTCTGACCGTTTCCAACGCGGAGTCCCGCGAGATCCTGACGGCACTCGGCTTCGAGATCCTCTCGGGCGACGAGACCTCAGCCAAGGTCTCTGTCCCCTCCTGGCGTCCTGATGTCGATGGCAAGGCCGATCTGGTCGAGGAAGTCATGCGCATCCATGGCGTTGACAAGATCAAGCCGGAGCCCTTGCCGCCGACAGGTTCGGTCAATGGCAAGATCCTGACCACGCTGCAGATCCGCACGCGCTCGGCCCGCCGAGCGCTTCGCCTCGCGCGGCATGCTGGAAGCCGTCACCTGGTCCTTCATTTCCGCCGACCATGCCAAGCTCTTCGGCGGTGGCAGCGAGAAGCTGAAGCTGGTCAACCCGATTGCAGCTGACATGTCCGACATGCGGCCTTCGCTGCTGCCGGGTCTGCTGACGGCGGCCCAGCGCAATGCCGACCGTGGCTTCGGCGATGTGGCGATCTTCGAAGTGTCCGGCACCTATGAGGGCGATACGCCCGACACGCAGCGTCGCGTCGCCGGTGGCGTGCGCCGTGGCACGGCCTCGATCGCCGGTGCCGGCCGCATGTGGTCGAATGGGGCCAAGGGCGGCGGCAAGCCGGTTGATGTCTTCGACGCCAAGGCCGATGCACTCGCCGTGCTCGAAGCCTGCGGCATCCCGATGAGCAACGTCCAGATCGAGCAGGGCGGTCCCGAATGGTACCACCCTGGCCGGTCCGGCACGATCAAGGCAGGCCCCAAGGTGACCCTCGGTACCTTCGGTGAATTCCACCCGAAGACGCTGGAAGCGCTTGACGTATCCGGCACGCTGTGCGGCTTCGAGATCTATGTCGATGCCCTGCCGGAACCGAAGAAGAAGGCGACTCGCACCAAGCCGGCGCTCGAGCTTTCGTCCTTCCAGATGGTGAAGCGCGACTTCGCCTTCGTCGTCGAAAAGGCTGTCGAAGCGGGCGCGATCATCAAGGCCGCGACAAGCGCGGATCGCAAGCTGATCTCCGGCGTTAACGTCTTCGATATCTTCGAGGGGGCATCCGTCGGCGAGGGCAAGAAGTCGGTGGCCATCGAAGTTTTGATCCAGCCGACCGACAAGACGCTGACCGACGAGGATTTTGATGCGCTGACGAAGAAGATCGTCGGCAATGTGGAGAAGTCGACGGGCGGCATGCTGCGCGCCTGATCTTGTGCTGGCGGGCGGACCCGGGCCGCTTGCGATGAGACAAAGAAAAAGCCCTTTCCCTGCATGTCAAGGAAAGGGCTTTTGACTTGCACCTGATGGTGAGGGACCTTCAGGAAGATCAGCTTCAACATCAACCTTAAAGGCTGACGCGACGGCCTTCCTTGTCGGCGGCCTTGCGGTCGTCGCCGTGCTTGGCGAGGATCGCCTTGGCATCTTCGACCGAGATGCGGTGCTTCTTGGCAAAGGGGATGGGCTCATAGCCCTTGGTGTTGTCGTCTGCCATGCTGGTCTCCAATTTTGGAAATGCCCCAGCAGGATGCTGGAGCGCTTGATGTCGCGGTGAAGGGGAAGAAAAGCTTGTCGATGGTGAGCGGATGCGACGCATGCGAAGGGCGTCGATGGTGTCTTTTATGTAGGGAGAAGAGACCGAAAGCTCAATACTTCTTCTTGCGCAGCATCTTGTTGCCCTTTGGCCCGGAATAAACGGGTGTGCGGTCGCGGTTTTCCGCCTGCAACTGCCGCCATCGCTCAAGGCGGGCAGGCTTGAGCTTGCCTCCTGGATCGCAGCCTGAACTGCGCAACCCTTTTCGTGCGAATGGCTGCAATCGCGGAACTTGCAGAGTGGCTCAAGCTCGGTGATCTCGGCAAACAGCGTGTCGATGCCATCGGTGATGTCGCTGACGTAAAGCGTGCGGATGCCGGGCGTATCGATCACCCAGCCGCCGCTTGCAATCGCATGCAGGGAGCGCGCCGTCGTCGTATGGCGACCCTTGGCATCATGCTCGCGGATCGCACCGGTCTTCTGCGCCGTCTCCGCGCCGTGCCCGGCAAGCGTATTCGTCAGTGTCGACTTGCCGACGCCGGAGGAGCCCACCAGCGCAACGGTTTGGCCTGGACCACACCAGGGCATAAGGGGAGCTATGGCGTCAGGAGAGCGCGCATTGACGATAACGACTGGCAGGTCGCGCTGCAGGCCCTTGGCCTTCATCCGCGTAGACGGATGCGTCTTCGACCGTGTCGGCCTTGGCGAGCACGATGACGGGCCGTGTGCCCGCCTCGTTTGCCATGACGAGATAGCGTTCCAGCCGCGCGGCATTGAAATCGGCATTGCAGGAGGTAACGATAAACAGCGTGTCGACATTGGCTGCAGCGAGCTGCTGGCCGAAGGCGCCTTCGGTCCGCCGTTGCAATACGGTCTGGCGATCCAGGCGGCGGACGAGCAGACCGGTATAGGGGGCGGCAAGCACCCAGTCACCCACGGCGAAATCGGCCGTGTTGCTGTTGGGTGGAAGCTCGATCTCCACGGGGCCGGTGCTGTCAATCGCCTCCAGGCGATCGCGATGCACCGAGGAGATGCGGCGCACCAGGAGCTCGGCCTCATCGGCCGTCACCTGCTCGGCGAAGAAGGCGCTGAAGCCGAGCCGCGCAAGCGCTGCGGTGTCGTTGAGGCCGGTCAAGGGCAAAACCCCGGGGCAGGACGTGAAGCCATGGGCACTTTCAGGATTGAGATCGGATGCTGATGCCTCTCATAGCGCAGAAAGTCGTCACTGACGCGGGAAATCGTCCGGCCATCCGTCGCAGGTGCCGGATACGCAATCAGGCCTTGAGTTCCGTCGGCTCGACGACGACACGTTGGCGCGGCAGGCGGGCAAACATGACGGCATTGCCGGCAAGCGTCAGTGCGAGACCCACCATTGCGAGCGGCGTGAAGTGATAGTCCTCGTAAAGGCTCGACAGTGTCAGGGCGACGACGGGAAAGAGCACCGTGGCATAGGCCGCCTTCTGCGAGCCGATACGCGAGACCAGCATCAGATAGGTGGTGAAGCCGACGACCGAGCCGATGACCGAGAGATAGACGAGGGCGGCGAGATAGGTCTCATCTGGTGGCAGCACGATCGGCGTTCCGGTCACGCCGATCAGGGCGAGAAGCGCGATCGAGCCGTAGCTCATGCCCCAGGCATTGGCAGTGACGGGCGCGATGCCTTCCGCGCTGTTGCGGCGGGACGCCATGTTGCCGAAGGAGAAGAACAGCGTGCCGAGTGCCGAAAGGCCGATGCCTTTCCAGCTGTCCGGATTGACGGCGATGAAGATCTCGGGGCCGAAGAGCAGCGCAAGCCCGGTGGCACCGAGACCCGCAGCGATCAGCGTGCGGGGCTTGATCTTGTCTCCGAAGAAGATCCGGGCATTGACGGCATTGTAGACGGTGGCGAGCGAGAAGACGACGGAGATGAGCCCCGAGGGGACGTAGCTTGCCGCGTGATAGAAGCAGAGAAAGTTGCAGCAGAAGAGCGACAGCGCCTGGACGAGGATGAAGGGCTGCTGCTTCAGCGTCGGCACCTTCAGGCGACCTGTGAGGGCCAGCACGGCGACGATCACGAGGGCCGCGAGCGCGAAGCGATAGAAGACCGAGACCAGCACGGGCACCGGCCCAATCTGCAGCGCGATCGCGATCCAGGTCGTGCCCCAGATCAGTACGGTCGACGAGAAGAGAATGAGATTGGTCATGGATTGCGCCTCGCTTTCGAGAGGCAGATAAAGCCGCGTGATCAAGTCCTTCTTGCACGATCTTGCGGTGAACTTCTGCTGCAATGGCCGGCCGCCCGATTGCCGATGGCGCAGCGCACAAACCGCGCTAGAATGCGAGGCGATCTCTTGAAGGTACTCCATGCTACAAACCGCCACCGTCTTCGGCTCCCTGTCCGCCTCGTCCCGCGCCGAGCGTGGGGAAACGCTCGACCTCGGCGAGGGAAGGGGAAGTGCGATCTGGCGCAACAGCCACGACCGCATGCGCTACGAGCGGACCGACGGCCACACTTTCAGCTGTTACCTGCGCGGCGGCGACGGCACGAGGCGGATCGATGCCGGCAGCATTTCCGGCTGGCCGGGCGCTCTCTGCATCATGCCGCAGGGGGCCTCGTCGGAATGGGAGATTACCGACAACTTTGAATTCGTGCACCTCTACGTTGCCGACGATGAACTGCGCCGCTTGTTCTCCGAGACCTTCGACCGCGATGCCCGGCTGATGCTTCTGCCTGAGGCGACCTTCGACGAGGCGCCACGATTGGCGGAAGCACTGGTGCATCTGGCCACTGCCACGCAGGCCGGCAACCGGCTGCTCGCCGAACAGGCGGTCACCTCTGCGGTGGAGCGGCTGTTTGCCGACCCGCGTTATGGCGGCGAGCGGCGTCCGGTGTTGCGTGGCGGTCTGGCGCCCGTGCTGCGGCGCCGTCTGGTCGAGCATATCGAGGCGAGCCTTGATCAGACAATCACGCTCAAGGATCTGGCGAAGATGGCAGACTTGAGCGAATTCCACCTGCAGCGGATGTTTCGCTTGAGCTGCGGTGTCTCCCCGCATGACTTCATCCTCAGCCGCCGCATTGACCGCGCCCGGCATATGCTGAAAGGCAACGAGCCGATCGCTCAGATCGCCTCAGCCTGTGGTTTCAGCAGCCAGAGCCATCTGACTCGCATGTTCAAGATCGTCACAGGCACGACGCCGTCGGCCTATCGCCGGGCGGTCAGTGGCTGAGCGAGGCGCTCTGCGGTCGCCTCGACCTAGCGGGCAGTCCGGGTGAACTGAATGAGCGGCCGACCATGATGCGCCGATGGCTCGACATGGGCATCGATCGAGAAGACATCGCGCAGCAGATGCTTTGTGAGTACCTCTTCCGGCGTACCGCAGGCAACCACACGACCTTCCTTCAGCACCATAAGCCGGTCGCAGAACATCGCCGCATGATTGAGGTCGTGCAGGGCGATCACGCTGGTGAGCGGCAGATCCGAGATCAGTGACAGAAGTGCGATCTGGTGCTGCACATCGAGATGGTTGGTCGGCTCGTCGAGGATGATTTCCTTCGGGGCTTGCGCCAAGGCCCGGGCGATGTGTGCCCGCTGCCGTTCGCCGCCGGATAGGCTCTGCCAACTATGGTCCCGCTTTGCCACCATGCCGGCACGCTCGAGCGCCTGATCGACGGCTGTCTGGTCTTCGGCAGTCCAGGCGGAGAACATCGAGCGATGCGGGAAGCGGCCGAGCTTGACGACATCGACAACCTTCAGGTTGGCATTGGTCGTCGCATGCTGCTCGACGAAGGCCACCCGCTGGGCGATCGTCTTGCGGGCGATCGACTGGATATCGCGTCCCTCGAGAAGGATGCTGCCCAAATGAGGGCGCTTCAAGCCGGCGAGCAGTCGCAGCAGCGAGGTCTTGCCGGAGCCATTGGGGCCGAGCAGGCCCAGCATCTCGCCCGGACGTGCGTCAAAGCTCACCTGGTCGAGAATGGTCTTCGACCCGATCTTCCAGGTGATGGTGTCTGCCGTGATGCTCATGTCGGACGCTGGAAACGATAGAGGATGATCGAGAAGACGGGCACGCCGACCAGCGCGGTCACGACGCCGATCGGCAGAACCTGCTGCGGAACCAGGATCCGCGAGGCGATGTCAGCGAGCACCATGAAGATGGCCCCGCCGATCGCGCAAGCCGGAAGCAGGCGGATATGCAGCGGCCCGACGAGGAAGCGGGCAGCATGCGGGATGACGAGGCCGACGAAGCCGATCGAGCCGACCATGCTGACGATCGTCGCCGTCAGCATGGCGGTGAGACAGAAAAGCGCGAGCCGGGCGCGACCTACATTGACGCCAAGTGTGGCGGCGGCCTCGTCGCCAAAGGCGAAAGCATCGAGGATGCGGGAATAGGCGAGGCAGGCGATCAGGCCGAAGCCGACGACGACGGACACGAGCATGAATTCCGGCCACCGCACGCCGCCGAAACTGCCGAGCAACCAGAACATCACGTCGCGGGCCTGCTGGGCATTGCCGGCGGTGGTGACGATATAGGATGTAGCGGCGTTGAAAAGCTGTGATGCCGCGACGCCGGCCAGAATGGTGCGGTCGGCCCCGCCACGCGTGCCGTTGGAAAGCAGGGCGACGAAAAGGAAGGCTGCAAAGGCCCCGGCGAAAGCGCCGGCCGAGAGGGAGACGGCGCCCGAGCCGAAGCCGAGGATGACGATGCCGACCGCCCCGGTGGACGCACCCGCCGAAATGCCGAGCACATAGGGTTCGGCCAGCGGATTGCGCAGCAGCGACTGCATGATGGCGCCCGAGATCGCCAGCCCCGCGCCGCAGAAGGCGGCGACCAGCGCCCGGCTCAACCGGTAGTCCCAGATGACTGCTTCATGAATGCGATTGAGCTCGGCTGTCGTCCAGCCGAGCTTGTTGGAAATCGCAAGAAAGGTCGTGGTGATCGGGATCGGCAGATCACCGATCCCGACACTCAAAGCCACCACGAAGACGACGGCAGTCAGCGCCAGCGCGATCAGCGCTGAAACGCGAAACACCTGCGCTGTACCTGCTGACCATATCACTTGAGCAGACCACGTGCCTTCAGCTGCTCGGCAACCTGTTCGGCGCCGTAGATGGTGCGGATCGTCGGGTTCATGGCCTGGCCGTCCATGACGACGATGGCATTGTTCTTGACGGCCGGCATCTGGCTGGTTGCGGGGTCAGAGGTCAGGAAGGCGATCTTGGCTTCTGGCTTGTCGAGTTCCCAGCGGTTGCGGTCGAGGCTAGCAACAACAATCACGGAGGGGCTGGAAGCGATGATGCTTTCCCAGCCGAGAGCCGGCCATTCGGCTTCCGTGTCGATTGCGTTCACGCCGCCAAGTACGTCGGCGATATAGCCGGATGCACCGTTCTTGCCGCCGAGATAGGCGTCGGCAGACGGCGATGGGCTGGAGAACCAGAAGACATAGGAAAGCTTCTCGTCCGAGGCCGGCACGGAGGCGCGAAGAGCCGCCTCGCGGGCCTTGAAATCGGCGATCAACGCCTGGCCGCGATCGGCAACGTCGAAGATCTGCGAGAGCTCGTCGATCTCCTGATAGAGGCTGTCCATGCTCCAGAGCTTGTCGCGGGCGCCGTAGAGATCGGTATCGTCCTTCTTCTCCAGGCAGGTGCTCGGCGAAAGATAGGTCGGGATCTCGAGCTTGGTGAAGTCGTCGCGCTTGGCGACCTTGCTGTCAGGTCCAATCAGGCTCGGCAGGGCAGCGGCCACGAAGTCGGGGTTTTCCGAAAGGATGGCCTCGAACGTCGGAAACTCCACGGTGAGCAGCTTCACCTTGGCGTTGGCCTCGGCGAGCGTGGGCAGCACCTTGCTGGGCCAGAAGGCCGTGCCTGCCATTTTGTCTTCGAGGCCGAGCAGCAGCATGATTTCCGCGCTGTTCTGACCCAGACCGATCGCCCGCTCCGGAGCCTTTGTGAACGTGACGTCGACGCCGCAATTCTGGATCGTCAGCGGATACTGCGTTGCCGCTGAAGCGGATGTGGCAAGAAAGCCGAAGGCGGCCACGCCGGCGGCAAGCAATGCGGAAGAGATTTTGGTCATGGGAGGATCCTGCAAAACACAATGGCAGCCACCTACTGCGAAATGCTTTTGCAAACAAGATAGAAAAACTCAGGTTATTGCGCGGCCAGCATCAAGATACTGACTTCACGAGTTTGCCAACGTCTTCAATGCCCGTTCCAGCACCCGAAACGGGCGCGCATCGCCCATATGCGCGACGTTGAAGCGCATGAAACCGTCTGCGGACAGCGAGGGGCTGAAGACATTGCCGGGCGCCAGCACCACGCCCTGCGGCAAGGCAGCCTGGGCTAGCGCGGTGGAGCTGCCTCCTTGCGGCATGCGACACCAGAGATATGGGCCGCCGCGGGGCATGAGCACCGGTTCAAGGCCGAGATCCCCGAGACGGCTTGAGACCGCGCGTCGTTCCGTGTCGAGCCGCCGATGCAATTGCTCGAGATGTTTGCGATAGCCGCCGCCTGCAAGCACGCCATGGATCGCTTCGGTCGCGACCTGGCTTGGACCGCCGAACTGGATGGCGACTTGGAGGTCGGTCAACAGCCGGATGCGCTCTGAATCGGCGGCGATGAAGCCGGCGCGCAGCGAGGCTGAAATCGTCTTGGAAAAGCTGCCAATCCGGATGACCCGGGAAAGCCCGTCGAGCGTTGCAAGTGTCATTGCAGGTTCGGGCTCGAAATCAGTGAAGATGTCGTCCTCGACGACCAGCATGTCCGAACGGCTGATGATGCCGAGCAGTTGGAAGGCAATCTGCGGCGAGAGCGTCGAACCGGTCGGATTGTGCAGGCCGGAATTTGTCAAATAAAGCCGCGGCGTCTCGCCGGCGACGGCGGCCTCGAAAGCAGCGATGTCTGGGCCGTTTTCCGTATAGGGCACGGGGATTGCGACCGCCTGGTGGGCGCGCAGCAGCGTCTGGAAATTGAAATAGCAGGGATCGTCGACGATCACCCGGTCGCCGGGGCGCAAAAGCAGCCGGCAGACGAGATCGAGCGCCTGTGTGGCGGACCCGGCAAGCAGCACCTGATTCTCGGAAAGCGGAATCGACTGCTGACGCAGCCGCGTCTCGACGAAGCGCCGGAGGCCAGCACTGCCGCGCGAGGGTCCGTAATCCGTCATGAGGCTGGTCGCCTGGCGCAGCACGTTGCGCATGCCGGCATGCAGGAGGGCGGTCGGCATCCAGTCCGGCGGCAGCCAGCCGCAGCCGGGCTTGGATGTGCCTGGATCGGCATCGAGCGCCTGACGCGCCACCCAGAAGGGATCGACTTCCGGGGGCCTTGGCGGCTCAAGCCGGACGAGTGGTGCTGGCGTGCGGCCGGCCTCGGTGACAAAGAAGCCGGAGCCGGGGCGAGCCCGGATCAAGCCCTCGGCGGAGAGCCGGTCATAGGCCTCGACCACAGTCGAGGGCGACACCGAAAGCTCCGCGGCGAGGCGCCGGATCGAGGGCAGCCGGTCATTGGGCACCAACAGGCCTGCGCCGATGCGGCCGCGAATATCGGCCATGACCTGTGCGGTCCTCGAAACCGTCTCCGGTGGTTGAACGCGCTCGTTCATCTGTATGGCCTTTGTCATCAGTACAGTTTGACTAGATTGTATCGACCCGTCTCTGGATGCGCCAGCCCCTCCGCGCGATAGGGGAGGGCGGAGAAAAGGAGACGAAAATGACGACGTCTTGGAAAGCCTGGGCCAGCGGTTTCATCGGCGTGCTGATCTTCAGCGGCTCGCTGCCGGCAACGCGTGTGGGGCTTGCGGATTTTGCCCCGCTGTTCCTGACCTCGGCACGGGCCGCTATCGCGGCTGGGCTAGGCGCCGTCCTGCTGGTTCTTCTCCGCCAGAAACGGCCCTTGGGCAGCGACCTTCTTCCGCTGGCCATCGTCTCGCTTGGCGTCGTGGTCGGCTTCCCGCTGCTGACGGCACTGGCGCTGCAGAGCATCAATTCCGCCCAGTCGATCGTCTTCATCGGTCTGCTGCCGCTCTGCACGGCGCTGTTCGGCGTCTTGCGGGCCGGTGAACGCCCCTCGGCGATCTTCTGGATATTTTCCGTGACGGGGGCGGCGCTCGTGGCGGGCTTTGCGCTGTCGGCGACGGCGGACATGGCGGTGCAAGGCGCAACCCTAATGATCGCCGCCGTCCTCGCCTGTGGCCTGGGCTATGCCGAAGGCGCCCGCCTGTCACGTCGGTTGGGCGGCTGGCAGGTGATCAGCTGGGCGCTGGTGCTGTCGCTGCCGGTGATGCTGCCGCTCGCGCTCTGGACCCTGCCGGAGGATCTCGGTGCCGTTTCGCCATCCGGCTGGTTGGCTCTCGCTTACGTCTCGCTGTTCAGCATGATGATCGGCTTCATCTTCTGGTATCGCGGCCTAGCGCTGGGCGGCATCGCCTCGGTTGGGCAGTTACAACTGCTGCAACCCTTTCTCGGCTTCGTGCTCGCAGCAGGGCTGCTGCATGAGAAGGTAAGCCTTCCCATGCTGGCAACAGCCCTGCTCGTGGTGCTCTGCGTGGCGGGGAGCCGGCGCTTTGCTTGAAGGTGCCCTCAGCGTCCGGACATCTTGGCCATCGCCTCGCCATAGCGGGCGCCGGCCACCTTGTCGGGCGAGACCGCATTCGACAACGCGGCAAGATCGTCGGCCGAGAGCGCGATCCCTACAGCATCGATATTGCTGTCCAGATTGGCGATCTTGGTCGTGCCCGGGATCGGCACGATGAAATCGCCCTGGGCGAGGACCCAGGCGAGCGCAAGCTGACCTGGGGTAACGCCCTTTCGGGCAGCCATCTCTTCAAGCGCCGTGACCAGCGCCAGGTTGGCGTCGAAATTCTCCTGGTCGAAGCGCGGCAGACCACGGCGGAAGTCGTTTTCGCCGAGCTTGGAGAGATCCTTCAAGGCACCCGTCAGCATGCCGCGACCAAGCGGCGAAAAGGGTACGAAGCCGATGCCGAGTTCGCGGCAGGTATCGAGCACGCCGTTGGTTTCGGGGTCGCGGGTCCAGAGGGAATACTCGCTCTGGATAGCGGAGATAGGATGCACGGCGTGGGCGCGCCTGAGCGTCGCGGCACTGGCCTCCGAGAGGCCCAGCGCCTTGACCTTGCCCTCTTTGACGAGGTCAGCCATGGCGCCGACGGTTTCCTCGATCGGCACATCCGGATCGACGCGGTGCTGGTAGAAGAGGTCGATGACCTCGACACCCAGCCGCTTCAGCGAGGCCTCTGCGACCGCGCGCAGATGCTCCGGTCGGCTGTCAACGCCAGACGGACGCGCGGCCTTCGCCTCGTCGCCCACGGTGAAGCCGAATTTGGTGGCAATCACCACCTTGTCACGGTGCCGCTTCAGGCCCTTGCCGACAAGGATCTCGTTGGTGAAGGGGCCATAGACCTCTGCCGTGTCGAAGAAGGTAACGCCACGTTCCACCGCGTGGTCGAACAGCTTCTGCGCCGTCGCCTCGTCGATATTGGTGCCATAGGCATGGCTCATGCCCATGCAACCGAGGCCAATGGCCGATGTGCTGAGGGTGCCGAGTTTGCGGGTATTCATGATCATGCTCCGGCCTGGTTGAGTTGGTCCATTTGGGCTTTCGTAAGCTCCAGCTTGCCGGCGGCGATCAGGCTGTCGAGCTGGCGCAGACTGGTGGCCGACGCGATCGGGGCGGTCACCCCGGGCTGCGCCGCGACCCACGCAATCGCGACGGTCGCCGGGCTGGTGCCGGTTTCCGCCGCGACCTGGTCGAGTGCGCCGAGAATGTGGAAGCCCCGCGTGTTGAGATAGGGCTCCATGTCCTCGCCGCGTGCTTTACCCTCGGTATCGGCAGCGCTGCGATACTTGCCGGTGAGGAAGCCGGAGGCCAGCGCATAATAGGTGATCACGCCGATCTCCTCGCGCTGGCAGAGCTCTGCGAGATCCCCCTCGAATTTCGAGCGGGTGTAGAGATTGTATTCCGGCTGGATCACGTCATAGCGGCCGACGCCGGCTTTAGCTGCCGCATCAAAGGTCGCCTGCAGCTGTTCGGCATCGAGATTGGAGCAGCCGATTGCGCGCACCTTGCCTTCATCCTTGAGCTTGCCGAAGGCGGCAAGGCTTTCCTCGTCATCCGTTTCCGCGTCCGGCCAATGGGCGAGATAAAGGTCGATATAATCAGTCTGCAGACGGCGCAGCGAATCCTCGACGGCCTCTGCAATGCGGCGGGCGCTGAGGCCTCGCTTCTTGCCCCCGAGATCGGCGCCGACCTTGGTGACGATGACGGCATCCTCGCGCTTCACGCCACCGCGCTTCAGCCAGTTGCCGATGATCGTCTCGCTTTCCCCACCGACATTGTCGTCGACCCAGAGCGAATACATGTCGGCAGTATCGATCGTGTTGAAGCCGGCCTCGAAGAAACGGTCGAGAATGGCAAACGACGTCTTCTCGTCGGCCGTCCAGCCGAAGACATTGCCGCCGAGCACGACGGGAGAGATCGAAAGGCCGGTGCGGCCAAGAGCACGTTTCTGCATGGAAAGCCTCGGGAAGAGATGGGGGATCGAGGGTCGACGCTATCAAGCGTAAGTCGAAGGCGCCATTGAAAATCATTGATGGGTTCTGAAGCTGGACTATCGATAGGCCCAGTCCCGACCTCGATATGGGCCTCGCAATGCGGCTTTCCAGTGTCGCTACCGCTTTCAGTTCCCAGTCTTCCGAAAAGCGCTGGGCGACAGGCCGTGATGCTGGGAAAAGACCCGGCGCATGTGGCGCGAGGAGGCAAAGCCTGCGCGCAAAGCAAGGCTCTCCATGTCTAGCCTGCTTTGCATGAGCAATTCCTGCGCCAGCGTCACCCGCATCAGGTTGACGTAATCGACAACCGACTGACCGACATGTTCGCGAAAGAGGCGGGAAAGATGCCGTTCGCTCAAATGCGCGATCTCGGCGAGCCCCGGCAGCGACCAGTCGCGCGCAGGATCCGCCATGATCGCATCCTGGGCCCGGTGGATCGCCGGGTGGATGTGGTTGCGGCCCGAAAGCCAGGGCGAGAGCTGAGGGTCCTGGCCGCTGCGCCGGAGATAGATGACCATCTTGCGGGCCGCGGCGAGCGCTGACTGCGGCGAGGCGAAGCGGCTGACGAGATGCAGCATGAGGTCGATGCCGGTCGAGATGCCCGCACTCGAAAAGCGGTTGCCATCTTCGACATAAAGCCGGTTCTCCAGAACACTCGCCGTTGGGGCAAGTGCACGGAGTTCGTCGAGGCAATCTGCGTGCGTGGTGCACAGATAGCCCTCCATCAGCCCGGCGGCCGCAGCAAGCAGCGCGCCGGAGCAGATGGTGACGAGCCGCGTGTCTGGCCTGAGCGTGCGGGCGAGCCAGCGCGTCAGTATCTTCAGTTCGGCCTCGTGGGCGATCTCTTCCGTGCCGACGGTAAGGCTGCCGGAAATGACAAGGATCGCATTCTCAGGCAGCGTCTCAGGCAGGGGTTCGAGACCGTCGAGCATGAGCCCGATCGAGGTCTGCTGCCGCGATTGTGCCGAGATGTAGCGATAGTCGAAACGGACCCGGTCCTGTTCCTGGTTCGCGTAGCGCAGCACCTCCAGCGGACCGGCAATGTCGATCAGCAGCGTATCGGGCGGAACGAGGATGAAGACCGGGATCACGTCCATCGTGGGTGGTCTCAGGCGGCGGCCGACAGCGGCGCAAGCGCCTGCTCGACGGTCACGATCCGAGCGAAGCGGTTGGCGAGCACCAGCTCTGTCCGCATGCGGATGTCGTCGGCGGTAAAGACCCGGCCGGATGCATGCGTCATCGGGAAGGTGAGCGTCGCCTCGGTGACGAAGTCGACCGCGAAGCCAAGATCGGATGCATGGCGCGTCGTGGTCTCGCAGCACTGCTCGGTGCGGATGCCCGAGACGACCACGCGGGAGATGCCCTTTTCGCGCAGCCAGGCTTCGAGACCGGTGTCCACAAGTGCGGAATGCACGCCCTTGTGGAAGGTTACGTCGGGGTCGATGGAGATCTCGTCGAGTGCCCGGATGAGGCCGCTTTCCAGCCGGAAGGCCGCGTCCGTGTCGACATGGAAGATCTGCACGATCGGCATGCCGGCGGCCTTGGCGCCGTCGATCAGCGCCTGCTGCCTCGAAAGGTAAGCGGGGAGTTCGGACGCGTCCCAATAGGGCGCATGGCGAAAGCTTTCCTGGACGTCGACCACGATGAGGGCAGTGTCATAAACGGACATATTCGTCTCCTGTCGTTGCGATGACACCTAGCATATGTCCTCGTATTCAGGACACCATGCGCAGCTCGGACGAAGATAGGACATATTCGGCCATTCTCCTTTCTGTCCGCGCAGGCAGATTGTCTGACAACCCGTTGCGCCCCGCCTATGCATCGCCTAATGTCCGCCGCGACATTTTCGAGGAGGAATAAAGATGCTGCGTTTTGGAATTCTGTCGACGGCCAAGATCGGTCGCGAGCTTGTCGTGCCGGCCATCCAGGATGCCGAAAACGCCGTGGTGACGGCAATCGCCAGCCGCGATCTCAGCCGGGCGCGCGAGATGGCCGATCGCTTCTCGGTGCCGCATGCCTTTGGCTCCTATGAGGAAATGCTGGCCTCCGACCTCATCGATGCCGTCTATATTCCGCTGCCGACCTCGCAGCATGTCGAGTGGGCGATCAAGGCCGCCGACGCCGGCAAGCATGTGCTCTGCGAAAAGCCGATCGCGCTAAAGGCTGAAGAGATCGACGAGATCATCGCGGCCCGCGAGCGCAACAAGGTGCTGATCACGGAAGCCTACATGGTGACTTACGCGCCGGTCTGGCTGAAGGTCCGCGAACTGCTGGCCGAAGGCGCGATCGGCACGTTGAAGATGGTTCAGGGCTCGTTCACCTACTTCAATCGCGACCCGGGCAACATGCGCAACATCCCCGAACTCGGCGGTGGAGCCTTGCCGGATATCGGCGTCTATCCTGCTATCACCACCCGTTTTGTCACGGGCAAGGAGCCGGTCCGCGTCCAGTCGACCATCGAGCGCGATCCGGATTTCGGCACGGATATCTATGCGAGTGTGAAGGCGGATTTTGCCGACTTCGAACTGAACTTCTATGTCTCGACCCAGATGGCCAACCGCCAGCTGATGGTCTTCCACGGCACCGACGGCTTCATCGAGGTGAAGTCGCCGTTCAACGCCGACCGCTGGGGCGCCGAGGAAGTCGAACTCACCAATCGCGGTCACAACGTCTCGCAGATCTTCCGCTTCCCCGACAGCCGCCAGTACAAGCTGGAGGCAGAGGCTTTTGCCCGCGCCGTGACCGGCACCAAGGGGGAGGTCGTCACACTGGAAAGCTCCAAGGCAAACCAGAAGCTGATCGACGCGATCTACCGCGCCGCCGAGAAGGACGGTTGGGAAGCGGTCTAACCAACCGCTTACCCGTCAGCGTCTGAAGACGTAGCGCGAATAGCCGAAGAAGCTGAACAGCATGGCCGCGATGGAGGCAAAGACCAGCGCGGCATAGGGGCTGAGCAGCGGTGCGCCGATCAGGAGCAGGGCGTAGACCCCATAATTGATCAGCGACGCCACGACGCCGATGAAGCCGTAGCGAAAGCCTTCGCTGACCATTGAGCGCTTCGATATGCCGAAGGTGAAGTGCCGATTCAGAAGCCAGGTCGTGGTCATGGCAACGGCAATGGCGACGATCCGCGCAGCGAACGGGCCGATCGGCGTAAAACTCAGCATCAGCCAGAGCACGCCGGCATCCGCAAGGAAGCCGGTGGCGCCGACAATGGCGAAGCGCAGAAACTTTCTCATGCCGCCCGCGATGCGTCCTTTGTCGAAACCCTCGACGACCGTTCACGCCGCGGTTTCCCGACTTCCGTTGGCGGCTCTTTGGCGGAAGTCGAAGGGGCAAGTGCCGGCAGCGTCAGATAATGGATCCTCAGCTGCTCGGCCCGCGAACGCGCAAGCGAATCGAGGATGAGCGCTGCCGTAAACGACAGGAATGACATCATCATCAGCGCCGTGGCGCCGATCCAGGTCGGCATGCGCGAGACGAGCCCGGTGGTGAAGAATTCGTAGAGAACGGGCGCCATGGCCGCGAGGCTGACACCCATCAGGCCGGCCGCGATCAGGCCAAAAAAGGCGAAAGGTCGCGTTTCCTTCATGAGCATGGCGAACATCCAGAGGATCTTGAAGCCATCCTTGAAGGTCGAAAGCTTGGAATGCGAGCCTTCCGGCCGGCGGCCATAATCCAGCTCGATCTCGCAGACCGGCAGCTTCAGTCGCGAGGCGTGCACCGACATTTCCGTTTCGATCTCGAAGCCGGCGGAAACGGCCGGGAAGCTCTTCACATAGCGGCGCGAAAAGGCGCGGTAGCCGGAGAGGATGTCGGTGAAGTCATTGCCGAACAACACGCGGTAAAGCTTGTTGAACAGCAGGTTGCCGAAGGCATGGCCCTGGCGTCCGGCATCTTCATGAACCCCCCGCCGTGTGCCGACCACCATGTCGACACGTTCGGTAATCAGCGTGCGGATCAGTTCTTCGGCGTCGGCAGGACCATAGGTCCCGTCGCCATCGGCCATGATGTAGATATCGGCATCGATGTCGCAGAACATGCGGCGCACCACATGGCCCTTGCCCTGACGGCGTTCGCGCACGACGGTCGCGCCCGCGAGCATCGCTTTCAGCGCGGTCCCGTCGGTCGAGTTGTTGTCATAGACATAGATCTTCGCCTCGGGCAGGGCCGCACGGAAATCGCTCACCACCTGGCCGATCGTCGCCGCCTCGTTGTAACAGGGCAGGAGAACGGCGATGTCGAGGGAAGAGGCGGCCTGCTGGCTCATCGGGACCTGCTCTAAAGCGCTGGGGTTCGGGCAGCCTGCGGCCACCATTGGTTTTACTATTTCTTGAGAAGGTTAAGGCTAGGTTTCAGGCCCTAGCAGTGTTTGAAATACGGTCTGCCGGTTGCTTCCTTGGAAGGAAGTGCGCGAGGCGGACCCGGAGGTTTGACGAAGCATGGCCGACATCACCCTGCCTGGCGCGTCGAGAGCCCGGGCGCCGCGCCCGCTCCTTTTCTGGACGCTGGTTTACGGCATCGTGACCATGGCGGTGCTGGCTGCGCTCAACCTGCCGGCCGCACGGGACTATGTGGGAGCCGACAACGACGATGTCCTGCGGCTCGTACAGGTGCGTGACCTGCTTGCCGGGCAGTCCTGGTTCGACCTGACGCAGTATCGGCTGGGGCTCGATGGCGGCACGCTGATGCATTGGTCCCGCCTGATCGATCTGCCGATTGCGCTGCTGATCCGCCTGTTCTCCCAGTTGGTGCCGATGGAGCAGGCCGAAGCACTGGCGCTGATCGTCTGGCCCTTCTTTCTCGTTCTGCCGCTGATGGCGGCGGTCGCTGTCGCCGCCCGCCGCATGGGCGATGATGTCACCATGCATCTGGCGCTGATGTTGACGGCGGTCTTTGTCGTCACCGGCAACCGCTTCCTGCCGGGCTCGATCGACCATCACAATGTCCAGCTGGTTCTGGTCGCGACGATGGCTGCGGGCCTGGTCGATCCGGCCCGTGGCATCGTTGGTCATGCGCTTGCGGGCCTTGCAGCAGCACTCGCGATCGCCATCGGCGCCGAGACCACGCCCCTGGTGGCGACCGTCTGTGCCACCGTCGGCATCCTCTGGGCACTCGAGGGTGAGGTTTATGCGAGGGCCGCGCGCGCCTTCTCGCTTACGCTTCTGGTCAGCCTGTCCGCGATGTTCTTCGCCACCGTGCCGCCGGTTCAGTATGCGGTGGTGACCTGCGACAGCCTCTCGGTCGGTTTCTATGCGGTCGTCGGCATCGGCGCGGCATCCCTCTTCGTTGCCACGCAGTTCCCGGGCATGGGCGATCGTTGGTTGCGGATTGCGGCGATCGGCGTGACCGGCGCCCTGGTGCTGGCCGGCACCGTGACGATCGCGCCGCAATGCCTGCAGAACCCGCTGAATGAACTCGATCCATTGCTGCACACGCTCTGGCTTTCCGGCGTCATCGAGGCACAGTCCTTCATCGATCAACTCGCCAAGGAGCCTGCCGCCTTGGGAGGCTTCTACGCCGTCGGTTTCTTCGCAATCGGCGTCTGCCTGTTTCGCCTCGTCAATAGGGACGGGGTACGCCCTCACGCGATCATGCTCGGTATGATCGCGGTCTCTTTTGTCATTGCGCTGATTCAGGTGCGCGGAGCGATTTTCGCCAATTTGCTCGCGATTCCGCCGCTGGCGCTTTTGATCGGCGAGCTGAGGCGCAAGGCGCGCGAGGAGCCGCAGCAGCTTGGCGCAGGCCTGGTTTTTGCGCTCGCCGCCTTCCTGTCCGTGCCGAGCGCCTGGGCGCTGTTCGGCGTGCTCTTCGTCGAGGGAACGGCAGGTGTAACCAACCGGATGAAGGGGATTGCCCAGACACCGGTCACCATGGCTGGGGCCAAGCCGGCCTGTGATGCGCCGGCAGGATTTGCGGCTCTGAACCGCCTGCCTGACGGCGTTGTCGTGGCGGCGGTTGATATGGGCCCGGAAATTTTGCGTTTCACCCGCCACCGCGTCCTGTCCGGCCCCTACCACCGCAATCAGGGTGGCATGCTGACGGAACTGCATGTGGGGCTGGCCGAGCCGGAAGAGGCCGCCGCCTTCCTGCGCGGCGCCGGGGCGACGATCCTGGTTTTCTGCCCGGACCTTACGCCCACACAGACTATCGCCTCAACAAAGGTCGACGGGCTCTATGCCGGCATGATGAAGGGGGAGGTGCCCGCTTTCCTAAAGCCAGTGCCCGTTGAAGGCGCCTCCGGGATGCAGATTTACCGGGTGGACCTACCGTGAGCGGAAAGCGCTTGATGACGGGTGCTTTGGGCTGATCTTGGCCCCGTTTTCCGCTAGGGAAGGGGTATGAGCAATTTCTTCGACAACGATTCGCCGACGAACCTCACCGAGTTTTCCGTGTCGGAGCTTTCGGGCTCGATCAAGCGCACGATCGAAACATCCTTCGATCATGTTCGAGTGCGCGGTGAAATCTCCGGTTATCGCGGACCGCATTCCTCGGGCCATGCCTATTTTAGCCTGAAGGACGACAAGGCCCGCATTGATGCGGTGATCTGGAAGGGCTCCTTCTCCAGGCTAAAATATCGCCCGGAAGAGGGGATGGAGGTGATCGCGACCGGCAAGGTCACGACCTTCCCGGGGTCGTCGAAATACCAGATCGTCATCGAGCAGATGGAGCCGGCCGGTGCCGGCGCACTGATGGCGCTGATCGAAGAGCGTAAGCGGCGCTTTACGGCGGAAGGCCTGTTCGACCCCGCCCGCAAGCAGCTCTTGCCTTTCCTGCCCAAGGTGATCGGCGTCGTCACTTCGCCGACAGGCGCCGTCATCCGTGACATCCTGCACCGCATCTCCGACCGCTTTCCCGTGCAGGTGCTGGTCTGGCCGGTCAAGGTGCAGGGCGAAGGCTCCGGCGACGAGGTGGCGAACGCCATCCACGGCTTCAATGCGCTGCAGCCCGGTGGGCCGATGCCGCGACCGGATGTGCTGATCGTCGCGCGCGGCGGCGGCAGTCTCGAGGACCTCTGGAGCTTCAATGATGAGGCGGTGGTCCGCGCGGCGGCTGCGAGCAGCATTCCGCTGATCTCGGCCGTCGGCCACGAAACCGACTGGACGCTGATCGACTATGCGGCAGACGTACGCGCCCCGACCCCGACGGGGGCGGCGGAAATGGCCGTGCCCGTGAAGGCCGATCTCGAGGCGCAGGTGGCCACACTGTCTGCCCGGTTGTCCGGCGCCATGGTCAGGCAGATGGACAATCGCCGCCAGAACCTGCGCAGCCTCGTGCGGGCGCTGCCTTCGCTGGACCAGTTGCTGGCCTTGCCGCGTCGCCGCTTTGACGAGACGGCCGCAGGTCTCGGGCGCAGCCTCGAGCTGAACACCATGAACAAGCGCCGCAGCTTCGAGCGCGCGGCGTCGAAACTGTCGCCCGACATGCTGGCGCGCCGGCTGGTGGAGCGTAAGCAGAAGCTGTCGGAAAATGTCGTGCGTGCGGAACGCGTCATCGAGCGGCTGATCGAGCGCAACAAGGCCCGCCTTGGACGCTTCGATGCAACGTTGACGGCAGTCCCGGCGCGGCTGAAGGCGATGACCGAGCGCTCGAAGGACAGGCTCGAAAGTCTAGGTCGCCGTGCCGACAGCGCCGTTGTCAACGACCTGCGCCGTGCGCGACAGTCGCTGGTGTCGCAGGATCGCGTGCTGCAGTCACTCTCCTACAAGAACGTGCTGGCGCGCGGTTATGCCGTGATCCGCGACGAAAATGATCGCCCGGTTTCGCGCGCCGATGGACTGTCGCATGGCCAGACGATTGCGATCGAATTCGCCGATGGGCGAGTGGATGCCGTTGCTGGGGAGGGTGTATCCCCGCCGGAACCGTCGGCCCCGCAGCCGGCCCGTGCTGCCGCCGTGTCCAGGCCGGCGCGCAAGAGCGAGCCACCGGCCGGCCAGGGGAGCCTGTTCTGATGTCACGCCGCTTTCTGGTCGTGCTCGCCCATCCGCTGCCGCAGAGCTTTGCCGCTTCTGCCGCACGGGCCGTGGTGGACACGCTGGAAGCGAAGGGCCATCATGTCGATCTGCTCGACCTCTATGCGGAGGATTTTGACCCGCGCCTTTCGGCTGCCGAGCGTACGGCCTATATGGAGCTCGGCTATCAGCCACCGGAAGACGTCTCCGGCATTGTCGAGCGGCTGAAGGCGGCAGACGGGCTGGTGCTCGTCTTTCCGCAATGGTGGTTCAATCTGCCGGCGATCATGAAGGGCTTCATCGACCGCATCTTTGTGCCGGGCGTTGCCTTCGAGCATGACAAGGCCGGCGGACGCATCGTGCCGCTGATGACCCATATCAAAAGCTTCTGGATCGTGACCTCGACCGGTTCTCCGTGGTGGGTCGTGCATCTCTATATGGGCAACCCCGTCAAACGCATCCTGAAGCGCGGCGTGGCCGCCTTCTGCGCCAAGTCCGTCGATTTTCGGATGCTGGCGCTGCACGACATGGACCGCGCGACGGATGAGAAACGCCGGAACTTCCTGGCAAGGATCAGGGCCGCTTTCGCGAGCTTTTGATGCAGAAAACGGGATGTGGTTGCATTCGCGCAAATTACACCTTTGATTGAGATTTGAGGCGGAATGGAAACCGATGCGTTAACATTCATTAGAAACGCGTCTATCTAATGGCCATCGATATTTGCTTGCTGAGCTTTGGTTACCGCGCATCTATTTGCGCCCTGTCGAACCTTCCTTTCAAAAATCGTTACCTCCACAGCGCATCCGCGCTGGGGCACTCTCTACGCTATGAAAGGGTTCATTATGACCACTGGCACAGTAAAATGGTTCAATTCCACCAAGGGCTTCGGCTTCATTCAGCCTGACAACGGCGGCCCGGACGCATTCGTTCACATCTCGGCAGTTGAACGCTCCGGCATGCGCGAAATCGTTGAAGGCCAGAAGCTTTCCTACGACATGGAGCGCGACAACAAGTCGGGCAAGATGTCGGCCTGCAACCTGCAGGCAGCCTGATAGATCCGGGATCCGCTTTCCTTTGACCACGGATGTACTGGCACTGTCGAAGGCAAGATCCCACGGAAGGTCAGGCAGATAGCCTGGCCTTTTTTATTGCCCGACATGGGCAAGCCTCCTGAAAGGAGATGACATGACCGAGCAACTCACCAAGTCGCGCCAGACCGCCGAACTCGCCTTTGCGAAGACGCAGTCGCAGTTTCTGGCCCGCGGTCGCGCGATCGACGAGCAGGATGCAATTACCTCTGCCCGTGACGAGAAGACGCTGCGCCTGCGCGAAGCCCGTCTGACGCGCGAACGCGAAGCGCGCGAAAGCGCAACGGCGGCCCTCGTCGCCAAGCGCGCCCGTACCTGACCCCAGTTCCAAGAGATCGGAGCCCCAATGAAATTTTCGAGAGACCATGGCCTCGCCGAGCGCCGCACCACCGCAACCGACGCTAAGGCAGCGCTGCTTCAGGCTTATAAGGCCGCCCATGCCGCTGCCGATCCCGAGCGTGAAGCCCGCATGGCTGAGCGCGCCGTCCGAGCCGAAGAACGTGCGAAGCGTCATGCCGAGCGCGACCGCCTGAAGGCGGAAGCAAAGGCTCAGGCCGAACAGGAAGCCCGCGAGCGTGAAGAAGCGGCGATTGCTGCGGCAAACGCCGAAAAGGACGCCCGCGAACAGGCTGAAGCATCGCGCATCAGTCGCGTCGTCGAAGACGAAACCGCCCGCAAGGCCGAGCGTGACCGCCGCTACGCCGCCCGCAAGGCCCGCCAGGGCTGATTACAGTCAGAACTCTTCCTCGGGCTGCAACGCTGCGGCCCAGATCAGCGGAAGTGAACACTCCGTCACCGCGATCAGTTGCGCACAATCGATCAAGGTGATGTGATTATACTGGACAACTATTATCTCAATCTCCAAATGTCCGGACGAAGCCGGATGTGCTCCCAAGCATCCGGCGAAAAGGAGCATGATCATGATAAAGAAACTCGTTGTCGCCGCAGCCGTTGCTGTGGCAACCTTCGCCGCCCTTCCGGCCAGTGCGGCGACCTATGTCGAGGCAGGCGGCTGGACGCCCCGCGAAATCCTCTTCGGCAAGCAGTATAATGGCAATGTCACCGCGATCCGCGTTGATCGTGGCGGTTTTGACCGTCATACCTATCCGATGCAGGTCATCTACCCCACAGGCAACAGCATGCGGCTTGCCCAGGCGGCCGTGACGGAAGATCCGAGCCTGTCTGCAGCACTCCAGGTCCGCGGCATTGCCGCGCATAATGTCCTGTGGGTCGAGACCGCCTTTAACGGTGGCAAGATCGTTTATTATCGCTGAGTGAGATTTGGCTGCGCGTTTTTCGCGGAACGTCTCTGACGTTTCGCGACATGCGCGCATCAGAAATCTCTGATATGACTCCCTCCCAGTCCGTGAGCCTGGGAGGGAGTGATGCGCCTTGCAGTCTACAACGTGGAGAACCTGTTTGATCGCGCCAAGGCGATGAACCTGGAGACCTGGGAGGACGGGCGCCCCGTTCTCGAGAAATTCGCCGCATTGAACGCGCTGCTCGGCGAGGTCACCTATACGCCGACTGATCGCAGCAAGATGGCGGATCTGATCGTCGACCTCGGAATGGAAAAGAGCGACACCGGACCCTTCGTCATCCTGCGCCGCAATCGCGGCGGCCTGTTGAAGCGCCCCAAAACAGGCGGCATCGAGATCACCGCATCTGGCCGTGCCGATTGGGTCGGCTCGCTCGAACTGCGCGACGAACCGATCAACGAACACGCCATGCGCAACACCGCGCGTGTGATCCGTGACCTGAAGGCTGACGTGCTGGGCGTAGTCGAAGCAGAGAGCCGCCCCGTGCTCAAGGCATTCAGCGACGAGATTCTCGCCTCTGTCGGAGGCACGCCGTTTCGCCATGTGATGCTGATCGACGGCAATGACGAGCGCGGCATTGATGTTGGCCTGATGTCCGGACCGCAATTTCCGATCGGCCGGATGCGCAGCCATGTCGATGATCGGCTGCCCGATGGCAGCGATCGCATCATCTTCTCGCGTGATTGCCCGGAATACGAGGTGACGACCGCAAGCGGCAACAGGCTGCTGGTGATGGTCAACCATTTCAAGAGCAAGGGTTTCGGCGGCAAGGCCGAGTTCTGACCGACGCCGCAAGGCCCAGGCGACCCGTGTGGCCGAGATCGTGCAGGAGCGTCTGGCTGAAGGCTGGGAGTATGTTGCGATCGTCGGCGACCTCAACGATACGCCCGACAGCGATCCCTTAAGCCCGCTTTTGCAAGATGCCGAGCTGACCGATGCCTTCGAGCATCCGAGCTTCGACAATGGTGGCTTCGAGGGCACCTACGGCCTTTCCAATCCCGGCAACAAGATCGATTACCTGCTGCTCTCGCCGAAACTATTCGACAAGGTGGAGAAAGGCGGCGTGATCCGAACTGGCATGTGGCCGGGTTCACGACCAAAGCGCTGGGAGACCTATGGGGAACTGAAGAGGCCGCAGGATGCGGCCTCCGATCACGCGGCGCTGTGGGTCGATCTCGACATTTGAGGAAAAGGCTTCAGGCCCACTCACCCTTGCGCATGACGGGCACCTTCGATCCATCTGCGCGGATGCCGTCGATGTCGACCTTGTCCGAGCCGATCATCCAGTCGATATGGATCAGCGAGGAATTGCCACCTTGCGCCTTGATCTGGTCCTGGCTGAGCGAGGCGCCATCCAGGAAGCACTTCGAATAGCACTGGCCAAGCGCGATATGGCAGGAAGCATTCTCGTCAAACAGCGTGTTGTAGAACAGGATGCCAGAGGCCGAGATCGGCGAGGAATGCGGCACAAGCGCCACTTCGCCCAGACGGCGTGCGCCTTCGTCGGTATCGAGCACCTTGTTGAGCACGGCCTCGCCCTTGGACGCCTTGGCCTCGACGATCCTGCCGCCTTCGAAACGCACCCGGATATTGTCGATCAGCGTGCCCTGATGGGAAAGCGGCTTGGTCGATGAGACATGGCCCTCCACCTTCAGCGCATGCGGGGTGGTGAAGACCTCTTCCGTCGGGATGTTCGGATTGCAGGTCACGCCGTTTTTCGCCGTTGAGGCGCCGCCATGCCATTCATGGCCATCGGCGAGGCCGACGGTAAGATCGGTGCCGGGGCCGGTAAAGTGCAGCGCGGCAAAGCGCTCGCCGTTCAGCCAGGTCGACCGCTTCTTGAGTTCCGCATTGTGCTCGGCCCAGGCGGCGACCGGATCGTCGCGATCGACGCGTGATGCCGCGAAGATGGCATCGGCCAGCTTGCGCACGGCCTCTTCGATCGGCATGTCCGGGAACACGAGCTTCGCCCAGGACGGGTTGGGATAGGAGCAGATGTTCCAATTGATGTCGAAATTCGAGATGTGCTCCAGCGCCGGCTTATAGGCGATCGAGGTCGCCTTGTTGGCACGGCCGACCTTGGTCGGGTCTTCGGAGGCGAGCAGCATCGGATTGTCGCCGGCGATCGCGAGGCGCGCGGCGCCGTTCTCATAAGCCTTGGCCATGCCGTCATAGAGCCAGTTCGGCGCGCGGTCGAAGCTATCGTCATGACCGTGACGATAGCGCGCCAGCGTCGTCTCCTCGTCCGAATAGAAGGTGGTGACAGTGGCTGCACCCGCTTTATAAGCATGCGCCGTGATCAGCCGCACCAGCGGCACGGCGACGAGCGGCGCGGTCAGCACCAAGTCCTGACCCTTCTGCAGCTGCAGCCCGACCTTGATCGCCACCTCGGCGAGTTTGTCGAGCTTGACTGGATCAATGGAGGGGGAGAAATCGGGGAGGGTCATCGGGCATTCCTGTGTTGATTGTCACGCCAGACTTAAGGGGAAAGATGGCTAAGTCCAGACCATCGGCAAAGGTCAGGCCACCAGCGGCGCCGCGATCGCGCCAAGCGCCTTCAGCGCATCCTTCGGCGAGAGCCGCACCTGCAGGCCCCGTTGCCCGCCATTCATGTAGACGAGGGCCTCGTCCATGGCTGATATCTCGATTGCCGTCGGCACCTGCTTCTTCTGGCCGAAGGGGCTGATGCCGCCAACGACAAAACCCGTGAGCTTTTCGGCATTGGCAGGCTTCATCATGGCTGCCGATTTGCCCCCGAAGGCGCTCGCCAGCTTCTTCATCGAGACCTCCCTATCGGAGGGCACGACGACACAGACCGGCTTGCCGTCGAGTTCCGCCATCAGCGTCTTCAACACCCGCGAGGGATGCTCGCCGATCGCCTCTGCCGCCTGCAGCCCGATGCGCTCGGCATTCGGGTCATAGTCATAGGTCGCCGTGGTGTAGGTGACGCCGGCCTTGTCGAGAAACTGCGTGGCGCGGGTGGTCTTCGCCATGGTGTCAGCTCGTGAAGGTCTGCTGATAGATCTCGGGCTTGAAGCCGACGACGAGCGTGCCGTCCACATCCAGCACCGGCCGCTTGATCATCGACGGCTGCTCCAGCATCAGCGCCTTGGCCTTCGCCGCATCGAGGTTCTCTCTCTGCGCGTCATCGAGCTTCTTGAAAGTAGTGCCGGCCTTGTTGAGCAACACCTCCCAGCCGACCTTGCCGATCCAACCGTCGAGGGTTGCCGCATCGATGCCCTTGGCCTTGTAGTCGTGGAAGTCATGCGCCACGTCATGCTCGTCCAGCCAGGTGCGCGCCTTCTTCATCGTGTCGCAGTTCTTGATGCCGTGGATGGTGATTGCCATGGGCCGCTGGTCTCCTGTTCGTGACCGACCGATAGCAAGACGATCCCACGGCTGGCAAGCCGAGCGCTTGGTCGCGCTGCGCACTTGGCGAGAAGTCTTTGCGGGCCTGGCATGAAACGGGTTGATCGATCGTCCGGCGCGGGCCAACCTGCACCGTCTGGAGAGGATGCATTGCGATGACGACCAACCACGCGTTTGCGGTGTTCGAGGCGAAGAGTGGCACCTGCGCGATCGCCTGGAGCCATGACGGAATTTGCGGCTTTCGCCTGCCAGGGGACGCGACGGAGCAGGCAGAGCGCGCTATGCGCCGACGTTTCGCGGGGGCGGAGCGCGCGTCTCCGATCCCTGAAATCGCTGTCGCCATCGATCGCGTGCGAGCCTACTTCGAAGGCGAACGCAGCGACTTCTCCGACCTGCCTCTCGACCTCTCCGCCCAGACCGATCTGTACCGCCAGATCTATCTGGCCACCCGCCGTCTCGGCTGGGGCAGCACGACGACCTATGGCGGCCTCGCCGGAGAGCTTCAGCTTGGGCCGGCGGGCGCCTGGACAGTCGGCCAGGCCATGGCCAAGAACCCGATCCCGCTGATTATCCCGTGTCACCGGGTTCTCGCGGCAGGGCGCAGGATCGGCGGTTTTTCCGCCCCCGGCGGATCGGACTCCAAGCTGCGTATGCTGAAACTGGAAGGCGTCGAATTACCTAACACGACCCCCGCGCAGCAGTCTTTCGCCTTCTGAACTCTGCATAAAAAAACGGAGGGCGTTGGCCCTCCGTTCGGTCGTTGATCATGGGCGAGGCGTCAGCCTCATTCCCACTCGATGGTCCCCGGCGGCTTCGACGTCACGTCGTAGACGACGCGATTGATGCCGCGCACCTCGTTGATGATGCGGGTGGCCGCACGACCGAGGAATTCCATGTCGTAGTGGTAAAAGTCGGCGGTCATGCCGTCGACCGAGGTGACGGCGCGGAGCGCACAGACGAACTCGTAAGTACGGCCATCGCCCATGACACCGACGGTCTGGACCGGCAAGAGCACGGCGAAGGCCTGCCAGATCGCGTCGTAGAGGCCCGCCTTGCGGATCTCGTCGAGATAGATGGCGTCGGCTTCGCGCAGGATGTCGAGCTTTTCGCGCGTCACTCCGCCCGGGCAGCGGATGGCAAGGCCCGGACCCGGGAAGGGGTGGCGGCCGATGAAGCTATCGGGCAAGCCAAGCTCGCGGCCGAGCACGCGCACTTCGTCCTTGAAGAGTTCGCGCAAGGGTTCAACGAGCTGCATCTTCATGCGCTCCGGCAACCCGCCGACATTGTGGTGGCTCTTGATCGTCACCGACGGGCCGCCGGTGAAAGAGACGCTTTCGATGACGTCGGGATAGAGCGTGCCCTGCCCGAGGAAATCCGCGCCGCCGAGCTTCTTGGCTTCTTCCTCGAAGGTCTCGATGAATAGGCGACCGATGATTTTGCGCTTGGTTTCCGGATCGGAAACACCTTCCAGCTCGCCGACGAACTTGTCGACGGCGTCCACATGGATGAGGTGCAGGTTGTAGTGTTCCTTGAACATGGCAACGACATCGGCTGCCTCGTTCTTGCGCATCAGACCGTGGTCGACGAGGATGCAGGTCAGCTGATCGCCGACGGCCTCGTGGATCAGAAGTGCTGCAACCGACGAGTCGACCCCGCCTGACAGAGCGCAGATGACGCGCTTGTCGCCAACCTGGGCGCGGATCTGCTCGACGGCCTTCTGGCGATAGGCCTGCATGGTCCAGTCACCCTTAACGCCGGCGACGTTCTGGACGAAGTTCTGGATCAGCTTCGCGCCATCGGGCGTGTGTACGACCTCGGGGTGGAACTGTACGGCGTAATACTTGCGCGCCTCGTCGGCGATGAAGGCAAACGGCGCGTTGGCGGAGGTGGCAAGCACCTTGAAGCCCGGCGGGATCGCGGTGACGCGGTCGCCATGGGACATCCAGACCTGGTGGCGGGAGCCGACCGACCAGAGACCGTTGAAGAGGTCGCAGTCTTGTTCGACCTCGAGGAAGGCGCGGCCGAATTCGCGGTGATGACCGCCTTCGACCTTGCCGCCGAGCTGAGCGCACATGGTCTGCTGGCCATAGCAGATGCCGAAGATCGGAAGACCGCTGTCGAACAGCACCTGCGGTGCGCGGGGGCTTCCCTCATCCAGCGTGGAAGCTGGGCTTCCCGACAGGATGATCGCCTTGGGCTTCAACCGGTTGAAGCCCTCTTCGGCGGACTGGAAGGGGACGATTTCGCAATAGACGCCGGATTCACGAACGCGGCGTGCGATCAGCTGCGTTACCTGGCTGCCGAAATCGACGATGAGAACACTGTCGGGATGTGCTGTCTGGGTCATGGCGAGCCTTTAAAGAAAAAGGCGCCCCGTTTCAATGGCAGATCGCCTGCACAGCCTCGATTTTTTGTGCAGCCGCTCAGAACCAGAAGACGCCGTCTTCAAGCGCTGTCTGCAGTCCATCGACGGCGAGCGCCAGCTTCTTGTCGATGACATGCAGATACTGGGTCCAGTCGTCGATATGGTTGACGTCGTGACGACCGTCGGAAATGCCGCGCAGACCGATCAGCGGAATGTTGAAGCTCTGGCAGGCGCGCAAGATGGCGAAGGTCTCCATGTCGACCATCTGGGCGTCGATCGACTGGTAAGCGGCACCCGAGACAACATTCGCGCCGGTCGAAAGCGTGGCCGCGGGAATGCCAGGAATACGAAGCGGCAGTTCGACGGAAACCGGCAGATCGAGAAATGGCGTCTTGCCCTTCTCGAAGCCGAAGGCGGACGCGTCCATGTCGCGGTAGGACACAGCCGAGACCTGGTAGATTTCCGCCTGTTCGAGCGTCGCGGATCCGGCAGAGCCGAGCGAGACGACGAGATCCGGCAGGTCGTGGTGGGATGAAAGGCGCGCCAATTCCCTGGCCAGCACAACGGCAGCCTCGACCGGCCCAACGCCGGTCATCAGCGGCGAGATGCGGGTACGCAGAAAGACGCCATATTCGGCATCGGCTGCCATGACGAAGAGCACGGTTTTGCCGGCGATCGGCTTCATCTCATAGGTCATCCGAAAATGCCCTCGCGACCGCGGATCACCATCATCGTGCTGGTCATCGAGGCGATCAGCTTGGCCGGACCATCGGTCAGCGCATAACCGCGCCCATCGGCAACGATGATGTTGGAACCGGGCTTGGTGATTTCGCCGCGAAACAGGAAGCGTTCGCCCCGCCCTGGGGACATCAGGTTCACCTTGAACTCGATGGTGAGCAACGAGACCTCGGGGGTCGTCACCGTATAGGCGGCATAGCTGCAGGCGGTGTCGAGGGCAGCGGAGATCACGCCGGCATGCAGGAAGCCATGCTGCTGGGTGAGCTTACGATCATATTCCAGCTCGATCTCGACGACACCGGGGCTAACGCTCGACAGCGAAGCCCCGAGTGTTTCCATGGCTCCCTGGCGCGCGAAACTCTGCCGAATCCGTGTTTCGACGGTCTCCTGATCGTAGTCCACCATGGCTCATATCCCCTTCGGCGGCGAAATTGGCATGGTCGTTCCAGGCAGGCAAGGCGGCGAAACAGAAATTCAGTTCAACCAGGCTATCGACAGGTTGAGCACGCTCGCGAAGGCGACCCAGGCGAGATAGGGCACGAAGAGCAGCGTCGAAATCCCGTCGATCGGCCTTGCCTTGACCATGAAGGCGATGATCGTTGCCAGCATGCCGGCAATGACCACCAGCGCCAGTACCGGATTCTGCAGACCGAAGAAGGCGGGCGACCACATCAGGTTGAAGGCCATCTGGGCGAACCAGAGCTGCATCGCCGCCGATTTCGGCGCGCGCTGCCAGATCCGGGCGCCGGCCACGCCGATCATCACGTAAAGCGTTGTCCAGACCGGGCCGAAAAGCCAGGAGGGCGGGTTGAAGAACGGCTTTTCGAGGGACTGGTACCAGTCACCGGGCATATTGGTGAGGCCTGCGATGAGGCCTGCGCCGACGACGAAACCGATGAAGAGGATATAGCTCAGGATCTTGGACATGGCAGGCATCTAGGGCGTGGCTCGCGGTTCGGCCAGTGTTTACAGGCGGATGATGTGCTGGTCCCAGGCGACGGGGCTCTGTCGGTTGAGGAAATCGCCGCGATAAGAGGAGACGGCAAAGCTCTTCGGCGAGGGGGCAATGCCGGCGGCGTCCATGAGCACCGTCTCGGACAGAAGGCGCCCGTCCTTGCCATCCAGCACCGCCCAGAGGCCGTTTTTCGGCGATGCGATGCCGACGAGGCCTTCTGCCCGGTTGACGGCGATGGCGCCGACATAGTTGCCGAGCCGGTCGGTCGTGTCGTCAGGTAGCTGGACATAGGAAACCGGCTCACCTTTCGAGAAATATCCAACCAGCGGCGGCCGATCCGTGCGCGACCCCTCATACTGGCAGGCAAACCAGATCCGCCCGTCGGCGGCCACGTCAAGATGCCGGGTGGAGAGCTGCCTGAGTTCGGGCGGAAGCGTGTGCTTCTCGATCAACGCTCCGGTCCTGGCATCGGCCAGAACGAGTGACGGCTCCATATGGTCGAGATTGAGCTTGGTACGCCCGAAATCCGGATGCGTCTCGATCCCGCCATTGGCGATGACCAGGAGACCATCGGCCGTAACGGTGATGTCATGCGTGCCGATGCCATGGGCCGGCACCTCGCCCACCCGCTCGAAGCCGGAGAGGCAGTCGTATATCCCGATCACGCCGGCATTGGCGTCAAAGTCGTTTTCACTCGCATAAAAGAGCCGGCCATCGGGTGCAAAGGCACCATGGCCGAAGAAGTGGCGGCCTTCGGCTGCCGTGATGATGCGTGGCTCGACGGACTTCTTGGCGTCGAAGATAACGGCGAAGGTTCCGGGACGCCGGGCGAAGGCGACCGATAGGCCGTTTTCGGCGCTGTGGCAGAGTCCATGGATGCGGCCCGGCAATCCGATCTCGTCGATGAGGCTGCCGGCCTCGCTGACCAGCCCGATGGCAAAGGAACCATCCGAGCGCTTCAGCCCGCTGGCATAGACCGCGTCCGCGCGTTCCAGCGCAAAGGCCGAACGCGGTGCAAGTCCGGCCACGAAGGCAAGACCCGCTGAGCGCAGGAAGGCGCGGCGATCGATGAGCGGCGTTGAAATCATCTCAGTCGCCGTCGGAGAAGGAAAAGCCCGCGGCAAGGCCGATACCGCCACCGAGATCGTTGTTGAGCCTCAGGATCAGGTCGCGGCTGTTGAGCAGCAGGAAGTCGAGCTTGGCGATCTGCGTCGGATCCTCGAAGACCTGCGCCACATCCGGCTTGATGTCTGCTGAAACTCGCGACAGTGAGCGGGCGACGAAATCGGTCGAGGAAACGACCGAGCGGTTGTCCTCGGCCAGAAGCTCGGCCATGCCGGAGGTGTCGAGCAGGTCGCGCAGGCCTTCGATATTGGCAGTGATTGAGCGGAAGGTATTGCCCGAGCGCCAGTAGATCGCCTGACGGGGCAGGGCCTTCTTCGGGTCGCCCTTGTAGAATTGCTCGATGCGCTGATCGCGGATCGTTTCGGCCGCATGGACGAGGACGCCGAGCAGCTCCTTGGCGGCCTCGGCTTCGTCGCGAAAGATCGGGTTGTCGGGGCCAGGCGTCTTCCAGGCTGCAGCGACACCATCGGGGGCATCCCAGGCTTCGGTCAGCTCGGACCCCAACCGCTTCAGATTGGCCGCGATCGCCGTGCCATACTGGCAGCGATAGTTGCCTTCGGTGGCCGTCAGCGTTTCAGAGCCCGTGCCAAAGAGAACGAATTCCAGCGCACCTAGCCCCTGCATGGCCACGCTCTTTTCCTTCAGCGTCTCAACCGAGGTCACACTCGGATCAGGCTTGACAAGTGACGCCTGCACCTGCTTCAGCCCTGTGCCTTTGCGATCGGGAAAGAACAGGATGCGCTCGAACCGATTGCCTTCGAGAACTGGCCCGACCCGCACGATCTCGATCCGCGACCAGGCTTCCACGAGATCGCCGAAGGTCGATTTCGCATTGGTGAGGCTCTCGGTCGAGGGCGTCTCGCAGAACATGGCCATGGATTCCTCCATGGTCGCGGCCTCTTCGGTGAAATGACGGTAGCCGGGGCGGATGAAATCGTCGACGGCCCGGGCCATGACGGCCGGCACCTTGGCGGCATCGAGGACACCGACGGTCGGGCTCGATTCCTGCGCCAGTGCGCGCAGGGGCAGCAGCATCGCGGAGAGAAGGGCAAGGCGCATGAAGAACCGCATCAGAGAGACTCCAGAAACGTGATCAGGGCCTTGCGGTCCTCGGGGTTGGCGGCGGCAAAGGCATTGCGGGCGGCTTCTGCCTCGCCGCCATGCCAGAGAATGGCCTCGGTCAGGTTTCGCGCCCGCCCGTCATGCAGGAAGAAGCTGTGGCCGCTGACCACCTGCGTCAGACCGATACCCCAGAGCGGCGGCGTCCGCCACTCCCGGCCGGTGGCATCGCCCACGGCCTGGCCGTCGGCCAGGCCTTCGCCCATGTCATGCAGCAGGAAATCCGAATAGGGCCAGATCAACTGAAAGGCCTGGGCCTTGTATTCTGCCTTGCGGCTGGTGACGAATTTCGGCCGGTGGCAGGCTATGCAGCCGCTGGCATAGAAGATTTCCTTGCCGCGCAGGACTTCTGCATCATCGACGTCGCGGCGTTTCGGCACGGCGAGGTTCTCGGCATAGAAGGTGACGAGATCGAGCACCGGCGCGGGGCCTTCGGTATCGCCGAGCCGCAGCTGCACGCCGGTAGCGGTCTCGAAACAGGCGGTCTGCGTTTCGGTGCAGTCGCCGAAATGCCTGGGATCATCAGGCGTCGATATCCCGATATCACCGGCAAAGGCGCTGGAACTCTGGTCGCGTACCGAGGCGTTTTGCGCCTTCCAGCCGAAGCGACCAAGCTTGATGTCGCCGGTGCGGTTATCGCGGGCGCGGGCAGCGCGTCCGGATATGCCGTCACCATCGAGGTCGTCCGGATCGGCGAGCGCCCGAATATCCTCTTCCGCGATCGCCTCGATCAGGCCGAGCCCGATCATCGGATTGGCGATACGCGGTGAGAGCACCGTGGTCGGATCAAGCGGGCCGTAATTCAGGTCGCTGACGGAATAGCTAGGGCGGCGCAGTATCACCGTCTCGCCGCCTGATAGCGTCACCGCCTCTTCGGAATAGGTAATGACCATGCGCCCCTCGGCGGAGAGGCCTGGCACCGCTTGGTCCTGCAGCTGCCCACCATAGACTGGGTCGGGCAGGGAGGTGATCTCCAGCCGCTCGAGCTTTGCCTTCTCCTCCGCCGTGGCGGCGGGGCGGGCGAGGCGTAAGAACATCGAGGTCTGGTCACGATCGCCTTCCGGCGGATGACCGCGCCCGTCCTTCAGGTGGCAGCTCTGGCAGGCCCGTGCGTTGTAGAGCGGACCGAGGCCATCGGAGGCCTGGGTCGAGGAGGGGGAGGAGACCCAGAGCTTGCGGAACAGCGCATTGCCGAGCTTGAAATCCTGCTCCTCGGCAAAAGTGATATTGGTCGAAAACTGCGAAAAGGCATCCTGGTTGACGCCGTGGTTGGAAGTGCCCGCACCGCCCTGCATCAGCTCGAAGGCTTCCGCCTTGCTGAAATCTTCCGCCGGTTTGGTGACGGCTGCAACGCGGGCGGCATCCTTGGGCGTCAGGTCGTTGCGCTGCGGCGCATCACCCGCCGCAGCCGGCCCGGTCTGGGCAGAGACAACGAGCAGTGTCGCAAGGCCGAACGTAAGGAGGCGGAACCATGTCATTGGAGGATCGGGCCGCATCCGGAAGATACGACCCGCCTTTGCTGCTTACTGGAAGACGGCCTCAGGACTATCAAGGCTGTCGGAGCCTTCAAGCTCGATCGTGCCGAGCTCCAGCGACGCAATGACGCGCTGGATGGTCTGGGTCTGGTCGATCAGCCCGTCGATAGCCGCCTGGACGGTGGCATTGCCCTCGGCATTGCCTTCGCCGATCATCTGGTCATAGGCTTCCTTGGTCCTGGCGCGCTCGGCCATGGCGTTCATGGCATCAAGCGTCTTGTCGAGCTTGCCCTTCATTTCCGCATCAAGTGCCTGGTCCTTGGCTGCAACGAGTTCCGACAGCGACGGGCCGGTCATCTTCGTGCCGTCGACGCGCGTGTACTCGCCGGTATAGGCGGATGCGATGCCTATGGCGTCGTTCAGATGCGAGGCATGCGTATTGTCGGAGAAGCAGTCATGCTCTTCTTCCGGATCATGCAGCAGCACGCCGAGCTTCATACGCTCACCGGCGAGTTCGCCGTAGGAGAGCGAGCCCATGCCGGTGAGGATCGCGGAAATGCCCTTCTTCTCGTCGGACAGCAAGTTCTTCGTTGCCTCGCCTTCCGGTGCCCAGGCGCCGACCATCTCTTCGAGGTCCTGGACCAAGAGGGTCGAGGCGGATTTCAGATAGGCGGCGCGGCGGTCGCAATTGCCATTGGTGCAGTTGGCGGTGTCGTAGTCGGTATAGGGGCGATTGCCGGCGCCCGGGCCGGTGCCGTTCAGATCCTGGCCCCATAGAAGGAACTCGATGGCGTGGTAGCCGGTCGCGACATTGGCTTCGACTTCGCCGGCTTCGTGCAGGGTCTCGGCGAGGAATTCCGACGTGATCTCGGAGGCATCGACCTCTTCGCCATTGATCTTAATCTTCGGGTTGGCAATCACATTGGCCACGTAAAGCGCATTGCCGTCACTTTCGGTGCCGTAGCCCGCGTCGACATAGTCGATCAGGCCTTCATCAAGCGGCCAGGCATTCACCTTACCTTCCCAGTCGTCGACGATCGGGTTGCCGAAGCGGTAGACCTCGGTCTGCTGATAGGGGACGCGTGCGGCGATCCAGGCTTCCCGGGCGGCCTTCAGTGTCTCATCGCTGGGCTTTGCGATCAGCGCATCAATAGCGGCATCGAGGGCCTTGGCAGTGGACAACGAGTTTTCGAACTTCGCATGGGCAAGTTCTGCATAGTGCGTCAGCACATCCTTGGGCGCGGGTGCCGCGACCGCAGGGCCGGCAAAAATGGCAGCCGATGTGACGAGCAGCGCGACGGACGCGCCGATGGCGGATTTTCGGATCATGGTGTCTCCCTTCGGCGCCGACGGAGCGCCTCGATATAATCGGACGCCGATGTCTTCGCGCAAAAATAAACTGGTGTCAAATAGTCGAGTATATGGATTACTCGCACAAGTTGACGATAATCAAATCACGCCGGGCGACGGCGCATGCGGCAGAAGAAGAAGCCGTCGGTGTCCATGCTGGCGGGGCTCAGAGTCACGGTCTTTCCATCCGACGAGCGCGGCTTCGGCGCTGATGCACCGAAAAGGCGCGTCCAGTCTTCCATCACGGAGACGATCTCAAAGCTCGGATTGGCCTCGCAGAAGGCCTGGACCTGCCGGTCATTTTCCTCCGGCAGAACCGAACAGGTGACATAGAGCAGCGAGCCATTCGGCTTGACGAAGGTCGCAGCCTCGGTCAGCGCCTCCTGCTGCTGCGTCATCCGCTCCTGCAGGTTTCGGTCCGTCAACCGCCACTTGGTGTCGGGGCGACGTCGCCAGGTGCCGGTGCCGGTGCAGGGGGCGTCGACGAGCACATGGTCGCAACGCTCTTTGAGGTTCGAAAGCCCCTTGGTGCTATCATGCACCTGGACGTTATGCGTGCCGGCGCGCTTCAGCCGCTCGATGATCGGTGCGAGCCGCTTGCGGTCGGCGTCATAGGCATGCACCTGGCCCTTGTTGTTCATGGCAGCCGCCATGGCGAGCGTTTTGCCGCCCCCGCCGGCGCAGAAGTCGAGCACCTGATCGCCTTCGCGTGGGGTCACCAGATCGGCAACGATCTGCGAGCCCTCGTCCTGCACCTCGAACCAGCCCTTCTGGAAGCAGAGTTCGGCCGTGACATTGGGGAGCCTCGACGGGCCTTCGCCGGCCGGCACTCGCATGCCGAAGCGAGCGATCGGCGAGGCCTGTGCACCGGAGCGATCGAGCGCCTTCAGCACCTTGTCCCTATTGGCCTTCAGCGTGTTGACGCGCAAATCAAGCGTCGGGCGCGTTGCCAGCGCCTGTGCTTCTGCGAGCCAGTCATCACCGAAGGCCTGTTCGAAGGATGACTGCACCCAGTCGGGAATGTCACCCTGGACATGCAAGGGCGCGTCCGAAAGGTCGCGGGCAGTAAAGGCTTGGATCTGGCTTTCGGAGAGGGCCGCGGGCGCAAAATTATCGCCTTCGAGTTCCGCTTGCAGTGTCTCGAGGCTCATGCCCCACTGACGCAACAAAACGGCCCAGCCGAGCGCGTGCGCGCTGTCGTCATCCATCAGCCAGGCATGGGAAAGCTTCATGCGCAGAGCATCATAAACGATGTTGCCGATGGCCGCCCGATCGCCGGAACCGGCGAAACGATGCGAAAGGCCCCAATCCTTGAGGGCATCGGCAACGGGACGGCGACGGGTTTCGATATCGCTCAAAACTTCGATCGCACCGGCAAGACGGCCGCCCAGGCGCATGGTCATTCTCCTCTGAAAGAAGAGAGCGTGGTAACGGCGATCAGGGGCAAGAGCAAGCGCCTAAAACCCGACGGACCAATCGCCGCTCCCGAACTTGGATGTCTTAGCTGATGATCTCGTAGCAGACCTTGGCATGGCCGGAGCGGATCATGCCGATGTTCTGGGCCGCGGCCTTGGAAAGGTCGAGCACGCGACCGCGGATGAAGGGGCCGCGATCGTTGATGCGAACGACGACGCTCTTGCCGCTTCGCGCGTTAGTGACTTTCAGCTCGGTGCCGAAGGGCAGTGTCTTGTGGGCCGCCGTCAGTCTCGCCGGGTTCATGCGCTCGCCGGAAGCCGTCTTCGAGGTCAGCGCGTACCAAGAGGCGCCACCGCAGGACGACTTTGCATTTGCACTCTGAGGTGCGAAAGCAAAGAGTGCAGCAATAGTTGCGGCGGCGAAAGCAGAGCGGCGGTTGATGATCAAGATTTACGTCCCTAGTCGTTGACACGAGCAATTTGTTGCGTGCCGACGCCTAAGCAGGGTGAAAAATGGCAAAAACGTGCCTTGATGCGATCACGAAAAGTTACAGCCATTAATATTCGTGATAATCGATCACAAAATCTTAATCTTACCAAAACATGAATTTCACGGAAAAATCGTTTGATTCCAGGAGTCTTTCTGGAATGAAAAACTCGAGCGGACGCCTGAAGTGCCGTTCACGGATTCAGGGCAGAAAAATTTTGCTCGTCCGCCATATTTGCTGCCCGAAATGTGGTGCGAAGGGGGCGTATGGCCGGCAATCCCGGCGGTTTCAGGCTGCCGAGCGCAAAGTTTGACCCGAGGAAACGCCCATTCAGGCCTTCCGGTTCCATGTGCCGGAGGCAAGTAGATCGGCCAGTGACATCATGTAATTCGGGTACTGGAAGTTGACCCCGAGATGCTTGATCTTGGCATTCGAGACCCGCTTGTTTTCTCCATAGAAGGAACGCGCCATCGGCGTCAGCTCTGCCGTCTCAAAGGCCTGCTCGGGTGGCGCATCCATCTCCATCAGACGGGCGGCTTCGGTCACCACGTCCTGCGGCGGAGAGGGCATGTCGTCGGTAACGTTGAAGATCCCGCCGGTCTTCGGGCCAGCCAGGAAGGCCGTGGCTGCGGCGATGTCCTCGACGCGGATGCGGTTGAACACCTGGTCCTTTTTCACGAGACGGCGGGCCGTGCCGTTGGCAAGGTTCATGAAGGTGTTGCGGCCAGGGCCATAGATCCCGGAGAGGCGCAGGATCGCGAGCGGCAGGTTGTCCCGGGCCGCGACCACCTGCCAGGCCTGCTCGGCCTCCACGCGCTCCACTGAACGCACCGAGACCGGCTTCAGCTCCGTCTCCTCGTTTACCCAGGCACCGTGATGATCACCATAAACGCCGACGGTCGAGAGATAGGCGATCCATTCGAGCTTCGGCATCAGGGCCTTGATGCCAGCCTGGCCGCAGAGCCGGATCAACGGGTCGCCCTCGCTGCCGGGTGCAATCGACTGGACGAGATGGGTGGTCTCGGAAAGCTCGGCGGTGAGTTCTGGCGAGAGGCTCGCACTGTCGAAGACAAAGGGTCGAATACCGGCCTCTTCGAGCGCCTTACCTTTTTCGATGCTGCGCGTGGTGCCGGCGACGGATGCGCCCTGACCGCTGAGGAGCTTGCCGATCGCCTTGCCCGAATATCCCGCTCCGAAAATCATCATTCGCATGCGTCAGCTCTCCGTCATCCATTCCTGTCGGACATGCTCGTCCGTTTCCGTCGTCAAATGCGCTCTCTGCAGAGAGGCAAAGCGATCCGCCGGTAGAAGCCTGGACAGCGCCCAGGCCGCCATGCCTCGCACATCAGCAGAGCCATCGTTGAGCAGCGCTTCGCAGGCGGACGCCAGATCGCGAGAGCCGGAATTGCCGGCCGCAATGAGCACGTTGCGCACGAAGCGGTCCCGCCCGATACGCTTGACCGGCGAGCCGCTGAAATAGGTGCGGAAAGTCGGATCGTCCAGCGTCAGAAAGAAGGCGATGTCGGGTGCCTTCAGGTCCTCGCGCGCGACGAGCTTCATCTCGCGGGCGGCTGCGGCAAACTTGTTCCACGGACAGGCCGCGAGACAATCGTCGCAGCCATAGATCCGGTTGCCGAAAGCGGGGCGCAGCGCCCGGTCGATTATGCCCTTGTGCTCGATTGTGAGGTAGGAGATGCAGCGCCGTGCATCGATCTGGTATGGGGCTGGAAAGGCGTCCGTCGGGCAGGCGTCGAGACAGGCCCGGCAGGAGCCGCAATGGTCGCGCTCGGGTTCGTCTATCTCTAGCTCGGCCGTGGTGAACAGGCTGCCGAGAAACAGCCAGGAGCCGAAGTTGCGGCTGACGAGATTGGTGTGTTTGCCTTGCCAGCCGAGGCCGGCTGACGCTGCAAGCGGCTTTTCCATGACGGGCGCGGTGTCGACGAAGACCTTGACGTCCTCACCCGCACGCGCGGCAAAGCGCGTCGCCACTTCCTTAAGGCGTCCCTTGATCACGTCGTGATAATCACGGTTGCGGGCATAGACGGAAATCGCCGCCTTCTCCAGCTGCGCCTGCAGCAGGCGCGGATCCTCGTCCGGACCGTAGTTCATCCCGAACATGACGATGGAGCGGACGTCTGACCAGAGCACCCGTGGATCGGCACGACGCTCCCTCGTCTCTTCCATCCAGGTCATGGTGCCGTGCCGTCCGGCCTCGAGGAAGCTCTCGAGCCTTGCCGGCGCTTCGGGAATCGCATTCGGCAGGGTGATGCGACAGAGATCGAAGCCTTGGGCTTGGGCCTCCTGACGCAGGAAGCGCGTGAGGTCTGCCTGCCGCTTCCGGATCTTGGGATCGATCTGCGGCTCGTCCATGAAGATAACCGTCAGAAGTCGAGATCGGCGTAGTGCGACACCGGCGTGATGCCGCGCACGCGCTCTGTGAGCAGCGGGCGGAAGGACGGCCGCGACTTGATGCGCTGATACCATTCCTTGGCGACGGGGAATTCGTTCCAGTCGATCTCGCCGAGATAGTCGAGCACGGAAACAGCCGCTGCCGCCGAGAGATCGGCGTAGCTGATGCGGTCACCGGCGAGCCACTGGCGCGAACCGGAAAGCCAGGTCAGGTATTTCATGTGATGGCGAATGTTCGAGCGCGCCGTACGCAGAACCTTGGAATCGGGAGCGCCGCCACCGAGGCCATTGGGAATGATCAGCTTGTGCACCCGCTCGCGCACCAGTGGTTTGGTGACATCCTGCTCCATTTTCTGCAGGAACCATTCCGTCAGCCGGCGGATTTCCGCGCGCTGGAACGGGTCTTCGGCGAAGAGTCGCCTGTCGCGCTTCAACACGCCATGCGTCTCGTCGATGAACTCGGAAATGATGGTCGGGCCGCAGAGTGCCCGCATGTTGTCGTCGACATAGACGGGCAGCGTGCCGGCGGGATTGAAGGCGAGGAACTCCTTGCGCTTCTCCCAGGTCTGTTCCTCCACCAGATCCGTCTGAAAGCCGTATTCGGACAGCACCAGTCGAATGAAACGGGACGCGGTGGACATCGTGTGATGATACAGGGTCGGCATCGGAACTCGGATTCTCGGATTTTTCAGTGGCCGCAACGCAGGCTGTCGAAGCGGCTGGTCATCAGCGCGGCTTCCAAGCTATAGGGTTTCGGCCCCGGCAATACAAGCAAATCACTTTGCCTTCCCCTTGAAGGAGACCTCATGGAAGATCAATCCATTATCAGCGCGCTCGTGCTCGGCCTGATTGAAGGCCTGACCGAGTTCGTGCCGGTATCGTCAACCGCACACGTGCTGCTCGCCGGCCATTTCCTCGGCTTCGAATCACCGGGCAACACCTTTGCCGTGCTGATCCAGCTGGGCGCCATCCTCGCCATCCTCAGCGTCTACTTCGCCAAGCTCCTGAACATCGCCCTGTCGCTGCCGACAAGCGCAGAGAGCCGTCGCTTTGTTGGTGCGGTGCTCCTTGGCTTCCTGCCCGCTGCCGTGATCGGCTTCCTCGCCCATGATTTCATCAAGACCGTGCTCTTCGAGACGCCGATGCTGATCTGCGTGGTACTGATCCTGGGTGGTCTCGTCCTGCTCTGGATTGACCGCCTGCCGTTGAAGCCCCGGTATCACGACGTCACGGAGTATCCGCTGTCGCTCGCGCTCAAGATCGGCTTTTGCCAGTGCGTGGCGATGATCCCTGGTACCTCGCGATCCGGAGCGACCATTGTGGGTGCGCTGCTGCTCGGTGCCGACAAGCGCTCGGCGGCGGAATTCTCCTTCTTCCTCGCCATGCCGACCATGCTTGGTGCCTTTACGCTCGATCTCTACAAGAACCGGAACGCCCTGACGGTCGACGACACGCTGATCATCGCGATCGGCTTCGTGGCCGCATTCATCTCCGCTCTGTTTGTCGTCAGAGGGCTTTTGAATTTTGTTTCAAAACGAGGCTATGCGCCCTTTGCCTGGTGGCGGATTGCCGTCGGCACAGCAGGGATTCTCGGTCTGCTGATGTTCGGTTGATCGCAGCGGAGCCAAGACAAGAAAAAGGCTGCCCCGAGGGGCAGCCTTATTGATTCTGGGATGTCAGTTGGTTGACGGTATCGAGGCCGTCGAGCAGGGGTCGATGCCATAGGCAGGGGAGCAGTTGTCCTTGCGGGCCGCCACCGTGGTCGGGGCGAGGAAGGAGCCAGCGATGATGACCAGTGCCGCACATGCGAAGAACAGTGCGATAGGCTTGCCCATGGAGATGCCTCTTAAGACTGACTGAAATGAAGGGCTGGCACATGTTACCGGCCGGCCGTTGGGCCAGTCTTTACGCATTGCCGCGACCGCCATCAATAGGCGAACTTGCTTTATCCTGAGTTAACGCAGGTGTTCGCGCCGCTGCGTCTTTTGTGCAACGGCGGGACGATCACGGCTTGTTGAGAGCGGCCGTCAGGCCGCCTTGCCGGTCCCTGTGTACTGGCCATGCACGCGGTACTGCACGAGATAGGTCGGCAGTATTGCGGCCATCGTAACAGGCTGGATGCCGAGGCCTTCCAGCGTGCGCCCTTCGGCCTTTGCGGCGGCCGAAACGACGTTGTCTTTCTTCAGGAGCTTGACCTGATCGCTGGTGAGCGGCGGCGTGATCAGCGGCACGGCAGAGGCAATGCTGCCGATTAGCGAAGCGATGCCGAAAGGCAGGGTCACCAATGCGCGCTTGCGGCCAACGATTTCGAGCATCATCTCGAGACACTGCTTGAAGGTCGCGACATCACGGCCGCCAAGTTCGTAGATCTTGCCGCGGGCGATCGATCCGTCAACGGCACGCGCCACGACCTCTGCGACGTCACCGACGTAGACAGGCTGGAACTTAGTCTTTCCACCGCCGACGAGCGGCAGCGCCGGCGCCAGGCGCGCCATGGCGGCAAACTTGTTGAAGAAGCCGTCCTCCGGACCGAAGACGATCGACGGACGCAGGATCGTGGCATCGGGCAGGATCGACTGGACGGCGGCTTCCGCGCGACCCTTGGTGGCGGCATAAGCCGAGTCGGACTTGGCGTCGGCACCGATCGCCGAAACATGTGTCAGCGTCGCGCCGACCGAACGGGCGGCTTCCGCCACCGCGCGGGCGCCAAACTCCTGCACGGCGTCGAAGCCGTTGCGACCGCTCTCGAACAGGATGCCGACGCAGTTGACGACATGATCGGCGCCCTGGACTGCGGCATCGACCGACGAGCGATAGCGCAGGTTGGCCTGGACGAACGAGATCTGGCCGACATTGCCGAGCGGCTGAAGGAAGCCTGCGAGATCAGGGCGGCGAACGGCAACACGGATACGGTAGCCGCGCTTGGCGAGTGCCCTGACGACATGCCGTCCGACGAAGCCCGAGCCCCCGAAAACGGTGACGAGCGGCGGAAGGTTGGACAAGGTCATGGACGGCTCCCCTGAACTATATGGCGCACACGATATGCGCGATCTGGCTGGCCTCTCTTAGCCGAATCGCTCCCCGGGGGAAAGGCCCGTCAAGGCGCATCCGCCGGACATTGAGGCGCAGGGGCCGGGTGGGCTCAGATGCCCTCTACAACCACAATTTCCCCGTCCGCCACTTCCTGGCGAATCTTGGCGGCAATCTGGTATTCCGGTGAGTTGTAGCAATCAACGGCAGCCTGGTGCGAGGGGAATTCCACCACCACGTTGCGCGCCCGCCCATCGCCCTCGAGCAGGGTGTAGGCACCGCCCCGCGCGAGGAATTTGGCGCCATATGTCTCGAAGGCCGGTTTTGCGGCGGCGACATAATCCTTGTAGCGCTCCGCATCGCGGATATCGACGCGTGCGATCCAGTATCCCTTGGCCATGGTCTCTCCTCCCATATCGGCTGTGCTTAATGCTGCTTGAGCAGCGCTTCGTCCATCTCGGCGAGGATCGCAAGCGCTGCCGCCTTCGGATCCTCGGCCTTGACGATCGGTCGCGCGACGACGAGATGGCTGGACCCGGCGGCAATCGCGTCCGACGGCGTCATCACGCGCTTCTGGTCGCCCTTGTCGGCGCCTGCCGGGCGAATGCCGGGGGTTACGATCGCCAGTTTCGGTCCGACGATTTCGCGCACCGCCGATGCCTCTTCCGCCGAGCAGACGATCCCGCCCATGCCGGCGATGCGCGCCTGTTCTGCACGCTTCAGCACGAGCGTATGCGGATCGTATTCATAGCCGGCATCGGTCAGATCCTGTTCGTCCATGGAGGTCAGCACCGTGACGCCGAGCAGGCAGAGGCCGGATCCCTCGGCGGCCTTGACGGCGGCTGCCATGGCCTTGGGGTATGCATGCAGGGTCAGCATGGTCATGCCCATACGCGCGATGTTCTCAACTGCAGACGCCACCGTGTTGTCGATGTCGAGCAGCTTCATGTCGAGAAAGACCTGCTTGCCCTCTTTCGCGAGATCGCGGGCAAATTCCAAGCCGCCTGCAAAGGCGAGCTGGTAGCCGATCTTGTAGAATGAGATGCTGTCGCCGAGTGTCGAGACGACGCGCTCCGCTTCCTGGACGGTCGGAACATCCAGTCCGACGATGAGACGGTGACGTGCGCTCAAGACAAAGACTCCTGCCAGATCTCCATGCCCCGTCCACTCGCATGCCGCGCGCCAAATCGCAAGCATGACTGGGGCAGCGGGATCGACGATCCCCCGTTCTCCGCAAAAGTGGTCGGTCAGGCCTTGCGGTAGATCCAGAGCTGAGCGGGCGGGATGTTGCGCACGACGAAGTCGAAATGCTGGATGTGGTAGCGGTCCGGCTTGGCGATGATCGGCGACACCGGACCATAGGTGATCTGCACCACCGGGCGGCCCTCTGGAATGCGCGACAGCAGGTCTTCGAGCAGCTGGATGCGCGCTTCCATCGGGAAGCTCAGCATCGGTACGGCCGATATTACGCAGTCGAATGTCTGGTCCGCGAAGTCGCCGAGAATGTTCGTGAGGTCGAAGGCGTCGCCATGGATGAAGTTGACGCCCGCATAATCCTCAATAAGGCGGCGGTAGAAATCCTCCGAATATTCGACGGAAACGATCTTTTCAGCGGCAACGCCGCGCGCCAGGATCTGCTTGGTGATGACCCCCGTGCCGGGCCCCAACTCAAGCACGGGCAAGCCGGACTTTGGCTCGATGACACTCGCCATGCGCTTTGCCGTCACGGAGGACGTCGGCACGATCGCGCCCACCGTCTTGGGACCCTGCATCATGCCCTTGAAGAAACGGATTTCCTCGTCGAATTTCTTCTCGAACCGTTCCTTCAATCGGATGGCCATGATCGTCCCTCTTCTTGTTGCTGCTCGATTGCTGCGAGCCGAATGCGACAATTTTGGGCCAAGTTGTCGCAAACGCAAGAAAGAATGACGCAAGTGGGCAAAAATTCCTGTCGGAACTTGGGCGCGCTACACGCGCATCGGCATCAGGACATAGAGTGCGTCGGCGCCGGCCGTGTCGCGAATAAGCGTGGGAGAGCCAGCATCTGCGAGCAGGAAGATCGCGTCGTCGCCCGACAGCTGGGCAGTGATGTCCAGCAGATACTTGGCGTTGAAGCCGATCTCCATCGCGTCGCTTTCATAACCGACGGCGACTTCTTCCGTAGCACTTCCCGAATCCGGGTTATTGACGGTCAGCATCAACTGGCCGTCAGCCAGCGCCAGCTTCACAGCGCGGCCACGCTCGGACGAAATCGTCGAGACGCGGTCGACGGCGCGGGCAAAGGTCTGGCAATCAACCCGCATTTCCTTGTCGTTCGCCTGCGGAATGACGCGCTGGTAATCGGGGAATGTGCCGTCGATTAACTTGGAGGTCAAAACGACCGAACCGATGGAGAGACGGATCTTGGAATCGGAAATCTCGATGCCGATGGTAAGGTCCGGATTGTCGATGAGCTTCTGCAGCTCGCCGACCGTCTTGCGCGGAATGATGATGCCGGGCATGCCTTCCGAGCCCGAGGGGGCATCGACATCGGCGCGCGCCAGTCGGTGTCCGTCAGTGGCAACGGCGCGCAGTTTCAAAGCGCCGCCTGCCTCGATCGTGTGCAGGAAGATACCGTTCAGGTAATAGCGGGTCTCTTCGGTCGAGATCGCAAACTGGGTGCGATCGATCAGCATCTTGAAGTCGGATGCCTTCATCTTGAAGGAATGAGTGAAGGTGCCGGCGGTGAGATCCGGGAAGTCCGACTGCGGCAGGCACTGCAGCGAAAACTTCGAGCGGCCGGACGCCACCGTCATCGTGCCGCCATCGGGGTTCGTGGCGAGCAGAACCTCGGAACCGTCGGGCAGCTTGCGCACGATTTCATATAGCAAATGTGCCGGGACCGTCGTGGCGCCGGCTTGCTCGACCATGGCAGGTGTGCCCTCAGTAATCTCAAGGTCGAGGTCCGTCGCCTTCATATCGAGCTCGGCGCCCTCGGCCTTCAGCAGCACATTCGACAGGATCGGGATCGTGTTGCGACGCTCGACCACGCGATGCACGTGATTGAGGGACTTGAGGAGATTGGACCGTTCAAGAGTTATACGCATGGGATGCTACCGCTTTCGACGTGTCGTCTTCCGGAGTTCCGGATCGGAAAATAGGGGCCGGGCAGTCCCCGGGCCGGACGATGTGGACGGGCAAAATGGCAGTAAATCTGCGGGAAAAGCAAGAGGCTCCAAGGTTTTCCACGTTCGTCCCACGGCAAGGTTATCGGAATGGTTTATAGGCCCGCCGCCCTTGCCGTGAGAGTGGGGGTGGAGGATAAAGGCCACATGACAATAGAAGACAAAAATGCGCCAGCCGCTGCGGCCTCGAAGCGCTATCGCCTGAACGACATCGCAGTCGCCGCACGACCGCTCGAGCCGGCGCTTTATCTGGTGGCGACGCCGATCGGCAATCTGGGCGACATCACTATCCGCGCGCTCGAAACGCTGGCGGGTGCCGATGTGCTCGCATGCGAGGACACGCGGGTCACCCGAGTCCTTCTCGACCGCTACGGCATAGAGAACCGGCCCTACGCCTATCATGAATACAATGCCGACGAGGCAGGTGCCCGACTGCTGGCCGCCCTCGAAGCCGGAAAGTCCGTCGCCCTCGTTTCCGATGCCGGAACACCGCTCGTCTCCGACCCCGGCTATCGCCTCGGCCAGCTGGCGATCGAGGCGGGCCATCGCGTCGTGCCGATCCCTGGCGCCTCCGCACCGCTCGCGGCCCTTGTCGGTTCCGGCCTGCCGAACGACGCCTTCCTCTTTGCCGGCTTCCTGCCGACCAAGGACAAGGCGAAGCGCGACCGGCTGCGCGAGCTCGCCAAGGTGCCGGCAACGCTCATCTTCTTCGAGTCCCCGCACCGCATCGGCGATACGCTGGTCGCGGCAGCCGAGGAACTCGGCACTAATCGACCGGCCTCCATCTGCCGGGAACTGACCAAGACTTTTGAGGAATTCCGCCGAGGTCCCCTGGGTGATCTCGCCAGCGACTATGCCGACAAGACGGTGAAAGGCGAGGTCGTCCTCGTCATCGGCCCGCCCGCGCCCGATGCAGCGCCCGACGCCGCCGATGTCGACAGCCTGCTCGCCGAGCTATCGACGACCATGCCCACAGCCAAGGCCGCGACCGAGGCCGCAAAGCTGACCGGCCTGCCGCGCAAGGACCTCTATCAGCGCCTTCTGGAACTCAAGGGGGCCGCATGACGCCCAAAGGCGCGGATCGAAAACGCATCCGCGCCGAGAGGCTGGGCCGCTGGTCGGAATACCGGGCAGCGCTCGCGCTGCTTCTCAAGGGCTACCGGATCGTGGCTCTGCGCTACAAGACGAAAGCCGGCGAAGTGGACATCATCGCCCGCCGCGGCGATCTCGTCATCTTCGTTGAAGTGAAAGCCAGACGAGACCTGCGCGCCGGCGTCGATGCCGTCGGCTACGCTGCCGAGCGGCGCATCGCGAATGCCGCAGATCATTGGCTTCGCAGGCAATCCGATGCAACACGTCTGTCACTTCGCTATGATATCATCGTGGTGCGGCCCTGGCGCTGGCCGACCCATTTTGAGAGTGCATTTTAGCTTCGTTTCACCTTCGACCTGGAGAGAGCGAAACCTTCGTTTTGTGACAGCTCTGACACAAAACTTTCAAGTCGCTGTCATGGAGCGCGCCTAATGGAGCCCTCACCGCAACAACCGGTGGAGAGGATCTATCCCATGATCAAGAAGATTTCCCTGGCCGCTCTGGCCCTGACCATGACCGCATCGACGACGCTTGCCGCGACCAACATCACCTGGTGGCACGGCATGGGCGGCCGCAACGGCGAAGTCATCAACGAGATCGCCCAGAAGTTCAACGAAGCGCAGAGCGAATGCGTCCTGACGCCAGTTTCGAAGGGTTCTTATGAAGAAGCCCTGTCGTCCGGCATCGCCGCCTTCCGTTCGGGCGAACAGCCAAACATCCTGCAGGTCTTTGATGCCGGTGCCGCCACCATCATCAACGCCAAGGGTGCGACGATCGCAGCCGAAGATCTCCTGAAGGACAACGGTTTCGAATTCAACCGCGAAGCCTTCATCGAAGGTGTCCGCTACTTCTACGCCGATAGCGAAGGCAAGTTCGTCGGCATGCCGTTCAACTCTTCGGCGCCGATCATGTACATTAACGACGAAGCCCTGCAGAAGGCCGGTGTCGAAGCCCCGAAGACCTGGGAAGAGTTCGAAGCCATCGCGCCGAAACTGAAAGAAGCCGGCTTCATCCCGCTCGTCCAGTCGCAGCTCACCTGGCAGTTCACCGAGAACTTCTTCTCGCGCAACAACATTCAGTTCGCTTCGAACAACAACGGCTATGACAGCATCGTCGACACGACGATCAACGTCACCGACGAAAACCATGTCATGATGTATGACAAGCTGAAGGCCTGGTACGATCAGGGCCTGTTCGGCTATTACGGCGCTGCCTGGAACGACAACCAGAAGGTCTTCGAAGACGGCAAGGCCGCTCTCTGGATCGGTTCTTCGGGTTCCTTCGGCGGCCTGCAGAAGACCGCGACCATGCCCTTCTCTGCAACCTTCCTGCCCTACTGGAACTCGATCGAAGGCGCTGGCGTGCATTCCTTCATCGGTGGTGCTGCCCTCTTCGCGATGGCCGGCAAGTCGGCTGAAGAAAACAAGTGCTCGGCCTCCTTCTTCAACTTCCTGACCTCGACCGAAGTCCAGAAGTTCTATCACCAGGCTACCGGCTATGTCGCCATCACCAACGCCGCTTACGAGCTGTCGAAGTCGGAAGGCTATTACAACGAAAAGCCGGCCGCCGAAGTTGGTATCCAGCAGCTGCAGCTGCCGACCGCCGAGTGGAACAAGGGCTATCGCCTTGGCTTCTACCCGCAGATCCGCGCCGTGATGGAGCGCGAATACAACCGCCTCTTCGCCGGTGAGACGACGGCCAAGGACGCCATGGAAACGATCAAGAAGGAAGCCGACGAGCTTCTCGCCCGCTTCGCCAAGACGGCTGGCTGATCATTTCTGAAACTTGATTGGGACCCGGGGGCGACCAAGCCCCCGGGACTTGCATTGAGAGGGCTCCATGAAGCGCGTCCAGTTCAACTCGCGATACCTGCCGTATCTGTTTCTGCTGCCGCAGTTCGCGATCATATCCATTTTCTTCTACTGGCCCTCGATGCAGGCGATCACCTCGTCTTTCTATATCGAGGATCCCTTCGGCTTCGGTTCGAGCTTTGTCGGCGCCGACAACTATACCGATGCGCTTAACTCCCCGGAATATCAGCGGATTGCCCGCTTCACGATCGGCTACAGCCTGATCGTCACTTTCCTGGCGCTCTCGATCGGCATGCTGCTCGCCTTGAAGGCCGATGCGGTGATCCGCGGTCAATCGGCCTATAAAACGCTGCTGATTATCGTCTATGCCATCGCTCCGCCAGTCGCCGGTCTGATCGGCATGATGATCTTCGATCAGCATATCGGCCCCTTCGTGAAATTCGCCGCCTTGTTCGGCTGGGAGATGAAGGTCGGCCTCAACTACTTCGACACGGCCTTTGCCATGGTGGTGGTCGCCGTCTGGAATCAGATCCCATACAATTTCATCTTCTTTCTCTCCGGCCTCCAGGGCATTCCGGCCTCCATCCGTGAGGCAGCCGCCATCGACTGCAAGTCCGGCACGCGCCGCTTCTGGACGGTGATCCTGCCGCTGCTCACCCCAACCGCCTTCTTCCTCCTGGTCATCAACATGACCTATTCGCTCTTCGACACCTTCGGCGTCATCGACGTCATCGTGAAGGACAAGGCGGCCAACAACCCGATCACGCTGGTCTACAAGGTCTATCTCGACGGCTTCCGCGGCAATGACCTCGGCTCGTCTTCGGCCCAGTCGGTCATCCTCATGCTGGTCGTCCTCGTGCTGACCATGATCCAGTTCCGCTTCATCGAACGCCGCGTCCATTACGGCTAAGGAGAGCGCCATGTACCGCACCAAATTCTTCGATCACCTGATCCTGATGGCTGGCGTGATCTTCATGCTCGGGCCGCTGGTCGTCGCCTTTACCACCTCGACCCACTCCGCCGCCGAGATCCATACGAACGGCCTGATGCTGTCGATAGGCGATGATTTCTCCACGACCTATGACAAGGTCCTGTTCAAGTCCGGCGGCTTCACCGGCCAGGTCACCGGGCTTACCATGGCGATGAACTCGCTGATCCTCGGGCTTGGCTTCGCCATCGGCAAGATCGTGCTCTCGATGCTCGCGGCCTATGCCATCGTCTATTTCCGCTTCCGCTTTGCCACACTCGCATTCTGGCTGATCTTCACCACGCTGCTCCTGCCGCTCGAGGTTCGCATCATGCCGACCTATAAGGTGATGAGCGATCTCTCGCTCTTGAACAGCTATCAGGGTCTGATCCTGCCGCTTCTTGCCTCGGCCACCGGCACCTTCTTCTTCCGGCAGTTCTTCAAGTCCGTGCCGGACGAACTCCTGGAGGCGGCCCGCATTGACGGTGCCGGGCCCTTCAAGTTCTTCATCGACGTGCTGGTGCCGCTGTCGCGCACCATGATCGCCGCCGTCTTCATCATCATGTTCGTCTATGGCTGGAACCAGTATCTCTGGCCCATGCTGATGACGACAGATGAGGGCTTCTACACGCTGATGCGCGGCATCAAGCAGATCCTGCAGGTCTGGGTCGGCTCGCAGATCCCTGATTACAACGAAGCCTTTGCCATGGCCGTGCTTGCACTCCTGCCCCCCGTCATCGTGGTGGTGGTGTTCCAGAGCTGGTTCATCAAGGGCCTCACCGAAACCGACAAGTAAAGGGAGTGCCGACCATGGCGTCCATCGACATCAACGAAGTCTGCAAGATCTACGACAAGGGTGGTGCGAAAGCTGTCGACACTGTAGATATTCAGATCGCCGACGGCGAGTTCATCGTCCTCGTCGGCCCCTCCGGCTGCGGCAAGTCCACTCTATTGCGGATGGTCGCAGGGCTTGAGGAAATCTCGCAAGGCGACGATCTCGCATCGGCGGCCACGTGGTCAACGAAGTCGAGCCGCGCAGACCGCGACATCGCCATGGTCTTCCAGAACTATGCGCTCTATCCGCACATGACCGTCTACGACAATCTTGCTTACGGCCTGAAGAACCGCGGCACGCCGAAAACGGAAATCGCCGCCCGCGTCGCAGAAGCCGCCGAAGATGCTCGGCAGATCGAGAAATATGCTCGCACCGCAAACCGCGTGCAGCTTTCGGGCGGTCAGCGCCAGCGCGTCGCAATGGGGCGCGCAATCGTCCGCAAGCCGGCCGTCTTCCTCTTCGACGAGCCGCTCTCCAATCTCGACGCCAAGCTGCGCGTTACCATGCGCGGCGAGATCCGCAAGCTACAGAAGCGGCTGAAGACGACCGCGATCTACGTCACCCACGACCAGTTGGAAGCGATGACCCTCGCCGATCGCCTGGTGGTCCTGAACGGTGGCCGCATCGAACAGATCGGTACACCGCTTGAGGTCTACAATCGTCCTGCCTCCACCTTCGTCGCGAGCTTCATCGGCTCGCCGGCCATGAATCTCGTCGATGCACGCATCGAAGGCGGACGGCTGTTCTTCGCGGACGCCGAGCTCCCTGTGGACGGTCTCTGGTCGGAGGGCCCCGTCCGTCTTGGGATGCGCGCCGAGGATCTCGTTCTGACCCATGAGGACGATGCTCAGTTTTCGCTCGCCATCGACTATGTCGAGGAACTCGGCGCACAACGTCTGGTCCATGGTCTGGTGGAGGGCCAGCCGCTGACTGCAGTCGTCGCCTCGCATGTCGAGTTGCGCGAACGTCTTTCGCTGCGCATCTCCCCGTCCAAGCTGCATGTCTTCTCCGCCGATACCGGGCGCCGGCTGAACGCGGGTCTGCCGCCTTCGGATAGGCAGCCGGTCGCGCAGGAGACCGAGCGGGTCTTCGCCTAAGCGTTCCGGGCTTCACCATCGCTTCAGCAAAATTCAAGGTCGGCGGCGTTGCCTTCGCGCGGCGCGCCGCCTAAATCTGCTGGGCAATCGCAGGGGATAGCTCATGGCCAATATCAGAAACGTCGCCGTCCAGATGGACCACGTATCCACGATCAACATCGCGGGCGATAGCACCTTCGCCATGAGCATCGAGGCGCAGAACCGCGGCTACAAGCTCTTTCACTACACGCCTGACCGGCTCTCCATGCGCGACGGGAAGGTCTTCGCATCCGTCGAGCCCATGGTACTGCGCGACGTCAAGGGTGACCACTACACCCTCGGCGCGCCGGAGCGTGTCGATCTCTCGACCATGGATGTCATCCTCCTGCGCCAGGATCCGCCATTCGACATGGCCTACATCACTTCGACGCATCTGCTCGAGCGCATCCATCCGAAGACGCTTGTGGTCAACGATCCGGCCTGGGTGCGTAACTCGCCGGAAAAGATCTTCGTCACTGAATTCGCTGACCTTATGCCGCCCACCCTGATCACCAAGGATCCAGCCGAGATTGCCCGGTTCCGGGAAGAGCAGGGCGACATAATCCTGAAGCCTCTCTACGGCAATGGTGGCGCGGGCGTCTTCCACTCGACCCGCGACGACCGCAACTTCTCCTCGCTGATGGAAATGTTCGGCCAGATGTTCCGCGAACCCTTCATCGCGCAAGGCTATCTGCCGGCCGTGCGAAAGGGCGACAAGCGCATTATCCTCGTCGATGGCGAGCCTGTCGGCGCGATCAATCGCGTTCCTGCCGAACACGATGCGCGCTCCAACATGCATGCCGGCGGCAGGCCGGAGCCGACTGAACTCACTGCGCGTGAGCGGGAAATCTGCGCCCGCATCGGTCCTGCCCTGCGCGAGCGTGGCTTCCTGCTCGTCGGCATCGACGTGATCGGCGACTACATGACCGAAATCAACGTGACGTCGCCGACAGGCCTCCGTGAGGTGAAGAAGTTCGGCGGTGCGGATATAGCTGCACTCCTCTGGGATGCGATCGAACGCAAGCGCGCCTAACCCGCTGAATCCTTTTCGGAAGTTCGGTTGCCGTTCCGGTCGTTCAACCGGATGCAACCCTGCGCCTATCTGCAGGTGTAGATGTTCCGCAAATGTTCTTGCGCTCGATTGCTTCTTATGCGAGATTGTTCCCGTCGCCACACGCAATATGAAGTTGCAGTGATGGCTTCAGATCGATCGGCGAGGGCGGGCAATGGTAGCGCGTGTCAGTACGGTTGCATTCCAGGGCATCGAAGGCGTGCCCGTCGAGGTTCAGGTCATGGTAGCGCCCGGCAAGACGGGCATGCAGATCGTCGGTCTGCCGGACAAGGCGGTGGCCGAGAGCCGCGAGCGGGTTCAGGCGGCGCTGCACGCCTCGGGTCTGGCGCTTCCTGCCAAGCGGGTGACGGTCAATCTCGCACCTGCGGATTTGCCCAAGGAAGGATCGCACTTCGATTTGCCAATTGCCCTTGGCCTGATGGCGGCTCTCGGCGCCATCCCGGGCGATGCGCTGCAGGGCTTTCTCGTGATCGGTGAACTCAATCTCGACGGCACGATCGCGCCGATCGCGGGGGCTCTGCCTGCGGCGATCAGCGCCAACGCCATGGACAAGGGCCTGATCTGCCCGGCCGACAGCGGCGCTGAGGCCGCCTGGGCCGGCAGCGAGATCGATATCCTCGCCCCGCGCAGTCTGATTGCGCTCGCCAATCATTTCAGAGGCACGCAGGTACTCTCACGGCCGGAAGCTTCCATCCGGGCACCTGCGGCCAACTTGCCGGATCTGGCGGACATCAAGGGTCAGGAAAGCGCCAAGCGGGCGCTGGAGGTCGCAGCCGCCGGCGGACATAATCTGCTTTTCGTTGGCCCGCCCGGCTCGGGCAAGTCGATGCTGGCTGCTCGCCTGCCGTCGATCCTGCCGCCGCTCTCTGCGGCAGAACTGCTTGAAGTCTCGATGATCCATTCGATCGCGGGGCAGCTTTCGGGTGGCAAGCTCTCCGATCGTCGACCATTCCGCACGCCGCATCATTCGGCCACAATGGCGGCTTTGGTCGGTGGCGGGTTGAAGGCCAGGCCCGGCGAGGCGTCGCTTGCTCACCATGGCATCCTCTTCCTCGACGAGCTGCCGGAATTTGCGCCGCCCGTGCTTGATGCACTCCGCCAGCCGCTCGAGACAGGCGAATGCATCATCGCCCGCGCCAACCACCGGGTCTCCTACCCCTCGGATTTTCAGCTGGTGGCGGCCATGAACCCGTGCCGTTGCGGCATGGCGGGTGAGCCCGGCCATGTCTGTGCGCGCGGTATCCGCTGCCAGACCGAATATCAGGGCCGAATTTCGGGGCCGCTGATGGACCGCATCGACATCCGTATCGATGTGCCTGCCGTCTCGGCCACGGATCTCATCCGGCCCCGCGCGGCCGAAAGCAGTGCGGAGGTGGCGAAACGCGTGGCATCAGCCCGCGCCCGTCAGCGGGATCGTTTTGAGCGCCTTAGCCTGCCCTTCAGCACCAATGCCCGTTGCTCGACGGCGCTGATCGAGACCCTCGCGGAACCGGATGCATCCGGGCTGCAGCTCTTGCGTGATGCTGCAGAGAAATTCCGGTTTTCGGCGCGCGGCTATCACCGGGTGCTGAAGGTAGCGCGGACACTTGCCGATCTCGATGGGGTGGAAACCCTCGGGCGTATCCATCTGGCCGAGGCGATCTCTTACCGCATCGCCTCTGAACGGCTGGCCGCGGCCGCGTGACCGGCGACATGTGGGAGGACGGGATAGGCGGGGCTGGCAGGACAAGGAAGAGGGAATCAGGCCGGCACGGCTGTCGGGCGAAGCATGTCGACGGGAAGCGTGAGGCGCACTTCGGCTCCGCTCTCCGGATAGGCGATCTCGGTGTGGCCGCGCACACCGGCGATGACGCGTTTCATCAGGGTGGAGCCGAAACCGCCTGATCCCGGCTGTGGCGGAAGCGGCGGCGGACCGCCGCTTTCGCTCCAGCGCATGACGAGTTGCTCGCTCCCGTCCTGGGCCATTTCGATATCCCAGGTCATGGAGATCTGGCCATGGCCGACGCTGAGGGCGCCGTATTTTGCGGCATTGGTGCCAAGCTCGTGAAGGATCAGGCTGAGCACGACGACGGTCTGGCCGCCGATTGGGACACGCGGACCATGAGCCGTGAAACGGGGTGTGCCGACAATGGCAAACGGTTCGAGGGCCTGAAAGATGACGCTCTGTAGTGATGCGTCCTCGCCCTCGCGAAGCCCGCGTAGCAGGAGGTTGGAACGGCCGAGCGCAGTCAGCCGATCGCGCAGTCGCGCGGCCAGCTCATCGGCGCTGGAGGCGTTCTTCAGGGAGAGGCTTATGATCGCATTGATGGTGGCGAAGATGTTCTTGAGACGATGGTCAAGTTCCTGGGCCATGACCTCCTGCTGTTCGGCCAACCGCTGAACCTCCTCGCGGGTGCTGATCTCCTGGCGATAAGCCTGCTTCATCATGTAGATCAGCGTCAGGTCGGTGGCGACGACGAACAGGTAGAGCCCCATGGCGAGCAGAGTGCCGAGCGAGAAGTCGAAGCGTCCCGGGCTGATGAAAAAGTACCAGGCCGCAATGCCGGAGAGCGTCGCGACGATCAGGCCCTGCCGGACGCCGAAGACGAAACCACAGATGATGACGGCGGGAAAGAAGGTCAGGAACGGGAAGCCCGCTGGCAGCACGGGATCAAACCAGGCGCGGATTGCCAGTGCCACGGCGAAGACGATGAGGCTCGCGACATAGGTCGCGATGAGGCCGCTTGTCGACAGTCGCTCTTGAACGGAGGCAAACGCAGGCAGGCGGTGAAGTAATGCGCGCATGGGGGCCCTTGAGGACTGCAGTCGACCAGTCGTGAGATATTCTAGCCGGGGAATGGGACGGCTGCAATCGAGGGTGAGGAGCGCCGGCTTTGTCCGGCGCCCCTACGATGGCTTATTCGCCGAGACCGGCAAAGAGCGCCGTCGACAGATAGCGCTCGGCAAAGGACGGAATGATGACGACGATTGTCTTGCCGGCATTTTCCTCCCGCTGGCCAATTTTGATGGCCGCGGTCAGCGCGGCACCCGAGGAGATGCCAACCGGCACACCTTCAAGACGCGCGACGAGACGTGCATTCTCGAAGGCCTCGTCATTGGTAACTGTGACGACCTCGTCATAGACATGGGTGTCGAGAATGGCGGGCGCAAAGCCGGCGCCGATTCCCTGGATCTTGTGCGGGCCGGGATTGCCACCGGATAGAACCGGGCTGTCGGCCGGCTCGACGGCAACGACCTTGATCTCGGGCTTGCGGCTCTTGAGGACCTGGCCGGTGCCGGTGATGGTGCCGCCCGTACCGATGCCGGAGACGAAGATATCGACCTGGCCATCGGTGTCGTTCCAGATTTCCTCGGCTGTCGTCTTGCGATGGATTTCCGGATTGGCGGGGTTCTCGAACTGTTGCGGGATGATTGCATCCGGCGTCGTCTCGGCCAGTTCCTGTGCCTTAGCGATGGCACCCTTCATGCCCTTTGCGCCCTCGGTCAGGACAAGCTCGGCACCGAGCAGGGCCAGCATTTTTCGGCGCTCGATCGACATGGTCTCCGGCATGGTGAGGATCAGGCGATAACCCTTGGCGGCCGCCGCAAAGGCAAGTGCAATGCCGGTATTCCCGGATGTCGGCTCGATGAGAACGGTCTTGCCAGGCACGATCTTGCCCTGGGCCTCCAGGCTCTCGATCATGGCCACACCGATGCGATCCTTGACGGAGGCAATCGGGTTGAAGAATTCGAGCTTGGCGAGCAGATGCGCCTTCACGCCCTTTTCCTTGGCCAGCTTGTCGAGGCGTACGATTGGGGTGTCGCCGATCGTCTCGGTGATCGAGCCATAGACGCGTCCGCGGCCGGGTTTCTTCTGCTCAGTCATGGGGTTCTCCCTGGTGATTTGGTTGGCGCGAGCTTACGCCTGCCGACCCGTCCTTGCCAGCATAGCCATGCCGCAGCGAGCTGGATCCGTGGAAAAATCTGCTCCGTCGGCGTTCGCATTTGTCTCTTGGTAAGAAAAGCGTCTGCGGCCTGTTTGTTTCATGCCGCGAGGCGATCAGGTCGCGCGCGCGGCGATATAGGCGGCCGTACCGGCAAGGATGCCGGCAGCGCTGCGGTTCAGGACTTTCAGCGCCTCCGGCCGCTTCAAGAGCCCGCGCGCCTGGGCCGCAAGCAGGATATAGGGCAGAAGCACCGCCATTAGTACGAAGAACGTCAGGCCAACGAGCAGGATATAGTCGGCAAGCCCGATTGCCTCGAGCGGGATCAGCGTCGGCACCAGCGCGACATAAAATAGCATTGTCTTCGGGTTGCCGAGCGTCACCAGCAGGCCGGACAGGAAGGACATCCACGGTCGCATCGCCTTTTCCGCCTTGATGTCTTGGGGAACGAGCCCTGCGGTCCAGAGCTTCCAGGCGACATAGACGAGATAGGCGGCGCCAAGGAATTTCAGGATCAGGAAAGGCGTAACGAATGTCTTGGCCAGCACCGACAGGCCGAGGATCACGGCGGTCAGATACACGATGTCACCGAGGATGAGCCCGAGCCCCATGAAGAAGGTCGGACGGAAACCGGAGCCAAGGGCACGCGCCACGATCGCCGTCATGCCGGGTCCCGGAATGGCAGCCGCGATGAAGAGGGCACCGCAATAGGCAATGATGGTCGTCAGGGTCATGGGGGCTCCTCCTCGCCCACTCCTAATCTCGGGCGGAAAGACTTGCAACGGTGACACGATCGCGATTGCAGCCCCCAGCCGGTCGCCGTTACGAGGTATCAACCGTCGTGAGGAAACGATCTCGTGCCAAGCATGCCCGCATTCCTTGCCTTTAGCCTTGTCTGCCTTGGTATGGTGCTGACGCCCGGGCCGAACATGATCTATCTGGTGTCCCGGTCTATCTGCCAGGGCCCCACGGCAGGCCTCATTTCGCTGGGCGGAGTGGCGCTCGGCTTTGTCGTCTACATGCTTCTCGCAGCCTTCGGCATCACCGTCCTGCTGCTCGCCGTTCCCTTCGCCTTCGAGGTGCTGAAATTCTGTGGCGCGCTCTATCTCGGCTGGCTCGCCTGGCAAGCGTTGAGGCCTGGAGGCCGCTCGCCCTTTCATGTGCGTGATCTGCCTGCTGACAGTCCCCGCAAGCTCTTCTTCATGGGACTTGTCACCAACCTGCTGAACCCCAAAGTCGCGATTCTCTACATGTCGCTTTTGCCACAGTTCATCGATCCAACCCGCGACAGCGTTCTGCTCCAGTCGCTGGTTTTGGGTTTCACGCAGATCGTCATCGGCGTGACCGGCAACGGCCTGATCGCCCTGTCCGCAGGCTCTATCGCGCTCTTCCTCGCCGGGCGCCCGTTCTGGATGGTGGTGCAGCGCTGGCTTATGGGCACGGTGCTCGCGGCTCTCGCGATCCGCATGGTGACGGAAGCGCAGCGCTAGCCGCAGCCCTCATCAAACCCCCGTCGACCCAAACCCGCCGACACCGCGCACCGTGTCGCTCGTCTCTCTCACCTCGGCCACCCTGACCTGCGTCACCGGCGCAATCACAATCTGCGCGATCCGCATGCCGCGAGTGATGACGAAATTCTCCTGGCCGAGGTTGATGAGCAGCACCTTCACCTCGCCGCGATAATCGCTGTCGATGGTGCCGGGTGTGTTGAGGCAGGTGACGCCGTTCTTGAAGGCGAGACCGGAGCGCGGGCGGATCTGGGCTTCGAAACCTTCTGGGATTTCCATGATGAAGCCGGTTGGCACCAGCGCGCGGGAGCCCGGCGCAAGCGTCATGGGTTCCCCCTCGGCGACAGCTGCCCTGAGATCCATGCCGGCCGCGCCTGCGGTCTCATAGGCCGGAAGCTCCAGACCTTCTCCATGCGGAAGGCGCTTCAGGTTGAGCACGGGGCCGATGACGTCTGAGCGGATGGTGGACATGGCGGAATTCCTTTGTTTGTCGCGCTCAATTGCATATTGGCCGTCGAAACGCTAGATAACCGCCCGACCAGAAGGACTCCTGAGATATGGCTGAAACGCTCGCAGAGGCGGTCTCCCGCCGCCGCACCTTTGCTATTATCGCGCACCCGGATGCGGGTAAGACGACGCTGACCGAAAAGCTGCTGCTGTTCGGCGGCGCTATCCAGCTTGCCGGTGAAGTCAAGGCAAAGAAGGATCGCATCCAGACCCGGTCGGACTGGATGAAGATCGAGCGCGAGCGCGGCATCTCGGTCGTCACCTCGGTCATGACCTTCGAATACGAAGGCAATGTCTTCAACATCCTCGACACGCCCGGCCACGAAGACTTCGCCGACGACACCTATCGCACGCTGACCGCCGTGGACGCTGCCGTCATGGTCATCGATGCCGCCAAGGGTATCGAGCCGCGCACGCTGAAGCTGTTCGAAGTCTGCCGCATGCGCGACATTCCGATCATCACCTTCATCAACAAGATGGACCGCGAAAGCCGCGATCCCTTCGAGATCCTCGACGAAGTCGAAGAAAAGCTCGCGCTCGACACCGCCCCGATCACCTGGCCGGTCGGCCGCTCCAAGACCTTTTGCGGCTCCTATCATCTTGCCAACAACACCTATCGGGGCGGCGATGCCCAGGTCGAGCCGCTCAAGGTCAACGGCCCGCAGAGCGTGGCTGAGAACCTGCCCGAAAACGAGCGCCAGACCTTTATTGACGAGCTGGAACTCGCCCGCGAAGCCTGCCGTCCCTTCGACCGCCAGAGCTTTCTCGAAGGCCACATGACGCCGGTCTTCTTCGGCTCGGCACTGCGCAACTTCGGTGTCCGCGACCTCATTAATGCGCTGGGCGCCTACGCACCGCCGCCGCGCGACCAGGTGGCCGACACCCGCACGGTCCATGCCGCCGAAGACAAGATGACCGCCTTCGTCTTCAAGATCCAGGCCAACATGGATCCGAACCACCGCGACCGCATCGCTTTTGCCCGCATCTGCTCCGGCAAGCTTGAGCGCGGAATGAAGGCTCGTCTCGCTCGCACCGGCAAGCAGATGGGCCTGACGGCTCCGCAGTTCTTCTTCGCCTCGCAGCGCCAGTTGGCAGATACGGCCTATGCCGGTGATGTTGTCGGCATCCCGAACCACGGGACACTGCGCATCGGTGACACACTGACCGAAGGCGAAAACCTGGTCTTCCAGGGCGTGCCGAACTTCTCGCCGGAAATCCTGCGCCGTGTGCGGCTCGAAGATGCAATGAAAGCCAAGAAGCTGAAGGAAGCCCTGCAGCAGATGGCGGAAGAGGGCGTCGTGCAGCTCTTCTCCCCGGAAGACGGCTCGCCCGCCATTGTCGGCGTCGTCGGCGCTCTGCAGCTCGACGTCTTGAAGGAACGCCTCCAGGGCGAATACGGCCTGCCGGTGTCCTTTGAAATGTCGCGCTTCTCCGTCTGTCGTTGGATCTCGGCCGAGAACAAGGATGATCTGGAAAAGTTCATGACCCAGCGCCGTGGCGACATCTGCCGAGATCTCGACGGCGACCCGGTCTTCATGGCGCAGGACCAGTTCTCGCTGCGCTACGAGTCCGAGCGTTACCCCGCGATCAAGATGGTCGCCATCAAGGAGTATCACGTCGCCAAGGCGGCGTGAGTTTGGTCGAGAGCGGTGACGGTTACGCCGTCACCGCAGCAAGTGCTTACTCTGCCGCTTTGATCCGAAGTCCCAGGGAAGCGTCGAACTCCACCCTAAGCGTCTCATAGCTCGCAATCGTTGGATGGCTGGTCTCCAGCGGATGGGCATGCGTCGCCGTGATCACGGCGACATTGGCGCCTGCCGCTTCGCCGGCTCGGACACCGGCCAGCACATCCTCGAAGACCAGGCAGCGGGACGGATCGACGCCCAGCCGCTCCGCACCGAGCCGGTAGCCGGCGGGATCCGGCTTGCCGATCTTCACGTCTTCCGCCGTGACGATCTGCACCGGCTGCGGCAGGCCGGCTGCCCCAATCCGGGCGCGGGCAAGGGCTGATGGTGCCGAAGTGACGATCGCCCAGCGTTCGGCCGGGAGGCTTTTTAGAAATTCGATGGCGCCGGGGATCGGCACGATACCATCGAGATCCTCGATCTCGCCGCGTTCGACCTCGAGCGCTTCCTTCACCACATCGATGCCGGGCAGGTTCAGCGCGCTGATCGTGTCGATCCCGCGCTTGCCGTGCATGGTGGGCAGAAAAGTTTCGAGGTCCAGACCGTGCTTCAGTGCCCAGCGGCTCCAGACGCGCTCGGCAGCGGCGATCGAATTTAGCAGCGTTCCGTCCATGTCGAAGAGAAAGCCATCATAGAAGCGGTCGAAAAGCCGGTCTGGCGCGTGATGCAAGGCAATCTCCTCGGGTCGGTTGGATTCCCTCGCCTCCCTAGCGGCTCCTGTCCCCGGCTGCAAACGCTGAATGGGAGTGAAGAGAGACCCAGGTGACAGGAACGTCGCTGTCGCATAGTCTGCTGCGTGAGAGACAGGGGCGTCTGGCGCAAGCCGGGCTGAGAAGCACCCTTCGAACCTGAACCAGATCATGCTGGCGGAGGGAGTCGCTCGGGTGTCGCGCCAGATAGATCCGCGCTGTGCCCGCTGCGTCTTCGCCGTCTCGGGAGACGCAGACATGAGATCATCCACCATCCGCAACGTGTTGACCATCGCCGGCTCCGACCCATCCGGTGGGGCAGGCATACAGGCCGACCTCAAGGCCTTTTCGGCGCGCGGTTGCTACGGAATGGCTGTTATCACCGCGCTGACAGCGCAGAATACCAAGGGGGTCTCGGCCGTCGTGCCGCTCGATCCCGGTTTCGTTGCCGAGCAGATCCGCATGGTTTTTACCGATGTGCGCGTGGATGCGGTGAAGATCGGCATGATCGCCAATGCCGGCATCGCTTCGGCGGTGGCGGAGGCATTGAAGCCGCATCGCGGCATTCCCGTCGTGCTGGATCCGGTCATGATTGCCAAGGGCGGAGCTTCCCTGCTCGATCCGGAAGCGGTTAAGGTGTTGAGCCGTGAGCTCCTGCCGCTTGCCACCCTCATCACGCCCAACCTGCCGGAGGCTGCAGCCCTGCTCGGAGACCCGGAGGCCTCCGACCGGCGCATCATGGAATCCCAGGCAGTCCGCCTGACGGCGCTTGGACCCAAGGGCGTGCTGGTCAAGGGCGGTCACCTGACCGGTCCTGAAAGCCCCGACGTGCTGGTCGCGGCGGGGAAGGTGATATGGTTTGAAGGACAACGTATCGCAACCCGCAACACCCATGGCACGGGTTGCTCGCTATCCAGTGCGCTCGCTGCCGAACTGGCGAAAGGACATGATGTGGAATTGGCCGTGAGGGTGGCAAAGGCGTGGCTCGCGCAAGCGGTCCGGACGTCAGACAATCTGTCGGTGGGTGCCGGGCACGGTCCGGTCCACCACTTCCACGCCCTGTGGTGACACTAGTCGTCAGGATCGAGTGGCAGATCTTTGATCTCAAAGACGAAGGGGAGGGCGGATTTGCAAAAAGACTGATGGGTCGGCCTCAAAGCGGCGCGCTGGTCGATGCAGCCAAGCCGCAAACCGATTTCGCCATCGGCGCTTTCGCGCCAGAGCGGGGAACCGCAGGTGCCGCAGAAGAACTGGTCGCTCGGGCGCCCGCTGTCACCCATCTTCCGGTAAGACTTGGCCTCGCCAGCCAGAAGCTGAAATTGGCCGGGCAGAGCGGCAACGGTCACCCGGTAGGCGGAACCCGTCAGCCGCTGGCAGTCCGTGCAATGGCAGATGCCGACGGCCTGTGGATCGACATCGGCTTCATAGCGGACTTTGCCGCATTGGCATGCCCCGGTTACGCGCATGTCCTTCTCCGGAAAAAGAAAACCCGGCGCTGGAGACGCCGGGCTGAAGTGAACTTGACTGCGTGCGGTTAATGATCGGCCTTGATAAAGGTTCCGTTCTGCAATTCCTTCATCGCCTGCATCAGCTCTTCCCGGGTGTTCATCACGATCGGCCCGTGCCAGGCAACCGGCTCCTTGATCGGCTTGCCGGTGACCAGCAGGAAGCGGATCCCCTGCTCGCCGGCCTGTACGGTGATCTCGTCGCCGGTGTCGAAAACGACAAGCGTCCGGTTGCCGGAGAGGTCGCGGATATTGAGCTCTTCGCCCATGTATTCCTTCTCGACCTTGACGCCGAAGGGCTTGGACGCATCCCGGAACGAGCCGGAGCCGGCAAAGATATAGGCAAAGGCCGAGCGATAGGTATCGACCGGGAAGGTCTTGCGCTTGCCGGGGGGCACAGAGATGTCGAGATAGACCGGCTCGGCGGCAATGCCGTCAACGGGGCCATTCTTGCCCCAGAAGTCGCCACAGATGACACGCACGGCGGTGCCGTCATCGTCGATGACAACCGGAATGTCTGCCGATTTGATGTCCTGGTAGCGCGGCGTGGTCATCTTCAGCGAGGAGGGCAAGTTCGCCCAGAGCTGGAAGCCGTGCATACGACCGGCGAAATCGCCTTTCGGCATTTCCTGGTGCAGGATGCCGCTGCCGGCAGTCATCCATTGCAGGTCGCCCGCGCCGAGCATCCCGTAATTGCCGAGGCTGTCGCCGTGTTCGACTGTGCCGGCCAGCACATAGGTGATCGTCTCGATGCCGCGATGCGGATGCCAGGGAAAGCCGCGGAGATAGTCATTCGGCTCGTCGTTGCGAAAATCGTCCATCATCAGGAAGGGATCGGTCATTGAGGGATCGCCGAAGCCGAAGACGCGGTGCAGCTTGACGCCGGCACCTTCCATGGTCGGCGTGGCGCGGCTCTCATGCTTGACGGGGCGGATGGACATCAGGGGACCTCCTCGGGAAACGGGCTTGTTGCTTGGGCGACAATATAGGCGAGGAGGCTTAATGGCGCAGGCCCGCCAGCCAGAACGCAGTGTTCACTTTTGAGCCGGTCGACAGCAGGAAGAATGTTGCGCTGCACGACAAAAATTTGTCATGAATACCGCCATGTTTGCAAATCATTAGTCTATCGGGCGAAGACTACTTAAGATTCGCAGTCGGTCGATGGACCTGGGGCAGAATTCATATGTGTCGTTGGGCAGCTTACCGCGGTGTTCCGATCTTCCTCGAGGAGCTGGTGACTTCGCCTGCGCATTCCCTTATCGAGCAATCGCATTGCGCAACGCGCGCCAAGACCGCCACCAACGGCGATGGATTCGGTCTCGCCTGGTATGGTGACCGTCCGGAGCCGGGCCGCTTCCGGGATGTGCTGCCCGCCTGGTCCGACTGCAATCTGAAGAGCCTCGCAAGCCAGATCCGCTCCCCGCTCTTCCTCGCCCATGTGCGCGCCGCAACCCATGGTGCCACCCGCCGCGACAACTGCCATCCCTTCGTCCAGGGAAACTGGTCCTTCATGCATAACGGCCAGATCGACAATTTCGATCGCATCCGTCGGCCGATGGAAGGCATGCTGGATGACGAGCATTTCCATGCCCGAGTCGGCACGACCGACAGCGAACTGCTCTTCCTGCTCGCCCTTCAGTTCGGATTGCGTGAGCGCCCGATCGCGGCCATGAGCGAAGCCGTCGGCTTCGTGGAACACATCAGCCTGCATCTGACAGGCACCGCCCGCATCCGCATGACGGCCGCCTTTTCCGATGGCAAGACGCTCTACGCCGTCCGCTATTCGACGGACGAACATGCCCCAACGCTGTTTGCAGCGCCGATGGGGCCGAAGGGCAGCTTCTGTCTCGTCTCGGAGCCGCTGAACGATGATACGGACACCTGGGTGGAGATCCCCGCCGGCAGCGCCGTGATCCTCAGCGAAAACGGTCTGGATGCCGCCGAGTTCAAGCCTGCAGTCGAGCGTATGCGGGCCGATGAGATCCGTCAGCCGGCGATGGCTGCGGTCTGATCACAGCTTTACTCGACAATGCCGAGTTCTGCGCGCAGCTTGCGGGTCAGCCACGCACTCACCGTGCGATAGGAGCGCGTCAGATATTCCTCTAGATCGGCCTCGCCGAGTTCGGTGTCGGGTTGGACGCTCACCCATTTGCGTTTAGCGAAATAGGGCGCCTGTGACACGCCCTTGAGCGACGTCAGGATCTCGAAGCTTTCTTCGCTGACCTTGAAGGTCAGCCGATGTTCACCATCGGTCAGCAGGGCGAAAACCTTGTCTCCGGCCTTGGCAACGCGGCTGTCCCATTGGTCGAGCTGTGTGGTGCCGGCAAGCCCCTGGGCAAAGGCCTCGAAACCGGATCGCGTAAAGAGGCTCATGCGCCAGTCCCGCCGATCTGGGTGGCGATCCAGAGCGCCAGCCGTTCGGCGACTTCGTCCTTGGAAAGGTCCGGCCAGGCTTCGACCCCGTCGCGGGAGATCAGCTTCACCCGGTTGCGATCGCCGCCCATGATCCCCGTCTCGGGCGAGACATCATTGGCGACGATCAGGTCGGCGCCCTTGCGTTCGAGCTTGGAGCGGCCATTTTCCTCGACATTCTGGGTCTCGGCGGCAAAGCCGACGACGAGGCGCGGACGCTGAGCGTGGTGGCCCACCGTCTTCAGGATATCGGGGTTCTCAGCGAGTTCGAGCGGCGGCGGAGCCTCGCCGGGTTGCTTCTTGATCTTCTGCCCGGCGGAGGACGCCACACGCCAGTCGGCGACAGCGGCGACCATGACGGCAATGTCGGCCGGAAGCGCCGAGAGCACGGCATCGCGCATCTCTTCGGCCCGCTCCACATGTTGGGTGCGAACGCCCGCGGGATCGGCAATGGTCACGGGTCCGGAGACCAGGGTAACCTCGGCACCGAGACGGGCCAGAGCGGCCGCAATCGCGTGGCCCTGCTTGCCGGAGGAGCGATTGGCGATATAGCGCACCGGATCGATCGGCTCGTGGGTCGGGCCTGAGGTGACAACGGCCTTCATGCCGGCAAGCGGCTTCGGCCCCGAGAGCAGGTCTTCGACACGGTCTGCAATCTCGATCGGCTCGGCCATGCGCCCGCGTCCGCGCTCGCCGCTTTCCGCCATCTCGCCTTCCATCGGGCCGATGGCCTTGATGCCGTCACGTTGCAGTGTGGCGTAGTTCCGCTGGGTCGCCGGATGCGCCCACATCTTCGGGTTCATGGCGGGTGCAATCAGCACCGGACGGTCGGTCGCAAGAAGGACGGTGGATGCAAGATCGTCTGCCAGCCCGTTCGCCATCTTCGCCATCAGATCGGCGGTCGCGGGTGCGACGAGCACGAGATCACATTCGCGCGCGAGCCGGATATGGCCGACATCCTGCTCGTCCTCGCGAGAGAAGAGCTCGGTATAGACATGGGAGGCCGAGAGAGCGCCAACAGCAAGCGGCGTGACGAATTCCTGGGCACCACGCGTCATGATAGGCCGCACGCTTGCACCGCGCTCCCTGAGCCTCCTGATGAGGTCGAGGCTCTTGTAGGCGGCGATGCCACCCGCGATAACAAGCAAGATGCGCTTTCCGGCCAAGCTCATGGAGTGCAACCCTTTCTGTGCGGGCGCGACCCTAGCGCAATTCCGGTCGCTGGCAAATCATCGAGACTGGGACTGGTAAACGGCGTGCCTCAAGCTCCGTTGTCGAGCTTCAGCGGGACTTCCGCGACGGTGCCATGGGTGCCTTCGAGATAGTGCAGCCCGTCACCGAGCGTCGAGGCCATGGATTTGACAATACGGCTCCCGAGACCGGTTCCCTTCGGAGCGCTCTGCGGATCGATGCCGAAGCCGTCATCCTCGACCCGAAGCAGCGCCTCGCCGTCGCCCCGCATCTTCAAGTGCACCCGGATATCGCCGGCCTGTCCGGGCGCATAGGCATACTTGAAGGCATTGGTGACGAGTTCCGTGACGATCATGCCGACCGACACCGCCTTGTCGGCGCTGAGGGAGATGGGATCTGCATCGAGCAGCAGGCGCACAGGCTTTTCGGCGCTATGCAGCGAATTATAGAGCTCGACGGTAAGTCGGTTGAGGTAGCGATCGAGCTCAACCCGGCTGACGTCGTCGGAGGTGTAAAGACTGCGATGCATGCCGGCGATGGCGGTGATACGGGCCTGGGTTTCCGCCAGTTCCGCCTTCACTTCGTCGCTGCGGGCCGCAGAGATCTGCAGTCTGAGCAGGCTGGCGACCAGCGCCAGCGAGTTGGCGACACGATGGTTGACCTCGGCCAGCAGGGCCTCTGCGCGTTCCTTGCCGAGCCGGATCTCTTCATCGGCGCGGGCTTTGGCTGCACGCAGCTGGGCATTGGCGACCGTCTGCTCGATTGCGCTCGATAAGAGCGACAGGAAGTCGTCGCTGACCGTCTTGATGACATAGTCAGCAGCACCCGCCTTGATCGCCTCGATCGCCACCTGCGCCTCGTTCGATCCGGTGACATAGACCACCGGCACATCGATTTCGGCCTCGCGCATGCGGCCGAGCACGTCGTGGCCGGTCGTCTGGCGCAGGTAATGATCGAGTACGACGACGTCGAACCCTGCGGTCTTCAGGAGTTCAAGCGCGTCTTCGGCGTTCTCTGCATGCGACACCTCATGACCGAGTCGGCCCATATGCCTCTGGACCAGCCTGGCAATGGCAGCATCATCATCGATGTAGAGAACGCTAAAGCTCATCGCCTGGCTGCCGTCAGGGGATTTGCATGACGGAGAAGAACAGTCCGAGTTGGCGAATGGCGTTGGCGAAATTGTCGTAATCGACAGGTTTGGTAATATAGACATTGGCCCCGAGATCGTAGCAGCGCTGGATTTCGCGTTCGTCATCCGTCGTCGTGAGGATGACGACCGGGAGCCGTCGCGTGTGCGGATTGGATTTAATCTGGTCGAGAATATCGGTGCCCGACATGTCGGGCAGATTGAGGTCGAGCAGGATCAGCAAGTAGCGATCTTCGGAAACCTTGCCGCTACGATCCGTACCCAGCACATAGTCCAGCGCCTCGGTGCCGTTGGTAAAAGGTACGATCTCGTTGCTGACGCCAGCGCGGCGCACGTTCTTTTCGATCAAACGAGCATGACCCTCGTCGTCTTCGACCATGACAATGGTGACTTCTTTACCCACGGCTTTCATTATCAACTCCGTACCAAGCGTGACAGATCAGATGGCAGTCGCAGTACGAAGGTTGACCCTTCTCCTAAACGGGATCGAACGGTGATCTCCCCCCGAGGTTCCGTGCCAGTGAGCGGACATGGGCAAGGCCGATGCCTTCACCCGATTGATCCTGCTGACCGGAGCGGCGGAAAAGTTCGAAAATGCGTTCGTGGTCCTGCTCTGCAATGCCACGGCCGTTGTCCTCCACCTCGATCCTTACCATGTGACGCCCTTCGGGCGCGGTTCGGACGGCGAGGGTCAGGGGCCGCTGGGGATGCTTGTACTTGATAGCATTGTCGAAAAGGTTACCAAGAATTTGTTCGACCGACAATCGATCGGTGTTGAGGCGGGTGGCCTTGATGTCGATATCGATGCTGCCGTCGCTCTCGCTGATCTGGTGATAGACGCTGTTGGTGATGGTCTCCAGCAAGGGTTGCAATTCGACGATTTCGGGTTTCAGCTGACGCCGCCCGTCGCGCGAGATCTTCAGGATCGCGTTGATCAGTCCGTCCATCTTCTTCGTCGATGAGCGGATGAAGCCGATGGCTTCGGGCAGGTCTTCCGACGCAGCCAGTCTGGCCTCGCGGATCTCTTCTTCGGATACCGGCTTGCCGTCGTTCAGGACATAGGCCTGCAAGGATTTCAGCGAGGCGTCGAGCTCTGCGGTAAAGCCCATAATGTTGACCAGCGGTGCCCTCAGATCATGAGTGACAATATAGGCGAAGCGCTGGATCTCCTGGTTTGCCTGCATGAGATCTTCAGTGCGCTCCGCCACGCGGGCCTCGAGGCCTTGGTTCAGGACCTCCACCTCGCGCCTGGAGGCCGCGAGCGCGCGCACATGCTGGGCGACGACCAGAATCGCACCTCCCATCACGGCAATGATGGCGATGCCGCCGGCGACCGTGATCCATTGAAGCTGCTCGGTCGCACTGATCTGGGCTTCGGTCCCTCGTTCGACATTGGCGTCCGAAAGCTCCTTGAACTGATCGAGCATCGAGCGGATGTCGTCCATAAGCTCACGGCCGACATCGCTCTGGATCAACTCGACTGCCTGTGCCTGCTCGCCGCTGCGCACGAGATTGATAGCCTGCCCCATCTCGGCGAGCTTCCCGCGGATTCGCTCACGCAACCGGTCCATCTGGGCTACCTTTACCGGGCGATCGGCGACAGCTGTCGCGAGCCGGTCGACCTCTTCTCGGATCGCGCCGACGGCGGATTCGTAAGGTTCAAGAAACAGCTCGTCCCGCGTGATGACGAAACCGCGCTGGCCTGTCTCGGCGTCGGTCAGCTTCTGCATGAGGTCGGCGGCCATGCGCCGGATGTTGCGCTCCTGCAAGATGTATTCGAAGGTCGCCTGGGTGCGCTCGACGAGACCGAAGGTCGCGACGATAATGCCGATGAGGATCGCGGTGCCGATCAGGAGGAAGAGCAGCGTGGACCGGACGAATCCGGTTTGGGTGGCGGACATGTAACTCCTGACGGAACAATAAACGCGTTAGTTGGTTCCAACGCACGAACAATATCTTTGTTCCATCAAAAAATCGTGGACTCGCGATTTATTTTCGTCCGTCCTTGCCGTCAGGATACCTGGAAGGCGGTCACCACAGCTGCGATCGCGATCACCCAGAGCGCGATCCGACCAGACCGTGTATGTCGCGCTTCTGCCCGTCCGATGCGCTCGGCCGTGTCCGCGTCGAAACGCAGACCTTCTTCGCTCATCCGGACGATCTCGCCATGAAGCTTCTCGGTCTTGCTGGCGATTTCCGGAAGAGCTTCGGCCAGCCTCAAAGCCGCCTTGGCGCCGTCCTTGAGATCGGTCGCAATACGCTTCGGTCCGAGATTGTCGCGGATCCAATTCGAAACGACCGGCTCTGCGGCTTTCCACATGTTGAAGCGTGGATTGAGAATGCGCGAGACACCCTCGACGACAACCATGGTCTTTTGCAGCATGACCAGCTCAGGGCGGGTTTGCATGTCGAAGATTTCAGTCACTTCGAACAGCAGAGTGAGCAGCTTGCCCATGGAGATGGTCTCGGCCGGCTGCCCGTGTATCGGCTCGCCGATGGCGCGGATCGCCTGGGCGAAGCTTGCGACGTTGTGGTGCGCCGGCACGTAGCCGGCCTCGAAATGCACTTCGGCCACGCGCATGTAGTCGCGCGTGATGAAGCCATAAAGGATCTCGGCGAGGAAGCGGCGTTCCTTCTTTCCGAGCCGCCCGGCAATACCCATGTCGACGGCGACGATCATGCCGGCGGGATCGACGAAGAGATTGCCCGGATGCATATCGGCATGGAAGAAGCCGTCGCGCAGCGTGTGGCGCAGGAAAGACTGGATCAGCGTGTCGGCAAGCGCATTGAGGTCATGACCGGCGGCGCGCAAGCCCTCGACATCGGACATCTTGACGCCATCGATCCATTCCATGGTGACGACATCGCGGCCCGTGCGTTCCCAGTCGACTTCGGGCACGCGAAAGCCGGGGTCGTCCTTGGTGTTCTCGGCAATCTCGGACAGGGCCGCAGCCTCGAGCCGGAGATCCATCTCCACCTTGGTGGTCTGCTCCAGCGTCTTCGTCACCTCGACGGGCCGCAGGCGCCGTGTATGCGGCAGGAAGCGTTCCTGGAGATGCGAGACGAGATACATGGCCTCGAGGTCGGCAGCGAAACGCTTGCGCACGCCCGGGCGGATCACCTTGACGGCAACCTTTCGCGAGCCATCTGCCATTGCGACCTGGGCCGGGTGCACCTGCGCGATCGAGGCGGCGGCGATCGGTTCACCGAAATGCGTGTAAAGATCTTCGACGGAGCGGCCGAGCGACTCGTGAATGGTCGTCTTTGACGCTTGCGTCGGGAAGAAATCCATCCGGTCCTGAAGGCCTGCGAGATCCTCAGCGAACTCAGCGCCGACAACATCGGGTCGGGTGGCGAGAAACTGGCCGATCTTCACATAGGACGGACCGAGGCGCGCCACGGCGCGAGCCAGGCGATCGGAACGCTCGACCGATTTCGCCCGGCCACGCGCGAGCGGTGCGACGGCCGCCTTGGCGATCCCGACGAGCGGCGGCAGTCCTTCGGAGGGCAGGGCAGCGACGACCCCTTCGCGCACCAGCACCCAGCCAACCCGCGCCAGGCGGAAATATGCCCCGATCGTGCTCATGCGCCTCAGATCTTCCAGCCGGAATGGAGCGCCGCGATGCCGCCGGTGTAGTTGGTGAAGCGGACGTTGGAGAAGCCGGCCCGCTCGATCATCCGGGCGAAATCCGGCTGATTGGGGAATTTGCGGATCAACTCCACGAGATACTGATAGGGTTCGGCATCGCCGGTGATCATCTTGCCGAAGTGCGGGATCGCGTTGAACGACCAGGCATCATAGACCTTGTCGAGTAGCGGCAGTTCGACTTCGGAGAACTCCAGAACGAGTAGGCGTCCGCCGCGCTTCAAAACGCGGAAAGCCTCAGACAGCGCTACGTCGATATGCGGCACGTTGCGGATGCCGAAGGCGATCGTATAGGCGTCGAAGCTGTTGTCCTCGAAGGGCAGGCTTTCGGCATTCGCCTCGACGAAGGTGAGGTTGGGCGAAAGGCCCTTCTTCTCCGCCCGTTCGGCGCCGACGCCGAGCATGGAGCCGTTGATGTCAAGAACGGTCGCATGCGCCATCCGGTTGGATGCCTCGACGATGCGGAAGGCGATGTCGCCAGTACCGCCGGCAACGTCGAGCACCTTGTAGTTCTGATCCTTGCGTGGATTGAGAGCTGCCACCATCGCATCCTTCCAGACACGGTGCAGGCCGGCCGACATCACGTCGTTCATGATGTCGTAGCGCTTGGCCACCTTGTGGAAGACATCGTTGACCAGGCCCTGCTTTTCCTGCTCGTCGACCTGGCGGAACCCGTAGGAGGTTTCCATGCCGCCATCGGCGGAAATGCGGCTTGCAGTCATCGGTTCACTCCACATATCGGAACGGTCGGCGGACCATAGCGAAAAGGCTTGTCGCGCGCTATCTGCGCAGGGGAAGCCTTGGCTTCGCTGGTCTATAGACCTTTAAAGAAGCGGTTCAAACAGAAAGATGGGCTGAAATGCCGGAATTGCCAGAGGTTGAGACAGTCAGGCGCGGCCTAGCACCCGCCATGGAAGGCGCCAGTCTGCAGCGCCTGGAGCTGCGCAGGCCAGATCTGCGCTTTCCTCTGCCGCGCGATTTTGCCGCAAGGGTCGAAGGTCGGCGTATCCTCGCGCTGTCCCGTCGGGCGAAGTATCTGCTCCTCGACCTTGAGAACGATCTGACGGTCATTGCCCATCTCGGCATGTCCGGCTCGTTCCGTATCGAAGCGACAGCTGAGGCAAAGCAATACGTTGATGTTATGTCCTGTATTGGTTCG
>JBJIOA010000053.1:0-12238 GCA_045377275.1 Allorhizobium sp. | reverse complement strand
TGTGGCCTGACGTTTGCTGTACTGCTGGAAGAGACCAGATAACTGGTATAACCAGCTCGCCAGCGCGATGGCTTCAACATATTCCAGTCACGATATGCTGGCGGCGCGCGCGCACTGGTGAAGAAACCTGCCAGCGTGTCGCCCAATGACCATGCATTTCGCAATCGAACGTGGTGGTGCTCCCGACTGATTTTGTGGATGCGGTAGCCCAGCTGGCAATATTTCAATTGCAGAATGGCCAGCCGCCTTCCGAAAGCTCCCGTGTTCGGCCGCAGCTATAAAATAGCGAATGTGGCGGAGCTCAATCTCTGTTGATGAACCCGCCATCTCTGCTTAGCCATTTGCAGGGGCTGATCTAATGACATCGATCACGTCATTCCTTGCACGATAGCGACACCGCCAATGATCGGTGTGGAAGGTCTCTGGCAGAGCACCCGGCCAAACCTTCAAGCCGCGGTTGGTTAACATGGCAGGCTTGAGGCGCCTGTTCTGGACCACCTGCATGCGTAGGGCGAGTTCAGTAGGCGTCTCCATTGAGTCGAACGTGTCGCGTGCTTGTGCGGCCTTGTCGACAATGGCGGGTTCCCTCGCGCCGCCGAGCGAATGGGATGGACGCAGTCGTCCATCTCCCCGTAAATCAAGAAGCTGACGGGCAATCTCTGGCAACGCGTCTTTCCGCGCCAGGTGGGCTACGAACTGCATCTCACGGAACAACCGTCAGGAACAGGAACAGACCGAACAGCACCAAGTGCACCACACCCTGCATCACCGTCGTGCGTCCCGTGGCTAGGCTCTGCGTGGCGACCAGCAGCGCCAGCGCGAGCAGCACCATGTTCTTTACGTCGAGGCCGAGCACCAGCGTCCAGTCAAAGAGCAACGCCAGGATGGCGAGTACTGGCGTCGTCAGCCCAATGGTGGCCAGTGCGCTCCCGAGAGCTAGGTTGAGGCTGGTCTGCAGCCGATCGGCTCGCGCGTTGCGCACCGCGGCAATGGATTCGGGTAGCAGCACCAGGAAGGCGATGGCGACCCCGATCACGGCCTCTGGCGCGCCAACAGCCTCGACCGCTGCGCCGATGGTGCCGCTTAGCGTCTTCGCAAGCCCCACGACGGCAGTGAGGCTTAACACAAGCGCCGCGAAGGCCGTCCAAGCCTGCCTCGTGGTCGGCGACACTGCGTGCTGCTCGTCGCCAATGTCACCGGCCAGGGGCTGGCCGTCCCGCCCAAGCGGTAGGAGATAGTCGCGGTGCCGCACAGTCTGGATCAGAACAAAGGTGCCGTAAAGGAGGAGGCAGATGACCGCCGCCAGGGCAAGTTGACTGGAGGAGTAGATCGGACCGGTTGCGGAGCTAGTGAAATTCGGCAACACGAACACGACCACAACAATTGTGGTGAGCGCCGCCAGCGCCGCGTTTACACCGTAAACGCCGAAGCGCTGAACATGATGGCGCGCCGCTCCGACGAGGAGGCATAGACCGGTGATGCCGGTTAGGATCAGCATCACGGCTGCAAAGAGCGCATCACGCGCCAGTGTTGGTTTGCCGCTGGGATCGGCGAGCATAAGCGTGATGATGAGCCCGGCCTCCAGCACGGTGATTGCGAGCGCGAGCACCAGCGTACCGTAAGGCTCGCCAACCTTGAGCGCGATGACCTCCGCGTGATGAACCGCCGCCAGCACTGAGCTGAGCAGTGCGACTGCAGCCATTAAGGCAAGAGCGCCTTCGGCGTATGGCCAGGTGAGCGCCAGCAACGGCAGCCCAGCCAGTGGCGCGGCGAGCGACCAGGCCGGAGCAAACTTGATGCCGCCGGCGCGCGACTCCGGAAGGCTTGCTGCGACCGACCCTGCCCCTAGGCGCCGGCGGAGCAGCCATCTAGCAAAGTTACTAGGCAGCAGGGATTTGCGCGCGCGATCGGCTCATCTACCCGTTAGCCCGCCGACGATAAAGACAGGTCGGTAGGAAAGCAGCAACGTGTCGCTCCACTGGTGCAACAGCCTGCAGACGGGGCATTGATCCGCCGCGTCAGCAACACCCCGCGCATGCAAACACATCGGCGCTTTCCATGAACTAACGCCATGCTACTGCCCCTGGCCAAGGGAGTAGCCGGGCTCACCGTCGAAAGTGAACAGATGCTCGGTTTTGACGAAGTCGATCCCGCCCTTGGCGAGGCGCGACAGGAGCTCGGCAATTATTGTCTTGTTGAGTTGCTTGCCCGGAGTGGCGAGATAGCGGCACCGCCAGTGATCGGTCAGGAAAGTTTCCGGCAGGCCACCCGGCCAGACCTTCACCCCCCGGTTTGTGAGCATGGTCAATTCGACGCTGCCGTTCTGCGCCTTCTGCATCAGGGCGGCAAGAGCGTCTGGCGCGCCGCTTGAGTGGACGAAGACATCGATGCCGACGAGTTCCTTCCTAGCAGGGGCCTTGCGCTCGTAAGGCGTGATCGACACGCCAGAGGCATCCGTGTCGTAGCGCACTGAGGCAAGTTTCTCTGGCTCCTGGCCGAGACGGGCGATCACCGCATCGGCGAACGCCATGGTGCCCACCTTCTGTTTCGATAGCCCCTCCTTGAAGATGTCGCAGGTGTGGATCCCATCCTCGATCGTCCTCAGCCAGGCATTGTGCACACGTTCGGCAGCCTCAGGCTGGCCGACATGGACGAGCATCATGACACCGGCCAGAAGGAGTCCAGAGGGGTTGGCGATGTCCTGCCCGGCCAGCGGCGGAGCGCTGCCGTGGATCGCCTCGAACATGGCTCCGTGCTCGCCGATATTGGCGGAAGGGGCGAGCCCGACCGATCCAGCAATCTCGGCAGCGATGTCGGACAGGATGTCGCCGTAGAGGTTGGAGGTGACGATAACGTCGAACTGGTCGGGATTGGCGGCGAGCTTGGCTGCGCCGATATCGATGATACAGTGTTCCTTCTCCAGCTCCGGGTACTCGCTGCCGATCTCGTCGAACACCCGATGAAACAGACCATCGGTCAGCTTCATGATGTTGTCCTTGGTGAAGCAGGTGACCTTCCGGCGTCCGTTCGCCTTGGCGTACTCGAAGGCGTAGCGCACGATCCGCTCGCAACCCGGCCGGGAGACCAGCTTCAGACACTGGTAGACCTCGTCCGTTTGCCGGTGCTCGATCCCGGCATAAAGGTCCTCCTCGTTCTCGCGCACGATCACGACGTCCATGCCGGGATGTTTGGTGGCAACCATGGGAGCGTGGGCCCGCGTCGGGCGCACATTTGCGAACAGACCGAGCGACTTCCTGACCGTCACGTTGAGGCTCTTGAAGCCCCCTCCCTGTGGCGTGGTGATGGGCGCCTTGTAGAAGACCTTGGTGCGGCGCAAGGAGTCCCAGGCTTCCGGCTCGATCCCGGCCGAATGACCCTGTCTGTAAACACGCTCGCCGATATCGATCGGCTCGATCTCGATCCGGGCCCCGGCGGCGAGCAGCACCTTGAGCGAGGCCCGCATGATCTCCGGACCGATGCCGTCGCCGAAGGCGACGGTTACCGGAACGGCGCTCCCGGTCCCGGTGGCCGGAAACGGAGTGGATGGCACGAGTGTTTTGAGGTCGACGAGTTGGTTCATCTGCGGGCTCCTTGTTGCCCTCTTGATATGGCCCCGCATGTTCATTGAAGGAAATGAGTTGTTCTCGTTCGCGCCATTGACTAAATCAATGCCGATCCAGGAAACCGTCTCGTCCGATGTCCACGCCGCTGCCACCTTTCGAACTCGACGTTCTTCGCACTTTCGTCGCCGTCGTCGACAATGGCGGCTTCACGCGCGCGGCAGAGCGGGTGGGACGGACGCAGTCCACGGTCTCGCTGCAGATCAAGAAGCTGGAGGAAAATCTCGGGCGGCGTGTCTTCGCGCGCGAGCCGGGTCGCGAGCTGCAGCTCACGCCCGACGGCGAGATCCTCCTGACCTATGCGCGCCAGATCCTGCGCATAGGTGATGAGGCACGCGCCCGTTTGATGGAGCCGGACGTTGCCGGGCGGGTCCGGCTCGGCACGCCCGAGGATTTTGCAACGGTTCATCTGCCGGAAGTGCTCGCGCGCTTTGCCCGCGCCCATCCGCAAGTGGCGCTCGAGGTGAACTGCGACTTCACCATGAATCTGCTCGACGGCTTCGCCAAGGGGCAGTACGACCTCGTACTGTTCAAGCGCGAGCCGCAGGGGCCTGGTGGCGGCATCGGGGTCTGGCGAGAGGTGCTGGTCTGGACGGCGTCCTCACGCCTGGTTCTCAGTCCCGATGAACCGCTGCCGCTGGTTCTAGCGCCGGTTCCGGACATCTACCGCAAGAGCGCGCTGGCAAGCCTCAATGCCGCCGGGCGAGCTTGGCGGATCACCTACACTAGTCCGAGCCTGGCGGGCCTGCAGGCGGCGGTGAAGGCAGGCTTAGGCGTGACGGTGCTGCCGCGGGAGATGGTGCCGCCTGGTTTCGTCCTTCTCGGCCCGGAGCACGGCCTGCCATCCCTTGCCGACACCGAGATCGTCCTGTGCCGCGCACCGGGTGATCTGTCCCGCGCGGCAGAGGTGCTCGGCGAGCACATCGTCTCTTCGCTGGAGACCGTGGCTGGAACATAAGGGCAATCCGGATCCCGTGCCGGCCTTCGTCATTCGGGAAGGCCGGCACGCAAGACCTGCTGTCTATGGCTTGGAGCGGTGGAAGGCCGCTGCGGCCGTCATCAGGGCGAGCGCCACCGCCACCCAGACAAATAGAATGACCGCACTGCCTATGCTCGCGGGGTCGGCCGGATCAGAGGGAAACAGTCCCGCGAGCGGCGTTGTGGCGAGCCACGTGCCGAGCGCCTCCATTCCAGCAAGGCCGGCGATCCCGACTAATGCTTACTGGGATTCATAGTGAGTTTATGATGGCTGCTGTGACATGGATCATGGATGAGAAGCTATGATCCGTCTTGTAGGCTCGCACTGCGTTGCGTTTGAACTCTCTGAGTTTGCAGAAGATTTTCGACCAGATCGCGCAATCCGCCAAAGTCGATGCTCTCAAGCAATGGTTCGACCCCCAGTCCGCATCTGATAGACAGTGCTATCGTGTGCGCGCTCACAGGCGGGCGGTAAAATGGGGGGCCGGATCGCGCCATCGGACGCTCCCCCAGAGGACTGACCAGAAAAATCCACACCGTTGTCGATCGCGGCGGCCTGCCGTTCCGCTTCGTGCTAACCCTGGGACAGGCTTCGGACAAAACGACCGTGCCCGAACTGGTCGAACCGCTCACCTTGCGCGGAGATGTCGTCGCCGATGGCGGCTATTTCGGCCGCGCCGTGACCGAAGCCATCCAGGCCTTGGGCGCCACTGCCCGGTATCCCAGCCAGAGAAACGTTCGCGTCGTCCGCTCCGTCGATCGAGAACTCCTACCGCTGCCGCAATCTGATCGAGCGCTTCTTCAACCAACTCAAAAACTCCCGCGGCATCGCCACCCGATACTTCAAGACCGCGGTGAACTTCCTCTCCCCAATCCACCTCGCAGCCGCGCGTCTATCGATCAGAGCTTATGAGTTCATCGGGTAATTTGTGGCCGCTTCCCTCGGAGCTGAAAGATGGCCCACACTTCTGGCTGTCGAAAGCTGAAGGAAGGAAGCAGCCATGAAACATTATGCCGGACTGGACCTGTCGATGGAAACCACGCAGGTTTGCGTCGTCGACGAAAGCGGCAGGAAGATCGTCTCGATGAAGGTCGAGAGCACGCCCGCCATGATCGCACAGGCATTGCACGAGGTGCGTGGCGTCGAACGGGCGGTGATCGAAACTGGGCGCATGTCGCCGGCAATCTGTCACGGTCTGCGTGCTCTCGGCATTCCTATAGTGTGCATCGATGCGCGGCAGGCACACCAGAGCCTGAAGGCATTGAAGGCCAACAAGACCCGACCCTCATGACGCAGCAGGGCTGGCCCAACTTGCCAGGACTGGCTTCTACAAGGAAGTGCACGTCAAGTCGCTTGCCGCCCATGGTGTGCGCAGCGTCATCACGGCACGCAACCACCTGGTCGAAGCCCGAGTGCGGCTCGACAACATGATCCGCGGCCTGTGCGCGACCTTCGGATTCAAGCCTGGTCCCGGTCAGGGTAAGGGGTTCATCGACCGTGTGATAGTGGCTGCCGACATACCCGGTCTCGGCCAGAGCATCACCGCGCTGCTTGCGGTGAGGACTGAGCTGATGAAGCAGATCAAGGAAATGGATCTGGTGCTGCGTGAGTTCGCCCACCGATCTCAATCCTGCAGGCAACTCATGAGCATCCCCGGTGTCGGCGTCCAAACCTCTGCTGCTTTTGCCGCGGCAATCGATGAAGTTGGCCGCTTCCGACAATCGCGCACCGCCGGCGCCTACTTCGGCCTTGTCCCCAGACGTCACCAATCCGGAGAGATCGACTGGACAGGGCGCATCACCAAGCAAGGCGACAGTATGGTGCGCAAGCTGCTCTACGAAGCGGCCAACTCGATCCTGACGCGCAGCCGCGGCAGCTTCGCCCTCAAGGGGTGGGCCATGAAGATCGCGAAGCGACGCGGTTTAAGAAAGGCACGCGTGGCGCTTGCTCGCCGTCTTGCCGTCATCATGCACGCCATGCTGCGCGATGGCACTTTGTTCGAAGCATGAGGTGCGTTAGAATCTGATTGCCAGCGGTGAAGCCGGAAAGCTGATCCGAGGGCGGTGTCCCGAGAGGGAACGCAGGGACGGACGATCTGCGAAGGTAACCAGATGGGCCAATGAGCCCGCTTCGAGTCAATGCAACGTTCGGCCTTGTGAAACCCGATACAGCACGGTCGCTGCTTGCAGCCATCCAGTGCGGACAGATCCTTGAAACCCTCAAGGGAAACACCGCCAAGCTCTGCAAATTACAGATCCAAGACCTAGGCGCAGGGACCACGTTGCTAAATCGCCGCCGGGCAGCAGTGGAACCGCGAAACCTTGACGCATACCGGACCAGCCGCGCAGACAGGTGCGTTGCTCAGATGTCGATCAGAGTGCGGCTGACAGCAGCTAACCACCACCCCGCTCCGACCGCAAGCGCCGTCAGGACAAGACCGAGCGCCGCGATCCGTCCGAACCGCGCCTCGCCACTTCGCAGTGCCAGTACGAGCCGTACGACCACATTGACGCCAAGCGCGGCGGCGAGCGGCAGGACCGCCTCATCCGCCTTGAGTTCGCCCGCTGCGACCAGCGACGCCAATGCGATCGCCGCCGAACTGGTGCTGACCAGCCCGGCCACAACATGGCCGAGGCCAGAACGGCCTCGGCTCCGAACCTTTCATTGAGTAGCGCCGACAGCAGGATGACCATCGCGACGGTCAGGGCGAACTTGGCAGCATCGTTCACGCTGAAGACGCGTGACTGCAGATCGATCCGATGCGATTCGGCGCCCTGTTGCAAGGCCCTGCGAACGAAGATTGCGCTGTAAAGCAACGACACAAGGGTCGGGACGATTAGGACCGGCGCGGCCATGGCCATGAGTGTTGGACTTATCAGCGCCAGCACGATACCCGTTTGCATCATCGATGAAACAGACGACAGGTTTGCGCCTGCCGCTGCGGCAGCAGTGAAGTCGGAGCGCTCCTTGACCTTGCGCGCCATTGCACCGATGGTTGCCGTGCTCGACACGAAACCTGCCGGAAACCCGCTGAGCGGCAGACCCAGCCGGTCGCCGAATAGTCGCGTGCAGATGTGGCTGATCGCGCCGATCACCATCACCATGATCACGACGAGAAAGATCGTTCGCGGGTTGATTGCGCCGCCGGGGCCATAGCCGGCATCGGGAAGTACCGGCAGGATGACGAGCGTCGCGACGCCGAGGATCAGCCCGTCGCGGACCTCGAAGTCGTTCAGGACCAACCGGCTGAAGTCGCGCAGCGCGATTCGTGCAGCAAGGAGTGCCGCGACAAGTACCGCCGAGGCGGCCGCAAGAAAGGTCTGCTGAACCGACAGGCCGCCTAGGACCACCACGATCATCAGTGCAAGGCTTGTTGTGAGCCCTGTCTGCCGGTCCTGCTGCGAAAGGTGCGACGCCGCCCGCAATACGCCAATGGTCGCTAGCGCCACCGAAAGCAGCGGCCATCCGCCGACAATATGACAGAGAGCGCCGATCAGCGCGGCCAGCGCGAAGGTGCGGACCCCCGCCGGAGCAGGGGCGCCCGGTTCACCGCCGTTGCGCTCGCGCTCGATCCCGATCAGCAGGCCGATTCCGACCGCTTCAAGCAGGATGAGAATTTGCGAGGTTTCCTGCATCATCGCGCGCTACTACCCTTATCCTCGCCCCGGCCAGTGCGCGCTGCGCAAACCTGACGCGATTCAGACTGACGTATCACAGAAATTTGCCGAGCCTGTCTCACACCCTTTCATGCTGTCATCGAGTTGCTCGAGCAGCATTCGCTTGCGGCTTTACCTGATAGACGGTCTTGACCAGCACAGCACCCACATTGGGAGTGGGATTAGTGAGAATGACAATTCTCAAGCCATCACGTTCCCTCCAGACAACATCCATTCCATCCTTAACATCTGGCCGGATTGGATTTAGAAGAATCTTTTCAAAAGTCTCTTGAGTTATACCGTTTTCAGCCATACGAGCCTGAGCATGACGACTGACGGCAACGTTGCCCAAACCCTTGACGTCCTCATAGTAGTGTTTCATCGGTTTTTTCCCATTAAGACACCGCTTTCTGCAAAGTGATCTCCGGGTTTTCTGATCATGCTGCTAGCCGCCCGGCCCCACTATGACGGTGCAATTGTACGCTTTGCCGGTCTGATAGGCGTCCTGGCGACAGACTCTTAATCGCCTCGGCGTTGTCGCGCTCGAGCTGCGACAGCAGCGGACACGATAATAAGGCTTGCATTGCGAAGCTTGCGCCGCGTTGCGATCTCGGCGCGTATCCTGGCAGCCGCGTCCGACCTTCTGGGCCAACGCGGTCAGCACACTCCTGACGACCGTTAATCAAGCGGGGGGCGACTCCGCCTTTTTGGCAAAAAGATACTCCTCGATCAGGCGTCGCAGGATCGGGCTCCCGCTGACAATTCAGCGAGTGAGCGAATGGCTCCCTGCAAGTGAAAATTCGAACCGTTGATCTTCATCGACACCTCCGTGTGACATCTGTCTTCAAAGGTGGATGGCGCTGAATGGCGGTGCCAGAGCCGTTCGATGAGTTCGATCAATGCCGATCATCGGCGGCCGTGATCATCTTTTCGACGTAGGTCGCTCCAAACCAGACATTGAAAAACTCGATGCGGGCCAGTGACCGCTTGAGGGTTGATGAAGGCCTGACCCGCATCCAATCTCGGCCTTATCCCGTGGACCGGCCCCTCTGGCAAGCGCTGCCGGCGCTCGCGATGTCGGACCTATTTCGACATGATTTGCCGGCCTGAGGGGTGCAAGCCGGCCTGGATGTGGCTGGCCATCATCGCCATCGTCATCGCGCTTCTCGTCTTCGACCTCGGGGTGGGACTTCGATGAATGAAATGAGGACGCCGATCAGGTTAGCGCTCACGCATCTTCGATCGGAGATCAAATTGTTGGTGCGGACGACGGACTCGAACCCGTACTCTCACTGAGAAGCAGATTTTCGTACCACTTCGACTTTCGCCGCCACCTCCCGGCGTTCGTGGTCTGGACTGTCCCTTCGCCATGGCCCGCAGGCTTTAGGCGCCGCCCGTCCAGTCTCTGACACCTTCCCTCCGAAGAGAGCTTGGCTCGGGATTGGCATGGGGCATTTGCCCGTTAGCGTTCCCCGACTTTGAGCGGTTCTGACTCCGCGCCTTTCCCCGCGGGCACTCCAATCCTAAAGTCTGCTGCGTCTACCTGAAATAGCCCCCGAAAGATCCGGACACGATCTCCCTCTTGGATAAGAGTTAGGAGTAGTGTCGTGTCTATGACTGGTAGCATTCCGACGATTGAGGTCCTGAGCGGGCCAGAACGCTCGACGGCGCTGGACGACGGCTGAGAAGCTGGCGATGGTCGAGGAGACCTATGCGCCCGACGTCACGGTGAGCCTTGTCGCGCGGCGCAACGGCGTTCAGCCCAACCAGCTTTTCCACTGGCGCAAGCTTGCGGCACAGGGCGCGTTGACGGCGACGGCTGCTGAGGGCGAGGTCGTGGCGGCGTCTGAGTATCGCGCTCTCCAGAACCAGGTGCGCGAGTTGCAGCGTCTGCTTGGCAAGAAGACGATGGAAGCCGAGATACTGAAGGACGCCCTTGAATTGGCGGCGGGCTCAAAAAAACAGATGTTGCGGTCGCTGTCGTGGCCGAAGGATGGTTCCCGATGAAGGCGGTGTGCGAGACGCTGGGTGTCGCCCGATCCAACATCGCCGAACGTTCAAAAGGGCGCGGATCGGGCCGACGCGGCCGTCCTCCAGAGCCCGATGGCGAATTGGTCGCCGGGATCGAGGAGGTCATCAAAGGCCTGCCCACTTATGGCTACCGCCGGGTCCACGCAGTGCTGCGCAGGAAGGCGCGCGCTGCGGGAACCTGCGCACCCAACCACAAGCGTGTCTACCGCGTCATGAAACTGCATGGCCTTCTGAACCGACATGCCGGAGCGCATGAAGATCGCCACCATGATGGCCGTGTCGCAGTCGATCGATCGAACCTGCGCTGGTGTTCCGACGGCTTCGAGATCAGTTGCGAGATCGGCGAGAAGGTCCTCGCGTCGCCTTCGCGCTCGACTGTTGCGACCGGGAGGCGATCGCCCATATCGCCACCACCGAGGGCATCAAGGGCGAAGACGTGCGCGATCTCATCATCACCGCCGTCGAAAGCCGCTTCGGTCAGGTTAACCGCCTCCCCGAAACGATCGAATGGCTCAGCGACAACGGATCGGGCTGACATTGCTCACGAGACCAGGCGATGGCCCGCGACATAGGGTTGGAGCCGAGGACGACCCGGTCGAGAGCCCGCAGTCGAACGGAATGGCCGAGGCATTCGTCAAAACGATGAAACGCGACTACGTCCGCGTCTCGCCGCTGCCCAACGCCAGAACCGTGATGGAAACGCTGCCTTTGTGGATCGAACAGCACTACAACAGCCTTCATCCGCACAAGGCGCTCGGCTGTCGTTCACCCCGCGAGTTCATCGCAGATCAAACCCTAACCCTGATGTGTCCGATCATTCGGGGGCAACAACACTACCGATTTCGCCACGTCCGCCTTTGTCGCCGATTCTCATCCTAGCGCTCTGCACCTATGTTGCACCTAGCACAGAAACCGCTGTCTTCACCTTCCAAACCTGCACCTCTGTAAGGCACTGTAGCAGCTAAGCTTTTTGCAACGCGAACTTTTCTGCGAAATGGTAGAAAAAGGACTTTTTGAAGGGAGTCTCGCGTTTAAATGTATGCCGTTGTACGGGCCTCACCCCTTTCGAGCTTGCCCATCAGCGCCCGTTTGCTCCTACGCTGCACCTAGCAGTCATGGGGGCAAGTCCGCCCATGTGTACGCTACAGCCCCGAAAATGCCGCACGGAATTTCGACGGGGCTTCCAGTATCAGCATCTATCAGTCTCAATCGCCTCACCAACACAGGAGATTGAGCATGGCAAGGATCGAAACTACTAAAGTTCCGAGAAACAATCCGGCGGCAGCAGTTGCGGGAGATGGTGCCCATGGCTGACAGCACTATTTATGAAATGGAGCAACGTGGCGAGTTCCCCCGCCGGTTTGCGCTCTCGCCACGTCGTATCGTTCTGGACCCGGCCAGGTCGAGGCTTGGCTGATGGCCCGGCGGGCTGCGCCGATCCCGCGCGCGCAACACCCCGATGTCGAACAAGCGCAAACTCCGCCCCGTCAAGGAGCGGATCAAGCTCCATCAAGGGCATAGCTTGCGGCAAAAAGCGGGTGGGGCATACTTCCGGCCGTCGATCCAGGCGTCCACGGGTAACCGCCCACTGCTGCTGCATCATATGCCGACGCTGCACCTCATACTCAGCCTTGTTATAGACGCCGCGCGACGAACGCCCGTCCTCGTGCGCCAGGCACTTTTCGATCGCTGAGTCGCTGTTAAAGCCCAGCTCATTTAACAGCGTCGACCCCGTCCGCCGCAGATCATGGACCGTCAATGGCTCCAGGAACTGGCAGCCCCTCCTTCTTCTCGGCTCGCTCGACGACGGAGTAGGTGATGCGATTGAAGGTCGCGCGAGACATTGGCGCGTCCGCGTCGTAGCGGGACGGCAACAGATATCGCGAGTTGCCGGAGCAGGTCTTGAGCGCGATCAACGTCAGCAATACGATGAATGAGTAGAGGACATAAAC
>JBJIOA010000052.1:0-118352 GCA_045377275.1 Allorhizobium sp. | reverse complement strand
GTGACGACCCGCCAGCGCCGCCAGAGCGAGATCGAGGGCGTGCATTACCACTTCGTCTCGCAGCGCGAATTCGAACGCCTTCGCGACAGCGACTCGCTCCTCGAATGGGCGCAGGTCCACGGCAACTATTACGGAACGCCGCGCGAAGCCGTGGAGACGGCCATGGGCGAGGGCCGTGACATGCTCTTCGATATCGATTGGCAGGGCGCACAGCAGCTGCAGGAAAAGATGTCGGCCGACGTCGTCTCGATCTTCATCCTGCCGCCGACCATGGCGGAACTCCAGTCGCGCCTTCATCGACGTGCAGAGGACTCTGAGGAGGTCATCCAGACCCGCCTCAACAATTCCCGCGCCGAGATCAAGCACTGGCGCGAATATGACTACGTCATCGTCAACGACGATCTGAATTCGGCTTTCGATGCCGTCCAGTCTATCGTCAAGGCCGAGCGCTTGCGCCGCGATCGTCGTCACGGCCTCTTCGATTTTGTTGAAGGCCTGATCGCTTGAGATTATCTCTGATCCATTGAAAAGGGCGGCCGATTATCTCGGCCGCCCTTCTTGTTTGGATCATTCGCCTCGTGGGAAGCGCTGACTTTCCTCGAGGATGTTAAGGTCCATATGGTTGCGCATATAGCGTTCCGAGGCTTTCTGCAGCGGCTGGTAGTCCCAGGGGAAATAGGCCCCATTGCGCAACGCGGTATAGACGATGTGGCGCCGCGCCTGGCTTTCCCGCACGGCGGCATCGAAGCGTGACAGGTCCCAACGCTGGGCTGCTTCCTCGGACAAGGCGTTGAACACGCTTGCCGCCGTCGGATCGTCAGCGAGGTTGGCCATCTCATAGGGATCGGCTTCGAGATCGGTCAGGATCGGCGGATCCGCTGCACAGAGTGTCAGCTTGTAACGTTCGTTGCGTAGCCCGATCATCGGGCTCACCGTGCCCTCGGCGGCATATTCCATCGGCACGATGCCACGGCCACCGGTGCCGGTCGCAAGCGGCATCAGGTCCTCGCCATCGGTCCAGTCGGAAATCGTCGAAATGTCGATGCCGGCGAGACCGGCAAGCGTCGGAGTGACGTCTAGCGTCGAGACCGGCGTCGTCACCAGCCGTCCATCGATTCCCGGGACCGCCATCATCATCGGCACGCGCGCCGAGCCCTCGAAGAAGTTCATCTTGAACCAGAGGCCTCGCTCTCCAAGCATGTCGCCATGGTCGGAGACGAAGAGAATGACGGTATTCTCCGCCATCCGGGTGCGCCCGAGCACGTCGAGGATCTCGCCGATCTTGTCGTCGACATAGGAGATATTGGCGAAGTAGCCCTGACGAGCCCGCGCGACGTTCTCGTCGGTGATGTCGAAGGCGAGGTGGTCACAGGCATCCATGAGGCGGCGCGAATGGGGATCCTGCTCGTCGTAGGGGATTGCCGGCACGCTCGGCTGAAGGGCCTCGCAACCTTCGTAGAGATCCCAGTATTTCCGCCGCGCCACATAGGGGTCATGCGGATGGGTGAAGCTCACCGTCAGGCACCAGGGGCCGCTCGTCATGGCCGCGCGACAGGTCGTAGAGCCGCCGCGTGGCGTTGTAGGCCACCTCGTCGTCATACTCCATCTGGTTGGTGATCTCGGCGACCCCGGCACCCGTGACGGAGCCGAGATTGTGATACCACCAGTCGATACGCTCGCCCGGCTTGCGATAGTCCGGGGTCCAGCCGAAATCGGCGGGATAGATGTCGGTCGTCAGCCGCTCCTCAAAACCATGCAGCTGGTCCGGCCCGACGAAATGCATCTTGCCGGAAAGGCTGGTCTGGTAGCCGGCAGCCCTCAAGTGATGCGCATAGGTCGGAATGTCGGAGGCGAATTCTGCGGCGTTGTCGTAGACGCGCGTGCGGCTCGGCAATTGCCCGGACATGAAGGAGGCGCGTGCCGGTGCGCAGAGCGGGCTTGCCGTGTAGGTGTTGGCGAAGCGCACGGAGCGCTTCGCCAGAGACTTGAGATGCGGGGCATGCAGGAAATCAGCGGGACCGTCGGGAAAGAAGGTCCCGTTGAACTGATCCACCATCAGGATCAGGATATTGGGGCGCGATGTCACGGGATGCGACCTCAAAGACCGAGAGCCGATTTGACCGCCGCGTCACCCGGCTGGCCGTCCAAGGTCGTTACACCTTTCAGCCAGGCATCCATGACAGCAGGGTTGGCCTTCAGCCACTCGGTTGCGGCTTCCTTCGAATCCTTGCCGCCGAGGATCTCGCCCATCAAGACGTTTTCCATCGAGACGTCGAAGGTCATCTGCTTGAAGAGGGTTGCGGCATTGGGGCAGCTGCCGCTCCAGCCGGTGCGGGCCAGCGTATAGACTTCGGCACCGCCGTAGTTGGCGCCGAAATAGGCGTCGCCACCCGACAGATAGGTGAGGTCGAAGCGTTCGTTCATCGGATGCGGTGCCCAGGCGAGGAAGACCACGCCCTTGCCTTCCTTCGTGGCCCGCTCGACCTGGGCGAGCATGGCCTGTTCCCCGGATTCGACGAGTTCCCAGCCCTTCAGGCCGAATTCGCCGGCATCGATCATCTTCTGGATGTTGGCATTGGCCGGCGCGCCAGGCTCGATGCCGTAGATCTTGCTTTCGAATTCGTCCGGGTTTTTGCCGAGATCGGCGAAATCCTTGATGCCCTTGTCTGCCACTGCGGTCGGAACGGCAAGCGTGAACTTTGCCCCTTCCAGGTTCTTGGCCAGAACCTCGATCGCCTGCGCAGAGTTCAGGTCGTCGATGAAAGCCTGCTGAGCCGGCATCCAGTTGCCGAGAAACACATCGATCTCGCCGTTCTTCATCGATTGATAGCCAATGGGCACGGAAAGCGTTTTCACGTCCGGCTCATAGCCGAGCGCCTCAAGGACGACTGCGGCGACGCCATTGGTCGCTGTGATGTCGGTCCAGCCCGGATCGGACAGCCGGACGACTTTGCAGCTTTCGGCATCTGCAGCGGCCGCCGTGGTGGTGACGAGCAGCATTGCCAGAGTGGCTAGCCCGCCAAGGCGGGTGACGGACGTGAGTGTCTTACGCATGATGGTTCCCTCTTGTTGTGATATTGGTTACCCTTATTCAAGAGGTGCGCCATTCACCTGTGAAGCGGGAGAATTTTGATGTTTCGCATAGAGAGTATTTATGTCTGAAGCGCTGCTCGATCTCGCCTGGATGCGCCTTCTGGTCGAGATCGACCGGAAAGGCTCCCTGTCGGCCGCAGCCGAAGCCCTCGGACTGACACAGCCTGCCGTCAGTTATCAGATACGCCTTCTTGAACAGCGATTTGGTCAGCCTGTGCTGCATCGCCTGCACAGGGGCGTAAGGTATACCGAGGAAGGGCGGCGGCTGCTCGCGATTGCAGAGCGTACGGTGTCAGAGGTCGATGCCCTACAGCGCAGCGTGCGGGCGGCGCGCAGAAGGCCTGCGGTGCGGCTCGCGACAGATTACGCCTTCTCGAGCCTTTGGCTCATTCCGCGCATGCACGCCTTTCGACAAAGCCATCCGGAAATCGATTTGCAGATCGTCGCCACCCAGCGCCTCAGCCATCACTGGCGCGAGGATGCGGATCTCGCCGTCGCCTTCGGCTCTGGCAGCGAGTTCGGCGCCGATGCCCGCTTGCTGATGCCCGAACGGGTGGTGCCAGTCTGCACGCCCAGCCTGGCGCGCAACCTGACGGATGGACCGGACCTGGTCCTCCAACAATGTCCTCTAATCCATCTCGAAGCCGAGCAACTGTCGCCTTGGCTCGACTGGCCCGCCTACATGTCACGGCAGCGACTAGGCGAGAGCCTGCGGGACAGTCCGGGTGACCTTCGCTTGAACACCTATGCACTCGTCGTTCAGGCCGCTATGGCAGGGCAGGGCGTGGCTCTTGGCTGGCTGGGTATTGTTGATCACCTCCTCGACGCCAACCTACTGGTCATGGCCGGTGACATGGTCTCCGTTGCGGGACGTGGTTACTGGCTCGTACCGGGCAGCGACAGCGAAGCCGTGACTTTGCTTGCCGCATGGCTGATCGATGAGGCTGGTGGCGCAGTTGCCGGACGGATCCTGAACTGAACGACCAAAGAAATCGCGTCATCGCTCAATTTGCCCAATTCAACTATGACTAATGTTTAACCATTGCATTGCATCATCACCCTGACGCTATGGTTGTGAAACCTTAGCGAATACTCATTTAGTGCTGGGGATCGAGATGCGACTGACAGATGTTTCAGTGACTTGGCGCCTCGCGGTGGCGCTTGCCATACCGCTCGTGGCTCTGGCCGGTCTGGCCTATGTCGAAATCAATACGACGTTTACTGCCTATCAGCACGCTCGCCATCTGAACATCGTCAGCGCCGATCTCGGCGTGATCGGTGATCTCGTGCATGCGCTCCAGGGGGAGCGCGCCGAAGCCGTGGGCCTGCTCGCCTCCAAGGGACGCGAGCACCGCGCAGAACTCGAGGCAGCCCGATCCGGCGGTGCGCCTGCGCTCGACAAGATGGATCAGGTGCTCGCCGACCTGAAGGCCGAGGGCGATCCGACGCTGATGCGCCACGGACAGGAGCTCGAGGCCGTGCTGGCGAAGCTTCCACAGATCCGGGCCTCGACAGCCAATCTGGCCTTGGAGCCCACGGAGGTCTTCGTCTACTACACCGATCTCGTTCACCGGCTGATGAATGTCTCGCGCGAGTTCTCACTCGCGGCAGGCGCCAGGGGCGTGGTCGGCAAGATGATGGCCTACAGTCTTCTGATGAATGCCAAGGAAGTCGCAGGCCAGGAGCGCAATCTGGGTCACGCCTTCATCTCGGAAGGCAAGTTCGACGAGGCACATTATCTCGATTTCGTCGGCATGTTCGGCTCGCAGAAGTCGCTGATCGATCAGTATCTCGAACTGCTGCCGGACGAGGATCGGGAGCACTACCGCGAATCGCTGCATACGCCGGATGCGGACGCGGTCGAAGCTATCCGCTCGAAGATGATGGTGGGTGGCCTGTCCGCCGACCTCTCTGCGATCGACAGCGGCGAGTGGCTGGAGCGTTCGGCGCGCCGTATCGAGCGGCTGAAGGAACTCGAAAACGAGACGCTGGCGACCATCGTCGTGGATGCAGAGGCGATGGCTGATGAAGAATACCATCACCTTCTGCGCGTGGCCGGTATCACGAGCACGGTGCTCACCTTTGCCTGCTTCTTCGCCGTTTCGCTGTCTCTGACGGTCGTGCGTCCGCTGCGTCGCCTGACGAAGACGATGAATGATCTGGCAGCCGGCAATGTCGAAGTCGACCTGATCCGTTCCGAGAGCAAGGACGAGATCGGCCAGATGGGGCGCGCCGTCACCGAGTATATCGCGCTTGCCAAGGCCCGCATGCTGAAGGAGCGCGAAGAGCAGGAGGCAGCCGAACGGATCAAGCGTGCCGCCGAACTGGAGGCTGAACGCGAACGGGCCGAGCGTGCTGCGGAGATCGCTTTTGCGGTCGAACAACTGGGCAGTGGCCTGGATGCCCTCTCATCGGGTGAAATCGGCTACCGCCTGCCCAACCCCTTCGCGCCCTCTCTCGATCCGCTTCGCATGAGCTTCAACGGCTCGATGGAGCGGCTCTGTGGCGTAATGTCGACCATCCGCGAGAGCACCGGACAGCTGCATGGCGGCTCGCAGGAACTGCAGCTGGCAGCCGACGATCTTGCTCGCCGCACCGAACGCCAGGCTGCGGCCTTGGAAGAGGCTGCGGCCTCGATCACCCAGATCACCGCAACCATGACGAGCTCGGCGCAACGCGCGGAAGAGGCCGGTCATCTGGTGCGCGAAGCAAGCCTGACCGCCAAGAAATCCGGTGCCGTCGTATCGGATACGGTAAAGGCGATGCAGCATATCGAACAGTCCTCCGGGCAGATCAGCCAGATCATCTCGGTCATCGATGAAATCGCCTTCCAGACCAACCTTCTGGCGCTGAATGCCGGCGTCGAGGCCGCCCGTGCAGGGGAGGCCGGAAAGGGCTTTGCCGTCGTGGCCCAGGAGGTCCGCGAACTTGCTCAGCGGTCTGCCAGCGCCGCCCGCGAGATCAAGGCTCTGATCAATCGTTCGGCGCAGGAGGTGGAGGCCGGGGTCCGGCTGGTCAACGAAACCGGCGATACGCTGAAGGGCATCGAAGATCACGTGATGAAGATCAATGAACGCGTCACGGCCATCGTTTCTGCCGCGAAGGAGCAATCGGCTGCCCTCAATGAGATCAGCCAGGCCGTCAGCCAGATGGATCAGGTGACCCAGCAGAATGCGGCGATGGTCGAGGAAGCGAGTGCAGCGACGTCGAGCGTGGCGACCGAAGCTGACCGGCTCAACGGTCAGATCGCCATGTTCAAATTGCCTGGAAACCAAAATCGTCAGCGCGGCCGCGAGGCCGCCTGACGAGAGCCGGGTACTCAGAGCAGATTGGCGATCCTACAAAATTCCTCGACGCTGAGCGTTTCCGCCCGGCGTTGAGGATCGATCTCGGCACGGGCGAGCAATGCTTCGCCGCCGATCGGTTTGAGGCTCTGGCGCAGCATCTTGCGGCGCTGGCCGAAAGCAACCTGGGTTACCTTCTCAAGCTTGTCCGGATCACAGGGCAGGGGCTTTTCGATCGGCACCAGATGAACCACGGTTGAGGTCACCTTGGGTGGCGGCGTGAAGGCTTGCGGTGGTATGTCGAAGGCCATGTGCGCCTCCGTTCGCCAGCCGCAGAGCACGCCGAGCCTGCCATAATGGTTGTCGTTCTCACGTGCCACGATCCGCTGCCCGACTTCCTTCTGGAACATCAGCGTGAGGGACTGCCAGAAGGGCGGCCATGGGCCCGGCAACAGCCAGTTCACCAGCAACTGCGTGCCGACATTGTAAGGCAGGTTCGCGATGATCTTGACCGGCTCGCCCGGGGCGAGGCTCGCAAAATCGGTCTTCAGCGCATCGCCCTCGATTACCTCGAGGCGACCGGGATAATGGTCGGCAATCTCCTGCAGAGCCGGCAGGCAGCGAGGATCACGCTCGATGGCGACGACCTTTTTCGCGCCTAAGGCCAGGATCGCTCGGGTCAGGCCGCCCGGACCCGGTCCGACTTCGATCACGGTCACGCCCTCGAGCGAACCGGCATTACGGGCCACCTTCTGGGTCAGGTTCAGATCGAGCAGGAAGTTCTGCCCGAGGGCCTTCTTGGCATCCAGTCCGTGACGCGCGATCACGTCGCGCAGCGGCGGAAGTCCATCGAGCGCGGCCATCAGCGCGAGGTATCCTGGTCACGCGCCATGCGATCGGCCATCCGCAAGGCCGCGACGAGGCTGGTTTCCTTGGCAAAACCGCTGCCCGCAAGGCCGAAGGCCGTGCCATGGTCAGGCGAGGTGCGGATGAAGGGGAGGCCAAGGGTCACGTTGACGCTGTCGTCGAAGCCAAGTGCCTTGGCGGGAATCAGTGCCTGATCGTGATACATGCAGATTGCCACGTCGTATCGTTCACGCGCATCGTCGTGAAACATGGTGTCGGCGGGCAGGGGGCCGAAGGCATCAATGCCATCGTCGCGCAGCCTGCGGATTGCCGGATGGATGATGTCGTTGTCCTCATGGCCGATCGCGCCATTCTCGCCCGCATGCGGATTGAGGCCGGCAACCGCTAGCCGCGGGGATGCGATCCCGAACCGATTGGAGAGATCCTTCGCGACGATCCGGCAGGTGTCGACGATCAGGTCTTCGGTCAGGGCGCCGGGAACGTCTTTCAGGGGGATGTGGATGGTCACCGGCACGGCCTTGAGCTTCGGGCCGGCAAGCATCATGACCGGCATGGCGGCGCTGCCCTGTGCTTTCGCTGCCAGATCGGCGAGAAACTCGGTATGCCCGGGAAACCCAAAGCCGGCTTCGTACAGAACGGATTTTGCAATCGGATTGGTGACGACCGCGCGGACAGCACCTGAAAGGCACAGGGCGACGGCTGTTTCGATGGCAGAGATCGTGCCGCGGGCGTTCGCCACATGCGGCTTGCCGGCCAAGACATCGACGCCGGTCGGAACGGGAAGAACCGGAAGTGCTCGGTCAAAGACGTCGTTCGCATGCGCAGCGTCAGTCTCTTCGACGGCGACGTCGATTTCCAACTGGCGGGCGCGAACCTTCAGGACCTGGGGATCGCCGACATAAATAAACGGCGGAAGCACCAGTTCGTCACGTTTCAGCCAGGCCTGAAGTGCGATGTCCGGCCCAATACCGGCCGGATCGCCCTGGCTGAGCGCCAGCGGAAGGACGCCATTGGTCATGGATCGGCCTTTCGCGGCTTATTGTATGACGATCTGGGCCTTCGAGCGCAGTTCTTCCAGATATTTGTCGGAGTTCGGGTTTTCGCCCTGCTGCTCCTTGCCGATATCCTCGGCGCGGAAGACGACCTCTGCCGCAACATCGTCGGAAACCTGACGCTGGTTGCAGATGGCGAGATACTCGACGCCGCGATCGGTCACACGGGTTGCCGTCGTGCCACCCTTTGCCTTCTCCACGAGCGGCTTCCACTCCGGCGGCATTTCAGGCTCGAGAACGCGGCCGAGATTGCGGATCGAGACGTCGAGATAGTTCTTTGCGAATTCCATGGCCTGGTCGCAGCCGGGGAAGGAGGCGCGCGACTTTTCGGCTTCCGCCTTGCGCTTGCCAACGATACCCTTCTTGGAGGCAGGCACCACGAAGATCACCTGCTTGAGGAAGTATTCCGTCGTTACCGGCTTCTCTTTGTTTTCGAGCAGACGGGTCACGAGATCCTGGTTGGACAAACGGCCACGTGCGCCCGCCCCATAGCGTGCATTGACGAGGCGCGGCCAGCTCATGGAGACGGCGATGAAGGACTTGAAGTGCGCGGCACCGACGCCGGCCTGATCGAGCACGGAATTGAGTTGCGACACCGACATCTTGTTCGACGACGCAAAGCGTTCGAACGAGGCATCGACATCCGCCACGCTGACAGACATGCCGACGCGCGCGATCTCCTCGCGCTTCAGGGCCTCGTTCACGAGTTCGTCCCGGGCGATCTGCTGGAGATTGCCTGTACGACGCTGCAGCCTGAGAAAGGCCACCCGACGTGCGACGTCAGCACTCGTGATTGCGGTCTTATTGACAACGGCGGCCACCGATGTTGCCGCCTGAGCCGGCGCGAAGATTGGTGTCGGGCTGACGCTCAAGGACAGCGCGATGACGCCGGCAAGCAGCAGACCGGTGCCTTTTTTTGCATGAGCCATCTGTCATCCTTTCTCCGAACTGCAGAAGCCTGCTCCGGATTTTTAGATCATCTAACGGATTTTAGAACCGCCGCACGGATTGCACAATCCATGCGGCGAAACAATGACCTGCATCTCAGCGGCTTGGCCTCACTCGAACGAGGTGTCGCTGAGATTGATCTCTCCGAGGGTGCGGAACACCAGCTTTCCACCGATCGTCCAGTCGTTCGCGGTCTCGGCATTCGGATCGTACTTGTCCGAATAGGTGATCGAGAAGACGGTGCATTCGTCGGCATAGGAAAGCCCAACGCTGCGACGATTGAACTTGTCGGCGTCGATATCGTAGTTCACCGAGCCAAACACCGACCAGTTCTCAGTGACCTTCAAGGTCGTCGAGCTGGTGACGGTCTGGTTGTCGTTGTTGAACGAGTAGCCCGGACGCGCGTCGACCTGGGTAAAGGTCAGGCTCGTTTCGAACCGGTCCTGAGAGTAGGTCGCATTGATGTCGGTACGGCGAACATCGAGGGATTTCTCATCCAGTCGCACGCCGGCGCTCAGCGAAAGCCCGATCGGCAGTTCGAAGCCGGCCGATGCGACGTAGTCGGAGACATCGGTCTCAAGGCCGGAATTGGACCCCACGGCAAGCAGGTCTTGCGTTGCGTAGGAGTTCAGGCCCGCCAGATGGTACGACTGGCCAATGACCGCGCGTACGCCGACACCGTTGTCGAAGCTGCCGGTGTAACGCATGCCGACATTGGCGCGGGTGCCGCCCTCGACACGATCAAACCCGGAAAACTTGTTGCGCGAGAAGAGGTTGCTCGCATCGAACACCAGGCTCTGCGCATCTTCGTTCGGCAACTGGCCAGCATAGCCCTCATTGTTGCGGGCATAGATCTGCGCGATCGGCTCGATGATATGCGAGCTGTTCGCAGTCGTGATCAGCCAAGGATAACGAGCCTCGATGCCGGCGGTCAGCATGTAGCGACCAAGGGCATCGTTGCTTGTGTAGCCACCAGTGTAATTGCCGGGCGCGTCCATGGCGAGGCCATAAACATCGCCGCGCGCAGCCAGAAGCGGCGTGATCTGCAAACCGCCCGGACCGTCGTAGGTGCGTTCCCATTCGAGCTCGCCCGTCAGGCGGTTCATGTTGCCCTTGAGGCCGCGATAAACATCGAATGCGCCGTCCCTGTTGGTGTCGGCGAACTCACTCGAGAAGCGCGACAGGGAGGTGAAGTTCAATGTGCCCGACAATTGGCCGCCGGCGACCAGTTCGGGGGCGTAGTAGCTGTAGTCGATGACCGGCAGGACGGTCGCCTGCTTCTTTTCAGCCGTATTGTTCAGGTCGGCGTCCTGAACGTCGAAGTAATAGCCGCGCATGTCGAAGAAATTGCGCTCGCCGATGCCGGTCAGATAGACGACATTGGTGTTGGTGGACGCATTGAGTCCGTCGATGCCATAGGTGCGTGCGAAGTTGTTGTCGCTCTGCACCATGACATCCCAGCCGAATGCCCAGCGCGGATTGATCTTGAACTCGCCCTTGGATGCGATGAGGCCGCGTGTGTCACGCTCGGCGTCACTCGTACCGGCGGTGAATTCGTCGGTATTCATCTGGCTGATGCCGGCGATCCGGATGTTGGCCTGCCCCTTCTCGAACCGCTGGCGAACCTCTGCTTCGAGCAGCACGCCCTGCGAGCTGAAGCCTGTCGTGGTGATCGTCGCGTCGCGGTCCGGAGCGATGGCGATATAGTAAGGCACAGCAATGCCGAAGCCGACATTTTCGCCGGAGCGGAACTGCGGGAACAGGAAGCCTGTCTTCCGCTTGACGGTATTGTCAGGCACTTCGATGAACGGCAGTGTCACAAGCGACTTGCCAAAGAGTTCGAACCGGGCTCTTTCGAGGCGCACGGTCTTCTTGGTGCCGTCCTGAACAACGCGTTCGGCCTTCACCTGCCAGAGCGGCGGACGAGAGGGGTTTTCCGCGCAGGGAAGACATGCCGTGTACACGCCCTTGTGCAGAATCATCTGCGTGCCGCCGACGCGCTGAGCGCTTTCGGCAACAAGGCGGGTGTTGTCGGTGCTCTCCACGCGCAAGGCACGCAGGAAGCCGTCGGAGAAATTGTCGGTGACATCGAGCGAATCCGCATAGATGCGGTTTCCGGTCGGCTCGACCAGCTCGATATTGCCCGCCGCTGTGACGCGGCCCGTTTTCTGGTCGTAGACGACCTGACGGGCCACCATCTGGTAGCCGGCATAATTGATCTGCACCGCACCGTTCGCGACTACGCGCTCGGCATCACGGTCATAAACGAGTTCATTGGCTGCCAGAAGCAGCTTCGCGTCATCAGGGACGTTACCTGCCATCGACGCGGAGTCGGACAGGCTCTGCGCATGCACGAGAGGCGCGGCGGGCGCCATAGCGCACACAGCGACACTGGTCAGCAGGGCTACTGAGAGCCTCCTGATATTCCCGCGGTCTTTTACCGCCACTAACCATCCTCCTTGTGAAGCAGAATCGTTGCCCCCAGTGCCATGGCTACGACAACTGGGACCCAGGCCGCAACATATGGCGGCATGACGCCGCTGCTTCCGAATGCTCTGACGAGCACAGAGACAACATAAAGCACGAAGCCTGACAATATTCCACCGAGAATCACCGTTCTCGATTGGTTGATACGGCTAAATTTCAGCGAAACGGTTGCAGCAATCAGCGTCATTGCAATCATCAGGAACGGCAGCGAAAGCAGCGAATGAAACTGCGTTTCCAGCGCATGAGGTGCGATCCCGAAGGATCGGGCAACTTCAATTTTCTGAAAAAGATCATAAAAAGCAACGCTTTCCGGTCGGGCAAGGCGCTGCTGAACGAATTCCTCGTTGAGATTGGTCGCAACCCGCGCCTCGGCGAGTCGCGTCTGGATTTCTCCCGGACGTGTCTCGAGAACGTCGGTAAGCATCCAGTAACCATCTTTCAAAGAAGCCGTGCGTGCATCCTGACGCAGCACAATGCGTCCGTCCTGGTCGAAATGCAGCAGAACGGCATCGACGAGCAGCGTGCCATCCTCAAGGACGGCGCGCGCACCGAGCGCCACGTCGTTGTCGCCGCTCGACTGGCGCAGCCACGGAATCGGCGCCGGTTTCGCGCTGCCGGCCGTCTCACGCCACTTCGTTTCGATTTCGGTGCCCTGGCGTTCGCCCCAGGCGGCGAGGGGATTGATCACCAGCGTCGTCGTCAGGCCGATCAGGGTGGCGCCGATCAGGAAGGGCGCCATGAATTGCCAGACGGAAATCCCGGCCGCCCGCGCGACGACCAGTTCGGACTTGCGGTTGAGGCTGATCAAGGTTGCCATGCCGACAAAGAGGCCGATGAATGGCACCGTCTGCTGCAGGATCAGCGGCAGCCGCAACGCAGTGAGGTAAAGCACGCCGGTCACGGAATAGCCCGGCAGGTTGTCGTAGCGCCCGGAGGTTTCCGTGAAGTCGATGAGATAAGTGATCGAGATGACGCCGAGGAAGAACCAAAGCGACGTCATCATGTAGCGACGGAAGAAATAAAGCCCGAGGGTCCAGATCATGCCGCGCCCCCGGTGCTTGCGCCCAGACGCTTCTGCGTCAGCGTGATCGCCTTGCTCACGAGCGTGGATATCGCACGCGGCAATCGCGGACTGCGATTCGTCGCCAGCATGAAGGCAGCGACCGCGCCGCTGCCAAGCGGCACCAGATATTGCAGGGGCACGAAGGCTGCGGATGTTTCCACAAGCGAGGTGACGTAATTCGACGCCCAGAAGATGGTGAGCGACATCAAGAGCGCCGAGGCCATGGGATGCAATCGCGCCTCACGGTGGGACCGCGCATCGCCGCAGATCATCAGACTGATCAAGGCAAAGACCAGCGGGAAGAAGGCCGCGCTGATGCGGCGGTGGAGCTCGGCGGTGAAGTCGTTGGGGTTGCTGACATAGCGCTCGTCAAGCGGATCGGGATCCATCAGATAGGACAGGTCGCGATCCTTGGCGCCGAAGCGGGCCTGACCGCGTTCCTCGGAGAGATCCGAAAGATCGAAGGCATAGCGGTCGAAGCGGATGACGGTCACGTCGCCGTTCGGCGCTTTGCGCTGCACTTCGCCATCCTGCATGACAAGCGCTTTGCCGGTCTCTTCGACCGCACCTTCACGGGCATAATAGATGAGCTCAGAAGCCGGGTCGCGGGAATCGGCAACCAGCAGTCCCTTCATCTGGCGGCCAGCCTGCCGCTCCGAGATCTGCACGTAAAGGCCGGGCTCGATCTGACGGAAGGTCTTTTCCTCGATCACCGAAGACAGCAGATCGGCATAAGCAGTGGCGATCATGCTTCGCACATTGACGCGCATCGCCGGCTCAACGAAGCCGAGCATCACGAGCGAGAAAATGCTGAGGCCGCCCGCCAGCATCAGGAGCGGACGCTGTATCGTTCGTCTCGGTGCTCCGGCGGCATCAATGACCGCGAGCTCCGAATCGTTGTTCATCGTGGTTAGCGTATGGGTGATGCCGATGACCAGCGCGAAGGGCAAGACGGTCGCGATGATGGTCGGCAGGATCATCGTCGCCAAGAGCATGAAAGACCCGACCGACTGGCCACTATCGGTGACGAGGTTGATACGTCGCAATACCTGCGTCGTCCAGATGATCGCCAGCACCGGCAAAAGCGCTGTCGTGAACATCAGGACGACCCGCCGCAGGATGTATTGTTCGAGTATCTTCATAGGGTTCCCTTGCAGGAGCGACACGCAGACGTCGCGCCGAGGATTGGCGTTCTCTACAATGCTTGCGGCATTTTGGCGACCGAGGGATGGCAATTTCCCCGGCTTCCTGATCCTGTTTTTTTCTCTACCGCGATAAATCGGACACGCTGGCGCGACCATGGCCGCAATCGGGGGATTGGATGAGGAATGCCCGGTCAAACTCTTGCCATCGTTCGCGAAAAGACCATGATCGTCACAAGTCTTCTTATCACGTATCTAGGATGCCGTTCATGTCGCTGAAACTCGCCGTATCTTTCGCCAAGTCCCAAGCCGCAACGGAAGGCCTTGCCATTCTGTTTGCGACATCAGGCGCCGACAAGCCGGCTGGGGCTGCTGAAGCGGATCCGGCGGGCGTCTATGCCCGTGCGGCGAAGTCCGGCAAGTTCACCGGCAAGTCCCTCTCCACCCTCGATATCGTCGCCCCGCACGGCTCGACACTCGACCGTCTGGTCGTCCTCGGTCTCGGCAAGGGCGACAGCCTGTCGGCGCATGATTGGTTGAAGGCAGGCGGCGTGGCCACGGCGGCGGTGAAGGGGGCTGAAACAGTCACCGTATACGTCGACGTCCCCGGACTTCAGGTCACCCCGAAGGCGGTCGCCGATTTTGCGCTCGGAATGCTGCTTCGCGCCTACAAGTTCGATACCTACAAGACCAAGAAGAAGTCGGAAGACGAGGAAGACAAGGCTGAAAAGACGGTGAAGGTGACGATCGTCACCGCTGAGGCCGCGGCCGCCAAGAAGGCCTTTGCCGAAACGGAAGCGATTGCCGACGGCGTGATCCTTGCCCGCAACCTCGTCAATGAGCCTGCCAACGTGCTCGGACCGCTTGAGTTCGCCGCCAAGGCGAAGGAGCTCGAAAAGCTCGGCGTCGAGGTCGAGATCCTGACGGAAAAAGAGATGAAGAAGCTCGGCATGGGTGCGCTTCTCGGCGTTTCCCAAGGTTCCGTGCGTCCGCCGCGCCTTGTCGTGATGCAGTGGAAGGGCGGCAAGTCGAAGGACAAGCCGATCGCCTTTGTCGGCAAGGGCGTGGTTTTCGATACTGGCGGCATCTCGATCAAGCCGGCTGGCGGCATGGAGGACATGAAGGGTGATATGGGCGGTGCAGCTGCCGTGGCGGGCTTGATGCATGTGCTTGCCGCCCGTGAGGCGAAGGTCAATGCCATCGGCATCCTCGGCCTCGTCGAAAACATGCCCGACGGCAATGCCCAGCGCCCGGGCGATATCGTGACATCGATGTCGGGCCAGACGATCGAGGTGATCAACACGGATGCGGAAGGCCGCCTCGTGCTTTGCGACGCCCTCTGGTATTGCAATGATCGTTTCCAGCCAGCCTTCATGATCAACCTGGCTACGCTGACCGGGGCCATCGGCGTAGCCCTTGGCAGTGTGCATGCGGGCCTGTTCTCCAACGACGACGAACTGTCTGAGAAGCTTCTCGCTGCTGGCCTGACAACCAACGAGCGCCTGTGGCGCATGCCGCTCGGCAAGGAGTATGACAAGCTGATCGACTCCAAGTTCGCTGACATGAAGAACACCGGCGGTCGTCAGGCAGGCTCGATCACGGCCGCTCAGTTCCTGAAGCGCTTCGTCAAGGATACGCCCTGGGCGCATCTCGACATTGCCAGCACGGCTATGGGTTCACCCAACGACGAGATCAACCAGTCCTGGGGTTCGGGCTATGGCGTTCGCCTGCTCGATGAACTCGTTCGCGCGCATTACAAATCCTGATGGCGGTGACTGCCTCCGTGGCCGATGTGCTCTTCTACCATCTGACGGAATCGAAGCTGGAAGACGCGCTCCCGCCGCTCCTGGAAAAGAGCGTCGAGCGCGGCTGGCGCGTGGCCGTCCAGACGCGTGAGCCCGAACGGCGCGATGCGCTCGATGCGCATCTCTGGACCTATCGGGACGAGAGTTTTCTGCCACATGGCACCGAGGACGGCGCCTCTCCGGATCGCCAGCCGGTGCTGCTGACGACGGGTACCGAAAACATCAACCAGGCGAGCGTGCGCTTCCTGGTCGATGGCGCCGAGCCGCCGGATGAACTCCCCTACGACCGTGTCGTCTTCGTCTTCGACGGCTACGACACGGAACAGTTGGAGGGGGCGCGCTCGCAATGGAAACGTCTGAAGGGCCAGGGGCACACGCTGACCTACTGGCAACAGAGCCCAGAGGGGCGCTGGGAGAAAAAGGCCTGATTGGGGCGCGCCGGTTCAGGCGCCCTTCCTCGGTATCAGGCTTTCATGATCGTCTTGCGCAAGAAGCTGTAGCCCATAGCGGTCCGTCGCGCCATTTCCGCCGAATTGCCGGCCCCGCCATGGCCACCGGAACCGTATTCATGGAAGAGGGGCAAGTGTCCGGCCTCTTCCAGCCGCATCGCAAAGCGCCGCGCATGCGACGGATGCACCCGGTCGTCATTGCTGGAGCTTTCGATATAGACGGGCGGATAGGCTTGGTCCGATGCCGGCTTAACCTGATGTAGGGGTGAGTAGCCGAGGAGATAGGCGCGGTCGTTCTCGTCGTCGGGGTTGCCGTATTCGTCCATCCAGGCCCGCCCGGCCGGGAAGAGATGGAAGCGGGTCATGTCGAGCACAGGAACCCGGCACCAGATGGCGCCGAAATCATCAGGATAACGCGTCAGCATGACCCCGGTGAGCAGGCCACCATTACTGCCGCCTGTGCAGGCGATCCGCGATGGATTGGTATAGCCACGCTTCACCAGATCACGGGCGATCGCGACAAAGTCTTCGTAAGCTTTGTGGCGACCTTTACGCTTCACGGGTGTGTGCCACTCCGGCCCGAGTTCTGAGCCGCCGCGGATATAGGCCTGCACATAGGCGCCACCCTGTTCCAGAAACCGGCCGGTGGTCCCGGAATAATGCGGCGCAAGCGGAACGGCGAAGCCGCCATAGCCATAGATCAAAACCGGAAGCTCGCCCTTCGTCCAGGCCTTCGGCAGCACCAGATGGTAAGGCACCTTGGTGCCATCCTCCGAGGTGGCTTCTAGAAGTTCGCTGCTCATGCCCTCGGCGTCGAAAAAGGCCGGCGAGGTTTCCTGCGGCACCAGGGCAAGCGGTTCCTTGGTGGGGTTGCGGCCCCGATCGGTGAGGGCGAGCGTGTAGCGGGTCGGCGGCACCAGGAAGCCGGAGCCAATCACGTGAAGTGTATCGTCTCCCAGACGCAGGTCGGCATGCAGCGGCGTGAAATAGAGGGCCTCGATGCCGTCTGGAAGGTCGATCCGCTGAGGCACGGCGTCCTCTTGCGTCAGATCGAGTGCATAGAGTTCCGGCGAGAGGCGATCGTCGACCGTGTAGACCGCCCAGTGGCGGAGCAGGGTGAAGTGATGCACGGCGCGACCCGGTGAAGGCTCCACCAGAACCCGCCGCTTCGACGCCAGAGGTTCAGAATCGAACGGTGTCAGCGCCTGCAGGACGAGGCTGCCGGACGCCACCTGCTCGTCGCTCTTCGCGAGCCAGAGGATGTGGCTGTGATTGATGTCGAAGCCGATGTCCCGTGGCAGCGGCAGCCGGCGCGCAACGCCATCGGCGTCTTCGACATGAAGGCTGAGCTTGCCGATCTCGTGGTTCGCCATGAACACCCGGATCTGTCGCGTGTCGGGGCCCGTGTGGCCGCCGAGTTCAGGATCGATGATGAAGCCATAGCCGGTGACGTCGCTCGGTGCGGCTTCGAACAGGATCTCCGCCTCTGCCGGCTCTTCGCCCCGACGCAATCGCCGTCCGACCCTTGGCCAGCCGGATTGCGTCGCGGAGAAAGCGTCGATCGATCCGAAATAGGCGATCTCGTCGGCGCTGAGCCATGACGCCTGCGCTCGGACCGCCGGGGTGTCGAAACCGCCGTCCACCACTCGTTTGGTTTCGAGATCGAACTCGAGAAAACGCGTGAGATCGGAGCCGCCGTCGGACAGGCGCAACAGAACGCGCGTCGGTTCGAAGGGGCAAGTGACACAGCCGCCGAAGATCCAGCGTTTCCCCTCTCGGGCACAGAAAGCATCGACATCGAAGACCGTCTCCCAGGCTGCATCGGCCCGCGGCGCATCCGTCGCCGGCAAGCGGCGCAGCACGCCGAGCGGATTGTCGCGGGAGCGGTTGAAATCGAACAGCCAGTTGCCGCGCCGCGTAGGCACGATCAGCCTGTCCTGGCGCTCCATCATGGACCGCAGCGCCTCGGCGTCGGCTTCCATTTCAGGCGTCGCCAGTGCCTCGTCAGAACGCGCGTTCCGTGCAGAAACGAAGGCCAGCGTCTGCGGATCGTCGTCCTTTTCGAGAAAGAGATCCATGGCGCTGCTCCTGTGTAATGTCTTGCAATGGTGTGATCAGGCGAGATCGGTGCGGCGAAAGTCCTCGCCCACATAGAGAAGGGGCGCACCGGAAGCCTTGGCGCCTGCATAGGAAAAGCAGTCGCCGAAATTGAGGCGGGCCGGATGGCGTCCCTTGCCGTAACGCGAAAAGGCGTCGATGGCGGCAAGCGCTGTCTCGCGGGTGGCGGGAAGGATTTCGGCGTCAAGCTCGGCAAGAAATTCCTCGACGAAATTGAGGGTTTCTTCGGCCGTCTTGTGCGTCCGGGAAGAGATCACCACGGTTGTTTCGTAAATGACAGTCGCTGACGTCGAAAATGGGGTTTGCGAGATTGCCAGGCGATCGAGAAGTTCCTCACGGCGAGGTGCGTCCGTTAGGATTTCCACCAGCGCTGAGCTATCTATGAACATCGCTGTCGCCCCACATCTCATCGAGGAAAGCCTTCTCGTCGAATGGCTCCAGGCTCTCGTAAGCGGGCATGTTGTATTTCGCCCGGATCTTCTCCAGCCGCTCGGCGAGCGGCGGCCGCTGCTCTTCCGCTTCGACCACGCGCTCGAGCGCCTGGCGGATGGCATCCGTCTTGGTCGGGGCTTTCAGGATTTTCTGCGCTTGTTCGGCGAGCTGGTTCACTCGTTCATCACGCACATAGAGTGGCATGGCTTCACCTCGTGAATATACGCTCTCAAGATAGTGTATATTCAAAGATTTAACAAGGAATGTCGGGCTTCAGCCGGCCATGCCCTCTTCGTATTCTGCGGACAGCTCCAGCCACTGCTCTTCCGCAGCGGAAAGCTTGGCAGCTGCTTCCCCCCGCTGCTTGGCCTTTTCAGCGGCCTTGGCTGGCGCTTTCTCGTAAAGAGCCGGATCGGCCAAGTCCTTGTCGAGCGCCTGAATCAAAGTCTCCAGCTTCTTCGTCAACGCCTCGACTTCGTTGATCTTTTTCTTCAGCGGCGCAAGGCTCGCGCGCCTATCGGCAGCCGCCTTGCGCTGTTCCGCCTTGTTGACGGTATCAGCGCCGCTGTCGCCTCTGTCCTTCTCCACCGGCTTTTTGCCCGACGCGATGATCAGCGAGCGATACTCTTCCATGTCGCCATCGAAGCTGGTGACCGTGCCGTTGTTCACAAGCCAGAGCCTGTCGACAGTCGCTTCGATCAGGTGTCGATCGTGGGAGATCAGGATGACGGCGCCCTCATAGTCGTTGAGCGCCTCGATCAACGCCTTGCGGCTGTCGATGTCGAGGTGGTTCGTCGGCTCGTCGAGAATGAGCAAATTCGGCGCATGGAAAGCCGCAAGCCCCATCAGCAGGCGCGCCTTCTCGCCGCCTGAGAGATCCTTGGCGGCCGTCTCCATCTTTTCCGTCGCAAGCCCCATCTGCGCGACACGAGCCCGCACCTTTGCTTCCGGCTCCAGCGGCATCAGCCGGCGCACATGGGCAACCGGGCTCTCATTCGGGATGAGGTCGTCAAGCTGATGTTGGGCGAAAAAGCCGATCTTCAGGCTCGATGCCGTCTTCAGCTGGCCGCCCTGGGCTTCCAGTCGGCCGGAGATGAATTTGGCGAAGGTCGACTTGCCGTTACCGTTCGAGCCCAGCAGGGCAATGCGGTCGTCATTGTCGATGCGAAGGTTGAGGTTCTTCAGGATCGCTTTGCCCGGCTCGTAGCCGACTACGCCGCCAGAGATTGCAACGATCGGGGAGGCCGGCTGCTTTTCGGGCTTCGGGAAGGTGATCGGATGGACATGGTCCTCGATCACGGCCGCAACCGTGCCCATGCGCTCCAGCGCCTTGATGCGGCTCTGTGCCTGCTTGGCCTTGGTCGCCTTGGCGCGGAAGCGGTCGATGAAGCTCTGCAGATGTTTGCGCGCGGCGTCGTTTTTCGCCTTGGCCTTCATCTGCAATTCGTCATTCTCGGCCTTCTGCCGCTCGAAGCTGTCATAACCGCCGCGATAGAAGGTCAGCTTCTTCTGATCGAGATGGATGATCGAATTGACGGCGGTGTTCAGGAGATCCCGGTCGTGGCTGATGATGATGACCGTATGCGGATAGCGCCGCACGTAATCCTCGAGCCAGAGCGTGCCTTCGAGGTCGAGATAGTTGGTAGGTTCGTCCAGCAGCAGCAGATCGGGCTCGGCAAACAGCACCGAGGCGAGCGCCACGCGCATGCGCCAGCCGCCGGAGAAGGACGAGGCCGGGCGCAACTGCGCCTCGTGGTCGAAACCGAGGCCCGAGAGAATGGTCGCCGCACGGGCTTCTGCCGAATGCGCGCCGATATCGGCAAGCCGTGTCTGGATCTCGGCGATGCGATGCGGATCCGTCGCCGTCTCGGCCTCGGCGAGCAGGGCCGATCGCTCCTTGTCTGCGGCAAGCACGATGGAGATCGGCGAGTTCTTCGGTCCCCGGCGCTTCCTGCGCGACCTGGCCGATGCGCGCATTCTTCGGGATCGAGATATTGCCGCTTTCAGAGGCCAGATCGCCCGTGATGATGCGGAAGAGCGTCGATTTTCCCGCACCATTCTTGCCGACCAGCCCAGCCTTGGTGCCGGCAGGCAGCGCGACACTGGCATGGTCGATGAGCAAACGGCCGGCGATGCGGGCGGAGATGTCGTTAATCGTGATCATGGTTCTGGCTTTTGGCCGATGTCACGGCCAAAGGCAAGCGGGCGAGGGCGCCCGGCCGGGCCCGTCAGGCAATCCCGTCAGGCGACCTGGCGCTGCCCCGGCTTGTAGCCGATGATCGGCTGGCGCGGGTTTTGTCGCGCCAGTATCGTGGCGGTTTTGGCAATGGCGAGCCAGCTCGTCGGATCGGCGGCTTCGTGTGCCATGGCGTGGCCGATCGCAAGTGGCAGGCCGCCGGAACCCGGCGAGGTTTCGGAAGCGAAGACGAGATTGTTGTCCGCCGTCGTGAACAGCCGTTCGGCGATGATGTGTGCCTCGTCGGCATTGATCCCCTGGAAGACGAAGGCAAAGATGTCGGCCTCGATGCGGGCGATGAAGTCGTGCTTCTTGATCGCCTTTCGGAAGATCGTCGCCAGACCACGGATGAGCTTGCTGACCGCTTCATCGCCATACTGGTGCTGCAGTCCGGGAAGATCGAGAACTTCGATCAGCACGAGCGCGCTCGGCTTGGCCGCCGAGGCCGCCGCATGGGCGTCCTCCAACGTCTGGATGAAGCTGATCCGGTTGGCGAGGCCTGTCAGTTGATCCCGCTTCATTGCAGCCTGCGCTGCACGAATGGCCCGGTCTGCGGCATTCAAAGTGTCCAGTCCCTCGGCCACATCTGAGGCCAGCGCGGTTTCCGCCCTGATCATGTCCCCGGCAATCGAGGAGAGCAGATCCAGTTCGCCGAGCAACTGGTCGATACCGACAGTGACATCCTCGCGGATCGAGCGGATGACGCCTTCCACCGAGTTCTTAAAAGCCCGCTTTTGCGTCAGACCGAGGGACAGTTGGTCGCTGAGCCGCGTCAGCGTTTTGAGCGTTTCGTCCTGCAAGCGTTCGGCCGAGACGCCGCAATGGGCGGAAAGCCTGTGCTTGAGGCCGAGTTGGTCGAGCGCCGATTGCGTCGGACGGGATCCAAGGGCTGAAAGCTCACGCGCAAGATCCGATTTGCCACCCGAAAAGGCTTCATGAACCAGTTCGAAGTTGCGGGGGATCCCTGCGATCTGATGCTTCAGCATGAAGACTGTGATCTTCTGGAGATCTTCTGAAAGTCCGCTCATCAATACCGTCCTGATCATCCGATGAGTTGCGCTTTATCATCCGCAGCAGGCCAGAGCTATTCCCGCAGACTTCAGGTCTGGTAACACGCCATCACATACGAAACGGTTAAGGCAAAGGCGTGCGTCACAGAGGGCATTCCTTCGCTTTTCTGTCTATTTGGAATTACCCCGCAAAATTAGGGGGTTCCGCCCTTAAGTTAATTATATTTTAGAGATGCATACGGTTTAGCTTATGTTCTGAGACATGCTGCGGAGAGCGCTTCCTTAACGCTCGACCGGCGAACCTACGTAGGCACCATGAAGTCACTCATTCCCACTGTCTACTTCTCGCTCGCGGTCGCCGTTGTTGCCGTCATAGCGGCAAGGCCGTCCGGCCCCTTCGTCCTCGTCGTAACCTCACCTGCAGCACATGCGGCGGGTTCGATGGCCGTCATCGACCGGGCTGACGGTGCTTTCGTATGGGCCGGAAGAGTGCCCTGGATGTCGGTCGCCTATTCGCAAGCCCCCGACTTCTCTGAGCGGCTTCTCGATGCGGGCGCTTTGCTCGTCATCAATCATGATCTGGCTCTTGGTTGCCTGCAAGGAATGAACACATGAATGAACTTAAGAGCTCAGAGACAGGGTCTCCTACGGCATCGTCGGACTGCTCTGGATCAACTTTGCCCTGATCATTGTCCGCAATCTCGTTCGCGAGGAGGGGACCGACTGGACCATGATCTTGGCCACTCTCGCCCTGTTGGTGCCGGCCACACTCTTGTGGACAAGGGATCGCACCGGCGCGACCACCCGCATGGTGACCTCAATGGCGAATGCGGCGACAGTCGCCATCCTTGTCTTCGCCTTTCAGGGGTCCCCGCTCCAGATCGACATCCACATGTATTTCTTCGCGAGTCTGGCGATCTGTGCCGCCTGGATCGATTGGAGGGCGATTATCGGCTACGCCGCGCTCGTCGCTGTCCACCATCTGCTTCTGTATGTTGCGATGCCGCTTGCGGTCTTCCCGGGTGATTCAGACTTCTCCCGTGTCGTCCTGCATGCGGTGGTGCTGATCGTCCAGAGCGTCGTCCTGATTGCTCTGACCTCGGCTGTCGTCAAGGCATTCGATGTGTCCGACCAGGCTGTCGCCGACGCGGTTGCCGCCGAGCGCGAGGCCGTGGAGATGGCCGATCACGTCAAGCGAACCGATGCCGCTGCAGAGGCCGACCGCCGCAAGCGGGAAGCGGAAAAGGCGCGCGAAGCCGAGGAAGTGGACTACGCCGTTTCCGAATTGGCCAAATCGCTGCAGAAGCTGGCAGAGGGGGACCTCTCTTGCCGGATCGACAGCGCCTTCTCAGGCCCGCTTGATGAATTGCGCACGTCCTTCAACACGTCAGTGCAGAAGCTCGAAGGCGTCGTTTCTCAGGTTGGTCAGGTGGCCTCAGTTCTGCGCAACGGTACGGGCCAGATCGGCCAGGCCAACAACGACCTCTCGGCTCGCAGCGAGCGTCAGGCCGCGTCGGTCGAGGAAACCGCAAGCGCACTGTCCAGCGTGATGGCCACTGTAAAGGAAACCGCGTCTGTCGCGGATTCGGTCGGTAAGTTGGTCAACCAGGCAAGGACGGGTGCTGAGCGTTCCGGCACGATTGTAACAGACGCGGTCTCTGCCATGAGCCGTATCGAGCAATCGTCGCAGTCCATTTCAAACATCATCGGCGTCATCGACGAGATTGCCTTCCAGACCAATCTTCTGGCGCTGAACGCCGGCGTCGAAGCCGCACGTGCCGGTGAGGCCGGAAAGGGTTTTGCCGTCGTCGCACAGGAGGTCCGCGAACTTGCTCAACGCTCCGCCAATGCAGCGAAGGAGATCAAGACGCTCATCAACGCGTCCGGGGAAGAAGTGCGCAATGGCGTGTCGCTGGTCGATCAGGCTGGCGAGGCTTTGAGCACGATCGCGACAGAGGTTCAGGCGATCAGCCGCGAGATCTGCAAGATTATCGACGGTGCCAAGAGCCAGGCTCAGGGCCTTGCCGAGATCGATCAGGCCGTCGGGCACATCGACAAGAACACACAGCGGAATGCTGCGATGGTTGAGGAGTCAAGCGCAGCGATCCAGCAACTGGTGCAGGAGGCCACCACGCTGGATGACCTGATGGCGCAGTTCAAGACTGGATCGAAGATGGGTTCCGGAACCCGTCGCGCGGCTTGACCGAAAGCGAAGCCAGGGTCCGCACGAAAGACTTGGGGTCACGATTGTCGTGGCCCCATTTTCGTTTTAGGGTTTCGTCTCGGTTCTGACGTCACTTACAGCCACTGCTGGCCCTCGCTGCGGACGAAATAGATCAGGTCGAGGCTGAGGCTCGGCTTGCCCAGGCCCGTCAATCCGGCATGGACCTGACCGCGATGATGGGTTTGGTGGTTGAAGAAATGGGTGAGAGCGGGCCATAGCTTGTGGCTCACGCGTTCCGGCGATGTGACTGGCCTATAGCTGAAGTCGCTGTCAAGCCGCTCCGCGGTCAGGCTCTGCGCAAAGCGGATGATCCTCGTGTCTTCTTCCAGCCGAGCCGCGTGCAGATCCTCGAGGTTTGAGTATGGGCGCTCATCAAGGGATCGGGGCAAGGGGCCTTCGCCGGTGAACCGGTTCAGCCAGATGCGGTCCGCCGTCAGAATGTGACTGAGCGTAGCGAAGATCGATCCGAAGAAGGCGCCGGTATCGCGGTGGAGTTCTTCGGCCGAGAGGTCTGCGACGGCAGAATAAAGCAGCCTGTTGGCCCAGGCGTTATACTCCGCAAGCATTTGATAGTTGTGCATGCTGTGCTCCTCGATTTGGCCGGTATCCAATCTAGCGGCCTTTGACGCAAATGTGGGTGATGGGTTCGATGAAAAATGCTGATTTGCATGTCGCACCCGGATGGGTTTGTCTGACGCGAACCAGGAGAATCCGATGACGATCACGCTTTATTCGCTCTGCGGTGCCGACGCTGCCCGACCTTTCTCGCCACACTGCTGGAAGGTGGTGATGGCACTGCACCACAAAGGTCTTGCCTTCGAGGAGCGGCCGCTCGCCTTTACTTCGATCCCGACGATCGAGAACGGCTTCTCGAAGACGGTGCCGTTTGTGCGCGATGGGCAAGAGCTTATCTCGGACAGCTTCCGCATAGCGCAGTATCTGGAAGACAACTATCCGGAAGAGCCGAGCCTGTTTGGCGGGCAGGGCGGTATTGCGGCCGCGCGGTTCGTTGAGGGCTATTCGCAGCACGTGGTTCACGGTGTTGTAGCGAGGATCGCGCTCACCGACATCCATGCCATGCTGGCTCCGGCCGACCAGGACTACTTCCGCAAGAGCCGGGAAGAAAGGCTGGGGCGTACGCTGGAGGAAATCGCTGCCGGTCGCGATGCCGCCATTGCTGCTTTGCCTGCAGCCCTCCAGCCGTTGCGCCACATGCTGGGCCACCAGCCCTTCATCGGCGGAGCGACGCCGCTCTTTGCCGATTACATCGTCTTTGGTGCCTTGCAGTGGCTGAAGATCACCACGGGCTCGATTCATCTTCCGTCGGATGACCCGGTGAGCCGCTGGTTCGACCGATGCCTCGATCTCTATGAGGGCGTGGGCCGTGCGGTCGCCTGACCGTCCGAAAGCGTGTGATTGTGACGTCGTCGTGAAATTGTCGAACCCCTCTTGTCTTCATGATTCGGGGCGGGTAGATACCGCCCACTTTCCCTGACAGACAAAAGGATGAGACAGATGGCGATTGAACGCACCTTCTCGATGATCAAGCCCGACGCCACCAAGCGCAACCTGACCGGCGCCATCACCAAGGTCTTCGAAGACAACGGCCTGCGCGTTGTCGCTTCGAAGCGCGTTTGGATGAGCAAGCGGGAAGCCGAAGGCTTCTACGCCGTTCACAAGGAACGCCCCTTCTTCGGCGAACTGGTTGAAGGCATGACCTCGGGCCCGACCGTTGTTCAGGTTCTCGAAGGCGAAAACGCCATCCTGAAGAACCGCGAGATCATGGGCGCCACCAACCCGGCCAATGCCGACGAAGGCACGATCCGCAAGATGTTCGCCCTCTCCATCGGCGAAAACTCGGTTCACGGTTCGGACGCTCCGGAAACCGCTGCCCAGGAAATCAAGCTACTGGTTCGCCGACACCGAAATCGTCGGCTGAATCAGGTCCTGAGGCTAAAGCCTCAAGACGCTGGAAGTATTGAAGAACCGGGGCCGGAAGGCTCCGGTTTTTTTATGCTGGCCGGCTATCGGCTCCAGCGATCCCGTGCCGTATCGTCAGCATCCTTGGCCGCGACCCAATCGCCGCTGGTGCCATCTTCCGCTTGTTCCTTCTTCCAGAACGGCGCTGAGGTCTTGAGGAAATCCATGACGAAGTTGGCGCCGTCGAAGGCAGCCTGGCGATGCGGGGCGGCGGCAATGACGAGCACGATCTGCTCTCCCGCCTCAATCCGTCCAAAGCGATGGATGGCAGTGAGCCCCAGCAGCGAGAAACGCTCGATCGCAAGTTCCGCAATCCGGGTCATCTCTGTTTCCGCCATGCCCGGATAATGTTCCAGTTCGAGCGCCGAAAGCGTGCCCGCCTCGTCGCGGCAAAGGCCGACAAAGGAAACGAGCGCTCCAATGTCCTTGCGCCCGGCTGACAGAGCCTGCGACTCCGCTGCCGGATCGAAATCCTCGCGCTGGACGCGGATGGTGGGGGCGGGCCTGGCCATCACGGCTTTTCCTCCTGCGGGCTGCCTCTCAGCCGCCCGTCATCGGCGGAAAGATCCCGATCTCACGGGCACCAGCAATCAGTTCGTTATGCTCGACATGTTCCTGGTTGACGGCGACCCGGATCGCGCGCGGCACGCGCAGCGCTTCCTCATAGCCTTCGCCGAGGGTCGCAAGCCACGAAACCAAATCGCCTGCGGTTTTCACGTCGTCGGGGATATCGAGTTCTTCTTCACCCTTGCCAATCCGCTCGCGAACCCAGGCGAAGTAGACAATTCTGACCATCTCAATCCACCATATGCTTCGCGCCAGCGCGGAAATAGTCGTAGCCGGTGTAAATGGTCAGGATCGCGGCGATCCAGAGAAGCGCAATGCCGATATGGGTGGCGAGGCCGAACTCGACATAAGGCAGAATTTTATCCCCCGCCGGTCCTGCCAGCAGGAAGGCGAGTGCGAACATCTGTGCGGTGGTCTTCCACTTGGCGATCTGGGTGACCGGCACCGACACTTTGAGAGCCGCCAGATATTCACGCAGGCCGGATACCAGGATCTCGCGGCACAGAATGGTGATGGCCGCCCAGAGCGACCAGCCCGCGATCGTGCCATCCGCCGCCATCAGGAGCAGCACGGAGGCGATCAGCAGCTTGTCGGCGATCGGGTCCAGCATCTTTCCGATATTCGAAGTCTGGTTCCAGATGCGTGCCAGATAGCCGTCGAGATAGTCGGTGATCGAGGCGACAACAAAGATCGTCAGCGCCGTCCAGCGTGCGAAGTCGGAACTCTGAAGCCGGCCTTCGAGGAAGAAGCACACGACGATCAACGGCACGGCGAGAATGCGGGCGTAGGTCAGGAGATTGGGGATGTTGTATGCGCGCGAAGCCATGATGCCCTGTCTTTGAAGTCTGGTGCTCTAAGTGATGTGAAGGGTTTCCGTCGGGGCCGTCAACATAAGAATTCTGAATGGTCTATTCGATCCCCTCGACCCCGGATACGTCGTTTCCGTGTCAATCGCCGCTACTTTCGTGAAAATGATTGTAGATGAGTTGCGCCACGGCTTCCGAAATGCCCTCGACCGCCATCAGATCGCTTACCGCCGCTCGGGACACGGCCTTGGCTGTGCCGAAGTGTTGCAGCAGTGCCCGTTTGCGCGTCGGTCCGATGCCGGCGATCTCGTCGAGCGGATTCTTGACCATCTCCTTCTTGCGCCGCGCCCGATGTGAGCCGATCGCAAAGCGGTGCGCCTCGTCGCGCATCCGCTGGATGAAGTAGAGCACCGGGTCGCGCGGCGGGAGCGTGAAGTCGGGCTTGCCCTCGACGAAGAAGCGCTCACGTCCCGCATCGCGGTCCACACCCTTCGCAACGCCGATCGCAATCACGCTCTCGGTTATGTCGAGATCGGCGAGGATCTTACGCACGGCACTCATCTGGCCCTGTCCACCGTCGATCAGAATGACATCAGGCCAGGCGGGGAAAGGGGTGTCAGCAGTGTCTTCCGCAGCAGCGCTGCGGTCCGGCTTGCCCTCTTCCTTCAGCAGGCGCGAGAAACGCCGGGTCATCACCTCGCGCATCATGCCGAAGTCGTCGCCCGGCGTGATGTCGGTCGATTTGATGTTGAACTTGCGGTATTGCCCCTTCACGAAGCCTTCCGGCCCTGCGACCACCATGCCGCCGACGGCATTGGTGCCCATGATATGGGAGTTGTCGTAGATCTCGATTCGGCGTGGCACATAAGGCAGCTGAAAGGTCTCGGCGAGACCGGCCAGCAGACGCGACTGCGACGCAGTTTCGGCAAGCTTCCGCCCATGTGCCTCGCGGGCGTTGGCATTCACGTGATCGACGAGATCCTTCTTCTCACCACGTTGTGGCACGCTGATCGACACCTTGTGGCCGGCCTTCTCGGAAAGCGCAGTCGCCAGCAGATCCTGCTCCTCGACCTCTTCCGAAAGAAGTATGAGCCGCGGCACCGGCTTGTCGTCGTAAAACTGAGCGAGGAAGGAGTTGAGCACTTCGGCGGCACTGAGCTGCGGATCGGCCTTCGGGAAATAGGCCTGGTTGCCCCAGTTCTGGCTGGCGCGGAAGAAGAACACCTGAATGCAGGACAGTCCGCCCTCGTGATGGATGGCAAAGACATCGGCTTCATCCACACCGGCCGGATTGATGCCCTGATGGCTCTGGACATGGCTGAGGCCCGCAAGCCGGTCGCGAAAAACGGCGGCCCGCTCGAAATCGAGATCCTCTGCGGCCTCGTTCATGGCGCGTGCCATGGCTTCCTTGACGTTCTGGCTCTTCCCCGACAGGAAGTCCTTTGCTTCGCGCACCAGGCCCGCATAATCCTGATCGTTGATTTCATGCGTGCAGGGGCCGGAGCAGCGCTTGATTTGGTAGAGCAGGCAGGGTCGCGTGCGGCTTTCAAAGACACTGTCGGTGCAGGTGCGCAAGAGAAAAGCGCGCTGCAGCGAGTTGATCGTGCGGCCGACGGCACTCGCCGAAGCAAAGGGGCCGAAATAGTCACCCTTGCGGGCCCTCGCTCCGCGATGCTTGTAGATCGCGGGTGACCGGGTATCTCCGGTGATCAGAATATAGGGAAAGCTCTTGTCGTCGCGCAGCAGCACGTTGAAACGCGGACGCAGGCGCTTGATCAGGTTGGCTTCAAGCAGCAGCGCCTCTACCTCGGTGCGGGTCGTGACGAATTCCATGTGCACGGTATCGCGCACCATGCGCGACAGGCGGTTCGAATGCACCCGGCCTTGCGCATAATTGCTGACGCGCTTCTTCAGGCTGCGCGCCTTGCCGACATACATGACCTCGCCGTCCTTGTTCAGCATGCGGTAGACGCCCGGCGCATTGGGAAGCCGTTTGACGAATTCGCCGATCAGGTCTGCACCGGTCAGCCCGGTCTCGTCGAGCCCGTCGACATGCCAGTCGATCTCGATGCCGGGGCGGGTGGCATCCACCTCTACCACGACGTCTTCGTCATCCTCTTCCGAACCGTCATAGAGTATGCCGCCATCGGGCAGCTTTCCTCCATTCATTCATTGATCTCCGTGCCGTGCCAAATCAGATGCTGGCCCCCATCCAAGGCGATCATTTGGCCGGTGATCGACGGCGTGTCAAAAAGAAAGCGGATCGTGCGGCCGAATTCATCGAGCGAGGGGCCGCGCTTGAGGGGCAGGCTGTCAATCTGCGCCTGAAAATCTTCCGGCCGCTGCCGCTCCGAAATCAAAGTGGGCCCGGGACCGATCGCGTTCACCCGCACCCGGGGTGAAAAGGCCTGGGCGAGCGTCTGGGTGGCTGCCCAGAGCGTCGCCTTGGACAGCGTATAGGAGAAGAAGGTCGGCTTCAGCGCCAGCACCCGCTGATCAATGATGTTGACGATGAGGCCGGAGCGATCCTCGGGGAGGCCTTTGACCAGCGCGCCGCTCAGGATCGCCGGTGCCCGGACATGCAAATTGAAGTGGCGGTCGAAGATTTCAGGATCGAAATCGACGGCAGAGTCGTCTTCGAAGATAGAGGCATTGTTGACGAGCAGTCCGACGGGCCCGAATTCGGCCTCGACCCGCGAGATCAGCGATCCGGTCTCGGAAATGTTACCGAGATCGGCTTTGAGCGCGATTGCCCGTTTTCCCTCCGACCGTAACGCGTGGGCCACGGCCTCCGCCACATCCAGCGAGCCGTTGGCATGCAATGCCACGGCAAAACCATGGGCGGCCAAGTCTTCGGCGATGGCCCGACCAAGTCGTTTTGCGGATCCGGTGACCAAAGCCACCTTCGGGATGCCGTTTTGCATGTGTCTTACCTTGTGCTGTCCGTGGTGTTGCGCTGCATATATGGCGCGGGCGCAATATTTAAACGGGGTAATCCTGAAACTTTGCGCGGCGGTTGCTTGGTGGTGATTGCGTATAGCGTAAGTATAATTTTAGAAAATCTTCAGTAAACCGCGTAAACCATTTGTTATGGTTAACGAATGGTTTGTGTCTTTTAAGCAACGTCCCGATTTGGTCATGGCTGCGCCACAATGAATTCACATTTCCGCTCTTTCATTTCCTCAATTTCTATTCATCTAGACAGTCGGAACGGACAGATTACCCACTAACGTTCAGGCCGCCGTTGGTTCTTAGTGAAGAGCGGCCGGGAACCGAAAGGAGACTAACATGCGTACCCTCAAGATCATGCTTCTGGCATCCGCCACTTCCGTCGCAGCTTTCGCCGCCCAGGCAGCCGACGCCATCTACCAGGCACCGGAAGCCCCTGTCGCAACCGAATCCTACTCTGCACCGGCCGGCAACTGGTCGGGTGCCTATGTCGGTGGTGGTCTGACCTACGACTTCGGCAAGTTCACCGGCTCGAACAACGGCCGTGACGCCAAGGACCTCGGCGGCACCCTTTACGGTGGTTACAACATGCAGAACGGCTCGATCGTTTACGGTGCTGAAGCCGACATCAGCTACAACGGGGAAGACGGTTCGGCCGGTACAGCACCGGGCGTCGCCGGCACTCTCAAGGGCACCCAGGGCGTCAACGGCTCGGTCCGCGGTCGCGTCGGTTACGACCTGAACCCCTTCATGGTCTACGGTACGGCTGGTCTGGCTGTTGCCAACCACGAGCTGGAAGGCGGCGGCACCAACGACGAGAAGCTGGCAGCTGGTTACACGGTTGGCGCCGGTGTTGAAACCTTCGTCACCGACAACATCACGGCTCGCGTCGAATATCGCTACAGCGACTACCAGAAGCGCGACTTCAACCTCGGTGGTTCGACCATTTCCCGCGGCTTCGACGACCACTCGGTCAAGGTCGGCATGGGCGTGAAGTTCTGATCCAAGCGATCGAGAATAAAAGAAAAGCCGGGGCATCGTCCCGGCTTTTCTGATTCTGGCTGCGAGCTTAGGGCGATCAGGCCTTCGGGCGCAGGGCCGGGTAGGGCTCGAAAGCCTTCGCGAACTTTGCCGGCCATTCCGTGAGCGCGGCCCGACCGTTTTCCCATTCGCCGGGGAAGCGCAGCATCAGGTAGCCGAGCGTGGATGCCAGCGCAAAGTGGCCGCCATGCAGCTTCTTGCCAATCTTCGGCAGGTGCTTGTCGAGATGATCAAGGCTGCGATTGATCTTGGCCCATTGCCGGTCGATCACATCCTGGCTCACAAGTTCCGGCGGTCGGAAGCGCTTTTCGTAGACGATGGCGAGCAGGCAGTCGGCGATGCCGTCTGCCAGGGCTTCGAGCACATCGGCTTCGGTCCGCTTTTCATCCTTCTTTGGATAGAGACGCTTGTCGGACAGGCGGTGCAGATACTGCATGATCGCCCGGCTGTCGAAGATGGCGGTGCCATCGTCGGTGATGAGCGTCGGTATCTTGCCGAGTGGATTGGCGTCGACGAGTTCCGGCGGGTTCTCCGCCGTGTTGACCCTGACCTCTTCCAGTTCGATGCCGAGATGGCGGGCGGCCATGCGGACCTTTGACGAATAGGGAGAGGCGGGCGCGAAGAGCAGCTTCATGATGGTTTCCTGTGGCTCTCGTGGCGAATTTAACGCGTTGGCGGGACGATGATCTCGGAGCGGCGGCAGGATCGACTGTCGACCTCAGGGCAGGCGCGAAAGGCAAGCGACCGGTCGAGGCAGATCCTCACTTCGTCGAACTCTCTCCCTATCACAGGTCACGGCGACTGCCGAGCGGTTGAGCCCCGGATTGCTGCGGATGAAAGCGGCTTCGACTGCCTGAGGGGACGTCCGGATTTCTGAGGGGACAGTCGCAAGCTCCGCCGGAATGCGAATGCGCTCATGGGCCTGGCGAACCAGCTTGAAGTAGTCCTGCATGCCAAGCCCCGAACAGGAGCCGTGCTTGCGCCATTGGTGACCGATCAGCCCCATGCTCGGCATGATGTCGATCACGGTCCGTCCGATCCGCTCGGGCACACGGCTGCCCTCCGGTGTCGGGCAATTCTCCGGCCAGCCCGTTTCATTCTGCGGCCAAAGCCCGTGCACCACCCATCCGAAATCCTTGCCCGGGCCGCATTGCTCCCGGTTGCGGCCGGCGGCTTCGCCGTCACAGAAGGTCGGCGACCAGGAGAGGGAGAGCACGTAGAAATCGAAGCCACTGCCTCGCGGGACATTGCTCGCGGCGGATGTCCCCGACTCCTTCGTTTCGTCGCGCGAAGGCGAAGAGGGCTCTGCCTGCGAGGATGCTGGTGGCGAAGTCCGATCGACTGGCGCATCGGACGGCAGCAGGCTGTAGACGACCGAAGCCGCAAGCAGCAGGCCAAAAGCGTAAAGGCCGGTGTAACGTCCCATGCGCTGCTCGCCTCCCGCTCAGTCTTCGCCGCGCAGCCAGAAACAGCGATGGGATGCGTAGCGGTCCTGCGCCATCAACCGCTTCAGCTCGGGAAGGGCCAGATGCATCTCGTCCTTCAGCGTGTAGGGCGGATTGACGATGATGAGGCCGGTGCCGGACAGCCCCGTCTGGTCCCGGTCGCTTTTCACATGCAGTTCGGCGCAGAGCATCTTGGGGATATCCAGTGCCTGCAGCGCCTCGTGGAATTCCTTGATCGGCGCGCCCTTCTTGATCGGATACCAGAGGCAGTAGACGCCGTTGGCAAAGCGGCGATGGGCCTTGGCAAGGCCATCCACCAGTCGCTCGTATTCGCCTTCGATCTCGAATGGCGGATCGACCAGCACGATGCCGCGCTTTTCCTTCGGCGGCAGATGCGCATTCAGCGTCAGCCAACCGTCGAGTTCGGTCACGCGCACCTGAAAATCGCCTTCGAACAGGCGCGATAAGGCCCGTGAATCGTCGGGATGCAGTTCCATCGCCGAGAGCCGGTCTTGCGGGCGGAAGAGGTCTCGGGCAAGCTTCGGAGAACCTGGATACTTCTGCAAAGACCCGCCGGTCTCTCGGCCCGGATTGAGCGCCTTCACCGCGTCCAGATAGGGCGCCATGATCTCGGCGACCTTTTCCGGCAGTTCCGCATCGATGATCTTGCCGATCCCCTCGAGCCATTCGCCCGTCTTCTGCGCCTCCTCAGAGGAGAGGTCGTAGAGCCCGATGCCGGCATGGGTGTCGAGCACGCGAAACGCCTTGTCCTTCTGCTGCAGATAAACGATCAGCCGCGAGAGCGCGAGATGCTTCAAGACATCGGCAAAATTGCCCGCGTGATAGATGTGGCGATAATTCATGAAGGCTTCCGATGGCAGTGATGATTTCTTTGAATGGGGCTTTTGAGCGTTCCGGCCATGGCCTATAACGGCCGCATGAACATCCAGAGCCCCATCCGAAACCGGTCGCTCGGTCATACGGCCTGTCCGCATGACTGTCCATCCACCTGCGCGCTTGACGTCGATCTGACCGAGGACGGCCGCATCGGTCGGATGCGAGGGGCAACCGAGAACAGCTACACCGCCGGCGTCATCTGCGCCAAGGTCGCGCGTTACGCAGAGCGGCTCTATCATCCCGATCGCCTGATCAAGCCCGTGCGCAGGGCAGGGGCCAAGGGTGCGGGCCAGTGGCAGGATGTCACCTGGGAAGCTGCCCTCGACGCGATCGCCGACGCCTTCGTCAAGGCCGAGCAGCGCCACGGCTCGGAAGCCGTCTGGCCTTATTTCTACGCCGGCACCATGGGGCTCGTTCAGCGCGATTTGATCGCAGCGCCTGCGCCACGCGAAGAAATATTCCGGCTTCTTCGGCACGATCTGCACCAACATGGCCTGGACCGGCTATGTCATGGGCACCGGCACGCTGCGCGGTCCCGATCCGCGCGAGATGGCCGTCTCGGATTGCGTCGTGATCTGGGGCACCAATGCGGTCGCCACCCAGGTCAACGTCATGACCCATGCGGTGAAGGCGCGGAAAGATCGCGGCGCCAAGATCGTCGTCATCGACATCTACGATAATCCGACGATGAAACAGGCCGATATGGCCTTGATCCTCAAGCCCGGCACCGATGCAGCACTCGCCTGCGCTGTGATGCACATTGCCTTCCGCGATGGTTATGCGGACCGCGAATACATGGCGAAATTCGCAGATGATCCCGCAGGGCTCGAAGCGCATCTGAAGGACAAGACGCCGGAATGGGCCTCCGCCATCACCGGTCTCTCGGTCGAGGAGATCGAGGCCTTCGCCCGCCTCGTCGGCCAGACGAAAAAGTCCTTTTTCCGCCTCGGTTATGGCTTCACCCGCAGCCGCAATGGTGCCGTCTCCATGCATGCGGCTCTGTCGCTGGCGACCGTGCTCGGTGCCTGGCAACACGAAGGCGGCGGCGCGTTTCACTCGAACAGCGACATCTTCCAGCTCAACAAGGCTGAACTGATGGGCACGGCCATGGTCGACCCCGAGATCCGCATGCTCGACCAGTCGCAGATTGGTCGCGTGCTGACGGGTGACGCCGAAGCGCTGCGCCATCGCGGCCCCGTCGATGCGCTCATCATCCAGAACACCAATCCCGTGAATGTCGCGCCCGAACAGCGGCTGGTGAAACAGGGCTTCCTGCGCGACGACCTCTTCGTCGCCGTGCACGAACAGTTCATGACCGAGACGGCGGAGCTTGCCGATATCGTGCTGCCCGCCACCATGTTCGTCGAGCATGACGACATCTATCGCGGCGGTGGCCAAAGCCATATTCTCCTGGGCCCCAAGCTCGTCGATGCGCCGCCCATGGTGCGCACCAATCTCTTCGTCATCGAGGAACTGGCCAAACGCCTCGGCGTCGCCGACCGTGCGGGTTTCGGCAAGACCGAGCGCGAGCATATCGAGCGCATGCTCTATGTCAGCGGCAAGCCGGATTTCGACACGCTCGCCGAGGACAAGTGGCTCGACTGCCAGCCGGCCTTCGACGACGCGCATTACCTGAACGGCTTTGCCCATCCGGACGGCAAGTTCCGCTTCAAGCCGGATTGGGAAAACACACCGGCGCCGAACAAGCCGCCGGCAAGGCTCGGTTCGCTCGGCCCGGTTAAATCCCTGCCGACGTATCCCGATCAGGTCGACCTGATCGAAGTGGCCGATGCAGAACATCCCTTCCGGCTCGCGACCTCTCCGGCGCGCAACTTCCTCAATTCCACCTTCGCCGAGACCAAGACCTCGCGCGACAAGGAGGGCCGTCCGGAAGTCATGGTGAACCCCGCCGATGCCTCAAGCCTCGGCTTCGCCGATGGCGATGTCGTCCGGCTTGGCAATGTCAGGGGCGAACTGCGCATCCATGCCAAGATCACCGATGCCGTGAAGCCGGGCGTTCTCGTCGCCGAAGGCCTGTGGCCCAACAAGTCCCATCTCGATGGCGAGGGCATCAATGTCCTGACCGGTGCGGATCCGGCGGCTCCCCATGGTGGCGTTGCCTTCCACGACAACAAGGTCTGGATGAGAAAAGCCTGAAGATATGAGCATTTTCGACAAGGCCCGGATCGCGATCCTGGAAGACAAGACGCTGTGGAAGGGCTGGAGCCATCTGCGCGGCATCACCTTCGATTTCTTCCGCGAGGGCAGGGCGCCGCACCGGCTCTCCTGGGAGGTCTTTGATCGGCGCGAGGCGGCGGGCATCCTGCTGCACAATGTCGAACGCGACACGGTGACCCTTGTGCGGCAGTTGCGTATTCCCGCCTATCTGATGGGCGATCACGCCTATATGCTGGAGGTTCCGGCGGGCTTCATCGACGAAGGCGAGGAGCCCCTGCAGGCCGCCCTGCGAGAGGCGCTGGAAGAAACGGGTTATGCCGTCACCAAGGCCTCCAGCACCTTCGCGGCATACATGTCCCCGGGCTCGGTCACCGAGAAAGTTCATTGCTTCTACAGCCCTGTGACGGACGCGGATCGCGTCACAGCGGGCGGCGGGCTTGAAGACGAGCAGGAAGACCTCGAAGTGATAGAGTTATCCTTCTCTGAAGCCCTGGAAATGATTGAGGCTGGCGCGATCGTCGACGCCAAGACGATCATGCTCTTGCAATGGGCCGCTTTGCGGCGGTCCGGCCAGCCAGACTAGAAGCTCCCCTTTACGCCTGCCGAAAGCGTGATCGACTGGAAGTCGGCCGCGGCACCATCCTCAAAACTAGCGCTGGCGCCGGTCACAGTGTGGCGGACATGGGCGGCGCCTCGTGTCTTGAAGATCTTCTGGAAGTCGCCGCCAACGTAAATCGAGGCCGATTGCAGGATCTTGTAGTCGGCCGTGACCGTCGCTCCGACCATCGGCGCTGGGTCAAGCGTGTCGGTGAAGCGCAGATTTCTGAGCCAGTGGTCATCGACGCCTTTGTAGCTGATCGCCGCACCGCCGCGCAGAACGCCCGAGAGCGTCAAGGCGCCGATCCGCTGCTCGGCATTGGCGCTCAGGAACACTGTCGGAATGCGCTGTTCGTACGTAATGCCCTTCAACCCGTCGGCGAAATTGCCGACCGTGTCATGCAGTGTCGTATTAGTATAAATGTAGCTGCCGCCGCGGGCAGTCCATTTGACATTGGTGTAGCCGATACCCCCGCCGAGGCCGAGGCGGGTGGCACCCGTATCGACGAGCGCCTTTTCGGCTTCAAGGAGCACGTTGATGTAGCGATCCAGCTCGGTATCGGGATGCAGGGACTGGTGTGTCCAGCCTGAATAGGAAGTGCTCAGCCAGTCGCGGTCTTCCATGTAGCCGTTCCCGCCGAGGCCCACGTCAAGCCGGCCCTTGAGCTTCCAGGCATAGCCGATATCAACCTCGCCACCGAGAGTGCCGGTCACGACGCCCTTGCTCTCCCAGTCGAGCTGGCTGATCTTGCGGTCGCCGCTATAAACATATTCGCCGGCCTTGATATTGGCCATCCCAACGCCGGCATAGTAGAGTACCGAGCCGGCGGTCGTTCCCCTGTGCGCATCCTGGCCGAATGCCGGTGTGGCGAGCAAAAGCGCTCCTCCGAGAAGGAAAGCGGGATTGATCTGGGACTTGAACATGAGCTGACCGTATCGATTGAATGATCGTCACGGTTGCATGGTTATGGTTAAGGGATCGCTACCTTGTGCCAACTTCCTCGTCGGTAGCGGATGTCAGGCGCTGATCAGTCTCGCCGTGGGATCTGTGTCGGACGAGAGCCGCTCGACGCTGCCATCGGCGCACATGGTGACGCCACCTGATGCGACCAGCCTGAGCGCGGCGGCATAGGTCTGGTGCTCGACAGTCAGCACCCGGGCCGCAAGCGTCTCTGCCGTATCATCGATCATCACAGGCACCACGGACTGAGCGATCACGGGGCCTTCGTCCATGCCTTCGGTAACAAAATGCACGGTGCAACCCGCGACCTTCATGCCCGCGTCGATGGCCCGCTGATGCGTGTTGAGGCCCGGGAAAAGTGGCAGAAGCGACGGGTGGATGTTGAGGATCCGGCCTTCATGCGGGCGAATGAAGTCAGCCGACAGCAGGCGCATATAGCCGGCAAGGCAGATCAGGTCGGGGCCGATCTCGGCAAGTGCGGCGAGGATCGCGGCCTCATGCTCGGCCTTGGAGCCATAGGCCTTGCGCTCGAACACGCGTGTCGGAATGCCGAGAGCTTGCGCTTTCGCAAGCCCACCGGCCTCAGGCTTGTCGGAAAATACCGCGACGATTTCGGCCGGATAATCCGCCGCTTCGCAGGCTTTCGCCAGCGCCAGCATGTTCGACCCGCCGCCGGAGATGAAGGCGACAACGCGTTTGCGTGGTCCGCTCATAGGGCGAGCGTACCCTTGTAGGTCACGCCATGCGCACCCTCTTCGCGGGCGATCATGCGGCCGAGGCGGGCGACGGTTTCGCCTTCGGCCTCAAGCGCCTTCGTCACCTCATCCACCTTGTCGGCGGAGACGACGACGATCATGCCGATGCCGCAGTTGAAGGTGCGCAGCATTTCGTTCTGGGCAACGCCACCGGTCTTGGCGAGCCAAGAGAAGACGGCCGGAACCTGGAAGGAGGAGAGATCGATCTCGGCGGCCAGATGCTTCGGCAGCACGCGCGGGATGTTCTCCGGGAAGCCGCCGCCGGTGATATGGGCGAGCGCCTTCAACGCCCCAGTTTCCTTGATCGCCTTCAGAAGCGGCTTCACATAGATGCGGGTCGGCGTCAGCAGGGCGGCGCCCAGCGACTTGCCCTCGGCGAAGGGGGCCGGTGCATCCCAGGCAAGGCCCGAGAGCTCGACGATCTTGCGCACCAGCGAGAAGCCGTTGGAATGCACGCCCGAGGAGGAGAGGCCGAGGATGACATCGCCTTCGGCGATGTCGCCTGCCGGCAGCAGTTCGCCGCGCTCGGCAGCCCCGACGGCAAAGCCGGCGAGGTCATAATCGCCCTTGGAATACATGCCCGGCATTTCGGCGGTCTCGCCGCCGATCAGTGCGCAGCCTGCCTCGCGGCAGCCGGCAGCGATGCCCTGGACGATCGCCGCACCCTGGTCCGGGTCGAGCTTGCCGGTGGCGAAATAGTCGAGGAAGAGGAGGGGTTCAGCGCCCTGGACGACGAGGTCGTTGACGCACATGGCGACGAGGTCGATGCCGACGGTGTCGTGGATATCGGCGTCGATGGCGATCTTCAGCTTGGTGCCGACGCCGTCGTTTGCAGCCACCAGGATTGGGTCCTTGAAGCCTGCAGCCTTGAGGTCGAACAACCCGCCGAAACCGCCGATCTCGCCATCCGCGCCCGGACGGCGTGTCGACTTCACGGCCGGCTTGATCTTCTCGACCATCAGGTTGCCCGCATCGATATCGACGCCCGCATCGCTATAGGTCAACCCGTTCTTGCCAGCCTGGCTCATGCCTGCCTCCGATCCTGCGAGAATTTCGGCTGGCCATGGCATGAAGAGCCCTCAGATGCAAGCTGCGAGCCGCAGAAGCCCACGATTTCCCGGGCATTCTGGTCCTCTATTGCATCTTGTCACTACCGATCGGGTGGGAGTTCTTGACCAAGGCTTCTGCGGTAACCTATCTCCTTCTCTGGCACCGCAGCATGCGATGCGCGACCGCGCGCGGCTGGATTGGTGAGAATGGAGACGGATATGGCTCGCAACATCAGTGCAATTGGCCTTCGCCGCCAGGTCTTCTTCTGGCTGGTGACGCTGGCGATCTTCATCGCCTTCCTGATGCTCTTCTCGTCCATCCTCCTGCCGTTCATCGCCGGCATGGCGCTCGCCTACTTCCTTGATCCGGTGGCTGATCGGCTGGAGCGGATCGGTTTGAGCCGGCTGATGGCGACAGTGGTCATTCTGATCTCCTTCGTCGTTGTTTTCGTCCTCTCCCTGATGATCATCATTCCTGTGCTTGCCAGTCAGCTCAATGAATTCATCCAGCGCGTACCTGGCTACATCACGCAGCTGCAGACCTTTATCGCGACATCGAATGCCTCCTGGCTGCCGGACTGGGTCGATGGTCAGATGGGCACAATCCGCGAAAACTTCTCCCGCTATCTGAGCGAGGGGGTCGGTTTCCTGGGAACTTTGGTCGAGCAGATCTGGAATTCCGGCAAAGCGCTTCTCGACATCGCCTCGCTTCTGGTGGTCACGCCGGTCGTCGCCTTCTACCTGTTGCTTGACTGGGACCGCATGATCGAGAAGGTCGATAGCTGGGTGCCGCGCAACCAGCTCGGTACGGTGCGCCAACTCGCCACCGAACTCGACAACACGATTGCTGGCTTTGTGCGAGGGCAAGGGTCTCTATGCCTGATCCTCGGTATTTTCTATGCCATTGCGCTCTCTGCCGCCGGCCTCAATTTCGGTCTGCTGATCGGTTTCTTCACTGGCATGATCAGCTTCATCCCCTATGTCGGATCGACGGTCGGCCTGCTCCTGTCGCTCGGTGTCGCGCTCGTGCAGTTCTGGCCTGATTTCATCTGGATCGGCGTGATCGCCGGTATCTTCTTCCTCGGCCAGTTCATCGAGGGCAACATCCTGCAGCCGAAACTTGTCGGCAAGAGCGTCGGCCTGCACCCAGTCTGGCTGATGTTCGCTCTCTTTGCCTTCGGCGCGCTCTTCGGTTTCGTCGGTGTTCTCGTGGCCGTGCCGGCGGCCGCAGCCGTCGGAGTGCTTGTCCGTTTCGCGATCTCGCGTTATCTTGACAGCGATCTCTATTACGGAACCTCGGTCGTTATTGCGCCGCCTTCCCAGCCTGTTGGCGAGATCGCATCCCCCAGCTCCAGAGACGTGCCCGAGGCATGAATGACTGACGCCAAGATGGCTCCCGAAAAAAGGGGGCGCCGAACAATTGCCGCTCGCCTTCGAGCATGGCTCGGCGACCGGCCGTGACGATCTTCTCGTCTCCGAACGTATGGCCGCTGCCGTGTCGATCGTCGATGCCTGGCCGAACTGGCCATCGCCGGTGGTGATCCTGACCGGGCCGGAAGGCTCGGGAAAATCGCACCTCGCCCAGATTTTCCGCGACACCAGCGGTGCGACGGATATCGTGCTGCAAGCCGGGCAGGGCGCGTCGCAGGTCGCAGCCGCAGGTCCGACACTGTTCGAGGATGCCGACCGAAGGGGCTTCGACGAGGTCGAGCTCTTCCATGTCATCAATGCGGTCCGCCAGCACGGCACGACACTGCTGATCACATCGCGCAGCTTTCCTCCGTCGTGGAACGTCGCATTGCCGGATCTCAACTCGCGCCTGAAGGCGGCCACGGTCGTCGAGATCGGCGCGCCGGATGAACACCTGCTCGGCCAGCTGATCACCAAGCTGTTCGCAGACCGGCAGCTTTACATCGATGACAAGATTGTCGGTTACATCGTCAGCCGCATGGAGCGTTCCTTTTCGGCAGCCCAGGTTGTCGTCGATCGCATGGACAAGTTGGCGCTCGCCCGCCGCTCCAAGATCAGCCGTAGCCTGGCTGCAGAGGTGCTCGAAACGCTGGAGGCAGCAAACAGTCGCGAGTAGCCGTCACAGAAGTGTCTTCAAACTGTTATAATCGGCAGCAACGAAAACGAGGGGGCGAATCATGGACAGCGCAGTACACGGCACGGACGGCGAAACCGGTCTGGAGGCTCTGCCTGCCGAGGACCTGCTGACCAGCCCGCTGCGCTTCATCAATCGCGAATTCTCCTGGCTGCAGTTCAACCGGCGTGTCCTTGAGGAAACCCTCAACACCGCCCATCCGCTGCTGGAACGTATTCGCTTCCTGTCGATCTCGGCGGCCAACCTGGACGAGTTCTTCATGGTCCGCGTCGCCGGTCTCGAAGGGCAGGTGCGGCAGGGCATCGTCGTCAAGAGTCCCGACGGTAAGACGCCGGCCGAGCAGCTCGACGACATCCTGAAGGAAATCGACAACCTGCAGATGGAGCAGCAGGCTTCGTTGGCAGTCCTGCAGCAGTATCTCGCTCAGGAGGAAATCCTCATTGTCCGCCCGGCGGCGCTATCCGAGGCTGACAGGGGCTGGCTCGAAACGACTTTCGAGGAAGCGATCTTCCCAGTTCTCACCCCGCTTTCGATCGATCCGGCCCATCCATTCCCGTTTATCCCGAACCTCGGCTTCTCCATGGGGCTGCAGCTCTGCTCGAGCCGCACCGGCGAGCCGATGACGGCCTTGTTGCGTTTGCCGCCGACGCTCGACCGCTTCATCCGCCTGCCGGACGAGGGTGTCACGATCCGCTACATTACGTTGGAAGACGTGGTCGGGCTCTTCATCAACCGGCTTTACCCGGGCTATGAAGTCAAAGGCTACGGCACATTCCGCATCATCAGAGACAGCGATATCGAAGTCGAGGAAGAAGCCGAAGATCTCGTGCGCTTCTTCGAGACGGCGCTGAAGCGTCGCCGCCGAGGCTCGGTGATCCGCATCGAGGTCGACTCGGAGATGCCGATCGCCCTGCGCCAGTTTGTCGTTCACGAACTCGGTGTCGCCGACAATCGCGTCGCCGTTCTCCCCGGCCTGCTTGCGCTCAATACGATCTCGGAAATCACCAAGGCACCGCGCGACGATCTGCGCTTCGAGCAATACAATGCCCGCTTCCCGGAGCGCGTGCGCGAGCATGCCGGCGACTGCCTGGCGGCTATCCGCGAAAAGGACATGATCGTCCATCATCCCTATGAGAGCTTCGATGTCGTGGTGCAGTTCCTCCTGCAGGCCGCGCGCGACCCCGATGTTCTCGCGATCAAGCAGACCCTCTACCGTACCTCGAACGACAGCCCGATCGTCCGCGCACTGATCGATGCCGCCGACGCGGGCAAGTCCGTAACTGCACTCGTCGAACTCAAGGCGCGTTTCGACGAGGAAGCGAATATCCGCTGGGCTCGGGACCTCGAACGCGCCGGCGTCCAGGTCGTCTTCGGTTTCATCGAACTCAAGACCCACGCCAAGATGTCGATGGTGGTGCGTCGTGAAGACGGAAAGCTTCGGACCTACTGCCATCTGGGCACGGGCAACTATCACCCGGTGACAGCGAAGATCTATACTGACCTCTCCTTCTTCACCTGTAATCCGAAGATCGCCCATGACATGGCGAATGTCTTCAACTTCATCACCGGTTATGGCGAGCCGGAAGAGGGCATGAAGCTTGCAGTCTCGCCCTACACGTTGCGTCCGCGCATTCTCAAGCATATCCACGAGGAAATCGCGCACGCAAAGGCCGGTCGTCCGGCGCAGATCTGGATGAAGATGAACTCGCTCGTCGACCCCGAGATCATCGATGCGCTTTATGCGGCAAGCGGCGCTGGGGTCGAGATCGATCTGGTCATCCGTGGCATCTGCTGCCTGCGGCCGCGCGTGCCGGGCCTCTCGGACAACATCCGGGTCAAGTCGATCGTCGGTCGCTTCCTCGAGCACAGCCGCATCTTCTGCTTCGGCAACGGTCATCGTCTGCCGTCGGAAAAGGCGCTCGTCTATATCGGCTCGGCGGATATGATGCCGCGCAATCTCGACCGCCGCGTCGAGACCCTGGTGCCGCTCATCAACCCCACTGTGCATGAGCAGGTGCTGTCCCAGATCATGCTGGGCAACCTGATTGACAATCAACAGAGCTACGAGATATTGCCCGACGGCACGTCTCGCCGCATTGAAGTGCGGCAGGGTGAGGAACCTTTCAACGCGCAGCACTATTTCATGACCAATCCGAGCCTGTCTGGCCGCGGGGAAGCATTGAAATCAAGCGCACCGAAACTGATCGCCGGCCTGATATCCGGCAGGAAACGATAACTCTGGTACCTCATGACAAGATCTGAAGCGCAGGGGCGTCTTCCCGGTATCGCCCCTGTCTCCGTCGTCGACATCGGCTCCAACTCGATCCGCCTGGTGATCTATGAGGGGCTTTCGCGCGCGCCGACGGTCCTCTTCAACGAAAAGGTTCTCTGCGGCCTCGGCAAGGGTGTCGCTACGACCGGCCGGATGGACGAGGACGGCGTGGAGCGGGCGCTCGTGGCGCTCCGCCGCTTCCGAGCGCTGTCCAATCAGGCTCAGGCCACGCGCATGTATGTGCTGGCGACGGCAGCCGCACGCGAAGCCTCCAACGGACCGGACTTCATCCGTCGGGCCGAAGAGATCCTTGGCCACGAGATCCAGGTGCTGACCGGCGAGGAAGAGGCAAAATACTCCGCACTCGGTGTCGTCAGCGGCTTTCACGATGCCGACGGCATAGCCGGTGACCTCGGCGGCGGATCGCTCGAACTCATCGATATCAAGGGCAAGAGCTTCGGCAAGGGCGTCACGCTGCCGCTCGGCGGTTTGCGCCTGTCGGAAAGTGTCGAAGGCTCGCTGCCCAAGGCCCGGGCGCTGGCGAAAAAACTGGTAGGTGACGTATCGCTGCTCAAGAAGGGGCAGGGGCGCACTTTTTATGCCGTGGGTGGCACCTGGCGCAACATCGCCAAGCTGCACATGGAAATCCGCAAGTACCCGCTGCACATGATGCAGGGCTACGAATTGCCCTGCGACGAGATCACCTTCTTCCTCGAGGAGATCATCTCGGGCGCCAACAGCCGAGACCCTGCCTGGTCGACCATCTCCAAGAGCCGCCGCAACCTGATCCCTTTCGGCGCCGTCGCGATGCGGGAAGTGATCGAGATCATGCAGCCGAAAAGCGTCTGCTTCTCGGCACAAGGCGTGCGTGAGGGCTACCTCTATTCGCTGTTGCTCGATGAAGAACAGGCGCTCGATCCGCTGATCGAGGCTGCCGATGAACTGGCCATCCTTCGTGCCCGCTCACCGGAACATGCCCGAGAACTCGCCGACTGGACGGGTCGAATGATGCCCTTCTTCGATATCGAGGAAACCGAAGAGGAAAGCCGCTATCGCCAGGCCGCCTGCCTGCTTGCCGATATCAGCTGGCGCGCCCATCCCGATTATCGTGGGTTGCAGGCGCTGAACGTAATTGCCCATTCCTCCTTCGTCGGCATCACCCATCCGGGCCGCGCTTTCATTGCACTCACCAACTACTACCGCTTCGAAGGTCTGCATGACGACGGCCAGACTGGCCCGCTCGCAGCCATCGCTACCGAGCGCCTGCTCGACCGGGCCAAGCTCGTCGGCGGCATGTTGCGCGTCGTCTACCTGTTCTCGGCCTCGATGCCCGGCGTCGTTGACAATCTGACCTTCCGGCGTTCGGACAGCCCTGAGCTCGACCTCGAATTCGTCGTACCGAAGTCTTACGAGGAGTTCGCCGGTGAGCGGCTGGACGGCCGCCTCATGCAACTCTCCAAGCTGACCGGCAAGCGCCTGGCATTTGTCTACGAGTAACGAGACAAGCCAACCATAAAGACGAAAAGAGAGCGGGCCGAGGCCCGCTCTCTCCGTTTCAGGCGCCGCGCTTACTTCGCGGCGAGGAAATCACCGACTTCGAGCAGAACGAACTCGTTGTCATCCGCCTTGTCGAGCGCACGTCCGGCCGAGAAGGGCAGGTTGTTGTCGTTACCGACGACGATATGCGTACCATCGACCAGATCGACATTCTCGATGGTGACGAAAGGCATGTCGTAGAAGCCTTCGCCGCCGCCCTGGCGCTTCTTGTTGTCGGGATCTTCGATTTTCATCAGGTCGATATAGCCGATCTTGCGCACGGCCTTGCCGGCATTCTCTTCCGTCATCTCGATCTTGTAGATGCGCTTGTGCTTGGCCGGAACGGCGAAGCAGTCGGCGGCGGGGGCCTTCGGATCGGCGCAGGCTTGTGTCTCCACGCCCGCACCATTATCGCGCTCGATGACGAGCGCAGTCGTTTCGTCGATCATGTTGAAATCACCGATCGCTTCGCCGCCTTCCGACAGCGGATAGAGCCAGGTCTTGCCGGTCCAGGCCTTGGAGGCGGCATCGAGTTCGATGATCCGCAGTGCCGTCTGGCCGTCAGCCTTCTCGACGGAGCTGTCTCCAAGATAGAGCGGACCTTCAAGCATGCCATAGAGCTTCGTGCCGTCCTTCGACATGGCCAAGCCCTCATAGCCGCCGGAGCGCTTCAGGTTGAAAACGGGCATCTTGGCTGCCGGATTGGCAGGAACGACCAGCGTCGGATTGTCGGGCGACTTCACCTCGGTCTCACCGGCCTTCGTGGCGATGACATCGGTCAGCACGCCCTCGGTCGAAAACTTCAGCATATAGGGGCCAAATTCTTCGCCGACCCAGAAACCGTCAGCCACCGGCTGGATGGATTCGACATCGAAATCGGCACCCGTCAGGTAACGCTTGTCCGAGCCTTCCATGACGATCGGGAAGGGGGCCTTCTTGTCGGGATCGGTGAGGAACAGCGTCTTTTCGACGTTCACCGCGCCGGCATCCCAATCGAAGGTCAGGTGATGCAGCATCAGCATGGCATCGCTCGAATTGTTCTTCGAGCCGAAGCCGTTGTCAGAAAGGCTCCAGAACGTGCCGTCTTCCATGGCCTTGATGCCAGAGAAACCCTGTAGCGGCTGGCCGTCGAAGGGCAGCGACAGGCCCGTCAGGCGCACACCGTCCTTGCCCGGCACGCTGCCGAGTGTGTCCGCACGCTTGCGGTCTGCGGTCGAGAACTTGCCGGAGGTCTTGAGATAATCAGGTGCGTCGGCAGGGGCAGCGATGATCGTGTTCGCCGGCAGGATGGCGTGACTGACGAGCTTGGCCGGGAAGACGTTCTCCTCGGCCGAGGCCTGGGAGGCGAAGAGAACGAAGAGGGCGGCAGAAGTCAAAAGGGTTTTGGTCATAGCGTCACCTTGTTGGAAGGGAGGAAACGCCGCTGTCCTTAAGGAGCCTTCATGTCGCAGCTGTTGCCGTTGGGTGAAGTTTCGATGACGTCACCCGTTACCCACAGACTAGCCGAGCCAAGCGGGCAGAACGCCCCGGTCTTCCCCGGTCACGGCCGCCTCCACACAGGCGGCGAGACTGCCGAAGCGCATGGTCCGCCCGGTGAGGCCTGGGCCGTAATGGGCATACTTGCCGGAATTGGTCATGATGACCTCGGCATCGACGGGGATCACCGGTTCGGTCACCATGCACCAGCAGGTGTCGTTGACGAGGGTGACGCCGAAGGCGGTGAGCAGAGCCACGTCGCCCGCCGCTTCTGCCTTTGCCAATTCGGCGCGCCCGCAGGTGACGACGACGGGCACCTGCGGATGACGGGTCTTCCCGCGACAGAGCGCCGCGAGGACGGCAAGCTCGGTGGCGGAGAAATGCGGATTGCCGAGCGAGACCAGTTGTACCGGACCCGCATCCGCGCCGTTCAGTTCGCGCCAGGCCCGCAGTAGGTCCTGGTGGGTGAGCGAAATCGCCGGCACGTTGAGGGCTGCAAGGGCCTTGGGGTCGAGGGCCTCCGGCGTGACATCAGCGATATGAAACATCGGCGCCGCCGAGGTGGTCGCAAACGCTGCCCCGAAGGCCTTTAGCGCGTCCGTGTCCGGTCGATGTTGGGACACCCCCTCAACGAGCGGAATGGCATCGGGCGATACGGTCCCGATCAGGTAGCCTAGCAACGGCCAGAGACTGTCATCGACGTCCTCAAGCGGCGGCACGGTAACCCGTACCTGCGGGGCACGCTCCTCCGGCAGATGGCAGCCTGCCTTGGGTGCTCGCCCCGTCAGCGCGATCGCGATGTCGAGATAGTCAGGATACTTCATCGTCCGCGCGCCGAGCACGCTATTGGCATAGACGACGGCATTCGATTCCGCCCAGACGATCTGCTCGTCCCGCGCGGGGCGGTCATCGAGCAGATAGGGCGCACAGGTAAAGGTCGGTTGCGCCCCCATCGCCACATAGGCATCGGCCACAGCCGCTGCCGGACGCCCGAGCGTTTCCGAAACACCCTGCGCCCGCCAGCGGCGGTGATCGACCGAAATCGCATTCAGCGTCGTCGGTACCACGACGCGGCCGCCGAGATCGCGCAGCTTCTCGGCAAAGGCGAGTCCACCGGGGCCGGTATAGATGCAGCCGTCGATATGGGCGCGCGTGATGTCGATCAGCTCCATCGCGCCCTCCAGCGCCGCCATCCGGAGCACGATCCGCATGGCAACGGCAACGGCTTCGCCACGCTCTCCAGAGAGGATGGCCCTGTCTGCATCCGTGAGCGTGATGTCAGAGCCAATCCCTGCAATGGCATCGCTGATCCGGACGCGCTTGGCTGTCTTGAGTGCGGCAAAGGCCTGCTTGCCGACCGCAATCACCGGAATGGACCGCCCGAACACCTCCTCCGCCACGATGACGCCCAGCGTGATGATCGCCTCGGGATGTTCGAGCACGATGGCGGCCGGACCCTTTCCGTTGAGGATCAGTTCGAGGATCACACCGCTGCCGGTGCAGGAGCCTCGGCTCGTCGGCAAGACTAGCACGCGGCCGGTCAACCGCTCGCCACTCAACGGGTGATGCCGGTCGATGATCTCGCCCGTCACGGCATCCGCACCGCCCCAGAAGCTAAGCGCCGTATCGGTGAACAACACCTCTCCCTCGGCAGAGCCTGAAACGAGCACGCGGCCCGTGATGTCGACGGTGTCATGGGGGCTGCTCATCATTCCGTCTCCGTAAGCGCGAGGACCGCAAAGCTCGCCAGCCAGTGTTCACCCATATAGTCGCCAGCCACATGCGCGATCCCGGCTTGGAGATGCCGATGCGCGGCCTCGAGCATCACGGCTCGACGCGGGTCCGTATCGGGCAGTGTGCCCGCCAGGGAGGACCAGCACCAGGCGCGGCTGAGGCTCAGGCCATCAAGATGAGCAATCTTGCCGTCCGAGCGATCGGAAACGGAGGCGGGGGCAAACAGCGTGCGCGGCTGCTTGGCTGCAATATGTGGCAGGAAGGCACCGAACCAGCGGGCGAAATCGGTGGCGGGCAGAAGCCGGCGCATGCATTCCGCCTCGATCAGCGCTGGCGAGAGGAAGTCGTCACCGGAGGGCTCGCCCCAGGCGGGGCAGGCGGTGTCAGTGCCGAACCAGCGCAGGGCCGTTGCGCGCAGCATATCGAGCAGGGGCCCGTCTCCGACGTTGTCGGCGTAATCGGCGGCGAGCCTCAGCGCAAAGGCCGTGTTGTAATGCGTGCCCACCCGCACCGGATAGGTCGCAAGCGGCAGGAAGTCGCGGAAACGCCGGACAATCCGCCCCGTCAGCGGCGACAACGCCTCTGCCCAAGCAGGATCCTCGTGACCGTGCAACTCGGCGGCAAGCTTCAGCAACCAGCCCCAGCCATAGGGACGCTCGTAACCCCGCGCCATCGGGCGGTCGAAATAGGCGCATTCGCCGACGATCTTCTCTGGTACCAGCATCGTTGAGAAGAGATCGCGGATCGCCTGCGCTTCCGGCATTTCGGGATGGAGCCGCAGCAGTCGCGCCAGCATCCAGTAGCCATGCACGCAGGAATGCCAGTCGTAGCTACCGTAAAAGACCGGATGCAGCTCGGATGGCGTCTTCGCGTCATCAGGCCCTTCGAGCCCGTGCAGGATGTGGTTGGGATATTCACGGGTGACATGGCCGAGCGCGATAGTCGCAAAGCGGGAGGCAAGCTCCGATGTCAGCCGTGTCGTCATCTCTTGTCTCCCAAATCCAGCCGATCGCCCCAATCGGCCCGGCGGATCTCCTTGAAAGCGTCGCCATCGCGTTTGCTGAGCGTCAGCTCTGCAGCCGTGCCATCGGTGCGACAGAGTTTGACCCGCCCGACACCGCCATTGACGCGTGGCGCAGACAGCACCCGGTCGCCGCTGATCGTGACAGGCTCGCGAGAGGCGGCGATAAAGATGTATTTCTCGTCCTCCCACGGCACTTCGGCGCCCTTGGCCAGACGATGTACCCGCGAGCGTGCCACACGCCTTGAGAAGTGGCACCAGTCCGGTGTCACGATCGGACAGTCTTCCGCATGCATGCAGGGCGCCACAACATGCGCCCCGAGGGATCGCAGCCTGTCACGAACGGTGAGAATGCGCTGCCATCCAGCAGGTGTGCCCGGCTCGATGACGACGAGCATGCCCTTGGTCAGCGTCCAGAGTTTTTCCGTGACGGTTCCGATGCTTGCCGGCGGAAGCTCGTCCAGCACATAGGCGAGCGTCACGAGATCGGCTGGCCCAAGCGCCGGGATCTTGGCAGTGACGTCACCCGCCTGCCAGTGGCTTTTCACGCGACCGGAGGCGGCGAGTTTCTCGCCAACGCTGCGGATTGCGCCACTCGCTTCGACCATCTCGGCGGAGCTTAGGCTGCCCCAGGTGTCTGCGGCGGCCCAGAGTGCTGTGCCGGGGCCGCAGCCAAGATCGATCAGGGTTTCCGGCTGAAAGTCCGGTGCCGCATCCGCGACCATGGCGAGCGCTGCGCGCACCGCAGCGAAGGTGGCGGGCAGGCGGGTCGCGAGATAGGCCTTGGCAGCCAGCGCATCATCGATGTGAAATCGCCCGTCGCGCACCTCGCGCCGATAGCGATCCGAGAGAATGGCGCTCGCCTTGGCGAGCTTTTCCAAGGGCTCGCCCTGGAGCATCTGGTCGACGGCGGAGCGCAGAGGGGCGGGAAGTTCCATGGGTGTCCTCAGCCGCGCCGCGCCGCCCATTCGGGGCGCAGGATGGACATGAGAAAGAAATCCGAGCGGCTACCATCCGGCAGCAGCGCCGCCTCGCGCAGCACGCCTTCCTGAATAAAGCCGACCTTGCGATAGACGGTCTGCGCGCGAAGATTGCCGCGCACCACATCGAGCCAGAGGCGATGCGCATTGGTCTCCCTGAAGGCAAAGTCCACGGCACCGGCGAGCAGCGGTGTGCCCACGCCCTTTTCCGGGCTCGAAACCGCGATGCGCTTGACGCAGGCATTGCCGTCTGGCCGGTTGAGATCCATCAGGATGACGAAGCCGAGCGATTGGCCATCGTCATCCTCGCCGATCAGATAGGCAAACGCGGGGTTGGCCAACTGCGCCACGTGTTCGTCCAGACTGTAGCGTCCGATGAACTGGTCATAGCCCGGCTTGCGCTCGGTCTCCATGATGAACGGGATATCGGCCTCCGTTGCACGGCGCAGGACAAGCGCCGGCACGGATCAGAACTCCACCGCTTCGACGCGCTTGTCGACGAAGCGCAGGCCGACCCCGCCGGAAATCAGCTTCAGCGCGAGATCGCCAAACAGCTCCTTGCGCCAGCCCTGAAGGGCTGCGACTTCGGCCTTCTCGCCTTCCGCCGCGATCTTCTCCAGATCGTCGCTGTTGGCGATGACCTTAGAGGCAACCCCATGCTTTTCCGAGGTGAGGCGCAGCAGAACCTTCAAGAGTTCGACCGCCGACTGTGTGCCCTCGGGTGCATGGGCGTGGCGCTGCAAATGCGGCATTTCGGACTTTGGCAGCGCAAGGGCCGTATTCACCTGCTCGATGATGGCAGCGCCTGAAGACGAGCGTTCCCAGCCCTTCGGAATGGTGCGCAGACGTCCGAGCGCCTCCACGTCTTTCGGCTGCTGCTGGGCGATCTCGTAAATGGCGTCATCTTTCAGCACACGCGAACGGGGCACGTTGCGCGAGCGGGCTTCGCGCTCACGCCAGGCAGCAACATATTGCATGACGGCAAGTTCGGTCGGCTTGCGCAGCCGCATTTTCAGGCGCTGCCAGGCCTGTTCCGGCGGCAGATCATAGGTCTCGCGGGATTCGAGGATCGCCATTTCCTCGGTCAGCCACTCGGCGCGGCCCTCGGCCTCCAGCTGGCCCTTCAGCTTCAGATAGACGTCGCGCAGATGGGTGACATCGGCCAGCGCATAATCGAGCTGCTTTTCCGACAGCGGACGGCGGCTCCAGTCGGTGAAGCGCGAGGTCTTGTCGATATGGACGTTCTTCACCTTCTGCACGAGCTGGTCATAGGAGACCGAGTCGCCGAAGCCGCAGACCATCGCCGCGACCTGCGTGTCGAAGATCGGATGCGGGATCAGATCGCCGAGATGGAAGATGATTTCGATGTCCTGGCGGGCCGCATGGAAGACCTTGGTGACGGCCGGATTGGCCATCAGCTCGAAGAAGGGCTTGAGGTCGATACCCTTGGCCATGGGATCGACGATATACTCATGCTCCGGGCTCGCCATCTGGATCAGGCAGAGTTCCGGCCAGAAGGTCGTTTCGCGGAGAAATTCCGTGTCGATCGTGATGAAATCGGATTGAGCGAGGAGGCGGCAGGCCTCTTCGAGCGCAGCAGTTGTATCGATCATTTCGGCTCGGTCATGGAAACTAAAGGATCAACCTTAGTTTCCCTTCTGGCCTTCCTTGTCAATATGAACGGCCCGGAAAGCAGGGCCGCGAGGCCATTGGAAGGCCCAAAGCGCCTTATTCGTCAGCCTCTCCGGTCTTCAAGGCGGCGATGTTCTGACTGTGGACGGCCTCATAGGGCGCGAAATAGGTGAGCGTCCCCGCAGCCAGTTCCGGAGCGATGAAGCTTTCAAGGCTCTCGGTCTCAAGCGTGGGATCATCCAGGCGGGCGAGCAGCCGCGTGAGATAATCGCGCGTGGCGGTCACCAGCGATGGCGGATAGCCGCCCGCAGCGATGACCGTCTCGTCACCGTGATTGGGCAGGATCCTGACGAAATCGAGCGTCGCCAGTCGGTCGAGTTCGGCAATGTGCCGCGTCGTGTTTCCCGGCTCCGAGATGTAAGTGACGCTGTCCTCTAGTGTGTCGCCGGCCAGCAGAACGCCGAGATGCGGCAGCAGTAGAACGGTGCCATCGGCGCTGTGAATGTCGAACTGGATCAGCCTGACGGTGATGTCGCCGACTTGAAGCTCCGTCTCGCCTTCGAACGTCTCCGTCGGCATGACGACCGGATTGATCGGCGGATCCTTCTCGGCAAGCACCTTGCGCTTCTCGATCAGCGTGTTGCGCGTCAGCTTGTTCGAAAGGATAGGGCAGTCGATGAAGCCAGCATTTCCGGCGATATGATCGGTATGCCAGTGGCTGAGCACAACCCGGATGTTTCTGACGCCGAGACCGGAGAGATGGCTGCGTATGGCGCGAGCGTGCTCGAAGGAAATATGCGTGTCGTAGACGAGCGCTTCCGCGCCAGAGACGATTGCATAACTCGCAACGCCGAGACTGTAGGCGCCATCGTCGAGCCAGTTCGGCTTGGCCGAATGCAGCCGCTTCCCTTCGATCCGCCCGTCATAATAGGCGAAGACCCCAGGATAGGGCTCGTGAATGCGCAGCGTCACGGCAAGGCTCATACTCAGGTCACCCGGAAATAGCCGGTCATGCCGGTCTTCTGGTGTTCGATGATGTGGCAATGGAAGACCCAATCCCCCGGATTGTCGGCGACCAGCGCAAGCTGGACCTTTTCATCCGGCAGCACAAGGTAGGTGTCCGAGACAAGCGGCTGGACTTCTCGCTTGTTCGAAGAGATGGCCTTGAAGTTCATGCCATGCAGATGGATCGGATGGGCATGTGGCGTGACGTTCTCGACATTGAGCAGATAGGCGCGACCGAGTTTCAGCTCCGCGATCGGCGCGGTCGGATCGGCCGTGTCGCCGGGATAGGGCACCTTGTTGATCGCCCAAAAGGAATAGCCGAGCGACCCGCAGATCGAATCGCGCGCAGCCGTTTCGGCGGTAGCGCTGAGCAGCAGCGGGATTTCGGTCGCGCTGGAGAGGTCCGCCTCGACACCGGCGTTTTCCGCAAGCGGGCCGAGATCCCCAAGGTTACGCTTAAGCGATGAGCCGACGGCGCGGAACCGCGCGACCACCTTCGGCGTCGAGGGCCTCACATCTTCGAGCACCATCTCCACGCCCTCGTTGTCGGCGACGCGGACGGCAAGGTCCAGCCGCTGCCCGGGCGAGACGACGGCCATGTCGAGCGGTATGCGTTCCGGCAGCGGATGTCCGTCGATCGCGATGATCTGCGCCTCCGCCCCAATGAGGCGCAGATTGTAGATACGGGTGACATCGGCCGCGAGGATGCGGACACGCACGAGGCCGCCGGCTGGCACGTCATAGCGCGGCTCCGGCTGCCAGTTGGCGGTGCGCAGCGTGCCGAAGGTCCCGGTCTTGGCCGCATCGCGCGGCTTGAACTGCTCGATGAACTGGCTGTCTCCTCCGAGCCGGAAATCTCGGAGGTTCAGCACCACCTCGCCATCGAAGACGGGATCGCGGTCGTCTTCGACCACCAGCACGCCAGCAAGCCCGCGACCCATCTGCGTCAGCGTATTGCAATGCGGGTGATACCAAAAGGTGCCGGCATCCGGCGGCGAGAAGGCATAGTCGAAGCGGTCGCCGGTATAGACGTAAGGCTGCGTGACGAAGGGCACGCCGTCCTGGTCGTTCGGTAGGCGGATGCCGTGCCAGTGGATCGTCGTCGGCTCATCCAGCCGGTTGATGAGCCGCGCCTTGAAGGCTTCGCCGCGCTTGGTGCGCAGGATCGGCGGGGAGGGATCGGGAGACGTCTGCCCGGCAAGCGCATAGCGCATCACCCCGCGCGTCGCCTGCTTGCCGTCGAGCATGACATCGCCGGTCAGCGCCTCGATCTCGATGGGGTCGGTGGCGGCCAACGCCTGGCTCAGCCGTGGCATCACCGCATGGCCCACGCCATAGGCGCCGAGCACGGCGGCGGAGTTAAGAAGGGTGCGGCGGGAAATGAATGTCACGATGGTAACTCTCGCTGGACACCCTGTTTTTAAAGTTGAGGCGGCCGATCAGCAATAGCCCCGTCAGGCCATGCTGTCGCAGGACTGACGACGATCAACTCAGCCGCCATCCTTCTCGTTCGGCGGTGTCGCAAGCTTGCTGAAGAAGGTCGAGGTGCGCAGCAGGCTGCGGAAGCGCATGCGCCGCTTTTCAGTCGGCACGGCATCGCGCGCCCGGATGCGGGCGAGCGTATAGGCGGCAAAAAACGTCAATACCACGATGACGTAAGCGAAAAGCGCATGCGGCCCGAAAGCCTCCATCAGGAAGGAGGCAATCAGCGGCCCGACGACCGCGCCGATCGACCAGAAGAACAGCGTGCCCGCCGAAACCAGCGCATGCTGGCCCGGTGCCGCATGGTCATTGGCATGCGCCGAACACAGCGAATAGAGCGGCAGCGCAAAAGCCCCGAAGGCGAAGATGCCGATGAAGTTGGCAAGCTCCCCGTCACCCGCCAGAAAGGCGAGGTAGATCGAGGCGAGCAGCGCCCCGATCGTCGAGACAAGGATGACGACGCGGCGGTCCAGCTTGTCCGAGTAATGGCCGAGCGGATACTGCAGCACGATGCCGGCAAAGATGCCGATGCTCATAAAGGTCGCGATCGCCGTTACCGACATGCCGATGCCATCCGCATAGATCGGGCCGAGCGAGCGGAAGCTGGAATTGGTGAGCCCGATCACGATGCAGCCGACGGTCGCAAGCGGCGAGACCGACCAAAGAACCTTGATGTCGAACTTGACGTCCTTAGGCGGCGCGGGGCTCGACTTGTCGGCAAACGAGATCGGCACGAGGGATAGCGAGAGCGCCATGGCGATGATGGCGAAGAGATCGATGCCGGAGACCCCGAAGAGCGGGATCATGTATTGCGCTGCTGTCACCGAGCCGAGATCGACGAAGCGGTAGACGGAGAGCGTGCGTGCTCGCGTAGCGTTTGTGACGCGGGCGTTAAGCCAGCTTTCGACGACGGCAAACAGGCCGGCAAAACAGATGCCCTGCACAAGGCGCATGAGGAACCAGGAGATCGGGTCGATCACCAGCACCATCATGATCGAGGCGGCGGATGCGATGGCGGCGAGCGCCGAAAAGGCGCGGATATGTCCGATCGCCCGCATGATCTTCGTGACATAGACACAGCCGATCACGAAGCCGAGGAAATAGCCCGTACCGACCATGCCGATGACGGAAGTGCTGAACCCTTCCTCGATGCCGCGCAGCGAGATGAAGGTGCCCTGCAGGCCGTTGCCGCCGATGAGGATGCCGGCAGTGATGAGGAGGGGAATGAGAGGGCGGATATCATGCATGATGGGCCTGCAGGCCACGGCGAGGGGTCGGTGAGTCGGTGCCGCGGCGGGTCCAAATTCCTAGACCTGTTTGACAGGCCGCGACAGGCCAAAAACATCGCCCGTCGCAACGCGCCCGGAATTCGCCGTCAGAGGAAGGGCTGCCCCTGAACTGCCTGGACGAAGGTGGCGACGACGACCCCGATCGAGACGAGTGCACCGACCAGTATGCCGGGTCTGGCAAGGCTGGGCGCGAAGCGGTCGAGACCAAGGCCGAGAAGCGGCAGCGCCTGCATGATATGCGTGGCGAAGAAATGCGGGACGCGCAGATCCCCGCCTGTCCGCGACCAGCCGAAAAGCGGCAATCCGCCGAGATCCGTCCTGACGCCGCCGACCCAATGGCCGGGGCCGCCGATCTCGCCGCTGCCGAGCGCAAAGGCGGTAAAGAGCGTGGCGATGCTGCCAAGCACGAGACCCCAACCACCGCCGAGCCTTAAGCCCGTAGGCGTGTCCGGACTTGGACGCCGCAGGATGCAGAGCCCGATCACCAGGCTCGACAGCACAAGCAAAGCGGCGCCGGCACCCATCACGCTATAGGCTATCGCCTCGAAAGGTGTGCTGTCATTGAAATGCGAGGCCCGGCCACGCGCAGCCTGCAGCGTGATATAGAGAATTTCGCCGCTGGCCGTGATAACGGCAGTGAGACTCGCGAGCCAGACGCCTCTGCCGGCCCGTGTCCTCGGTTCGATGAGCGGCAGGAGCAGAAGCAGGGTGCCGAGCATCAGGGCGAGAGAGGCCTGGAATTTCAGCGGCTTGCTCCAGACGCTGATGTCGTTGAGCAGGCGTTCGTCGATGCCGAGCGCAATCAGGCTGGGGATGGCGAGCGCCAGCTGCAATCCGATGCCGACGATCAACAGGCGTCGGGTTCTTTGTTCGGCAGCAGCGAGATCCTGCGTCGGGGCGATTGCGACACTGTCGTTGAAAAGCATGGTCATTGGTCAGACCTTTCGGGGCTCGAGCGCGGTTGCCGTCGCGCAGGTGAGATAGAAGAGCAGAAGACCCAGCGGCCCGAACATGAAGGTCGCGACCAGCATCGGCGCCTGCAGCACGCGGTTCCAGCCGCGCTTGTCGGCCTCGACGGCAATCCAGGTGCCGATAAAGAGATCGAAGGCGAAGTAATGCACCCAGCCGGCGACGAGCACCGGATCGTCCATGAACAGCGCCCTGACTTCCGCGATCGAGCCGAAGCCGCCGCCCTCGACGCGGAAGAAATAGACGAAGACCAGAACGGCATAGGTCAGCGACAGCGCTCCGATCAGACCAAAGCGGATGAAGCCGATGAGTGCGCGCCCAGCGAGGCGCCAGAATGAGCAGCAGCCAGCCGGTCATGGCGGTGCTGCTGGCGAGCGAAAACACGGTATCGGCATTCATCGAGGCGCTCCATCTTGACGGTGACAAGATGAGGATGTTCTAAAACTTGGCAATGTCAAGATTGATATTGACGACGGATGGCGGACTGGCTATGAAGGGTCATGGCAAGACAGAAATCCTATCACCATGGCGACCTGCGCCAGGCCTTGATCGACAATGGGCTCATGATGCTGGAGGAGCAGGGTCTCGAAGGCCTGACGCTCCGCAAGCTCGCCGCGCGCGTCGGCGTCTCCCATGCGGCCCCCGAGCATCATTTCCCGACCCTGCGCCACCTGATGACCGCCTTTGCCGTCGAGGGCTTCAGGCTGTTTGCCGCCTCGATGCGGGAAGCCATGGCGGCAGCCCCTGATGATCCGGCAGATCAGCTGCGCGCTGCCTCCCGCGGCTATCTGAACTTTGCGAGATCCCGCCCGCATCTCTTCCGCCTGATGTTCACCGCCAACCGCCTCGACTGGAACGATCCGGCCATCGGCCCGCCCGCCAATGCCGCCCATGCCGTGCTCGCGGAGATATCGCTGCCGGTGGCAAAGCGCCTGAACCGCGACACCCCGGAGGGCAGGGCGGCCGTCGAGCAACTCGTCTGGTCGCAGATCCACGGTCATGCCCATCTGATGATCGACGGCAAGCTGCCACCGGAAGGCGACGGCGGCACCGGCTGCGAGCCGTTTGCGGCGCCGCTGGATCTGGCGAGTGTATTGCTGCCGGAGTGAAGCGCGTTTGCGCTGTCAATACAGACATTTATGTAGGGTTTGAAAATTTTCGGAATCTATATTTCTATGTCCCTAATCTGCAAGTGACGGGACTGAATCTGCGTCGTCAAATTGTTATTCAACGAGTTAATATACTGTCGAATTCGGTGCAGAATAAGATATCTTGAGAATTGATGTAGGTTTGAAGGTTACCGAAGTTGTCAAATGAAACGGGTGATGAACTCGTCGAGCGGAATTTGACTATAAGAGATGCGGGGGGCGGAGCGGATGACGATCAAACGCTGCCCACCGAGAGATCCTCAGGATTTCTCCGCAGGAGACGAGACAAGGCTAGGAAGCGGCTGAATGAAGCGCTCGGCCGTGTGGATGCAGCCGGTCCGTTTCTTCGAATGATTTGGGCCATTGATCGCATCGGCGAGGGAGACCGCATGGCATTGTCTCGTTTTCCCCGTCGGAAACCAGAATTGGTTGAGTGGGCGTTCAAACCACATCACATTCATAAGTGGACACTTGAGACCCTGGTTAATGCGTATTTGCGGTCGAAGCAGTTGCGACGCCGCGGCAATAGGGCTTTTCAAACCCTCGACACCCAAAATCTGGGATCTCCGATCCATCTTATGAAGCTCATGCACGAGCTGGAAAATGCTGACGACGGAGTTGTCTTGCAGCGGCTAAACGTAATGGATGAATTTCATCGGTTGGCACAAAGGCAGTTTCATTGGCAGCGCGGCAAGGTAAACAAGGCGGCTTTTTTCAAAGCAGCCTACCTTTATACATTCCCGGAAGCAGCAGACTACTTCGAAGAAAAATTTGGAGTTTCTATACACGACTTCTGCTTTTCAGGATTTGCCTTGTACGCGATGCTTTGTCATCACCCAGCAGTCCGTAATGACGCCGAAGGCCAAACAGGTGCCGATTGCTGATGAGACACTAGCTAGATGTCTATCCATGTTTGCCGGGTCAGAGGAACTCGATACGGCGTGAGGCGGCTTTGATGCCACAGGTGACAACCCACGCGGCTTATCAGGCTTCAGTCCTGCGAAAATGGCCATGCATCTCTTTCCCGGAAGAGGGAGTAATGTATGGCCCCATCCCGGATTTGGTCATCGAGCGCTGCACCAATGGCCTCTATTACGATCTAGTCGACAATGATGGTCGCCTCAGGAATTCTGATCGGCAAGCGGTTCGAAAGCTATTGCAGTCTGCTTTTTCGTTCTCTGCTGTCAGATTTGAATGTCGCTGGGGAGTTCAAGTATGGACGTACTAATTTCGACAGCCCCGACTTGTTCCTCACCCGAGGAGACGAGACGGTTGCCATAGTAGAGTGCAAGGCGAAGAAAGCGTCGATAGCGGTGAAACTGGGAGAGGAACCAGATCTTCTCGAAAGCGCGGCGCTCGACGAGCTCGCCAAGGGTGCATTCCAGATCTGGCGTTTCCGATCGCACGTCAGACGTGGCATCGTGAAACCGCCGAGCGGAAAATTTTCTGATGATGCTATCGCGGTCGTCGTGTCCCTCGACACGTGGCTTGAGACATCCCGTAGCCAGCAACATGAGGTCCTTCGACGAGCAATCGCAATGTCCACGGCAAAGGACCCCGAAATAGAAGCAGTTGATCAGGTGCCGGTGGCATTTTGCAATATCGATGATTTGGAGTTTATCCTTCATCGCTGCATGGTTGCCAGTTTTCTTGACGTGTTTGCCGAGGCAGCAAAATCCGAGCGTGCTGGCTGGTTACTATCGAGCCTCCATTCAGAGGTGGCTCCTGGCGTGGACGAGGATAAGGGGGATCCTCTCGATCAGTACCTAGGCGACGTTATCAAGTGGTGGCCCGAGAACTGGGATCGCTCGCTTGGTTAGGGCAGCGACGCTAACGTGGGAATGAGGTTTGACTTCTTCTTAGCGCAGCGATGTTTCTCGCTCCACTCGCAATCGGGCACCAGTTGCGGCTCTTTTTGGGCGGTTGAAGTGACCCACCGACAGACAAAATGGGATTGGAAGATGGCTCGGCTTCTCAATCACGTTAACTCCAGATTACCTAGCGGTGATACTGAACACCCGCCGTCTGATTGCTGCCCCTCCGCCAAACGTCTTCCGCTGCCTCGCTCCAATTGCGGGTTGGAGCCCCGTCCCACCACCACGCAGCCTTGACAAATCAGCCACACCATGCGCTTTTCCGCCCGATTTTCTATCGGTCGCGCGCCTCGTCTGTTGGTGCCTTTTCGGCCGTCACATTCGGGATACCTGATCATGCATCGTTACCGCAGCCACACCTGTGCCGCTCTTCGCAAATCCGACGTCGGTCAGACCGTTCGCCTCTCGGGCTGGGTCCATCGCGTTCGTGATCATGGCGGCGTGCTCTTCATCGATCTGCGCGACCATTACGGCATTACCCAGGTCGTGGCCGATCCGGATAGCCCGGCTTTCAAGCTGGCTGAAACCGTGCGCGGCGAATGGGTCATCCGCATCGACGGCCTGGTCAAGGCCCGCACCGACGACACCGTCAACAAGAACATGCCGACCGGTGAGATCGAGCTTTACGCTCAGGAAATCGAGGTTCTCTCGGCTGCCAAGGAACTGCCGCTGCCGGTCTTCGGCGAGCCCGATTACCCGGAAGACGTGCGCCTGAAGTACCGCTTCCTCGACCTGCGCCGCGAAACCCTGCACAAGAACATCGTCAAGCGCACGCAGATCATCTCCGCCATGCGCAACGGCATGGCCGCTGCCGGCTTTGCCGAATATTCGACACCGATCCTGACGGCCTCGTCGCCGGAAGGTGCGCGCGACTTCCTCGTGCCGAGCCGTATCCACGAAGGCAAGTTCTTTGCGCTGCCCCAGGCCCCGCAGCAGTACAAGCAGCTGCTGATGGTCGCCGGCTTCGACCGCTATTTCCAGATCGCGCCCTGCTTCCGCGACGAAGACCCGCGCGCCGACCGTCTGCCGGGTGAATTCTACCAGCTCGACGTCGAGATGAGCTTCGTCACCCAGGAAGACATTTGGGCGACGATGGAGCCGATGATGACTGAGGTCTTCGAGCAGTTCGCCGAAGGCAAGCCGGTCACCAAGGAATGGCCGCGCATCCCCTACGATGTCGCGATTCGCAAATATGGCTCCGACAAGCCCGACCTGCGCAACCCGATCGTCATGGAAGGCGTCACCGACCACTTCCGCGATTCCGGCTTCAAGGTCTTCGCCGGTATGATCGCGTCCAACCCGAAGGTCGAGATCTGGGCGATCCCGGCCAAGACCGGTGGCTCCAGAGCATTCTGCGACCGCATGAACGCCTGGGCGCAGTCGACCGGCCAGCCGGGCCTCGGCTACATCTTCTGGAAGGAAGAGGACGGCAAGATCGCCGGCTCCGGCCCGCTCGCCAAGAACATCGGCGAAGAGCGCACCGAAGCGATCCGCACCCAGCTCGGTCTTGAAGCAGGGGACGCCTGCTTCTTCGTCGCCGGCGACCCGGCCAAGTTCTACAAGTTTGCCGGCGAAGCCCGCACGCGCGCCGGCGAGGAACTGAACCTCGTCGATCGCGACCGCTTCGAAATGTGCTGGATCGTCGACTTCCCGTTCTACGAATACAACGAAGACGAAAAGAAGATCGACTTCGCCCACAACCCCTTCTCGATGCCGCAGGGTGGACTGGAAGCGCTGGAAAGCCAGGATCCGCTGTCGCTTAAGGCCTATCAGTATGACGCCGTCTGCAACGGCTTCGAAATCGCCTCGGGTTCGATCCGTAACCAGTCGCCGGAACTGATGGTCAAGGCCTTCGAGAAGGTCGGCCTGTCGAAGGATGACGTCGAGGAACGCTTTGGCGGCATGTACCGTGCCTTCCAGTACGGCGCCCCCCCGCATGGCGGCTGCGCCTTCGGTATCGACCGCGTGGTCATGCTGCTCGTCGGTGCGAAGAACCTGCGCGAAATCTCGCTCTTCCCGATGAACCAGCAGGCCCAGGACTTGCTGATGAACGCCCCGTCGCCGGCGACGCCCGCTCAGCTGCGCGATCTGTCGCTGCGCGTCGTGCCGCAGCCGAAGAAGGACTGATCCGCGAAAGGGATCTGGATATGACGAAGGCCGGGAGCGATCCCGGCCTTTTTCGTTTGTCGAAAGCCAACAAAAAAGCCCGACCGTTCGCACAGCCGGGCTTTCGATATGGGGTCGACGACGATCAGTCGTTGGCGGTGACCTTGAGGCCGATCAGGCCCGGAATGGTTTCCGGCGCGCCCATGGCGGCACCCATGATCATCGGGAAGGCGACCGGGTTGGCAGGCGCAGCAGCGATGGTGAGCGCCTTCGGGTCGTCGATATAGGTGTTCACCGCGGCCGAGATTTCGTTCTGGATCGCGCCGAGCTTGGCCTGGGCGAGCAGGATCGGAACCATGCCCTTGACCATCTGTGACATCTGGGCGCCGTCGGCACCGTTGCTCTTGCCGGCATAATCGAGGCCGCGTTTGGTGATGCCAGCGTCTTCGAAGCGGATCTGGGCGTCAACCAGCGACAGCTGCTGCACAAGGCCAAGCATGGCAAGGCCTGCGGCCTGCTGGGCCTGCTCGTTCTGCGGCTGCGCCTGCATCATGCGGGCCTGTTCCTGCATCTGCTTGACGAGATCGAGCGTGTAGCCGGACATCGAGAAGGCGAGAGAGAGCTTGCCGACATTGGCGAAATCGATCGAGTAATCCTCGATGTCGATCGTGCCGCTTTCGACTTCCCAGCTGCCGGACATGTTCATGCTGCCGTCGAGCGTGGTGAGACCGAGCGCTTCGATCTGCGCCTTGGCCTGCGGGTCTTCGACGGTGCTGAGATCGGCCTTTACACCGGTCACGGAGCCTTCGAAGGTGATCGTGGTCTCATCGTCCGACAGACCCATCGTGCCGACGGCTTCCGCCATCGAGAAGACCGACTTGCCATCGACGGTGACATCGACCGGACCGCTATGGGCCTCTTCGTAGAACATCAGCGAATCAATGCCCTCGGCATTGGCGTCGCCTGGGACATAAACGCCGGCAAGATAGAGATCCTGAACCTTGAAGCTCGACTTGTCCTCAGTGACGTTCACCTCCGGAAATTCGACGCGCTCGATGTAATAGGCGCCGCCTTCTTCCTCGCTCACGCCTTCCAGCGTCAGTTCGTCAAGCATCAGGGGCTTTTCAGCCGTGGCACCTTCCACCCCGAGCTTCAGGCCCTTGAAGACCACGTTCGATCCATCGACCTCGACATTCTCGGCCGTGATGTTGCTGCCGCCCGTTGCGAAGGCTGCATTGATCTTCTTCAACAAATCCTGTCCGTCCAGCGCGAGCGCCGGGCCTGTGAACGCGCAAAGCGCCGCGCCCGCGAGCAGAATTCTGGTGGAACGGTACAAGGTCATGGTGAGGTCCTCTGTTGCTGTTGGCCGCCGGAAGCGGACCCAAAAGGTCGGAAATATTTATAAGTGGGATTGGAAAAACGTCCACCGGTTTTCGCCATAGACTGGTGCGGGTCGAATGTGGCGTGATCACGGTCACAGGCTCTTAATCCACAGGCAGAACGCCCGGATTCCTTGCCGTTACGGGTCTTCTCCGATAGGGGAAACCCATGGGGACAAATCAGCTTCCGCCCGAAGAGGGTGGCGATCACATTCTTCCGGTTGACCTGAAGGCGGCGCTCGAAGAGCGTTATCTCGCCTACGCCTTGTCGACGATCATGCATCGCGCGCTGCCGGACGTCCGCGACGGTCTGAAGCCGGTGCATCGCCGCATCATCCACGCGATGAGCGAAATGGGCATCCGGCCGAACTCGGCCTTCAAGAAATGCGCCCGTATCGTCGGTGACGTCATCGGTAAGTTCCACCCGCATGGCGACCAGTCGGTCTATGATGCGCTGGTGCGCCTCGCGCAGGACTTCTCCCAGCGCTATCCGGTTGTGGACGGGCAGGGGAACTTCGGCAATATCGACGGCGACAGTGCGGCTGCCTACCGTTACACCGAAGCCCGCATGACCGATGTCGCGGCTCTGCTGCTCGAAGGCATCGACCAGGACGCTGTCGATTTCCGCCCGACCTATAACGAGGAAGACGACGAGCCGACGGTTCTTCCCGGTGCCTTCCCGAACCTGCTCGCCAACGGCGCCTCGGGCATCGCGGTCGGCATGGCGACCTCCATTCCGCCGCACAATGCCCATGAGCTCTGCGACGCGGCGCTGTATCTGATCAAGAACCCCGGCGCGCCCGTCGAGGAACTGCTGGCAGATCCCGCCCATCCGGAACGCGGCGGCATTGAGGGACCGGACTTCCCGACCGGCGGCGTGATCGTCGAAAGCCGCGCCATCGATGCTCGAGACCTACCGCACCGGTCGCGGTGGTTTCCGCGTCCGCGCCAAGTGGGAGACCGGAAGACCTCGGGCGCGGCGGCTACCAGATCATCGTCACCCAGATCCCGTTCCAGGTGCAGAAGTCGCGCCTGATCGAAAAGATCGCGGAACTGCTGATCGCCCGCCGCCTGCCGCTCCTGGAAGACGTGCGCGACGAAAGCGCCGAGGACGTGCGCCTCGTGCTCGTGCCGAAGAGCCGCACGGTCGACGCCACGTTGCTGATGGAATCGCTCTTCAAGCTCACCGAGCTCGAAAGCCGCGTTCCGCTCAACATGAACGTGCTCTCGCAGGGCAAGGTGCCGAAGGTCATGGCCCTCAACGAGGTGCTGACCGAATGGCTTGACCACCGCAAGGACGTCCTCGTCCGTCGTTCGAAGTTCCGCCTTGCAGCCATCGACCGGCGCCTGGAAATCCTCGGCGGCCTGCTGATCGCCTATCTCAACCTCGACGAGGTGATCCGCATCATCCGCGAGGAAGACGAGCCAAAGCCTGTCCTGATCGCCAAATGGGATCTGACCGACAACCAGGCCGAAGCCATCCTCAACATGCGGCTGCGCAACCTTCGCAAGCTCGAAGAGTTCGAGATCCGCAAGGAGCACGAGGCGCTCTCGGCCGAGAAGGCGGAAATCGAATCCCTGCTCGCTTCCGATGACAAGCAGTGGCAGACCGTCGCCTGGGAAATCGGCGAGGTGAAGAAGAAGTATGCCAAGGCGACCGAGCTCGGCCGCCGTCGCACTGTCTTCTCCGACGCTCCGAGCGCGGATGTCGAGGCAATCCAGCAAGCGATGATCGAAAAGGAACCGATCACCGTCGTCATCTCCGAAAAGGGCTGGATCCGCGCGCTGAAGGGTCACATCTCCGACACGTCTGCGCTGACCTTCAAGGAAGGCGACGGGTTGAAGGTGGCTTTCCCCGCTCAGACGACGGACAAGATCCTGCTGGTGACCACGGGGGGCAAGGTCTACACGCTCAGCGGCGACAAGCTGCCCGGTGGCCGTGGCCATGGCGAACCGCTGCGCATCATGGTCGACATGGAAAACGATCAGGACGTGCTGACCGCCTTTGTCCATGACGCAAGCCGCAAGCTGATCTTCGTCTCGACCGCCGGCAACGGCTTCATCGTGCCGGAAGGTGAGGTCGTCGCCAACACCCGCAAGGGCAAGCAGATCATGAATGTCGGCATGCCCGACGAGGCAAAGCTGGTGGTCCCCGTCAGCGGCGATCATCTGGCGGTCGTCGGCGAAAACCGCAAGCTGCTGGTTTTCCCGCTGACCCAGATCCCGGAAATGACCCGCGGCAAGGGCGTGCGCCTGCAGCGATACAAGGATGGCGGCATCTCCGACGTCAAGTTCTTCGCGATGGCAGACGGTCTGACCTGGGCCGACAGTGCCGGCCGCACCTTCACTAAGACCAAGGAAGAACTGGTCGAATGGCAGGGCGACCGCGCGTCTGCCGGCCGCCTTGTGCCGAAGGGTTTCCCGCGTAGCGGTAAGTTCTCGGGCTGATCTCAAGGTCTCCACAGACAAAAGTCGGTCGCCTTGCGGCCGGCATTTCTGTGTCAGCCACGCTCCCAGATCGACCAGACCCCCATCAGCGTCGCGGCATTGCCCAGGATGAAATGCGAGACGATGGGGCCGGCGAGGTTGCGATACTTCAGGTGCAGCCAGCCCCAGACGATGCCGGAGACGAGGGCGACCACGGCGAGCGACTGGGAATAGTGCAGATGCAGAGTGGAGAAGATCAGCGAGGTGATCACGATCGCCGACATCGGGCGGGTCTTGCCCGGCATCAGATCGGCAATTGCCGTCAGCAGCACCCCGCGGCAGATCCATTCCTGGAGCGGTGCGACGATGATGTAGGTGTAGACGGTGATCGTCACCAGCTTCGGGTCGATCACAGGCGTTCCCTGAAGCTCGGGATAGAGAAGGGTGCGGAAATAGGCCATGGCGGCCAGAGCGACGGCGCTGATGGTCAGTCCCATGCCAATCGACCTCCAGATATTCTCCATCCGGATGCCCATATCGTGCCGCGTCAGACCGCAGCGCACGGTCAGTCCCCAAATGACGAAGGCGCCCCAGACTTCCATCACGCGGGAGGTCCAGAACATCACCTGCGACTGATGGGTCACCTTGAGATTGGTCAGGATGAGGCTGTTGACCAAGGCATAGATGTTGATCATCAGAACCATGGTGACGAAGAGGAAGGCGAGCGCGTGATAGCGCCGGTCGGCCTCTTCGAGCGCCACGAACTGTAGCCTGAGCTTGCCGTAACTCGCCGACAGCTGAGCATAGATCTTGCGGAAGAAGAGGGTCGCCAGTTCTGGTCGATCGCTGAGGAACTCGCGATATTGCGCCCGATCGATGGTCCAGCCACGCAGCCGTGTCAGCGTTCTGGCCGACGCGCTACGCGGATCGCCGCTGATCAGCCCGAGCTCGCCGATGAGCGAGCCTTCGCCGGCGATGGCAAGAACATTGCCGCTCTCTTCATCGTAGACCTCGATCTCGCCCTCGGCGATCAGGATGGCAAAGTGGCTGTCGTCGCCTTTTCGGAACAGGATCGTGCCGGCTTCATGATGCACCGGATCGACATGGCTGCGGAAGGCGTCGAGATAGCCGTCGCTCACCCTGATGGAGGTGCTCTTTCAGAAGCTTCTCGGCAAAATCAGGCTGTCCGGCCAGTTGCGTTGCGTCGACCGTGCTCATGCGCGTATCCGTCCAGATTGGAATTTGGCCGGATACTACTGATTTCGTTCAGGAAACGCAGAGGTGCCGATCGTCCAATTCTGGGATCAATCAGCACTCTCCCTCAAAGACCGGAAACGCTCGCCAGACGCGGGAAGGACTTGATCTTGACTTCGTCGATTGGAACAGGACGACCCAGATAATAGCCCTGACCGAGCTCGATGCCGAGCTCGTGCATCAGTTCCACATGGTCGGCCGTCTCCAGGCCTTCGATCAGGATCTTCAGGCCGCGATTCCGGATGAGGCGAATGATGTCCTCGAGCATGGCGCGCCCCGCCGGACGGCGGGCATCCTGCAGGAAGGAGCGGTCGATCTTGACCGTGTCGAAGGGGAACAGGCGGAGCCAGGAGAGGCCGGCAAAGCCCGTGCCGAAGTCGTCGAGCCAGATGCGAATCCCGAGCGCCTGCAGATCGGTGATGCAGCGGATGACATCCGACTGCCCCTCCATGTCGATGCCTTCGGTGATTTCGAAGGCAAGCTGCGAACCGGAGACGCCTGTTTCTTCAAGAATCGTCGAGACGGCCAGAGCAAAACCGCGGGACTTGAGCTGAATGGCAGAGACGTTGACGCTCGCCATCGGCGCAATGCCGGTTGCGAGCACTTCCGTGCAGGCCCGGCGGATTGCCCAGAGGCCGAGATCGAGGATCGCGCCGGTGCGCTCGGCGACCGGGATAAACTGTGCCGGCGACAGTGGCGTGCCGTCGACCATCTTCATGCGCATCAGCGACTCGACCGCCTCGACGCGGCCGGTGCGCAGGTTCTGGATCGGCTGGTAGACCAGATGCACGAGGTCGTTCTTGACCGCCATCCGGAGCGTCGCTGCGATGTTCTCGTTGTCGTCGCTGGTCAGCGGATCGTTCGGGTTGAACAGCCGGATGCAGTTTCGACCATTCGCCTTGGCCGAATAGAGCGCCCGGTCCGCCTCGTTGATGATACGTTCGAGCTTGGGGCCGCTCTGCGGACGCGTATAGGAGGCGCCGACACTGACAGTCACCACCGCCTGGCCATCGCGCCGCTGGTCGTGGACGAGATGCAGTCCCTCGACGGCGCTGCGGATGATCTCGCAGAGCGCCATGACCTGATCACGACCCGTCACGCGGGACAGCACGATGAACTCTTCGCCACCATAGCGGCCGACCGAAGCGTTGAGTGGCTTCAGCGTGTCGTTGAGCACGTTCGCGACCAGGATCAGGCAGCGGTCACCGGCCTGATGGCCGTAAAAATCGTTGTATTTCTTGAAGAAGTCGACATCGACCAGGATCGCCGCAAAGGCCTTTCCTTCGCTCTGCCAGTCGTTCCAATAGTCGCGGAGCCGCTTGTCCACAGCGCGGCGGTTTTCCATGCCGGTGAGGTAGTCGGTGTTGGATAAGCGCTCGAGAGCTTCCCCACGTTTTTCAGCCTCACTGTGCTGATGAGCCGCTTCCACAGCATTGAGAAAGACGTTGTAGCGTTCCTCGTTGAGCTTCCAGTTCACGTAGGACGTGAATAGGAAGCAGGATGCGTAGAACAGGATGACGACTACGGTCTGCTCCAACGACAGCGCAGGCGCATGCAGCATACTGTAGAGGAAGATGACGAGGATCGTTGCCGACGTCATGACCGACAGGCGGAAGACGAGATTGAAGAACAGGTTCGCACTCATCATGAAGATGGTGCCGAACAGCATGTAATACCGGAATGCATCCTCAGCTGTGGTGTGGCTCGCCGGAATGAGCCAGGCAACATATCCGACGACAACAGTTGCGGCGCAACTGAGATCGACCCAATGGAGGCCGACCCGCCGCGCCACGCAGACCTCCATGACCGAGATGGCCAGGATCGCCGCGATCAGTCGCGCCGTGACAGTCTGGACTGCCACATCAGGCAACAGGAAGGCGTCCGCAACGCCGAACAAAAGGTAGACGAGCGCGGCAAGCCATAGACCCTGGCGGGTCTGGCGCAACTGCGTGAAGCTGCGATGCGTCTGGTATAACGCGTTCAGGGCAGGGAGGGTGATGGTCTTGGCATCGATTGCAGGAGGGCTGTAGTTCGAACCGTCGCTCCATGCGGAGTCAGTTGCAGACCCGCTGTGCATGTGCGGGTTTGTGTCGCGATTTCCGCGCACTGGGTTCTTGATGACCCGATCCATCACGACTCCATCGTCACCGCGCACGTCACGCGCTCGTCTACACTAGCTCGCCGACGTGTTAACTATGTTTTAAAGTCTGACTAAAATCGGAGTGCACTTATTGCCGTCCGCGATTATGGTTTACAAAGAATTAATGTGAGTTTTGACTAAATAAGGAGTGAAGTGTGAGTGATGTAAAGATTGCATTCGACGGCCAGAGCCTCATCACGCCGGACTCTATTGCGGCGACGGTGTTTTCGACTTCGGTCGATGCCACCGATAAGGATCTTGCTCTGGCACGTGCCGAAATGGCACTTCACCTCCGTGTTGCGGAGCAGCAGTTCGAGCAGAAGACTGCCGTCGGCCAGATCATGCTTCGCCTGCTGACCGGCCTCCACGAGATCCGCAACCGATTTTCTCCGAAGGTCTGGGAGCAACTCATCCCGGTGGCCCAGAACCATGCCATCGCCCGGCATTTCCATGAGGATCCATTCACCCGCTGGTCATTCGAAAAGCCGCGCGGTTACTCGGGTGACGCGGGTCTTCTCGACTTCATCTATGGCCATCCGTCGGTCCAGCCGATGCTGGATGCAGCAAGCCCGATGGGCAAGGAGGTTCATGCCTTCACCAGCCAGTCGCCGGCATGCGTCGCGGTCCGGGAACGCCGGGATCTGCTGGCCCAGTTCGTCGACGATGTCGCGTCTTCGCGCGGCGGCGAGGCGGAAATCCTGACCATCGCAGCTGGTCATCTGCGTGAAGGCAGCATGTCGCAGGCCCTGAAGGACAAGACGATCAAGCGGTGGATCGCGCTCGATCAGGATCCGATGAGCGTTGGCGCCGTCGCCAGCGAATTCGCGGGAACCGCTGTCGAAGCCGTCAACGGCTCGGTACGCACCGTGCTGACCCGTGCGCAGACCCTCGGTACCTTCGACTTCGTCTATGCAGCCGGTCTCTACGACTATCTCGCCGACGAAGTGGCCATCAAGCTCTCGCAGCGCTGCCTGCAGATGCTGAAGCCGAACGGTACTTTCCTGTTTGCGAACTTCTCGCAGGAAGTCCCCGATGACGGCTACATGGAAACCTTCATGAACTGGGCATTGTTGCTGCGTTCGGAAGAAGACATGTGGCGGATCATGCGCGCGACGACCGAAGGTCTCGACGTCGAATGCTCGCTCCGCTTTGGCCAGAACAAGAACATCGTCTACGGCATCATCCGCAAACTGTCCTGAAATGAAACAGCCCTTCGCAGCGTTTGATCTGCGAAGGGCTGGCCTGTCCTAAAATGGGACTTTTCTTCCGCAACTTTTTCTGGCTTCACCCCTCGGGTTCGAGGGGGAAACGCGTCCAACCCTGATGCATCAGGTGTTCCTGCGGCTGGAAACGTGTCTTGTATCCCATTTTCTTCGAGCCCTGCACCCAGTATCCGAGGTACACATGCGGCAGGCCGAGCGCCTTCGCGCGGCGAATGTGGTCGAGCACCATCATCGTGCCGAGTGACCGCTTTTCCATTTCCGGATTGTAGAACGAATAGACCATCGACAGCCCGTCGCTCATCAGGTCGGACAGCGCAACGGCGATCAGTTCGCCGCGCGGCTGGGCCGAAATCCCGTCTCCGGGGACGCGAAGCCGGTATTCGATGACCCGCGTCTGCACATGGCTGTCCTCGACCATGATCGCATAGTCGAGCGCCGACATGTCCGACATGCCGCCGTTCTGGTGCCGATGGTCGAGATAGTGGCGGAAGAGAGAGAACTGCTCGGTTGAAGGCTGGGCCGGAAAGACGGTGGAGACAAGATCTGCATTGGTGGCCTCGACGCGCCTGAAGCCGCGGCTCAGTTCGAACTCATTGACCAGGACACGGACAGACACGCAGGCGCGGCAGGATTCGCAGGCCGGGCGATAGGCGATATTCTGAGACCGACGAAAGCCCCCTTGCGTCAAAAGATCGTTCATCTCGGTCGCCCGCTGACCGACAAGATGGGTGAACACCTTCCGCTCCATCTCTCCCGAAAGATACGGGCACGGCGCAGGCGCCGTCAGATAGAATTGAGGGGAGGGGCTGGTCTGCGTGTTCATATGCGGATGAAGAGAATCCTTTGGCGTGACCTGTCAGAGGTAGGATGGCGCAAGAATGAAAAAGGTCAACACTCCGGCGAGACGCCGGAGTGCATTGTCTCGGATAGAGTGCCGAACGAGATCAGTAAGTCCTGACCACAGCCGTGCCGAGCAGCAGGTCATGCACCAAGCGCGAACGCTCGATGAACAGGCCGGCGAGCAGCACGAGCGGTGTCAGCACGGAGTTGAGGATCCAGAACAGCGCCAGATGGGCGACCGCCGTGACGAAGTCGATCTTACGACCATCAAGGCGGACCATGGCAATGCCCATCATCCGCATGCCCGGCGTGGCCTGGGACGGACCCGCAAGCGACATGCCGAAATAGAGTCCGGCGACGACGAAGAACAGGATCGGATAGAGAAGCCAGCCGAGGCCAAGCGTCAGGATGCCCAGGAAGAAGACCACCACGGCCGCCGGAATCCAGAGGAGGCCGATAAAAAGGTAGTCCACGAGGAAGGCAAAGACGCGCCGCGAGAGCACGCCGCTATAGGCGCGCCAGTCTTCGGGGGCGGCATAGGACGAATTGCTGTCGAGGCTCATATCTGGCTCCTTTGAGGTTGTGTCTCAGATATGGGGAGCCCGATCCCGAATACAATAATCCGTGAGGGTCACCGCGCCGGGTGAACCTCAGCCCTGTTTCGCCAGCAGGCGTGCAACCTCGGGCGCGAAATAGGTGAGGATCCCGTCGCAGCCGGCGCGCTTGAAGCAGAGCAAGGTTTCGAGCATGGCGCGCTCGCCGTCTATCCAGCCATTGGCGGCAGTAGCCTTGATCTGGCTGTATTCGCCGGAGACCTGATAGGCGAAGACCGGAAGGCCGAAGCTCTCCTTGAGGCGCCAGCAGATGTCGAGATAGGGAAGACCAGGCTTGACCATCAGCATGTCAGCGCCTTCCTCGACGTCGAGCGCTGCATCGCGTACCGCCTCGGTGCCGTTGGCGGGATCGATGTAATAGGTCTTCTTGTCGCCCTTCAGGAGACCGCTGGTCGAGATCGCCTCGCGGTACGGGCCATAATAGCAGGAGGCGAACTTGGTGGCATAGGACATTATGCCGACTCTCTGATGACCGGCGGCATCCAGCCCCCGGCGGATCGCGCCAATACGTCCGTCCATCATGTCGGAGGGCGCGATGATGTCGGACCCGGCATCGGCTTGCGCGATAGCGGCGCGCACCAGCTGGTCGACCGTCTCGTCGTTGACGATCTCGCCATCCCGCAGAATGCCGTCATGGCCATGGCTGGTGAAGGGATCGAGCGCCACATCGGTAATCACGCCGATATTGGGAACCGCCTTCTTGATCGCAGCGGTCACCTGATTGAGAAGATTGTTGCTCTTCAACACTTCGGAGCCTGTCTGGTCGCGCAGCTCCATTTCCACATTCGGGAAAGTCGCAAGGGCCGGAATGCCGAGGTCGGCCGCTTCTCTGGCTGCCTCGACCGCCTTGTCGACGCTCATCCTGAACACACCCGGCATCGCCGCGATCGGCTCCATGATGCCGGAGCCCGGCACGACGAAGATCGGCCAGATCAGATCATCGACGGTCAACCGGTTTTCCAGAACCATGCGGCGCTGCCAGTCGGCCTTGCGCAGGCGGCGCATGCGCCGGTGGCCGGTGACGTGGTCTACCTGATGTGTCTTGTCCGTCATGATCGTGATCCTTGGTCTATCTTCGGCTGCTGATTAGCACGCCGACCGGGGCTTGCAAAACGGAAGCCTGACGGAGGCGAACTGTCTCTTATCGGGATAGGCTCGACATGGATGATGCGATCAGTAGGGGAGGGGGCGGCGGCCGTGCTGGCGGAGGGGTTGTCCCCAGCCTATCCTCCTATCCATGGAAGCTGATTCGTCGCAGACACCTATCCGCAGTCTCACCGAGACCATCTTCGTGCTCTTCCTGCGCGTGGTGGCGCTGTCCTGTCTGTGGTTCGGTCTGCAATATTGGGCGCTCCTCGTCGGCTACAGCCAGGAGGGGCTCGGCCGCTTCGATCTCCTCTCGACACCCTGGCGGGTGGCGGCCACGGGGCTTGCGGTCGTGTTTCCGGTCGCAGCGCTCGGCCTCTGGCTTGCCGGCTCGTGGGGCCCGGTCATGTGGCTGCTCGCGGCAGGCGGCCAGATGCTGATGTTCACCGTCTGGCCGGAGATCTTCGGCCGCAACACGCTGGCCGTCACCATGCATTCCGCAGTCTTCGTCGTCTTTGTTCTTTTCCGCCTGGCGTTGTGGCTCGAAGGGAGACACAAGCAGGAGCGTATAACGGTTGATTTACCCTGATAGCAGGCTGGGCTTTAGTAAGCCTCTGTTAAGCCTGCGTTTTAAATAGAATTTTATGCGCATTGGATACGGTCCTCACCAAGGCGGGAGAAAAAACCAACACCGCCAAACAAAACAGTGAGGCAGACCGATATGAACACCAAGCTCAAGCCGCAGCCGGCCACTCTCGACCCGCAGGAAGAAGCGATCCGTTCGCTCTACCTCGAATCCCTCCACCTCGTCGAGCGTCTTCATCGCCGCCTTCTCGACGTCATCAAGGACGAGTTCGACCGCAAGGGTCGCTCCGACATCAACGCCGTCCAGGCACTCCTGCTCTTCAACATCGGCAATTCGGAACTGACCGCCGGTGAACTGCGCTCGCGTGGTTACTACCTGGGCTCGAACGTTTCCTACAACGTCAAAAAGCTCGTCGATCTCGGCTTCATCAACCACGCCCGCTCGCGTGTCGACCGTCGCTCGGTCCGCATCAGCCTGACCGAAGCCGGCCAGGAAATAGCCGAGACCGTTGCCAAGCTCTATGAGCGCCACATCGGCTCGATCCAGAAGGTCGGCGGCATCGGCACCGACGAGTTCACTCAGATGAACAAGCTTCTGCAGCGCCTCGACCGCTTCTGGAACGACTCGATCATGTACCGCCTCTGATCCACTGGAGGCTACGCGACACCCACGCATTTCCTCCAGTCATGCGGTGGCATTGAGAAGGCGCTAGGTCGCGGGTTCAGCCTGCACCGTAGCGCCTTGTCTCGTTTTGCGTTCGTTCCAGGTTTCTCGACCGCAGTTCCGTAATCAGAAACGCTGTCGGCGCCACCGTGTAGCCGCGTTCGGCGAGGAAACGTCTGACCCGTTTTAGGTACTTGGGTTCTGGAACCGTATTGTATCGCCCCGCGACCTCTGTGACTTCACGGCCCACAAGCAAAATGTTGGCTCTCGGTTCGTTGAGCGAGTTGCGGAGGGAATATATGGTGTGAGGCCCGTCATAAAACATTCCGACGCAATTACCCATCAAACCGCCTTCGCGCTGATAGTCGAATTTGGTCAGTAGCTCGATGATGCGCCACCCATCCTCAAAGCTGAAAACCACCACACTGTCATCGAGCTCTTCCATCAAAGCCCCCCGCAAATCACCGCTCGCATCTGAGTGAATCAGCGAACCCGGGCGCGAGCAAGCAGCCTGAACCATGTCTGGACGACGATCTTTGGGCGTGACTACCTGAGCCCGATAGCCCCGGATTCGATCTACACACTCCCGTGACGCAACCCTTGGTGACACGAATTGGCCATATTGATATGGGACCGCCGAGACTAGGAACGGAGGTGCGTCGATAGCCTCCGGTCGACCCCGAAATGCATGTCCCTGCCTGTCTGGCGGCGCTTTGTTAACCATGGCGCGGTATGCGTTTGGGACAGGTTCAGGATGAAACGGTAGGAAATATGTCCAAGACGTCTGGAATTGTTGCTCTCTCGCGCCGCTCCCTGCTGCGTGGTGCCGCTGCTGCCGGTGCTGCGGCATTCACCGGGCAGGCCTTGGCGCAGGATGCGGTCAATGACTTGATCAATGCACCGCGTCGCGGCAACTGGGACGATCAGTTTGACGCCCAGGCGTCGCGCACCGTTGCCGCCGTCACGTCGAACACCCCGATGTTGAGCGCCAGCAACCTCGTCAACATGCAGCAGGCGATCGGCCAGTACCAGATGATCGTCTCGAACGGCGGCTGGCCCACGATTAACCCACCCTCGGCACTGCGGATCGGCGCCACGGACCCCTCCGTGCAGAGCCTGCGCCAGCGCCTGATGATCGCAGGCGACCTGCCGCAGGAAGCCGGTATGTCCAACTCCTACGATTCCTACGTCGAAGGTGCGGTCAAGCGCTTCCAGGCTCGTCACGGCCTGCCGGAAGACGGTGTTCTTGGCGAATTCACCGTCAAGGCGCTAAATGTCAGCGCCGATGTTCGCCTGAACCAGCTCAACACCAATCTGGTGCGCCTGCAGTCGATGTCCGGCGATCTCGGCCGTCGTTATGTGACGGTCAACGTTCCCGGCGCCTCCGTCGAAGCCGTCGAGAACGACCGCGTCGCACTGCGCAACACCGCAGTCGTCGGCCGCATCGACCGCCCGACCCACATGATCAACTCGAAGATCTATGAGGTCATCCTCAACCCGTACTGGACGGCGCCGCGCTCGATCATCGAGAAGGACATTGTCCCGTTGATGCGCAAGGATCCCACCTATCTGACGCGCAACAGCATCCGTCTGTTCGACGGCAACGGCAATGAGGTCGCGCCGGAAACGGTCGACTGGAATGCCGCCAAGGCGCCGAACCTGATGTTCCGTCAGGATCCAGGCAAGATCAACGCCATGGCGTCGACCAAGATCAATTTCCACAATCCGCATAACGAATACATGCACGACACGCCCCAGCAGGGCCTGTTTAACAAGCTCATGCGGTTTGAATCCTCGGGCTGCATCCGCGTGCAGAACGTCCGTGACCTCGTCACATGGCTGCTGCGCGACACGCCCGGCTGGTCGCGCCAGGAAATCGAGCGCGTCATCACGACCCGCCAGAACAACCCGATCAAACTGGCCGAAGAAGTGCCGGTTTACATCGTCTACATCAGCGCCTGGTCGACACGTGACAACATCGTCCAGTTCCGCGACGACATCTATCAGAAGGACGGCGATGCGCAGCTCGCGCTGCAGGCCAATATCGGCGTCGAGCAGTTTGCAGGCTCCGTGGAAGAAGATTTCGTTCCGCTGCAATAAGGGCCTCTGCCGAACTCGAAAGATCCCAAGCCGCGCCTCGTGCGCGGCTTTTCTTTTTTTTGGGGCTGCGGCCATTCGCCCCCGCGCGTCAATTGATCTGCAAATGTCGCTCTCCGTATTGCTCTCGTGACTGCGGAAGTTTAAGACCCCACAGCATCAAACGCTTTTGAGGAGCCAGCGATCATGTCGAACAACGATGCCTTCTTTTCTCGTTCTCTCGCCGATACCGACCCGGAGATTTTCGGTGCGATCGAGAAGGAACTCGGTCGTCAACGTCACGAGATCGAGCTGATCGCCTCTGAGAACATCGTCTCCCGCGCCGTGCTCGAAGCCCAGGGCTCGATCATGACGAATAAGTACGCCGAGGGCTACCCGGGCAAGCGCTATTACGGCGGCTGCCAATTCGTCGATATCGCAGAAGAACTCGCGATCGAGCGCGCCAAGAAGCTCTTCGGCGTCAACTTCGCCAACGTCCAGCCGAATTCCGGTAGCCAGATGAACCAGGCCGTCTTCCTGGCGCTCCTGCAGCCCGGCGACACCTTCATGGGCCTCGACCTGAACTCGGGCGGTCACCTGACCCACGGTTCGCCGGTCAACATGTCCGGCAAGTGGTTCAACGTCGTCTCCTATGGCGTGCGTGAAGACGACCACCAGCTCGACATGGAAGACGTGGCTAAGAAGGCCGAGCAGCACAAGCCGAAGCTGATCATCGCCGGCGGCACCGCCTATTCCCGCACTTGGGACTGGAAGCGCTTCCGCGAAATCGCAGACTCGGTCGGTGCATACCTCATGGTCGATATGGCCCACATCGCCGGTCTCGTAGCAGGTGGCCAGCATCCGTCGCCGTTCCCGCATTGCCATGTCGCGACCTCCACGACCCACAAGTCGCTCCGTGGTCCGCGCGGCGGCATGATCCTCACCAACGACGAGGATCTGGCGAAGAAGTTCAACTCGGCCGTCTTCCCAGGTCTCCAGGGTGGTCCGCTGATGCATGTCATCGCCGCGAAGGCCGTTGCCTTCGGCGAAGCGCTGCAGCCGGAATTCAAGGACTATGCAGCCCAGGTGGTGAAGAACGCCAAGGCGCTGGCCGAAACGCTGATCAAGCAGAACCTCGACATCGTCTCCGGCGGCACCGACAACCACCTGATGCTGGTTGACCTGCGCAAGAAGAATGCCACCGGCAAGCGGGCGGAAGCGGGCCTTGGCCGCGCCTACATCACCTGCAACAAGAACGGCATTCCCTTCGATCCGGAAAAGCCCTTCGTCACCTCGGGTATCCGTCTCGGCACGCCGGCCGGTACGACCCGCGGCTTCAAGGAAGCGGAATTCACCGAGATCGGCAATCTGATCGTCGAGGTTCTCGACGGCCTGAAGGTCGCCAATTCGGATGAAGGCAATGCCGCCGTCGAAGGTGCCGTTCGCGAGAAGGTCGTGGCTCTCACCGACCGTTTCCCGATGTACCCCTACATGTAAGGCACAAGGCTGATGCGCTGCCCCTTCTGCGGATCGGATGAAACCCAGGTCAAGGACTCGCGACCGGCGGAGGACAACACCTCCATCCGCCGGCGGCGCATCTGTCCGGATTGCGGGGGGCGCTTCACCACCTTCGAACGGGTGCAGCTACGTGAGCTGATGGTCTTGAAGAAGACCGGCCGCAAGGCACCCTTCGCGCGCGACAAGCTGGTGCGGTCCTTCCAGATCGCACTGCGCAAGCGGCCAGTCGACGCTGACCGCATTGAGCGCGCCGTTTCGGGCATCGTGCGCCGCCTTGAAAGCTCCGGCGAGACCGAGATCTCCTCGGAAGAAATCGGTCTGCAGGTGCTCGAAGCGCTGAAGACCCTCGATGACGTGGCCTTCGTGCGTTACGCTTCCGTCTATCGCGACTTCAGCCATGCCGAGGATTTCGAGAACGTCATTGCCGAGATCAACGCCAAGATCTCTAGAGACAGCACGGCGGATTGACGGCGTGTCCATCACCGCCCGCGACGAACGGCATATGCGGGAGGCGATCGAGCTCTCTCTGAAGCATGTCGGTCGCACCGGCCCCAATCCTTCCGTCGGATGCGTGATCGTCAAGGATGGCGAGGTCGTCGGTCGCGGCGTGACCGCGCTCGGTGGGCGCCCCCATGCCGAACCCCAGGCGCTTGCCGAAGCCGGCGAAAAGGCGAGGGGGGCAACGGCCTATGTCACGCTCGAACCCTGCTCGCATCATGGCAAGACGCCGCCTTGTGCCAATGCCATCGTCGCCGCCGGCATCGCCCGCGTCGTAGTCGCTGTCGCCGATCCCGATCCACGAGTTTCCGGCCGGGGGCTGAAGATCCTGGCCGATGCCGATATCGAGGTGACCATCGGCATTCTCCAGAAAGAGGCGCGCCGGGCGATGGCGGGTTATCTCACACGGCAGACCAAGGGGCGTCCGCAAGTGATTCTGAAACTTGCCGTTTCATCCGATGGAATGCTGGGGCGCGTTGGCGTAGGCCAGGTGGCGATTACGGGTGCCCGAGCACGCGAAGCCGTGCATCGCCTGCGGGCCCAGAGTGATGCGATCCTAGTCGGCATCGGCACCGCGCTCGCCGATGATCCTGAACTGACGGTCCGCTTGCCGGGTCTCGAGAGCGCCTCCCCACTGAGGATCGTGCTCGATCGTAAGGCGGAGCTGCCGGCGACATCCAAGCTTGCCAAGACGGCTCAGGACGTGCCCGTCCTCGTCGCCGTGGCACCTGGCGCGGTCGGCAATCGTGCCGTGCTGACCAGCATGGGGGTCGAGGTGCTGGAGGTCCCAGGTGTCGAGGGATTGCTCGGCGCGCTCGCACAGCGCGGTGTCTCGTCACTGATGGTGGAAGGCGGTGCGCGTGTCGCGACCGACATGCTGGCGCGAGGAATCGTCGACCGGATCGAGCTCTATGACTCCCCGATGGCGATCGGGGAAGGTGGTATTCCTTCGCCGATTTCAGCCGGCCGCCTGCCTGCGGGTTTCGTCAAGATCGACGAAAGACAGGTCGGGAGCGACCGACTGCAGATCTTTGAGAGACTGCCTGCGTCTGCCTGGGTTTAACGGAAGAACAGCAGGAAGAGAATGATCAGGGGGATCGGTACGCCGATCAGCCAGAGAAGAATGCCACGACCCATGGGGCGCCTCCGTCTTTCGTGTTGTGAGGCAACCTCCTCCGGGCGCCTTTCATCCCCGGAAACACGTGGGCGCCATCAAAGGTTCCATCCTCCCCGAAAAGCCCCGTGTCCGAGGACACGGGGGTCAAGTTGGGGGCATGGAGGGGAGGCGGAGGGCAATCAGCGGACGTAGAAGGTCATGCCGCCATTGGCAGCCCGCTCGGCGCCCACAATATTGGTGAGCTCGACCTTCTGGCCCTGAAGCTTCTGGGAGAGCGAGCGGTTCGCGATGACTGCGGCCTGCACCTGTCGCGCTTCGGGCGAACTGGGAGAGACCGCGGCGAAACGTTCATGTGCCGTGTCGTGGGTTTTCAACGAATCGACGCGGACAACGTTGAAGTCCTTGGACGACATTGTCTGGATGGTGCTTTCGATCCTGCTGTCGGGCGTGCCGGCTGCAGAAGGCATGGCGGCATAGCTCTCGGCGCCGAAGGCGATGGCCGACAATGCGGAGGCACTTAGAGCGGTTGCAAAGCGATTCATGGTCCTGTTCCTTTCGAGGATGTTTGCGATGGCGGGGGATTCCGTCGCTCGCTTGCAGGACTGAAGGTGGTGTCGGTTTGTGGCGAAATACTGGCTCTAAGCCACTGAATTCCATTAAACATTTGTCATGATGGTTGCCCGATTTCCGCCTGCTTTAGCGAGGGTGGAACAGTTAATCCTGGGACGCGATCAGCCTGACGCAGTAAGCCGTGCCGGGAGCGCAGGTCCGGCCCTCAGCAAAAACACTTGCCTTCCGGGAAATGGCGTGGTTTGACCGCGTCTCTGTTCGGCCAGGGGCCGCAATCATATTCAAGATCGGATCAGACCCATGGGAAACAAGACGGCATCGCCGCATTTGCTGATCGTCGAGGCACGCTTCTATGACGACATGTCGGACGCTCTCCTGGATGGCGCCAAGCACGCCTTGACGGAAGCCGGCGCAACCTTCGACGTCATCACCGTGCCAGGTGCGCTCGAAATCCCGCCGGCGATCGCCATGGCGCTTGATGCCATGGACGAAGAAGGCACGCAGTATGACGGCTTCGTCGCGCTCGGCATGGTCATTCGCGGCGAGACCTATCATTTCGACATCGTTGCCAACGAATCCTCGCGCGCGCTGATGGATCTCGCTGTCTCGGAATCGCTGCCGATCGGCAACGGCATTATGACCGTCGAGAACGAAGAGCAGGCCTGGGCGCGGGTCAAGCGCAGCGAAAAGGACAAGGGCGGCTTTGCTGCGCGCGCAGCGCTGTCCATGATCGAACTGAAGAAGAAGCTGGGTGGCTGAGTGATGACGGGCGAAGGCAAGCATCCGGTAAAGCCGGCAAACCAGCGCGGCGCAGCTCGTTTGGCAGCTGTGCAGGCGCTCTATCAGATGGATATCGCCGGCTCCGGCGTTCTCGAAGTGGTGGCTGAATATGAAGCCCATCGCCTCGGCCAGGAAGTCGACGGTGATACCTATCTGAAGGCGGACGCCTCCTGGTTCCGCTCGATCGTCGCTGGTGTCGTGCGCGACCAGACGAAGATCGATCCCCTAATCCGTAGCGCCCTGCAGGACGACTGGTCACTGTCGCGCATGGATAGCACCGTGCGGGCCATTCTGCGTTCAGGCACCTTCGAATTGATCGAGCGCAAGGATGTGCCCATCGCTGTTATTGTAACGGAGTATGTCGAGATCGCGCAGGCCTTCTTCACCGAAGACGAGCCGAAGCTGGTCAACGCCGTTCTCGACCGCATTGCAAAGCAAGTTCGCGCTCCGGCGCAGAAGTAGGAATTGGCAGATGGACGCGACGACGGGAGCAGGGCTGGACGGACAATTCTCGACAGCCAAGCGTAACGTCGGTCTTCTTGCTGTGGCCCAGGCGATCCTCGGCTCCGCGCCGCCGCTCGCCTTTGCCGTCGGTGGTCTCGCCGGTTTCCAGATGCTGGGAGCTGACAAGTCTTTGTCGACCGCGCCACTGACGGGTTTCAACATCGGCGTGGCCGTCGGCGCGATCGTGGTGGCGGCGGCCTCCCGTGTTCTTGGCCGCCGCGAAAGCTTCATGGTCGGCGCACTGATGGGTGCGCTCGGCAGCGCACTGGCCGCCTTCGCGCTTATCCAGTCGAACTTCTGGCTCTTCGCCTTCGCTCTACTGCTTATGGGCATATCCGGGGGCTTTACCCAGAAGATCCGCTTCGCGGCCGCCGACGCATCGCCGAGCTTCTACAAGGGCAAGGCCATCTCCTGGATCCTCGCAGCAGGTATCATCTCCGCCATAGCCGGACCGCAGATCGCTATCTGGTTCAAGGACGCGCTCGCGCCTGTAACCTTTGCCGGCGCCTTCCTTGGCATGGTACCTCTGCTGCTCTGCGCGATCGGTGTTCTGTTCTTCCTGAAGCTGCCAAGCCTTGCCGACAAGAAGGCGGAAGCATCAGGCCCGGTGCGTCCGCTGCGGGAAATTGTCATGACCCAGCGCTTCCTCACCGGAATGATCTGCGGCATCAGTTCCTATGCCCTGATGACCTTCATGATGACCGGTGCTCCGCTCGCAATGGTCATCGGTTGCGGGTTTTCGACCGACCTGGCGACGCTGGGCATTCAATGGCACGTCATCGCCATGTTTGCGCCGAGCTTCTTCACCGGCATGTTGATCACCCGCTTCGGTGCCGAAAAGGTGGTTGCGGGCGGCCTGCTGATCCTCATGGCCTGCGCAGTCGTCGCCCATATGGGCATCGAGCTCTGGAATTTCTGGGCCGCGCTCGTACTCCTGGGCATCGGCTGGAACTTCGGCTTCATCGGCGCGACCGCGATCGTTGCTTCGAGCTATCGTCCGGCCGAGGCCGACAAGGTGCAGGGCTTCCACGACATCATTCTGTTCTCGACGGTAGCACTTTCATCCTTTTCCTCGGGCAAGGTGTTCACCGCCTTCGGATGGTCGGTCATGAATCTGGTGATCTGGCCGATCACGATCGCCTGCCTCCTGCTCGTTGTTCTCCAGCTTCGCGCGGCGGCCCGCAAAGCCGCCTGAGTTCCCTCGAAACCGTAAAATATGCGTACTTGACGCCGCCAAAAGCGCGACGCAATCTCGCCACGCGTTGACGAGGTCTCGGAGGAGGGGGCCTGAGTTTACGAGTCACGGCCCGCGATGAGTGAGGCGCGGGCAATACGGGAGGGTATTGCGAATGACGGTTCTTCTAGGCGTAATTTTATGCGGGTTGCTGTCGGTGGTCTATGCGGTCTGGGCGACACGCTCGGTACTCGCGTCTGATCAGGGCAATGCCCGGATGCAGGAAATTGCAGGCTATATTCGCGAGGGTGCTCAGGCTTACCTCACTCGGCAATACCTGAACATCGCGATCGTCGGCGCTGTCGTTTTCATCGGCACCTGGCTTCTTCTCTCCGCTACTGCTGCCATCGGGTTCCTGATCGGCGCGGTCCTCTCCGGCGCCGCCGGCTTCATCGGCATGCATGTCTCGGTCCGCGCCAACGTGCGCACGGCCCAGGCCGCATCCCATAGCCTTGCCGCCGGTCTCGACATCGCCTTCAAGTCCGGCGCGATTACCGGCATGCTGGTCGCGGGCCTCGCTCTGCTCGGCGTCTCCATCTATTTCTACATCCTGACCGCGATCCTGGGACACGACAGTGGCTCGCGTGCCGTTATCGATGCGCTGGTCGCGCTCGGCTTCGGAGCCTCTCTGATCTCGATCTTCGCCCGTCTGGGCGGCGGTATCTTCACCAAGGGTGCAGACGTCGGTGGGGACCTCGTCGGCAAGGTGGAAGCCGGCATTCCAGAAGACGATCCGCGCAACCCGGCCACCATCGCCGACAACGTCGGCGACAATGTCGGCGACTGCGCCGGCATGGCAGCCGACCTGTTCGAGACCTATGCGGTCTCTGTCGTCGCCACCATGGTGCTTGCCGCGATCTTCTTTGCCGGTTCGGCCATGCTCGATATTGCGATGATCTACCCGCTCGCCATCTGCGGCGCCTGCATCATCACCTCGATCATCGGCACCTTCTTCGTCAAGCTCGGCACCAGCGGCTCGATCATGGGCGCGCTCTACAAGGGCCTGATCGTCACCGGGCTCTTGTCGGTGGCCGGACTCGCCATTGCCACGTCGTTGACCATTGGCTGGGGTTCGATCGGAACCGTTGGCGGTATGGACATTACCGGCGTCAACCTCTTTATCTGCGGCATTCTCGGCCTCGTGGTGACCGCGCTGATCGTTGTGATCACCGAATACTACACCGGCACCAACAAGCGCCCGGTCAACTCGATTGCCCAAGCTTCGGTCACCGGTCACGGCACCAACGTCATCCAGGGTCTTGCCGTTTCGCTGGAATCGACCGCACTGCCAGCCATCGTCATCGTTGGCGGCATCATCGCGACCTTCCAGCTTGCCGGTCTTTTCGGCACGGCGATCGCTGTTACCACCATGCTCGGTCTTGCCGGCATGATCGTGGCCCTCGACGCTTTCGGCCCGGTCACGGACAATGCAGGCGGTATTGCAGAAATGTCCCATCTGCCGCCGGAAGTGCGCAAGTCGACGGATGCGCTCGACGCGGTCGGCAACACCACCAAGGCCGTCACCAAGGGCTATGCGATCGGTTCTGCCGGTCTCGGTGCGCTCGTGCTCTTCGCCGCCTATTCCAATGACCTTGCCTACTTTGCTGCGAACAGCGCGCAGTATCCGTATTTCGCGGATATGGGCCCGATCTCCTTTGATCTCTCCAACCCCTATGTCGTCGCTGGCCTGATCTTCGGCGGCCTCATCCCGTACCTGTTCGGCGGGATCGCCATGACGGCCGTCGGTCGCGCAGCCGGCTCGATCGTTGAGGAAGTCCGCCGGCAGTTCCGCGAGAAGCCGGGTATCATGCAGGGGACTGAAAAGCCTGACTATGGCCGGGCTGTCGACATCCTGACCCGCGCCGCCATTAAGGAAATGATCATCCCCTCGCTGCTGCCGGTTCTGGCGCCGCTCGTCGTCTATTTCGGCGTACTGCTGATTTCCGGCTCCAAGGCTTCCGCCTTCGCCGCGCTCGGCGCCTCGCTGCTCGGTGTCATCGTCAACGGGCTCTTCGTTGCCATCTCCATGACCTCGGGTGGTGGCGCCTGGGACAACGCGAAGAAGAGCTTCGAGGACGGCTTCATCGACAAGGATGGCGTGAAGCACCTGAAAGGTTCGGACGCCCACAAGGCCTCCGTCACCGGGGATACCGTCGGCGATCCCTATAAGGATACCGCAGGCCCTGCCGTCAATCCGGCGATCAAGATCACCAACATCGTGGCACTTCTGCTGCTCGCCGTTCTCGCGGGCTAAGCCATCAACCATAGAAAAAGACCGCGGAAGCAAACTTCTGCGGTCTTTTTCGTGTCTCTATGGGCCGAGGGCATCGCTCTCTCGGCGGATAGACTTAGTAATTGCTCAGGATATTGCGGACGCTGTTGGCTGCGCCGCCGCCACCAGCCAGCAGCTGCTGCAGGAAGGTGAGGTCGCGACCGCCGGTCGGCGTCGTGCGGGAAATCGTGTCGAAGACCTTGCCGTCCTGCAGGGTGTAGTTCGCGCGCTGTGAAACGACGCCGTCCTTGTCGAAGTAGATTGCAAGGATCTGCTGGTCGACGAGGCGCTGCTTCATGAAGGCGACCGGGCGGGTACGCTTCTGGGAAATGTAGTAGAAGACCTCGCCGTCGAAGGTCGCCGTGGTCGACGGCGTGCCGAGCGAGAGAAGGACCTGTTCGCGGCTGGAACCGACCGGCACCAGATCCAGCGCCGCCTGATCAACGACATAACCGTTGTGGAAGACCTCGGATGTCTGGCAGGCGGAGAGGCCGATGGTGACGGCAAGAGCAAGTGCGGTCGTGCTCAGGAGCTTCCTGTCCGACTTGAAAATCCTGATATTCACGCAAACGTCTCCCATGACTGTCGATGGCACCTCGCGGAGCCTGATCGCTTCTGCGCATAGCATTGTGGCCTTTCCGGGGAAAGCCGCCGCAACGCTTGCGCTGCCAATTTGCCGGTCAATCTACCGCGAGATGCGGCATCCGTGCCGGATATCGGCATTGCAATTCACGCCTGCTTCGGTAAACCAGCTTTCGCAATCATGCAACACGACCACGTCCGGGCTCACCACTTCGGCCGGCTCTTTTTGGTGAATTGGATGGTATTCGGCTTCTTTCGGCAGAAAAGAAACAATCAGGTGATCGTCGAGCGCCAGTATGGTGCACTGACGGCCGCGGCGCGCACGCCCGCCTTCTATCTCGATATGAATGTTCCGGACACCGTTATTGGCCGGTTCGAGATGCTGACGATCATGCTGATTCTCTATTTTCGCCGCACGGCGAAATCCCCGCGCAGCGGCCAGGAGATCGCCCAGAACATCATCGACGCTTTCTTCGAGGATGTCGACCACTCCATACGCGAGCTGGGTGTTGGCGATCCCGGCGTGCCGAAGCGCATGAAGAAGCTCGCCGGTATGTATTACGGGCGACTGGAGTCCTATGCGGCAGCATTGGACAAGAACGACCGCGAAGCGCTTGCGGCAGCGCTGAAGCGCAACATTCATCCCGAAGAAGCAGAGGCCGCGCCTTCCATGCAGGCGCTGGCCGACTGGATGTTTGCAGCCGAGCAGGCGCTCGCGGCGCTGGATGAAAACGAAATCGAGACGGGCATGGTCCGACTTGCCGTTCCGGGAAGCTGAGCAGCGGCAAGCGCTTAAAGCGCAGGGGTCGCGCCGGATGGTAGAACAAGGATTGACGACATGACAGGCAGCAATGCAAGGGACCCTCGCGAGTTCACCTATCTGGTGAAGGTCGCCCATATCTCCGCCAACCCGGTCCAGGTCCATGTGGAAGCCGACGAGCGTGAGCGGCAGGGCCTCGCGGGACTGTGGCAGGTGGAGGCGGTCAATCGCCTGTCCGCCGATCTGCAGATCGCCCGCTGGAAAAAGGACGGTGTCCGCATCAAGGGCCAAGTCACGGGCGAACTCGTGCAAGCCTGTGTCGTCACCCTGGAGCCGGTCGTCTCGACGATCGACCAGGAGATCGACCAGATCTTCGTTCCAGAAGGCTCCAAACTCGCGCGCATCGTGCTCGATGGAGCCGGCGAAATGGTGCTCGATCCCGAAGGCCCCGATCTTCCCGAGACCTTCACGGGCGATACCATTGATGCAGGCGCGCTGGTCGCCGAATTCGCCGCTCTCGACATCGATCCCTATCCGAAAAAGGAAGGCGTTGCCTTCTCCGGGCACATCGAAAGCAAGGTCGAAGAAGACAAGAAGCCTTCGCCCTTTGCAGTCCTGAAAGACTGGAAAAAGGACTGATCATCCCCCATCTGCACCTGCGGGTGGGTTGTGTGCCGAGTGAAAAGCGCTATTTTGGCCGAAAATATCGCTGACCAGCGATGAAGAAGGGTCAGGTCTAAGTGATCAGAATTTCTGTCGACGTCATGGGTGGAGACTTCGGTCCCGAGGTCGTCATCCCCGGAGCCGCCAAGGCGCTTGAGCGTCATCCCGATGTAACCTTCCTTCTTTTTGGCCAGCAGGAACGCTGCCTGCCGATCCTCGCGCAGTTTCCGAAGCTGAAGGAAAAGTCGACTTTCCATCACTGCGACATCTCCGTCACCATGGATGAGAAGCCGAGCCAGGCGCTTCGCCGCGGCCGCTACGTCTCCAGCATGTGGCGTTCGATCGAGGCGGTAAAGTCCGGTCAGGCCGATGTCGTGGTCTCGGCCGGCAATACCGGCGCGCTGATGGCCATGTCGAAGTTCTGCCTGCGCACCATGGCGACCATCGAGCGCCCGGCAATCGCCGCCATCTGGCCGACGCTGTCGGGGAAAGCATCGTGCTCGACGTCGGTGCCGGTATTGGCGCGGATGCCCAGCAACTGCTCGACTTTGCCGTCATGGGCGGGGCCATGGCGCGTGCTTTGTTCGAAATCGAGAAGCCGATGGTCGGCCTTCTCAATGTCGGCGTGGAAGAGATAAAGGGCCAGGAAGAGGTCAAGGAAGCCGGGCGCCTCATTCGCGAGGCCGGCCTCGATACGATCGACTATCACGGCTTCGTCGAAGGCGATGACCTCGGCAAGGGCACGGTCGACGTCGTCGTTACCGAAGGCTTCACCGGCAACATCGCCCTCAAGACCGCAGAAGGCACGGCCAAGCAGATCGCTGAATATCTGCGTTCGGCCATGTCCCGCACTTGGATGGCCAAGCTCGGCTACATCCTGGCAAAGGGCGCCTTCGATCGTCTTCGCGAAAAGATGGACCCGCGCAAGGTCAATGGCGGGGTCTTCCTCGGCTTGAACGGGATCGTCATCAAGAGCCATGGCGGCACCGATGCCGAAGGCTTTGCGGCAGCACTCGATGTGGGCTATGACATGGCCCGAAACGGTCTCACCCAGAAGATCGAAAACGACTTGAAAAATATCACGCGCGGCACCCGTCTCCGGCCGGCCCCGAAGCGGCGTGAAAGGTAGGAAACTCCAATGATCCGTTCTGTAGTTCGCGGTTTCGGAGCATCGCTCCCGAAACGGGTTATGACCAATGCTGATCTCGAAAGCCTGGTCGAAACCTCCGACGAGTGGATTGTTCAGCGTACCGGCATCAAGCAGCGCTACATCGCTGGCGAAGGCGAGACGACGGCATCGCTGGGTGCAGCCGCAGCGCAGGAAGCGCTCGATCGCGCAGGTCTGACGGCTGCCGACATCGACCTGATCATCTGCGCGACCTCGACGCCCGACAACACCTTCCCGGCGACGGCCGTCAACATCCAGAACCGTCTCGGCATGCATCACGGCTTCGCCTTCGACGTTCAGGCCGTCTGTTCCGGATTCGTCTATGCCATGGCGACCGCTGATCTCTATATCCGCGGCGGCATGGCCAAGCGCGTGCTGGTCATCGGCGCCGAGACCTTCTCCCGCATCCTCGATTGGACCGACCGCACGACCTGCGTGCTCTTCGGCGACGGTGCTGGCGCGCTGGTCCTTGAGGCGGCTGAAGGCGAGGGGACAGTTGCAGACCGCGGCGTTCTCACCTCGAACCTGCGTTCGGACGGCACGCACCGGGAAAAGCTCTATGTTGACGGAGGCCCCTCGACGACCGGCACGGTCGGTCATCTGCGCATGGAAGGCCGCGAAGTCTTCAAGCACGCCGTCGGCATGATCACCGACGTCATAGAGGCGGCCTTCACGGCGACCGGCACGACCGCTGACGATATCGACTGGCTGGTCCCGCATCAGGCCAACAAGCGCATCATCGACGGCTCGGCGAAGAAGCTCGGCATCCCCGACGAGAAGGTCGTGATCACCGTCGACAAGCACGGCAACACGTCCGCGGCATCCATTCCGCTGGCGCTTGCGACGGCGGCCGGCGACGGGCCGGATCAAAGAGGGTGATCTGGTGATGCTCGAGGCCATGGGTGGTGGCTTCACCTGGGGCGCGGTGCTGGTGCGCTGGTAGCATTCGAAACCCCAAAAATTGCGCATCGACAAGCACTTGACCGTTGCGGCCAAGGGCAATAGTCTCTGCCCAATTCAACAAGATCATTGATTTAGGCGGGCGAGAACAATGGCCGGAAAGACAGTGACACGTGCGGATTTGGCAGAATCAGTCTTTCGCAAGGTCGGTCTTTCCCGGACGGAATCCGCCGAACTCGTGGAAACGGTCATCGACGAGATCTGCAATGCCATCGTGCGCGGTGAATCCGTGAAGCTTTCGTCCTTCGCCACCTTCCAGGTGCGCAGCAAGAACGAGCGCATAGGCCGCAATCCGAAGACCGGCGAGGAAGTGCCGATCTCGCCGCGTCGTGTCATGACCTTCAAGGCGTCGAATGTGCTGAAACAGCGCATCCTGCGGGCTCACATCGCCCGTAAGGCCAAGCAGAAGCCGGTCAATCCTGCTGCCTGAGGAAAGACCAAAATCGGTGGAGCATCTTGCCGCCGATCATCGAGCGCTTGAAAACCAGCCCTCACCCCGTTGAAATGTGATCCGAGTCGCGCCGCCGCGCGATCTTCGAGGAGCGCTGTGATGCAGTTGGACAAGAGCCCGGATGCCTTCCGCACGATCAGTGAAGTCGCTGATGACCTCGACCTGCCGCAGCACGTCCTGCGCTTCTGGGAAACCCGCTTTCCTCAGATCAAGCCCCTGAAGCGTGGCGGCGGTCGGCGCTATTACCGTCCTGATGATGTCGAACTGCTGAAGGGCATCCGGCATCTGCTCTACGATCAGGGCTATACGATCAAGGGCGTGCAGAAGTTGCTGAAAACCAACGGCAACAAATTCGTCATGGCAGTTGCCACCGGCGATGTTGCGACCATGGAAGCACTTGTCGCCGCCAACGCCTCGAAGAGTGACGAGCCGAAGGTCAATCTCGACGAGGACCAGGTGGTCGGCAGACCCAAGCTGCGCACCAGTGGTCGCTTCTTCGGCTTCGGTGGCGGTGCCAACGATGAGGCTCCGGAAATCTCGGTCGGCAAGGGCTCCGTCGGCAAGGAAGATCGTGCGCTCCTGCAGGAAGCACTCTTTGACCTGCTCGAATGCAAGCGGCTGCTCGATCAGGTGCGCTGACTGACGCTGGTTCCTATGAACGGAACACCGTCAGACCTTGAGACGTTGAAGGACCGACACGCAACCCGCGCGAGGCTCCATGAAACGGCTCTTTATCACACTTCCAGTTCTTTCCTTGCTCGTCGCCGCCCCGGCGCTTGCTCAACAGGCATCTCCTTCCTCGGCCTCCACCGAGGCCCGACCGGCGACCGTCGAGGATGCCTGCATCTTCGTGGCGAAGAACATGCTGATGGTCAAAGATCTGAAGGTCGGCGTTGTCCAGGCCTTTCCGGAGCTTGATCCGCCAGGAGCAAGGCTCACCTATTCCACCCGGTTGGACAGCGAACCCCAGGACATCTCCGACGAGATCGAGTGCCAATTCGAACGTGGTGCCGAGCCGCTTCAGGTCACGCGCTTCTGCATGGACCTGACTTGCTACGCCGCTAACAGCGAAGAACCCGAGGAGCGCCGGCGCTTCGAAGAGATCAGGGCGCTAATGCAGCGGCTGGATTGATCTGCGCTCATTTTTTCGTCGACGCTGGAGTTTCCCCTTGCGCAGAAATGGCTGACTGTCTAAAGGGAACTTGCTGTCGAGCGGGTCAGATGTGACCTAAAAGCTCGACTGGCAGATGACGGAATGTAGCGCAGCCCGGTAGCGCACTTGACTGGGGGTCAAGGGGTCGTGGGTTCGAATCCCGCCATTCCGACCATTTTATGCTCAGGGATCAATCACTTGATTTCTACGCATGGTTAGAGAGACCGGGTACCGCAAGGTACCCGGTTTTTTCGTGCTCCCTGTCAGGCCGCAGTTGAATTGGCACACAGACAAGAGACTCGGCTTCTTTTGGTTTCTGTCCTATGTTTGCTGCAATGCAACATTATATGGGGCGGAGGTTCGAAGGGAGCCGAAATCCGATGCGCTTCAAGTTCTCCATGTCACCTCTCTCCGCGCTGCTTCGTAGCCAGAAACGTCTGCAGCGCAGGCTGGAGAAGGCGATGCCCAAGCTCAGGGTGTCGGAGCCGCCGAAAGTTTCTAAGCCCCGTGCGCCGCGTTCCGGCCTCGTGCAGGTGCATGCCTTCGGCAGCAATCCCGGACGACTGCGGATGTTTGAATATGTGCCCTCCGCCCGCCGGGACCCGGCTACACTCGTTGTGGTGCTGCATGGCTGTCTACAGACAGCGAGGCAGTTCGACCGTGGCAGCGGCTGGAGCAGCATGGCGCGGCAAAAGGGTTTCGTGCTGCTCTATCCGGAGCAGACCAAGGAGAACAACCACAATCTCTGCTTTAACTGGTTCCGCCCGAGCATGGTGGCGCGCGATCGCGGTGAGCTGATGTCGATCCGTCAGATGATCGAGCATGCAATGGAACGCCACGGGATCGCCGAGGACAGAGTGTTCATCCAGGGCCTGTCGGCGGGCGGTGCCATGGCCAATGCGCTTCTCGTGACATATCCGCATCTCTTCGCCGCCGGTCAGGTGGTGGGTGGCCTCGCCTTTGGCGCGGCCCGTGACGCGATGTCGGCTCTTTCAGTAATGAAATCAGGTCCTCGCCGCAGCCGACGGGAATGGGGTGATCTGGCACGGAGTGCGGCGGGAGAGGTGTCCAGCCGCAAACCGGCCGTGGCGATCTGGCAGGGCAGGGCGGATCGGGTGGTCTCACCGGCCAATGGCGAGGCGCTGCTCGCCCAATGGCTCGATTTCCATGGACTGAACGAACTTGCCGGTGAGAGTGAGGCTGGGACCGAGGGCTCGGTGATCGTATGGAAGGATGGCAATGGCAGACGGCTGGTGGAGTATCGCCTGCTTGACGCCGTGGAGCACGGCCTGCCGGTCATCGCGCGCCGCGCCGGCTCCGCGCGCCAGGCTTACATGCTTGAGGGCGCCATCGGCGCCCCCCAGCAATTCTACGAAGCATTCATCCGGCCGCGCCGAATGTGAGCTTTCTGAAACGATGGCTCAGTTTTCCTCGATCGACACACCGCTCTCGCCGATTCGCAGTTCCACGCCATCCGGCTTCTGTTCTTCCTGGTAAACATAGATGCCAAGGCCGATGACGGCGACCACGAGAGCGCCGATGATGAGGTAGAGGCCATTGTTCCGGCTCATGAAATTCTCCTGTCTGGTGATGTCGGACAGGGAAAGCCTGGGCGCCGGTTATTGTTCCATCGCCATATTGGAAAAACTCAATCGTCGTTGGCGGCGGTCAGTTCCTCGGGGCGCAGACCGTCGTCACTGACGCGTGCGGCAAGACGAAGTCCTTCCGCCCCCTGGCCGCCTTCGCCTGCTTCCAGAAAGACGATGCCCATGTCCGTAAGCGCGGCCTTGAGCGCCGTGTAATTCTGGGGCGTGGCGTCATAGCCCTTGCCGGCCTCGATCTGGAGGATCAGAAGGGCGGGCACACCGCTCTCCTGGGAGAGGCGATCGATGGTGACGTCGAGCATGGCGCGCGCGGCGCGTATTTGAGCTGGTGTGATCATAAATAAAGTATGGGGTGCGCCGGCCAAAAATCAATGCACGGGCCCAGAACGCCCGTGTGAGCAATCAGCGCCGCAAGGCACGCTGATGACGCCATTCGGCCGCCCCGCAGCCCCAGACGATGCCGAGCACCAGATAGAAGTGCCGCCAATGGTCGGTATCGATGACGTTGCCGATCAGGATATGGCCGATGAGGACAATCCAGGCGACCATTAGATAGGGTTGCCAGGGTCTGTCGCGCAGCAAATAGCGGAAGCCCATCGACACGGTCCAGATCATCAGGGTCACATAGGAGACGAAACCGATCCAGCCATAGGCCATGAGCGATTTCAGCCAGATATTGTGTTCGTCTTCCGGGAATATCCGACCAAACATCATCGGCCCTATCCCGAGCGGCCTCTCCATGGCCAGTTCAAAGCCGAGGCGGTGGCGGGCGAAGCGCCCCAGGTGGCCGCCGTCATATTCCTGCACCAGCTGGGTCCGGGTCTCGAACAGTGCTTGCACCTTCTCGAACTGCAGTGCGACCGAGAGCGCCAAGACCATGGCGACAACCGCCGCAAGCGACAGGACCAGGATCTTCAGGCGGAAAGCATTGGTACGCTCCTTGAGGAGCATGACGAAGACCAGGGCGGCGGTGCAGAAAAGAAACAGTCCCCAGGCGGCGCGCGAGAAGGAAAGAAACACTGCCAAGGAAAGGATCAGGATACCGACAATCCGCAGCGGTGATTCCAGGAGCCTGCCTTTCAGCATCCCATGCATGAGGTAGAGCGTCGGCGCGACGAGGAACGGGCCGAAGACATTGGGGTCCTGGAAGGCCCCCATTGCGCGATCATAGCGCGTGAAGACTTCTGCTCCGGGGAAGGCGTGGAAATAGCCGAGGATCCCGAGCATGCCTGTGATGATGGCGGCAGCCACCCACGCCTGGAAGATTAGTTTCAGCCGCTGCGGCCTGTCCTCGATGACCGCAGCGTAAAACACGGCCGTGAGCGCCAGAAAGATCGACACCGCGACATAGAGCACCTGTTCCGTCAGGATGGTCCGTAGCATGGTCAGTGCCAAAAGCCCTCCGACGTTGAAGATCAACAACAGCGCGAGCAGGGGCGCGACGACGCGCGAGATCTTCAGGCCGAACAGAAACCAGAGGGCGACCTGGCCGACCATCAGAAGTTCGTAAGGGGCAGGCTCGGATATGACGAAGCCCGAAAGGAAAACGCCGAAGGCCATGATCCAGGAGATCATCAGCTGAACGGCAGCTGCCTGCGGATTGAAAGGCCTGGCTTGGTTGACGACGGCACTCAATAGGCGTTCTCGGTGTTGAACAGCCTGAGCGGCGTCAGGAACAGGATCTTCAGATCGAACCAGAGAGACCAGTTCTCGATATAGTATAGGTCATAGGCCGTGCGGAACTTGATCTTGTCGTCGGTGTCGATTTCGCCGCGCCAGCCATTGATCTGCGCCCAACCGGTGACGCCGGGCTTGACCCGGTGCCGGGCGAAGTAGCCCTCGACGATTTCGCCGAATGTCTTGTCGCGGGTCTGGCCGAGGATGGCATGGGGACGGGGGCCGACCAGCGAGAGATCGCCGCGCAGCACGTTGAAGATCTGCGGCAACTCGTCGATCGACGTCTTGCGGATGAAGCGGCCAACCGGGGTCACGCGCGGGTCGTTCTTCGTAACCGCATTCTTCGCTGACGGGTCGCTCATCTCCGTATACATCGACCGGAATTTCAGAACGTTGATCACCTCGTTGTTGAAGCCATGACGCTTCTGCACGAAGAAGACCGGTCCCTTGGATGTCATCTTGACGGCAATCGCCGTGGCGATGAATACGGGCCAGAGCAGGATAAGCGAGAGAACGCTGAAGAAGATGTCGAAGGCGCGCTTGGCAACCGAATCCCAGTCGCGGATCGGCTTGTCGAGAATGTCGAGAAGCGGGACCGCACCGACATGCGAATAGGCGCGCGGGCGGAAACGCAGATTGTTGGAATGGGCGGCCAGGCGGATATCGACCGGCAGAACCCAGAGCATCTTCAGGAGCTGCATGATGCGGGCTTCTGCGCTGAGCGGTAGCGAGATGATCAGCATGTCGATATGGGCGAGACGCGCAAATTCGACGAGTTCCGCCACGGTCCCGAGCTTCGGGTAACCGGCAACCACGTCCGGAGAGCGTGCAGAGTTGCGATCGTCGAAGATACCGCAGATCCGGATATCGTTTTCCGGCTGCTGTTCCAGCGCACGGATAAGATCCTTGGCAGGCTTGCCGCCGCCGACGATCACCGCGCGGCGCTCCATGACGCCGTTGCGTCCCCAGCGGCGAAAGCCAAACCCGATCAGATTGCGCTCGATTAGGAGATAGATCGCGCCGAGCACGAACCAAGCGGCGAGTATGCTGCGGTAATTGGGGTCATGGTCGATGAACAGGAAGTTCGTCAGAGCGACAAGACCGAGGGCAGCCATCCAGCTTCCGAGCACCCGCGCCATGGAGCCCATCGGCGATCGCAGAATCGAGACATGGTAGCAATCGCTGGCCTGCATGAAGAGCAATGCCAGCAGTGCGCCGACAAAGGCACTGACGCTCGTGTCGAGGAAGTGTGCACCCGGATCGGCGGCTATGAAGAAGTTGGCGCCGAGGGCAATCCCGAACAGACTGAAGAACTCGAGAAACCGAAGTTGGCCAATCACGATCGACGGCGAATAGTTGGCCACCGCATATTGAGATGCGATCTGGCGCGCCAATGCGCTGATTTCGGCCTTGCGCTGCCCGTCCACCTTGTGCAGGGGCTCGTCGTTGGTCGTCTGACCGCGACGCAATGCGTCAAGATCGAATGCCTCGGGTTTGTCGACCTTGTTCATGTCTGGATCTCGCACGTGTGTGCGGGAAGACTACGGCGAAGGTCCTAAGAAACGCTTTAGGATCCCCTCAGAAATGGCGTGATCTGTGCCGTTACGGCGCAGGCCGCGGTCAAATGCGCGCGAGTTGCGCCCGATAAAGCGCTTCGATGTCCTTGGCCATCACGGTTGCCGAAAAGCGGGAGCGGAAGCTGTCGGGACTCGGCATGGTTCGCCTCGACCAGTCCGGAACGGTCAGCGCCTTGGCCATCACCGCACCGAAGAGATCGGCGCGGCCGGCCTCGACCAGGGCCTCGCTGTCATTGCCGAGGATCTCGGGAATGCCGCCGACCCGTGAGGCGATGATGGTCTTTTCGGCGGCCAGCGCCTCCAGGACGATATAGGGCATGGCCTCGGCGCGCGAGGGAACGACTATGATGTCGGAGAGCGCAAAGGCCTCGGAGATGGGCATGGCGGGTCTGAAAACGATCCGGCGGCTGAGCCCCTTTTGTTCGACCATTCGACGATAGCGATCGAGGTCGGGGCCGTCTCCGACGATCACTCCGCTCAACGGTCGACCAACCAGTCGTTCAGCTTCGGCGAAGGCATTGATGAAGACATCGGGCCCCTTGAGGTCGCGCAGCATCCCGATATAGGCGAAATCCACCCCCTCGGCTTCGACCGGTATACGCCCGAAGTCCCTCTCGCTGATGCCGTTATAGACCCGCGTCGCCTGGCAATGGGGTTTGCCGATCTTCGTCTCATAGGTCTGACGCTCGTAGTCGCAGACGAAGGAGATCGATTCCGTCATGCGCTCCAGAATGCGCTCGGCCATGAAGACGGCCTGTCCTGACGGCTTTGCCCGCGAGAAATGCAGGCTGCCGCCGTGCGGTGAATAGAGGCGGGCGACGCGATACCTTCGAACCCGCAGCAGTGAGCCGATCAACCTCGCGATCACGCCTCCCTTGGCGCCATGACCATGCAGGATATCCGGCTGCAATTCCTTGATGAGTTTATAAGCTTCGGCGAGCGCCGCCATGTCCTTCAAGCCGACCGAACGTCGGATCGGGAAGCGTGTGACGCCAAGCGCAAGATGCGGCATGATCTGATCGAAGAGCCGATCCTCATGGGCACCGCCCGTCGAGCTGTCGCAGAGGATGCCGACTTCATGCCCGGCCGCGCTGTGCAACTCTGCCAGATCGCGGACATGGCGGAAGATCCCGCCAATCGGCGACCGAAAGCAATGCACGATGCGCAGGGACTGGGCTTCGACCATTGATCAGAACAGCCGTTCGCGCACGTAGACGGTGTCTCCGGCGAGGATCGGGTCGGTGATCGGCACGCGACCGGTGATGATCTGTCCGTTGATCTTGCGGGTGACGTCCACATCCCGCTGATTGGCCCGGCTGTTGAAGCCGCCGGAAACGGCGACGGCGTTGAGGATCGTCATGCCCGGCACATAGGCATATTGCCCCGGCTGGCCGACCTGGCCCATGACGAAGATGGACCGGTAGCGATCGACTTCGATCGAGACGTCGGGATCTCGCAGGTATCCTTGCTTGAGCTTCTGGGCGATCGCGCCTTCGAGCTGGGTGAGGGTCGCACCGCGAGCTGCGACCTGACCGACGAGCGGGAAGGCGATGTAGCCGGCCTGGTCAACAGTATAGGTGTTGGTCAGGCTTGGTTGTTCAAATACGGTGACGCGCAGACGGTCGCCGCTATCGAGCCTATACGGTTGGATCGTGGCCTCGTGAAAGACCTTCGGGGCAGGGCGATAACTCGCGCAACCCGAAACGCCGATCGACAGGACCACGCTTGCGACCAGAATCATCGCCTGTTTGCCGACCATCGCCATGCGCTGCTGCGCTCCCACTGAACCCATATTCGTTGGCCTGTTATCGAATGGTTAGGGTTAATGCCGGGTAAACGTCTGGTGGCGGATTGCCTCATTCAGGCGCCAAAACTGGGAGCATCACGGTTAACCCTTGAGTTACCATGATCCTTTACTTTCGCGGGCAAGATGTTCCGGGAGTTTGTGATGCCGAGTGTGGACCGCGATCAACATGATGTCGATATCGACCTGGCCCAGCTCTTTCGCGCCGTGTGGGAGCGAAAGGGGAGGATACTTGCTGCGACGGCCCTTGTCGGGGTGCTGGCTTTCGTTGGCGCCAATGCGATCTCGCCAACTTACAAAGGCGACGCAAAACTTCTGATCGAGCCCCGCGAGCCGAACTTCTCGGCATCGGGAACCGCGTCCTCGACGGCCGAGCCCTTGCCGGACGAGCTGAATATCGCAAGCCAGGTTCAGCTGCTCCAGTCCGTCGATCTGATCAAGCAGGTGGCCCGCGACCTCAAGCTGCATGAGCGCACCGAGTTCGATCCGGACTCCAGCCCCTCCGTCGTCACCGACTTCCTCGTGCTCTTTGGACTGAAGAGCAATCCGCTGGAACTTCCGCCCGAAGAGCGCGTCATCAACGCCTTCAAGGAAAAGCTCGCCGTCTACCAGGTCGACAAGTCGCGGGTGATCGGGATCGAGTTTACGTCGCAGGATCCGAAGCTCGCAGCGGCTGTCCCGAACACGATGATGGACGTCTATCGCTCCTTGCAGAGCGGTGCCAAGCTCGACAGCAATTCCGACGCCGTCCGTTGGCTTGAAACGGAGATTGCCAACCTGCGAGAAAAGGTCCGTGAGGCCGAGCAGAAGGTCGCCGAGTATCGCTCATCGGCAGGTTTGATGTCGCTTGGCTCCGATCAGAGTTCGTTCAGCAGCAAGCAGCTCTCCGACATCTCGACAGAACTTGCCCGCGTCCGCGGCGAACGCGCGAATGCCGAAGCAACCGCCGAGAACCTGCGTGCCAGCATCAAGGCTGGAAGATCGACCGAAACGCTGGATGCGGTTGCCCGCTCGGAATCGATCCAGCGCCTGAGGGCAACCGAATCGCAGCTGCGCGCCCAGATATCCGATCTCTCCACGCGCCTCCTTGACGGTCATCCCCAGATGAAGGCCCTGCGCGCCCAGCTTTCGGGTATCCGCGAGCAGGTGCAGGCAGAATCCCTGAAGGTCGCGGCCGGCCTCGAAAATGAAGCCGCCGTTGCTCGTGAGCGCGAAACACAGCTGCTTGCCCAGCTGAATACCTTGAAGGCGGACACGGCCCGTGCTGGCGAAGACGAAGTCGGCTTGAAGTCACTGGAACGCGAGGCGACCGCCCAGCGTCAGCTGCTTGAAACCTATCTGGCCCGCTACCGCGAGGCGTCGTCACGCCTCGATAAGGATTCGAGCCCTGCTGATGCGCGTGTGATTTCCACTGCGATCGAGCCACAGGAGCCGAACTTCCCAAAGGTTCTGCCGATTACGATCGTCGCCACGCTATCGACCATGATTCTCGCGGCCGTCGCCGTGATGCTTGCCGAACTTTTCAGCGGTCGTGCCTTGCGTCCCACGGGGGCGGTGGCTCCCGTTGCCGTCCGCAGGGAGGAAGAGGAGCAGCCGCGTCAGGAAGCCGCTCCCGATCCGGGCAAGCCCGAGCGTTCGGCCGATACGCCCGCGAGCCTATTGAACGTTGCCCCGGACGAAGATCTGGTCGAGGAGATGGAGCAGGTCGTCACGGCCGAGATCCCGGCGGCCGAGACTGTCGAGGAGCATGACGAATTCTCTATCGCATCCGTGGCCAATTTTCTCGTCGACCAGCAAACGCGGATCGCTTTTGCGATTTCGCCATCGGGCGACGATGGCTCGCTTGGTACGGTCGCTCTCGCCCGCGAACTGGCGGATCGCGGCAAGCGCATGGTGCTCGTCGACATGACGGGATCGGCCTGCCCGACGCGTCTGATGGCGTCCTGGCGCGATCTTCCCGGAATCACGGATCTGTTGACCGGCGAAGCCGCTTTCGCCGATTGCATCCATCCGGATCGTTCCTCGACAGCCGATATCGTCCCGCAGGGCAATGCGGATATCCGCCAGGCCATGCGCGGCGCCGATCGTCTCTCCATGATCGTCGATGCACTCGCTGACGTCTACGATCTGGTTCTGGTTGAATGCGGTCCCGCGAATGCACAAAGCGTTGCGCGTCTCAGCCGAAACGGTCGCCACGAGATCATCCTCTCGGCTCCCGATCCCAGAGCGGACGAACTTGCCGAGATCATGGTGACCTTTGAGGATGTAGGCTATTCGGATCTCGTTCTGCTTTCGGTGAAGACGCCGCCGAGCCGCCACGCGCGAGACGCAGCCTGATATCGGCCGTTCCCGGGCCGGGAACGATCAATCCTCTGGTTTGGCGGCCGGCGCAGCCGTGCCTTGGGCTCGCATCCGTTGGATGAGCGCATAGAGATGCGGATTTCCCTTGATGAAGGTTTTCGTCCGGGTGAGGCTGCGATGCGTCATTGCCGCGAGGTGACCTGCAGGGCGCAGTGGCAGCAAGATATCATGGTGGACGGTTTGCACGGAGCACCAGCGACGCTTGTAGTCCTGATCGCCAATACCGAAGTCGAACAGGGCAGCACCGTTCAGGGCGCTGCGCTCGATGACCAACCAGAAAAGCAGTTCGCCGGGGCTTGCTTCCGCCATCAGACTGTCGTCGATCGAGCCGAACTGACAGATGACGTGGTCGCCTTTGCGCGAGAGACCGGTAATGGCGGCGATCTTGCCGTCATGCTCGCCCTTCAAGCGGATGGCATGCAGTTCAAGCGGCACGTCGTTTCCGCCACGATCCAATTCGAGAAGCATCCGAAAGAAGGCTTGCGTTTCTGCGGGCTGGAAGACGTTGGGTAGGCCGCCTGAGGCAAACCGGGCGGCCTTCTGCTGAAAGAAGCGTTCGAGAAGAGCTTGCTGCTCGGCAAGCTTGGTCGGACGGATATGATCGAATCCGCCTGCGGCTTCCAGCTTACGGACCTGCGCGCGATACTTCTTGCGGCGGCTCTTGGCATTCAGCGCCGCAATCGTCTCGTCCATCGTCGCACACAGCGGCAGTTGGAAGGAGGCGTTCTGGTTGAGGATATGCGGCAGAGCCGATAGCGGGTGCTGCTCGCCACGCCAGTCGAAGGGGATGTTCGTCAAGCTGAGCAGGTCGGCGTGATCACGTAACGCTTCGATCAGCAGTGTTTCGAGCGCGGGGCCTGGAAGCGTCGATGCTATCGATCGAAAGTCGGCGCTGAACAGGCCGCTGTTGAAGTTCGTGAAAGCGGATCCGATGAAGCGGGCATTACGCACGAGATAGTGCCGTTCGATTTCGAGCGGCAGCAGGAATGCGATCTCGTTGTTCAGGCGTCCTTCGATGATGGCAAGCGGATGGCCATGGGTCTCGACCCAGGCGCGGCACCAGTCATAGCTGTGATGCAGGGAGTTCCAGGGGTCGGCCTCAAGCTGCCGCCAGGCCCGTTCGAGCGGCGCCATGCTGGAATAAATCTTCAGCGAGAGCCGTCCAGCGGGGCTGTCCAGGGTCGCTTGACCGCGTGCGACGGTGGCGCCGTCATGTGGCAGATCTTCGGCAAATGCCATCGCATCATGGCTTGTCTGGGCCCGCATATACCCTATCCCGTCCGGTTTCACTGACGCCGGGGAGCTTAGGTAGACACTGCGAACAAACTGTTATCGGTTTCGGATATGCTCAACCTGGCATCGTGCCAAGGTAAAGGCCGCGTTAATCAGCGTCCTTCTTCTTGAAGGGGCCTGCCATCCACTTGATCACGAGCATGGCAGGAATGACCCAGAGCAGGCCGGTCAGGAGGAAATAGAGCAGATGCGCCCACCAGGGTGCGGTCGCGAGCGTTGCGGTCGCGATCGTCGTCGCCAGCAGCGCATAGACCGACACGATCAGGATGATCAGGATCGTGCCGATAAGGATTTCTCAGTTTCGGGCGCCTTGTCATGCCTTATTCCTACTCGACGTCGCCGTCTTCAGCGACGCGACCGCTTGCCGCAAACCGGCGGGCTTGTTTTGCACGGCTGACTGATGCAAATCAACGGTCGAAAAGAGGATTGACGAATGACAGCAGTACTGACCGGAACCGAGATACGGGTGCGCAAGGAAATCGCTCGCGTAGATGCTGACCGAAAGGCGGTCCGCATCTGGCTCGGCGTGGTGATTTTTGCGATTTTCTGTCTCGTGCTGGTCGGCGGGGCCACGCGCCTGACTGAATTCCGGTCTGTCGATCACGGAGTGGAAACCGATCCACGGTGTTATACCGCCGCTGACCACGCAAGAGTGGGAAGAAGAGCTCGAACTCTATCGTCAGATCCCCGAATACCAGCAGATTAACAAGGGCATGAGCCTTGACGAGTTCAAATTCATCTTCTGGTGGGAATGGGCACATCGCCTGCTCGCGCGCCTGATCGGCGTGCTCTTCGCCGTGCCGCTCGCCTATTTCTGGCTGCGTGGCAAGATCGAGCCGAGCCTGCGCGCACCGCTGGTCGGCCTTCTGGCGCTGGGCGGCCTGCAGGGCTTCATCGGCTGGTGGATGGTGTCTTCGGGTCTCAGCGAGCGCGTTGACGTCAGCCAGTATCGTCTGGCGGTTCACCTGATGATGGCCTGTTTCATCTTTGCGAGCTGTGTCTGGATTTTCCGCAGCCTCTACCCGCATACGGAAGACGCAGCGCCGACGGAAAAGAGCCGTCTCTTTGCCGGTGTTCTGCTGATCATGACATTCGTGCAGATCTATCTCGGCGCGCTCGTCGCGGGCTTGGATGCCGGCTTCAGCTATAACACCTGGCCGCTGATGGATGGTGCCTGGATCCCGCAGGGTCTTTTCGTGCAGGCGCCTGCCTGGATCAACCTCTTTGAAAACCCGAAGACGGTTCAGTATATCCACCGCATCGGCGCCTATATCCTCTGGGCGGCCGCACTCCTCCACATGATCCAGAGCCTGCGGGCAGCTCCGCAGACGACCCATGCCCGCCGCAGCGTGGTGCTTTTTGCGTTCGTCAGCATTCAGGCGGTGATTGGTGTCGCGACACTTGTGATGCAGGTCCCGCTGGCTGCAGGCGTCATCCATCAGGGCATGGCGCTCGTCGTGCTCGCCTTCGCGGTTGCGCATCTGCGCGCCTTCTACGGCGAGCGTCCGAAGCCGGTTCTCGTCGAGGTCCGTGGCTGATCTAGCCGAAGCGATAGGCGGAATAGGGCTTTCCGAGGAACTCGCCCCGGAACACCTGCCGCCCGCCGTCGCTGCCGGCAGCACCTGATGCCACGAAGAGCGGCACGAGATGGTCGTGATCAGGCACATGGCAGGCCAGCGCATCCGGGTTTTGGTCCCAGGTTGAAAGCACCTTCGCCCGCGCATCGCTGTCCGGATCGGCGACCGCTTTGCTCAGCCAGTCGTCGAAACGGATCGCCTGCTGCACATGGCTGGGCTCCGCCTGCCGGAACATCCGCATATTGTGATAGCTCATGCCTGAAGCGATGATCAGCACATCCTCGTCGCGCAGCGGCGCCAGCGCCTTGCCGATCGCCACATGGCTTTCGACGTCGAGCGTATTCTTCAGCGAAATCATCGTCAGCGGCACATCCGCATCCGGATAGAGCAGCATGAATGGAATGAACACGCCGTGGTCGAAACCGCGCGTGGCATCCTCGGCGCTCTCGATCCCGGCCTCTGCCAGTAGCGCTCGCGCGCGGGCCGCAAGGTCCGGCGAGCCCGGGGCAGGGTAGGAGAGTTCGTAGGTGTGCGGCGGGAAATTGTAATAGTCGAAGAGCATGCCAGGCTTCGCAGCCGTGCTCACAGTCGGCACCGCCTCCTTTTCCCAATGGCCTGAAACCACGAGCACAGCTTTCGGCCGCCGCCCGATTTCCGCATCGAGGCCTTCGAGGAAGGCCCGCAGATCGTCCCAAGGCGCCTTGCCTTCGGCATCGCGCGGGAACTCCATGAACGGCCAGGGGCCGCCACCATGGGGAATGAAGTAGACGGGGAAACGGTTGCTCATAGTGTGGCCTCGCTTTCGCAAGGACACTAGCACCACTGATCATCGCCCAATATCAGGCAGATGAACGACATTTCGTTCGCTGATTGTGAACGAGTCGACCCGCGAGGCCGGGATGTCCGACCTGGCGGGATATCAAGATGGCCGGTCACGCCGACAGCATAAGATCCATGTTCTGCACAGCCGCCCCCGACGCACCCTTGCCGAGATTGTCGAGCAGAGCCACGAGATTGACATGCGCACCATCGGGCGTGCCGAAGACGAAGAGCTTCATCGTGTCCTGTCCGACCAGTTCTTCTGCATCGACGCGCGGCAGCTTAGCACTGTCCGCCAGCGGAACCACACTGACGATGTCCTGGCCCGCATAATGGGCGGTGAGCGCGTCGTGGATGCTCTCGACTGTCGCGCCGCCACCGAGATCCTCCAGGAAGAGCGGCACCTGAACGATCATGCCTTGCGGGAAGCGCCCGACAGACGGGGCAAAGAGCGGCGCGCGGTCGAGTAGGCCATGCGTCTGCATCTCCGGCACATGCTTATGCTTCATGGTCAGGCCGTAGAGGAAGTTGTTTGCGGCCAGATGCTCGGGATGTCCAGCGTCTTCCATTTGCGCAATCAGCTGCTTGCCGCCGCCGGTATAGCCGGAGACCGCATTGACCGACACCGGATAGCCGTCCGGCAGGATGCCGGCTGAGCGCAGCGGCCGGATGAGGCCGATCGCACCGGTCGGATAGCAGCCAGGATTGGACACATAGCGCGCGCTCTGGATCTTCGCCTTCTGCGCCTTGTCCATTTCGGCAAAACCATACGCCCAGTCCGGATGCACGCGGAACGCGGTGGAGGCGTCGAGCAGGCGGACATTGTTGTTCGCGGCCGTCATCTCATAAGCCTGCTTCGACGCGTCGTCGGGCAGGCAGAGGATGGCGATATCGGCGCTGTTGAGCATGTCCTCGCGCATCTTCTCGTTCCGCCGCTCTGCTTCCGGGATCGACAGCAGTTCGAGATCGCGGCGGTCGGCCAGGCGCGTGCGGATCTGCAGACCCGTTGTGCCGTGTTCGCCGTCGATGAAGATCTTCGCTACCATTTGTCTAATCCTGTCAGAGGTTTGGATGAGAATGCGGAATCTGATTATGAGTGTGTTGAATCAATGTGTCAGGCGCGTGTCGCGAGTTTCTCGGCGCGCAGGCCCAGCATATACATGGCAACCGTCGCACCGGCAATTGCGGTGATATCGGCATGATCATAGGCCGGCGCCACCTCGACAATATCGGAGCCCCGGATGTCGAGGGCTCCGAGCTTGCGCAGGACCGAGAGCATCTTGGCCGAGGAGGGACCGCCGGCGACCGGTGTGCCCGTACCCGGAGCATAGGCCGGGTCGAGGCAGTCGATGTCGAAGGTCATATAGGTTGGGGCCGTTCCAACATGCGCGAGGATAGCGTCTGCGATCGCCTGCGCGCTCATGTCCTCGACCTCATAACCAGGGATGATCTTGATGCCAAAATCCTCGGGCGCCTCCGTGCGGATACCGATCTGGATCGACTTCGTCGGGTCGATCACGCCTTCGCGCACGGCCCGGCAGACGAAGGAACCATGGTCGATGCGCTCACCGTCATCGTCCCAGGTGTCCTGATGCGCGTCGAAATGAACGAGCGCCAGCGGGCCGTGCTTCGCGGCATGGGCTTTCAGCAGTGGCCAGGTGACAAAGTGGTCGCCGCCAAGACCGAGCAGATAGGCGCCGGAGGCGATGATCTCGGCTGCCTGCTGCTCGATGAGGGCAGGGGTCTTCTGGTGATTGCCATAGTCGAGGAGAACATCGCCGTAATCGATGACCGCCATCTGCTCGAAAAGATCACGGGCGAAGGGGTATTGCGGATCATTGTCGAAGATCGCCGAGGCGCGGCGGATAGCCTGCGGCCCGAAGCGGGCGCCGGGCCGGTTTGAGACGGCGGCGTCGAAGGGAATGCCAAGCACGACGGCATCGACGTCGCTGAGATCCTTGGAATATTTCCTCCGCATGAAAGAGAGCACGCCCGCATAGGTCGGATCGGTCGCAGCGCCACGCAGCGTCTTTGCGGTAAACGCGTTGTCGATCGTTTTGCTGGCCATGATACTCTTCTCCCCTAATAATTTGATCAAGTTAGACGGTCGGCCTGCTCGGTCAAGCCAAGATCTCGAGCAGAAAAGGCGCGCCACCAAGCAAACGAAAAAAAGGCGGAGCCGAAGCCCCGCCTTGATTTCCGTTTCCGGCAATCCAGCGCGATTAACGCTTGGAGAACTGGAACGAACGACGGGCCTTGGCCTTGCCGTACTTCTTACGCTCGACAACGCGGCTGTCGCGGGTCAGGAAGCCACCCTTCTTCAGAACAGAGCGCAGGCCCGGTTCGAAGTAGGTGAGGGCCTTCGAGAGACCGTGACGAACTGCACCGGCCTGGCCGGAGAGGCCGCCGCCGTGAACGGTTGCGATGATGTCGAACTGGCCGTCACGAGCCACTGCGACGATCGGCTGCTGCAGGATCATCTGCAGAACCGGGCGTGCGAAGTACGCGGAGAACTCGCGGCCGTTGATGGTGATCTTGCCGGTGCCCGGCTTGACCCATACGCGGGCAACGGCGTTCTTACGCTTGCCGGTGGCGTAGGAGCGACCCAGCGAGTTCGACCTTGCGGACGTGAGCCGGAGCTGCGTCCTGTGCCGGGGCAAGGTCCTTCAGGGAAGAAAGATCGGCCATACTTAGGCGCTCCTTGTGTTCTTGGCGTTCAGCTTGGCAACGTCGAGAGCGACGGGCTGCTGAGCTTCATGCGGGTGGTTCGTGCCGGCGTAAACGCGCAGGTTCTTCATCTGGCGACGACCGAGCGGGCCACGAGGGATCATGCGCTCGACGGCCTTCTCGAGAACGCGCTCCGGGAAGCGGCCTTCGATGATCTGGCGAGCCGTACGCTCCTTGATGCCGCCCGGATAACCGGTGTGCCAGTAGTACTTCTTGTCGGCATACTTCTTGCCGGTGAAGACGACCTTTTCGGCATTGATGACGATGACGTTGTCGCCGTCGTCAACATGGGGGGTATAGGTGGCCTTGTGCTTGCCACGCAGGTGCATGGCGATGATGGTGGCGAGGCGGCCGACAACGAGCCCTTCGGCGTCGATGAGGATCCACTTCTTCTCCACCTCTGCAGGCTTCTGAACGAAGGTAGACATTGAGGTCTCTTTCAGTGTGATCCTGTCTTTCCCAGGCGAGGGTCTGACAGGCGTTTCTTGTTGCTTGTTTCACGCCGTTTTCGACGAAAAAAAGAAAGCGGTTCTGAAGAGCCGCATTCCGGGCCGGGTATAGTTCCGGCGCCTCAAAAGGTCAATATACCCACTCAGTGCGGCTTCGTCCAAGAAGGCAGCAAAAACAGGGGCTTAGAAATGAGGTAATATTTTACCACACCTCCCGAGCGTCTGCGGCGGCAGAATTCACGTCCGAGAGCTGCGAGATGTGGTAAAAGATAGAATTATTCCAATGTGTCATTGAAATGGAACAAAGGTGTCGTGTGCGCGCGTCTCAACCTATGAGATTGCTAATATTCGCATGAACATAATGAAAACATAAACCGAACGTATCGGCGGACTTCCTCACACGGAGAACGCCATGTCACTCGAACGCCGAATTTCGCTCATCACGCTCGGCGTTGCCGACGTCGCCCGCAGTACCGAATTCTATGCAAGGCTGGGTTGGACAAAATCCTCCGCATCCAATGACCAGGTAACCTTCATCCAGCTGAAGGGCACGGCCCTCGGGCTGTTTTCGCGAGCCAGCCTGGCGGAAGATGCGCATGTCGAAGACACGCCCCCGGGCTTTTCCGGCGTCACGCTCGCCTACAATGTCTTCGAGCGAGATCGGCGTCGATGCCGTCGTGAAGTTCGCGGTGTCCTGCGGGGCAAGTCTGGTCAAGTCGCCGGAAAAGGTCTTCTGGGGTGGTTACTCCGGCTATGTAGCCGACCCCGATGGTCATTTGTGGGAGATCGCCTTCAACCCCTTCTTCCCGCAGGATGAGCACGGTCATGTCATCCTTCCGGAATGATCGCTCGCATTTGACCGATATGGATACGCGCTCGTTAAGCGGTCCGCGCTAGAGTGAGATTGGGACGAGATGGACGGGTACACCAAAGGCCTATGCAGGCCGGGAGGAACGTCCATGAACCACGACACCTACCTCAACAGCTACCTTGCCGATATCCTTGCGACGGCCAAGACCGTGGCCGTCGTCGGCGCCTCGCCGGATGACAAGCGCCCCAGTCACTGGATCTCCGGCTTTCTGCTTGGCAAGGGCTACCACGTCTTCCCCGTCAATCCGCTGCATCGCGGCGAGCGCATCCTCGGGCAGCAGGTCTACGGATCGCTAGCGGAGATCCCGGAACCGGTTCATCTCGTCGATGTCTTCCGCCGCACAGAATGCCTGGCGGGCATCGTCGACGAGGTCCTGGCAATGTCGCCCCGGCCCTTCGCGATCTGGTGTCAGCTCGGGATCCGGGATGATGCGGCGGCCGAAAAGGCTGAGGCAGCAGGCATCAGCATGGTCATGAACCGTGCGCTGGTCTCCGAATACCCGCTTGTCTACGAGCGGCTGCATCCGGGCTCGGCGCAAGGTCATGCAGCCTGATACGCTCAGGCGATTCAGAAGCGGACGATCGGTTTTCCGAAGCCGAAACGACGCGTCTCCGGATCGTAGTCCTGGCAGTTGAGCACCGGGCACCGGGCGGCATCGCGTGTCGGCACATAGGCGCGCTCGGCATATTCATGCGGATCGCACATGGCACTGCGAGTGACATAGCGGTCGTATAGCGTCATGCCTTTCACGCGCGTCGACGGGTAGCGCAGAATGACCGCGCCCTCGCTCAAGACGCGCTGCCGGACCTGGTCGCAGGTAAGCGCAGTGGAATTGTAGCGCGAGATCGCGAGTGCCGGCTGGGCAAGCAGCAGGGCTGCGATGGTTGTGATGGCAAGCTGTGTCGGGCGCATGGCGGTCCTCCTTGAGACGCCGGATCAACGTGTGGCCGGGCAGGGCGGTTCCGCCTTGTTGTCGACGGCGGCCACACCATTTAATCCTTATCTAGCGAGATGAGGAGACAGACATGGCCGATCACGATCACTACAGTGCAGAGGACCTGCGGGACATCCTCGGAAACGTCCGAACGATTGCGTTGCTCGGCGCATCTCCGAAACCGGACCGCCCGAGCTTCGGCGTCATGCGTTTCCTTCTGTCGAAAGGATATACGGTCTATCCGGTCAATCCGGGGCAGGCTGGCAAGGTAATTCTCGGCCAGACCGTCTATGCAACCATGGCCGACATTCCAGGGCCGGTCGACATGGTCGATGTCTTCAGGGCACCGGAATACCTGGGCGAGGTCGTCGCTGAAGCGCTTGCCTTGCCGAACCGTCCCAAGGTCATCTGGGGTCAGCTGACCGTGCGCGATGATGAAGCCGTAAAGCCGGCCGAGGCGGCTGGGATCCGCGTCGTCATGGACCGTTGCCCGGCCATAGAGATCCCGCGACTCGGCCTGTGACTTTGATCGTTAAGCTTCGAGGAGTACGTCGGGATTGGCCCTGAGCGCGTTCAACGTATCGGCATTGCCGCAATAATCGACAAAGGTTTGCTCGGCCTTGCCCTGTTGCAGGTGATTGCGGCAGGTATCCTTCGACGAACACTGCGCGCAGGTAACCTGCATGTCGCGGAAGACGCGGCGCATGCGGTATTCCACTTCTGCCGGATCGATGTTCAATGCCCGCATCATGGCCGGCATCTCATCGGCGGCATGCGGGCCGGCCTTGACCAGAGCCAGCAACTGATGCGCGCTGATCCCGCAATCCTCTGCGAGTGCCTCGACTTCGGCATCGGAAAGACCGGCGAGCATGTCGCTCTCGGTGGCATGTTCGAACCCCTGGGCGAACCAGGAGAGGATGTGCTGCACGGTATGGCGGACCGGATCGGCAATCAAGAGTGTCATGGGGCTCTCCTTCGACTGACGTCAAGAATGCCACGACGTCATCCGGCCGCATTGACCTCGATCAAGCAGGAATTTCCCCAATCGGCCCTTCTCTTGGACAAATCCGGGGCTGACATCGGACGGCGACTGATTATGATCCGGCCCGACGTCATCAAGGGAGGACCAGACAATGTCGGAGAATAATCCGGGTTTCGCCACGCTCGCCATCCATGCCGGTGCCCAGCCAGACCCAACCACGGGCGCGCGCATCACGCCGATCTACCAGACCACGGCCTATGTCTTCAACGATAGCGACCACGCCGCAAATCTCTTTGCCCTCAAGGAGTTCGGCAATATCTACACCCGCATCATGAACCCCACCCAGGGTGTTCTGGAAGAGCGGATCGCAGCCCTCGAAGGCGGCACGGCAGCGCTTGCAGTTGCCTCCGGTCACGCTGCCCAGCTACTCATTTTCCACTCGCTGATGCAACCAGGTGACAACTTCGTTGCGGCGAAGAAGCTTTATGGCGGCTCGATCAACCAGTTTGGCCATGCCTTCAAGAATTTCGGCTGGCAGGTCCGCTGGGCCGATCCTGCCGAGCCGGAGAGCTTCGCCGCGCAGATCGATGACAAGACTAAGGCTGTCTACATCGAGAGCCTCGCAAATCCCGGCGGCACCTTCGTCGACATCGCAGCCATCGCCGAAGTCGCCCATCGCCACGGTCTGCCGCTGATCGTCGACAACACCATGGCGAGCCCGTACCTTATCCGCCCGCTGGAGCACGGCGCCGACATCATCGTCCATTCCGTCACCAAGTTCCTTGGCGGTCACGGCAACTCGATGGGCGGCGTGATTGTCGATGGCGGCACCTTCGACTGGTCGGCCAAGCCGGGCAAGTATCCGATGCTGTCCGAGCCGCGCCCTGAATATAACGGTGTCGTGTTGCACCAGTCCTTCGGCAACTTCGCCTTCGCCATCGCCTGCCGCGTCCTCGGCCTGCGTGACCTCGGGCCTGCGATTGCGCCGATGAACGCCTTCCTGCTGCTGACCGGCATCGAAACTCTGCCGCTTCGCATGCAGCGCCACTGCGACAACGCCATGAAGGTTGCCACCTGGCTGAAGAGCCACCCAAAGGTTTCCTGGGTCAACTATGCCGGCCTGCCTGATGATCCCAACAATGCGCTCCAGAAGCGCTACTCGCCGAAGGGTGCCGGATCCGTGTTCACCTTCGGCATCAAGGGCGGGCTAGAAGCCGGCAAGGCGCTGGTCGGTGGGCTGAAGCTCTTCTCGCACCTTGCGAACATCGGCGACACCCGCTCGCTGATCATCCATCCGGCGTCGACGACCCATGCGCAGCTGTCCGAAGAGCAGCAAATCGCAGCCGGCGCGGGACCTGATGTCGTGCGTCTGTCCATCGGTATCGAAGACGCAGAAGATATCATCGCGGATCTCGAACAGGCGCTGTCGCTCGCCTAACAACGTCTTTGCCTCGATTGGCCCGGCCGTGGCTCCGCGGAACCACGGCCGGGCTTGGCTGTTGGACTTCTCTCATCCCCAAAGAAGGAGATTTCCAATGAAGCTGAAGGCCATTGCCTTAAACGCCACGCTGAAGGGCAGCACTGGCGAGCCATCCTCCACCGACCGCATGTTGAGCCTGATTGCCGCTGCCATGGGCAAGGAGGACGTGGAGACCGAAACCATCCGGCTTGCCGATCACGACATTCGCCCAGGCGTGACGTCAGACGAGGGCCCCGGCGACGCATGGCCGGCCATCCGCGAAAAGATCCTTGCCGCCGACATTCTCGTGCTGGGTACGCCTATCTGGCTCGGCCAGCCGTCGAGCGTTTGCAAACGCGCGCTCGAGCGGATGGACGCCTTTCTGTCCGAGACCGACGATCAGGGGCGCATGGTCTCCTATGGAAAGGTCGCTGCCGTCGCGGTCGTTGGCAATGAAGACGGCGCCCATCATGTCTCAGCTGAGCTCTATCAGGCCCTGAACGACGTCGGCTTCACCATTGCCTCGAATGCGGTCGCCTACTGGGTTGGAGAAGCCATGGGCAGCACCGACTTCAAGGATCTTGATCCGGTGCCGGATAAAGTGACGACAACCGTCGGCATGGTGGCCCGAAATACGGTGCACATGGCCCGCCTGCTGGCAGACAACCCCTATCCGCCGCAGAAATAAGGAAGGCCGCGTGGATTTTGCGCGCGGCTTGAGGCAAGACTCGACGGGCCGGCATCCGAGGATGCCCGGCCCGTTGCTGCATTTGTCTTCGCTCAGGAGCCCGCCATGTCTGCCGCCCTCGCTTTCGATCCGTCGACCGTCACCCCGGAAGAGGGCGCGCCCGCACCGGACCGCCTCATCTCCGGCGATCCGCGTTTCACCACCTGGAACCTGGAAGAGGCAGAAGGCGGCGTCTATGCCGGCATCTGGCAGTCGACGCCGGGCAAGTGGCGGATCGTCTACGACGAATGGGAGTATTTCCACATTCTCGAAGGCCACTCTGTCGTGACCGAAGATGGCGGTCACCCCATTCATCTAAAGGCCGGCGACCGCCTGATCCTCAGACCCGGCTTCAATGGAACCTGGGAAGTCCTTGAAACGACTCGCAAGGACTACGTCATCCGGCTTTAGTCTGCGGGGCGTCACCTGCCTCGGATGTGCGGCAGATCACAAACGGTCCATAACCGATCAGGCTAGGACGCCGCCCTGACTTTGCAGCGCCGGATTACCTGAATGCCCATTGTTCGCTTCGCCCTCATCGTCATCGTCGCGCTGTTTGCTGTCGTCGGTGGCCGCTGGTATGCCTATGTCAGCAATACCAGCAGCCCCTATGACGAAGTGGGAATCGAGATCAACAGCCGTCTTCCGCAATTTCTCCGGAAATGGGGATGCGATCGGCTGCAACAGTCTTTTCCGGACAGTGTCCCGCCCTACGGCTGCGGCACCTCGGATAGCCGGAGTTGGATCTGAGCAACTGCGCCGGACGATTAGGTCATCAGCCCGTTTTGAGACGGGCCGCTGCCGCCTCATGCTCGGCGACCATCGTCGCATCCTCGGCCGAGACTTTCTGGATGCTCGCGCGGCTGCCGATGCGGTCCATATAGGCATGGAAAGCAGGGCGAGCCTCGACCAGGCCGAACATCGTCGTCCAGCGCAGGGCAATGCCCCACAGAAGGTCGGCCGCTGTGAAACGCTCGCCGAGCAGATAGGGGCCCGTCTTCAGCGTTTCTTCAAGCAGGTCGATGAGCGACTCATAGCTCGCATAGGGCGTCTCGTTCATCGAGCCGGGATCGCGCTTCAGATAGCGGTCCACCACGGCCGGCTCGAAGCAGCTGCCATAGATGAAGAGCCAGCGCAGATAGGCGCCCCGGTCGGGATCGGTCAGGGCAGGGGCAAGGCCTGCCTCGGGAAAGAGATCCGCCAGATAGAGATAGATTGCGCCCTGTTCGGTCACCAGTGTTTCTCCGACGCGCACCGCGGGCACCTTGCCGAGCGGATTGATCGCCAGATAGGCCGGCTGGCGCTGCTCGTTTGTCTTCATGTTCAGCACATGCAGATCATAGGGCACCTTGAGCTCTTCCAGCAGCACGCGCGCCCCGGTGGCGCGGGTCTGGGGCGAGTAGAAGAGGGTGATCTGATGGTCTTTGCTCATTGGAAGTCTCCCATTTTCAAATTGGACGCGCCGAAAGGCGACAAAGGGAGAATGCGCCGCCATACCTGTCAGTTTCTGTCAGGTTGGTTTAGCATGATGCGCGACAAGGAGATTTTCCGATGCGGGCGAGCCGGCTGATCAACATCCTGACGACCCTGCAGGCCAAGGGGCTGGTGACGGCCGAGGCCTTGGCGGAGGAAAACGATGTCTCGGTCAGAACGATCTACCGTGATATCGATGCGCTCTCGCTGTCAGGAATCCCCGTCTATAGCGAGCGCGGATCTGATGGCGGCTACCGGCTCTTGGACGGCTATCGTGTTCGCCTGAATGGCCTTACGCCGGCCGAGGCAGAGGCCATGTTCCTGTCGGGCCTCCCCAATGCCGCTGCCGACCTCGGCCTCGGCTCCCTCATGGCCGGCGCGCAGAAGAAGCTGACCGCGGCTTTGCCCGAGGATCTGCGCGAAAGCGCCCGGCGCATGCAGTCGAAGTTTCATCTCGATGCGCCTGCCTGGCTCGCCGAGGGTGAGCAGCCGGTCTATCTACAGGCCATTGCCGATGCTGTCTGGAATTCGAAGCGCATCCGCATGCGCTACCGTTCGTGGAAGGCAGAAAAGACCCGGCTCGCCGACCCGCTCGGCATCGTGATGAAGGGCGGGGCTTGGTATCTGGTTGCCCGGGTCGATGGCACGCCGCGTACTTATCGCATCTCACGTGTCCTGGACCTGATCGTGACCGAGGAGCACTTCGACTGGCCGCGTGACTTCAACCTCGCCGCCTACTGGAACGAAAACACGCGCCGGCTCGAGCTGGAGCTTTATCCCAACCGGGCGACGATCCGCCTTTCTCCTTGGGGGCTGAAGGAGATCGAACACATGGCACCGCCCTATGTACGCGCCAATCTCGAACTTCTCGGGGAGCCTGACGCTCTCGGCTGGCACACCGCAAGGCTTCCCGTGGCGCATGAGCGCATGGCGGTGTCCGAGTTTCTGAAGCTCGGCACCGAGGTCGAGGTTCTCGATCCGCCGGAGCTGAGAGAAGCCATGCGCCGTGCCGCGCACGCGCTGACGGAGCGCTACGCCGAGCCGGCTGACCTCACCAAGTGAGATCCAGCCGTTCCAACCCATGGAAGTGATAGACGTCCTTCACTCTGGGCGTCTCTGCAGTCTTCAGCCCCGGCAGGCGCTGGAAGAGCAGGGGCAGGACGATCTTGAGCTCGAGCCGGGCGAGCGGTGCCCCGATGCAGAAGTGAATGCCGGCGCCGAAGGATAGATTGGCGCCCTCATCGCGCGAAGGCTTGAATTCGAGCGGTTCGGGAAACTTCTGCGGATCGAGATTGGCGGCCGCAAGAATGAGGCTGACCTTGTCGCCACGCTTGAAAGACACACCGTCGATTTCGCAGGGTTCCAGGCACCAGCGCTGGAAGATATGCACCGGCGCGCAAATCCGAAGCGTCTCCTCAACGGTCCGTTCGGTCGACTTCTCGTCGGAAAACAGCGTTGAGGGATCGATGCCGCTGTCGAGGATCACGCGAACCGAGTTGCCGATCTGATGCACGGTCGCTTCGTGCCCAGCATTGAGCAGCACGATGGTCGTCGAGATCAGCTCGTCTTCGGTGAGGAACTGGCCCTTGTGCTCGGTATGGATCATGTGGCTCAGGAGATCGTCACGCGGATTGGCGCGGCGTTCGGCAATCACCTGCCGAACGTACTCGGCGAATTCCTTTGCCGAGCGATCCGCTGCCTCTTCGTCGGCCCGGGTCCGCTTGAACATATACATGCCGACATAGTCGTGGCTCCACTTGAGAAGCTGCGGACCCATGTCCTCGGGAATTCCGATCATCCGGGCGATCATGGTGACGGGAATGATGTCCGCGAATGTCGACAGGAGCTCTGTCTTTCCATCTTGCTCGAAATCGTCGATCAACCGGTTCGCAAGCTCTTCGATCTCCCCCGTCATCTTCTCGACATGGCGCGAGACGAAGGCGCGATTGACCAGCGTGCGAAGCCGGGTGTGCTCCGGCGGCTCGATTTCGAGCAGCGAATGTTCCTCGGCCTTGTCGAAGTGGCGGGTATGCGCCGCAGGCTCCGGCATGCCGAGCTCTTCGCGCGTCGCAATGTGCAGTATCTGGCGGCCGAAGCGGCGATCGCGCAGAAGCGCATTCACATGGTCATAGCCGGTGAAGAACCATTGCCTCTGTTCCTCCCAGTAGAAGGTCGGACAGCTGGCGTGCAGGGCCGCATAGGTTCTGTTCGGATCGCTGTAGAAGGCGGGGTCGCGAGCATCGAGGGAGACCCGGCGGGTGGCGGGGTCGATGGAAAGGAAGGATGTCTGTGTCATGCGTTCTGTTTATCCTTTGCATCCCCGCGCGCAAGGGGAGGCGGACGGGCTCAGTCGTCCAGCTTGTGGGCAACGGCGGAGATGCGTTTGAGAATGGCTACCTGGCGATCCGCCTGGCGGTCGACCTCCTCTTGCGGGCTGTCCTCGCGGGTCGGGGGTACTGTCACCGTCCTGTCGCCCGAGCGCAGCGAGGTCCGGTTTCGCCCTTGCGCCTTTGCCGTATAGAGTGCGATGTCGGCTTCCGACAGGAGTTGTTCGAGATCTGCCCGGTGTCGCGGGCTGACCGAGATTCCGACGCTCGTCGTCACCGAGATCATCTGCTCGCCAGTTGGAATGGTGCGGTCTGCGAGCGCAAGGCGCACTGTCTCGGCGAAGAGCGCCGCATCCCTCGGCTCCGATATCGCCAGCACGGCTGCGAACTCCTCACCGCCGGTGCGGGCAAAGACCGCCCGTTGCGGCAAAAGCGATCGGCACACATCAGCAAATTCCTGCAGGACCCGATCCCCGATGGAATGCCCGTGCCGGTCGTTGATCTGCTTGAAATGGTCGAGGTCGAAGATTAGCACCCCGAGTGCATCAAGCGGTGAACTCTCGACCAGCCCCTGATAGGCCTCTGCAAAACCGCGCCGGTTGAGCACTCCCGTTAGCGGATCGGTCCTGACAAGCGTCTGTAGCTGCTCTTGCGAACGGTCCATGGTGATCTTGGCGAGAATGATGATCGAGGTGATGAAGCCGATGACGGCGATGGTGCCCATCCACACGCCGAAGAGATTGTCGGCAAAGCTCGCCGGGCGCTGGAAGAGGACGAAGATGCCATAGGCCAATCCGGCGCAGGCCTGGCTGCCCCAGGTCACGGTCAGGAAGGCGCGATACCGGCCGGTGCTGAAGCGCGCACGCGCGGCGATCATCGCGAGCATGGCAAAGCCGATCGACGCGCCGACATGATAGAGCGAGACCCGCAGGGCGAATTCATCACGGATGACCGGAACGAAGATGCCGACGATCCACACCAGCGGCGGCAACCAGACCAGGCGAGGGGCAGGGCGGTGGTCAAGCGCCGCAAGTCCCTTTGCCCACAGGCTGAAGCCCAGAAGCGAGATGGCGTTTGCCATCTGGATCGAAAGGGCGTCGGGGATCTGATCGCGTAACCCGACAAGGCCGAGCCCGCTTGCATGCAGCAGAAACCCGAGTCCGAACCAGAGGAAATGTTTCTGCTCGCGACCATGCAGCCAGATGGCCAGAAGCAGAATCGCAAGCGTGTTGGCCTGGATGACCCACAGCAAAAACGCGGTCTTCACGTCGATCACGATACAATTCCTGAAATGAATTCGGCAAACAATCGCCCAAGAATGGCGCAAGCCGGTTAAACAGTCACTATGAAAACCCACAGTATCTGCGGGTCGCTCCGGCGCGACCCGTTGCGAGACTTACCGAAATTTCACCATGTTAGCTATTTCTTGTGCATCGATGCGACATGGTCGGTCTCCAGCGGAACGTCGTCTTCCGGAAACGCAGGTTCTTCAGCGCGGAGCGCGTCGCGACCATTAAGGATATCCCGTCCTCGTGTCTTGAATGTCGGGGTGCGGACACTCTATGTAGGGATTGACAAAGATTACGTGATTCCCGCCGCCGGATGTGCCGGGGAGAGGCTTAAAAAGGACCGACATGAAAAATCCCGTTGATACCGCTCTCGCTCTGGTGCCGATGGTCGTCGAACAGACCAATCGTGGCGAGCGCTCCTACGACATCTTCTCCCGATTGCTGAAGGAACGGATCATCTTCCTGACGGGCCCGGTCGAAGACACCATGGCTTCGCTCGTTTGCGCCCAGCTTCTCTTCCTCGAGGCCGAGAACCCGAAGAAGGAAATCGCCATCTACATCAATTCGCCGGGCGGTGTCGTGACCTCCGGCATGGCGATCTACGACACGATGCAGTTCATTCGTCCGGCCGTGTCGACGCTCTGCATCGGCCAGGCTGCGTCGATGGGATCGCTCCTCCTTGCTGCCGGCGAGAAGGGCATGCGCTTTGCTACGCCGAACTCGCGGATCATGGTTCACCAGCCATCCGGCGGCTTCCAGGGCCAGGCCTCGGACATTGAGCGCCATGCTCGTGACATCATTAAGATGAAGCGTCGCCTGAACGAGGTCTATGTCAAGCACACGGGCCGTACCTATGACGAAGTGGAAAACACGCTCGATCGTGACCACTTCATGGAATCGAGCGAAGCCAAGGAATGGGGTCTGATCGACCGCATCCTTACCTCGCGCGCCGAAATCGAAGGCGTGGCACCGTCGGCCTGACCCTCGTTGCGGATGCCGACATCGGACCGATGCCGGCAGACGTGATGGCAAGTAGGGTTTAAAGTCGGCGCAAAAGCGCTAATAGTAGGATTAAGGCTATGTTGAATCTTTGTGACATAGTCTGCCGAGAACGGGAGTTTTCGTTGCCGCCGCTCCGACAAGGTCGGGTCGGCTAGTAGCTCCGGATCGGAAGAGGTTTTCACCAAAGGCGGCGGTGGAAGCTGAACAGTGTGAGTGACCGCCCTGCCGTGACTGCGGTGGCGCGGCGTGCTGGAAGGATAAAGACATGAGCAAAGTCAGCGGAAGCAACGGCGGTGACTCCAAGAATACCCTTTATTGTTCCTTCTGCGGCAAGAGCCAGCACGAGGTCCGCAAGCTGATTGCCGGACCGACTGTGTTCATCTGCGATGAATGCGTCGAACTCTGCATGGATATCATCCGCGAAGAGAACAAGTCTTCGATGGTCAAGTCTCGCGACGGCGTTCCCACGCCGCAGGACATCATCAAGATCCTCGACGAATACGTGATCGGCCAGAAGCAGGCGAAGAAGATCCTGGCGGTGGCTGTGCACAACCACTACAAGCGTCTCTCGCATGCCTCCAAGGGCGGCGAAGTCGAACTGGCTAAGTCGAACATCATGCTCGTCGGCCCGACGGGCTGCGGCAAGACCTATCTTGCCGAGACTCTCGCCCGCATCATCGACGTTCCCTTCACCATGGCGGATGCCACGACCCTGACCGAAGCGGGTTACGTCGGTGAAGACGTCGAAAACATCATCCTGAAGCTGCTCCAGGCTGCTGACTACAATGTCGAGCGCGCCCAGCGTGGCGTCGATGCGTT
>JBJIOA010000051.1:0-159460 GCA_045377275.1 Allorhizobium sp. | reverse complement strand
TGGTTCGGTTGGTCTTGCTGACGCCTGACCTGAAGGCAGGGTTCGGATCGTGCGATCGCCAGCAACCGGCATTCCCATGGCTGCGGCAACACCGCCTCGACGAACTGCTCGGCGCGAGAAATCGGCGCGATACCACTCAGATAGGCATTCGGCGTGATCTTCCGGAAGTCCTGATCGAGATAGGCGGGCGCCAGTTCCGCATGGACGAAACGATCCTCGAGCTGAATCGGCAGGTCGTCTTCCTTGTGCACGATCACCGAGTGAAAGGCTGATGTCCCGGCCTCCACTTCCAGCCTATCAGCCAGATCGTGATCGCAGACCTCCGCCTGGATCAGCACCATCTCGACGGAATGCTGGCCGCCGCGCTCGGAAATTTCCTCGGCGATATTGCGCACGTCGCTGACATTGGCCCGGCGCTTCTTCGGCGCAACGAAGGAACCGCGCCCCTGGACCCGGACGATGACGCCTTCGCTGGCGAGTTCGCGCAGCGCCCGATGCGCCGTCATCCGGCTGACCCCCAGCATCTCGACGAGCTCGTTTTCAGAGGGGATGCGGAAATTGATCGGCCATTCGCCACGCTCGATACGCGCCTTGATCTCGGACTTCATCTGCTCGTAGAGCGGCGTATCCTGACCTTCCTCGGGAAGCGCAAAGCCTGGTTGATCATCGGACATGCTGGTCGATCCTGCTGGTGGCGAAGCGAATGTGGTGTCGCGGCGCGGCGGTCAATTCCTTATCGGCTAAGGCCTTGCCGAGGCAACCGGTTGGCAACCAGATCCCTGATCGGCCACGGCAGACACCTCGATGACGTAAAGGGCACAATCAGCCCCAAGAGGCTCGACGGCGAGCTCCAACGGCATCTGCCCGCATATCAGCACATCACCGAGCCCGACATCCGATCGCATGCTATCGATCATAACCACAGCATCGCTGCGAAACACGATCGCGAGGGTGTCACCGGACACCGAAAGCGTCTGGTTGCCTGCGACGTCGATCTTCGTCATACGATGGACGAAACGCCCACGACGGCTCATGACATTGAGGTCGAGCGTCTCGCCGCCAAGACAATCCGCCAGAACCTCCGCATCGCCGGAAAAGGCGAAGGGCGGCGAGCCCACGAGAAGCGGTGGTTTCCGTCTCCCATCGACCGTCAACTGCATGCCGTCGCCTTCCAGAACGGCTATCGTCCTGTCGATCCCGGCAAAGACGGAGAACGGACCGGAGACCCCGACGGTTGCGAGACTGATCCGCCAGTCGAAGCCGCCGGATCGATCCGAAGCCGGCCGGGAGATCACCTCGCGGGTGATCCCCAACCCATTTTTCCAGGGCATCTTCAGGTGCTCGTCAAAGCGCTGGATGCGGATGGACATGGGCGTGTCGTGTCCCCTCAATTGCCGAGAATGCCGGGCAGACGAAGGCCCTTTTCCTTGGCGCAATCGAGCGCGATGTCATAGCCCGCATCGGCGTGGCGCATGACGCCGGTCGCCGGATCGTTCCAGAGCACCCGCTCCAGCCGGCGGGCGGCATCGTCAGTACCATCGGCGCAGATGACCATGCCCGAGTGCTGCGAAAAGCCCATGCCGACACCGCCGCCATGATGTAGCGAGACCCAGGTCGCACCCGAGGCGCAGTTGAGCAGCGCGTTGAGAAGCGGCCAGTCGGACACTGCGTCCGAGCCGTCCTTCATCGCTTCCGTCTCGCGGTTGGGCGAGGCGACCGAACCGGAATCGAGATGGTCGCGACCGATAACGACGGGAGCCTTGAGCTCGCCGTTGCGGACCATCTCGTTGAAGGCAAGGCCCAGCTTGTGACGATCGCCAAGCCCGACCCAGCAGATGCGCGCTGGCAGGCCCTGGAAGGAAATGCGTTCGCGCGCCATGTCCAGCCAGTTGTGAAGGTGTTTGTTGTCCGGCAACAGCTCCTTCACCTTGGCATCAGTCTTGTAGATATCCTCCGGATCGCCGGACAGCGCCGCCCAGCGGAAGGGGCCGATGCCGCGGCAGAAGAGCGGGCGGATATAGGCCGGCACGAAGCCGGGGAAGGCAAAGGCATTCTCGAAGCCCTCTTCCTTGGCGATTTGGCGAATGTTGTTGCCGTAATCGAGCGTCGGAATACCCATGTTCCAGAAGTCGACCATCGCCTGCACATGGGTCTTCATCGAGGCACGGGCGGCGACTTCCACCGCCTTCGGGTCGCTCTCTTGGCGTGCCCTCCATTCGGCGACCGTCCAGCCGAGTGGCAGATAGCCGTGGATGGGATCATGGGCCGAGGTCTGGTCGGTGACGATGTCGGGGCGCACGCCGCGACGCACCAGTTCCGGGAAAATGTCGGCGGCATTGCCGAGCAATCCGACGGATTTGGCTTCACCCGCCTTGGTCCACTGGTCGATCAGGGCAAGCGCCTCGTCCAGCGTCTGCGCCTTGGCATCGACGTAACGGGTGCGCAGGCGGAAATCGATGCGGGTCTCGTCGCATTCGACGGCAAGGCAGCAGGCGCCGGCCATGACAGCGGCGAGCGGCTGGGCGCCACCCATACCACCGAGACCACCCGTCAGGATCCACTTGCCCTTGAGATTGCCGTTATAGTGCTGACGCCCGGCCTCCACGAAGGTCTCGTAGGTGCCCTGCACGATGCCCTGGGTGCCGATATAGATCCACGAGCCGGCGGTCATCTGGCCGTACATGGCCAGCCCCATTTTATCCAGCTCGTTGAAATGGTCCCAGGTCGCCCAATGCGGCACGAGGTTGGAATTGGCGATCAACACGCGCGGCGCGTCCTTGTGGGTGCGGAACACACCGACCGGCTTGCCCGACTGGACGATCAGTGTCTCCTCTTCGGTCAGCGTCTTCAGCGTCTCGACGATCCGGTCGAAATCATCCCAGGTGCGCGCCGCCCGGCCAATGCCGCCATAGACGACCAGCTCATGCGGCCGCTCGGCGACATCCGGGTCGAGATTGTTCATCAGCATGCGAAGCGGCGCTTCCGTCATCCAGCTCTTGGCCGAGAGTTCGGTTCCGGTCGCGGCGCGGACGTCGCGGATATTGTGTCTGGGATTGCTCATGGTCCTCGCTCCTCAGCGTTTCAGTTCGAGCGCGATGGCTTCGATGGATGTCAGAATGTCCTTGAGATGGCGTCGCAGCGCCTCGGCCTTCCCGGCGTCATAGGCGAAGGGTGGTGCCTCGGTGGCCAGATGCGTGATCTGCGCCAACTCCATCTGGATGGCGTGCACGCCGGTCTCCGGCTGCCCGTAATGCCGGGTCGTCCAACCACCCTTGAAGCGGCCGTTGACCACCGACGTGTAGCCCTCGGCCCGACCGGCGATCTCAGCCGCCGCCGCCTCGATCCTGGCATCGCAGGTCCGGCCCATGTCCGTGCCGATGTTGAAATCCGGCAGAGGCCCCTCGAACAGGAAGGGAATGAGCGAGCGGATCGAATGGCAGTCGTAAAGCACCGCCACGCCATGCATCGCCTTAACGCGCTCGATCTCGGCCTTGAGCGCCGCATGATAGGGCGCATGGAAATCTGCCAGCCGATCGGCAATGTCTTTACTCGTCGGTTCCTCGCCTTGCCTCCAGATAGATGCCCCATCGAAATCCGTTTCCGGCACGAGGCCCGTGGTGTTCTGCCCTGGATAGAGGCTCACCCCATCGGGATCGCGGTTCGCATCGATGACGTAGCGATGGAACGTGGCCCTCACCGTCGTCGCATCCGGCAGCAACCCGGCATAGAGCTCATTGATATGCCAGTCGGTATCGGCCAGCAGCTGTCCGTTCTCGTTAAGGCGATCCCAGATCGCAGGTGGCACGTCCGTGCCTGTATGCGGGAAGGCGAGAATGACGGGGGAGGTGCCTTGCTTGATTTCGAAGACCGGCATCATTGAAGGGCACCTCTGTCGGGGGCTGTAACACCCCCCTCTGGTCTGCCGACCATCTCCCCCTCAAGGGGGGAGATCGGCAAGATGCGCGCTTCCTGCCTCGTTCGATACAGCTCGACGAGCCGCTAGACTCTATCGGGAGATGGACATTACGGCCGTTCCGTGGGTCAATCTCCCCCCTTGGGGGGGAGATGCCCGGTAGGGCAGAGGGGGTTGCCATGATTGCCAACATCACGTTCACCCCTCCAGACCCGGCAACAAGCCGGCGGACACGGCCGAAACCAGCGTCCCGTCCGCAACCAGGCGACCGGCAGCCTCGAGATCGAGCGCCATATAGCGGTCCTCCTCCAGGGTCGCGACATGGGCTCGCAAAGTGGAGATCACTTGTCTCAGTTCCGGGCTTGTGGTCAGGGGCGCACGGAATTCGACGCCCTGTGCTGCCGTCAGCGCCTCGATGCCGATGATCGAGAAGAGGTTGTCGGTCATCTGCAGCAGGCGCCGTGCGCCGTGGCAGGCCATCGAAACATGGTCCTCCTGATTGGCGGACGTCGGGGTCGAATCGACAGAGGCCGGATGGGCCATCTGCTTGTTTTCGCTCATCAGCGCAGCCGAGGTGACCTCCGCGATCATCAGACCGGAATTGAGCCCCGGCTTCTTGGCGAGGAAGGCCGGCAGCCCGTAGGACAGGGCCGGATCGACCAAGAGCGCGATGCGCCGTTGCGCAATGGCGCCGATTTCGCAAACGGCAATCGCGATCTGGTCGGCGGCAAAGGCCACCGGTTCTGCATGGAAGTTGCCGCCCGAGACGACGCTCATGTCGGAAAGCACGAGCGGATTGTCGGTGACGGCATTCGCTTCGATTTCAAGCGTGCGCCCGGCCATGCGCAACAGGTCGAGACAGGCGCCATCGACCTGCGGCTGGCAGCGGATGCAATAGGGGTCCTGCACCCGCTCGTCGCCTTCCAGATGGCTTTCCCGGATGACGGAGCCGGAGAGCAGTCCGCGCAGAGCGGCTGCCGTATCGATCTGGCCCTTGTGACCCCGCAGCGTATGAATGTCGGCGGTGAAGGGCGCCGACAAGCCCATCGCCGCATCAGTGGAGAGCGCGCCGGTGATCAGTGCCGCCTGTGCGGCCCTATGGGCGCGGAACAGGCCGGCTAGCGCGAGCGCCGTGGAGGCCTGCGTGCCGTTGATCAGCGCCAGACCTTCCTTGGCCGCAAGCACGACGGGTGTGAGACCCGCGCGCTTCAATGCCTCGGTGCCGGAAAGTCGCTCGCCCTCAAAGAAGGCTTCCGCCTCGCCCATCATCACGGCCGCCATATGGGCGAGCGGTGCAAGATCACCGGACGCACCGACGGAGCCCTTTTCGGGAATGAGCGGAGTGACGCCCTTGTCCAGCATGCCTTCTATCAGCCGAACTAGGTCGAGGCGAACGCCGGAGGCGCCACGACCGAGCGAGATCAGCTTCAGCGCCATGATCAACCGGACGATGTTGGCGCCAAGCGGCTGACCCACGCCGCAGCAATGCGAGAGAATCAGATTGCGCTGCAGGGTCTCGGTGTCGGCCGCATCGATCTTGATCGAGGCAAGTTTGCCGAAGCCGGTATTGATGCCGTAGACCGGCGCGTTGCCGGCGGCGATTTCGGCAATGCGCGCTGCAGCCTTCTCGATGCCGGCGTCGAAGCTGCGGTCGAGTACGGCACTTTCGCCGCTCCAATAGATATCGGCCAGTTCAGCCAGAGTGACGCGGCCGGGGTGAAGCGTAATGGTCACGACAGAATTCCTTTGGTGATGTGGCCGTTCCAGATGCGTAGGTAGAGCGGGTTGAAGCCGATGCGGTAGACGAGCTCCGCCGGGCTCTCGACCGACCAGATGGCAAGGTCGGCCTGCTTGCCGACCTCGATGGTGCCGACCGTATCGAGACGTCCGAGCGCGCGGGCGGCATTGCGGGTCACGCCGAGAAGGCATTCCTCCACCGTCATGTGAAACAGCGTGGCGGCCATGTTCATGGTCAGCAGCAGGGAGGTCAGCGGCGAGGTGCCCGGATTGCAGTCCGTCGCGAGCGCCATGGCAGTCCCGTATTTGCGGAAGAGATCAATCGGAGGCTTCTTCGTTTCGCGGATGAAGTAATAAGCGCCGGGCAGCAGCACCGCCACGGTCCCGGCCTTGGTCATCGCAGCGGCGCCGTCTTCATCGGTGTATTCGAGATGGTCGGCCGAAAGGCCCTGATACTCGGCCGCAAGCGCTGCCCCATGCAGGTTCGACAGCTGATCCGCATGCAGCTTGACCGGCAGTCCGAGAGCTCTCGCCGCATCGAAGACAAGCCGCATCTCCTCAGGAGAAAACGCAATGCCTTCGCAAAAGCCGTCCACCGCATCGACCAGTCCCTCCGCATGAGCCGCCTTCAGACCTGGCAGCACAACCTCTTCGATAAACGCGCGATTGCGTCCCTTGTAGTCGGCAGGCGTTGCATGGGCTCCGAGATAGGTCGTGGTAATGGCGACCCGACGCTCGTCTCCGAGCTGACGCGCAGCACGCAGCATCTTCAACTCGTCATCGACCGTAAGCCCATAGCCGGATTTGACCTCGATCGTGGTCACACCCTCGGCGATCAGCGCATCCAGCCGGGGAAGCGTTTGCGCGACAAGATCCGCCTCGCTCGCCTCGCGCACCTGCCGCACCGACGAGACGATGCCGCCGCCGGCGCGTGCGATTTCCTCATAGGAGGCGCCCGCAAGGCGCATCTCGAATTCACGTGCCCGATTGCCGGCATGCACCAGATGCGTATGGCAATCGATGAGGCCCGGCGTTACCCAGCGCCCCTCGCAGTCGATCACCTCGGCGCTACCGCGGATCGCAATCTTGTCCGCCTCTCCGACGGCGATGATCCGTCCGCCCTCGACCACCACCCTGCCGTTCTCAATCATGCCGAGCCCGGGCCGGTCGGGCGACATGGTCGCCAGTCGTGCATTGGTGAGGATAGTCGTCATGCGCCCTCGCTTTCGGGCCAGGCGGCCGTCGTTTTCAGGAGTGTCCGGATCTGCTGGATGTCGCCGTTCATGGGCCGATCGTCCCGGTAGAAGGGCACCGCGTGACGAACCCGCTCATAGATCCGTTGCGTCATCGCAGCCTTGGCCGCCTTGGAGGATTGCAGGTCATGGGCCTGCGCAGCGGCGGTCAGTTCGATGGCAAGCACCGTCTCGAGATTGTCGAGGATGGCGAGCGCCTTGGCCGCAGCCGGCGTCGCATGGGTGAGAATGTCTTCCTGCAGGCCGGAGGTGATGCCACCGTCGAGGCTCGCGGGCATCGCGAGCCGGCGGTTTTCCGCGACCAGCGCTGCCGCAGTGTACTGGATGATCATGAAGCCGGATTCGACGCCGATGCCAGAGGCGAGGAAGGCTGGTAGGCCGCTCACCAGCGGATTGACCAGCCGGTCGATCCGCCGCTCGGAAATGGCGGCAAGCTCGGCTGCTGCCGTCGCCAGATGATCCATGGCAAGGCCAAGGGCGGCACCTACGGCATGCGCCTGCGAATGCACTTTCGGCTCCTCGGGCGAGCCGCTGACGGCGGGATTGTCGGTGACGCTCGCAAGCTCCCGATCCACCACCGCCCGCGCCTCCACGAGTGCATCGCGCACCGCCCCATGCACATGCGGCACGGCCCTGAGGCTGAGCGGATCCTGCGTCCGCTTGCCGGCAGATTCCGCCAGAAGCGCGCTCCCCGCCAGCAATGTCCGCAAGTTCTTTCCGACCTGCTGCAAGCCATCGGACTTCCGCAGGGAAAGCGGCATTTCCGCAAATGGATCAGTCTGCGCGCCGAGGTTCTCATAGGTCATCGCGGCTGCTACATCTGCCCAGTCGACGAGATGCGCGAGCCTGGTGACGGCAAGCGAAGCAAGGCCCGTGGCGCAAGGTGTGCCGTTGATCAGGCTCAGGCCTTCCTTCGCCTGGAGCACCAGCGGCTTGAGATCGAGCGCTGCCAGCGCGTCTGCGCCCGAGATCAGCTTGCCGTCGTGTCGGCATTCGCCAGCGCCGATGACGACGAGCCCGATCGCCGCGCCATGTGTCAGGTAACCGACCGAACCCCTGGATGGGATGACCGGAAGCATGTAGTTGTTCAGGAGGGCGATGAGCGTCTCCGCGACCTCAAGCCGGATGCCCGAATAACCATGGGCGAAATTGGCAATCTGAGCTGCCATGATCGCGCGGGTTTCAACCCGACCGAGCGGGTCACCGACACCACAGGAATGACTGAACAGCAGATTGCGGGAAAGCGAGGCCTGCTCCTCGCGATCGATGACTACGTCGCAGAGTGCGCCGACGCCGGTATTGATCCCATAGCCACGGATGCCCTGGTCGACCAGGGCCTCGACGATCGCGCGGGCATCGAGAATCCGCTGCCGCGCCGTCTCGCTCAAGGCAAGCCTGGCGCCCTCTGCAATGGCAGCGATCGCATCTGAAGTCAGAACCGTATCGAGAGTGATCGTCTGCACCATCAGGCGCTCCATGTGCGGAATACAATTTGCCGGCTAAGGAAACTCATTGCAGGATCCTCTTCAGCGCACGGGCAAAGTCGCTGTTGATGCGCTCTTCGGCCCGGTGGCGACCCTCCCGAACCACGAAGTCTCCGCGAACCATCACGTCGCGCACGGCCTCGCTGCCGAGCGCAAAGATCCAGCGGTCAAGAATCTGGTCGTCCTTGGCCGCAGCGATGAAAGGGTTGGCACCGTCGAGGACGACGAGATCGGCCCGTGCGCCGACGCGAATGCCGCTCGTTTGGAGACCCGCAGCCTGAGAGCCACCGGCAAGGCTGGCGTCGATCAGCGTACGGCCGACCGAGGCTCCGGGACCGGACACAAGCCGGTTGCGGCGGCGGTCACGAAGCCGCTGGCCATATTCCAGCACGCGCAGTTCCTCCGCCACGGAAGTTGCGACATGGCTGTCCGTGCCGATCCCGAAACGCCCACCTTGGGCCATGAATTCCGTTGCCGGAAAGATCCCGTCGCCGAGATTGGCTTCTGTGGCCGGGCAAAGACCCGCAACCGCACCGGATTTCGCCAGCCGGACTGTCTCCTCCGCCGTCATATGCGTCGCATGGATGGCGCACCAGCGCTCGTCGACCGCGAACTCATCGAGCAGATAGCTGACCGGTCGGCGGCCGCTCCAGGCAAGGCAGTCCTCCACCTCGCGTTCCTGCTCGGCCACGTGGATGTGGATCGGTCCGCCGGTCTGCTCAGATGACAGCACCGCGCGCATCTCGTCTGGCGTCGCCGCCCGCAGCGAATGGATTGCCAGACCAAGGCGCACCTCGGCAGCAGCACAAGCCGGCGCCAGTTGATCGAGGAGAGCCAGGAAACTGTCGGCGCTATGAATGAACGGGCGCTGTCCTGCATTGGGCTCGAGTTCCTCCGAAGCCGGCATGGGCATAGAAGACGGGCAGGTGCGTGAGACCTATCCCGGCCGTCTCTGCCGAACGCAGGATACGGCTGGACATTTCGAAGCCATCGGATTTGCCGACCTCTGCGAGCGCATGGTGAAAATAGTGAAATTCAGCGACATGACCAAAGCCACCCCTGAGAAGTTCACTATACAACTTCGTCGTCACCGCCTCGACATCGTCAGGCGACATCTGCCCGACCAGCCGATACATGGTGTCACGCCATGTCCAGAAGCTGTCATCAGTCGAGCCGGCAATCTCTGCAAGGCCGGCCATTGCCTGCTGAAAGCCATGGGAATGCAGGTTTTGCAATGCAGGAACCACAGGTCCGGCCAGCACCGTTGAACCTGGCCCATGCACCGTGCCGCATTCGATCGAGGCTATCGAGCCGCTCTGATCGACCCCGATTGTCACATCGTTAGCCCAGCCCTCGGGCAGAAGCACGCGCTCACAGAACAGACTTTGAGAAGCTGTCATCTCGAAACCTTTGCAAGTTGTATAGGCAACATGGCAGTTTCCAAGCGTCGGCGCAAGGGGGCGCCAATGCGCCGTTCAGATCCGATATTCTGGTGACCGCATTCGGCTGACGCCGAGCCTCTCCAGGACGGCTGGGATCAGATGGCCAGGGAGATGGCGTCCGGCACTCTGGCCTGGGGACTCGCCAGAGCGGCAAGTTCCTCGCGATGCCGCATCATGGCTTTGAGCAGTGCGTGATCTCGCGCGAGTGCCTGTTGCCGCTTCGGCGATGGAGGAAAGTGCCTCATGGCATACCGCATCCGACTCCCCGCTTCCGCAGACGTCGAAAAGGCGCCGGCGGCCACAGCCGCATGCAGAGCGCAGCCGAGAAGAACGGCGTCGCAGTCGATCGGCACGAAGACATCGCAGCCGGTCGCATCGGCATAGAGTTGTGCCAGAAGCGGATGGTCGGCGAGACCGCCCGCCAACAGGAGCTGTTTCGGCGCTCCCGCACGCCGCGGCTGATGCTCGATAATGTGCCGAATGCTGCAGGCAAGGGCCACACAGCTTCGCCAATAGAGCCTGAGAAGGGAGCGCTCGCTCCGATCGAGATCGAGCCCCGCGATCGTGCCGGTCAGCATCGGATCGGATACGGGTGAGCGCGTACCGTGCAGGTCCGGCAGGACGCTGATCGGGAGACCGAAGTCTGGTCCTTCGCTCGCCAGACACTCAGCAATCCCGTCGAGAATAGCGCGATGGCGCGCTTTCATCGGAATCCCGCCGGCCGGATGCTGCGTCACGATATAGTCGAGGAAGGCACCCGATGCGGACTGCCCTGCCTCCGTCAGCCAGAGGCCGGGAATCGCAGCATCACGGAAAGCGCCCCAGCAGCCGGGCCCGGACACAGGCTCGCTCGAAAGCCGCACGATGCAGCTCGAAGTGCCTGCAATCAGCACGGCTTCGGCATCGAGCGTGACGTTCGGCCGTTCCCCGGCTGCAAACAGTCCGGTGGTGCCCGCATAGGCATCGATCAGCCCGGGAGCGACAAGACATTGCTCGTCGAGACCGAGTTCTTGGGCACTGGTTCGGGAGAGGCGGCCGATCGCTTGATCTGGCTGCTGCGAAAGCGCCGGCAGCCCTGCTCGATCCATGACGTCGCCGAGTCCGACTTTCCGATAATAGTCGATCGGGGCGCGCCGGGCGCCTCCGGCGTATAGCCCCATTTCGAGGCGAGCGCCGAATGGCTACGTTTTTCGGAGCCGGTCGCGCGCCAGGTCAGGAAATCGCAGAGATCGAAGATGTGTGCGCTTTCGGCCCAGAGGTCCGGTCTGTGCCTTTTGAGCCAGAGAAGTTTCGGTATCTGCATCTCGACCGAGAGCCGTCCGCCAAAGCGTTCAAGCAGCGGATCGGCAATCGCGTTGCAGTATTGGGTTTCTTCGAGCGCCCGATGGTCCATCCATAAGATGGTGTCGAGGTTGGCTGAGCGTGTTTCAGAGACGGAAAGCGGGCGTCCATCGCGGTCACGAACGACAAGCGAGCATGTCGCATCGAAGCCGAGGGCCAGGACTTGGGCAGCTGTAATTCCGCTCTCGGCAAGGGCTGCCCTTACAGCGCTGCAGACCGCGGACCAGATCTCTTTGCTGTCCTGCTCCATATGCTTGGGCAGAGGCTGGTGGACGCTGATCGGCACGACGCAGCGGGCAAGTTGCCGACCGCTGAGATCAAACACCCCGGCCCGTGCACTGCCAGTGCCAACATCCACGGCCAAGAGGTGCTCACGCATCAGTTAGATCTTCCGGTCTCCTCGCTCCAAGGACAAAGTGGAGCAAATTCTCCATCGCGTCAAACTGGCCATCCGGCGCCAGCTGCGTGAGAGCTCTCTGGTAACTGGCATTCCCGGTATGGGATCCCCCGGTAAAGGCAATGACTTTCATGCCGGCGGCTTGTGCCGCACGGATGCCAGCGGGGCTGTCCTCAATCACGAGACACTGCGACGGCGTAACACCCATTTTGGCGGCGGCATGCAGAAAGAGATCGGGCGCGGGCTTGCCCCGTTCGACCATTGTAGCGCTGAAGATATGGGGACTGAGACGGGGAAGAAGCCCGGTGACTGAAAGGGAAAGCTCAATTCGTTCCCGCTGGCTGGACGAGGCCACACAGCAGGATACCTGCGTGGCCTTGAGCGATTCGATCGCTGTCGCGACCCCCGGGAGGGGTTCCAATTCCGCACGAAACCGCGCGTAGAGCTTGTCGCGCATGCCAGCCAGGAAAGCGGGATCGATTTTGACGCCAAACTCGGACCGCACCACCTCTGTCAGCGAGCCAAGGCTTCGCCCAAGGAAGCGCTCTGCTGCCTCGTCGGTCGTGAGCATGATCCCCTTTTCGGCCAGCGCTTCCACCAGAACCTCAAGCGCAATGCCTTCGCTGTCGACGAGGACCCCGTCACAGTCGAAGATCACCAGGCGGATCGGCTGCGGGTCCATGGTCACTCAGTTTGATAGGGTTCCGTCGAGATAGCGCTGGAGCGTAGCGGCAGCACCTTGGCTCCGCAAGCTTGCGATCGCTTCACCGAATCGCTCCTGGAACTTCGGATTGGCTCCAACGGAACCGAAAATGTCGCTGATCCCAATGAAAGCCATGGGATCGTTCCGGGAGGCAAGCGCTGCCGCGTGCAGCCGATCCGCGCTCGGATCGTTGAAGGCGATCGGCTTCCCGCCATCGCTCGTGCCTTCGAAGTAGCGGCACCAGAGGGCCGAGACGAGTGCGAGGCCCTGCACGTCGAGACCCTGGGCCAGACGATCGGCCGTCGAGGGCAGAATGAACTTGGGCTGACGGTTCGAGCCATCCTGCGCCAGGCGCGGAATGGTGTCGCCGATCTTCGGATTGGCGAAGCGGTTTTCGATGAGCGCGAAATAATCCTGCAAGCTGGTATTCGGCACAGGCGGCACGACCGGGATGATCTCATCGTTTTCGAGTTTCGCCAGGAAGGCCCGGATCAGCGGGTTCTCCATGGATTCATGCACGAAATGAATGTCCATCAGCGCGGCCGGGTAAGCGACTGCCGCATGGCCGCCATTCAGGATCCTGAGCTTCATCAGTTCGTAGGGCGCCACATCCGGCACAAAGGTCACGCCCACATCTTCCAGCGCAGGGCGTCCCAGCGGGAACTTGTCTTCGAGAACCCACTGCTTGAAGCCCTCGCAGAAGACGGGCCAGCCGTCTTCGATCCCGTAATACTCGCGCGTGATATCGATTTCACGCTGTCCGGTTGCAGGCGTGATGCGGTCCACCATGGAATTCGGAAAGGCGACGTTGTGGTGGATCCAGTCTGCGATCTCTGGATCAGACAGCCGGGCGAGACCGCAGATCGTCGCTTCTGTTACTTCGCCATTGCCGGGAATGTTGTCGCAGCACATTATGGTGAAGGGCGGAATGCCCGCAGCGCGGCGCGCCTTGAGGCCGGCGATGATCAGTCCGAAGACCGTCTTCGGCGCAGCCGGATTCTTCGCGTCGGCGACGATCGCGGGATGATCGGGATCGAACTTACCGGTGGCCGCATCGATGAAGTATCCACCCTCCGTGATCGTCATCGAAACGATCCGGATATCGGGGGAAGCGAGCGTCGCGATGATCCGGTCGAAATCCGGTGCCGTGATGACATCCAGCATCGGCCCTGTGATCGTCGCGGCCGACCGGTCAATGTCCTGTTCGACAACGGTCGTCAGGAAGTCCTGGGCCTTCAGCGTGTCACGCATCCGCTGATCGGAAGCCATGACACCTGCGCCGATGATGCCCCAATCAAGATCGCGACCGCTATTGAAGAGTTCATGCAGGTAGATCGCCATATGGGCGCGGTGGAAATTGCCGACGCCGAAATGCAGGATCCCGGGACGGATGTCCTCGCGGTGATAGGAGGGCAGGGACGCCCGGTCACCGATATCTGCGAGAGTTGCAAGCGAGAGTTTGATCGTCATGGGTGCATTCCTTGGCTGGGGGCCGCACGAGCCGTCAGCTCATCCAGTTTCCGCCGTCGACATTGTAGGTCTGGGCGACGATGTAGTCGGCTTCTGCCGAGGCGAGGAAGACTGCCATACCGGTCAGATCTTCAGCCCGGCCCATGCGGCCGAAGGGGACCGCCTCGCCGACAAGTTTCTTTTTTTCACCAAGTGGGCGGTTTTCGTATTTTGCAAAGAGCGCGTCGACTTCGTCCCACATCTCGCTGCCAACAACGCCAGGCGCGATCCCGTTGACGTTGATCCCGTGCTTGATGAGGTCGAGCCCAGCCGATTGGGTGAGCGAAATGACAGCAGCCTTGGAGGCGCAATAGACGCCGACCAACGGTTCGCCGCGTCGTCCGGCCTGGCTCGCCATGTTAATGATCTTGCCACCACGCCCTTGCGCGATCATCTGCTTGGCCACAGCCTGCATCGTAAACAGCGTTCCGCCGACATTGATGTCGAAAACGCGCTGATAACTCTTGCGGGAAATCTCGACGATCGGGGCGAGATCGAAGATCGCAGCGTTGTTGACGAGGATGTCGATGCCGCCGGCGCGTTCGACACAGGCAGCAATCGCTGCGTCGATCGATGCCTGATCGGATACGTCGATCCGGACCGCATAGGCCGCCGTACCGATCTCCGTTGCCGTTGCCGAAGCGCGGTCGAAGTCGATATCGGCGATAGCGACTGCTGTCGCACCCTCGCGAATATAGGCTTCCGCAAAGGCGCGACCGATGCCGCGGGCCGAACCCGTGATCATTGCTGACTTGCCGCTCAATCTGCCGGTCATGCTGCCAGTCCCTTGTCATTGAATTTGTGCAGTCGATCGAGATCCGGTGTGACATAGACGGTGTCGCCGTGACGGACCGGGAACTCCCCGCCGGTGCGCGTCGTAATCGTGCCCACGCCATCAACTTCGACATGCAGGAAGGTGTCGGAGCCGAGATGTTCGGCGACTGTCACCAGACCACGCCACATGCCGCTGTCGAGCGAGAGCGTGACATGCTCCGGCCGGACGCCAATCGTATGAGCGCCATGTGCCGAAGCAGCCTGCCCGGAGATCAGGTTCATCTTCGGCGAGCCGATGAAGCCCGCGACGAAAAGATTTGCAGGACTGCGATAGAGGTCGAGCGGCGATCCGACCTGCTCGATGCGGCCCTTGTTGAGAACCACGATCTTGTCGGCCATGGTCATGGCCTCCACCTGGTCGTGGGTCACATAGATCGAGGTTGCCTTGAGCTTCTGATGCAGTTCGGTGATCTCGAGACGCATGGCAACGCGAAGCGCCGCATCGAGGTTCGAGAGCGGCTCGTCGAACAGGAAGCAACGCGGATTGCGCACGATGGCGCGGCCGATTGCGACGCGCTGACGCTGGCCGCCGGAAAGTTGTCCGGGCCGGCGTTCCAGATAGTCGGTGAGGTTCAGGATGCGTGCGGCCTCCTCGACCTTGCGGTTGATTTCGGCCGGATCGACTTTCGCCATCTTCAGCGGAAAGCCGATATTCGAGCGCACGCTCATATGCGGATAAAGCGCGTAGGACTGGAACACCATCGCCAGCCCGCGCTGTGCCGGCGCTGTATGCGTTTGATCCTTGCCGTCGATCACGATGCGCCCGCCGGTCGCGTCTTCGAGGCCGGCGATCAGCCGCAGCAACGTGGACTTGCCGCAGCCGGACGGTCCGACGAAGACAACAAATTCGCCGTCATTAATTTCAAGGTCGATCCCCGGGATGACCGCATGCTCGCCGAAGGACTTGGAGAGCTGTTCGAGTTTGATGCTGCCCATGGTCGGGTTTCCTTACTTGACGGCGCCGAAGGTGAGGCCGCGCACGAGTTGTTTCTGGCTGAACCAGCCTAGGATCACGATCGGCGCGATCGCCATCGTCGAGGCTGCCGACAGCTTCGCCCAGAATAGCCCCTGCGGACTGGAGAAGGAGGCGATGAAGGCGGTAAGCGGCGCTGCATTGGTGGTGGTCAGCCGGATAGTCCAGAAGGCCTCGTTCCAGGCGAGAATAATGTTGAGGAGAAGCGTCGAAGCGATTCCCGGCAGGGCCATGGGCGTGAGCACATAGACGATCTCGTTGAAGAGGGAGGCGCCGTCCATCCGCGCAGCTTCGAGGATCTCGCCCGGGATCTCGCGGAAATACGTGTAGAGCATCCAGATGACGATCGGCAGGTTGATCAGCGTCAGCATGATCGTGAGGCCAATCCGGGTGTCGAGGAGGCCGAAATCGCGGAACAGCAAGTAGATCGGCACGAGTACGGCAACCGCCGGCATCATCTTGGTCGAGAGCATCCACATCAGGATGTCCTTGGTCCGCTTGGTCGGCGAAAACGCCATGGCCCAGGCGGCCGGGATGCCGACGAAGAGTGCGAGGATCGTCGAGCCCACAGACAGGATGACCGAGTTCATGAACGGTTTCATGTAGTCACGCTGTGTCTGGACCGTCACGTAGTTCTCGAGCGTGAAGGTCGGAATCAGGTCGAAGCCCTGGATCGCTTCGCTTTCTGTCTTCACGCTGGTGATCAGCGTGTAGAGGATTGGGAAGAAGATCACGAAGGCGATTGTCCAGGCGATCGCTGTAAAGATGATCTTGCGCCGGGTTGTGACGTTGCGAGCCATGGCCTTGTCCTTACCGGTCGAGATTCTTGCCGACGGCGCGCATCAGGAAGATGGCGACGATATTGGCGAGGATGATTGCGATGATGCCGCCTGCCGAAGCGCCACCGACGTCGTAACCCAGGAGAGCCGTTCGGTAGATCAGGAAGACGAGGTTGGTCGAGGCATAGCCCGGCCCGCCATTGGTAGTGACCAGAATCTCCGCATAGACCCCGAGCAGGAAAATGGTCTGGATCAGGATGACCACGGTAATCGCGCGCGCAAGATGCGGAAGGGTCAGATAGATGAACTGGTTGATGAAATTCGCCCCGTCCATCTCGGCTGCTTCCTTCTGCTCGACATCAAGCGACTGAAGCGCGGTCAGCAGGATGAGCGTCGCAAACGGCAGCCACTGCCAGGCGACAATGATGATGATCGACAAAAGCGGATATTGCGCGAACCAATCGACCGGGCTGAAGCCAAGTGCCCGGTTGATATCGGCCAGCACGCCGTAGCCTGGGTGCATGATCATGTTCTTCCAGATCAATGCGGCAACCGGCGGCATGACGAAGAAGGGCGAGATGACGAGGATGCGAACGATCCCCTGGCCGAAAATCGGCTGGTCGAGCAGCAGCGCCAGCAATGTTCCGCCAACAATGGTGATGAACAACACGCCGCCGACGATCAGCATCGTATTCCAGATCGACTGGAAGAAGGCCGGGTCCGTATAGAAATAGCGGTAGTTGAAAAGGCCGGCGAAGCTGACATTGGCAGGGTTGAGCAGGTTGTAGTTCTGGAACGAGAACCACAGTGTCATCGACAGTGGCACGATCATCCAGATCAACAGGAGCCCGACGGACGGCGCCATCATCAGACGGGCCAGGGTGCGTGTGTTTTGAGTAGCCATGATGAAGCTCGCCTGATGGCCATGTCGGAGACGAGTCCGCAGGCCCGTTGAAGGCTGGGAGGCGACGACCGGCATTGGCCGCAAACGGTCGAAGCCTGTCCTGCCCGGATCGCAATCCGGGCAGGTAGTTCGGGAGGGTGGATTACTTGATATAGCCGCCGCGGGTCATTTCGCGCTCGGTCAGGCTCTGCGCCTGGGCAAGTGCATCATCAACCGACATCTGGCCTGCAAGTGCTGCCGAGAAGAGCTGACCGACAGACGTGCCGAGGCTCTGGAACTCGGGGATGGCCACGAACTGCACGCCAACATAGGGCACCGGCTTGACCGTCGGGTTCTTCGGGTCAGCGGCATTTATCGAGTCCAGCGTCATCTTCGCGAATGGTGCTGCCTTCTGGTATTCCGGGTTCTCATAGAGAGAGGTCCGCGTGCCCGGAGGAACATTGGCCCAGCCTTCCTTGGAAGCAACGAGTTCGCCATAGGCCTTGCTGGTTGCCCAGGAGATGAACTTCTCGGCCGATTCCGCCTTCTGCGAGCCAGCCGGGATCGCGAGGTTCCAGGCCCAGAGCCAGTTGCCGCGCTTACCGAGACCGGTGTCAGGCGCGAGCGCGAAACCAACCTTGTCGGCAACCGTCGAGTCGGTCGGATTGGTGACGAAGGAGGCAGCAACCGTTGCATCGATCCACATGCCGCACTTGCCCTGCTGGAAGAGCGCCAGGTTCTCGTTGAAGCCGTTGGACGACGCGCCCTGCGGGCCGGCGTCATTCATCAGCGTGACGTAGAAATCGAGCGTGTTCTTCCATTCCGGCTGGTCGAACTGGGGCTTCCAGTTTTCGTCGAACCAGCGTGCGCCAAAGGCGTTGGACGTGGCCGTCAGGAAGGCCATGTTTTCGCCCCAGCCGGCCTTGCCGCGCAGGCAGATGCCGTTGATGTCGTTGGCGCGGTCGGTCATCTTGCGGGCGGCATCCGCGACGAATTCCCAGGTCGGAGCGTCGGGCATGGTAAGCCCGGCCTTCTCCATCAGATCCTTGCGGTACATGATGAAGGAGGACTCGCCGTAGAACGGCGCGGCATACAGCTTGCCGTCTTCGCCGGTCAGACCCGAACGGATCGCCGGCAGCAGATCGTCGACGTCATAGTCCGCGCCGAGGTTTTCGAGCGGCAGCAGCCAGCCCTGTTTGGACCAGATCGGGACTTCATAGGTGCCGATCGTCATGATGTCGTACTGGCCGCCCTTGGTGGCGATATCAGTCGTCACGCGTTCGCGCAGGACGTTTTCCTCGAGTGTGACCCACTCAACCTGAATGTCGGGATTGGCCGACGTGAATTCCGAGGTCAGGCCCTGCATACGGATCATGTCGCCGTTGTTGACGGTGGCGATCGTGAGGGTTTCGGCCGAGGCCATGCCGGCAAGCGCCAGCGCCGAGCACGCGCCCAGCAGAATCGTCTTCAATGTCATGTCTTCCTCCCAGAAGAAAAATGAGCATTCGCTTTGCTCATGGGCAATTACTCAATCGTAGAGCAAAAAATGTCAATGCGGATTTCATGCTGCACTGCCGCATGAAACAGCTAACAGACTGTTCTAGCATTGAAATTTTATAGAGGCCTAGCTTGCCAGAAGGTGGCGAGCAGCGTCCTCATCCGTAATCAGCCCGTTAATATGCCCACCCCGGACGGCCGCAAGGATGGCCGGATGCTTGCGCCGACCCCGTGCGAGCCCGATCACGGTCGAGGTTTCCCGGGAGGGAATTTGTAGGCTTGCGACCCGCTCATTGACCGGGTGGGTCAGAAACTCGCCGTTGTCCCCGAAGATCCAGCCGCAGATCTCTCCAACCGCGCCGGACTGCAGCAGATCTTCCATCTCGTCGGCTTTCAAGAAGCCATCGACAAGAAGCGGCGCACGCATGTTCATCTCGCCGATCCCCACAAAAGTGACGTCCGATCGCTGCGCCAGTGCAATTGTTGGCGCAACCAGAGGCTGGTCATGCAGCAACTGCCGTTCGGCGGGAGACGAGACGATAACCGGCAGCGGCATAGGGAAGTGCGGTGCCTTGACCGCATCGGCCATGGAGAAGATGACGTTGAAATAGGCAGCCGATCCGTCAGGGCTGATATTGCCCGTAAGCGAGACGATCTTGTGCTGCGGACATTCCATCGGAGAGAGTTGATCGATCATCGAGCGAAGCGTTCGGCCCGTTCCCATCGCAATGACCAGTGGCTCGGACTGCTTCAGCCAGCGCTCAAGCTGTGCTGCGCCGGCTTCCGCAACTCCCACCGTCGCGGACTCGGATCCCGGATCGGTGGGAACGATCTCCACCGCCTTCAGGTCGAATTTGTGTTTCACGGCTTCGGCAAGCTCCAGACATGCCGCGATGGGATGATCGAGCCGGACCTTGATCAGCTTTTCTGCGACCGACAGCGAAACGAGGCGCTGGGCGCTTTGTCGGGATATCCCCATGGCAGCCGCGATCTCGTCCTGGGTTTTGCCGGCGACATAGTAGAGCCATCCCGCCCGTGCTGCATCATCCAGTCTCGTCTGCCCCTCGCCACGACGTGCCATGCGGTCTCCTCTCCGTCTGGAAACACTGCTGCCAATTTTGCTCTCTCCTGTCAAATCCGGCCTCTCTACACGTCCCTATGATGGAACGGTTCCAAAGCTGACGGGTTCACCTTCCAACCCGCAATTCAAGGAGAACCATCATGATACGCTCCATTTCGCTCGCAGCCGCGACTGCTCTCTGCCTTGGTTCCACGGCGATGGCCCAGCAGGCCGCACCAATCCAGCAGTTGCCGACTCCAGAGGCTTCGGCCGAAACCAAGGCATTGGGCCCGGCTGAGTTCGCAAAGCAGGCCGCCGCGACCAACGAGTTCGAAATCCTGTCTGCGGAACTTGCTCTGAAGCGTAGCGAGGACGAGCAGGTAAAGGCTTTCGCCCGTACCATGCTGGATGATCACAAGCGTGCGCAGGGACAATTGACCGAAGCCGCCGAGGCCGATTCGATCGCGCTGGTTCTGGAACTGTCGATGGAACAGAAGCAAACGCTGACCGCGCTGGAGCAGGCCGAGGATAGCCAGTTCGACGCCGCCTATATGTCCTCCCAGATGAAGGCTCATGACCAGGCCATCAGGCTGCTGGGCGCCTATGCCGATCATGGACCGGCCGGTAGCCTGAAAACCTATGCGACTGCCAATTACCCGCTCGTTCGTATGCACAAGGTCAGAGCGCAATCGCAGACCAATCCGTGATCGGAGGGCCTAGATGCGGAGAACATGGCAACTCGCCGCCCTCTTGTGCGCAATCTAGTCGCGATCGTGATGCTGTTAATGGCTGAATTTCAGCAGGACGTGACGAAGACCGCTCCCGCACGTCACGCGCCCGTGCTGGACGTGCCGCCGAGCGCAACAGGGTACATCAGCACGCCATAACGCTTGACGGGCAACGTAGAAGGAAGTTGCGCCACCCAGAGAACATCCCATAAGGAGCAAAAGCTATGTCCGGACCAATTCGCCTAGTGGCGCTTGTCGCCGTCCTCGTGATCCTTGCTGCCAGCTTTTATGCTCTGGGCGGCGGGGGCATCCAGGACAATGAAGACACCAAGGATTATCCTCCCCACAGTGTTCAGCAATAGACCTTCGGCAGCCGCTCCTGCGGGGCTGACTCCAGCCAGTCACGCGGCAGCGCGTCGAGAGAGTCTGGTTGAAAATCCAAAAAAAACCCCGCCGAAGCGGGGTTCAGGTAGGCGCCCTTAGGGCGGCCGGGGGAGGTTCGCGGGAGGGAATAATGATCTCTCTCATGAACCGGTGAGGGGAAGCTTTGTTCCAACAATGGAACAAAGAAATGCTGCCCTGGCATAATCTGATCAGAGCTGTTCGGCTTGAGCGCCGCTGTTTGGCTTCGCGGGCCCGAGATCCGGCTTTTCGCCGAGCGGCTGCATCGGCTGGGAAACGAACTCTCCCTTTCCATCGATCGACTGCCCTTCGGACCACCGTCCGGCTGCAGGCGCGCTGCCATCCTGCTGGAAGCCCAGATAGGCGTAGCTGAACTCCCCCTTTTCCTCTTCCTGCGGAAAACTGTTCGGGATCGGGAATGCGCCTGTGGCGCCTCCGAGCTCTTCGAGGGCTGCCATCCACTGGTTCTGGTGCATGGTGTCACGGGCAATGAGATAAGACAGCATGTCCTTCATGCCCGGATCGGTCGTCATGGTGTAGAGACGCGTTGCAAGGACACGTCCTGTCGATTCGGCTGCAACATTGGCGGTCATGTCGGCGGCGATATTGCCGCTCGCATAGATGTGCGACATGTCGAATGGCACACCGTCGGAATCGACCGGCATGGCAGAGAGTCCCGCTGACAGAAGGTTCTTGAGATTGATGCCGCCGAGCACCCCGCCACCCACCGGGTCGGCCGCGATTTCCTCCTTGAGTGACAGGGGAGCGCCTTCCAGGTTCATGGCAACTGCCGTTGCCAGCATCTCGATATGCCCCAGTTCCTCCGCCGCTGTGTTCATCAGCAGGTCGCGAAACTTCGGATTTCCTCTGGCACCGCAGGCCTGGAAGAAATACTGCATGGCAACGCGGATTTCCCCTTCCACGCCTCCGATCGCCTGCTGCAAGGCTCGGGCAAACAGAGGGTCAGGGGTCTCCACTCGAACGGGGTATTGAAGTTTGTTGTCGGTGTAAAACATCGCATCTTTCCTCGTTTTGGACGGCTGTTTGACAAGAGCGCTTCCGGCTCGTTCCGGCGCGATCTTGGAACTTGGGCGGGGCTACGTGTCGTCCCGCGTCTTCAGTGAATCGCTGAGATCCCGTTTTCTCGGATCCTGAAGGTTCTCTCCCGTGGCATCCCGATCGACATCGGGATTGTCCTTGGCCGGCAGATATCCGGTCGGCCGGTTTTCCTGCGGTCCTTCCCATCGCGGTGATTGATCCGTCGTGCCCGGCTTGCCGTCTTGCGGTGCGTTCATGCCCATCTCGGGTCTCCTTTCGACTGACTACCCTTGACCAACCGTCCCACCTCCGAACCGTTCCCCAGGAACATTTTCGGACGCCTTCCGGTTGTCCCGGAACAATTTGCGCAGACAGTGAGGTGATGATGGAAGAACTATCCAATGTCGGGAGCCGACCACGCGTCGTGATCGTCGGCGCAGGCTTCGGAGGCCTCGCCTGCGCAAAGGCTCTGGCCGATACCGAGGTCGATGTGACCGTGATCGACCGGCGCAATCACAATCTGTTTCAGCCATTGCTCTATCAGGTTGCAACCGCGGCGCTTTCGCCTGCAGATATCTCGGAGCCGATCCGCCGCACATTGGGACGGTCGGATAACATTCATGTGCTGATGGGAGAGGTGGTGTCGATCGATCCGACCGCCCGTACGGTCTCCCTCGCCGATGGCGCGGCAATTCCCTACGATCGCGTCGTCCTCGCGACGGGCTCGAAATACAACTATTTCGGCAATGAGGAATGGCTGAAACATGCGCCGGGGCTGAAATCGATCCACGAAGCCCGGCAGATCCGTCACCGCCTCCTCCTCGCCTTCGAACAGGCCGAGCGAAGCCAGGACGAGGCAGAGCAGCGCCGCCTCCTGACCAGCGTGGTCATCGGTGGCGGCCCGACAGGGGTCGAGATGGCCGGCGCCATTTCAGAACTCGGCCGCTTTATGATCGAGCGCGATTTCCGTAGTCTGCGACCGGAGCAACATCATGTCGTTCTGGTCGAGGCCGGGCCGCGTATCCTGGCTACCTTCCCCGAGAACCTTTCGGATTACGCGGCCGACTATCTCCGGAACATCGGCGTGGATATCAGGCTGAACACGCCCGTCGAAGACGTGACCGCCGAAGGCGTGCAGGTCAAGGACGGATTCCTGCCGGCAAGCTGCATCGTCTGGGGAGCCGGCGTGAAGGCATCACCGGCCGCTGACTGGCTTGGCATCTCGCCGGGCCCGGGTGGGCGTCTACCTGTGGCGCGGGATCTCTCGGTGGACGGCTTAGAGGGAGTCTATGCGATCGGCGATACCGCGCTGGCTTTGGGAGAGAATGGCGAAGCATTGCCCGCCCTCGCCCAAGTGGCCAAACAGCAGGGCACGTTCCTCGGCAGAGCGCTCAAGGCCAACCTCCTGAAAGGAGCGGCAGTGCCAGACTTCCGTTTTCGCAATCGCGGGAACACGGCTGTCATCGGCAGAAACGCAGCTATCTTCGATTTCGGCACCTGGCAGCTCAAAGGGCGTTTGGCCTGGCTGCTCTGGGCCATCGTTCATGTCTATCTGCTGGTCAATTTCGAGAAACGCCTGCTTGTCAGTGTTCAGTGGATCTGGCGTTACACCACCCGGCAGAGAGGCGCACGGCTGATCGACGAAAACTTCATTGCTCCTGACAAGTAACCGCTTTCATTGAGAAGCTGAGGGCAGACGCGGTTTCATCGTAGACAAGCCGATTTCAAATCTGTAATCGTTACGATATTACATAACTTAAAAGATCGAGGCTTGACCGCTAGGGGCTGCAGGTCCTATGCAAGCAGTGACGGTTCCCCGCCGGATGACTCCGAGGGGATTAATAGGGAACACGGTGAGGACGACCCAATAGGGACCAAGACCGTGGCTGCCCCCGCAACTGTAAGCGGATTGCTGTCCATTCTCGCGGCGTAAATGCGCCGGGCCACTGCGGGTGACCGTGGGAAGGCAAATGGAAAGCGCATATCCGCGAGCCAGGAGACCTGCCGTCAAGTGAAGATAACGAAGCGGACGGGGTGTTCCGATGGATACGAACTGGCTTTTGCGCGGCGCCTCCTGGCGCGCCGACCACATGCCATTTTGCCTCCGGAGAAATCCTGCGGAGGACCGGCATGCAGTACCTTCCAGATCATGACGCTCAGAGAGCGGCGATCGGCCTTGGCCGTGGTCTGACGCTCGACGCCTCCTCATTCGAGGAGGCCGGCCGATGAGCTGTTCCAGCAAGGGTTGCCCCATAAGGGTAACTGACATCGGCTGGGGGCCGAAGCCATCCCAGTATCTCGTCCGGGGTGTCTCCTTCTCCCTCGACGCTGGAGACCGGCTGGCGATCGTCGGTCCGAACGGCGCGGGCAAGACCACCCTTCTGCGCTGCCTTTATCGCGGAGTAAATCCGCTGGAGGGTCGTGTCGAAGTTGACGGTCAGGACATCTGGCAGATGAGCGCCCGCCATGTAGCCCGTCGGGTGGCGGTCGTTTTGCAAGAAATGCCCGGCGACTTCCCTTTCACCGTCCGCGACGTGGTCATGATGGGTCGCGTCCCCTGGCGAGAAGGCCTTGCGGGCTGGAGCGACGAGGACCGTGCCGAGGCAGAGCACGCGCTCGACCATCTCGATCTGCTGCGGCTGGCGAACCGGCAGTTCTCGACCTTGTCGGGAGGCGAGAAGCAACGCGTTCTCGTTGCCCGGGCACTGGCCCAGAAGCCTGAAATCCTCATTCTCGACGAGCCGACCAACCATCTGGATATTCGCCACCAGCTCGAGATCCTCGATCTGCTCGGCGCTCTGAACCTGACGATCATCACGACGCTACACGACATCAACCTTGCCGCCGAGTTTGCAACGCATGTTGCCCTGATGCATGGCGGCCGGATGAATGCGTTCGGCCCACCGGAAGCTGTTCTGACCGAACAGGCCCTGTCCGGAACCTTCGGTGTCCTCGCCGCCCGTCAACAGGCGGAGGGCGCTCGATCCCGTCGTTTTTCCTTTTCCCTTGCCTTGACCTGATTTTGAAAGGATCCGCCCATATGGCTTCCCGTCTTCTATTGTCTGCCACGCTCTTTGCTTCGGTCTTCGCCGCCTCATCGGCATTTTCCTATCCTGTCACGGTCAAGAGCTGCGATCGCGACGTCACGTTCGACGCCCCTCCAGCACGTGCGATCTCGAATGACGTCAACCTGACCGAAATGATGCTGGCCTTGAAACTGCAGGACCGCATGGTCGGCTATACCGGGATCTCCGGCTGGAAGACGCTGGATGAGGGGCTGCGGGAAGGCGTGAAGGAGTTGCCGGAGCTTTCGCCGAAATATCCGACCAAGGAAGTGCTGCTGAACGCCGATGCCGATTTCTATTTCGCCGGCTGGAACTACGGCATGAAGGTCGGCGGCGAGGTGACGCCTGAAACGCTAGAGCCTTTCAAGATCAAGGTCTATGAGCTCACCGAATCCTGCATCCATATCATGGCGAAGAACAAGCCGACGATGGACGACATGTTCGTCGACCTGTTGAACCTCGGCAAGATCTTCGACGTCGAGGCGCGCGCCGAGGCTCTGGTCGCGGGCTACCGCAAGCAGCTGGACGACATCACCACCCGCATCGGCGGCATCGAAAAGCCTGTGCGCGTCTTCGTATATGATTCCGGCACCGAGAAGCCCTTCACTTCGGGTCGCTTCGGCATTCCGACCGCGATGATCGAAGCGGCCGGCGGCGTGAACATCATGGAAGACATCGAAAAGAGCTGGACGGAAGTGTCCTGGGAGCCGGTCATCGAGCGCAATCCGGAAGTCGTCGTCATCGTCAACTACGGCGATGTAACGGCTGAACAGAAGATCGCCTTCATGAAGGAAAACCCGGCCTTCAAGAATCTCGATGCCGTCAAGCAGGATCGCTTTGTGGTCCTGGAATATGTCGAGGCGACACCCGGGCCGCGCAATGTCCAGGCGATCGAGCGGCTCACGAACACCTTCCATCCGCGCAACATGTAATCCTCAAGGCGGGGCCGTGATCCGGCCCCGCCCAGCGTGAAACTTCAAGGCATTACGATGCACGCTCGCATGCTTCTCTGGGTTGGTCTGGCTGTCGTGCTGCTGGCCCTCTGCCTCACGGCTGGCGTGTCCCTGGGTTCGGCTCCCATTCCGGTCAGCACTGTCTGGTCGATCGTGGCCAACAAACTCGTACCCGGTACATATGAAGTGACATGGTCGCCCGGTCGCGAGAGCATCGTCTGGGACGTTCGCTTCCCGCGCGTCATCCTGGCTGGCCTCGTCGGAGCCGGTCTCGCGACGGTCGGAGCCGTCCTGCAGGCGGTGACCCGCAATCCCCTGGCCGATCCGCATCTGCTCGGCGTATCCTCCGGCGGCGCTCTGGGTGCAATCATCGCCCTTCTCCATACCGGCCTTGTCTTCGGCCTGGTCACCGTACCGCTCTTTGCCTTCGGCGGTTCCTTGGCTGCGACGCTTGCGGTCGTCACCGTGACGCGCTTCACCGGCGCAGGCGCCGATCGTTTGGTCCTGACCGGTGTGGCCATCGCTTTCGTGGCAACCTCGCTCGGAAATCTTGCGATCTTCCTCGGAGATCCGCGCGCCGCTCATACGGTAGTCTTCTGGATGTTGGGAGGGCTCGGCCTCGCCCAATGGCCGCACCTTCTCTATCCGGTGGCGGTGCTGTCAGTTTGCCTCATCTTCCTTGTCGTTCGCGCCCGGGAAATCAACGCCATGGCCATGGGTGATGAGACGGCAGCGACGCTCGGCATTCCCGTCGCCCGTTTCCGCGCGGAGCTTTTTGTGATCACCGCGCTTCTCACTGGTGTGATGGTCGCTTTTTCGGGTGCCATCGGCTTTGTCGGCCTTTTGGTTCCGCATTTTGTCCGCCTGACCGTCGGCAGCGACAATATCACGGTCATTCCCCTTTCGGCATTGGCCGGTGCCGTCATCCTCATTCTGGCCGATATCGTGTCGCGCACGATCATGGCGCCTGAGGATGTCCCGATCGGGGTAATTACCGGGCTTGTGGGCGGGCTTGCTTTCATTCTTCTCCTGCGACGGCGATAATTGGAGCCTGCCTATTGCCCCTGTTTCGTTTTTGCCTAGACTGAAGAAAAACGAAATAAGGGGAGGGGCGGCATGATGTTCTCCGCAAGGCAGGCCGAGATTATGACTCTGGCCAAGGAGCAGGGCCGCGTTCTGGTGGACGAGCTCGCTGCGCGCTTCGCCGTCACGCCACAAACGATTCGCAAGGATCTGAACGACCTGTGCGACGCACGCGCACTCAATCGTATCCACGGCGGTGCCGTCTTTCCGAGTGGAAACGAAAACGTCAAATACGAGGCGCGCCGTTCGATGGCGGCCGGCGAAAAGCAGGCGATCGGCCGCGCCGCTGCCAACCTGATCCCGGACAATTCCTCCCTTTTCATCAATATCGGTACCACGACGGAAGCCGTGGGCGAAGCGCTTGTTGACCACAGGGAATTGATGGTCATCACCAACAATATCAATGTTGCCAATCGCTTGCGCGTTTATCCCTCGGTCGAGGTAGTGATCGCTGGCGGTGTGGTTCGTGGTTCGGACGGCGGTATCGTGGGTGAAGCTGCCGTGGATTTTATCCGTCAGTTCAAGGTGGATTTCGCCGTGATCGGCGTTTCGGCGATCGATGAAGATGGTGCGCTGCTCGATTTCGATTTTCGCGAAGTGAAAGTCGCTCAGGCCATCATCGCCAATGCGAGGCATGTAATTCTCGTCTCCGACTCATCGAAATTCGAGCGCACCGCGCCGGTCCGCATCGGACATATCTCGCAAGTTCAGACCTTTATCACCGATCATTGTCCGTCCAGCAGCATCCGGGACATCTGCGCCGAACGCGATGTCAGGATCATCGAAACCGCACCGACCGACCGCGAGCTGGCTGCGGAATAACTTTCGTTTGACATTCGTTTAAATTTCGAAAAATATAGATGAACTTTCGCAATAGCAGCAAATGCTGCAGGTGCGAACATGCGGAGGAATGATGTCGGGGCAGCCAATTTACGATCTTTTTGTGATCGGCGGCGGGATCAACGGGACTGGGATCGCGCGCGACGCGGCCGGCCGTGGTTACTCCGTTGCCTTGGCTGAAATGAACGATTTCGCCTCCGGTACGTCGTCGGGCGCAACGAAGCTGATCCATGGCGGCCTTCGTTATCTCGAGCACTACGAGTTTCGCCTCGTGCGCGAAGCGCTGATGGAGCGCGAAGTGCTCTGGGCCATGGCGCCGCATGTCATCTGGCCCCTGCGGTTTGTCCTGCCCTTCCAGAAGGGCGGCATCCGTCCGGCCTGGCTCATTCGCCTCGGCCTTTTTTTGTACGACAATCTCGGTGGCCGAAAGCTGCTTCCGCCGACCAAGACGCTCGATCTGCGCCGCGATCCGGCGGGAAAGCCTTTGAAGCCGGTCTTCTCCAAGGCCTTCGAATATTCGGATGGCTGGGTCGATGATGCACGCATGGTGGTTCTCAATGCCCGCGATGCACAGATCCGAGGCGCAACGATCCTGAGCCGTAACCGCGTTGTGTCCGCTCATCGCGAAGACGGTCACTGGGTCGTTACGACGAAGTCGCAGCGAGACGGCTCAGTCGTTACCCACAAGGCCCGGATGCTTGTGAATGCCGCCGGCCCCTGGGTCGACCAGGTGCTTGCTGGAGCCTTCGGCCGCAACAATGTGCACAATGTCCGCCTTGTCCAGGGCAGTCACATTGTGGTGCGCAAGAAGTTCACCGACCCGCGCGCCTACTTCTTCCAGAACCCCGACAACCGGATCATTTTCGCCATCCCATACGAGGGTGAGTTCACCCTGATCGGCACGACGGACCGGGACTTCACTGAAGATCCGAAGGACGTCCGCATCAGTCCCGAAGAGGTGAATTACCTCTGCGGTGCGGCAAGCGAGTATTTCCAGGAGCCGGTCCGTCCTGAGGATATCGTCTGGAGCTATTCCGCCGTCCGGCCGCTGTTTGACGATGGCGCATCGAAGGCCCAGGAAGCGACCCGCGACTACGTTCTCAAGGTTGAAGGTGCGGGCGAAGACGCTCCCTTGCTCAATGTCTTTGGCGGCAAGCTGACGACCTATCGCCGTTTGGCCGAACATGCGCTTGAAAAGATCGGTGAGGCGATCGGACAGAAGGGCACAGCCTGGACGGCGGGAAGTCGCCTGCCCGGTGGCGACTTCGCGGCGACGGCATTCGAACCAACGGTTGACGGACTGCTCAAGGCCTATCCCTTCCTGGATCGGATCCATGCCGAGCGCCTCATTCGCTGCTACGGCACAGATTCAAGAACGATACTCGGCAAGGCGAAGAGCGCTGCTGATCTCGGTCGCCATTTCGGCGGCACGCTATACGAGGCAGAGGTTCGCTGGCTTGTGGAAATGGAATGGGCGGTTACGGCTGAAGACGTGCTGTGGCGCCGAACGAAACAGGGTCTGTTCCTGACGTCGGAGGAGGCGAAGGGACTGGATGCCTATCTGGGGATGCTGGCGGCGGCCTGACCGCCAACCCACGAAATAAGACCGACGGTTTGGAGGAGGCCCGAGGACATATGTTGGAACTGCGTAAAGTCTCGAAGATGGCGGGCGGTGGATATCACATCCATCCAACCGACCTGACGTTGCAGCGGGGAACGCTCAACGTCCTGCTCGGGCCCACTCTTTCGGGCAAGACGTCCCTGATGCGCCTGATGGCAGGCCTCGACAAGCCGACCTCCGGTACCGTGCATTTCGACGGGCAGGACGTCACCGGCATGCCGGTCCAGAAGCGCAATGTCGCGATGGTCTACCAGCAGTTCATCAATTACCCGGCACTGACCGTCTACGAAAACATCGCCTCGCCGATGCGCGTTGCCGGCAAGGATGCAGCTACCATAGATCGTGAGGTTCGCAAGGCTGCCGACCTCTTGCGTCTGACGCCTTATCTCGATCGCACCCCGTTGAACCTGTCGGGCGGGCAGCAGCAGCGCACGGCGTTGGCCCGCGCCATCGTCAAGAATGCGACTCTCGTCCTGCTCGACGAGCCCCTTGCCAACCTCGACTACAAGCTGCGCGAGGAACTGCGCGAAGAGCTCCCGAAGATCTTTGCCGAGTCCGGTGCAATCTTCGTATATGCTACAACAGAGCCATCCGAAGCCTTGCTGCTCGGCGGAAACACCGCGACCCTGTCAGAAGGTCGGATCACCCAGTTCGGTCAGACGATCGACGTCTATCGTCGCCCACTGGATCTCCTGACCGCCAAAACCTTCGCCGATCCGCCGCTCAACACCATCGCGCTCGTCAGGCGGGGCGCAAGTTTCGAGCTGAACGGTCAGCCGGTTCTCGCGGTACCGGGCCATCTGGCGTCGATCGCGGACGGCCCGGTAACGGTCGCCTTCCACCCACATCACCTGTTGCTCTCCGCCCTGCCCGGCGCCATGCCCCTGCGCTCGCGGACACTGGTTTCCGAAATTGCAGGTTCCGAGAGCTTCATCCATGTCGAATATGGCGAAGCCCGCTGGGTGTGCCTGGCCCACGGCATCCACGACATCGATCCCGATCGCGAGATCGATGTCTTCATCGATACCCGTCACCTGATGGCGTTCGGCGCCGACGGCAAGGCGCTCGGCGCGCCAGCCGAAATGGCCGCGTGAGGAGGAACGTCATGGCTCGCATCAACCTCGATCATATCCGCCACGCCTACTCCCCCGCGGCCCGCGCGGCCGGAGACTACGCTTTGAAGGAAGTCCATCACGAATGGGACGATGGTGGCGCCTATGCGCTGCTTGGGCCCTCGGGCTGCGGCAAGACCACACTGCTCAACATCATCTCAGGCCTCTTGCATCCGTCTGACGGCCGGATCGAGTTCGATGGCGTTGACGTCACCAACCTACCGACGGCCGCTCGCAATATCGCCCAGGTATTCCAGTTTCCGGTCGTCTACGACACCATGACCGTCTACGACAATCTGGCCTTTCCGCTGCGCAACCGCCATGTCCCCGAAGATCAGGTCAACAAGCGGGTCAACGAGATCCTGGACATGATCGACCTGCAGCCCATGGCCCGCAAGCAGGCGCAAGGCCTGACGGCGGACCAGAAGCAGAAGATCTCGCTCGGCCGCGGCCTCGTCCGCTCGGATGTGAATGCGATCCTCTTCGACGAGCCACTGACGGTGATTGATCCGCACATGAAGTGGGTCTTGCGTTCGCAGCTCAAGCGACTGCACCGCCAGTCGGGCTTCACCATGGTCTATGTCACCCATGACCAGACCGAAGCGCTTACCTTCGCCGACAAGGTCGTGGTCATGTACGACGGCCAGATCTTCCAGATCGGCACGCCGGCTGAGCTCTTCGAGCGTCCGAGCCACACCTTCGTCGGCTATTTCATCGGTTCGCCGGGCATGAATGTGATGCCGGTAAAGGTAAGCGGTGCAACCGCCGTGATCGGCGACCAGACGATCAACCTGCCGGGCGCCCCGAAGCTTTCGGGCCAGAGCAAGATCGAGCTCGGTGTCCGGCCCGAATTCATCCGCCTCGGACGGGAAGGCATGCCGGTCTCCATCGCCAAAGTCGAGGACATCGGTCGCCAGAAGATCCTGCGTGCGCATTTCGCCGGTCAGCCTCTGGCGATCGTCGCGCCCGAGGATGCAGACATTCCCGCCGATCCCCGCATCACATTCGCCCCCGAGGGTCTCGGCATCTTCGCTGATTCCTGGCGCGTAGGTTTGGAGGGCTGAACCATGGAAAAGACTTGGAATAACAAGGCCTGGTTCATGGTCGTCCCGGTTCTGGTGCTGGTGGCCTTCTCGGCCGTCATCCCGCTGATGACCGTGGTGAACTATTCCGTGCAGGACACCTTCGGCAACAACCAGTTCTTCTGGGCTGGTACCGACTGGTTCGCCGACATCCTGTCGTCCGACCGTTTCTGGAACGCACTCGGCCGCAACCTGATCTTCTCGATGATCATTCTTGCGATCCAGGTGCCGCTTGGCATTTTCATCGCGCTCAACATGCCGAAAACGGGCCTGGGGGTTCCTGTCTGCCTCGTCCTAATGGCGCTGCCACTGCTCATTCCGTGGAACGTCGTCGGCACCATCTGGCAGGTCTTCGGTCGCGTCGACATCGGTCTTCTCGGCTATTCGCTAAACGCCATCGGCTTCGACTACAATTACACGCAGAACCCGATGCACGCCTGGGTCACCATCATCGTGATGGATGTCTGGCACTGGACGAGCCTTGTTGTGTTGCTCTGCTATGCCGGCCTCGTCTCGATCCCGGATGCCTATTATCAGGCCGCCAAGATCGACGGCGCATCGCGCTGGTCCGTGTTCCGCTTCATCCAGCTGCCGAAGATGAAGCGCGTGCTTCTGATCGCCGTGCTTCTACGCTTTATGGATAGTTTCATGATCTACACCGAGCCGTTCGTCCTGACGGGAGGAGGCCCGGGCAATTCGACCACCTTCCTGTCCATCGACCTCGTCAAGATGGCGGTCGGCCAGTTCGACCTTGGCCCAGCGGCGGCAATGTCGATCATCTACTTCCTGATCATCCTGGCGCTGTCCTGGGTTTTCTACACCGTCATGACCAACAGTGACGCGAAGGGCTGAGGGGAGATACCGATGAAAAGCACTGACAATCGCACCGGCCTCGGCTTTCTGGTCCCAACAATCTACATCATCTTTCTGCTTCTGCCGATCTACTGGCTCGTCAACATGAGCTTCAAGACGAATGCAGAGATCACGGGTGCCTTCTCCCTCTGGCCCGTCAACCCGACACTTGCCAACTACGCGGTAATCTTCACCGATCCCTCGTGGTACAAGGGCTACATCAACTCGATCATCTATGTGTGCATGAACACCGTGATCGCGGTTGTCGTTGCCCTGCCGGCAGCCTACGCCTTCTCGCGCTACAGGTTCCTCGGTGACAAGCATCTGTTCTTTTGGCTGCTGACCAACCGCATGGCACCTCCAGCCGTCTTTGCACTGCCCTTCTTCCAGCTCTATTCCGCCTTCGGCCTGATCGACACGCATATCGCGGTCGCCATCGCGCACTGCCTGTTCAACGTTCCGCTCGCCGTCTGGATCTTGGAAGGCTTCATGTCGGGTGTGCCGAAGGAGATCGACGAGACGGCCTATATCGATGGCTATTCCTTCCCGAAGTTCTTCGTGAAGATCTTCATGCCGCTGATTGCGTCTGGCATCGGTGTCGCCGCCTTCTTCTGCTTCATGTTCTCCTGGGTTGAGCTTTTGATTGCCCGCACGCTGACGACGACGGATGCCAAGCCGATCGCCGCCATCATGACGCGCACGGTCTCGGCCTCGGGCATGGACTGGGGCGTGCTCGCGGCAGCCGGGGTGCTAACGATTATCCCCGGAGCGCTCGTCATCTATTTCGTCCGTAACTACATCGCCAAGGGCTTTGCCCTGGGCCGCGTCTGAGGAGGTTCCGATGGATTTTTCATGGATGGCCTGGACGATGCCGACGACGATTTTCTTCGTCGTGATCTTTAGCCTGATCCTGTCGATGGCGGTCTGGGAGTATCTGTCCCCGGGCGGCAATCCGAGAATTGGCATTCTACGCTTCGAGACGACCCGCGGTGACCGTCTTTTCGTGTCGCTGCTCGGGTCGGCTTTCATCAACCTCGCTTGGCTCGGTCTCGTTGGACCGAACCTGTGGTGGGCTCTTGCTCTGTCCGTAGTCTACGCCATTGGCGTTTTCCGCTACGTCTAGAGCAGACAAGACGGGGTGGCGGCGGGAGGTCGCCATTCTCGAGACTGCAAACCGAATGCAATCGCAACCCTAGGGAGGACATAATGCGAAAGCACCTTTTGACGACGACGGCCGCCATGCTTCTGGCCATGACGGGCGTAGCCTTCGCCGACATGGAAGCGGCGAAGAAGTTCCTGGACGCCGAGGTCGGCGATATGTCGGCACTCGATCGTGCCGGCCAGGAAGCCGAAATGCAGTGGTTCATCGATGCCGCGAAGCCTTTCGCCGGCATGGAAATCAAGGTCGTTTCTGAGACCATTACCACGCATGAATATGAATCGAAGGTCCTCGCTCCGGCCTTCACCGCCATCACCGGCATCAAGATCACCCACGACCTGATCGGTGAAGGTGACGTCGTCGAAAAGCTGCAGACGCAGATGCAGTCGGGCGAAAACATTTACGACGCCTACATCAACGACTCTGACTTGATCGGCACCCATTGGCGCTATCAGCAGGTTCGCAACCTGACCGACTGGATGGCGAACGAAGGCAAGGACGTCACCAGCCCGACCCTCGACATCGACGACTTCATCGGCAAGTCCTTCACGACCGCTCCGGATGGCAAGCTCTACCAGCTGCCGACCCAGCAGTTCGCCAACCTCTACTTCTTCCGCTACGACTGGTTCAACGACGAGAAGAACAAGGCCGACTTCAAGGAAAAGTACGGCTACGACCTCGGCGTACCGGTCAACTGGTCGGCTTATGAGGACATCGCCGAATTCTTCACCGGTCGCGAAATCGACGGCAAGAAGGTCTTCGGCCATATGGACTACGGCAAGAAGGACCCGTCGCTCGGCTGGCGCTTCACCGATGCCTGGCTCTCCATGGCCGGCAACGGCGACAAGGGCATCCCGAACGGCCTTCCGGTCGACGAATGGGGCATCAAGGTCGACGAAAACTCCCGCCCGGTCGGCTCCTGCGTCGCCCGCGGCGGTGACACCAACGGTCCGGCCTCCGTCTACGCCATCGAGAAATATCTCGAATGGATGAAGAAGTATGCCCCTCCGGCTGCTCAGGGCATGACCTTCTCGGAATCCGGTCCGGTACCGTCTCAGGGTGAAATCGCCCAGCAGATGTTCACCTACACCGCCTTCACCGCCGACTTCGTCAAGGAAGGCCTGCCTGTCGTTAACGAGGACGGCACGCCGAAGTGGCGCTTCGCTCCGAGCCCGCATGGCGTCTATTGGAAGGACGGCATGAAGCTCGGCTATCAGGACGCCGGTTCCTGGACGCTGATGAAGTCCACCCCGGAAGATCGCGCCAAGGCCGCCTGGCTCTACGCACAGTTCGTGACATCGAAGACTATCGACGTGAAGAAGAGCCATGTTGGTCTCACCTTCATCCGCCAGTCCACGCTCGACCATCAGTCCTTCACCGAGCGCGCTCCGAAACTCGGCGGTCTGGTCGAATTCTACCGCTCGCCGGCTCGCCTGCAGTGGTCGCCGACCGGCACCAACGTTCCTGACTATCCGAAGCTGGCTCAGCTCTGGTGGCAGGCAATCGGTGACGCATCTTCGGGCGCCAAGACCGCTCAGGAAGCCATGGACTCGCTCTGCGCCGAGCAGGAAAAGGTGCTCGAGCGTCTCGAACGCGCTGGCGTCCAGGGCGATATCGGTCCGAAGCTCGCCGAGGAAAAGACCCTCGAAGAGTGGAATGCCGATGCAGTTGCCAAGGGCAATATCGCCCCGCAGCTGAAGATCGAGAACGAAAAAGAACAGCCGATGACGGTCAACTACGACGAGCTCGTCAAGAGCTGGCAGTAACGACCGGCGCTCGCCGCTGAATTGACAATCGCCGGGGCGCCAACTACGCCCCGGCTTCTTCACTTAAGGAGTTTCGCCGTAATGAGCGGTTACATTCTGGCCATCGACCAAGGAACGACCTCGACGCGCTCGATGATCTTCGATCACGAGATGCATATCGTCGGCGTTGCCCAGCAGGAGTTCACCCAGCACTTTCCGGATTCCGGCTGGGTCGAGCATGATGCGGACGAGATCTGGCAGACTGTGCTTGCGACCATCGAAAAGGCGGTCGCCGCGGCCAAGATCAAGATTGGCGATGTAACGGCGATCGGCATCACCAACCAGCGCGAAACCGTCGTCGTCTGGGACCGAGAGACCGGCCAGCCGGCTCACCGTGCCATTGTCTGGCAGGACCGCCGCACGGCCCGTTTCTGCGACGAGCTCAAGCATAAAGGTCTGGAGCCCCTCTTCACCGAAAAGACCGGCCTGCTGCTCGACCCCTATTTTTCCGGCACCAAGCTCTCCTGGCTCCTGAAGAACGTTGATGGCCTGAAAGCCCGCGCCGAAAAGGGCGAGATTTGCTTCGGCACGGTCGATAGCTGGCTCATCTACAAGCTGACGGGGGGCAAGGTCCATGCGACCGATGCTACCAATGCCTCGCGCACGCTGATCTATGACATCGGCGAAAACCGCTTCGACGACGAGCTTCTCTCCATCCTCGAAATCCCGCGCGCCATGCTGCCGGAGGTCAAGGACTGCGCCGATGACTTCGGCATCACCGACGCTGCAGTTCTCGGAGCCGCAATCCCGATCCTCGGCGTCGCCGGCGATCAGCAGGCCGCCGTCATCGGCAATGCCTGCTTCGAACCGGGCATGATGAAATCGACCTATGGCACGGGCTGCTTTGCGCTTCTGAACACCGGACCGGATCGCGTCGCTTCGTCCAACCGTTTGCTGACGACGATCGCCTATCGACTGAACGGCGAAACCACGTACGCCCTCGAAGGCTCGATTTTCATCGCCGGTGCGGCCGTTCAGTGGCTGCGCGACCAGATGGGCTTCGTCAAGGTCGCTTCGGAAACCGATGCGCTCGCCAGCAAGGCTGATCCGCATCAGCGCGTGTATCTTGTGCCGGCCTTTACCGGCCTCGGCGCGCCGCATTGGGATGCCGATGCCCGTGGCGCCATCTTCGGCCTGACCCGCGGCACGGGTCCTGCCGAATTCGCCCGCGCCGTGCTCGAAAGCGTCGCCTACCAGACCCATGATCTCTTGGAGGCGATGAAGAAGGACTGGAACGGCAGTGCGTCGAAGACGGTGCTCCGCGTCGATGGCGGCATGGTCGCATCCGACTGGACGATGCAGCGCCTTGCCGACATCCTCGCTGCCCCTGTCGATCGTCCCGTGGTCCTCGAAACCACTGTTCTCGGAGCCGCCTGGCTTGCCGGTTCCCGCGCCGGCCTCTGGCCGGATCAAAAGGGTTTTGCCGCCACCTGGAAGCGCGATCGCTGCTTCGAGCCGGGCATGGATGTGACCGAACGGGAAGCAGCCATTGCCGGCTGGCAGGACAGCGTCTCCCGCTGCCTGACCACGCGCTAAGCCTTGAAGCACGCTAGCCGTCAGAGCATCGCGACCAGCGTCTCCAACCGGTCGGCGTCCTTCGGCAGCTTGTCCTGCCTGAGCCTTGCGATGCGGGGGAACCGCATCGCAATCCCTGATTTATGCCGCGTCGAACGTGCCAGCCCCTCGAAGGCCACCTCGACGACAAAGCCATGCTCGGGTTCAGCCCGAAGGCTGCGGACCGGGCCGAAGCGCTCCACCGTATTGTTGCGCACGAAGCGGTCGAGCACTTCCAGTTCCTCGTCGGTGAAGCCAAAGTAAGCCTTGCCGACGGGCACCAGCACATCTCCTTCGCCGGGAATTGCGGTCCAGACGCCGAAGGTGAAGTCCGAATAGTAGCTGGACCGCTTGCCATGCCCGCGCTGGGCATACATCAGCACGGTATCGGCATTCATCGGGTCGCGCTTCCACTTGAACCAAGGACCCTTGGCGCGTCCGGCCTGGTAGCTGCTGTCGAGACGCTTCAGCATGACGCCTTCGATGACGGGATCGGGTGGGGCAGCGCGCAACTGCTCCAGCTCTTCCCAGGTCGAGAAGGAGACCAGCGGCGACACATCGAACCGCCGTGGCTCCAGTCGCTCGACGAGCGCGCTTAAGCGTTCGCGGCGTGTGAGGAAGGTCTCGGGCCGCACATCGGCTTCGCCATCGAAGAGAATGTCATAGGCGCGGATGAAGACCGGATAGTCCTCCAGCATCTTGGCCGTGACCGTCTTGCGATTGAGACGCTGCTGGAGATCGGAAAAGGTGCGCGTCGGCGCATTGGTCCGTGACGTCCCGCCGACGAGCAATTCCCCGTCGATCACGCCCTCGAACTGCGCTGCCTCGACGATATCGGGGAAGGCACCGGAGATGTCGTCGCCCGAGCGCGAATAGAGCCGACTCCTGCCTCCGGAGCAGGACAGCTGTACGCGGATTCCATCCCATTTCCATTCGGCCGCGAAGTCGTTGGGGTCCAGATTCGGCAGATCCGTGTCTTCGATCGGTGTGGAGAGCATCACCGAATGGAAAATCGCTGGCGTCGATAGAACAGGCTTCTCGATCCGATCCTCCAGCCACGCGAACAGTTCCGCATATGGCGGCTTCAGCCCGTGCCAGAGACCCTCGATATCGACGATGTCCTTGTCGCCGAAGAGCGCCAGCGCCTGTTTCGTCAGCCGCGCTGAGACCCCGATCCGGAGGCCTCCTGTCACGAGCTTGATCAGCGCGAACCGCTCCGACGTGTCCAGCCGGTCGAAGAGGTCGCGCATGACGGCGCGTGTTTCGTTGCGCCCCAGACGCTGCAGGCGTTCGACGATCTTCGAAAGGCTCTCCAGATCGTCCTCGGTCTCCGATTCCGCAATTTGCGGCTCCCAGACCAGCGAGATGGTCTCGGCGAGGTCCCCGACATAGTCATAGGAATACTGGAACAGGATCGGGTCCATCCGCTCCAAAACCAGCTCCTTGAGCAGGGCAGGCTTCACGCCGTTGATGTCGAGCCCATCGGTCAGCGCCGCCAGCGCATAGCCGCGATCCGGATCCGGCGTCTGCCGGAAGTAGTCTACGAGCAGCGTCAGCTTGCCGTTGCGGCTCGGGGTCAGCACCAGACGATCGAGGAGGCGGGCAAAGGCCTTCATCTCAGTCTCCCTCGTCTTCGTAGCCGACGAGGTGCAGCGGTCGCGCCTTAATGCCGGAGAGCTCGCACCAGCGTACCAGCGCCTCCTCCCGCCCATGGGTCACCCAGACCTCCTGCGGCCCGACTTCGCGGATCGTGTCGAGAAGCTCCGGCCAGTCGCAGTGATCGGAAATGACCAGCGGCAGCTCGACGCCGCGCTGCTTGGCTCTCTGGCGCACCATCATCCAGCCGGAGGCGAAGATAGCGAGCGGGTCGTCGAAGCGCCGTGCCCAGCGGTCGTTGAAGGCCGAAGGCGGGCCGATGACAACAGCGCCCTTGAAGGCGCCAGACTTCTTATCTTCCGTTGTCGCTGGGCGAAGCTCGCCGAGTTCCACGCCTTGCTCGGTGTAATAGTCACAGAGCCGCGCCATCGAGCCGTGGATATAGATCGGCTTTTCGTATCCCCCGCGCCGGATGAGCGAAATCACCCGCTGTGCTTTGCCGAGCGCATAAGCCCCGATCAGATGGCTGCGCTCGGGAAACTGCTGAAGCGAGGTCAGCAGCTTCTGGACTTCCAGCCGTGGCCCAGGATGGTGAAAAACGGGCAGGCCGAAGGTGGCTTCGGTAATGAAGACATCGCAGGGAACCGGCTCAAAGCTCGCGCAGGTCGGATCCGCACCGCGCTTGTAGTCACCGGACACAACGATGCGTGTCCCCTGTGCTTCAATCTCGATTTGTGCGGAGCCGAGCACATGGCCTGCCGGATGAAAGCGGACGGTTACGCCGTTGACCGATATCGTCTCTCCGAAGGGCGCACTTTGGGACGTGCCACAAAAATCCTCGCCGTAGCGGATCGCCATGATGTCGAGCGTCTGGCGCGTCGCGAGCACTTGGGAGTGTCCCGAACGGGCATGATCGGAATGCCCATGAGTGATAAGCGCCCTGTCCACAGGGCGAACCGGATCGACAAAAAAATCACCCAGCGGGCAATAAAGCCCACCGGGTGTCGGATGGAGAAGAAGGTCCGGCTTGATCATGCCGAGAACATAGGGCGCCCAAAGACGCCCTTCCAGCACTCACTGCGTGAAGCGCGAAACAGCCAGGTATCCAGCAGCCGCCGCGGTTGCGGTCAGGAATGCGCCCCAAGCCATGTCGACCAGACTCATTTGCAACGACCAGCCCTTCAGCGTGGCGAGGTTGGTCATATCATAAGTGCCATAGGCGAGGAGCCCGAGGAGCGCACCGTTCACAAGCGCAGTCACCGCGCTACCCGCCGACACGGCAGGCATCACCGCAAAATAAACGACGCCGACCACGTAAAAGAGATAGAAGACCCCTGCCGCAGCGAAGTTGGGCGAAGCCAGCATGAGGTTGCCGATCTGCTCGCGGTAGAAACCGATCGCGATCCGGGTGAGCCAGAGATAATCAAGGGCAAAGAACACAACGGCCGTCGAGATGTAGGCGATCACGTAAGGCATATGTCTTCCCCCTCAGGCCGGGCATCAACCCGGCCTCACATCAAATTCCAAGAACCGGCTGAACCAGTCGGACGAGGAAACTCTTGAACTTCAGAGGCGCGTCGGTGACCGCAAGACAGATGCAATCCTCGTCCGGCGTCGCCACGGGCTGATGGGTCAGCGTCTCGTCGGCTTCTTCGATGTCCCCGCGCTTAAATACGGTTGCACCGTCGGTGAAAGCGCCCTTGAGTACCAGCGTCAGCTCACGCCCGCCATGCGAATGCTCAGGCACCGGCTTGCCGGCCGGAATCTTCAAGAGCCGAACCTGGCTTTCCGTATCCCCCGTCTTGATCGGGATATGATAGGCGCCGCGGCCGAGTGCCTTCCATTTCAGGGCTTCGACGTCACCGCCGAGATAGGAGCGCAGCGGCTCCGGAAGGACTGGAAGATCGGTCGGCGTGGCAACCGGCTTTGCCGCAGAGAGCCGCGTCGTGCCCTGCGACTTGAGCTTCGCCTTCATGGCCGACCAGCTGTCTGTCGCAGCCGCGTCCTCGGCGTTTACCTCGGTCGCCTCGAGCAACTGACCGCCGGTATGCTCCATGAAGGAAAGGCGGTCGCGGCATGACGGACAAAGCGCCAGATGCGTTGCAACGGCAATGCTCCAGCCTTCTGCAAGGTTTCCGGACGCGTAGTCGAGCAGAAGTTCATCGCTGATGTGGTGTTGGACGTGGAGGGTCATGTCCGCTCCTCCAATGCTGCGCGCAGCTTCGCAAAAGCGAGCCGGATACGTGATTTGACGGTCCCCATAGGCAGTCCGAGTTCGGCTGCGATCGTGCTGTGGGATGCTTCTCTGTAGAATGACATTTTTAGGAGTTCGAGCTGTTCGGGTGGTAGGGTTTCCATGGCGCGGCGAAGGCGATCAGCCTCCTGTTTGCCTTCGAATTCGACATCGGCCGGTGGCACGTCGTCCGGCACAAAGGCCGGATCGGACGGGTCGAAGGTCGGCCGTTTCTCGCGGCGGAATGCGTCGATGCGTTGGTTGCGGGCGATGGTGAAGATCCAGCTCGAGACATTGCCCCTTGTAGGATCGAACTGTTCTGCCTTGTTCCAGACCGCAAGCATCGTCTCTTGCATCAGCTCTTCAGCCGCTTGTCCGTCACGGGCAAGCTTCGCCATATAGGCACGCACCTTCGGACCGTAAAATTTGAAAATCGTCTCGAAGGCTTCGATGTCTCTATCGCGGCCGACGGCGGCCAAAAGCTGCGAGAAGTTATGCTGGTCTAGTTCTTGCACCGACTCGGTCATCGAAACGCTATTTTTCCCTCGTTTGAGCGACGCAACGACCCTTTGCCGCGCAAGTCGCCCGGGGTCATTGTGGCACGCATCTGCCGAGATGTGTATCGCGTTCATCATGGAGCGGTCTACGCCGCCGTTCTTGGCTCGGATCACTGCTCGTGAATTTATTCGCTGCAATCAATCCATTGAGATTTGCTTTGCGTAATCAGCGACAAACAGATTGTATCGAATAAGTGGCAAAGGGCGGGAAATGGACACTGGAACAACGAAGGCCGCATCCGGCGGTAAACGCAGGATCGCGGTCATCGGATCGGGGATTTCGGGCCTCTCATCCGCTTGGCTGCTTTCAAAGAGCGCTGATGTCGTTCTCTATGAAACGGAGAGCCGTCCAGGGGGGCATTCGAACACGGTGATCGCGCCCGGCGCCCGGAAAGACGTCCCCGTAGACACTGGATTTATCGTTTACAACGACCGGAACTACCCCAATCTCGTGAAGCTCTTCGAGCATCTCGATGTGCCGACCCTGCCGTCGAACATGTCATTCGCGGCCTCTCTCGGCAGTGGCGCCTTCGAATATTCGGGTTCGGGGCTCTCAGGGCTCTTGGGACAGAAGTCGAATATCTTTCGTCCGCGCTTCTGGCGCATGGTGAAAGACGTTCTGCGCTTCTACAAGGAAGCCCCGGGCCTTCTTGAGCGTCCTGAGCTCGAAGGTGTTTCGCTCGGCGATTACCTCGCATCCGCCGATTATTCGCCTTCGTTCATTGAGGATCATCTCCTGCCGATGGGTGCTGCAATCTGGTCGACCACGGCGTCCGAGATGCGGCTTTATCCGCTGCACGCCTTCATCCGTTTCTTCGCAAACCATGGCTTGCTGGTTCTCAAGGATCGGCCACAATGGCGCACGGTTAAGGGTGGCAGCCGCGAATATGTGGCCCGTATTCTTGCTGACTTCAGCGGTGAAGTGCGCCTCGGTACGGCCGTAACAGGTGTCCGTCGTGGCATTGCCGGCGTTCGGGTGACTGATGTTCATGGTGGCGTGGAAGTGTTTGATGACGTGGTTCTCGCCACCCACGCGAACCAGAGTATCGACCTCCTGGAAGACGCGGACAGCGATGAGATCGAAATCCTGGAGTCCTTCCAGTACACACCCAATCTGGCGGTGCTGCATTCGGACGAGGCTTTGATGCCGAAGCGCAAGTCGGTCTGGTCGAGCTGGAACTACGTGGCGGAAAAACAAGCAGGCTCGAGCGAGACCCTTTGCGTCACCTACTGGATGAACAAACTGCAGTCGCTGGACCCGGCAACGCCTCTTTTCGTGACGCTCAATCCCTGCCGTCCGATCGATCCAGCCAAGATCATCAAAACGTTCAACTACGAGCACCCGCTTTTCGATGTGGCCGCAATTCGCGCCCAGCGTCGTATCTGGCAGCTTCAGGGCCGTCGCAACACGTGGTTCTGCGGCGCCTATTTCGGCAGCGGGTTCCATGAGGATGGACTGCAGGCGGGGCTTGCCGTCGCAGAAGCACTCGGCGGTGTCCGTCGCCCCTGGTCGGTCGAGAACGAATCGGGTCGCATCGTCATCGGTCGCCAACTCGAGGCGGCGGAATGAAGTTGAACTCTGCAATTTATGCCGGGCATGTGCTGCATGCCCGTAGCCGGCCAAAGAAACACAGCCTGCGTTATAGCGTATTTTCGCTTCTGGTAGACCTCGACGAGATCGACCAGTTGAACCAAGGCTTGCGTCTCTTCGGTTACAATAGGGCAGCGCTCTATTCCGTGCATGACGCTGACCACGGCAATGGCCGCACCGGCGAACTGAGAGCCTGGGTCGAAGAACGTCTGGCTGCGGCCGGCGTGGAGGCCGATGGCATCAAGATCCATATGCTCTGCTATCCCAGGATCTTCGGCTATGTCTTCAATCCGATCACGGTGTTTTTCTGCTACCGCGCCGAAGGCCAGCTTGCCGCAGTCCTGTACGAGGTCTGCAACACCTTCAATGAGCGCCACACCTATGTGATCCCGGTCGAAGCTGAAGAGAACGGCATCCTGCGCCACAGTTGCGCAAAGGAGATGTATGTCTCGCCCTTCATGCCGATGGACTGCCAATACAATTTCCGCATCAGCCCACCGACGGATGATGTGGCCATCAACATCGGCGAGAGCGATCCGGAAGGGCCACTTTTGTTTGCAACTTTTTCCGGCCGGCGCCGTCCTTTGTCAGACGGAGGCTTGTTGCACATGTTGCTGAAGTATCCTTTGATGACTCTCAAGGTGATGGGGGGCATTCACTGGGAGGCGCTGAAGCTCTGGTGGAAGGGAGTTCCGATCTACCGACACAAGCCAGCCGCAGCCAAGATAGCCTCAACGATCGTCGTGCAGAATGGGATGAACAAGTCATGAGTCACGCTGAGCAGGAAATGCACCCTGTGGTTAGCTCTCTCACATTCTGGCAGCGCATGATGTGCCGCTGGGCCGACCGCATCGCGGTGGGTCGCCTGACACTTCAGTTCGAAGGCTATGGTGAACATGTCGCGATCGGTGCAAACCCGGGGCCGAATGCCGTATTGTGTGTCCGCAACGCGAGCCCGGTTTTTCGCCTCTTAACCAGCGGGACCCTTGGATTTGCCCAGGCCTATATGGACGGAGACCTGGATTCTCCTGACATTGGCGCGGTGCTCGAACTGGCGCTGGCCAATGAAGCGCAGCTCGGGCGCGTTCTGTCGTCCTCGTCCATCTTCATGACGCTCGCACGCCTGCGTCACAAGCTGCGCCGCAACTCGAAGAAGGGTAGCCGGCGAAATATCGCTTATCACTACGATCTCGGCAATGCGTTCTACGGCCTGTGGCTGGACCGCACCATGACCTATTCCTCCGCGCTCTACAGCGCCCCCAGCATGAGCCTTGCCGATGCGCAGGAGGCGAAATACGCCCGCATCGTGGACGAACTTCAGATCGGTCCAGAGGACCATGTACTTGAAATCGGTTGCGGTTGGGGTGGCTTTGCCGAACATGCGATTCGCAAGACCGGCTGCCGGGTCACCGGGCTGACATTGTCGACAGAGCAAGCGAAGTTTGCGCGCGAGAGGCTCGATAGGGCCGGTTTCGCCGACAAGGTCGACATCAGGCTCGAGGACTACCGCGATTGTCGCGGGCAATACGACAAGATCGTTTCGATCGAGATGTTCGAAGCGGTGGGTGAAGAAAACTGGCCGGTCTATTTCAAGGCCGTGCAGAACCTGCTGGTCGAAGGCGGGCAGGCGCTGATCCAGACCATCACCATCGATGAGAGCCGCTTCGATTACTACCGTCGCAGCGCCGATTTCATCCAGACCTACATCTTCCCCGGCGGCATGCTGCCCTCGGTGACCGTTTTCGAGCGGGACGCTGAGGCCGCAGGGCTGAAAGTCGGCGATCGCTTCCGCTTTGGCCGCGATTACGACCGGACGCTGATTGCCTGGGACAGCGCTTTCACGGCCAATTGGCAGAAGATCGAGCCGCTTGGTTTCGACCGTCGTTTCTACCGCATGTGGCGTCTCTACCTGCACTATTGTGCGGTTGGCTTCCGCTTCGGTCGCATCGACGTCGTGCAGTTCAGGCTGGACAAGCCAGCCTGAACGTCAAGTTCTCCAAATTTGTGGTTTGTGCTCCGGTCAAGAGCCCTTCGGCCGGAGCATCTTGCGCGTCAGCGCAAAACGCAGCGCATGGGGCAGGGCGTGCAGGAAACGGATCGCGAGCGCCATCTTCCAGGGAAAAATGATCTCGAACTTGCCCTTGGCCAGCCCCCTGGCGATCGTGTCGGCTGCTTCCTCTGAAGAAACGAGGAAGGGCATCGGGAAGTCGTTCTTCTTGGTTAGCGGTGTGTCGACGAAACCCGGGTTGATGATGGTCATCTTCACGCCGTGACGCTCGAGCTCGGGATAGAGCGCCTCGCACATCACGTTGAGTGCAGCTTTCGTCGCACCATAGGTCGCAGCGCCGGGGAGCCCGACATAGCCCGACACCGAGGCGATGACTGCGATGTGGCCGCCGCGGCGCGCGATCATTGCCGGCATCACCGTTTCCATGCACGAAGCGGTACCGAGCACGTTGAGCTCGAACATCTGGCGGGTCCGCGCGCTGTCAAAGTCCTCGGCATAATCGCGGGTGTAGGAACCGGCTGCAAAGACGGCAAGATCGACCGGGCCCATTTCGTTCTCAATCGCCGCAAATGCCTGCTTAACGGCTGCCGGGTCGGTGACGTCGAGGGGGTAGACGCCGACTTTGCCGGGATGGCTGGCCGAGAGCGACGCGAGTGCATCGACACTGCGGGCGCTGACGGCGATCCGGTATCCGTCTCGAAGCAGGCGTTCGGCGAGTGCCCGGCCAATGCCGGTGCTGGAACCCGTAATCCAGGCAATCTTGTTCATGATATCCTCTTGCTTGATCTCGTGAACAATACGCCGAGGGGGTGAGGTCGGTTCAGGCCGTCCAGTTCGAGAGCAGCGAAAGTCCCTGCTTCAGCAGATCCTCTGCGTCTTCCTTCTTGGCGGCCTCGACATAGCAGCGCATTTCCGGTGCATTGCCCGAGGGCCGAAAGTGGATGACCCGGCCGTCGGCCAGCGTTGCCCGCAGTCCGTCGATGTCGCTGACGCTGTCGACGGCACCGATTGGGCTGAGGAAAGCCGACAGGTGGTCGCCGGATTCCCGGAGATGCGCCATGAGAGACCCGCTGCGCTCGCTGGCGTAGTTCTCCAGGCGGTCGCTGAGCGCCACCGGAAGATTGAAATCGTCAACCAGTTCGGACAGTGAGAGGCCGCGCTCTGCAGCCGTTCCGAGTACAGCCAGCGCCGGCAGAAAACTGTCCCGGGTCGGCAGCGCTGTGATGGTCTTGTGACCGCTGATAAAGTCCGATCCCAACATCAAACCGCCATTTGCCTCGAAGCCGAGCACCCCGGTTTCTCCGGCCGACAGCGCCTCTTCCATGGCGGCGATGACAAAAGGCGAGCCGACGCGGGTGCGCCGGACGGCAAAGCCGCCGTCTTGCTCGAGGCCGGAATTCGATGTGACAGGCGTAGCGACAACCTTCGCCTCGAGGAAGCGGGAAACGATCAGGCCGAGCAGATCGCCGCGCAGCGGCCTGCCATGTTCGTCGGCCACCAGCGGCCGGTCCCCGTCGCCATCCGTCGAGAGGATCGCGTCAAGAGCGAGTTCGTCGCTCCAATGCGCAAGTTGAGTAACGGTATCTGGCGATACCGCCTCGGTATCGACCGGAATGAACTGCTCCGAGCGCCCCAGTGGAAACACGGTTGCTCCGCAGTGCTCGAAAACCGTGACCAGCATGTCGCGGGCGACCGAACTGTGTTGGTAGATGCCAATCCGCTTTCCCTTCAACGCATCGGGTGCAAGAATGCCGAGATTGCGGTCGATAAACAGCTGCGTTGCCTCTGCCTCGCCAGGCGTACCGGAACCGGCCTCGACCTTGTTGGCTTCTGCATCGTCTTTCAATGCGGCTGCGAGACGGGTGATTGCCTCCTCGTCGCTCTTGTTGACCTCTCCATCGGGGCGGTAGAATTTGATGCCGTTGCGGTCGGCCGGAATATGAGAGCCGGTGACCATGATGCCGGCTGCCCCGATCGAGGCGCCGTAGAGCGCCAGCGCCGGGGTTGGGATGGTGCCGCAGTCGATCGGAACAAGGCCCAGGCGCTTCATCGCGGCCATGATCGTGGATGAGATTTCCGGGCTCGACGGACGAAAGTCGCGGCCGACCACGACAGGCGATCCAGGCTTCAGCGCACCGCTTTCCAGCATGTGCCGTGCAAAGGCGGTCGCATAAAGGGCTGAAATCGAGCCAACGAGATCCGTCGAAAGCCCTCTCAAACCGCTTGTCCCGAATTTTACCGCCATGCATGCCTCCTGAGGGTCTCTCGAACAGATGGCGTTATATGGGCCTGTGACCGGAGGCATCAAGCAGAAGTATTGCTTGGCGGTCAGGCAAATCCAAAGCTGTAAGGGAATCTAGAAACGAAAAGAGCCTGGCGCGGGAGGAGGATGCGCCAGGCTCTTAAACTTGATCGGCAATTGGGAGGAGGAGGAGTATTGCCGATCCTACCGAGCGGCACTGGGAGGAGGAGTGCGCCGCTTCGATGCTTTGGTTATAACCACGGCGCTCGATTCTGCCAAGCGCGCTTGTTGCAACGCAGCAGTGCGTTAAACGCATGGCTCGATGTCCGGACAGAAACGCGCTGCTAAGATTCTCGCATCGACGCGCTTTCGTATCTTTCGTATCGGTGCGTTTCCTTGAGAACGAAAGCGCGTTTGCGCGTCAACTGAGCAAATCTCTATCCTGCTTAGCAGTTTCTCATGCATCTATCACAAGGCTGTGACCGCCTTAACTGGCTCAGGCAGGCGCGGGATGGTGCACGGGTGCGCTTTGGTCTATAGCGGGCAGGAAAGACATCTGACTTCTGGAGCAACCGATGACGACGATCCGCTATCACGAGGGGGACATCTCGTCCGATGCCGCCGCTCGCTATATCGACGCTATTGCGATCGATACGGAAACCCTCGGCCTCGTCCCGCGCCGCGATCGTCTCTGCGTCGTTCAGCTGTCTCCCGGTAACGGAACCGCTGATGTAATTCGGATCGCCAAAAATCAAAAGGATGCGCCCAACCTCGTGGCGATGCTCACGGACCCGGGACGTCAGAAGATCTTCCACTATGGGCGCTTCGATATTGCGGTCCTGTTTCAAACCTTCGGCGTGACCACGACCAACGTGTTCTGCACCAAGATTGCGTCCCGTTTGACCCGAACCTACACTGATCGGCACGGTCTCAAGGACAATCTCAAGGAAATGCTCGAGGTCGATATTTCCAAGGCGCAGCAATCATCTGACTGGGCGGCCGAGACCCTGAGCCAGGCTCAGCTCGAATATGCGGCCTCGGACGTGCTGCATCTGCATGCCCTCCGCGACAAGCTCACGCAACGCCTGTTGCGTGACGACCGGATGGAACACGCCGAGGCTTGCTTCGAATTCCTTCCCACCCGGTCCAAGCTCGATCTTCTCGGCTGGGAAGACACCGACATCTTCGCGCATAGCTGATGTGTCTGGCCTCAGTTGCACCTGACAATGCCGACCCGTGACATGACATCAGCCGGGATGCCATACCTTCGGATCATGTCGCCCTGACTGCGCAAACCGCATAACTCCCGTTGAACCATCAACCCGAAGACTGCGTCAGCTGCAGCATGGAGCAACGTATCAACTGCAGCCTCGTCGAGGCCGCGCGCTTGCGCCAGCTTTTCGAGTGCCCCCTCCGCCTTCCGGCCCGCCCGGCCCAGGGCATCGGCCTTTTCACCGGCCAGTTCCAGGTCGAGGGGCGTGACGCTGTCGTGAAGCGCCGGAGAAAGCAGAGAGGCTGGAGGTTTGAAGCTCATGGCTAGATCTTCTCATGGGTGAAATTTGAGGGGAGCTTTGCCCATTTCGCCAAGGTTTCATTAACCGCGACTTCGCATGATCCCCGCATGGAAATTGGTGACGCGGCGGGACTTTCAAGTTGCCCGTTGCACATAAGGCGTTGATCAGGCGACCATGACGGAAGCAGCTACTATCCTCTTAGACTCAGTATCGCGTCGTTCATCCAGCTATGATCTCGATCTGATCGAAGTGCCTGCGGAACAAGCTGACATTGAAGACCAGGGTCCGCAATATGCGCCAGCCAACTGGCTGGACGCATTCATCGTAGATGAACGCAGCCGCTCGGACGAGGCTTTTGGCGAGCGCGTTCCAGTCCCCTCGGATGAGGCTGGCCTCTATCCGAGGTTCATGCGTCTCGTCGATTAAGCTAGCGCGGCAGGCTGGCGGTCGTTGCCCTGGCCCGGATTTCGTCTAGGCTCCAGTCCACCAGAAGCTCCCCATCCTGCCAGACCGGCTGCAAGAGGTTGGGGCGGTTCCCGAGATCTTCCAGCTGGATCGGCATGATGTCATAGCCATCAGCAATCGCGGCCACACGGCCGGCCATTGACACCTTTTGCTGCGGATTGGACGGTCGGCGCACAACTGGACGCCACTGGCCTTTATCGTCCTGAACGGCGCTCGTGCGCATGGTGAAGGACAGCGTGTCCCTGTTGATCTTGTGCAGCAGGCCCGATCCCATGCCGAAGGAGATGTTTTCGGAGGAGAAGCCCATGCCTTCGAGCCGGCCCAGGATCATCTGAATATCCTGGATCGAAACGCCGTCCGACTGGATCACCCGGACATTGCCGTCGAGCACCTTGAAACCCTTGCCGTTCAGCCGTGTGCCAAAGGCGTAGGCGAGTTGGGCCACGACCTGGACCGGTGTCTCGATCGGATCGCCACTATCCGGCCGTACCACGAGAACACCCCCGGCAGCGCGCACCTTGGTCTGCAGTTTCTTGCCCCAGATCTCCGAAACGGCGTTGTGGAGGTCGAAGCTATCGGAGACGACGGAATAACCGCCGAAACTCGCGAAAGTGTCGATCATGTGGGAATAGGCTTCCGTCTCGTGCGACTGGCCCCAGGCAATGATCGTTCCATGTTCCGCAGCCGGGATCGACTGGGCCGGCATCGAGGCCTTGTAGACGCGACGGGCCTGCAGAATGGCGGGAAGCGAGTCAGAGCTGTGGAAGTGCACGAGATGCGCCGCCCCGCCAATCGCCGCCTGTTCAACGCTGGATGTACTACGGCAACCGTAGTCGCTGATCCGGCTCGGTTGCAGGCCGTCTGGATCGTCCGTTGTTCGATCCAGGAACGGCTGTATCGCCATCCGGATGCGCCAGGCCGTTGTCGCGACAGTCGACGGATACCAGACGGCGCGGAGCAATGCGGTCTCCATGTAGGAGGTGAGCCACGGCACGAGAGGATCGGTGTTGACCACCTGCATGACGGGCACCCCGCGGCGGATTGCGGTGCCTTCGGGCAGTGCCTCGATGCGCAATGGCAACAGTCCGCCATGCGCATTCAGAATATGCTCCCACCCCTCGCGATCGAAAGGCTGGCCGTGGTGGCGTGCAATCTGTTCTGCTTCCTCGATGTCACCACGGCTGATCGGCGTCGACAGGTAGTCTTTCAGGAACATCTGTAGACCAAAGAACATCACTTCGGGGCGGAAGGAGTTGCCCCGCGTGGTGACGAAGGCGCTGACGGCCCGCGTGTCCTTCGGATACTGCAGAAAGACGCCAAGCTTGTAGCTGTCGGTGTTCAGGAGAAGATTGCGTGTCATGCCTGCGTCCGTGTTGGATCGAATCGGCGACAGTACGCCGCCTCGTCCATCGTGCACGCCAATCAATGCGCGAGGCTGGTGTCGCCCCATGAGATTACGCCTTAGTGCTTCATTAACCAAATCAGGCAAGGATCAAGGATCAGGCAGCCGTGTTACGGCCTAAGACATCGCCCAAAAATTTCTGTCCCGAGGCACCAGAACCGGAGAGGTTGCCATGCTTCCTCCAGTCCTTGCGTCCCCTGCGTCCTACTCGTCTGCGACCGAGTCAAAACCGCGGCCGGAACAACCGGTCGAACTCTCGCGCGACAGTGCTTGACTCCCCGTCACTGCCAACGGCCATCAACCAGAGTTCTGCAATCGCCGGCCAATTGAACATCATGCTCCTGTCGGGTCCGGAGCGCATGTCTCAGAATCTTTCTGTATTGGCAGACGTCCTCGGCGCCGCCTTGAAGATAGAGCGGCTGGCCGACGAGACGCCGGGTGACTACATGGGGCGCCTGATCGAAGGCATCGCGGCACTGCCAGTCGCCGATCGCCTGAAGCTGCAGAAGCTTCTGACCCAGTCGTTTGCCGGACTGCAGCTGCGCACACTGCTGGCGGCCATGGCCACACCCTCGGGCCCGGAACGCGCAACCCTGGCACTCTACCTCGAACTCTATCGTCAGACGGACAGGGACGGCGCGGCGCGCTCGGTCATTTCGTCCTATCGGGAGGCGGCCGGCGAAGCTCGCCCAACGGCTCCAAGCGTCAGCCGTCCCTTGGCCGCAAACGATGTCGGACGTGCGCCGAACGACCCTCAACGCATCGCACAGACGGCAGCCGGGCAAAACAGACCTCTGAACACGCCAGCCGCCGCCGAAGCCAAAGGCAATGCCGAAGTGCGCGCCGCGAATGCTGCTCCGCCGCAGCGTCCAGACATGGATGTGGCGCGTTCCGCCCGAGCCACAACGGCAACGCCATCCGGCTCCCTGCCGGGCCTCGGGATTGCGTCCGGTCGAGCCGAAAGTTTGCAGGTGGCGACAGGCGCAAGCCAGCCGCTACAGAGGGCCGGGACAGAGCCGCAGACGAGCCGGGCGGCACCGTTCGCAGGCCTGTCGCCATCGTCAACCAGTAGCCCGGCCGCGCAAGTCGAAGGCGGCCAAAGGTTGCCCATGCAAGCAAGCGGCGCCGCAAGACAGCAACAAGAACGACCTCCTGGTGACATCCGCACCGCAGATCGCCAGACGTCCTCTGCTGCATCTCCCACAGCCGTGCCGGTCATCGCCGTGCCGGGGCAGGCGAGGCCAGCAACGTCGATGCCTGCGGGCTGGCTCGCCGACCTCCTCAAATCGGATTTCGTTCGGGCACTCCTGCAGCTGAAGAGCCTTTCGACCGAGCCGCAAGCAGCAGCGCGGCCGGGCAATCTTCTTGGCAAGGAAGCGCAACCGGCGGCCACACCCCCCGCGCGGTCGGCTTTATCCAACGAAACAAGCGATTCAACCGAGCAACTGGCGCTGATCCAGGATGCAGACCTGACGGAGATGACAGAAGAGCGCCAAGCACCCGGCGCAATCCCGCTGCCGGAGCCGGCGCTGGTGAGGTTTCCGATTGCGCGGGAAGGCATGCCTCTGCCCTTCATTCCCTACCTGATGGAAGACGAATTCGACATAGAACGCGTCGAGGAGAGGGAAGAAGAGGATGCCGGCAATCGCGACGGGGAGGGGGATGCCGAGGACGATGACAGGGACGAAGCTGTCGATGGGGACGAGGATGCCGCAGACGTGGTGATGCCCGCAGACGAGCGCCCGGCCGGTGAACCAGCGGAGACGTATATGCAGGAGAGCATGGTGGCTGATCAGTCCGCCCTGCCGGCGCCTGCAGAGAAGGCTTTGCCGCTCCCGCCCGAGCCCGCTCACGAGCTCTACCTGCGGATGGCCGGTCTCAACTGATACACAAGACCAAAGAAAAACCCGCCGGGATCGCTCCCGGCGGGTTCTTTGCATTCAGCGAACAGCGAGGATTAGTCGTTGTTGCGGTTCTTCAGGGCTGCACCCAGGATGTCGCCGAGCGAAGCGCCCGAGTCGGACGAACCGAACTGAGCAACGGCTTCCTTCTCTTCTGCGATCTCGAGAGCCTTGATCGACAGCATGACCTTGCGGTCCTTCTTGGAGAAGTTGGTGACGCGGGCGTCAAAAACCTGACCAACCGAGAAACGCTCCGGACGCTGATCGTCACGATCGCGGGCCAGGTCGTTGCGGCGGATGAAGGACGTGATGTCTTCGTGGCTGACGAGCTTCACTTCGACGCCACCATCATTGACGCCGATGACTTCGCACGAAACGACAGCGTTCTTGCGCAGTTCGCCCGAAGTTGCGGCTTCGCCGACAGCGTCGCGGCCGAGCTGCTTGATGCCGAGCGAGATGCGTTCCTTCTCGACGTCAACATCGAGAACGACGGCCTTGACCACGTCACCCTTGTTGAACTCTTCGATGACCTGCTCGCCCGGACGGTTCCAGTCGAGATCCGACAGGTGAACCATGCCGTCCACGTCGCCTTCGAGGCCGATGAACAGGCCGAACTCGGTCTTGTTCTTGACTTCGCCTTCGACTTCAGTGCCGGCCGGGTGGCTGAAGGCAAATGCCTGCCACGGGTTCTCGAGGGTCTGCTTGAGACCGAGCGAGATACGGCGCTTCGACGGATCGACTTCGAGAACGACGACGTCGACGTCCTGCGTGGTCGAAAGGATCTTGCCGGGATGAACGTTCTTCTTCGTCCAGGACATTTCCGAGATGTGGATCAGGCCTTCGATGCCCGGCTCCAGCTCGACGAATGCACCGTAGTCGGTGATGTTCGTGACGGTACCGGAGATCTTCTTGCCAACCGGGTATTTGGCAGCGATGCCATCCCACGGATCCGACTCGAGCTGCTTCATGCCGAGCGAGATGCGGTGGGTTTCCTGGTTGATGCGGATGATCTGAACCTTGACCGACTGGCCAATGGACAGGATTTCCGAAGGATGGTTGACGCGGCGCCATGCCATGTCGGTGACGTGCAGCAGGCCGTCGATGCCGCCGAGGTCAACGAACGCACCGTAATCGGTGATGTTCTTGACGACGCCGTCAACAACCTGGCCTTCTTCGAGGTTCTGAACGATTTCAGAACGCTGCTCTGCGCGGGACTCTTCCAGAACCGTACGACGCGAAACAACGATGTTGCCGCGACGCTTGTCCATCTTGAGGATTTCGAAGGGCTGCGGGTTGTGCATCAGCGGGGTGACGTCGCGGATCGGACGGATGTCCACTTGGCTACGCGGAAGGAAGGCAACGGCGCCGTCGAGGTCAACCGTGAAGCCGCCCTTGACCTGGTTGAAGATGACGCCTTCAACGCGTTCGCCAGCTTCGAACTTGGCTTCGAGCTTGATCCAGCTTTCTTCGCGACGAGCCTTTTCGCGCGACAGAACAGCTTCGCCGAGAGCGTTTTCGATGCGCTCGACGTAAACTTCAACTTCGTCGCCGACCTTCAGCGTGCCGTCCTTGGCGCGTGCACCGAATTCCTTCAGTGCGATACGGCCTTCGACCTTGAGGCCGACGTCAACAATGGCGACGTCCTTTTCGATGGCCGTGATGATGCCCTTGGCAACATAGCCTTCGGCCAGATCGGTCTTGGCAAAGGATTCCTCGAGGAGGGCTGCAAAGTCCTCGCGCGACGGGGTAGAAACAGACATGAAATCTCCTAGTCGCATCCCACTGGATGCGTGAGCGCCGGGGGTTGGTGTTGATCTTGGCCAACATCCGGTCCGCTCTCATTTCAAGAGCAATCCGGCGCGGGGACTGGGTGTCGGCCATAAGGCTCCGGCTTGGCCGGATCCTGGTCACTTCATTTTGTCAGGGCAGCGTCGATCAGTGTCTTCGCCGCCAAGAATGCGGCCTCTATACTCATTTCGGACGTATCTAGCAAGTGCGCGTCATCGGCTGGTTTCAAAGGGCTGTCGGCCCGTCCCATGTCCCTCTCGTCGCGCTTCTTCACATCGGCGAAGATCGCGTCGAAATCGGCGCTGCCGCCCTTCGACAGGATCTCGTCATAACGGCGTTTCGCACGAACCTCGGGTGACGCCGTCACGTAAAGTTTGACCGGGGCGTCCGGGCAGACGACGGTGCCGATATCGCGACCGTCGAGCACTGTGCCGGGCGCACGCTTCGAAAAGGCACGCTGAGCCTCGACGAGGGCACGACGCACGGCCGGCATGACCGCAATCTTTGACGCAGCTTCGCCGATCTCGTGCGCCGAGAGAACGTCGCGGTCCAACCCGGCAAGCTCCACGGCAAGGGCCATGCGTTCTGCCACCGCCTCATCATCGAGGGGTAACCCGGCGTCCAGCAGCGCCTTTGCCGTAGCACGATAGGTAAGCCCGGTGTCGAGATGGTGGAACCCAAAGATTTCCGCGATCCTACGCGACAGCGTCCCCTTGCCGGCGGCGGCCGGTCCGTCGATTGCGATGATCATCCGGTCCTCATTGTCTCTCTCGTTGATGCCATCGCTGATACAAATCTTGGCAGCCCTTGCCAAGCGAGGCATGCGAACCCCCGGTTGCCAAAATACCTGCGCAGATAGCCTTTGACAGGAGGGACATCAGCGATTAAGGGGACCGACTACAGTTTGGCCGGCCTCGCGCCGGGCGCTTGGCGCATGCCCTTATTCTTCACGACTTCATGAGGCTTTGACAGTGGCGAAGGCAGAACTTGGAACGAAACGGACTTGCCCCGACACCGGCAAGAAATTTTACGACCTGAACAAGGACCCGATCGTGTCGCCGTACACGAACAAGTCCTGGCCGCTTTCCTATTTTGAGGAAACCTCGGTTGCAGCCATCATGGAGAAGGCTGAGGAAGAGGACGTCGCGGAAGTCGATACCGAAAACACCGATGTCGAGTTGGTCTCGCTCGAAGATGCCGATGATTCCTCTGGGGGCGACGACATCCCTGATATGGGCGACGACGACGTCGAGATCGACGGCGATGATGACGACACCTTCCTGGAAGCGGACGAAGATGACGACGACGATGACATGACCGGCCTGATCGGCGTCACCGGCGACGACGACGAAGTCTGATATTTCAAGCATTTCGAGCCCGGGCTTAAAAAAATGCCCGGGCTTTCATTTTTCGGCTTGCCATCTCCGATTACCGGAAGTATCAAGCCGCCACCCCGACGGAAGCGCTGCTTTCAGACGGGTTCCCGGAGCCGGAAATTACCCGGTACCCTGATGGGGCTATAGCTCAGCTGGGAGAGCGCTTGCATGGCATGCAAGAGGTCAGCGGTTCGATCCCGCTTAGCTCCACCAAATTTTCTCCTATGAAATTATCTCGAGCAGAGTGGGTGTACGGAAGCTACCCTCAAACGCCAGCCGTTTGCGTTGGGAGCGCTCAGTCACTTCACCGCTGAAACAATTCCGCCCGCTCCCCGCTCTCCGAGAGATCGATCTGAAACCAGTCGATGATCTTGCGGATCTCGAGCTTCACCTCTCCGTCGCGCAGCTTCAGGTGCAGCTTGTCGTCGCTGACATGCACGGGCGTGCCTATGTAGAGGCGGTCATTCCCGGAATCGTCCACGGTGTCGATGGCAAATCGCATGGTTTCCTCCCGGAAAATTCAGAATCGAAATGGGTGACAGTGGGACGAGGGTTTAGTAACGCCTCCTTGAGCGAAGCTTTCCTCCCATAAGGACGGGAACTCGCACAAAGGCTTGTAATGTTTATGAGGGAGAGTGCGCGGTGTTTGTCGTTTCCAAGCTGTTCTGGAATGCCGTCCAGCCGCTCTCGCTCGTTTTCCTGCTCGGGCTTCTCGCGCTGGTCTTGATCTGGTTCCGCTGGCTCCGGTTGGCCGTAGCCGCCCTGTCGCTCTCGCTTCTGATTCTCTTTCTGACCCTCTACACGACCTTTGGTTCCGTCCTGCTGCAGAGCCTCGAGGCTCGATTTCCCCGGCCTGGAGCGGATCCCTCAGATGTAACCTGCATGATCGTGCTGGGTGGCGCCTTCGAGACCGAAGTCACGACAGCCCGTGGCGGTATGGATCTCAATCAGGCGGCCGACCGCTTCGTGGAAGCGCTGCGCCTGGCAATCCGATATCCAGAGGCAAGCATCCTCGTATCCGGCGGTGATGGGTCCCTGAGTGGTGCCTACGAGGGCGATGCCGCAGCATCGATCCGCTTCTTCGAAGCCTTCGGTATTTCTCGGGAGAGGCTGATCGCTGAAACGACCTCCAGAAACACCGACGAAAACGCAAAGAACAGTCGCGAGCTTCTGTCCGATCGTAACCTGGAGCAATGCCTGCTGATCACCTCTGCCTTCCACATGCCCCGCTCCGTCGGGCTGTTTCGAAAGGCAGGCGTTGATGTGGCGCCCTGGCCGGTCGATTATCGCACCGCCGGCAATTTGTCCTTCGCGCTCGACTTCACCCAGCCGACCCTGAACACGCAGCAGATGTCGACAGCCGTCCGCGAGTGGGTGGGGCTCGCCGCTTATCGCATTCTCGGCAGGATCGAGGACATCTTTCCCGCGCCGTAAACGTCACTTTTTTGAGATCGTCAGGAATTTGGTGCCACGCACGCGAACCGTCATCGCGCAAGGCTCCTGGCCCTCTTCCCGCTCGCAATAGCGCGGATGCATCTTCAGGACGAAGACCATGTTGCCGAAGCGCTGGATGAAGTCGTAGGAGTACATCTGTGCCGTGGCGATCATGAAGTAGCCACCTTCCTTCACCTGAAGATAAAAGTTGAAGGGGCATCCTTCGGCTGTGCAATCGGGACCGCGCACGCCGTCGCAGACAATTTCGCTGCTATTGGTGACGACATCGGTGATGCCGTCGTTGTTGATGTCGATTCGGTCGATGAAGCGACCGCCAAACTGCACGGTGTCACAGCGCTTGGAGTAGTGGTTCTTCTCGTAGATCTCGGGATCGATCAGCAATTCCTGCTGCGCGAAGGCGGGCGCGGCAAAAATGCCGGTCGCGACGACGAGGAGGAGGCGGAATAGGAATGGCACGGTCTGGACTCCGGATCGCAATCTGTGCTGAACGAGAGGAAGTCTAGCGGCTGCGTCTTGCCTCACCCTTAACGGCGTGGGGCAAATCTCGCCCGGACCGGAGGCTCCAGCGAGGAAAGAAGCCATGTCGCTCCTATCTTATCTCGATTATGCGGGCATTGCCCTGTTTGCTGCCACCGGCGCCCTTGCGGCGTCGCGCAAGCAACTCGACATGATCGGCTTCCTGTTCTTTGCGGTTGTGACGGGGCTCGGCGGCGGCACGGTCCGCGACATCGTGCTCGGTCGCGTGCCCGTCTACTGGGTTCTCAACCCCGATTACATTCTCATCTGCTGTGCAATCGGCGTCGTCGTCTTCTTTACCGCCCACATGGTCGAATCGCGCTACCGCCTGTTGATATGGCTCGATGCGATCGGGCTGTCGGCCTATTGCGTGATGGGTGCTGCAAAAGGTCTCGCCGCGACCGGCTCGCCGACGATCGCGATCGTGACAGGCACGCTGACCGCAAGTCTGGGCGGTGTTCTGCGCGATCTCCTGGCCAATGAGCCATCCGTGCTGCTGCGGCCGGAGATCTACATCACGGCGGCCCTCGTCGGGGCAGCGGTTTTCACGGGTGCCCACGAGTTCAGCGCGCCGCTCTATGTCGCCTCGGCCTTGGGGGCGATCGCGGCCTTCCTGTTGCGCGGCGGCGCACTCTACTTTGGATGGACATTTCCGACTTACAAGCACAAGCCCGGCCGGCATCCGGATGAGGTCATGTAAGGAGAGGCGAGGGAGAGGTCAGCCCTGCTTGGGGCGCAGTCGGATCACAACGTCGACATGCGCGATTTCCATGCCTTCCGGCGGGGGCGGCAGATTGTCGATGCTGATGTTGTTGACCGGAATGTCCAGCACCTTGTTCTCGCCTTCGACGAAGAAATGGTGATGGTCGGACACGTTCGTGTCGAAATAGGTCTTGGAGCTTTCAACCGCGAGAACGCGGATCAGTCCTGCTTCGGTGAACTGATGCAGCGTGTTGTAGACGGTCGCAAGCGACACCGGGAAATCCGCAGCAGTCGCCTCTTCGTGCAGTTCTTCGACGGTCAGATGGCGGTCACCCTTCGCGAACAGTAAGCCGGCCAGCGCAATGCGCTGCTTCGTCGGGCGAAGGCCCGAGCGGCGCAGTTTCAGTTCGATACCCGTTTGGCAGGTTGCCATCGTCAAAGACGCACTCCAGTCGTTACGTGGCATGCATGAGCATCCACACGTGTCGATATAACTGCAAAATCAGGCTCTTTCAATAGTTACGGTAGCGAGAAGCCTTGAGATGCCTACCTTCAGGCGGTTTTTGATGCTGCGGGTCTGGTGATGCCCTTTTCCTTACTGTATGCGACGATGATATGAGGATGAGGCCGCCAAGGCCTTATGGAACCGGCCGAATGGCTACGGGGCTTCAATTTGCCACCGTCTTGCTCTAATGGGTCCCGGACAAGTGAAGCAGAGGGGGAAGAAGAAGAACAATGGTTACGAGACAATCCAGCTACAACTACGACGAAATCCTCGCCTGCGGCCGCGGTGAACTCTTTGGCGAGGGCAACGCGCAGCTCCCTCTGCCGCCCATGCTGATGGTGCACCGGATCACCGACATTTCCGAAACCGGTGGCGCCTTCGACAAGGGCTATATCCGCGCGGAATACGACGTGCGCCCCGATGATTGGTATTTCCCGTGCCATTTCCAGGGCAACCCGATCATGCCGGGTTGCCTCGGCCTTGATGGCATGTGGCAGCTGACGGGCTTCTTCCTCGGCTGGCTCGGCGAACCGGGCCGTGGAATGGCGCTGTCCACCGGCGAAGTGAAGTTTAAGGGCATGGTGCGTCCCGAGACGAAACTTCTCGAATACGGCATCGACTTCAAGCGCGTCATGCGCGGTCGCCTGGTGCTCGGCACGGCCGATGGCTGGTTAAAGGCGGATGGCGAAACTATCTATCAGGCATCCGACCTGCGCGTCGGTCTGTCGAAGGACAAGACGGCCTGAACCGGCCCTGTCCGCACCTGAAGTTTATAAAGAAGGTCTGAGAGATGAGACGGGTTGTAGTAACAGGTCTTGGCATCGTGTCCTCCATCGGTGCCGATGCCGCCGAAGTCACGGCGTCGCTGCGTGACGCCAAGTCGGGCATCACCTTTTCTCCCGATTTCGCCGAACACGGCTTCAAGTGCCAGGTCTGGGGCAGGCCCGACCTGGATCCCACCGATCTGGTCGACCGTCGTGCCATGCGCTTCCTGTCTCAGGGTGGTGCCTGGAACCATGTCGCCATGAAGCAGGCGATCGCCGACGCCGGTCTCGAAGAGGCCGATTATCAGCAGAACGAGCGCGTCGGCATCATCATGGGCTCCGGTGGTCCGTCGACCAAGCAGATCGTCGACGCCGCCGATATCGTTCGCCAGAACAACAGCCCGAAGCGCATTGGCCCCTTTGCCGTGCCAAAGGCCATGTCGTCGACGGCATCTGCGACGCTTGCCACCTGGTTCAAGCTGCACGGCGTGAACTACTCCATCTCCTCGGCCTGCTCGACCTCGGCGCATTGCATCGGCAATGCCTACGAGATGATCCAGTGGGGCAAGCAGGACATGGTCTTTGCCGGCGGCCACGAGGATCTCGACTGGACCATGTCCAGCCTGTTCGATGCCATGGGCGCCATGTCGTCGAAGTACAATGACACGCCGTCGAGCGCCTCGCGTGCCTATGACGTCTCGCGCGACGGTTTCGTCATCGCTGGTGGCGCCGGCGTTCTGGTTCTCGAAGAGCTCGAGCATGCCAAGGCCCGTGGCGCCAAGATCTACGCAGAAGTCGTCGGCTATGGTGCAACCTCCGACGGTTACGACATGGTCGCGCCCTCGGGCGAAGGCGCGATCCGCTGCATGCGTCAGGCCCTGTCCACCGTGAAGGGCGATGTCGATTACATCAACACTCATGGCACTTCGACGCCGGTGGGTGATAGCAAGGAAATCGGCGCGATTCGCGAAGTTTTCGGCGACAAGATCCCGCACATCCAGTCGACCAAGTCGCTGACCGGTCACTCGCTAGGTGCTGCCGGCGTTCAAGAATCGATCTATGGTCTGCTGATGATGCAGGCCGGTTTCATCGGCGAAAGCGCGCACATCACCGAGCTCGATCCGGAATTCGAGGGCGTGCCGGTTGTCCGCAAGCGCATCGACAACGCCAAGATCGATACCGTTCTGTCGAACTCCTTTGGCTTCGGCGGCACCAATGCCACGCTGGTTTTCCAGCGTCATCAGGGCTGATCTTTTAGACGCCCGAACAAAAAAGCCTGGCGCGTTGTCGCGCCAGGCGTTCATCCGAAGTGGTCCGCCAGCCGTGGGAGTACGGCTTACTTCGGTTGATGAGGATCGGTGTGGTCAATGACCCCGATCAGCATGGCAAGGCTCACCGCATGCATCAGATTGCTGGCCTCCAGCTTCTCTTGAGCACGAACCAGGGCCTGGTTCACCTCTTCCCGTGACAGCGCGAGCGTATTTGCAGCCTCGTCCGACCGCATGCCTTCGGCCACGAGCTGCAGGCAGCGTATTTCACGATCCGAAAGGATCGAAACATCAGGCGATCGTCCGATGGCCCGTTTGGTATCGGTTTTCATGATTTGGTTTGCCGCGATGGAGAAAGGGCGACTTGATATCGATCAGGTCGTCAGGCGGCGCTCATAGCATTTGGCCGAATTGGCGTCGTTGACATCGCGCGCCAATCGCTTATCCGAACACGCTAAAAGAAGGCGAGAACAGCGCTGTAAACGCCATTATCCACTGATTACGCCGCATCGACCGGCACTTGTCAAGTTTCCGCAGCTCTCAGGCGGACTTCCGCTCCCGCACTTCCGTCGGCGTGGTGCCGAACCATCGCGTGACCGAACGCGTGAAGGCGCTCGGCGCTGAATAGCCCAGCCGGTAGCAGATCTCCGAGATCGGCAGTTCACTTTCGGTCAGCAGGTTGAAGCTGACCTCCTTGCGAATCTGATCTCGAAGCTCGTTGAGGCTCGTCCCTTGGCCCGCCAGGCGGCGCTGGAACGTCCTTTCCGACAAGCCGAAATAGGGCGCGATCTCGGCGAGTGGATAATCGTCATCCGACACATGCAACAGCAGGTAGCGACGCACCTGCTCAAGGAAGTCGGCACTTTTCTCCGGCGTCGGTGGCCTCAGGCTCCGACATTGCAGATCCATCAGTTCAAAAAGTCTACGGTCACCGGTGTGGTTCTGTGCCTGAAGGAAGCTGGGCGGGAAATGCACGCAGTTCACGCGGGCTCCGAAACTGACCCGCCGTGACAGCAATTGCCGAAAGGGCTTGTGATTGCGGGGTGCCGGTCTTTCCAGTCGGACCTCGGTATTCTCGCTGGTCGCAAACGCCTGAGCCCGTTGCATGACAAGCCCGACCGACATGTCGACATACTGGTCGCGTTTCACGATGATCGGGGCGAAAGTCCAGGCGAGATGCGCGCCGCGCTCGTCGAGTGTCAGCTTTGAATAGCTGGTATGGGTCACATATTGGATGTGGTCGTCGAGAAAGTGCACGAAGTCCAGCCCGGTCGGCGCGGCCATCAGTCCGTATCCGAATGGACCCGTCGAGCCTGCCTCGTAGCGCGTGATGCTCGTAAGACCGAATGCTTCGTCATCGGACAGGAGGGCGCAGGTCTCCAGGAGCCTGCACAGGCGATCAAGGCTAATCCGGGCAGTAAGGCTCTGGAATATCTGCGGATCGATCTCCAGCGCCTTGCAAATGGGCTTTATGTCGATGCCATAGGACTGGGCATGCTCGACCACCGCTGAGGCGAGGCCGGCCACGGTGGTCAATTCATCGGTGAGATTCCGAGGAGGCATGAGACCGCTGGCGCCAGAAGTGAAGTTCTTGGCGCCGGATGCTAAGGCAGGCCTGACCGTGAGTCGAGGGGGCGCGTAGTCTAAGTCGCCGCCCTCCCGATCACGATCGCTTTTGCGTCAGCGCTTCGCCCAGAGGACCTTGAAACGCGCATTCCGGCAAACTTCGCCAGACTGCTTGAAATGCTGAGCCAGGACGGGCTCGTAGGGCAAACCTCGATTTGCCACCATCAGAAGGTCACCGCCGCCGCGTAGCGACTCTGCGGCTGCCTTGATCATCGCGGCACCAATGGATGGTTCGGCGGCGTGGCCCTCATGGAATGGCGGGTTCATGATGACAAGGTCGTATTTTTCCTTCGGCGGCTCGTTACCGAGATCCTGCCAGAAAAACCGTGTCGTCAGATCAGGGCAATTGCGTGCCAGATTGCGCTTGGCATGCTCCAGCGCCTCGTGGCTCGCTTCGAAAAGATCGATGCGATTGGTCCGCGGCGCAGCGTCTGCCAGCATCACCGACAGATAACCCCAGCCAGCGCCGAAATCGGCTGCGTTGCCGTCGAAATTCGTCGGCAGGCGGCTCGCCAGCAGTTCGGAACCTTCATCGGCATGAGCATGGGAGAAGAGACCAGAGCGCGTCTCGAAACGTCCGTCTACCATAACGGGCTTGGCGCAAAGCGTCGAAACGATTGCCGTGGGATCCTCAGGCGCACTGAACCAGACGACGACGCCGTGATATTTCGGCATAGATTCCGGCGAGAGGCCGAGCCGATCCAGCTGCTTGCGCAGCGGCAGAATGCCGTCTTCCTTGGCGCCAGCAACCAAGATCGTTCCGCCTGCTTTCACCCGCCGCAGTGCTTCAGCGACGCGGTCCTCGTTGACGCCCTTGTGCTTGCCGCAGAGGATGAGAGCACCGTCGTAGCCCTCGCCATCGACCGTCGGGACCGGCTGGAGGTGGCTGGCTTCGAGGCGCCGGAATTCCGGGCGGAAATCCTGAACCACGGTCAGTTCGGCGGCAAAGCCCTCGGGCTTGGCAAATCCCGCCTCGGCACCGAGAAACAAATAGCGACTTCCGGCTTCGGGAAGAGCGACAGTTTCCGTGACGAAGGGGTGGAACAGGGTCTTCAGTGTTTCGCGGCTCATGGCTCGGTCTTCTTTTCTTCGGCGAACAAAAAAGGCGCGGGAAGTTCTCCGCGCCTCGGGATCGGGAACGACGTCAGCTTATTCAGCTGCTTCGCCGTCTTCCTTCTTCTTCTCGGCCACGATTTCCTGACCGGTGGTCTGATCCACGACCTTCATCGACAGGCGGACCTTGCCGCGCTCATCGAAGCCCAGCAGCTTGACCCAGACCTTGTCGCCTTCCTTGACGACATCGCCGGTCTTGGCGACGCGGTCGGCGGCGAGTTGGCTGATGTGGACCAGCCCATCCTTGGGGCCGAAAAAGTTCACGAAGGCACCGAAATCGGCGACCTTGACGACCGTGCCCTCGTAGATTTCGCCGACTTCCGGCTCGGCCACGATCGGAGTGAATCCACTTCCGGGCCGCCTCGATCTCCTTCGCCGGATGCGACGAGGCGATCTTCACCGTGCCGTCGTCTTCGATGTTGATCTTGGCGCCGGTCTTTTCGACGATTTCGCGGATGACCTTGCCGCCCGAACCGATGACTTCACGGATCTTGTCGACCGGGATGTTCATCACTTCGATGCGCGGTGCGAATTCGCCGAGCTGACCACGGCTTTCGGAAAGGGCGTTCGCCATTTCGCCGAGGATGTGCTTGCGACCGCCCTGGGCCTGGGCAAGCGCGACCTTCATGATCTCTTCGGTGATACCGGCGATCTTGATGTCCATCTGCAGCGAGGTGATGCCGTCGGCGGTACCGGCGACCTTGAAGTCCATGTCGCCGAGGTGGTCTTCGTCACCCAGGATGTCGGAGAGAACGGCGAAGCGCTCGCCTTCGAGGATCAGACCCATGGCGATACCGGCAACCGGCTTGGCCAGCGGAACGCCGGCATCCATCAGTGCGAGCGACGTACCGCAAACGGTTGCCATCGAGGACGAGCCGTTCGAACTCGGTGATCTCGGAGACGACGCGCAGCGTGTAGGGGAACTGCTCTGACAGACGGAAGCATCGGGCGGATGGCGCGCCAGGCGAGCTTGCCGTGACCGATTTCGCGACGACCCGGCGAACCCATGCGGCCGGTTTCACCGACGGAGTAGGGCGGGAAGTTGTAGTGCAGCAGGAAGCGTTCCTTGTACATGCCCGTGAGCGAGTCGACATACTGTTCGTCTTCGCCGGTGCCGAGCGTGGCAACAACAATCGCCTGGGTCTCGCCGCGAGTGAACAAGGCCGAACCGTGCGTGCGCGGTAGAACGCCGACTTCCGAGACGATCTTGCGCACCGTTTCCAGGTCACGGCCGTCGATACGGCTCTTGGTGTCCAGGATGTTCCAGCGAACGATCTTCGCCTGCAGGTGCTTGAAGACAGCGCCGATGACTTCGTTGGTGTACTTCGGCTCTTCGCCTTCCGGGAAGAAGTGTGCCTTCACCTTGGCCTTGACGGCGTCGACGGCAGCGTAGCGATCGGCCTTCTGGGTGATCTTGTAGGCAGCGCGCAGTTCGGTTTCGGCGATCGAAAGCATCTCAGCTTCAAGAGCGGAATGGTCTTCCGGCTCGAATTCGCGCGGCTCCTTGGCAGCCACTTCAGCGAGCTTGATGATCGCGTCGATAACCGGCTGGAAGCCCTTGTGGCCGAACATGACGGCACCGAGCATGATGTCTTCGTTCAGTTCCTTGGCTTCCGACTCGACCATCAGGACGGCGTCCTGGGTGCCGGCTACGACGAGGTCGAGAACCGACTCGTCCATCTCGTCGAGATGCGGGTTCAGAACGTATTCGCCATTGATGTAGCCGACGCGTGCGCCGCCGACCGGACCCATGAAGGGCACGCCGGAGAGCGTCAGAGCAGCAGAAGCTGCAACCATCGACAGGACGTCCGGATCGTTTTCGAGGTCATGCTGGACGACGGTGACGACAACCTGCGTGTCGTTCTTGTAGCCTTCCGGGAAGAGCGGGCGGATCGGACGGTCGATCAGGCGAGAAACCAGCGTTTCCTTTTCCGACGGACGACCTTCGCGCTTGAAATAGCCGCCCGGGATCTTGCCGGCGGCATAGGTCTTTTCCTGGTAGTTGACGGTGAGCGGGAAGAAGTCCTGGCCCGGCTTCGGCGACTTGGCCGAAACGACGGTGGCGAGAACGACGGTTTCGCCATAAGTGGCGAGAACGGCACCGTCAGCCTGGCGGGCGATCTTGCCGGTCTCGAGCTTCAGAGGGCGGCCTGCCCACTCGATTTCGACGCTGTGAACATCAAACATATCTTGTCCTTCATATGCGGACCTTCGCCCTGCCGAACGGGCAAGGGGCGTTTGGTCTGCAATGTGCTGACGCAATCACGGGCAAGACAGTGGGAGGCTTCGGATCCGGCGGGTCATCCCGCAATTCGCCATTACAGCGCGGAAGCATCCAACAATCCTGCCCCATGACAGGTCATCGGTTGTCGTTGACAGATCCGGCCCATCCGGCCTGTCGTTTGTTCCGGGCGATCTTCGCGCGGAACCGGTCGCGGGTCGTAAAGCCTGACCCGGAAAGGCAACCGGCGGACCTTCTTCAGGAAGGTCCGCCGGGAAGTCGTTAGCGGCGGATGCCGAGGCGCGTGATCAGGGTCGTGTAGCGAGCCTCATCCTGCTTCTTGACATAGTCGAGAAGCGAACGGCGGGTCGAAACCATGGTCAGAAGGCCACGACGCGAGTGGTTGTCCTTCTTGTGACCCTTGAAGTGTTCCGTCAGGTTGGTGATACGCTCGGTCAGGATTGCGACCTGAACTTCCGGAGAACCGGTGTCGCCTTCCTTGATTGCGTATTCCTTGATGAGGGCGGCCTTGCGCTCTGCAGTGATCGACATCGTGAATCCTTTCTAGAATAAGGAGAAACAGGTCGCCAAACGCCGGGATGTCGTCCAGCATTGGCCGTGAATGCAGGCACCCGAAGGAGCCAGCTGCCGCCGCCTATACTCCATTCCCTCAAGAAAGGAAAGAGCAGGCGGCCGGATGGCTTCAGGCGAAGACCCGCCGCGGGTGGAACTCGCCGCCGGCGATCTCGCCGATCGCGATCAACTTGCCGCCGGCCAGCGCAACCGCCTCAGGCTCCGCAACCGGTGCATCGCGGCCGCGCAGGATGATCGGGTTACCCATGCGCAGCCGATGCGCCTGGTCATCGGTGATCCTGAGCTGCGGCAACGCGGACAGCGCTTCTGCCGTATCGCCGAGGAATGCATCGAGAGCGGTCAGCCGCTCATCCCGGTCTTCGATGGCTTCAAGCGCGACGAGCTCCGCGAGCGGCACCATCATATCCTCGGCAAACGGGGCCACGAAGGTGCGGCGGAGCGAGGAGATATGGCCGAAGCAGCCGAGGTCTCGTCCGAAGTCGCGGGCTAGCGAGCGCACGTAAGTGCCTTTGCCGCATTCAACCTCGAAATGCGCCTTGTCGCGTTCGCAGTTCAGGAGCGTCAGGCGGTGAACCTCGACTTCGCGAGAGGGGATCTCGACCGTCTCGCCATCGCGGGCGAGATCATAGGCCCGCTCGCCGGCGATCTTGATCGCCGAGAACTGCGGCGGGATCTGGCTGATCGTGCCGGTGTAGTTGGGCAGCAACGCCTCGATGTCACTCTTGTCAGGGCGCTTGTCGGAGCTCTGCGTCACCTCGCCCTCGAGGTCATCGGTCGACCGCTCTTCGCCCCAGGTGACCGTGAATTCGTAGATCTTGCGCCCGTCCATGACGTAGGGGACGGTTTTCGTTGCATCGCCGAGCGCAATCGGCAGCATGCCGGATGCGAGCGGGTCGAGCGTGCCGGCATGACCGGCCTTCTGGGCGTTGAACAGCCACTTGATCTTGCCGACGGCCTCGGTCGAGCCGAAATCCACCGGCTTGTCGAGAATGAGCCAGCCCGAAATCGGACGGCCCTTGGGCTTGCGGGGTTTGGACATCTAGGTCTTTTCTCAGTCTTGATCTTCGTCGGAGCCGAGGTCGCGCTGGACCTCCGGTGAACGCAGCAGGGCATCGATCTTCTGGTAGTTGTCGAAGCTGGTGTCGTCGCGGAAACGGACTTCCGGCATGTATTTCAGCTGCCGGAGCTGGTTGCCCAGCCGACCGCGAATATATTTGGCGTGCTTGTTGAGGGCTGCGATGACCGTGTCATGGTCCTTGACGCCGAGCGGTGTGACATATGCGGTCGCCATCTTGAGGTCCGGCGACATGCGGACTTCGGAGATGGAGATGACGGTCTTCTCGATCACTTCGTCGCGGACTTCGCCGCGCTGCAGGACCTGGGTGATGGCGGCACGCACCTGCTCGCCGACGCGCAGCATGCGCTGCGAAGGTGCCGAAGAGGTTGGTTTTGTCATGGTTCAAAGCCTTTCGCATGACATAGGGGGCGCTTGCCTGATGCGTCATGCCGTAATTGTGGTTCCTCCGGCCAATGCCGGAAGTCACGATCCCATAAACAGCGAGCGCCGGAATATCCGGCGCCCGAAAGGATCGTTGTTCGAAACGCCTGAGATCAGAGCGTACGCGTGATGTGTTCGACGCGGAAGCACTCGATCGTGTCGCCCGCGCGGATGTCTTCGTAGTTCTCGAAGGCCATGCCGCATTCCTGGCCCATCGGTACTTCGGCAACTTCGTCCTTGAAGCGCTTGAGCGTCTTCAGCTTGCCCTCGTGAATGACGACGTTGTCGCGAACCAGGCGGACACCTGCACCACGTTCGACCTTGCCTTCGATGACGCGGCAGCCTGCGACCTTGCCGACCTTCGTGATGTTGAACACCTCGAGGATCTCGGCATTGCCGAGGAAGGTTTCGCGACGTTCCGGAGACAAGAGGCCCGACATCGCCGCCTTCACGTCATCTACCAGATCGTAGATGATGTTGTAGTAGCGGATCTCGATGCCGGCGCGCTCGGAAGCTGTGCGAGCCTGGGCATTGGCACGGACATTGAAGCCGATGATCGCAGCATTGGACGCTTCGGCGAGCGAAATATCCGATTCCGTGATGGCACCCGCGCCCGAATGGACGATACGAGCCCGCACTTCGTCGGTACCAAGCTTGTCGAGAGCAGCAACGATCGCTTCGACGGAACCCTGCACGTCGGCCTTGATGACCAGCGGGAATTCCTTGAAGCCGGTATCCTGAAGCTTGCTCATCATCTGCTCAAGCGAGCCGCGTGAGCCCGACTGGCGGGCAACGGCCTTGTCGCGGGCCAGTCGCTGACGATACTCGGAGATTTCGCGAGCACGGCTTTCGTTTTCGACAACCGCGAAGCGGTCGCCGGCAGCAGGCGTGCCCGAAAGGCCGAGGATCTCGACCGGCATGGCGGGACCAGCTTCCTTGACGTGCTCGCCCTGGTCGTTGACCAGCGCACGAACGCGGCCCCACTGATCGCCGGCAACGATGATCTGGCCTGGCTTCAGCGTGCCCTTCTGGACGAGGACGGTTGCCACCGCACCGCGGCCACGATCGAGCTGCGCTTCGATGACGGTACCTTCGGCAGTACGCTTCGGGTCAGCCTTCAGGTCGAGGATTTCGGCCTGCAGCAACACCGCTTCGAGCAGCTTGTCGAGGTTGAGCTTGTTCTTCGCCGAAACTTCGACGTCGAGCACTTCACCGCCCATGGATTCCACGAAGACTTCGTGCTGCAGAAGCTGCTGGCGAACCTTGTCCGGGTTTGCCTCGTGCTTGTCGATCTTGTTGATCGCCACGATGATCGGCACGTTGGCCGCCTTGGCGTGGTTGATCGATTCGATCGTCTGCGGCATCACGCTGTCGTCGGCCGCAACCACCAGAATGGCAATGTCGGTCGCCTGGGCGCCACGGGCACGCATCGCGGTAAATGCGGCGTGGCCGGGAGTGTCGATGAAGGTGATCTTCTGGCCGTTCTGTTCGACCTGATAAGCACCGATATGCTGGGTGATGCCGCCGGCTTCGCCCGAAACGACCGAGGTCTTGCGGATGGCGTCGAGCAGCGAGGTCTTGCCGTGGTCAACGTGACCCATGATGGTGACCACGGGCGGACGCGATACCAGTTCGCCTTCGTCGTCCTTCACGTTGAAGATACCTTCTTCAACGTCGGATTCCGAAACGCGCTTCACGGTATGGCCGAATTCGGTGGCGATGAGTTCGGCGAGGTCGGCGTCGATGACGTCGCCCGGCTTCATCATCTGGCCTTCCTTCATCAGGTACTTGATGACGTCGACGGCGCGTTCTGACATGCGCTGCGACAGTTCCTGAATGGTGATGGTTTCCGGCAGAATGACCTCGCGCATGACCTTTTCACGGGTCTCCTGCATCTGGCTGCGGCGGAACTTCTCCTGGCGACGGCGCATGGAGGCCAGCGAACGGCCACGCGCGGTACCGTCTTCATCGACGTTCGCGCTGGTCACCGTGAGCTTGCCACGACGACGGTCTTCCTCGGCCTTCGGACGGGCAGGAACCTTGGCGGGAGCCGGTGCTGCCACTTTGCCACGGCCGGGCAGGCCACGCGGCGGGCCGCGATCGTCGTCCTCGTCATTGGCCTTGCGGCCGCGAACAAAGCCGGGGGCGCTAGGCGCTGCCGGAGCGGCGGATGCTGCCGGGCGAACCGGTGCAGCGACGACCGGAGCCGGAGCCGGCTCGGGTTCTGCCGCGGCTTCGACCTTCGGCTCCAGGGCGCGGCGGGCAGCCTCTTCAGCTGCGATCCGGGCAGCTTCCGCCGCTTCGGCCTTGCGACGCTCTTCGTCGATGGCGCGCTGCTTGGCTTCTTCGATGTCACGGGCCTGAGCTTCCATCAGGGCGCGACGACGCGCTTCCATCTCTCCAGCCGACAGGTCATGCAGCACGGCACCGCGCGGACGTTCCGGCTGGCGCTGCGGCTGCTGCGGGCGCTGCTGCTGAGGGGCAGGCTGCTGGACGCGCGTTGCGGGCGCCGATGCCGGCGTGGGAGCCGGACGCTGCGCCTGCGGGGCAGGGGCGGCGGCTTCCGGAGCGCGTGCTGCGGGTGTTGCGATGGGTGTGATCGGCTTTTCGTCGAGCGGCCGCGTCGTGCGGCGCTTCACCGTTTCGACGACGACCGACTTCGTACGGCCGCGCCCCATGTCCTGGCGCACGGTACCCTGGCTCATCCCCGAGGGTTTCAGGGTGAGAGTCTTCTTCACGCCGATAGTCTTGTCGTCTTTGTTGTCGGTCATTCCGTTCCCGTTCCTTCGAGCGGGGCCGGATGCCGAGCATCAGGCCTCGCCGTTCACATACTGTCCTAAACCACGGAGGCCGACCTGTGCCGGTGACCGCGTCATTGTGATTTCGGGCCAGCGCCCGATACCCGCGGCGTGCCGCGGTAGGTTTCGAGCAGAGTTGCGCGCTTCACTACACCTTCACCTGCCTGCCCTGCAAGCACGCAAGCATGGATAAACGCATTCTGGCCCATCTGCTCGTCCAATTCCGCCCCGGTGAGCAGGTGAAAGGCGGGAATTTCCGCCTCTGCCCCTGTTCCGAGGTGCCAGGCCTTTCGGGCCTGGTCGATCTTTCTGACGCCATCTGGCGCGGCATCCTGCGAATGGAAGACCGCAATGGCCTCGCCGCTGCGCACGGCCGCCTCGACCTTCGCCGCCCCGGTGATGAACTGGCCTGCCTTGCGGGCCATGTTCATCATGCCGATCAGCTGTGCGACCAGAAGGCGGTCGACCACGGATCCGAGATCCGGATCCGCCTTCACATCCCTTTTCAGTGCCCGGGCGAAGAGCTTCTTCGCCACGGCCTTGTCTATGGCCTCGCGGCTGGGGCTGACCCAGCAGCCCCGGCCCGGAAGCGCCCGCTTCAGATCAGGGACCACGGTCCCGTCGGGTGCCGCCACGAAACGCAAAAGCGTCTCGGGCGATCCGCTTTCGCGGGTGACGATGCACATGCGTCCGTTCACGTCAGAGAGGTCGAAGTCGTCTTCAGCCTCTTTCGCGTCGGGCGTCTGCGCGCCCATCACGTTGCCTGCTCTGCTTCTTCGCCTTCGAGTACGCCTTCAGCTTCGACTTCAGCTTCGGCCGCAAGGTCTTCCTCGGTGATCCAGCCGGCAGCAAGACGCGCCTGCACGATCATGGCTTCGGCTTCGGCGCGCGAGATGTCGAACTTCGAGAACAGGCCCTCGAACTTCTTGGTCTCGCCGTCCTTGCGTTCGCTCCAGCCGACCAGATCGTCGGCAGCGCAGCCGGCGAAGTCCTCGACCGTCTTGATGCCGTCTTCGCCGAGCGCGACCATCATCTGCGAGGTCATGCCGTCGATCTGGCGCAGTTCGTCGGCAACGCCGAGTTCGCGGCGCTTCGCATCCATCTCGGCCTCGATCTTCTCGAGATATTCGCGGGCGCGGGTCTGGATTTCCTGTGCGGTGTCTTCGTCAAAGCCATCGATCGACGCAATTTCGTCGAGCTCGACATAGGCAACTTCTTCAACCGCAGCAAAACCTTCCGACGCCAGAACCTGGCCGACCATTTCATCAACGTCGAGCGCATCCATGAACAGGTTCGTACGCTCGTTGAATTCCTTCTGACGGCGCTCGGATTCTTCCGCTTCCGTCATGATGTCGATATCCCAGCCGGTCAGCTGCGATGCCAGACGAACGTTCTGACCGCGACGACCGATTGCGAGCGACAGCTGCTCGTCCGGAACCACGACTTCGATGCGCTCTGCATCTTCGTCGAGAACGACCTTGGCGACTTCAGCCGGCTGCAGGGCGTTGACGATGAAGGAGGCCGGATCCTGGCTCCAAGGAATGATGTCGATCTTTTCACCCTGCAGTTCGCCGACGACGGCCTGAACGCGGGAACCGCGCATGCCGACGCAGGCGCCGACCGGATCGATCGAGCTGTCGTTCGAGATGACGGCGATCTTGGCGCGCGAACCCGGGTCACGGGCAACCGACTTGATCTGGATGATGCCGTCGTAAATTTCCGGCACTTCCATGGTGAACAGCTTCACCATGAACTGCGGATGGGTACGCGACAGGAAGATCTGCGGGCCGCGCTGTTCGCGGCGCACGTCGTAGACATAAGCGCGGACACGGTCGCCGTAGCGGAAAGCTTCGCGTGGGATCATCTCGTCGCGACGGATGATGCCTTCGCCACGGCCGAGATCGACGATGACATTGCCGTATTCGACGCGCTTGACGGTGCCGTTGACGATTTCGCCGACGCGGTCCTTGAATTCGTCGAACTGACGGTCGCGCTCGGCTTCGCGCACCTTCTGCACGATGACCTGCTTGGCCGACTGGGCAGCGATACGACCGAAGTCCATCGGCGGCAGCGGATCGGCGATGAAGTCGCCCAGCTTCGCATCGACGTTGCGGTCACGAGCCAGTTCCAGCGCGATCTGCGTCGAATAGTCTTCGACCTTCTCGACCACTTCCAGAAGACGCTGCAGGCGGATTTCGCCAGTCTTCGAGTTGATGTCGGCGCGAATGTTGGTCTCGCTGCCGTAGCGCGACCGGGCAGCCTTCTGGATCGCGTCGGCCATGGCGGCGAGCACTATTTCGCGGTCGATCACCTTTTCACGGGCGACGGCATCTGCGATCTGCAAGAGCTCGAGCCTGTTAGCACTGACTGCCATTGTCTTAGGTCTCCGTCTTCACGCCCAGGCATCGGCCTCGGGCTATAGGTCAAACGTTATTCTTCGCTGTCGTCTTCGTCGTTCTGGTTCGCGGCCTGCGCCTTCGCGAGCTTGTCGGCTCTAAGCGCGTCACGGATCAGATCGTCCGTCAGAATGAGTTTCGCCTCGGCGAGCGTATTGAAGGGGATCACCACCTGCGGCTCTTCGCCATAGGCCACCTGGTCGCGTTCCAAGGTAAATCCGTCCTGGTTCACGTCGGTGATCTTGCCGCGGAAGCGTTTGCGGTTGTCGACCAGAATCGACGTCTCGCATTTCACGATATGGCCCTGCCAGCGGCTGAAATCCGACTTGCGAACCATCGGACGGTCGATGCCAGGCGACGACACTTCGAGATGATACGCCTTGTCGACCGGATCCTCGACATCGAGAACCGGGGAAACTGCCATCGATACGGCTTCGCAATCTTCGACGGTCATCGTGCCGTCGGTGCGTTCTGCCATGATCTGCAGTGTCATTCCGTTCTGGTTCATCATACGCACGCGAACCAGCTTGAAATCCATCGCGACGAGCACGGGCTCGATAATCTCTGCGATACGACGGTCAAGACCCGTCTCGATGATGATCCGTGCTTCGCCGAGTTCCGGCTTCGGCATATCTTCGGACAATCGTTTTACTCCCGATTGGCTGTGATCGCCAATAAAAAAGAGCGGGTCCTTCCGGGCCCACCCTTCATCTGTCGATCAAGAATTTGAAGCTCATATAGCCGACCGTCCCGTCTTTTGCAAGCTTTTACCCGAAGGGCGAAAACAAACTTGCCATCCATGCGTTGCGCAAGGCAAGGTTTGGCCCGCCGCAACTGTTCCCGAACATGGTTGTGGCCAGAGAAGTTCAAGACATGTCCACACACGAAAGCCGTTCCCCGCTCCTGCCGCTGCGCAATGAAGCCTATCGCCGGATCTGGCTCGCCAGCATCTCGTCCAATCTCGGCGGTCTTATCCAGGGTGTCGGCGCCGCGTGGATGATGGCCTCGATCTCCACGTCGGAAAACATGGTGGCGCTCGTCCAGGCCTCAAATACCGGCCCGATCATGCTGCTATCCCTGATCGCTGGAGCCATCGCCGACAGCTTCGACCGTCGCCGCGTCATGATCGCCGCCCAGCTTTTCATGATCGTGGTCTCTGCCCTTCTGACGCTGTTTGCATTGCTTGATCTCATCACGCCCTGGGCGCTGCTCGCCTTCACCTTCCTCATCGGCTGCGGCACCGCGCTCAACAATCCGTCCTGGCAGGCCTCTGTCGGCGATATCGTTCCGAGGGCCGATCTGCCGGCCGCCGTCTCGCTCAACAGCATGGGCTTCAACATAACCCGCAGCGTTGGCCCGGCGATTGGTGGCGCCATCGTGGCCGCTGCAGGTGCTGCAGCTGCCTTTGCCGTCAATACGCTCTCCTACTTTGCCATCATTTATGCGCTCTTCCGCTGGCAGCCGAACATTCCGAAGAATCCGCTGCCGCGGGAGCAACTCGGCTCGGCTATCGGTGCTGGCCTGCGCTACGTCGCCATGTCGCCCAATCTCGGCAAGGTACTCTTTCGTGGGTTTGTTTTCGGTCTCACCGCAACCGCCATCCTATCACTCTTGCCGATCGTCGCCCGCGATCAGTTGTCCGGCGGTCCGCTCACCTTTGGCGGCCTGCTCGGTGCTTTCGGCCTCGGCGCCATCTTCGGCGCACTCGCCAACCAGCGTGCGCGCGAACTCCTGTCGAGCGAGGATATCGTACGCGCCGCCTTCGCCGGCTTTGCTGTCGCCGCCGGCGTCACGGGCATCAGCTCCTCAGTCTGGATCACGGCGCTTGCCCTGATGGTCGCTGGCGCCTGCTGGGTTCTGGCGCTGTCTCTCTTCAACACCGTCGTCCAGCTTTCGGCACCCCGCTGGGTCGTCGGCCGCGCCCTCTCACTCTATCAGACTGCCACCTTCGGCGGCATGGCGACGGGCAGCTGGCTCTGGGGCAGCGTCGCTGAAAATTACGGCTCCGACCATGCACTGGTGGCATCGAGCCTCCTGATGATGGTCGGCGTCTTCATCGGCTTTTTCTTGCCCATGCCTGCCTTTGCGACCCTCGACCTCGATCCGCTAAACCGCTTCAATGAGCCGTCCCTGAAGCTCGACATCCGCCCGCGCAGCGGCCCGATCGTCATTCACGTGGATTTCGAAATCGCCGACGAGGACGTTCCGGAGTTCCTAAGGATCATGGTCGAGCGCCGCCGTATCCGGCTGCGTGACGGCGCACGCAACTGGACGCTCATGCGCGATCTCGAAAACCCTGACATCTGGACGGAAACCTATCACGTGCCGACCTGGGTCGACTATGTCCGCCATAACCAGCGCCGCACCAAGGCGGACGCGGAAATCACCGATCGCCTGATCGAACTGCATCGCGGCGACCGCCCCCCCAAGGTGCACAGGATGATCGAGCGTCAGGCGATCCCGCCGGCGGATGATGTCTTCCACCAGTCGCATCTGGACCATCACTGACGGCGGGGTTCAGCGCAGCTTGGCCTTGAGATCCGCGCTCGGATAGCAGGTGGGTTTCATCCCGTTCTTCGCCTGCCATTCGCCGAGCGACCGCCGCGTCTTGAAGCCGGGCAGACCATCGACCTTGCCGACGTCATAACCTTGCGCGACCAGCGCCTGCTGCATGGCGAGCACATCCGAGCGAAGCATCTTGCCGACATCACCCCAGGACGCCCTGAAGGCGCCGCCACCGCTCGCGATCCGGTCGGCGAGATTGCCGATGAACAGCGCATAGAGATCGGAATTGTTGTATTCCTTGAGCACATAGAAATTCGGCGTCACCAGGAATTCCGGACCATAGGTCCCGGCCGGCACCAGCATCATCGCCGGCTGCGACGCTTCCGATGAGGGGAAGGCCCGACCGGAGATCCGGGTCAGCCCGCCGCTTGCCCAGACGGACACCGCCTTTGCCCTGTCCGGACCTTCCTGAGCACAGGAAACGCCGTCGGGAATGGTGATCTCGTAACCCCAGTCGCGGCCCCTCTGCCAGCCGCTCTTCACCAGATAGTTGGCTATGGATGCCAGCGTATCCGGCACCGAATTCCAGATGTCGCGCTTGCCGTCGCCGTCGAAATCGACGGCGTATTTCAGGTAGCTTCCCGGCATGAACTGCGGCTGTCCGAGTGCGCCTGCCCAGGAGCCCATGAGCCTGTTGGCACTCACATCCCCGCTTTCGACGATATGCAGCGCCGAAATCAGCTCCTGCTGGAACATCGGCCTGCGCGTCGACATGAAGGCCTTGGTCGCAAGCACGCCGATCGCCGGATGCGGCAGCTTCGCCCGACCATAGCCGGACTCGCGACCCCAGATGGCAACGATGATCGAGCCGGGAACGCCATAGGTCGCCTCGACCTTGCGGAGCGTCGCCGCATGCTGGCTCGCAAGCGTCCGACCGGTCGCGGCCAGTCCCTGCAGGCGCTTCTCGTTGAAATAGGAGGCGGGCGAGCTGAACTCCGCCTGGCTCTGCGTTCGCTCCTTCGGCGGCGCAGTGCCGGGAGGCACGAGATCCGGCAGGTCCCAGTTCAGCTGGACGTTCTGAAGCGTCCGGTCGAATACTTCCTTGCTGATCCCGCCTTCTTGAGCCGCCCGCCAGAGATCACCTGCAATCCATTGCCGGAACTGCGCCTCGACGGCGCTGCGGGAAGCCGCTGCGGCCGGTGCTGCGAAACTCCCGGCCAGAGCCAGTGAAACGGTGGTCATCAGCCACTTGAGTGGCTTGCGGATGCGTGCCATCGGTTCTTCCTCGCGGTCAGATCGTGGTCCGGGCCCTGATCGCCGCAGACAGTGTTCCCTCGTCCAGATAGTCCAGTTCGCCGCCGACCGGCACGCCATGGGCAAGCCGCGTGATCTTCACGTCGAGCCCTGCCAGATGGTCAGTTATATAGTGTGCTGTGGTTTGCCCCTCGACGGTCGCATTGACCGCAATGATGATCTCACGGATCCCGCCTTTTGCCACCCTGTCGATCAGCCCTTTGATGTTGAGATCATCGGGCCCGATCCCATCGAGCGGCGACAATGTGCCACCCAGCACATGATAGGCAGCATTCATCGCGGCCGCGCGCTCAAGAGCCCAGAGATCGGAGACATCCTCGACAACGATGATGACGGACTGGTCGCGAGCCACATCGGTGCAGACGGTGCAGGGATCGATCGTATCGACGTTGCCGCAGCAGGAGCAGATCTTCACCTTGTCATAGGCCTCGCCCATGGCGTGACCCAGGGGGCCGAGAAGCTGGTCCTTCTTCTTGATCAGATGCAGCGCGGCACGCCGTGCCGAGCGGGGCCCAAGCCCCGGCACTTTCGCCAGAAGCTGGATCAGTTTCTCGATTTCGGGGCCGGTGACTCGTTTTGCCATGGCGGCGTTTCTAGCCCATATAGACGCCAAACGGAATCGCCGAAGGAGCGCCCCAGATGAAAATCCTCGCCGTCTGCCTGGGTCGACCCGAGATCCTGCCGGGGAAGAAATACAAGACCGGCATCAACAAGCTCGCCATCCAGGGGCCTGTTATCATCGATGCGGAAGGTCTTGTCGGCGACGCGATCCTTAATCGCAAACACCACGGCGGCGTTGATCAGGCCGTCTATATTGAGGGCGCCATCGATCTCGACTGGTGGCAGGGCGAACTCGGCCGCGATCTCCCCTATGGCACATTCGGGGAGAACCTTGTGATCGAGGGGGTGGAAAGCGCCATGCTGGCCGCCGGCGACAGGTTGGCTATCGGCGAGGTGCTCCTGGAAGTCTCCTCCGCCCGCATCCCCTGCGCCACCTTCGCCGCCAAGATGGGCGAGCCGACCTTCGTCAAGCGCTACACGCGCGCTGGCCGTCCCGGTGCCTATGCGCGGGTGCTGCAGGGTGGCATGGTCGAAGCCGGTCAGTCCGTCGAATTCACGCCCTGGAGCGGCGACCGTGTCACCATGCGCGAGATGATGGCGAGTTTCGGCCGCAGGCTGAGCGAGACCGATCGCGCCCGCTACATGGCGGCTCCGGTCCACTACAAGGTCAAGGACGCGATCCGCGCCGGCGAGATGTGAGGCCCTCGCCAAAGGTCTTAGGCTCGTCCGGCTTTACCCATCCCATGCTTCTCGTCATCATGCCGCCCGCTTGGAGGAGTGATGGACCCGAGGAGAATAGAACTGACCGCAGCCGATGGCGTGCGGCTGATCGGTCATTGGTGGCGGCTGGAAGGGGCGTCTCCATCTGCAACCGTGATCGTCAACCCGGCAACCGGCGTCCACTCCCGGTACTATCACCGCTATGCCGCCTATCTCGCCGAAAACGGGTTCTCCGTCCTTACCTATGATTATCGCGGTATAGGGCTCTCCCGTCCCGAAAGCCTCAAGGGGTCGACCTTCACCTGGCGCCAATGGGGCGAGCAGGATTTTGACGCGGCCCTGCGCCATGCTTTGCACGAGGATAAGACAGGACGCGTGCTTGTCGTCGGCCACAGCATCGGTGGTTTTCTGCCGGGTTATTCGCCGGCGGTCGGTCGCATCTCGGCTATCCTTTCGGTCGGCGGGCAATACGGTTATTGGGGCGACTATCTGCCAGCCCGCCGTCTGCCGCTCTTTTTGAAATGGCATGTCGCCATGCCGGCCATCACCTTTGCATTCGGCCATTTTCCGGGCAAGCGCTTGGGTTGGCTGGAGGATTTGCCGAAAGGAGTCGCCTATGGCTGGGGGCTGCAGCAGGGCAGGGCGGAGCAGGGGCTCACCCGCGAGGCGGCCGAAGTCATGCGCGACCGCTTCGCCACGGCAACCGGCCCGATCCTCAGTGTCGCCATGTCGGATGACGAGATCGCGACGCCGAAGGCGATAGATCGCGCGATGCGCTACTATCGGCGCTCGCCGGTGACGAAGGTACTGCTCGCACCACAGGACCTCGGTTTTGACCGTGTCGGTCACTTCGATCTCTTCCACGCCCGCCATCGGGATGGCTTCTGGCACCAGACCCTCGCGTTTCTTCGCGAGGGAAAATCCTTGGGGTGATCGGGTCTATCCCTGACAGACCCGATCAGAAGACTTTGTCAGAACGGGAACTTCATTCCCGGCGGCAGCGGGATGCCGGCAGTGAGTGCCGCCATCTTTTCCTGGGCCTGAGCTTCGCCCTTGTCCTTGGCGTCCTTGTGGGCAGCAACGATCAGGTCTTCGAGGATCTCGACATCGTCTTCCTTGAAGAGCGACGGATCGATCTTGATACTGCGCATCTCGCCCTTGCCGCTGAGGACAACGGTCACCATGCCGCCACCGGACTTGCCTTCGATTTCGAGTGCAGCAATCTCTTCCTGCATCTTCTCCATCTTGGACTGCATTTCCTTGACCTTGCCCATCATGCCCATGATGTCGCGCATTACCGTCTCCTTGGATTGTTGTCGTGTTCTGCGAGAAGAGCCTTCGGCCCTAGAATTCGATATCGTCGCCCGGCAGGATGTCGCCTTCGGCGGATTCGGCTGCCGCTGGCGGCGCCGCGACAATGTCGTCGTCCTCGATGGCGGCTGCCTTGATCCGGACGTCGGTCACCTTGGCGCCGGGAAAGCGTGCGAGGATCGCAGCCACGTCAGGATCCTGTCGTGCATCGACGAGTTCGTGCCTCGCGGGTCGTCTTCTCGACCTCGACCAGGGTTGGCGCGCCAGCCTCGTTGGAAAGTGTCACCCACCAGTTGATGCCCGTCCACTCGCTGAGCTTCATCTTCAGCTCGTTTACGATCGTCGGTGGGCATTGCGATTCCAGACGAATCTCCAGCCGGCCCGGCTCGATCTTCACGAGGTGCACGAACTGGCGAAGCTGAGCCCTGAGGACCGGCGCGCGGTTCTTGGTGCAAAGATCAGCGATATCGTCGAGGGTTTCGACCCTAACGCCGGGCATCGGTGCTTCCTCGACCTTGGCTTCCCGCCGCTCCATCGCTTGCGGCAGAGCGTCGCCTGCCGGCACGCTCTGCAGATGGGCAACGGGCTGGCTCATCGCCGGTCGTGCGCCGCTGTCCTGCGAAGGTTGACCCACGGCCTGTACGCGCATGGCCATCGAAGCGCCACCGCCGCCGCCATTCGGCCTTGGCTGAGAAGGCGCGCGATCTCCGCCACCTTCACCATTCGACATCTCGAGCAGACGGCGCGCTGCATCTTCGGGCGAGGGCAGATGCGCGGCATGCGCAAGCCTGATCAACACCATCTCGGCGGCTCCCGCCGGCCGCGATGAGGCCTCCGCTTCCGGAATGCCCTTGAGCAGCATCTGCCACATGCGCGACAGCGTCGTCACCGCCACATTCTCCGCAAGGTCTGCGCCGCGCACCCGCTCCACTTCTGAGAGCGAGGGATCCTGAGCGGCTGAGGGAATGTACTTGAGACGGGTCACCAGATGGGTGAAATCAGCCAGATCGGTCAGCACCACCGTCGGATTGGCACCCGCCTCGTATTGGCTGCCGAATTCGGCAAGCGCTGCCGAGACGTCACCACGCACGACATGCTCGAAGAGATCGACGATACGGGCGCGGTCTGCGAGACCCAGCATGGAGCGCACGGCATCGGCATGCACGACGCCGCTGCCATGGGCGATTGCCTGGTCGAGCAGCGAAAGACCGTCACGCGCCGAGCCTTCGGCCGCGCGCGCGATCATCGCCAGCGCGTCTTCGTCCGCCTCGATGCCTTCCTTCGACGCAATGGTCGAAAAGAGCCCGACAAGATCCCCCGCACTGATGCGGCGCAGGTCGAATCGCTGGCAGCGGGAGAGAACGGTGATCGGAACCTTGCGGATTTCGGTCGTCGCGAAAATGAACTTCACATGCTCCGGCGGCTCTTCGAGCGTCTTCAGCAGCCCGTTGAAGGCCGCCGTCGAAAGCATGTGCACTTCGTCGATGATATAGACCTTGTAGCGCGCCGAGACCGGGCGATAGCGCACCTGCTCGATGATCTCTCTGATATCGTCGATACCGGTATGAGAGGCGGCGTCCATCTCGATCACGTCGACATGCCGGCCTTCCATGATCGCCTGGCAATGTTCGCCGGGGATGCGAAGGTCGATCGTCGGCTTGTCGATCTCAGCTGTCTTGTAGTTGAGTGCACGCGCCAGGATGCGGGCCGTGGTCGTCTTGCCCACCCCGCGCACGCCGGTCAGCATATAGGCCTGGGCGATGCGGCCGGTCTCGAACGCATTGGTCAGCGTCCGCACCATCGGCTCCTGGCCGACCATTAGGTCCGTGAAATCCTTGGGGCGATACTTGCGGGCGAGAACGCGGTAGCCGCCGGGGGCGGGCTTGGCCTCTGCAGTCGGCTCGAAATCGCTCATCGCGTTGCCAGCTTCCCCGTCGCCCGCAGCCGGGCATGGCACGGCCCGTGTTGGAAACAAAGGCCGGAAATGAAGATGAGGTGGGAGGCTGGCACGATGACCCGTGCCGCGCTCGTTAGGGCTGCTTCCTTCCGGACCTGACCCGGTTGGCGAGTGGCTCGTCCACCACCAACCTCCCGAGGAGACATATCGGCAATAACGTCGCCAAATGCAAGCCAAGCGCCAAAAAAACTGCTAGCCTTGGTCAAAGCATTTCGGAGAGAAACACCGTGCAGCCCTTCATCCTGGATGAGCGTCTTGGCCGAGACAGCGAGTCGATCCTCAAACTCGGCCTCTGTGACCTCAGATTGGCAAGGGATAGCCGCTGGCCCTGGCTGATCCTCGTGCCGCAGCGCCCTGATGTTTCGGAGATCTTCGATTTGACCCCGCTCGATCAGGCCGTCCTGACTTTCGAGCAGGTAACGGTCGGAGCGGCACTCAAAAAGGCAACGGGCGCGGAGAAGATCAACATCGCCGCCATCGGCAACATCGTGCGCCAGCTTCACGTCCATGTCGTTGCCCGCTTCGAGAATGATCCGAATTGGCCCGGCCCGATCTGGGGCTTCGAGAAGGCGGTTCCCTATGAGGAAAAGGCCTTCGAGGCGATGAAGCACAGGATACTTGAAGCATTCCAATGAAGAATTCCATTTTCCTCAACCGTGCCCCCCATCTTGAACCCAGCGAACTCACGGCCTTTTCCGGCAACAAGCTCGACCGTGACAGCGAACATCGTGACGAAACCTCGCTTGAAAAGGCACTCAAGGTCGAGGGCATGCATATCCTCGCCTTTTCCGGCACTCAGCTCGTCTTGAAGCATGATGGCCAGGTTCTCGATCCGCTGTTCGCTCCCTACGAGCTCGCGGATCTCCAGCCGAATTTCGATGACGCCATCCTGCTCGGCCACCAGGCCTCTGGAGAACCGCGCCTCGCAGTTCCCGTCAGTGTTGCGCCGGAAGCGCTTGCCGCACACTACAAGCCGGCGGACCCCCGTGCACTTTTCCGCGACGCATTGATCGGCGACGAACTGCTCGGCGAAGTCGCCCAAGCGCTCAGCCTCCTGCGCTGGAACGCCGACAACAAGTTTTGCGGTCGCTGTGGCGGCACGATGGACATGCTCATCGGCGGCTACAAGCGCAAATGCACCGCCTGCGGCCACGAGATCTTCCCGCGCACCGATCCGGTCGCCATCATGCTGGTCGTGGATGAAAAGCAGGATCGCTGCCTGATGGGCAGGAGCCCACGCTTCCCGGCAGGCATGTATTCTTCGCTTGCCGGTTTCGTCGAGCCGGGCGAAACGATCGAAAACGCCGTTCGCCGTGAAACACGCGAAGAATCCGATATCACAGTCGGGCGCGTCCGCTACCACGCCTCGCAACCCTGGCCGATGCCGCACCAGCTGATGATCGGCTGCTATGGCGAGGCGATGAATTTCGACATCACCTTCGATACCGCCGAACTCGAAGACTGCCGCTGGTTCACCCGCGACGAGATTGGCCGGATGTTGTTGGAGGGGTCAGCCGATGGCAGGACCCTGCCGATCCAAGGCACGATCGCCCGTCGTCTGATCGAGGATTGGTACGAGTGGCGGCACTGAGCAGTTGCAGCCAAGATATGTAGCGGTTTTGCTTCTGAGATGACTTGGAAACAAACGGATAGAGCATTGAAGGCAGCTTGGCTGCGCCGGAAATGCTCTACACCGCCACCATCGTGATCAGAGCTTGCCGCGCATTTCATGCGCCTTGTAGACGCCGAGGATGCGCACCTTCTCGGAGAAGAATCGCAGTTCTTCCAGTGCCCGCTTGACCGGCGCATCGTCCGGGTGCCCTTCGATATCGGCATAGAACTGTGTGGCGATGAACTTGCCGCCGATCTGGTAGCTTTCGAGCTTGGTCATGTTGACCCCGTTCGTCGCAAACCCGCCCATGGCCTTGTAGAGTGCCGCCGGAATGTTGCGCACGTTGAACACGAACGTCGTGATGAACAACTCGTCGTCGCTCACGCGCTTCGGCTCGTCTTCGTTGCGGGATAGCACAACGAAGCGGGTGACGTTGTTTTCCGAATCCTCGACATTCTCGGCGATGATGTCGAGCCCGTAGAGCGGAGCCGCCAGCCGCGGCGCAAGGGCTGCCATCGTACGGTCGCCCTTCTCCGAAACCAGTTTGGCAGCTCCCGCCGTATCGCCGGCGACGACCGCCTTCCAGCCATGGCTGCGAATGATCTTGCGGCACTGGCCGAGCGCATGGATATGGCTGTGAACGGTGCGGATCTCATCCAGTTTTACGCCCGGCAGCACCATCAGCTGGAAGCGGATCGGCATGAAATACTCGCCGACGATGTGCAGACGCGACAGCGGCAGCAGGTAATGGATGTCGGCAACGCGGCCCGCGAGCGTATTTTCGATCGGGATCATCGCCAGATCCACTTCTCCCGTCTCCAGCGCCACGAAGGCATCCTCGAAGGTAGGGCAGGGCAGCGGCTCCATGGTGGGGAACATGTCGCGGCAGGCCATGTCGGAATTGGCGCCGTAGTCGCCCTGGAAGGAAATCTTGTTCGTCGGTGCCAAGGGATCAGTGTCCTGCGTTGGAGGAGGAAGCGGAAAGAATGCGGCGTGCTTTCTCGAGATCTGCGGGCGTGTCGACGCCGAGCGGCACGGTCTTCACCACCTGGGCATCGATCCGCATGCCGGCTTCCAGCGCGCGGAGTTGTTCGAGCGATTCCCGCTTTTCGAGCGTGGACGGGCGGAGCGTGACGAAGCGTTCGAGCGCGGCGCGCCGATAGGCGTAGAGCCCGATATGGTGGTAGAGCGGGCCAGCACCATAGGGCGCGGTCGCACGCGTGAAATAGAGTGCCCGCATCCTATCCTCGGAAAGCGGCGAGCCGATCACCTTCACCACGTTCGGGTTCGTCTTCTCCTGCTCGTCCTCGATTTCGACGGTCAGCGTTGCGATGTCGACTGTAGGATCTTTGAGCGGTTCGAGTGCTGCGCGGATGGTCAGCGCATCGATCGTGGGCAGATCGCCTTGAACGTTGATGACGATTTCGGCCAGGCCATCGGGGTCTATCTTCGTCAGCGCCTCGAAAATACGGTCGGAACCCGATTGGTGATCACCACGGGTCATGACCACTTCGAACCCTGCCGCCTCGACGGCGTCGAAGACCCTCTGGTCGTCGACGGCGACGATGATTCGCCCCACTTCCGCCTCCTGAGCCCGTTTTGCGACCTGCACGATCATCGGCAGACCTGCGATATCGGCCAGCGGCTTGTCCGGAAGTCGGGTTGACGCCATGCGTGCTGGGATCAGGATCAGGGTTTTGGCTGTTCCGCCTTCATTCATGTCCATAACCCCTTCAAATCACCATACAGAAGTGTCAAATAGTCCCAGCTGCGGGACCATAATCGTGTTGCAAGTGTTATGCAAAAGACATAGGTTCCGCGCGATTTCAAGATCGTCCGGTTGCTCATCGGCCGGCTGCACGGGGAGCTTTGCAGATGAACTCTTATACCAACATGGGCGTGGGTGCCTTTCTCGGCACCGTCTTCGTCCTGATGTCTGTGTCCATCGCTTCGGAAGGGATATTCCATTCTGAAGCGCCTGAGCAGGAAGGCTTTGCCATCGTGGCGGAAGAGGCTGCTCCGACTGACGCAGCACCGGAAGTCGCCGCCACTCCCATAGCAGTCCTGCTTGCCAGTGCCGATGCAGCTGCGGGCGAAGCGTCGTTCAAGAAGTGCGCGAGCTGTCACACCGTCGACAAGGGCGGCGCCAACAAGGTTGGCCCGAACCTCTATGGCCTTGTCGACCGTCCGATCGCCTCGCATGAAGGCTTCAGCTATTCTGCTGCCATCACGGAATTTTCGCAGGGCGGTAGCGAGCTCTGGACGTGGGACCACCTGAACGAATTCCTCACCGCGCCCAAGCAGCATATCCCCGGCACGTCGATGGGTTTCGCAGGCCTCAAGAAGGACGACGAGCGCGCCAACGTGATCCTCTACCTGCACACCATGGCCGACAGCCCGGTTCCGCTGCCATCGCCTGAAGCTGCTGCTCCGGCTGAAGATGCCGCCGCGCCTGCCGATGCTGCTCCGGCCGAAGACGCCGCTGCACCTGCGGATGCCCCGGCTGCGGCGCCTGCAGATGCCCCGGCGGATGCTGCTCCTGCAGATGCCGCCCCTGAAGCACCTGCAGATGCCGCCCCGGCTGAGCCTGCACCGGCACAGCCTGCAACGCCCTGATCGTCATCGCCTCTAGGCTTTGACGGTTTGAAGACATGCGCCCGGCCCTTGTTGGCCGGGCGTTTGCTTTTCCAGCGTCAGAGCAGGAGCAGCGCCCAAAGCGAGACGGTTGCGACGCCGGCGGCGGTCGAGAGAGTAATGACCGAGGCTGCCAGCCCCTGACCCACGCCAAAGCGGTTTGCGATCAGCCACGCGTTGATGCCGGTCGGAACGGAGGACGTCAGAACGAGTGCCGCCGTCCATTGCGGGGAGAGGCCGAGCAGCGTGGACGCGAGCCAGACAACTGCCGGCATCAGGCCGAGCTTCAGGAGCGAGATACCCGTCGCGATCCTGACATTGCCCGCCATCCCGTATTTGTTCAGCGTCATGCCGAGCGAAATCAGCGCTGCCGGGGCTGCCATGCCGGCCACCTGAGCGACGATGCCGTCGATCAACGCCGGAACGGGCGTGCCAAGAAGCTGCAGCAGGACCCCGCCGGCGAGGCCAATGATCAACGGATTGCGCACCAGATTGCCGGCCACCTGTTTGGAAACCGCGAGTATGCCCGCGGCCTTGCGCCCACCGCTTCTTTGCTCCGCCCGCTCCATCGCCAGAACACCGGCGATCATCATCAGCGGCAGGTGCACGGCGAGCAGGATCGACATGGCGACGATCCCCTCCGGTCCGACGGTGCGTTCGACAAGCGGCAGGCCGATGAAGACATTGTTGGCAAAGGATGCGGAAACGCCTGCGAGCACGCCGACCTTCTGGTCACGTTCGAAGACGCGCGTCGCCAGAAGATGTCCAATGATCCAAGTGATCAGAACCCCGGAGAAATAAGCGATCCACAGCCGAAACGGAGAGGCACCGTGGAAGTCGGCATTGGCGATCGTCCGAAGCAGAAGGAGCGGCACCGCGACCTTGAACACGAAGTCCCCCAGCCCGTCGCCAATCTCGGCGGTCAGGATCTTCAGCCGGACGAGCGCCCAGCCAAAGAGAATGAGAATGAAGATGGGAAGGACGTCCTGGGCAACGGTGGTCATGAAAATCGACTCGTCATGGCAAGAAAGCCCTTCTTAGGCCTCTTGCCGCGCCCGGCCAATCCATCAGAAACGGCAAAAGCAGGCGAAAAGCCTGCTTCAACGTCCGGTCAGGCCGGGTTGGGATCTGCCGCCAGTACATCCGTGGTCGGCTTTCCCGTACGGAACCTTTCATGGCCCGGAGGAAGCCAGGGGAGATGGCCATCCACGGTCTTCGTTCTAGTGGTCCGATGTAACGACCAGATGACGTAAGTCTGCTTTTCCCTTCCCATCGGCGGAAAAACGGCTATGACCGTCAGGCCAAGCAAACGGAGCCCCGGACCTCATGAGCCAGTTCGATGTCCTGACGATCGGCAACGCCATCGTCGACATTATTTCTCGCTGCGACGACCAGTTTCTGATCGACAATGCCATTACCAAAAGCGCAATGAACCTGATCGACGCCGAGCGTGCCGAACGGCTCTACGGCCTGATGGGGCCGGCTGTTGAAGCCTCCGGTGGAAGTGCCGGCAACACGGCGGCCGGTATCGCCAATTTCGGCGGCAAGGCTGCCTATTTCGGCAAGGTTGCGGAAGATCAGCTCGGCGAGATATTCACCCATGACATCCGCGCCCAGGGCGTCCATTTCCAGACCCGTCCGCTGGGCAGCCAGCCACCGACGGCCCGCAGCATGATCTTCGTCACCGAAGATGGCGAGCGGTCGATGAACACCTATCTCGGCGCCTGCGTCGAATTCGGCCCCGAAGATGTCGAACCCGAGGTCGTTGCCAACTCCAAGGTCACCTATTTCGAGGGTTATCTCTGGGATCCGCCGCGCGCCAAGCAGGCGATCCTTGATTGCGCCCGCATTGCCCATGAGGCGGGCCGGGAGATGTCGATGACACTCTCCGATAGCTTCTGCGTCGGCCGCTACCGCGCCGAATTCCTGGATCTGATGCGCTCCGGCACGGTCGACATCGTCTTCGCCAACGAGCAGGAAGCCCTGTCTCTCTACGAAACGGACGATTTCGCCCGCGCGCTTGATCTGATCTCGAAGGATTGCAAGCTTGCCGCCGTCACCATGGGCGATCAGGGTGCGGTCATCGTCAAGGGGGAGCAGCGCATCCGCGTGCCCGCGACGAAGGTGGAGACGGTGGTCGATACGACCGGAGCCGGCGACCTCTTCGCGTCCGGCTTCCTCTATGGCTACACCAATGGTCGAAGCTTCGAGGATTGTGGACACCTTGGCTGCTATGCGGCTGGCGTTGTCATCCAGCAGATCGGACCCCGACCGATGATGTCGCTTGAGAAGGGCGCCTCGGCGATCGGCCTTATTTAAAGGCCTCACCCGGGTAGGCGCCCCAGATCTCGTTCTGCGAGATCCAGCCGTTGACGCCGCCGGCTTCGGCCTGGCACCAGTTGCCGTTGCACTCCTTGAGCCGGAGCACGACGCCGGGCTCGAGCTTGGCAATGATGGCTGCGGACGAATTGGAATCGCGTCGCATCATGACGTAAACGGCGTCGCCGTTGCCGCGCATCCACGGGGCGGCAACCGCCGTCCGCTCTCCGGTAAGCAGGGTCTGGTTCACCCAGCCCTCGGTCCCGTCGGCATCGCGGATCTGCCGCCAGTTCTCGTATTCGCGGATGATTTCGACCGGCAGGCCGGATTTGATATAGCGCCAGGAGACGGCGTAGTCGGTGCTCGGACCGATACGCAGGTTCACCCTTTCGGCCTTCAGGCTGACAAAGCGCGGCAGCGGCAGCCCGCTCGAACCCTTTGTCGTGGACTGGGCATGACCGGCGATCGGGCCGGCCACGAGAGACAGCGCAAGAACGCTGAATGCAATGCTGACGCGGCACAGATTATGAAACATGGTCATTCCGGGCTAAGCTGTGGAAATGAAGGGCTTTCTGACCACCCCGAGACGCGTCGCGCGTATCAGGGACAAATCCGCCGTCATCCGACGAGTTTTGTTTGTCTTCGCCGACGGGTTTGGTAGAAATTGCCTTCCTGAGAAGCGAAGTATCCCGCGACTTGGTTAACGAGTTCTGAAGAAGGCATTGATCCGGCCCATGACGAACAGGAAAAGACCCCAGGTCTATATCACGCGGAAACTGCCCGATGCCGTGGAAACGCGCATGCGCGAGCTCTTCGATGCGGAGTTGAATGTCGATGACAAACCGCGCACACGCGAAGAATTGATCGCCGCCATCAAATCGGTAGACGTGCTTGTGCCAACGGTAACCGACCGAATTGATGCAGCTCTGATTGCGGAGGCCGGCCCGCAGCTGAAGCTTATCGCCAGCTTCTCGAACGGCACGGATCATATCGACATTGATGCCGCCGCGAAAAAGGGCATTACGGTCACCAACACGCCGAACGTTCTGACTGAGGATACGGCCGACATGACCATGGCGCTGATCCTCGCCGTGCCGCGCCGGCTCGTGCAAGGGGCGCGCGTGCTGATGGACAAGCCGGGCGAATGGGAGGGCTGGTCGCCGACCTGGATGCTGGGACGCCGGATCTGGGGCAAGCGCATCGGCATCATTGGCATGGGCCGTATCGGCACCGCCGTGGCCCGCCGTGCCAAGGCTTTCGGCCTATCGATCCATTATCACAACCGCAAGCGGGTCAGTCCGGCGACGGAAGACGAGCTCGAAGCGACCTATTGGGACAGCCTCGACCAGATGCTCGCCCGCGTGGACATCGTCTCGGTCAACTGCCCCTCGACGCCTGCGACCTTCCACCTGCTTTCGGCCCGTCGGCTCGCGCTGTTGCAGCCGACAAGCTATGTCGTGAACACGGCGCGTGGCGACATAATCGATGAGGACGCTCTGGTCCAGGCCTTGCGTGCTGGCAAGATCGCCGGTGCTGGTCTCGACGTGTTCGAGAACGAGCCCGCGGTCAACCCGAAGCTGGTCAAACTCGCCAACGAGGGCAAGGTGGTGCTCCTGCCGCATACCGGTTCAGCGACGATCGAGGGTCGCATCGATATGGGCGACAAGGTGATCATCAATATCAGGACCTATTTCGACGGCCACCGCCCGCCGAACAGGGTGCTGCCGAACCGCAACTGAGCCGCGTCAGGTCAGTCGCTTCTGCATCTCGATATAGGTTGGACGGTCGTAACCGGCATGGCTCTTCTCGGCGGTTCTGACGAACCCCCAGGCGCCGAACAGTTGATGGTTGCTGGTCAGTTCGATGCGCGTCTCCAGTCGTAGCGTCTGTTTGCCAAGCTCACGGGCGATCGCCTCGCCCTCGGCCAGCAGGCGCCCGCCGATCCCCCGGCCTTGCGCCTCTGCGGCGACCGCGAGCTTGCCCAGATAAAGATAATCCGGTTCGGGCCTCAGAAAGGCGCAGCCCACGAGGTCTCCGTCCATCTCTGCGATTAGCCCGATCTCGTCATGAACCTTGTCTTTCAGAGAGGCTACGGTCAGACGATGCGCGGAAGAAGGCGGGTCGATCACGCCGTCCATATAGGCGAAGGATGCCATGATCAGCGCCAGCAGTTCCTCGTGATGCGAATAGCTTTGGTCAATCCGACGAATGACGATGCTCATGGTCAAGTCCGGCGTTTGTAGCGGATGGTGTCGAAACGGGCCGCAAGCCCGTCATACATCAAGAGCCGTCCGACCAGCGGCTCGCCGATCCCGGTGATCACCTTGATCGCCTCCATGGCCATCAGCGTGCCGATGACACCTGTGAGCGCGCCGATGACGCCGGCTTCTGCACAGGCGGGCACCAGTCCCTCCGGCGGCGGCTCGGGGAAAAGGTCTGTGTAGCGTGGGTACGCCACCCCATCCGGACCGCTCTCATAGGGTTTCAACACCGTCACAGTCCCGTCGAAGCGCCCAACGGCCCCCGTCACCAGCGGCACCTTTGCAAGCTCCGCAGCACCCGCTGCCGCATAGCGCGTTGTGAAATTGTCGGAGCCGTCGATCAGCAGTGTGTAGAGGCGCAGGTGATCTCGGGCGAATGCGGCGTCAAAGCGCTCCTCGTATGAAACCGTGCGGCAATGGGGGTTGAGACGAGCTATGGCGCGTGCCGCGCTCTCCGTCTTTTTTTCCGAGAGCGTTCCTGTGTCGTGAATCACCTGCCGCTGGAGATTGGAGAGCGACACCCCGTCGTTATCGACGATCCCGATCGTACCAACGCCCGCCGCTGCAAGATATTGCAGCACTGGCGAGCCAAGACCGCCAGCGCCGATCACCAGCACGCGTGCGGTTTTCAGCAGTTGCTGTCCGTGGCCGCCGACCTCCGGCAGCAGGATATGGCGATGATAGCGGGAGATTTCTTCTGGCGAGAGCGGGTCCATGGGGTCTACCTTGCCACCCGAACATGAAGATGAAAAGCGCGCTCACGCATCGATCTGGCCATCTCTCACGGTCACGAACTGCGCCCGGTCACCAAGTGCCGAAAACATCGCTCTGTCCGTGCCCGTCATGAAGGCCTGGCCGCCGAGTGCATCGATGCGGGCAAAGAGCGATGCCCGCCGCCCCTCGTCGAGATGTGCGGCGATTTCGTCGAGCAGTAGGATCGGCGAAAAGCCTGTCATGGTCGCAACCAGCCGCGCATGTGCAAGTACCAGTCCGATCAGGAGAGCCTTCTGCTCCCCTGTCGAGCAGCGCTCGGCGTCCATGTCTTTTTCAATATGTCGGACCATGAGATCGGCGCGATGCGGACCATCCAATGTCCGGCCGGCCGCTGCATCCCGATGGCGGGATTGTGCGAGGATCTCGATGTAGCGTTCCTCGAACTCGAAAGCCGGCAGCTCGGCAAGGTCATCGAGAAAACCGGTCAGGGCGAGTGAGGCCGATGGAAAGGCCGAGGTTTCCCGGTCTGCCTCGATCAGGCCGGAGAGCAGCCCCAGCATCTCTCGGCGAGCGGCCGCCATGGCAACGCCGAGCGCTGCCATCTGCTGCTCGATGCCGGACAGCCAGGTCGGATCGAAGCGCCCTTCCGAGAGAAGCTTGTTGCGGCTGCGCATGGCGCGTTCGAAATCGCTGGCTCGTCGTCCATGCGCAGGGTCGAGGGATAGGACCAGCCGGTCAAGGAACCGGCGCCTGTCGGAAGAGGAACCGGTGAACAACCCGTCCATGGCAGGCGTCAGCCAGAGGATGCGCAGGTGGTCGGTGAGTTCGTCGACCGATTTTGCCGGACCGCCATTGATCCGCAGACGCCGGACGAGGTTGCCTTCCTCCGTCGTCTCCGTGCCGGTGCCGATATCGGCCTCGCCAGCCATGCCCTCAATGGCGGCAAAGATCGTGAAGCTCGCCGAGGCCCCAACTCGCGGAATGTCGGATAGCACCGAACGGCGCAGGCCACGCCCTGGCGAGAGGAAGGAGATCGCTTCCATGAAATTGGTCTTGCCGGCCCCGTTGTCGCCGACCAGCACGACATGCCGTCCGTCCAGCGCAAGGCCTGCCTGCGCATAGTTGCGGAAGTCGGTGAGTTTGAGCCGCTGGATCTGTGTCTTCTGGGTCATCGGTCGGATTCGCTGTCGCCTTGAGCTAGGCCGAATGCGCCATGAAGGCAAGGCGCAAGCGCGCATTCTGGAGATAGCTGAGGTGTGCGGCGCTTGGCGACATGGAACTCTTTTCCAGATGCGTTAGTTTCATCGCATCGCCGCTGCTCTGGAGCTCAGGCCATGTCTCTGCATTCCGACGACCTCACCCCCGAGGAAGCCCGCCGCGACCATTGGGAGATGCTGGGCTTTCTTGCCCTCAACGCTTCGCTCGGGGCAGCAATCGGTTTCCTGGTCGCCTTTGCCATCGTCTGGCTCGACCTCGGCGGCCTTGGCACCTCGCTCTCTCGCTCCAGCCACCCCGTCCTTCCGACGATCATGATGGCCGTGCCCTTGGCGCTGATTTTTGCCGCAGCCGTGACCGCCTCTGCCGTCATGACCATGCCGTATCGCAAGAAGAAGCAGCGCTGATCCTATCCCTTCAGCGCCACGTTTGACGGGGCGTCCGTCTTGCGGCATCTAGGCCGCTTGAGAGACGATGGAGAAGATCATGGACACGCAGGACGAGCGCATCACGCGTCTGGAAGAGACCGTCGCCCATCAGGCGCGGGTCATCGAGGAGCTTTCAGACCAGCTGACCGAGCAATGGAAGGTGGTCGAGCAGACCCGTGCCAAGCTGGATCGGCTGACGGAGCGCTTCCTGTCCCTGGAAGAGCAGGGCTTGGAAGCCCCGGCCATCACCCGCCCGCCGCACTATTGAGCGCCGCCACGCTCCGTTTCAAAGCCGGTCAGTACCGCATCGACCAAATGCGTGATCTGCGCGCGGGACGGATCGAGCCGGCCGGTCAGTAGCCGCTGCCAGCAGAAGCTTGAGAACAACTCCATGACGAGTGGAATGTCGAGCGTGCCGCGGATCTCGCCGCGCGCCACGCCCCTCTCCAGGATCACGCCGCTCGCCCGACAGCGCGTTACGGCATAGTCGCGCAGCGCTTCGAGTGCTGCGGGATCGCTCTGCGCCTCGGCGATGATCGAGCGAAAGACCTCACCCCCGCTCGTTTTCCAGAAGCCGAGCAGCGCTTCGAGAAAAGCGATCAGATCCCCGCGCGTGGCGCCCGTATCGGGATAAAACGTCTCGCCCTTCTGCCGGTGATACACATCGAGAAGCAGTGCTGCCTTGGAGGGCCACCAGCGATAGATCGTCGGTTTTCCGGCCTTGGCCCGTCGTGCCACCGCTTCGATCGAGAAGGCTGACAACCCGCCCTCGCGGAGGATCTCGGCCGCTGCCGTCAGGATAGCGTCCTCGCTGGCCGGGTTCCGCTGCGCGCCGATGGATGTGCGCTTTGTGATATCAGGTGCGGTCTTCGTCACAGTCAGTACTCCTCTGCTATTCCCTAGCAGAAAAATCTATTGAACGAAACGGCACGTTTCAATATAAACGGAACGTACCGTTCTTATGGAGCCTTCCATGACAAACTCTACGGCATCCCGCCCAACACCATCTAAGCATCGCCTTGCCCTGCTGATGTTGCTCGTCATCTACCCCTTCGTCACCGGCATTCTCTACGTCCTCATGCCGCTGACCGAGGGTTGGCCGATCTGGGCTCGCACAGCCCTTCTCGCCCCGATCATGGTGCTGTCGATCGTTTATGGCATAGCACCTGCCATCCAGAAGCACTTCGCTTGGTTCATCCTGCGTCAGCCGCGTCTCATGGCCTGACTTCATGCAAAAGGGGCGGCACCTTGGCGGGCCGCCCCTAGCAAATCTTGCCTCTCACGATCGATCGTCAGTCGCTGAGCGTATCGAAGAAGTCCTTCATCCGGGCAAAGAAGCCCGTCGATTCCGGATTGTTCTCCTTCGACGACAGCTGTTCGAACTCCTGCAGCAACTCGCGCTGACGCTTGGTCAGCTTCTGCGGCGTCTCGATCTGAATCTGAATGTAGAGATCACCGACCTGCGTCGAGCGCAGCACCGGCATGCCCTTGCCCTTCAGCCGGAACTGCCGACCGGGCTGGGTGCCCTCAGGAACCGTCACACGCGACTTTGTTCCATCCAGCGTCACCACGTCGAAGGTTCCGCCGAGTGCTGCCGTCGTCATCGAGATCGGCACGGAGCAGTAGAGATCTGCCCCGTCGCGCTGGAAGAACTCGTGCGGCTTCACCGACAGGAAGATGTAGAGATCGCCCGAAGGGCCACCGCGAAGTCCGGCTTCGCCTTCGCCCTGCAGGCGGATGCGCGTGCCGTCCTCGATACCGGAGGGAATGCTGACCGAAAGCGAGCGCTCTTCGGTAACACGGCCCTGGCCGTGACACTTGGTGCAGGGATCAGAGATGGTCTGGCCGCGGCCGTGACAGGTCGGGCAGGTCCGCTCGATCGAGAAGAAGCCCTGGGCCGCACGGACGCGGCCAGAGCCCTGACAGGTCGTGCAGGTCTTGGGCTGCGTGCCCGGCTTGGCACCTGAACCCGTGCAGACATCGCAAGTGATGGAGGTCGGAACCCGGATCTGGGCCGTCTTGCCGGTGAAGGCCTCTTCGAGGCTGATCTCCATGTTGTAGCGCAGGTCGGCACCGCGTTCGCGACCGCCGGTCGAACGCGCGCGTCCGCCACGACCGCCGCCCATCATCTCGCCGAAAATGTCTTCGAAGATGTCGGAGAAGCCGCCGCCGGCAAAACCGCCGCCGCCACCAAAGCCGCCACCGCCCATGCCGCCCTGTTCGAAGGCTGCGTGGCCGAAGCGGTCATAAGCTGCGCGCTTCTGCGGATCCTTGAGAAGTCTCATAGGCCTCGTTGAGTTCCTTGAACTTCTTCTCGGCCTCTTCGTCACCTGGGTTCTTGTCCGGGTGGTATTTCATGGCCAGTTTGCGGAAGGCGCTCTTAAGCTCCTTCTCGTCCGCCGTCCGGCCAACCCCGAGGGTCTCGTAGAAATCTGCTTTTGCCATTGTATTACAAAGCTCTCAAAGCTTTCCCAACGCTCGTGTGGCTGCCCGTCGCCTTACCGGCCTGCTTGTCACAGGCCTGCATGTCTTTCTGGAAGTCGGACGCAGCCGAGACGGCATCCTGCATCAAGAGCTTGCGCGCTTCGCCTTTGCTGATCAGCCCGTCTGCGGACGTCACAGCTGCGAAGGCCAGCGAATGCGCAGCCATGTCGCAGGAAGTTACCTCGCCACCGTTCTCACGCCTCTGAAGCGCAGCTTCGATGATCTTGCCGAGATCGTTGCCGAGGCGAGAAAGGGTATTGCTGTCCTTCGCGGAAATCGCTTCGGCCACTTGTGCCTCGGCTGCGTTCACCTGACGATGAACTGCGCTGACCTGCCCCCTGTCCTGTGCCACGGCACCGGTCGCCAGGATCAACGAAAGTGCGGCTGGCCCGAAGGCCAGCCAGGTCTTGGAACGGCGTCCGAAGTGGCCTTGCATCAGGCCGACTTCTTTGCGTCTTCGTCCTTCACTTCTTCATAGTCGGCGTCAACGACGTTGTCGTCCTTACCACCATCTGCATCACCTGCACCGCCTTCGGCCTGCTGGGCTTCATAGATGGCCTGGCCCAGCTTCATGGAAACTTCCATGAGCGTCTGCGTCTTGGCCTGGATGTCGTCTGCATCAGGTTCGGAGGCTTCGACAGCAGCCTTGAGGGCCGCAATCGCATCCTCGATCGCCTTGCGATCGGTTTCCGAAACCTTGTCGCCGTACTCACTGACCGACTTTTCGGTGGAGTGAATGAGGCTTTCGGCCTGGTTCTTGGCTTCGACCGCAGCGCGACGCTTCTTGTCGGCCTCGGCATTGGCTTCGGCGTCCTTCACCATCTTCTCGATGTCGGCGTCGGAGAGACCGCCGGAGGCCTGGATGCGGATCTGCTGTTCCTTGCCAGTGCCCTTGTCCTTGGCCGAAACCTGGACGATGCCGTTCGCGTCGATGTCGAAGGTCACTTCGATCTGCGGAACGCCACGCGGCGACGGTGGCAGGCCAACGAGGTCGAACTGACCAAGCAGCTTGTTGTCGGCCGCCATTTCGCGCTCGCCCTGGCTGACGCGGATGGTGACAGCCTGCTGGTTGTCTTCGGCGGTCGAGAAGGTCTGGCTCTTCTTCGTCGGGATCGTCGTGTTGCGATCGATCAGACGGGTGAAGACGCCACCGAGCGTTTCGATACCGAGCGACAGCGGGGTCACGTCGAGCAGCAGCACGTCCTTGACGTCGCCCTGCAGAACGCCGGCCTGGATGGCGGCGCCGAGTGCGACGACTTCATCCGGGTTCACGCCTTTGTGCGGATCCTTGCCGAACAGCTGCTTGACGACTTCCTGGACCTTCGGCATGCGGCTCATGCCGCCGACGAGAACGACTTCGTCGATATCGGCAGCGGTAACGCCGGCATCCTTGAGGGCTGCCTTGCAAGGCGCGATCGTGCGCTGGACGAGATCGTCGACCAGGCTTTCGAACTTGGCGCGGGTCAGCTTCATCGTCAGGTGCTTCGGACCGGAGGCATCTGCCGTGATGAAGGGCAGGTTGATTTCGGTCTGCTGCGACGACGACAGCTCGATTTTGGCCTTTTCGGCGGCTTCCTTCAGGCGCTGCAGGGCAAGCTTGTCACCCTTCAGGTCGATGCCCTGGTCCTTCTTGAACTCGGCCGCGAGATATTCGACGAGACGCATGTCGAAGTCTTCACCGCCGAGGAAGGTGTCGCCATTGGTCGACTTCACCTCGAAGACGCCATCGCCGATTTCCAGAACCGAGATATCGAAAGTACCACCGCCCAAGTCGTAAACGGCGATGGTCTTGCCGTCCTTCTTGTCGAGGCCATAGGCAAGTGCTGCAGCCGTCGGCTCGTTGATGATGCGGAGCACTTCAAGACCGGCAATGCGGCCGGCGTCCTTGGTTGCCTGGCGCTGCGCGTCGTTGAAGTATGCCGGAACGGTGATGACGGCCTTTTCGACCTTCTCGCCGAGATAGGCTTCAGCCGTTTCCTTCATCTTCTGGAGGATCATGGCCGAAATCTGCGACGGGGAATAACCCTTGTTCTGGGCTTCGACCCAGGCGTCGCCATTGTCGCCCTTGACGATCTGGAACGGCACGAGGCCCTTGTCCTTCTCGACGGTCGGATCTTCGTAGCGACGACCGATCAGACGCTTGACGGCGAACAGGGTGTTCGTCGGGTTGGTGACGGCCTGGCGCTTGGCCGGCTGGCCAACGAGGCGTTCGCCATCGTCAGAAAACGCCACCATGGACGGCGTGGTGCGTGCGCCCTCCGAATTCTCGATGACCTTCGCATCTTTGCCGTCCATGACGGCGACGCAGGAATTGGTCGTTCCAAGGTCGATACCGATTACTTTTGCCATGTCATATTCTCCTTGAAGCAGGCCGTCGGAACCCCAATCAGGCATTCCTGACAGCCCCTCGACGTGGATGGTCTGGGATACACTGCAGCGCCGCTGCGGTTATGTCGCGTATATAAGAAGCGGAATTTCTGACTGCAAGGCTGGAAATCCGCTGGAAACCCGTAAAAAAGAACAGATTGGTGCAGCGTTTTCATGAGCTTTGCCGCACCCCTCGGTCCTTGACAGACTGGCTATACTAGAATCGCTGCCTTGCGTCAGGCCAACGGCATCTTGCCGTCCGCGTGTGGCCCTTATTGTCCCAAGATCAAGTCGAGCAGGGTGGTTCGGCGCGTGCCTTGCCCTCCGCCGACCTCGCCCGGCGGTATGGGGCCTGCAGAGCCATTGACATCCTGGGATGGAACGGGACCTGCAGGATAGTCTTCGGCGTAGACGGGATCGCCGGAATACCGCTCTTCGCCGCCACCCTGGAATACGTCGGAGATGATTGTACCGATCGTCATGGGGTCTTCCGCAGGTGCCGGCTCGATGAAGTCCCCGCCCGGCAGCGGGGCAGGCGCCAGACCTTGATGCGCCGCCGTCATGAAGTCATGCCAGGCCTTGGCAGGAAGGCCTCCGCCGGTCACCTTCTTCATTGACTGCCCGTCGTCATTGCCGAACCAGATACCGGTCGTCAGGTTGCTCGTATAACCGACGAACAGCGCATCGCGGAAGGATTGCGTCGTGCCCGTCTTGCCCGCCGCTTCCCATCCGGCAAGCCGTGCATTCTTGCCTGTGCCGTTATCGATGACATCGCGCATCATCGCGTTCATCGCAGCGACTACGCCGTCGTTCAGCACCTTCGGCGGCTCGAGATAATTGTTCTCGTAGAGCAGCGTGCCATCCGCCTTCGATATGCGTCGAACGATATGCGGCGTCGCCTTGTAGCCGCCATTCATGAAGGGCGCATAGGCAGCCGTCAGTTCGAGCAGTGAGACTTCCGAGGTGCCGAGCGCGATCGAGGCATTCTTTTGCAGCTCCGATTCGATTCCCATCCGGTGCGCGACCTTGATCACCTGGTCAGGGCCGACCTCCATAACCAATTGGGCTGCGATCGTGTTCAGCAATTCGGCAAGCGCCTGCGTCGCGGTGACTTGGCCCCGATACTTCTGGTCATAATTCTCAGGTGTCCACGAACCGATGCGGATCGGTGCATCGTTCCGCACTGATGTTGGACGCAAGCCATTCTCCACCGCAGCGGCATAGACAAAGGGTTTGAAGGCCGAGCCCGGCTGACGCTTTGCCTTCACCGCACGGTTGAACTGGCTCTCGGCATAATCGCGACCGCCGACCAGCGCCCGGATAGCACCGGTTCCATCGATGGAAACAAGGGCTGCCTGCGAGGCATTGACCTTATCGCCCTCGGTCGCGAGCGATTCCGTCAACGCGGCTTCGGCCTTCTTTTCCAACGTCATATCGATCGTCGTCTCGACGAGGATATCTTCCGTCACCTGGCCGATCAGCAGGGTCACCTCGTCGCGCACGAGATCGGCAACATACTGGCCGGCACCACTCCAGTAGCGCTTCGCCTTCGTTGGCGGCTGCGACATCGCCGTCTTGATTTCGTCGGCGGTAATGTAACCCTCTTCGAGCATGGCTTGGAGAACGACCTGCGCGCGTGCTTCGGCCGCCTCCGGGTCGCGGGCCGGCGACAGCCGGGACGGCGCCTTGAGCAGCCCTGCCAAAAGTGCGGCCTCGCCAAGGTTCACGTCGCGCGCCGACTTGTTGAAATAGCGCCGCGATGCGGCTTCCACGCCGTATGCATTCGAGCCGAAGAACACCCGGTTCAGATACATCGCCATGATCTGATCCTTGGTGTATTTCTGCTCCAGCCAGAAGGCGAGTAGCACCTCCTGCACCTTGCGCTCGATGGTGCGCTCCGGAGACAGGAAGAGGTTCTTCGCAAGCTGTTGGGTGAGCGTCGAACCACCTTGGACTGCCCGGCCGCTAGTCACATTGGTGATGATCGCGCGCGCCAGACCCAGAGGATCAACGCCGAAATGCGAATAGAAGCGTCGGTCCTCGATCGCCATCACTGCCTGCGGAATGAAGGGCGACATTTCCTCGAGCGGCAGAGCTTCACCGCCGGTTGCGCCCCGGTTTGCAATCACGGTGCCCTCGACGGACACGATCTTCATGTTCGGCGGACGCTCCGGGATAGACCAGCTGCTGGCGCTCGGCATCTGCGAGCCGTAATAGGCGACCAGACCCACCAAGCCGATCCCACACCAGATCGAAATCACGAAGCCCCAGTAGATCAGCTTGCCAAGCCCGAATCCGCCGCCGCTGTTTTTCGCTTTGCGGCTCTTCTGGCTGCCGGACCTGCCGCGCTTCGCCGAACCCGCCGTCTTCTTGCCACCGGCACGCACTGGCCGGCCGCCGATCACCCGATCGTCTGCATCGAGGCGAAAATCCTCGTCCTCGCGCTCGTCGCCGAAGCTTGGTTCAATACGATCACGGGATTTGCCTCGGCTCACCATTGCGGTGATCTTGCTCCAGATGCTCGTTAAGCGCTGTCCGGTGTGGGCACGCGCGGAAATGGCTTCAAGAAATCTCGGACGATCATCCTGTGTCACCTCGGGTGGATGATCGTGCAATTGCACAGTAATTGCGGCGATTTAAGGGGTGGTTAAAGGCCGGTAAACAAGCTCTGAACGACGCGTGAAGCTACTGGCAGAGATCTGCCCATTCCCCATCGACCAGTGACCTCATGCGCTCCGGCGCAATCTTCACTGCAGCATTCGTCGCACCTGCGGCCGGCACCACCTCGTGATAAGCTTGCAGCGACAGATCACAATAGACCTTAAGTCGCGAGGGCAGGCCAAAGGGGCAGACGCCGCCGACCGGATGGCTCGTCGCTTCGACAACCGCCTCGGCATCGAGCATGCGGGGCTTGACTCCGAAGTGATCCTTGAACTTGCGATTGTCGAGCCGCTTCGTGCCCGCCGTGACCACCAGAACCACGTCTTGGCCGATCCTGAGGCAAATCGTCTTGGCGATCTGATCCGGCTCCACGCCATGCGCTTCGGCTGCAAGCGCCACGGTTGCGGAGCTTGCCTCGGTGACGATGACGGAGATATCAGGGGCGTGTTCTGCAAAGAACTGGCGGACGGACACAAGGCTCATGTCTAAACCTTAGCCGCAGCCCCATCCGCTTTTCAAGCGCCCTCGGCTCTTGAAAAGGCAGCCGGGCATTCCCATCTTCAGATCACCAAACGATAGAGCATTCGCAGAAAACCTGTTTCAGGAACTTCGAAACGCTTAACCGGTTGTTAAGCATCCAGAGCGATCATCTAGATCCGGGATGCGGTCCACGAAGGTGGACCAGCATCTGAGACATCGAATGGCACGTTTCCGTCCCTGACCACGGATGTACTGGCAGGTAAGCGTAGAAGCGTAAAGGAAAGGCCGGTTTGTGACCGGCCTTTTTGCTTTTTTGGCTTAGCCGTTCGCCAGCGCGTCGAGGATCCGGATCCACGAGCGGATGCCCTTGTGGAATGAGTTCAGGTCATACTTCTCGTTCGGCGAATGGATGCGGTCATCGGTCAGGCCAAAGCCGACCAGCAGCGAATCCATGCCGAGCATCTTCTGGAAGTCGCCGACGATCGGAATCGAGCCACCCATGCCGATGATTACGGCCGGCTTCGGCCACTCGTCGGACAGCGCGTTCTTCGCCTTGGTCAGTTCAGGCGAATCGTAGGAAAGCTGGATGGCTGGCGAACCGCCATGCTCGTGGAACTCCACCTTGCAGTCGGCCGGAATACGGTCTTGAACGAAGGCGCGGAAGCTCTCGCGTACCTTGGCCGGATCCTGTGTGCCGACGAGGCGGAACGAGATCTTGGCGGAAGCCTTAGCCGCAATCACCGTCTTGAAGCCTTCGCCGGTATAGCCGCCGATGATGCCGTTCACTTCCGCCGTCGGACGTGCCCAGGTCAGTTCCAGCACGGAACGGCCCTTCTCACCTGCCGGGACCGACAGGCCCACCTCGCCGAGGAAGCTTTCCGCCGTCCGCCCCAGGCTGTCCCAGGACGCCTTGATGTTGGCCGGCGTCTCCTCAACGCCGTCATAGAAGCCCGGAAGGGTCACCTTGCCGGTCTCGTCATGCAGGTCGGCCAGGATCTTCGTCAGGATATGAATCGGATTGGCAGCCGCACCCCCGAAGAGACCCGAATGCAGGTCGCGGTCAGCCGCGACGACGGTGACTTCTTCGCCGACGAGACCGCGCAGCGCCGCAGCGATCGCCGGCGTCTCGCGATCCCACATGCTGGTATCGCAGACGAGCGCGAAATCGGCCTTTAGCTCGTCGGCATTGGCCGCGAGGAAGGGCTTCAGCGACGGCGACCCGGATTCTTCTTCGCCCTCGAACAGGATCGTGATCTTCACCGGCAGCGAACCCTTCACCGCCTTGTAGGCGCGGCAGGCTTCAACAAACGTCAAAAGCTGACCCTTGTCGTCGGACGTGCCACGACCGGTGATCACCTTGCGGCCATCCTTCTCCTTGATCGCAGGTGCAAAGGGATCGTCTTCCCACAGATCGAGTGGATCGACCGGCTGCACGTCATAATGGCCATAGAACAGCACATGCGGCGCGTCGGTCGTCTCAGCGGCGTGATGGGCGACCACCATCGGATGGCCGGGCGTGTCACGCAGCGAGGCGTCGAAGCCGAGCTCGGTGAGTACGGATACCAGCCATTCGCCGGCCTTGCGGCAATCGGCCTTGTAGGCCGGATCCGTCGAGATCGAGGGAATGCGCACGAGATCGAACAGCCGTTCGAGGCTCTGCGGCAGGGCCTCGTCGGCCTTGGCGAGGATGGGGGAGAGATCGGTCATGGTCATGTCCTGCAAATTTGAAAGTGCGGCGGACGATAGACCAAAGCTCCTGATGTTTCGAGGCGTTCTGACCGCGAATTTTTCTCAACTGCGCATCAATATCTGCTCACAGCTTGCGGGCATTGGCGATCGCCCAGCGGATGTATTCCTTCAGCAATTCCTTCTCGAAACGCCGGAAACCTTTGAACATATCCTGCTCCGCCGCTTCGGCGGCAGCCATCGCTTCCTCGCGCATGTCGCGCGCCCTGTCGGTCAGGAAGATCTGCTGCGCGCGTCTGTCCTTGGGGTGAACGCGGCGCTCGATCAGCCCGTCGCGCTCCATCCGGGCGAGCGTATTGGCGATCGTCGCCTGTTCGACATCGACCCGGCCGAGCAGCTGCCGCTGCGTTAACCCTTCTTCTTCCCAAAGCTCAAGCAGAATTGGAAACTGGCCAGGCGAGAAGCCCAGCTTGGCCGCCCGTGCCTGCAGCGCCCGAGTGAATCCGCGCGCGAGCTGGCCCGCCAGCCAAGTGGCTGACTCGGAGCGGTCGGGGATCGTACGGTCATGGGCCATGGCGCTCGACACGTCGTCGTGGTTCGTCGTTCGGGAATGATCGCATGCGATCCATTTCCGAGGCTGACTAATTTTGGGTTTTCATTTGAGGGGGCGGAAGCCGCCGTGGCGTTAGGCGGGGGACTGCCACGACGGCTCCGGAATATGGGGACAAAGGCCCGGAGAGGGGGATAAGGCCTTTGCCCGAGTCTGAAGCGGCGGGGGACGAGCCTCTTTCAGACTACGGCGTGATCAGGCGCCGATGACTAGGAATTGTGATTTGGAATGTGTTTTTTCAAGGGAAAGCGGGATTACAAATCGGTAAGCTTTTCGTGAAGGTTCGCGACTGATCCGATTCAATTCCATGCCCACCCCTTGGCGGGTGATTTTGGCGCCTTCTGGCCAAACCGTCATGGACGTTTCTGCTGCCCCGCGCTATCCATGCCGACATGAAAAAAGGCGATCATCTCTTCCTCGTCGACGGCTCGGGCTTCATCTTCCGCGCCTTCCACGCCATTCCGGCCCTCAACCGCAAATCGGACGGTCTGCCCGTCAATGCGGTCTCGGGCTTCTGCAACATGCTGTGGAAGCTCCTGCGCGACGCCCGCAACACCGATGTCGGGGTCACGCCGACCCATCTGGCCGTGATTTTCGACTATTCGTCGACGACATTCCGCAAGGAAATCTATCCCCTCTACAAGGCAAACCGTTCGGCCCCGCCGGAAGATCTGATCCCGCAATTCGGCCTGATCCGCCACGCCACACGCGCCTTCAATCTGCCGTGCATCGAGACCGAAGGCTTCGAGGCTGACGACATCATCGCGACCTATGCACGCCAGGCCGAAGCGACTGGCGCAGACGTCACGATCGTCTCCTCCGACAAGGACCTGATGCAGCTCCTGACGGCGAACGTGCAGATGTATGACGCGATGAAGGACAAGCAGATCGGCATTCCCGATGTCATCGAGAAATGGGGTGTGCCGCCGGAAAAGATGATCGACCTGCAGGCGATGACCGGCGACTCCACCGACAACGTCCCCGGCATCCCAGGTATCGGCCCGAAGACTGCAGCCCAGTTGCTTGAAGAGTTCGGCGATCTCGAAACGCTGCTCGCCCGAGCCGGCGAAATCAAGCAGGTCAAGCGCCGCGAAAACATCATCGCCAATGCCGAGCTCGCCCGGGTGTCCCGCCAACTCGTTGAATTGCGCACCGATGTGCCGCTCGACATGAAGCTCGAAGACCTGGTGCTCGAACCGCAGAATGGTCCGAAGCTCATCGCCTTCTTGAAGACGATGGAATTCACCACCTTGACCCGCCGGGTCGCCGAAGCCTGCGATTGTGATGCAGGCGCCATCGATCCGGCCGTCGTTCCGGTCGAATGGGGTGACGCTGCCCGCGGACCCGATCTCGACGCCGGCGCGACGCCTGTCGCCTCCGTGTCGCCGAACTCAGCGACCGCTGTTGCCGCCTCGGCAACTAGGCCCGACGGCGCGACGCCCGCCGATCTCGCGGCAAGCCGCGCCAATGCCTTTGCCGGCAAGCCGATCGACAGAAGCGCATACGTGACGATCCGCGATATCGAGACCCTCGAGCTCTGGATCAAGGCAGCCCGCGAGACTGGCCTCGTCGCCTTCGACACCGAGACGACTTCGCTCGATCCGATGCAGGCCGAACTTGTCGGCATCTCGCTCGCGATCCAGGATAATGTGCAATCGCCTGGCTCGACCGACATCCGCGCCGCCTACATCCCGCTCACCCACAAGACCGGCGTCGGCGATCTTCTCGGCGGCGGTCATGCCGAGGGCCAGATCCCTATGAAGGATGCGCTGGCAGCCTTGAAGGATCTGCTCGAAGACCCCTCTGTGCTCAAGGTCGCGCAGAACCTGAAATATGACTACCTTGTGATGAAGCGCCACGGCGTGACGCTCCAGTCCTTTGATGACACCATGCTGATGTCCTACGTGCTTGATGCCGGCAAGGGCAATCATGGCATGGACGGCCTATCGGAAAAATGGCTTGGCCACACGCCGATCGCCTACAAGGATGTCGCCGGCTCGGGCAAATCCTCCGTGACGTTCGATCTCGTCGATATCGATCAGCGCCACCGCCTATGCCGCCGAAGATGCCGACGTGACGCTCCGTCTTTGGCTGGTGCTGAAGCCCCGCCTTGCCGCCGACGGACCTGACACGCCATCTACGAGCGCCTGGAGCGCCCGCTCGTACCCGTGCTTGCCCATATGGAAGAGCGCGGAATCACCGTCGACCGCCAGATCCTTTCGCGCCTGTCGGGCGAACTCGCCCAGAAGGCCGCCGCTGCCGAGGATGAGGTCTATGAACTCGCCGGCGAGCGGTTCAACATCGGCTCGCCCAAGCAGCTCGGCGATATCCTCTTCGGCAGACTAGGCCTGCCAGGCGGTTCCAAGACCAAGACCGGCCAGTGGTCCACGTCCGCTCAGGTTCTGGAGGACCTCGCCGCCGAGGGCGCACCGCTGCCGCGCAAGATCGTCGACTGGCGCCAGCTGACCAAGCTGAAATCCACCTATACGGACGCGCTTCCCGGATACATCCATCCGCAGACAAAACGCGTGCACACCGGCTATTCGCTCGCCTCCACGACCACCGGCCGCCTGTCGTCGTCGGAACCAAACCTGCAGAACATCCCGGTCCGCACCGCCGAGGGTCGCAAGATCCGCACGGCCTTCATCTCGACGCCTGGCCACAAGCTCTTGTCCGCCGACTATAGCCAGATCGAACTGCGCGTGCTCGCCCATGTCGCCGATATCCCGCAGCTGCGCCAGGCCTTCGCCGACGGCGTCGACATCCATGCGATGACCGCGTCGGAGATGTTCGGCGTGCCGGTCGAGGGCATGCCGTCGGAAGTCCGCCGCCGTGCCAAGGCGATCAACTTCGGCATCATCTACGGCATCTCTGCCTTCGGCCTTGCCAACCAGCTGGGTATCGAGCGCTCGGAAGCCGGCGATTACATCAAGAAATATTTCGAGCGCTTCCCCGGCATCAAGGACTACATGGAGAGCACCAAGGCCTTCGCCCGTGAGCACGGCTATGTCGAAACCATCTTCGGTCGCCGCGCCCATTACCCGGAGATCAAGTCGTCCAACCCCTCCATGCGCGCCTTCAACGAACGCGCCGCGATCAATGCCCCGATCCAGGGCTCAGCCGCCGACATCATCCGCCGCGCCATGATCCAGATCGAGCCGGCGCTTACCGCAGCCGGCCTCTCGGAGCGCGTGCGCATGCTGCTGCAGGTGCATGACGAACTGATCTTCGAGGTCGAGGACGACGCCGTCGATGCCGCCATGCCTGTCATCGTCGACATCATGGAAAACGCCGCCATGCCGGCCGTCTCCATGCGCGTGCCGCTCAAGGTCGACGCCCGCGCCGCCCACAATTGGGACGAGGCGCACTGAGAATTTCCGGCCTCGCCGGTTAGCGAAACAAGGGGCCCGTTCGGCCCACAGGAGTATCAATCTTGGCCTTTAAGACCATCAACGGCAATGTCGTCCACTACGAGCTGATCGGCGAGGCGAAAGCCAAGAACCTGATCGTCTTCTCCAACGGGCTCGGCACCGATTTTCGCATCTGGCTGCCACTCTTCGACGAGCTCGGCGACGATGTCTCGGTGCTGCTCTATGACAGCCGCGGCCACGGCCTCTCCGGCGGCGCCGACAAGCCCTTCGGCATGGCCGATCTCGTCTCGGATCTCGCGACCCTCTGCGACGAACTCGGCATCCGCAAGGCCACGTTCTGCGGCCTTTCGGTCGGCGGTCTCGTCTGCCAGGGCCTCTGGCAGGAGCGGCCGGATCTCTTCCGCAAGCTCATCCTCTGCGACACCGCACCCCGAATCGGCTCTGCCGAAATATGGGCCGAGCGCATCGCCGGGATCGAGAAGGACGGGATCGAAAGTGCCGCCGACAGCGCCATGGCGCGCTGGTTCACGCCGGCCTTCCACGAAGACCGCGCCGACGAACTGGCAGGCTATCGCCTGATGATGACGCGCCAGTCAAAGGCCGGCTACCTCTCGACCTGTGCTGCCCTGCGCGATACGGACTTTTCCGACGTCCTGCCGACGATCACGGTTCCCACGCTCTTCGTCGTCGGCGACCAGGACGGTTCGACGCCACCCGCCACCGTCAAGGCCGGTGCCGATCTTGTGCCGGCCGCTCGTTTCGAAGAGATCGCGGATTGCGCCCATATCCCCTCGGTCGAGCAGCCGGAAGCGCTCGCCGAGCTGATTCAGGGCTTCATGCGCAAGCAAGCGAACTAAGAACAGTCACTGAAAATGCAGAAGCCGCCTCATGGGCGGCTTCTTTCATTCAGGGGAGTGTGTGACGCTCAATGCGCGGCGGACATGTCGCCGAGCACTTCCTTCGAAGCCACGGTCGAATCCGCGTTCAGCTTGTAGACCATGGGAACGCCGGTCGCGAGATTGACGCCGAGGATCTGCTCCTTGGTCAGCTTGTCGAGCACCATGACCAGCGAGCGCAGCGAGTTGCCATGGGCAGCCACCAGCACCTTCTCGCCGCGCAGCACGCGCGGCAGGATTTCGGTCATGTAGTAGGGCCAGACACGCGCACCGGTGTCGCGCAGGCTTTCGCCGCCCGGCGGCGGGATATCATAGGAACGGCGCCAGATATGCACCTGCTCCTCGCCCCACTTGGCGCGGGCATCATCCTTGTTGAGGCCGGAGAGATCGCCGTAGTCGCGCTCGTTCAGCGCTTCGTCCTTGATCGTCTCAAGACCGGTCTGGCCGACGTTTTCGAGAATGATATTGCAGGTTTTCTGCGCGCGCGTCAGGACGGACGTGAACGCGATATCGAACTTGATGCCGTAATCGGCAAGCGCCTTGCCGCCAGCATTGGCTTCCTGCACGCCGAGTTCGGTGAGATCAGGATCACGCCAGCCGGTGAACAGGTTCTTCAGGTTCCAGTCGCTCTGGCCATGGCGCACGAGCACGAGTGTACCGGTCATCGACAATTCCTCTCTTGACGATCAGGGGATGGAGTTGAGCCCGAGCACGTCGAGCATGGTATAGCGGCCGGGCTTCTTGTCCCGGGCCCAGGTGGCAGCCTTCAACGCGCCGCGGGCAAAGAGCGAACGATCGGTCGCGCTATGAGACAGCGTGATCAACTCGCCTTCACTGGCAAACAGCACCTGATGTTCGCCGATCACGGAGCCACCGCGCAGGGTGGCAAAGCCGATCGAGCCTTCTTCGCGCGGTCCGGTATGCCCGTCTCGCACGCGGACCGAATAATCGGCAAGCGAAATACCCCGGCCTTCCGCCGCCGCTTCGCCTAGCAGAAGCGCCGTGCCCGAAGGTGCGTCGACCTTGTGCTTGTGGTGCATTTCGAGCACTTCGATATCCCAGCCGGCTGCATCAAGGGCGCGCGCCGCCTGCTTGATCAGAACCGAGAGCAGATTGACACCGAGGCTCATATTGCCCGACTTCACGACCCGCGCGTGCCGGGCCGCCGCGTCGATCTTGTCCTCATGTTCCGGCAGGCAGCCGGTGGTGCCGATCACATGTACGATCCGCGCCTGTGCGGCGAGTGCCGCGAATTCGACGGTCGAAGCCGGCGTGGTGAAATCGATGACACCATCGGCATGCAGGAAGGCTGCCAGCGGATCGTCGGTGACGGCAACGCTAAGCTTCGGCACACCCGCCACTTCGCCTGCATCTTGTCCGAGAACGGCAGAGCCTTCCCGTTCGACCGCCGCATGCAGCACGAGGCCTTCCGTCTCGCTGATCAGCTTGATCAGCGTCTTGCCCATGCGACCGGCGGCACCGACGACGACGAGCTTCATGGGCGTATTCATGCGGGTCTATTCCTGGCTGATGAGCAGGCCGTTTGGAGCGGCCTGCAGATTGTTGAGGCGAGCGTAAAGACCGCCCTGCCGCTGTGCAAGGCTCTCATGCGTGCCTTCTTCCACCACCTCGCCGTCCTGCATGACAATGATTTTATCGGCATTGACGACGGTCGAGAGGCGGTGCGCGATGACGATCACGGTCCGGCCGGCCATGGCCGCATCGAGCGCCTGCTGCACGGCCGCTTCCGATTCCGTGTCGAGCGAGGACGTCGCCTCGTCGAGAAGCAGGATCGGTGCGTTGCGCACCAGCGCGCGGGCAATCGAGAGCCGCTGCCGCTGGCCACCGGAAAGCGTGATGCCGTTCTCGCCGACGGGCGTATCGTAGCCTTGCGCCTGGGCGAGGATGAAGTCATGGGCGTTTGCTAGCCGTGCCGCATCCTCGATCTCGGCATCGGTCGCCTCTGGGCGTCCGTAGCGGATGTTGTCGCGGATCGTGCCTTCGAAGAGGTAGGGTTGCTGCGAAACATAGGCGAGTTGCTGCCGCAGCGACGATTTCGTGATGTCGGCAATGTTTTGCCCGTCGATCAGGATTTCGCCTTCAGCCGGATCGTAGAAGCGCGGAACAAGCGTAATGACCGTGGACTTGCCGGCACCTGACGGTCCTACAAGCGCTGTCGTCTTGCCGCCCTCGGCGGTGAAGTTGACTTTGCGGAGCACGGGCTCGTTCAAGCCATAGGCAAAGGTCACGTTGCGGAACTCGATCTTCGCCTCGGACACCGAAATCTGCTTGGCGCCATCTTTGTCCTGCTGGTTCGGCTCCGTGTCGAGGATCTCGTAAATCATCCGCGCATTGACGGCGGCCCGCTCCATAAACACCTGCAAGCGCGCCAGGCGCTTGGCGGGCTCATAGGCGAGAAGCAGGGCCGTGACGAAGGAGAAAAAGGCGCCTGGAAGCACGCCGCCATAGATTGATTGATAGGCGGCATAAGCCATGACGCCGGCAATCGACAGGCCTGCCAGGCTCTCGGTCAGCGGTCCGTTGCGTTCGCTGAGGCGGGCGATCCTGTTGGCGCGTCCTTCTGCGGCATCGATCGTCGACTGGATCTTGTTCTCCAGCTGTCTTTCCATGGTGAAGGCCTTGACGATCGCAATCCCCTGCACCGCCTCCTGGATGGCCCCAAGCACATGCGAATTCAGAATGACCGATTCCTTCGTCGCGCTGCGCAGGCGACGGGAAATGTAGCGGAGGCCGAGGAAAAGCGGCGGTGCAACCGTGAAGACGATCAACGACAGGACAATGTCCTGATAAAACATCACGCCGAGCAGCGCGATCAGTGTGACGAGGTCGCGGGCGAGCGAGGTGATCGTCATGTTGAGGACGTCACGGATCCCGTTGATGTTCTCGTTGATCTGCGCTGCAAGCCTTGCCGACCGGGCTTCACTGAAATAGCCGATGGAGAGCGACATCAGATGCGAAAATAGGCGCAGCTGGTAACGCGCCACGATGTTGTTGCCGATCCTGGAAAGCGTCACGGCCTGACCGTATCCGGCGAAGCCGCGAAGCACGAAAGCCGCAAAGATCGAGCCGCAGATGATCCAGACGAGATCCGCCCGCCTGTTGGCGAAGGCCTCGTTGATGACGGCTTCCATGATCCAGGCGGTAAATGCGGTGGTCAGGGCAACCGTCAGCAGGCAGACGATGGCAAAGGCATAACCGCCCACATGCTGTCGACCGTTCTCGGCGATGACGCGCTTCAGGACGGCGGAGACGCTGTCCATGTTGGGCTTGTGGGTCTGGCTGTCCTGAGCGTCCAAAAAGAGTGTCCTGTGCTGTTGCCGTCTACGCCCTTGCCGGGCGCCGCCGCTCTATAGCCAGTCGCGGCGCCTTTGGCCATAGAGAGCCGTCAGGCATGCCTTCAGCGCCAATGGCGCCCCTCGGTCGCAAGCCCGAAATCCGAAGGTGCGGTCGCAAACGCAGCGAGCCCATGCAGGGCTGCCTGCGGATGGGTCACGACGAAGGTCGGAATCCCATGCATCACGGCCTGATGTGGCGCCTTGTCTTCGAAGGCGGCACGGAACTCGCCGCTCTGGAGCGCCGGCAGGATCTTCGGCGAAATGCCGCCGGCGAGGAATACGCCGCCTTTGGCCATGAAGATCAGGGCTCAGATCGCCAGCAACCCGACCGAGATAAGTGGCAAACAGGCTGAGCGCCTCGCCCGCTCTTGCATCCGCGCCAGAGATACCCGCTGCCGAAACTTCGGCAGGCTCGTCGTAGCGCGGTGTCAGGTTGCCGTCCGCCTTGCAGAGCGCCCGATAGACGTTCATCAGACCTCGTCCGGAGAGCAGTTCTTCCGCCGAGATCCGGCCAAGCGTCGCGTTCGGATCGCGCACAGGTGTCAGATGCGGCCAGATCTGGTGATCGCGGCTGGTGCGCGGGCCGACATCGACGTGCCCGCCTTCCCCCGGAACCGGAAACCACATGTCGCGCGCCCGAACCAGCCCTGCGACGCCGAGCCCTGTGCCAGGCCCCAGCACGACGCGAGAGCCAAGCGGCGCTTCGCTCAGCGAACCAAGATGTTGACGATCATCGACATCGAGCGTTGCAGCCGCAAGCGCCTGCGCCTCGAAGTCGTTGAGCAGCAGCACTTCGGAGAAGCCCAGATCGGCCATCAGCACCTTCGGACGAACCACCCAGGGGCAGTTGGTGAGTGGCACTTCGTCGCCTTTGATGGGGCCAGCCAGCGCCAGGATCAGCGACCGCGGCTTGTGGCTCGTTGTCTCCAGAACGCTCGAGCGGATGGCGTCGTCGATCGTGGCGAAATCCTTGTTCACCACGTTGGGGAAGCTGACCTTCTCGCCACTTTCATCGAGCAGGATCCAGAAGCGCGCATTGGTGCCGCCGATGTCACCGATCAGGATCGGAAAGGGGAGGGTGTCGTCGCGGTGTGTCTGGGCCATGGTCTGTCCGGTCTTGGGCCCCGCTGCTCAGGCAGTCAGGGTCTGCATCAGGATGTCGGCGGTTGCGAGATTCAGCGCCATCGGAATGTCATAGACGGTCGCCAGCCGCATTAGCGCTTTGACATCCACATCATGGGGCATGGGAGTCAAGGGGTCGACGAAGAAGACCAGCATGTCCACTTCCCCCGTCGAGATCAATGCGCCGATTTGCTGGTCTCCGCCGAGCGGACCGCTTTTCAGCCGCGTCACATCGAGCTCCGGGACAGCATCCTTGATCCGCCCGCCGGTCGTGCCGGTCGCGACGATCCGCCAGTCCATGAGCTTTGCCTGGTGACGCCGGGCGAAATCCGCCATGTCGTCCTTCTTCTGGTCATGCGCGATCAGGGCGATGCAACGGGTGCGGCTCACGAGGGACCCCAACTGAATTAAATCGATTTGATAAACCCATCTAGCGCAGGCAGAAGCGCTTGAAAAGCACCCTGCGGAACCTCGCCTTCACCAACCGGTCGGCCGGGCGGGGGGAACCGGAACGATGGCGGGCAATTCAAAAGGCTCGGCAGTCGATGCCGCAGGCGGTGCCGCGAACGCCGACGCAGCGCTGCCGGGCATCGACCCACCCGCTGCCTGATAGGTCACCTCGTACTCGCTCGACGGCCCGCGCGCGTCTAGGACCATGGCGCAAGCCTTGGGCAGATCGGAGACCTGCACGGCACGCGGTTTCGGCGCAGGCTTTGCGTTCGGCTCCTTCTTCGGCGCGGCCCAGGGCTCCTTGGTGAACCACCAGGCAAGCGACTGGTCACAACCGTCGCCGGGCGGCACAGCCGCCTGCGGCTTGCAGCCGGCAGCACCGTCAGGGCAGCGCATACGGATATGGAAATGCGCGTCATGTCCGTAAATCGGCCGGATCTTGCCGAGGACCGAGCGGTCACCCGTCCAGGTGTCGCAGAGCTTCTTCTTGATCGCCGGATTGACGAAGATGCGCTCCACCTGCGGATAGCTCGCGGCCTGCACGACGAGGCGTGCGTGGGTATTGGTCCAGAGCCTTCTGTCGACGGTCAGGAACTTGTCCTTCTCCAGCATCGAGGTGAAGGGCATGTCCTCGCGCTGCTGTGCCGAGAGCGGATTGGCGGGCTTCGGCGTGAACCAGATATCGGCATCGAGCCCGATCTGATGCGAGGCATGACCCGACAGCATCGGCCCGCCGCGCGGCTGCGAGATGTCGCCGATCAGGATGCCCGAACCCCAGCCGAGCTGCACCGCATCTTTCGAGAAGCGTTCAAGGAGCGCGATCATCTCCGGATGACCCCAGCGACGATTGCGCGACAGGCGCATCGCCTGCCAGGTTGGTCCGTCGGTTGGGATTGCAACGGCGCCGGCAATGCACCCCTTGGCATAGGAGCCATAAGGGGAGGGGGCCGCCTTGGCCGGCAGCGCCATGCCGCCGAAAAGCTCCTTGGCAGGCCGTCCTTCGGCAAATGCCGCATCGCTGACGACGGTCGCGAATGCGCAGGCAAAGGTCAGTGCCATGGCGAGCGGGCGTGCGCCCCTGGTTTTCTTCATCGTGTGCATGTCCCCGGTCGGTCCGGATTCGCCCCTTGCCGGATGGCCGGGTGAATCACGGATCAGTTTAGCCTGAAACGGAATTGGGGTGAATCTGCGGAAGCCATGGCACTCACATCTCTGTCAGTCCCCTGTTTTTTGCATGGTTTTGCCCTATCCTGCTTCGCAACAAGAGCAGATAAGGGGAAGTAGGCGGATGGATCGCAACAAGTTGAACTTTGCAATCTGGGGCCTGATGGCAGTGTTGGCATTCGCGCCATATCATGGGGTGGCGGAGGAAGCGACAGAGCCGTTCCGCCATGGGGTCTCGCTTCTGGGCGACCTTAAATATCCGCCCGGCTTTGCCCATTTCGATTACGTCAATCCGCAAGCGCCGAAGGGCGGCACCTTGCGCATGTCATCGACCGGAACCTTCGACAGCTTCAACCCGGTGCTCGACAGGGGAGAAGTCGCACCTGGCCTGATGAACGTCTTCGACACGCTCCTGAAGGACACGAGCGACGAGATCTCCACCGGTTACGGCTTGCTTGCAGAGGGTGTCTCGTTCCCCGAAGACATTTCGAGTGCCACTTTTCGTCTTCGCGCCGAGGCTCGCTTCGCTGACGGTGAGCCCGTCAAGCCGGAAGACGTCATCTTCAGTTTTGAGAAGCTCAAGGAATTGAACCCGCTCTACATGAGCTATTACAGCCATGTGATCGCGGCCGAAAAGACCGGCGACCGTGACGTTACATTCCGCTTCGACCAGAAGAACAACCGCGAACTGCCGATGATCCTCGGCCAGTTCCCGGTTGTTCCGAAGCACTGGTGGGACGCGAAGGGCGCAGATGGACAGTCTCGAGACATTGGACGGACCACGCTGGAGCCGGTGATGGGGTCCGGCCCTTACAAGATCGCCGAATTCAAGGCTGGCTCGACTATTCGCTACGAATTGCGGGACGACTACTGGGGCAAGGATCTCAACGTCAATCTGGGCTACAACAACTTCAAGAACATCACCTATACGATGTTCGGGGATCGAGACGTCGAGTTCGAGGCCTTCCGTTCCGGCAACACAGACTTCTGGCAGGAGACGAGGGCCGCTCGCTGGGCGACCGGCTTTGATTTTCCGGCCGCGCAGGACGGCCGCGTCAGGAAAGAGGAGTATGAAAACCCTTTCCGTGCAACGGGCGTGATGCAGGCACTGGTGCCGAACATGCGGCGCGAGATGTTCAAGGACCAGCGGGTCCGCAAGGCGCTCAATTACGCGCTCGACTTTGAGGAATTGAACCGCACCGTCTTTTACAATGCCTACTTCCGCGTCAGCAGTTTTTTCAATGGAACCGAACTTGCTTCAAGCGGGCTGCCTCAAGGTCAGGAACTGGAGCTACTGACCGCTCTTAAGGACAAGGTTCCCGCTTCGGTCTTCGACACGCCCTACACGAACCCCGTCGGTGGATCTCCGCAGGCGTCTCGCGACAATCTGCGCAGGGCAGTCGAGCTCTTCAAACAGGCAGGCTATGAACTTCGTGGCAATGCCATGGTCAACGCGCAGACCGGCCAGCCCTTCCGCTTCGAGCTCCTGCTGTCCAACCCACAGCTTGAGGTGGTCGCGGTTCCCTACCAACAGCAATTGCGCAAGATTGGGGTGGAGATGTCGGTCCGCACGGTCGATCCCTCGCAATACACCAATCGAACCCGAAGCTTCGATTACGACATGACCTGGACCGTCTGGGCTCAGACGCTGAACCCCGGCAACGAGCAGCGCGACTACTGGGGGTCGGCATCCGTCAACCGTGAAGGCTCGCAGAACTACGCCGGCATTGCCGATCCGGCCGTCGACGCCCTGATCGAGAGGATCATCTTCCCGGCCGATCGCGAGGAGCAGGTCGCTGCAACCAAAGCCATGGACCGCGTGCTGCTGGCCCATGACTACGTCATTCCGCTCTATTACGGCGGTACGGCTCGCTATGCCTTTTGGGATAAGTTCGAGCACCCCGCCGAACTCCCAACCTACAGCACCGGCTTCCCGTCGATCTGGTGGGCGAAGGCTCCGTGATTTCGGCTCGGGGCTTGCGCCTCTTGTGTGAGACTCTAGGAATGGAGGGAACGAATCGCTGGAAAACGGAGCGGCTACTATTGGCTGACCAAACGAGCCTGGACATCGGGGGCAGATCTGATCCTGAACGGGGGCGCCGCGCATGACCGCCTATATTTTCCGGCGTTTGCTGCTGATGATACCCACAATGATCGGTATCATGGGCATTTCCTTCATCGTCATCCAGTTCGCCCCCGGCGGCCCCGTCGAGCAGGTCATCGCACAGCTCAGCGGCCAGGCTGACGGCGCGGATGCGCGCCTTTCGGGCGGTGGAGACATGCTGAGCCAGTCTGTCGGTGCAGATGAGGGTGGTTCCCGCTATCGCGGCGCGCAGGGTCTCGATCCGGAACTGATCGCCAAGCTCGAAAAACAGTTCGGTTTCGACAAGCCGCCACTTGAGCGTTTCCTCGAAATGATGTGGAATTACATCCGCTTCGATTTCGGCGAGAGCTTCTTCCGGAACACTTCGGTCATCGACCTGATCATCGAAAAGCTGCCGGTGTCCATCTCGCTCGGCCTCTGGGTGCTACTGATTTCCTACGCAATCTCGATCCCGCTCGGCATCCGCAAGGCGGTCGCCGACGGCTCCCGCTTTGACGTCTGGACATCAGGCATCATCGTCATCGGCTATGCCGTCCCGGGCTTCCTCTTCGGTATCCTTCTGATCGTGCTCTTCGCCGGCGGATCCTTCTTCGACTGGTTCCCGCTTCGCGGTCTGACCTCGGATAACTTTGACCAGCTCTCCTGGTGGCAAAAGATCCTCGACTACTTCTGGCATCTGACGCTTCCGCTCATCGCGCTGCTGCTTTCGGCCTTCGCGACGACGACGCTGCTGACCAAGAACTCCTTCATTGACGAGATCAAGAAGCAGTATGTCGTCACCGCCCGCGCCAAGGGTCTCGGCGAGCGCCAGGTGCTCTACGGTCACGTCTTCCGAAACGCTATGCTGATCGTCATCGCCGGCCTGCCGGGCGCCTTCATTTCTGCCTTCTTCACTGGCTCTCTCCTGATTGAGAACATCTTCTCGCTCGATGGCCTCGGCCGCCTCGGCTATCTCGCGATCGTCAACCGCGACTATCCTATCGTTTTTGCGACGCTCTACATCTTCTCGCTGATGGGCCTTGTGATCGGCCTGATCTCCGACCTGATCTACACCTGGATCGATCCGCGCATCGATTTCGACCGGAGGGATGTCTGATGTCCGCCGTCGACACCTCAATCATTGCCCCGCCGAAAAAGGGTTGGCTGAACCCGACGAACCGCCGGCGGCTTGAAAACTTCAAGGCGAACCGCCGAGGCTTCTGGTCCTTCTGGATCTTCATGGTGCTGTTCGTTCTCAGCTTGTTTGCCGAGTTCATCGCCAACGACAAGCCGGTTATCGCCTCCTACAAAGGCGAGATCCTCTTCCCCGTCATCGTCGATTACCCGGAAGAGAAATTCGGTGGTTTCCTTGCCGTCACCGATTACCGCTCGCCCTTCATATCCGACGAGATCAACGCCAACGGCTGGATGGTCTGGCCGCCGATCCGCTATTCCTACCGCACGGTCAATTCCGAGGTTCCGCATTCGGCACCAACAGCGCCCTTCTGGTTGATGGACAAGGAGACCCGCTGCGCTGCCTATCCGCTCGGCGCCGAGGATCCGAACTGCGTGCTCGGCAACATGAACTGGCTGGGCACGGACGATCAGGCCCGCGACGTCATGGCGCGCATGATCTATGGCTTCCGCATCTCCATCCTCTTCGGTCTGGCACTCACGCTTGCGTCTGCCGCGATCGGGGTGACTGCCGGTGCCGTCCAGGGCTATTTCGGTGGCTGGACCGACCTTCTGATGCAGCGGTTCATCGAGATCTGGTCGTCCATGCCGGTTCTCTACATCCTGCTCATCATCGCAGCCATCCTGCCGCCAGGATTCTTCGTTCTGCTTGGCATCATGCTGCTCTTCTCATGGGTCGGTTTCGTCGGCATCGTGCGCGCCGAATTCCTGCGGGCCCGAAACTTCGAATATGTGAATGCCGCCCGGGCACTCGGCGTCGGCAACGGCACGATCATGTTCCGCCACCTGCTGCCGAACGCCATGGTCGCGACCCTGACCTTCCTGCCCTTCATCCTCTCGGGCTCGATCACCACGCTGACCTCGCTCGACTTCCTCGGCTTCGGCATGCCCCCCGGCTCGCCCTCGCTCGGCGAACTCATCGCGCAAGGCAAACGCAACCTGCAGGCCCCCTGGCTCGGACTCACCGCCTTCTTCACCATGTCGATCATGCTCTCGTTGCTGATTTTCGTCGGCGAAGCCGTGCGTGATGCGTTCGACCCGAGAAAGACCTTCCGATGAGCGATGCTGTCACGCCCTTACTCTCCGTGCGCGATCTCTCCGTCGCCTTTCACCAGGGTGGCCGCGAGAGCCTGGCGGTCGACGGTGTCTCGTTCGACATACAGCGCGGCGAGATAGTTGCACTCGTCGGCGAGTCCGGCTCTGGCAAATCGGTGTCGGCCGCCTCGATCCTCAAGCTTCTGCCCTATCCCGCCGCGAGCCACCCCTCTGGCCAGATCCTGTTCGACGGACGCGACCTGATGACATCAGGCGAGCCCGAGCTCCGCGCGGTGCGCGGCAACGAAATCACCATGATCTTCCAGGAGCCGATGACCTCGCTCAATCCGCTCCACTCGATCGAGCGGCAGATCAGCGAAATACTGTCGCTTCACCAGGGACTGCAAGGCGCATCCGCCCGCGCCCGCGTGCTCGAACTTCTGCACCAGGTTGGCATTCGCGATCCGGAAAAGCGGCTGACAGCCTTCCCGCATGAACTCTCGGGCGGCCAGCGCCAGCGCGTGATGATCGCCATGGCGCTTGCTAACAGGCCGAAGCTTCTCATCGCCGACGAGCCGACCACAGCCCTCGACGTCACCGTCCAGGCCCAGATTCTCGAACTCCTGGGCCGCCTAAAGTCCGAGCACGGCATGTCCATGCTCTTCATCACCCATGACCTCGGCATCGTCCGCAAGTTCGCGGACCGGGTCTGCGTGATGACCAGGGGCAAGATCGTCGAGGCAGGTCTAGTCGAGGACATCTTCGAGCGGCCCCAGCATGCCTACACGAAGAAACTGCTCGCCTCGGAACCGCGCGGCGAACCCCCGCTTCTGGACGAAACGAAGCCTGTTGTCATGCAGGGCGAGGACATCCGCGTCTGGTTTCCGATCAAGGCTGGCTTCCTCCGCCGCACCGTTGATCACGTGAAGGCCGTCGATGGCGTCGACCTGACGCTTAGAGCTGGTCAGACTCTTGGCGTCGTTGGCGAATCAGGCTCCGGCAAGACGACCCTCGGCCTCGCCCTTTCGCGCCTCATCTCGTCAAAGGGACGCATCAGTTTCATCGGCAAGGATATCGATGCCTTTTCCTACAGCGAGATGCGGCCGCTGCGCGATCGCCTGCAGATCGTCTTTCAGGACCCTTTCGGCTCGCTGAGCCCCCGCATGTCCGTGGGCGAGATCATCGCCGAGGGCCTCAAGGTCCACGAAAAGCAGCTGTCCGCAGACGAACGAGATGCTCGTGTCGCATGGTCTCTTGAGGAGGTCGGCCTCGACCCCGCCACCCGCTGGCGCTACCCGCATGAATTCTCCGGCGGCCAGCGCCAGCGCATCGCCATTGCCCGCGCCATGGTGCTGAAACCCCGTTTCGTCATGCTCGATGAACCCACCTCCGCCCTCGACATGACCGTCCAGGCTCAGGTCGTCGATCTCCTGCGCGATCTGCAGGCCAAGCACGATCTCGCCTATCTCTTCATCAGTCACGATCTCAAGGTGGTGAGGGCGCTCGCGAACGAGATTATCGTCATGCGCGGCGGTAAGGTCGTTGAGAAAGGTCCGGCCGCAGAGGTCTTCGCTGCGCCCAAGGCCGACTACACCCGCGCACTGATGGCCGCCGCCTTCAATCTCGAAGCAGTCGAAGCCGGCGGCATCCGCCAATAATGTGAGTTTGCAATGTCCGAAAAACGCCCTGTCGTGATCGATCTCCGCTTTGCCCGCGAAAGCGTCGTCAACGCGCTTCGTTCGGCGTTCCCCGATCGTCCTGTTATCGACATGGGTGATCCGGCGAATGCCGATCACGACCTCTCGGATGCCGAATTCGCCGTGGTCTGGAAACCGGACCCGGCCGTTTTCCGTCGTGCAACCGGGCTCACCGCCATCTTCTCCGGCGGTGCCGGTGTCGATCACATCCTTTCTGCATACGAGCTGCCTGATCTCCCCATCATCCGTTTTGTCGATCGCAGCCTGACGGACCGCATGAGCGAATGGGTGGTCTGGCAATGCCTTCACCATCTGCGCCATGGCATCGCCTATGCTGGCCAGCAGCAGGCTCGCGTCTGGCACGAGATTGCGGATCAGCCGGAGGCCCGGGAGGTCACGGTTGGAGTCATGGGCCTTGGTGTACTGGGTGCCGACGCGGTCCAGAAGCTCAAGGTCATGGGCTTCGATGTCATAGGCTGGTCCCGTCGTGCAAAGACGATCGACGGCGTCGAAACCTTCGATGCGAACGGGCTCGACACCTTCCTCGGTCGCACGGATATCCTGGTCGGCCTTCTGCCGCTGACGGACGACACGCGCGGCATCTACGACCGCGCTCTGTTTTCCAGGCTCCGCCGCACGGGCCCCCTGGGCGGTCCGATCTTTCTCAATGCCGGTCGTGGCGGCAGCCAGAAGGAAGCAGAGCTTGCCGAATGCCTGACGGACGGCACGCTGAAGGCGGCCTCTGTCGACGTCTTCGAAAAGGAACCGCTCGATCCTGACAGTCCCCTCTGGTCGATGCCGAACGTGATCGTCACGCCTCACGCCGCCGCCGCCTCCGATGTTCGCGCCCTCTTCCGTCACGTCGAGGCGCAGATCGCTCGGCTCGAGGCTGGCAAGCCCCTCGAATTTGTTGTCGATCGTACCGCTGGTTATTAGCCGCCCGAAAATTGCGGGAACAAACCCCGCTGAGCTCCCGTTTCCCTGAGAATTCGCGCCTTGCGCGCCTCAGGACACAAGGGAGCAACCACATGAGCAGCCGAACCGATCTTCCAGACACGACCGACCGTCGTACGCGCGGCCTTCAGCCGGAACCGATGACCCCGACCGAGGCGCGTCAGGGCTTCAAGGGCAAGCCAGTCCTCATCGTGTTGCTTGGCGGGCTGATCCTTGCCATGCTCGTCTGGATCCCGGCGGAGTGGTGGGGCAATTCGATTGCACCGAGCGAGCCGGCAAATCAGCCTGTCGAGCAGACGGCCCCGTCGCCGAGCGACAACAATCAGGTCGTTCCTGAATCCAGCCCGACACCCAGCCAGTAATGCGCTCAAACCTCCCGGAGAGCGGTGTAATGGCGCTCTCTGGACATTCCCCCGGTGATTGCCGATAACTGCAGCGGAAACGGCCGAAGCGTTTCGGCCGTCCCCCGCAGTCCCCCTGCGGATGGCAAGGCAGTCGATCATGACCAAGACAGATATCGCGACCAGGGTTTACAATCACGCCTGGAAGCTCGATCCCATCATCCGCAGCCTGATCGACACCGACTTCTACAAACTGCTGATGCTCCAGATGATCTGGAAACTCTACCCGCAGGTGAATGCGACCTTCACACTTATCAATCGCACCACCTCGGTCAGGCTCGCGGATGAGATTGATGAGCAGGAACTGCGTGATCAGCTCGATCATGTCCGATCGCTGCGCTTGACGAAGAAGGAAATGATCTGGCTGGCCGGTAACACGTTCTATGGTCGCGCGCAGATCTTCGAGCCAGAATTCCTCGCCTGGCTCGGCAATCTCCAGCTCCCCGAATACGAACTTTCCAAGCGTGACGGCCAATACGAGTTGACCTTTCACGGCTCCTGGATGGAAACGACGCTGTGGGAAATCCCAGCGCTTGCCATCATCAACGAACTGCGGTCGCGTGCTGCCATGCGCTCGCTCGGCTACTTCACACTTGACGTGCTCTATGCGCGTGCCAAGGCCAAGATGTGGTCGAAGGTTGAGCGCCTCCGCGAATTGCCGGGTCTGCGCATTTCCGACTTCGGCACCCGCCGCCGTCACAGCTTCCTCTGGCAGCGCTGGTGCGTCGAAGCCCTGAAGGAAGGCATCGGCCCGGCGTTCACCGGCACAAGCAATGTGCTGCTTGCCATGGATTCCGATCTCGAAGCGGTCGGGACAAATGCCCATGAATTGCCGATGGTCGTTGCAGCCTTGGCCGAGACCGACGAACAACTGGCAGCAGCCCCCTATCAGGTTTTGAAAGACTGGAATCAACTCTACGGCGGCAATTTGCTGATCGTCCTGCCGGATGCGTACGGCACCACGTCCTTTCTCCAGCATGCACCGGAATGGGTTGCCGACTGGACCGGTTTCCGACCGGACAGTGCGCCGCCGATCGAAGGCGGCGAGAAGATCATCGAATGGTGGAAGAAGATGGGCCGCGATCCGCGCAAGAAGCTCTTGATCTTCTCGGACGGGCTCGATGTCGACGCGATTATCGACACCTACCGCCATTTTGCCGGACGCGTCCGCATGTCCTTCGGCTGGGGTACCAATCTCACCAATGACTTCGCCGGCTGCGCGCCCGTGGAGATCGCTGGCCTGAAGCCGATTTCCATCGTCTGCAAGGTCTCGGAAGCCAACGGTCGCCCGGCGGTCAAGCTTTCCGACAATCCCCGCAAGGCGACCGGGGATCCGGAAGAAGTCGAGCGTTACCTCCGCTTCTTCGGCTCCCAGGACCGCGTTGAGCAGGCTGTTCTCGTCTGACGGTCGGTTGCGCTGATGCTTTAGCAGTCTTGCATCCGCCGCCTTCGCCATGCAGTCTGAAGACTGCGGGAGGGAGCCCGCGATCTGTGAGGGAGGAAGACCGGATGGACATGCAAGGCAGCGAGCGCATCGAGGCGCCGGTGGAAACCGTATGGCGTGCGCTGAACGACCCCGAAATCCTCAAGCAGTCCATTCCTGGCTGCGAAAGCCTGGAAAAGACCTCTGACAGTCAGATGACCGCCAAGGTTGTTTTGAAGATCGGGCCGATCAAGGCGAAGTTCGAGGGGACCGTCGAGCTGCAAAATCTCAATCCGCCGCATTCCTACACGATTTCAGGCGAAGGGAAGGGTGGCCTTGCCGGCTTTGCCAAGGGTGGTGCAGACGTGACCCTAACACCGGAAGAGGGTGGGACGACCTTGCTCACCTATACGGTGAAGGCCGAGGTCGGTGGGAAGATCGCGCAGTTGGGCAGTCGTCTGATCGAATCGACTTCCAAGAAGCTCGCCGGTGAGTTTTTTTCGAACTTCAATTCCGCAGTAACCGGTGGGGTCGAGACTGACGCTTGACGGATGACACGGGATTGGGTGAAAGCCCGGCACAAGGATACGTCGGCATCGTGGAACCAGCCGAGATGATTCGGCCTTAAGGGGACATGATGATGAACGAAGGACCTGACCAGTATTTCGAGCAGCAGGACATGGCGGTCAAGCTGATGCTTCTCGAGAACAAATCCGACGAACTGACGGACATCCTGGTTGAAGCGCTGCAGGATGCGCTGAAGCTCCTCGAAGAAGAGCTCGCGACCGTTCACTGATAGGGACTAGTCGGTCGATCAGAACCTGTCGGAAACCTGGATCCCTGCGGGGCCCAGAATGACGGCGATCAGCACTGGCAGAAAGAACAGGATCATCGGAACGGTGAGCTTCGGCGGAAGGGCTGCTGCCTTTTTCTCCGCTTCGTTCATGCGCTCGTCGCGCCCCTCTTGCGCAAGCACGCGCAGAGCTTGCGCCACAGGTGTACCGTATCGATCTGCCTGGATGAGCGCCTGAACGACGTTCTTGACGCCGTCGAGCTGCGTTCGTGTGCCGAGATTTTCGAGCGCCTGGCGGCGGTCGGGAAGAAACGAAAGTTCCGCCGTGGTCAGCACCATCTCCTCGGCAAGTTCGGGCGACTGTTCGCCGATTTCCTCCGAGACGCGCCGCATCGCCGCTTCCAGCGATATACCCGATTCCACGCAGATCAGCATCAGATCCAGCGCATCCGGCCAGGCGCGCTTGATTGACTGCTGCCGCTTTGTGATGCGGTTCGAAACGTAGATGTTCGGAAGGTAAAAGCCGAGATAACCGCCGAGAATGGTGACGAACAGACGAACCGGCAGCGCCTTTTCTGCCAGATTGCCGAGCACGAAGATCCAGAAGGCCGTAAGAGCCAGTGTTGCGAACGGCAACAGGAAACGCGCCAGCAGGAACATGTTCAGCGCATTCTGCGACCGAAGACCCGCCGCCTTCAGCTTGTCCACCGTGGTGTCATCCACGAGAGCTTTACGCAGATTGAAGCGTTCGACAATGTCGCGGACGGACTTGTTGTTGGTCGTGCGCAGCGATGCCCGCCCCTGTGCGGCATCGGCATTCAGCTTGGCGCGCTCGCGGGCCCGGATGAGATCACGTTCGGTCGAGACGGCGCGCATGCGTTTGTTGAGATCGCCGCGCTCTAGATATGGCATGGCAATGGTGTAGAAAGTCCCGAACACCGCAAGCGCCACCAGGACGGCGATGATCAGTGCCGGATCGGTCACTTGTGCAGCCCAGTCTTCGGTCATCCCACCAGCCCCTCAAATCTCGAAGTTGATCATGTTGCGCATGACCAGCATACCGATGCTCATCCAGACCGCAGAAATCCCGAGGATCAGGTGGCCGCGCGAATCGGTGAACAGGATCGTGATGTAGCCGGGGGACGTGATGTAAACGAGAAACGCCACGATGAAGGGCAGGGCGCCGATGATCGCCGCCGAGGCCTTCGCTTCCATTGAGAGCGCGTTGACCTTGGCTTTCATCTTCTTGCGGTCACGCAGCACACGCGACAGATTGGCGAGCGCTTCAGACAGATTGCCGCCGGCCTGACCCTGGATCGCGATGACGATGGCAAAGAAGCTGACCTCGTTCAGAGGCATGGTCTGGTGCATTCGGGCCACCGAATCTGGGACGCTCAGACCAAGCTGTTGCGATTCGACGATGCGGCGGAACTCGGTCTTAACTGGCTCTTGGCCATCGGCCGCGATCATCCGGATTGCGTCGTTGAGCGGCAAACCCGATCGGATCGAGCGCACCATCACGTCGAGCGAGTTTGGAAATTCTTCGAGAAACTTTTTCTGGCGGCGGCTGACAAGGAAGCCGACGATCCAGCGCGGCAAACCGAGGCCGGCAACGAAGGCAGCACCTACCATCACAAGGATCGGCATTCCGGCGAGGAAGGTCATCGCAAGCACGACGATGCCGAGAACACCGCTTGCCAGGTAGAACTGGGTGAGCGATACCGAGAGGCCAGATTGTGTCAGTTTGGCCTTCATGCTCGCGGCATTGGCCTTTTTGGTCTTTTCCTGTTGCTGCTTCTTCTCGAGTTCTTTCAGCGAATCCTGCACGGATTTTCGGCGTTTCGAGATTTCCTGCACGCGGTCGCGTGCTGCCTTCATCTGCGCCGTGTCCGTCTCCAACGATCGCACCCTGTTGATGCGGTTCGCGGTTTTCTTGTCGGTTTCGATCCGGGAATAGAGTACACCATAGGCGATCGCGCCGGTCGAGACGGCGGCGAGGAGGACGATAGCCAGAACCGTGGGATCGATGCCGAACATAATGATCAGATCCCCTTGGACTTCTGTTCCATGGCGTCGAGTGCGGCCGCCAGGCGACGATCTTCGTTGTAATAGCGAGCACGATCCCAGAAATGCGGCTTTCCGATACCCGTCGACATGTGCCGACCTATGATCTTGCCGCCGGCATCTTCGCCTTCGATTTCGTAGCGCATGAGGTCCTGGGTGATGATCACGTCGCCTTCCATCCCAATCACCTCGGTGATGTGGGTGATGCGACGCGACCCGTCACGCAGGCGCGCCGCTTGAATGATAACGTCGATCGAGCCGGAGATGATTTCACGAACAGTTTTTGCTGGCAGCGAGAAGCCGCCCATGGCGATCATCGATTCCATACGGCTCAAGCACTCGCGCGGCGTGTTGGCGTGGATAGTGCCCATCGATCCGTCATGACCCGTGTTCATCGCCTGCAGGAGGTCGAACACTTCGGGTCCGCGCACTTCACCGACGATGATGCGTTCGGGCCGCATACGCAGGCAGTTCTTGACGAGGTCACGCATGGTGATCTCGCCTTCGCCTTCAATGTTCGGCGGGCGCGTTTCCAGACGCACGACATGCGGTTGCTGCAGCTGCAGTTCGGCCGTGTCTTCGCAGGTAATGATGCGCTCGTCCTGGTCAATGAAGCCGGTGAGGCAGTTCAGAAGCGTCGTCTTACCCGAGCCGGTACCGCCTGAGATAACCACGTTGCAGCGAACGCGGCCGATGATCTGCAGGACCTCGGCGCCCTCGGGCGTGATCGCGCCGAACTTGACCAGCTGTGCGAGGTTCAGCTTGTCCTTCTTGAACTTACGAATGGTGAGCGCCGGGCCGTCGATCGCGAGCGGCGGGGCAATAACGTTCACACGCGAACCGTCGGGCAGACGCGCGTCGCAGATCGGGCTCGATTCGTCGACACGACGACCGACCTGGCTGACGATGCGCTGGCAGATCGACAGAAGCTGCGAATTGTCGCGGAATCGGATTTCCGATTCTATCGTCTTGCCGCCGACTTCGATGAAGGTCTGGCCGGCACCGTTGACCATGATGTCGGCGATGTCGTCTCGGGCCAGCAGCGGTTCAAGCGGGCCATAACCCAGAACGTCGTTGCAGATGTCCTCAAGCAGCTCTTCCTGCTCGGAGATCGACATCGCAAAGTTCTTGATCGTGATGATATCGTTGACGATATCGCGGATTTCTTCGCGCGCGCTTTCACCGTCGAGTTTGGCGAGCTGCGACAGATCGATCGTGTCGATGAGGGCGGAGAACACCTGGCTCTTGGTGTCGTAATAGTCTTCGGTCCGCGGCGGCTTCTTGCGGCTGGGTGTCTGCATGGACGGCGGCGTCACCTGCTGACGCGTGCTGACTTCCGGACTGCCGGGCTCGAGGAGCGTGCTGGAGCGTGCCGCAGGCGCGGCAGCAGCCGGCTGTGCCGGGATCGTGCCGACGCCCGCCCCGCCCTTGCCGAAACCGTCGTTTCCGCGTTTGCCAAACATGAGCTCTACCTGTTCCTGTTAGCGGTCTATTTCTTGCGCAGCTTTTCGATGAACGAGCCGAGACCCGCCTTCTTAGGTTTCTTGATCGTGGCACGGCCTGTGACGAGATGCGCGAGCTGTGAGAACGTCTCCGCCGTCGGCGATTTCCCATCCATCTCGCTGATCATCCGGCCGCTATTGGCAGCGGTGCCGAAAAGCTGGGCGTCGAATGGAATGATCGCGACCGGATCGAGTTCGAGCGGCTCGAAGAAGTCGGATGGCGCGATCTCCGGCCGCTTCGGCATGCCCACCTGATTGAGGATGAGATGCGGCGGCTTGTCCTGCGGCCTCAGCTTCTTCAAAGCGTCGATCATGTTCTTCATGTTGCGCAGATTGGCGAGATCCGGTGCGCAGGTGATGACGATTTCGTCGACGTCAGAGAGCACAGCACGGGTCCAGTCGGCCCAGGTATGCGGCAGGTCGAGCACCGTCACGGGAGCGCTCCGCTGCAAAACGTCGAGGATTGGCTGGAAGGCACCACGCTCGTAGTCATAACCGCGGTCGAGCATCGACGGGGCTGCGAGCAGCGAAAGGTTCTGCCCGCATTTCGTCAGCAGGCGGTCAAGAAAGACCTCGTCGAGACGCTCTGGCGAGAATACGGCTTCTGCCATGCCCTGGGCCGGATCCTGATCGAAGTCGATGTTCGCGGTGCCGAAGGGCAGATCGAGGTCGGCAAGCACCGTTTCGGTCGAAAACAGCGAGGAAATGCCGAAGGCGCAGTTATGCGCGATGGTCGAGGAACCCACGCCGCCCTTGGCACCGATGAAGGCGATGCTGCGCCCGAGCGGTTCGGCCTCCGGATCGACGAAAATCGAGGCGATGGAGCTCATCATGTCGGCCATGGTGAAAGGCGCCACGATGTATTCGGAGATGCCGTTGCGGATCAGTTCGCGGTAGAGGGCGATATCGTTGTGTCGGCCGACGAGGATCACCCGCGAGCTTGGATCGCAGACTTCGGCGAGCGGCGCCAGCTCGGTCATCAGGTCGCGTGGTCCGGCGTCGGTCTCCAGAATGATGAGGTTCGGCGTCGGCGTCTGAGAGAACATGTTCGCCGCAGCGGCGATATTGCCATGCGTGATGCGCATGCTGACACGGGCCATGCGTCGATCGCCGGCGCATTGCTCCATCGTCTTATGCACGCCTTCGCTGATGCAGAAGGCATGGATCGAGATGCGCGGCAGCGGACGCAGGCTTTCGACGTCGCCTGCGATCACGCTCTCGGAAGCGCTCCGATATCCCTCGTTGGATTCGCCGATGTCATAGTCGATCGCGTTCATGCTCTCATCCTGTCCTCTTGGACCGCAGTCGCATCAATTCGTGGAGGTGTCCGCGCCCCGGCGATAAAGGCCGATGACGGTCGAGCGCCTGGTGGCGTCGATCGGAGCCATGTCGCGGGGGGTGACGAGATCCATCGGATTGGCGATTTGTGCGGCGAGGTTGCTCTGCGTCGCGCAGCCGAAATTGTGATAATTCTTGTTGCTGAAGGTGTTGTTCTGCAGGTCTTCAGGCCATTCGCCGCAGGGATTGGTCATTGCGGTAATCGCCACATAGCTAAGGCGCACCGGAGCCGCATTGCTGTTGGACTCCGCCTGATAAGACGTTTCAATGATCCTGTTGGCAGCAACGCCCCGCGTGGTCAGAACCTGGCGAATCTGCTTGCGCATGGCCGATGCCGCGCCAGAGTTCGGCGAACCGTGCGGTACCATGATCTGGATCGTGCCCGTCGACGCCGACAGATAGTCCGCGGCAAAGCCAGCGATCGAATCCTGCACGCCGACCGTCAGTCTGCGGTCGCCGGATGCGATCGGAACATCGAGTGTATGTTCCACTTCGCTCAGCATGATGGGATGTCGCGTGCGGTAGTCGTCGGGGATGGCGGATGTTGTCATCCCGTCCTTCGTGCTGCCGCAACCGGAAAGCGCGACGGCTGTTCCGAGAACGAGGCCGGTGAGGAGGATGCGCTGGAATGAATGACCCACTGATGCCATGGCTGGCCGACTTTCCCTGACTTGACGCGCCGAATGTTTCATTTCGATCCTCACGCCGTTCACTTGTAGATGAAGCCGACAGCGCCATGGTACTGGCCGGTCGGTTGGTTGTTCTCGCGGCGGCCATAGACCTTGTTCACCTTGTTCAGGAAGAAGGTGGCGCCGTCGTTTTCGGGGTTGAAGTTGTCATCCGGCCGCGACAGGGCACCGCGTGCAACCGGCCGCACCAGATAGGGCGTCGCGATGATCACGAGTTCGGTCTCGTTGCGCTGGAAGTCCTTGCTGCGGAACAGCGTGCCGAGAACCGGCACCTTGGAGAGCCCAGGCAGTCCGGACATCGCCTGGCGAATATTGTCCTGAACGAGACCGGCAATCACGATCGAGCCACCGGACGGCAGTTCGACGGTGGTCGAGGCCTCGCGTTTACGGATCGACAGGAAGGTAGAGCCGGGGACCTGATTGAGAACGTTACCCGTGACCTGCGAGGATTCCCAGGTCGGCTCGGAGACATTGGTCTCGATCTGCAGGCTGATGCGACCGGGCGCCAGAACGACTGGGCGGAAGTTCAACTCGATACCGTAATCGATGCTTTGAGTCGTGCGCTCGATGGAAGTTCCATCGGTGTCGCTCGACACCTCTTGCGGTCCGGCAAGACGGAATTCGCCGCCGACGTAGAACTTTGCGGGCTCGCCCGAGATCGCGGTCAGGCTCGGCTCGGCCAGCGTCCGCATGACACCGGCCTGCTCCATGGCGTTGATGTAGGTGTTGAGGCCGAGGCCGCCGATGCCAGCAGAAATCGTGGCTGTGCCTGTCGGATCGATGGCATTGCCGAGGTTCGACGGATTGGCATAGCTGATGCCGGTCGATCCGTCGGAAATGCTGCCCGAGAAACCGAGCTGCTTCAGCACCTGCCGGCTGACTTCTGCCACGGTGACCTTCAGCGTTACCTGGTCCTCGCCCTCTATCGTCAGGAGGTTGACGATCTGCGATACCTGCCGCTGTTCCGCATAGATGGCAACGGCGCCGTCGCCACTGCTTTCGCTGGTGGCGGTCGTGTTGCGCGTCGTCGCCTCACCGCCCTTGAGGAAAGCTTCCGCAAGGCTGGCGGCCCGCGCGGCGTCCTGCGGCGTGCGTACAGAGCCGGTCAGAACGATGTTGTCGGAGACGATTTCGACCTTGATGTCGGACTCGGGGATGAAGCGGCGCAGATTGGCCTCAAGGCCGGTGATGTCGCGCTCGATCTGGATGTCCAGGCTGACGATCTCCTCGCCATTGGCGCCGAAGATGAAGATGTTGGTCTGCCCGACCATCTTGCCGAACAGATAGATCCGGCGCGATGAGCGCGTCACGGCATCGGCCATGACCGGATCTGCGACCAGGATGTCGTGTGCATCTGCAGGCAGGTCGACGACCAGCGCCTTGTTGAGACCGAGCTTTACCGCCCGGCGAGCGCCCGGACCGGAATTGGTAATGCGCAAGACCGTCTGCTGCGCCGCTTCCGCGGCAGGCACCATGGTCCCGTGATCAAGAAAGGAGCTCGGAGCGCCAGTGATCGCCATGGCAAAGGCGATGCTTGCGGTCAGCGATACCTTGAGTTTGTGTGTCAGACTGGCCACGATGGGTCTCCAATCATTGCATGGAATTGGCGGTCGATGAAGTCGACTTGACCACCGCGCCAGACTTGATGACCTGGATGATCGGCTGACCGTCTCCGCCGCTGAGCAGATGGTCGGCAGCCGACGTATCTTCTTCCTGCGCGTCGGCGACTGAACGAAGGGCGAGCGAGAGACGATCTGCCATCTGTTGTGCAACCGCGATGACCTTGGTCTGGTCCGGCGTCAGTTCGAGGGTTGCCGTCGTACCGATGACGGATTTGGAGCCATCTGGCGCTTCCGCGATCTGCTGGTCGATCGCCAGCACGCGAACATTGGTGAGGATGGTCTCCGTCAGGAAATTGTCTTCCTCACCCTTGCGCACCATGATCACGTCGACGCGGTCGTTCGGCAGGATGAAACCACCGGCACCGGTGGCCACAGAAATTTCGGTCGAGACGGCCCGCTTGCCGGATGGCAAGAGCGCCGAGAGAATACGGGAGGAGGAATTGGCAATCTTTTCACGCCGCAGCGGCTCGCCTTCAAAGACGGGCAGGCGGACTACGACGCCGGAAAGTTCGGCGATGGCATCCGGTCGCGTCGAGGATGTGATGAAGCCGTCGACCACGCTGCCTTCTGGCCAGGCCATCCAGCGCATGGAGTTTTCATCGAGGCGGGCACCGACCGGAAGGTTAGCCGCCGAGACGAGCACCTCGACGGTCGGCTCCTTTTGGATGACAGCATCCTGCACGATCACGGTTTGGTTGCCGCTGAGCCGCATGGCAAGCAGACCGGCCATACCGGCAGCCACGACGGCGACAGCGAGTATGATGAGGCGGGCGGGTTTCATGATCGATCCTCGGGCGACGCAATAGGTTCTGCCGACAAGGTTGATCAGGAATTGGTGTACTTATGGTTAATGACCCGCTTACATTTGTAGTTAACGGAAGGTTTCTTCGGCTGCGGTCAGAGAGCTTTCTGAATGGCGGCAACAACCAGGGGAGAACTCGGATAGGCGAGCAGACCTGCTCCGCCAATCGCAATCGCATAAGGAATTTTCTTTGCGACCATCAGAGTTTGCGGAAGTCGAACGCCGACCGTCGCGAGCTTGTCCCAGTTGGCACGCAGGAGCATCACGACGATGGTCAGCAGGCCGCCGAGATATCCGGTGTAGACGAGGAACTCGAAAAGCGAATGGTTGAAGCCGAACCAGAGTGCCGCAGCCGTCAAGAGCTTGGCATCGCCGCCGCCCATGACATTGAGCGCAAAGAGGCTGAAACATCCGAAGAAAACGAGTAACGCAGCGGCCAGATGCCAGCCGAGCTCGAGTAAGGACAATCCGCTGAAGGGGGCAATGAGGACGAAGGCGCCGATCAGCAGCAGCGAGATCCAGTTCGGGATCGTCATTTCGAGAAAATCGGTGAGCGCCGCCAAGACAAGACAGGCTGGAAGGACGATAAAGACGATCGCTGAATACATGGTCGCTACTCCCTGCCGTCTCACTACCCGATAAGTATTGAGATTCCGGAAACAAAGCCTCGTTCTAGCTTCTGAGTATGCCGCAAATGCAAAAGGCCGCCTTTCTAGGCGGCCTTTATAATCTTGGTTACGCCGCCCTTAGTTGGCGTCGCGGGCATCCTGCATCTCAGTGGAAATGTTCTGGAACGTGTCGTTCAGAGCGCCGCCGAGGGTCGTCGCGCCGGTGATCAGGGCGACCGAGATGAGGGCGGCGATGAGGCCGTATTCGATTGCGGTTGCGCCGGACTCGTCCTTGACGAAACGTGCGAAAAGCTTGGTCATGTTATTTCTCCTACTCCGCGAGGTTGATCAGCACTGCCGGCAACTGTTTGCCGTTGCTCGGATGTCGCCAACCTACGCGGCGGCCTATTGCCATCGGCTTAAGAAAAACGGTTACCGGATCGTGAAACGGCGCAAGCCTCCGGTGTGGTAAATGAATACTGGCGCAGACCGATAAGATGCCGTGGATCTCAGCCGAAACAGCGCTTTATCGCGGGTTTTTCCATCCTCGGGTCGGGTGCGGCGTTCCAAGGTCTTGCCCCTTGCGAGCAAATGTTAACGCATCTTCTCGCCAGGCTGCGCCTGAATGGCACAGATTCGACCAATCCGCTCCTTGAGCCGCAGGCGAAATTTGTTGGCCGAACCGAACGGCCGTCCTGTCTGAGGCTGCAGAATCGCACTTAACCCTTCGTTCACCAAAAGCCGGCATGCTTCCGGCAATAACCTCACGCGCGTATTCAAAGGCACGTTCATGTCCGATCGTCTTCTTGCTGCTGCAGCCGCCATGACCATGGTCCTGGCCGCGCTCTCGTCAGCCAATGTTGTGCAGGCGCAAGATGAAGGCATCCTGCGCGTCTATATGAACAGCGCGCGCGTGCTGAAGCTGGATCGCCCGGTGAGCAAGGTGATCGTCGGCAATGCCGAAGTGGCCGATGCGACCGTTGCCGACGCCCGTACCATCGTTCTGACCGGCCGTTCCTTTGGCACCACGAACCTTGTTCTGCTTGATGCCGACGGCAATGCCATCGTCGACGAACGCATCTTGGTATCCATCGACGAGGCCAGCACCGTGCGTGTGTTCAAGTCTACCGCGCGCACCGTTCTCTCCTGCACGCCGAACTGCGAAGAGCACGCAAAGACCGGCGCTACGCCGTGATACTCTTGAGTTTTGCCTTCAGACGGCGTGGCAAAGTGTAAATATTCGGGAAACGGAAAATCAACATTTGGCTCGTAGCTTCTCCTGAGCTTTGAGGATGAAGAAGGCTATGACGAGCCAGGATATCGATCGAGATCATCGGATTGAGCGCCGCAGACCACGCTTCCGGCTGTGGCGCAAGCTTGCGCGATCGAAAGACGGCGCCGCAGCGATCGAATTCGCAATCCTTGCTGTCCCCTATTTCCTTATCGTTTTCGCGATCATCGAAACCTTCGTGGCTTTCGCCGCAGAGCAGCTGGTGACCAATGCAGTCAACACGCTGGGCCGGCAGATCCGCACCGGACAGATCACCTATCAGCTGAACCGCCCCGCCACGGACATGGACGTCACCAAGTTCCGGCAGGCGTTTTGTGACGAGATAGACATCATGATCCAGTGCTCGGAGACGGAAATCTCCACACCGAGCAAGCTTTACATCGACGCTCGGACCTTTCCGAAGTTTGCGGACATTCCACAGACCATTCCGCGTGTGTCGACAGCCAGTTTCGCCGACATCGACCCGACGAGTTTCAAGTTCACGCCCGGAGGGCCCGACACGGTCAACATGCTGCGCGCCTATTATCGCTGGCAGGTGATCACCGATCTCGTCCGTCCCTACATCACGACCATCAGGCCCTCGGATGGGTCCCTGCCGTCAGACTTCTTGATCGTCGCCACCACCGCCTTCCAGAACGAGAAATATCCATGACCGTGAGCGGTAGAGATAAATCCGCGCTGAGACGAAGCGTGACGAGTTTTCGACAGGGCTATCTCGGCCTTGTCTGCAATTGGAAGCGCCTGATTGGCGACAGACAGGGCGTTGGTGGGGTCGAGTTCGCGATCGTCGCGCCGATGCTCATCGTGCTTTATCTGATGGCATTCGAGCTCACCATGGGGTTGAGTGTTGCCAAGAAGACCTCGATGGCAAGCAGCACGATTGCGGATCTGGTCTCGCGGGAGGAGGAGGTCGACAAGACTTTCCTTGCGGCCATGGCGGATGTCTCCGGGGCAATCTTTGTGCCCTATCCCTCCAAGGATCTGCTGATCAAGGTCAGCGCGATCGAGATCGACTCCTCTAAGGCGGCGAAAGTCCTCTGGTCTTGGTCGACCACAGGCGTCGCCCCCTATGCCGTCGGCACGGAAGCACCCGTGCCCGCCGACATGCTCGTCGCGGGTACGTTTCTCATCCGCAGCGAACTCAGCGTCAGCCACGAGCTGATGATGTACCTACCGGGCCTGTCTGGCACGGAAGCCAAGAACCTCACCATTGCGCGCGAATACTACTTCCGTCAGCGCCTTGGCACCGAAGTCAAATGCCGCAACTGCTGATCTGAGGCGTTTGCCAAGCCTTCGTCCAGGCGCTAAGGATGCGATCAAAGGCCGGCAGAACAACAAACCAGACCCGGCCGTGGTGTTCACATGGCACGTGCATTCCTTTTCGTTCTCGATTCCTTCGGTATCGGTGGTGCTCCTGATGCGCCCGCCTATGGCGACGACGGCTCCGATACGCTGGGCCACATCGCCGAGTTCTGTGCGGCTGGCGCCGGCAACCGCAAGGGGCTGCGGCAGGGTCCACTCGTCCTGCCGAACATGTCGGCACTCGGCCTGATCGAGGCCGCCAGACTCGCAACCGGCAAAGCGCCCGATGGCATGGCCGTGCCCGACCGGGTCTTCGGCTTGCATGGTGCGGCAAGCGAAGTCTCGCGCGGCAAGGACACGCCATCTGGTCATTGGGAAATCGCCGGCACGCCGGTGATGTTCGACTGGGGCTATTTTCCGGAAGGCGAAGAAGCCTTCCCTCAGGATGTGGTGGACGCGATCTGTCGCGAAGCCAACGTCCCCGGCATCCTCGGCAATTGCCACGCCTCGGGCACCGAGGTGATCGCCCGCTTTGGCGAAGAGCATATCCGGACCGGCAAGCCGATCTGCTACACGTCGAGCGACTCTGTCTTCCAGATTGCCGCGCACGAAACCCATTTCGGTCTCGAACGCCTGCTCGAACTCTGCCAGATCGTCCGGAAACTGCTCGATCCGCTCAACATCGGCCGCGTCATCGCCCGTCCTTTCGTCGGCGAAACCGTCCAGACCTTCGAGCGCACCGGCAATCGCCGCGACTATTCCGTACTGCCACCTGAGCCCACGCTGCTCGACCGTCTTGTCGAGGCCGGCCGCAAGGTGCATGCCGTCGGCAAGATCGGCGATATCTTCGCCCATCAGGGTGTCTCCCGAGTCATCAAGGCCAATGGCAACATGGCGTTGATGGATGCCACGCTGAAGGTCATGGACGAGGCCGAGGACGGCGATCTCGTCTTCACCAATTTCGTCGATTTCGACATGCTTTTCGGCCATAGGCGTGACGTACCCGGTTATGCCGCAGCGCTCGAAGCCTTCGACCGCCGCCTTCCGGAAGTTCACCGCAAGCTGAAGCCCGGAGACATGGTTCTGATGACAGCCGACCATGGCTGCGATCCCACCTGGCGCGGCACCGACCATACCCGCGAGCGTGTACCGATCATGTGCTTCGGCCCCGGTGTGCGCTCGCGCAACATCGGTGTCCGCAACACCTATGCCGATATCGGCGAAACCATCGCGGCGCATCTGGGGATCGCTCCCGGCCGCCACGGACGGAGCTTCCTGTGACAAGACGATTGAAGAAGGCTGAACTGCACTGTCATATCGAGGGTGCGGCGCCGCCAGCGCTGGCGCTCGGCCAGGCCGAGAAGTATGGCGTCGATCCCGCGACCTTCATGGAAAACGGTACTTATGCCTGGCGTGATTTCGCCGAATTCATCAAGGCCTATGACCGGGTCGCCGCCCTTTTCCGCACAGAGGAGGACTACGCCCTCCTGACCGAGACCTATCTGCGCGAGCTTGCAGCCGTGGACACGATTTACAGCGAGATCATCGTCTCGCCTGATCACGGCGACCGCATCGGCCTCGGCGCAGACACCTATCTCTCCGGCATCACCGCCGGCATTGAGGCCGCCAAGGCCGCGACAGGCATCGAAGCGCGCATCATCGTCACCGGCGAGCGCCATTTCGGCCCCGAAAGCGTCATTGCCGCCGCCGAATATGCCGCCCGCAGCGACAATCCGCTGGTCACGGGCTTCAACATGGCCGGCGAGGAGCGCATGGGCCGCGTCGCGGATTATGCCCGCGCTTTCGACATCGCCCGCGAGGCGGGCCTCGGCCTCACCATCCATGCCGGCGAGGTCTGCGGTGCCTTCAGTGTCACCGATGCCCTCGACCTTGTGAAGCCGTCGCGCATCGGCCACGGCGTGCGCGCCATCGAGGATCCCGAGCTTGTCAGCCGCCTGGTCGATCTTGGCACCGTGCTCGAAGTCTGCCCCGGCTCCAACATCGCGCTCAAGGTCTTCCCGGACTTTGCCAGCCATCCGCTGAGGAGGTTCCACGAAGCCGGCGTCAAGGTCTGCATCAACTCCGACGACCCGCCTTTCTTCGGCACCTCGCTCGCCCAGGAATACGACTGGGCCTCGAGCGAGTTTGGCTTCACCGACGCCGAGATCGACGGCATGACGCGCACTGCGATCGAGGCGGCCTTCGTCGATGAGGAGACGCGCGCGCGGCTTCTCGCCCGGTTGTGATACCGCAACTGTTGAAGACCGCCCAAAAAGCGGCATCGCTCTTGCGGGCGTCCAAGAGAACGTGAAAATAGAAGAACCTCAGAAAACAAGAAAAGAAGGCTCGACCATGGACGGCGTAACAGTCATCGATCACCCCCTCGTGCAGCACAAGCTGACGATCATGCGCCGCAAGGAAACGTCGACCTCGAGCTTCCGTCGGCTGCTGCGCGAGATCTCCACGCTCCTCTGCTATGAGGTGACCCGCGACCTCGAGCTGACCATGGAAACGATCGAGACGCCTCTCACCGAGATGCAGTCGCCGATCCTCGAGGGCAAGAAGTTGGTTTTCGCCTCCATCCTGCGCGCTGGCAACGGCCTTCTCGAAGGCATGCTGGAACTGGTGCCGGCCGCCCGTGTAGCCCATGTCGGCGTCTATCGCGATCACGAGACGCTGCAGGCCGTCGAATACTACTTCAAGGCGCCGGAAGCCCTGTCGGAGCGCCTGATCATCGTCGTTGATCCGATGCTGGCAACCGGAAACTCCTCGATCGCTGCGATCGAGAAGCTGAAGGAGCGCGGCGCCAAGAACATTCGTTTCCTCTGCCTGCTGGCTGCCCCCGAAGGCATCGAGAACTTTCACGCCGCCCATCCCGATGTGCCGATCTTCACTGCATCGATCGACAGCCATCTGAACGAGAAGGGCTACATCATGCCCGGCCTCGGCGATGCCGGCGACCGGATGTACGGAACGAAGTGATTTCTTAACCAGATCGCAAGCTTTGACGGCCCGAAACCCCGGTTTCGGGCCGTTTTGCGTTCGTCCTTATCCGTTTTTTCGGGCATCGCTGATATGAAAGGCACATCGCTCACGAGGATTGCCGATGTTCGCTCGCACACTCTTGATGGTCTCGATGCTCGCCTTGTCCGCCAGCCAATGGCCGACGATCGCGGAGAAGGTTCAGGCCATGCTGGACGAGCGCGAGACGACCGAACCCGCTGCCGTTGTGGCCAAGCCTGCCGCAGCGGTTCCCTCCGGCCAGACGGTTCTCACGATGGGTCGCCATGGCCACTATTCAGGAACGTTCAAGATGAACGGCAAGCCCGTTGACGCCATGGTTGATACCGGAGCCTCTAGGGTTACGATCAATATCTCAACCGCCCGCCGCCTCGGTTTCAGCCCAGCAGCGCTCGATTTCCGTTACCAGGTGAGAACTGCAAACGGCGTCACAAAGGCGGCACACGTGACCCTGGACCGGGTTGAAATCGGCAGTATCCGGGTGCGTGATGTCGAAGCCGTCGTTCTGGGTGACGAGTTACTCTCGTCCACGCTTGTCGGCATGAGCTTCATGACAAAGCTCAGGTCCTATACGGCGGAGAAGCGCACGCTGCGGATGATCCAGTGAGATTTGCGCCTGCTATTCGGCGCCGATCCTGAGCCCGATCACGGGTGCTGCAGCCGGCTCCGCCTCGGAAATACGATAGCACTTTGCCACGGTCTGTGCCGCTTCCGTTGCAGCCGCCTCGTCGTTTGCCTGTACGAAGGCGATTGGTTCGCCCTTCTCGACCCTTGTGCCCAGCGGCTTGAAGCCGGAGATGCCCACGCCGTGATCGATCTTGTCGCTGGGGCGCTGCCGGCCACCACCGAGCGACACGACAGCAAGCCCAAGGCCACGCGTATCGCATTCAGCAAGATAGCCGTCCTCATCGGCAAGAACGGCGAGCTCGACCTTGGCCCGTGGGAGATATGTTTCCGCCTTCTCCATGAAATCTTTCGGTCCGCCGAGTTCGGTGACCATCTGCCCGAAGATCTCTGCTGCCTTGCCGGAAGCGAGTACCCGACTACAGCGGGCAAGAGCAGCCGCCTGATTGCTCTCCACGCCAGCGTTGACGAGCATCTCGGCACCGAGCGCGACGGTTACCTCTTCGAGCCGCGTACCGCTCTTCTGGCCTTTGAGGAAATCCACGGCGTTCAGCACTTCGATCGCGTTGCCGGCGCAGTCGGCGAGCGGCTCGTTCATGTCCGTCAAAAGCGCGGTGGTCTTCACGCCCGCACCGTTCGCGACACGCACCAGCGAACGCGCCAAGGCCTCTGCGTCCTCAGCTTTGGCCATGAAGGCGCCGTTGCCGACCTTCACGTCAAGAACCAGGCTCTCGAGCCCGGCTGCAAGCTTTTTGGAGAGGATGGAGGCGGTGATCAGCGGGATGGATTCGACCGTCGCCGTCACGTCGCGGATCGCATAGAGCCGCTTGTCGGCCGGGGCCAGATCGCCCGTCTGGCCGATGATCGCGCAGCCTGCACGATCCACCGTCCGGCGGAAGGTGACATTGTCAGGCATCACATCGTAACCGGGGATCGACTGCAGCTTGTCGAGCGTGCCCCCGGTATGGCCAAGGCCGCGGCCCGAAATCATCGGCACGGCCAGCCCGCAAGCCGCCACGATCGGCGCCAGCATCAGCGAAACGTTGTCGCCCACGCCACCTGTCGAGTGTTTGTCCGCCACGGACTTGCCGACGCCTGCCCAGGAGAGCACGTCGCCGGAATCGCGCATGGCTAGCGTCAGCGCTACAATCTCGTCTGCCGCCATGCCCTTGAAGAAGACGGCCATCGCAAAAGCGGCCACTTGCCCCTCGGAAATCGTTTCCTTCGATAGACCCTCAATGAAGGCGGCGATCTCTTGCGCGCTCAGGGTTCCGCCATCACGCTTGCGTCGAATGATTTCCTGGGGAAGCATGGCTTAATACCCCGATGCAGCGGCGCTCGACTGCTCGCCCGAAAGCACGGCGATGACATCGTCGAGCAGACCGGACGCACCGAAGCGGAAAGTCGACGGCATCACCCAATCTTCGCCCATGATGGTATCGGCGAGCCTGAGATAGAGCGCGGCATCGGCCACGGTCGAGATCCCGCCAGCCGGTTTGAAACCAACCTTCTTGCGGCTGTCGCGGATCGCCTGGAGCATGATGTCGGCGGCCTCGAGCGTCGCGTTCACGGCGACCTTGCCGGTCGAGGTCTTGATGAAATCCGCACCTGCTGCGATCGACAGGTCCGAGGCGCGGCGAATGAGCGAGATATCCTTGAGCTCACCCGTTTCCAGGATCGTCTTCAGGATCGCCGAGCCGCAAGCGCCCTTCACCGCCGAAACCATGTCGGTCACGGCCTTGTCGTCACCGGCCGCCAGCGCCCGGTAGGGGATCACCAGATCGATATCGTCGGCGCCGTCAGCCACGGCATCCCGTGTCTCGGCCAGCACGTCTTCCATCTTCATCTCGCCTGAGGGGAAGTTGACGACCGTTGCAATCCGGATCGGACTGTCGGGGCCAAGCAGGGTGCGTGCCTGCATGACAAAGCGTGGCCAGATGCAGATTGCAGCCGTCGGTCCGAAGGCGCTCTGGGCGCGCTCGCAGAGCGTCACGATCTGGTCGGGCGTGCAGTCGTCCTTCAGATTGGTCAGGTCGAGCAGCGCAAGCGCGCGTGAAGCCACGGCGCGCAGTTCTTGATTATTCAATGTCGTTTCCTCCGCCGATCATCCGTTTCAGGATGGTGGCCAGACGTTTGCCGCCGATCGGCGCCATGTCTTTGGTTTCTTCGTGGCTGAGTTCGCCACCGGTCATGCCTGCCCCATAATTGGTGATCACGGAGGCGGCTGCAACCCTCAGACCATAGAACCGGGCGAGAATGACTTCCGGCACCGTTGACATGCCCACGGCGTCGGCGCCCAGAATACGCGCCATGCGGATCTCCGCCGGGGTCTCGAAGCTTGGGCCCGAGAACCACATATAGACGCCCTGCGCGAGCGGCACGCCTTCGGCTTCAGCAGCTGCCCGCATCGCGGCCTGCAGCTCAGCATCATAGGCCGAGGTCATGCCGACGAAGCGCCCGTCGCTCGGTTCGCCGATCAGCGGGTTCTTGCCGGAAAAGTTGATGTGATCGGTGATCTGCATGACCGATCCGGGGGCCATGTCCTCGCGCAGGGATCCCGCCGCATTTGTGAAGATAAGCGACTTCACGCCAAGTCCCATCAGCACTTCGATCGGCTTGCGCATCGCATTGGCATCGCCGTGTTCGTAATAATGCATGCGGCCGGCGAGCATGATCACCGGCGTGCGTCCGAGATAGCCTGCCACGATCTCGCCGGCATGGCCCGAAACGCCGCTCAACGGAAAACCGGGCAGATCGGAGTAGGGGATGCGGACGGCATCACGAACTTCATTGACCAGCGAGCCCAGGCCCGATCCGAGAACGATGCCAAAGCGCGGCATGAGGCCGTTCAGGCGCTCGACGAGCAGATCTACGGCGGCCTTCATCCGAGGATGTCCGTCTTGAAGCTGAGCGGCAGAAGCTCGTCCATGGTCATGGTCTTCTGGACGCCCACCTCGTCACAGAGATAGATCTTGGTCCCGGCGGATGCGAATTCCGAGATCTTCTGACGGCAACCGCCACAGGGCGGGCACAGCGCCAGCTTCTCGGCGATGACGGCCATCTCGACGATCTTCTTTCCGCCGCCCATGATCATGCAGCCGATCGCCGTCGGCTCGGCACACCATCCCTGCGGGAATGAGAGGTTCTCGATATTGGCGCCGGTATAGATCTTGCCATCATCCGCGCGAATGGCAGCACCCACGGGGAACTTGGAATAGGGCGCATGCGCGAATTTCATCGCGTCGCGCGCGGATTCGAAAAGGTCGTGAGCCATTGATCAGCGCTCTTTCGTATAGGCGACGCCACCGGCCTTCGGCGGGTTGGCAGAGCCGATGAAGCCCGCAAGCAGAATGCAGGTGAGGATGTAAGGCAGGGCCTGGAAGAGCTGCACCGGCACTTCCCCGATGACGGGCAGTTCTTTGCCCTGCATGAAGTTGGCGAGCGCGTCGAGGAAGCCAAAGAGCAGGCAGGCGAACATGACAGGCACGGGCTTCCACTTGGCGAAGATGAGGGCGGCGAGCGCAATGAAGCCCTTGCCCGCCGACATGTCCTTGATGAAGGCAGCTGACTGAGCGATCGCGAGATAGGTGCCGGCGATGCCGCAGAGCAGGCCGGCCATCAGCACCGCGCGGTAGCGCAGGAAGGTAACCGAAATGCCTGCCGTATCCACGGCACCCGGGTTCTCGCCGACGGCGCGCAGACGCAGGCCAAAACGCGTTCGATACAGCACCCACCAGGAGATCGGGACGGCGAGAAACGCCATATAGGTCAGGATGTTGTTGCCGGAAATGACATTCGAATAGAGCGGCCCGATGAAGGGCACTTCGCGCATCATGTCCGCACCCGGCAGGATGATGGGGGTGAATCGACCTTCGCCCGAGACCTGCGGCGTGCGTCCGCCCTGGCCGAACCACGCCTGGCCAAGCACGACGGTGAGGCCCGCCGCGACGAAGTTCAGCGCGACGCCCGAGACGATCTGATTGCCGCGATTGGTGATCGAGGCAAAGCCGTGGATCAGCGAGAAGACCAGCGAAACGGCGATGCCGGAGAACAGACCCAGCCAGGCCGAGCCGGTGAGATAGGCGACACAGGCCGCGGCAAAGGCCGCTGCCAGCATCTTGCCCTCAAGCCCGATGTCGAAGACGCCCGCCCGTTCGGAATAGAGACCGGCAAGAGCCGCCAGGATCAGCGGGATCGACAGACGGATCGTCGAGCCGAGGATGCTGATGAGCATGTCAAAGGATTCCATGGTCGCGTCCTCAGGCCTTTGTCATTGTCTGGTAGATGCGCACGATCATCGGCCGGCACATGAATTCGAGCGCACCGGCAAACAGGATCACCAGACCCTGGATGACCACGATCATCTCGCGGCTGATGTTCGGCATCGTCGAAGGCGATTGCCAGGCTCCGCCCTGATAGAGAATGCCGAACAGGATCGCGGCAAGCACGATGCCGAGCGGATGGTTGCGCCCCATCAGCGACACCGCGATCCCCACAAAGCCAGCACCTGCGACAAACTCCACCTGCAGGCGGGCAGACGCGCCGAGCACCGGATTGAGCGCCATCATGCCGGCAAGGCCGCCCGAGATCAGCATGGTGATCATGACGATCTTCACATAGGGAATGCCGGCATAGGCCGCCGCCGAGCGGCTGATCCCGAGGGTCCGCATCTCGAAGCCGAGCTTGGTGCGCCAGATCAGGATCCACACCAGCACGCACATGACGAGCGCGATCAGGAAGGACACGTTGAACGGTGCGGGCCCGAGCGTGCCGCCGAACATCGAGATCAGCCAGTCGAGCTTCGGCAACTGTCCACCCTCGAGGAAGGTGCGGGTTTCCGGTGCCATCTTACCCGGAACGATCAGCACGTTGACCAGCAGATAGACCATCAGCGCTGCGCCAATGAAGTTGAACATGATCGTCGTGATGACGATATGGCTGCCGCGCTTGGCCTGCAGCCATGCCGGAATGAAAGCCCAGGCCGCACCAAACAGGGCGGCTGCCATGATTGCAAAGGGCATGGTGACATACCACGGCACGTAATGGTCGAGCGCAAGGGCTGCGAGCGCTGCGCCTAAGCCACCCAGATAGGCCTGGCCTTCCGAGCCGATGTTGAACAGGCCGGCGTGATAGGCAACCGCAACGGAAAGCCCGGTAAAGATGAAGTTCGTCGCATAAAACAGCGTGAAGCCGATACCTTCACCGCTGCCGAGTGCGCCCTCCAGCATCAGCTTCAGCGCCTCCCACGGGTTTTCCCCGATGATCCAGACCACGAGGCCCGAGACCAGGAAGGCGAGCGTGAGGTTGATCAGCGGCAGCAGCGCATAATTGATCCAGTTCGGAAGGGGTACGGATGCAGTGCTCATCAAATCCTCAAGCGGCAATGCCGGCCATCATCAGGCCGAGTGTCTGTTCGCCTGTATCAGGCGTCTTTTCGCCAACGACCTTGCCGGCGAACATCACCAGAATGCGGTCGGAGAGCGAGCGAATCTCGTCGAGTTCGACGGAGACAAGCAACACGGCCTTGCCGGCGTCGCGCGTTTCGACGATCCGCTTGTGGATGAATTCGATTGCACCGATGTCGACCCCGCGCGTCGGCTGGCCGACGATCAAGAGCTTGGGATCGCGTTCGATCTCACGGGCGACGACGATCTTCTGCTGGTTGCCGCCGGAGAAGTTGGCGGTCTTCAGCCGTGGATTGGGCGGACGGATATCGTATTTCTCGATTTCCTCGACCGCCGCCTTGCGCATCAGGTCAGGGTTCAGGAACGGACCCTTTCCATAGCGCTCGTCGCGATGATAGCCGAGAATGGCATTCTGGCTTTCCTCGAAGGGAAGCACGAGGCCCATATGGTGGCGGTCTTCAGGGATATGCGCCACACCAATACCGCGCAGTTCCGCCGGGTCGAGGCCCGCAACGTTCTGGCCGTTGATCCAGATTTCGCCCGAGGTCGGCTTGCGGATGCCGGTGATCGCTTCCAGGAGTTCGCTCTGGCCGTTGCCGGCCACGCCGGCAATCCCGACAATCTCGCCGGAGCGCACATCGAAGGAGACGTTGTCGACCATGACGACGCCGCGGCTGTCCTTGACCGTCAGGTTGCGCACCGAGAGAAAAATCTCGCCGGGATTGGCTGGCTGCTTTTCCACATGCAGCAGCACACGACGGCCGACCATCAGTTCGGCGAGCTCTTCGACTGTTGTTTCCGCTGTCTTGCGGGTCGCGACCATTTCACCGCGGCGCATGACCGACACCGTATCGGTAATCGCCATGATCTCGCGCAGCTTGTGGGTGATGAGTATGACCGTCTTGCCCTGATCGCGCAGCACGCCGAGGATCTTGAACAGGTGGTCGGCTTCCGCCGGTGTCAGCACGCCCGTCGGCTCGTCCAGGATCAGGATCTCGGCGCCGCGATAAAGCGCTTTCAGAATTTCGACACGCTGCTGCAAACCAACAGGCAGTTCCTCGACAACAGCGTCGGGATCCACGTCCAGCTCGTAGTCTTCTTCCAGCTTCTTGAGTGCCGCGCGTGCGGCGTCCGTGCCCTTGCCGAGCAGGGCGCCACCTTCGGCGCCGAGCATCAGGTTCTCGAGCACGGTGAAATTCTCGACCAGCATGAAATGCTGGTGCACCATTCCGATTCCCGAATTGATGGCGGCCTGACTGTCCTTGATCGTGATCGGCTTGCCGTCGATCTGGATGGATCCCTGGTCGGCTTGGTAGAAGCCGTAGAGGATCGACATCAGCGTCGACTTGCCGGCGCCGTTTTCACCGATGATGCCGTGGATCGAGCCCTTGGCGACCGTCAGATTGATGTTCTTGTTGGCATGCACCGCACCGAACTTCTTGTCGATGCCGATCAGTTCGATCGCGGGTGCCTGGTTCGCTACGTTCATTCCGGTCCCCCAGACATACAAAAAGGGCGCAGGACGACATTGGAGCCGTCCTGCGCCCGGATTCTAGATCACTTCGGGCAGGAATTGTCCGACATGTAGTCATGGACCTTGATGGTGCCGGCGGCGATGTCGGCCTTGGCCTTCTCGACGGCAGCCTTCATCTCTTCGGTGATCAGCTTGGCGTTGTTGTCGTCGAGCGCGTAGGCGACGCCATCTTCGGCCACACCGAGAACCTGCAGGCCAGGGGTGAACTTGTCGTTCTTCGAATCCGAGTAAGCGTTGTAGACGGCGAGGTCGACGCGCTTGACCATAGAGGTGAGAACCGAACCCGGGTGCAGGTGGTTCTGGTTGGAATCGACGCCGATCGACAGCTTGCCGTTGTCGGCTGCGGTCTGCAGAACGCCGAGACCGGTCGCACCGGCTGCCGCGTAGACAACGTCCGCACCCTGGTCGATCTGGTTCTTGGTGAGTTCACCGCCGCGAACCGGGTCGTTCCAGGCCGCGCCCGTGGTGCCGGTCATGTTCTGGAACACCTGGATGTCGGCCTTGGCAGCGCGTGCACCCTGCTCGTAGCCGCAGGCGAACTTGCGAATGAGCGGGATGTCCATGCCGCCGACGAAGCCGACCTTGCCGGTGGTGGAAGCCATGCCAGCCAGAAGGCCAACCAGGTAAGAGCCTTCCTCTTCCTTGTAGACAACCGAACGGACATTCGGCTTGTCGACGACGGAATCGACGATCACGAACTGGGTGTCCGGGAATTCGGCGGCAACCTTTTCGATGGCCGAGGTCCAGGCGAAAGAGACGGCAACGACCGGGTTGAAGCCGCGCGAAGCGAAGTTGCGGATTGCCTGTTCGCCCTGCGTGTCGCTGGTCGGCTCGAAATCACGGTAGTCAATACCGGTCTCGGCCTTGAACTTCTCCGCGCCACCATAAGCAGCCTCGTTGAAGGATTTGTCGAATTTGCCGCCCGTGCCGTAGACCAGCGCCGGCTTGACATCGGCCGCAAGCGCGGTCGCCGACATCGCGGCCAAGGCAAAGAGACTGAGGAGGGTTTTCTTCATGGTGCAGCCCTGTTGTTGCTATTGATCTTGTTGGGTCCTCCCGCAAGCCTTCCTCATCAGAAAGACATGTCTGCGGAACCGCCGCCCCCTGTTCCGGAGGTCCTGGCTGGCTTTCATCCTTGCATGGCTCGCTTCAAAATTCACCAGATTTTTTTCATCTGGTAAAGATTCACAAGCCTGCTGATTTTTCAGCGCAGGACGCTGAAAAATCAGTCAGATCAATGGGATTTATGCTGCACGTTTGGGCAATTGCCCTTACGCTGCGGGCGTGATCGGGCAGGAGACGCCGGTACCGCGCAGACCGCAATAGCCATTCGGGTTCTTCGCCAAATACTGCTGGTGATAGTCCTCGGCATAGTAGAACGGCCCGGCATGGGCGATCTCCGTCGTAATCCGACTGTTGCGTCCGGCTGCTGCCAGCGCGTCCTGGAAGCGGTCACGAACGGCGGTGGCAACTGCCATATCCTTGTCATTGTCGACATAGATCGCTGAGCGATAGGTGGTGCCGATATCATTGCCCTGACGCATGCCCTGGGTCGGATCATGCGCCTCGAAGAAGATCTTCAGCAGCCCCTCGAGAGAGATCTTCGCCGGATCATAGACAACCTTGACCACCTCGGTATGTCCGGTCAGCCCCGTCACCGTTTCCTGGTAGGTGGGATTGGGGGTGATACCACCCTGATAGCCGGAAACGGTGAGATAGACGCCCGGCGTCTGCCAGAGCAGACGCTCAGCACCCCAGAAGCAGCCCATACCAAGATAGACGGTCTTCATGCCCTCGGGCACTGGGCCCTTCAGAGGGAGGCCGGAGATGAAATGCGTCGATGCGGTCGGGATCGGCTCCGACCGGCCGGGCAGGGCGTTTTCTGCCGTCGGCATGACCGTCTTCTTGTTGAACATGTCGATCAGGAACATCTTGAAACCTCCTGAGGCCGTCTCTCGGCCTGTTTTTACATTTTGTGCTGCCACTTCGGCAGATTGCCGCGTTCCGCGCCAAACGGCTGCGGCCTTCATTCGTTGGTCGGCGGCGCCCGCCGAAACTTACAATCTGCCGGGCGCGTTGAAGCCTCTCGCGCGCCGAATGTCCGGTTCAAGCTGCAAACCGTCCAGCGAGCGAAGGCTTCTTGTAGCCAATCATCCAGAAGGCGAGCGACACCACCAGCATGGCGGCAAACGCCGGCTGCGGCAGGACGACATCGCGAAGCGTAAGCCAGGCACCATCGCCGAGCCGCCCGACGACCAACTCTTCGAGTGTCATCAGAGAGCCCGGATGCGTCTCGATCCACGCTTCCGAAATCGGGGTCATGATGACCTGCGAAGCGGAAACCGACGCAATGGCATCGATCACGCCGAACACAACGCCGACGCAAAGCGCAAGCAAACTCAAGACCCTGAACAGGAACCGCACTACCAATGTCTCCGGCTGAAGCCCGCCATGGCCCTTCAGGCCTGCCGCACTGACACTATAGATAGGGAATTGTCGGCCGATGTCAAAATTCTGATAGATTTCGGTTGATCCGCCGGAATTCATCGGTATATATCGCGCCCGACCAACCGCGGTGATTTTCCCGCGTTCCCCCTGGACAGGTGGCCGAGTGGTTTAAGGCGCACGCCTGGAACGCGTGTGTGCGTGAAAGCGTACCGTGGGTTCGAATCCCACCCTGTCCGCCACTTTCTTATCTAACTAGCTGATATAGCTGTCGAAATTTCGACGACCTAGGCCCGGCCCGCCAGTCGGCCCGCCACGGCATTTTTGGCAGACATTTTCCTGCGATCTCCACAGAAGAAATTCAAATCACCCACTTGCCAATCGTTACGTCGTTCGACTACTTGAGATTAATTGTCTAACCAACCACTGCGCAAGACGTGCGGGGTCCTCAACAAAGGGACACCTATGTCTGCTGATACGCAGTTGGGCCTATTTTCTGGCCTTGGTACCTCCGAAGCTACTTCATCAAGCGATGTAGCAACGACAACCCCAGACTATCGCAGAGCCGCTGCCGCCAATCCTGCTGCAGTCTCCGAGCGCGCGCCGATATCGCAGCCCGTTTCTACAGAAAGCGCTCATCCTCGGCGTAAGAGCAAGGCCGCATGGGACGGCCAGGCGCACGCAGAAGAGCGCTATCTCTCTGTCCAGGATGTTGCGCGCCGTTATGCGATTAGCATCCAGACCGTCTGGCGCCATACCAAACAAAATCCAGCCTTCCCGAAGCCGATCAAGATCCTGAATGGCACTACTCGTTGGAAGATGAGTGACATCCTCTCGTTCGAGCTCGCGCGCCAGGAGGCTGATCAATGAGTTCCCCGGTTTCTGCCAAGAAGAAGCGGCGAAACGCCCAGAGCGATCAAAAGGCAAAGCTGCATTGGTTGTATGCCGATGACGACGTCATAAAGCTCTATGATGTCTGTCGGAACACGCTCATCAACTGGGTTGCCGCTGGTCTGCCGTTCATCAATGCCAAACCGCGCCTTTTTCGCGGGGCGGACCTGAATGCCTTCCACAGGAAGCGTAGGGCAACGCTCATCGGCGAGCCTCTTGGGCCTCATGAAGCCAGATGCCTTGGCTGCAAGAGCTACCACTCCCTCCTGGATGGCGAAATCGCGGTCTCAGCTGCCGGCAACCGCAGGACCTTCTCGGTGTCCGTGGCATGTCCAAAGACGAGATCAAGAGCTTACAGGTGGGTGAATCGTGAAGAACTGGAGACGCTGGAGCGACTTCGCGAGACCAATCCCGGAACCAAGACTCCAGACTAACATGTTTCGCTGGTCCACTCCGGGTTTGTGCAAATCTGATGGTTTCGACTCTGAGACCGCCAGAGCACGGATGCCACCACTGAGGCCGGAGAGCATTTCCAGCCAAGAAACGCCTTCTGCCCCAAGATCTTTCTTTCGGCAGCCTAAGTGACGCCATCTCGTTTGAACTCAATAAATCGAAAGCAGCACCTATGAATGCCATAGAGCACAATGCCTCTATCGTTTACCTCTACCAGGGAGAGCTAAAGCACGGAAAAGGGTATCACCAGGACACGATCGACGGCATCCTGCGCCATATCTGGCGGTTCGAGCGCTCTACCGGATCAGCAGATTTTCGCTCAGTCAGCCGTAAAATGATCGAGGAGTTCAAGGACGAGCTTATCAGCCGAGCCGACAAGTCAGGCGTGGAAAGGCGTTCTGCCTCAACCATAGTCCATACTTTTGGCAATCTGAAAGCCTTCTTCGCATGGCTGGCCACGCAGGACGGTTACAAGCGATCAGTCACAGCTCGGATTTATAATCACTTTAATTCGCTCAGGCATCTGGTCGAGCTCGCGGGAGCCGCAGCCCCAAAATTCGTTCCGACCTCAGATGAGATCAGGAAAGTGTTGGCGGAGATGCCCTCTAAGTCACCAGTACAGCGGAGAGATCGTGCCATACTCGCCGCGCTGTTCCTGTTCGGCGTCCGCGACGGAGCGCTAGTCTCCCTTCGAATCAAACACGTCGATATCGAGCGGAAGCAGCTTTTTCAGGATGCCCGGGAGGTGAACACCAAGTTCAGCAAGACCAGTCTGGTTGATTGGTTTCCTGTCGGAGATGACATCGAGCTCTTTGTTGTCGACTGGATTCGCGAACTGAGGGGCATGGGTGCGCAAGATGAAGCTTTGCTCTTCCCGAAGACCCCGTTCAAGCCGTGGATTGGCCGGCACAGTGTAGAGTTCAACATCGCCACTTCAAAAAAACAGGTTCGCGAGGTCCTTCGAAAGGCAACTGCGGCCGCTGGCGTTCCCTACTTCAAGCCACATGCTGTGAGATCGACGGTCGCTAAACTATGTGATGAATGGGCGACCTCCCTACGTGATATGAAGGCGCTCAGCCAGAACCTAGGACACGAGCAGATAAGCACGACATCAAAGTACTACGGTGATGTTGAGCCCGACGTGAAGCAAAAGCTGTTTCACAAAATGCGAGAGAAACAGAAGAACCCTGCTGCTCGCGATATCGGTGAGCTTGCGGAGCGAGTCAGCCTCGAAACGCAGAATGTTGTTCGGCATATTCTGCAGATGGCGCTTGAGAAGGGCTAGTTTACCGATCTCGTGAAGACGGCCAAATTGTTATCACGAGATCTCAAGGTGAGCCGGCGCATACCGGGCACGTCAATGCAAAGACCGCACTGATGAAGCCTTTCAGTTCACACAGAGGTGCGGCTGGAAGCCTATGCTGCACCCAACCTCCACAATCCCTCACTATGTGCCCTTTCAGTGAAACTGGGGTAACATTCCGGGCAGGTCACGAGGCGTGCGGACCAGCACGCTATTCGTGCGGGTAAACATGGAGGCTAAAGGTGGAAAGCGAGCTTCAACAAATCCTGTCTCGACTGGAGAGTCGTGTCGCGTCAGATAGCCAAGCGATTACTTCAGAAATCGCGACGCTCAAGGCTGCCCTTGAGGAGGCTGAGGCGAAAAGATCTCAAGAGCTTAGAGGAGGTCGCTTTTTGGAGGCGTCGGTATTGCGTGATCGAATTGCCCGCGACTTGGACAAACTGAAATGGCTAGGATTCATGCCCTCAGATCTTCGCGACCCAATCTCGGATGGCAGCCTAAGTGCAATGTTTCGCAGCACATTGGTCGAGGTCCCATCTAAGCTCTTGTGACAATCTTCTGGGTATCACGGTCATACCGATAGAGATGAAGCTGCCCGTCCTTGATGAGCTGGGCTGCCTGGGCGACGTGTTCTGGCAGCACGTAGAACCATTCGCGCGGCCTGATCTTCTTGCCGAAGCGGTCAATGATGAAAAGCTCACCCGGTCTGGCGGCGTCAAAGAACCGATGGAGCAAGTTCTCGACCTTGGAACGTGACAGGTTCTGCAGCTCGTACGTGGCGATAATCTCGACCGGTGCCAGAAGGAAGGTCGGATCGTTCCGGGCGTCAGCCACACGACGCCGGACGTCCTGTGAGGTTACGCCGATCTTGTAGAGGATGTCGCGCTGCGGTTTTATCGCGGGATCTTCGGAAAGACTGCGGGCAACGTAGATCGTGCCCGACAGCGAAACCTTATCGGTTTCCCAATCAGGATCGAGCGGTCCAAGCCCGAGGCGCTGAATGACACGAGCCGTTTTATCGTCATTAAGGGACTTGCGGAATGATGACATCAGAGGGTCGCTCTCGGTACCGTTCGAGAAAATGACCCGGAGCCGATGATCGCGCGCGCCGCCGCGCTGCGTGCTTTCGCTCTTTTCGGCGATATAGGCTAGAAGGCCGTTGCGGATGAAGAAGTCGCCTTCGACAGGCTCGATAACCGCCCATTTTTCGATGAGGGTGGCCTCCCTCGCGCCGCTGTCCAGAGCCTGTTGCATGGTTTCGAACAGGCCCGAAAACTGATCGAAGTCCTTGCAGGGGATGAAGTCCGCCCGGTGGTCGGGCACCTGACGTTCCGCTGCCGGGGTCACATGCTTGAGCTGAACAAGGTCCGGCTGAACATCCAGGCCGTCATCGGCAAAGATGTCATCGAGCGAGTCCGGGATGTCGTCGTCTTCAACCTCATCGCGCCATGAAACCTCGGCGACGTTGCCTTTCCGTGCCAGAAGTCCAAGCCTGTCGGCCTGCCTCAGTTCGTCGGTGGGAGATTTGGCGAGGTTTTCCCAGATCGTACCAAGCCGCATCTCTTCGTGGTTGGATGCATTGGCATCGGGCAAACGTCCGTGCTGCTCGAAAAAACGCGTCACATCATTCAGGATAGAAACGCTATTGTTGCCTGAAGATGATGCCCTCGGTTTCAGCTTCACAGCAAGAAGGCCGAACTCGTCTGGCTCTGCAAAGATCTCTTCCAGTGTCGGGCGGGGCATCAGCTTGCCGTCTCCCGCATCGTCTGGGCCTTGCGGTTCTTGAGCCATGCCAGCGCCTCTGCCATGCGCTTTTCCAGCGCATCTTCCGCATGCACGTTCGGCTCACGCCCCTCCTGCGCCCGGAACCGCTTGATCCGGGGCCACAGCGTCCGCGCCTCCTCTTCCGTCATCTGCACACGCATGGCCACCATAGCCGACTGTACCTGAGACAGAAGCGGCGCATCGAAACTGCGCGAGGCCACCTCGAAACATTCCTGAAAGGCGTTGACGCTGTCAATCAGGTCAATATCCAGCTCACGCACATTGATAAAACGGCGCACCATGGCCAGCAGCGTGTTCGGTGCCGCCCGCATGTCGTCGTCTGTGTCCTCGCCGTCCGCCTGCGCGGCGTCGCCCTCTGTCCGGGGCGCTTCACCGCCTGCCTGATCGGCACCGATGAACGGCGCACCCGCCTCCTGAAATCCACGCTCCGCCTCCTGGCGTGCGAGCGTCAGCAGGTTCATGCGCGCGGCAAGGTTCTGGCGAATGGCTTCTGTTTCGTCGTCGTTGAGGTTCTCATAGCGATGCTCGATAATATCCGTCAGCAGCATCTGTGTTGCCACTTCCGGGGCCGTGTCCGGAGAAACGATGCGGGCATCGACTGCCTGACAGGCGGTTGCCATCAGATCGGCCATATCGTTTTCGCAGATGTCGCGCGCCCTGTCGGTCGGCGGCTCCATCAGGCCCTTGATGCCAATGGTAATAGTGCCCTGACCGTCATCGCTGATCGGTTCGCGAATATCGCCATCTTCCCGGCGATAGAATTTGAAATTGGGCGCCAGCACCTGTTCCATCAACAAGGAACCGGAAATGGCCTTCAGCATGTCGTTGACGGCATCCTTCACCGCCGCCGTTTCCACGCCCGGTTCCGCGACCAGATTGGTGAAGATGGCTTTCGGCTTGCCCGGTGCATCGCGCGTGGCCCGGCCAATGATCTGCACGATTTCCGTCAGCGAGGCTCGGTAGCCAATGGTAAGCGCGTGCTCGCACCACACCCAGTCGAAACCCTCCTTGGCCATGCCAAGCGCGATGATAATGTCCACCTTGGCGCGGTCCGCTTCATCGTCGCGCTTGCCATTTGGTCCCTTGATTTCGCGGGAAAGAGCGGCCTTCACCCCCTCACGCTCCGGGCCATCATGAACCAGATCGGCCACCTTCAGCACGCGGCCATCTGCCGTGCGGATCAGATCGAAGCCTGTTTCCTCTTCCACGCCGATATGCTCGCCGATCAGATCGAGAATCCGGCCCACCTCGTCGTTCTTCTCGCCAAAGGCTTCCGCCGAACCGCGATGGGGAATGTGGATGATGGTCTTCAGCGTCGTATCTAGCACATCCGGCAGGCCGTTGATGTACTGGCCGCGATAGAAGCTGTAGTTGACGCCGAGCGCCTTCAGATACTCATAGCCTTCAAGCTGCTCGTAGTAGGAATAGGTGATCGTCTTGAAGCGCGCCTCGTCTTCCGGCCGCAGCACCGGCACGGCATCGCCGCGAAAGTAGGAGCCGGTCATGGCCATCACATGGCACTGGCCGCGCGCAACAATCTGCCGCAGAATTTCGCCGAGACGGTTGTTATCCGCTGCCGAGACATGGTGAAACTCATCGATGGCGAGGAACACAGTGTCGAAGGCCTCGATGCTATGCATCCGCTCCACCGCCTCAAAGCCGAAGCGGAAGGTGGCATGGGTGCAGACCAGCACGCGGGCGTCGGATTGCATGAAATCTGAAAACGCCTTCACCTTTTGCGCCGTCGAGCCATCTTCGGTGCCGGAAAGGCAGAGGTTCCAGCGATCCTCCACCTGCCAATCGGCATCGAAGCCATAGCTTTTCAGATCGGTTGAGCGGAAGGAGCCGCCAATTGAGGTTTCCGGCACGCAGACAATGGTTTTGGCAAGCCCCTGATGGTTCAGCTTGTCCAGCGCCACGAACATCAGCGCCCGGCTTTTGCCCGCCGCAGGCGGGGCTTTTAGCAGAATGAACTGCGCGCTGCGGGCGGCATAGGCGCGCGCCTGCATGGGCCGCTGGCCCAGCGCATTGGTGGCCTTGGATTGCCCGGTGCCGTTGTAGCGCACATTGACCATCTCAACCATTTACTTCGCCCCCTGCTTCACCCGCGCCGCATAGAGCTTGAACAGCTTTTCCAGCCGCTCCGTATCGTTGCGGAAGGGGCGGCCAATATACATGCTCTCCAGCAGCTCATCATTGTCCCGGTGCACGGCCCGCAGATCCTCCGGCATCTCGTCCGGGTCATAGAGATCGGCAATGGTTTTCGGGTAATGCTGATAGCGCGTTTTCAGAATGCGCCGTGCCGAGGCGGATAGCTGATCCAATTGGTCAGCGGTGAATTTCGGCACCGGAAAGGTGTTCCAGCCCAGCGTGTTGGAATAGCGGAAGTCGGATTTCAGCTTGCCGCAGACCGTTGCAATCCAGACGAGGTGCAGACGCGAGGCGATCAGCGCGATGCACCAGTCGGGCGCGTCGTAGAGAACCTGATTCAGGTTTGAGGAAATGACGTCGGCTCCAACTCGGTCAACCGGAAGGTAGGGGCGGCGTTCTGAGGTGACGCTGGGGATGAGGATGGCGTGATCTAACGGCGCAACATGCTCCCGGAATTGATGAGGGCGCTCGGCTAGTGCTCGACCAGCCTCGTCCTTCATTTTTAAACGGGCCGCGCGCGTTGCTTCAATTTTGCGGTGGATTTCTGGAAGCGCATTTGCTTCAGGAAGCTGTTCGTTCGAGATCCAGAGGCAGTATCTCACGATTCCTTTGACAACCTCTTGTGAACCCATGAAGCGCCGAACAAAACGTGCTGCTTGCGGCTCCTTTTCTATAAGATCATCTTTTTCATCTGGAGTTAAAAGCAAATTCCCATCATCATAAGGCATGCATCCAAACGCCATAAACGGCAGTTCAAAGAAGCTTTTTCCACTCGGCTTCACTGCAATGTTATCTGCATCTAAGAGATAGGAATTGATGTTGTTAGCAGTAGTTTCAATTTCCCCATCAAAAATTCTCTTTTTACGAGCGGATGTATTTCGTATTCCTACGATCACACAAATAACGGCGGCGTTTGCTGAAGCGTTATTTCTCCACTTAAATGATCGATGAGCGAAACCGATTTCAAGCCCGTCCCGAAGAATCTCTGGCCACAAGGCCGATGCCGATGCGCCTTGGCAAATAGAGTTTGTCGAAACCAATGCAGCCGCAGCTCTCCTACCCCTGATGAAAATCGACGCCTTAAAATACCACGCAGTTACAAGATCAAAGGCTCGGTAATTTTTGACATGCTTTGCAAAAACCAAGTCCATATCTGCTTTTTGATTGGCGTCTTGTTGTGCTTTTCCCAAAAACGGCGGATTGCCTGCGATGTAAACCTCTTCATCCTCTACAGGCGGAGGACAAACCTCATCCCAGTCTACACGCAGAGCATTGTCGCACCTGATCTGGCCGCCATCCCGCAACGGCAGCAGCGGCGGCATGCGCCCGAACATATCGGCAAAGCGAGCATTGGCCTGATACTCGGCAATGAACAGTGCAAGCTTCGCCGTTTCCGCCGCAAAGTCTGTCAACTCGATGCCGTAGAACTGGTTGAGGCTGACCGAGGAGAACATGGCGAAATGCTCGTTGCCCTCCAGCTCTCCCAACCGTTTCAAAATGCGGATCTCGCGTTCGCGCATCTGACGATAGGCGACGACGAGAAAGTTGCCGGAGCCGCAGGCGGGATCGAAGACGCGGATTTTCGACAGGCGGTGAAGCTGGGCCTTCAACGCCGCTGGCTTGTCCCAGGCCTTGTCCAGCGCCTCATCCAGATCATCCAGAAACAGCGGCCCCAGCACCTTCATGATGTTGGGGACCGAGGTGTAATGCATGCCAAGTTCGGCGCGGGCCTTGGGATCGGCAATCGACTGGATCATCGAGCCGAAAATATCCGGGTTGATCAGCTTCCAGTCCAGCTCTGCGGCGTCGCGCAGATAGCGGAAGGAGATGGGGTCAAACGCCGGCGCCTCGATGGCATCGGCAAACAGCCCGCCATTGACGTATTCAAACGTGTCCGTCCAGGCAGGCAGTCCTGCCCGCTGGCCTTTGGGCAGGTTCATGGCGGAAAATGCCTGCACCAGCACATCGCGCGCATGTTCACCCTTATTACCGCCATAGGAGAAGACGGCGAAGGAGAACTGATCTTCCTTGAAGACGCCGACATCCTCGGAAAACAGGCAGAAAATCAGCCGCGTCATGAACAGGTTCATGGCATGGCGGCGCTCCGGCACGGCCCAATCCGGGTTTGCCTTCAAAAGCGCATCGTAAAGTTTCGCCAGCTTGCCGGTGGCCTTGATGTCAACCGGGTTTTCCTCTGCCGCCCGATACCGCTCCTTGCCCGCAGCAGGCAGAAAGAAGGAAAAATGCGTACCAAGCTCCGCAAAGGGGCAGTGCAGCGTTTCCCCTGATTTCGGATGCTCGGCGGCAATCATCTCGCCATCCGTTGCGATCAAGATCGCAGGCTTTGCTTTCACGGTGCGCTTGGAGGTGCGAAGCGCATCCAGCATTTCAGCCGCCATACCCGGAAGAGCCGGAGCATAATGAAACTTGCCGTTCAGCAGAACGCCGTCCGCGATATCCGACTTGTTGGTGCTGCCCGCCTTCAGCTTGGCAATGGTTGCCTGCGCATTATCGGTTGCCTGCGCAAAGGCATAGCCAAACTCGGTGGGATCGAACTTTGCGCTGGCAATGGCATCCAGGGCGTCGGCAATTTCGGTGGGGTTCATCATGGAGGGGCAGACTTCTTTCGCAGTGGTGGCAAGTGGCCGCCGCGCGTGTTGCGATCGGATTTTAGTGCAAATTCAGCCTCTTGCAGATCGCCATCAGGTAATCCGCACGATTGTTCGCAGGCTGCAAAATGAGTTGCTGGCTTTAGACCATTCCAGAAGTTAGCACCTTTCGGGTGACTGACGCCGTTCAGCATGCTGCATTCCATTCCAAATCATGTCTGCGCGACTGTAGCGAAGCGAAGCGGAGAGGCAACCGGGGGGTGAGCTATGACTTGGCCTTGCCCAAAGAAACTCGCGATGCTTCAGTGAGGCATCATCCAGGAAAAGGACCTAGAATGAAGAAGCCAACCAGCGTCACCAGCCTCACCGAATTTGGTCGAGTGCGCCTGTCGAAGACCTTCTTCATGCGGGATTTTCTGTTCTCCGACATCGCATCGATCCACGGTTTCAACAATGTGCCGGACGATCCCGATCTCGCGATCGCTGCCGGGACGCGCCTGTGTGAGGACCTGCTGGAGCCGCTGCAGGATGCTTTCGGGCGGATCGCTATCCGCTCGGCCTTCCGTTCGGTGGAAGTGAACGGTTTCGGCAACGAAATGCAGCGCGCCAAGAAGGCTGGATACAGCTGTGCTTCGAATGAATCGAACTATGCCGGACACATCTGGGATCGTCGTGATGCGGACGGCTTCATGGGAGCCACCGCCTGCATCGTCGTGCCGTCTTTCTGGGACCGCTTCCAGGCAGAAGGCGATTGGCAGAAGCTCGCCTGGTGGATCCACGACCACCTGCCTTACTCCTCGCTCTACTTCTTCCCGACCTACTGGGCTTTCAATATCAGCTGGCACGAGCGCCCCGAGCGACGCATCGACAGCTACACGAAACCGGTGGGTTGCCTGACTAAGCCTGGCATGGCGAACCATGAGGGGAGCCATGCGGCGGAGTGGGCGGGGATCGTGGCTTAGAAGCCAACATCCCGTCCCGAGCGGTTCCGTTCGCGCTGTGGCACATTTGGCGGCTAAAGCCCTGAACGCGCAGTGATGTCGGCTTTCGAGCCATCAATGTTGGCAAGGATGGGATCAAAGTGATTGAAGACCTTCGCTGCGAATTTGTTCAGACTGCCGATTACGGCCTCCATCGCCAGATCCAAGTCCGAATCCTCGTCTATTTGGTTGGGTAGCATGTCAGCCTTGGCGAGGCACATCCAATCGCGCCCTGCGCGCGCGTTTGGTCGATGCAGCCTGGTTTTGTCTAGTAGCGCCAGGTACTGGGATCGCGCGGCTTCATCACCCGGACCAAGATAGAGATATGCGGCGATACTGGATTTCTCTCGCTTCAATTCCAAAAGTATGAGTCGCTTGCTGTCGGTCCAGCGGGAGCTCTTGAAGCCAGGAAGGGTGTCCCATTGCTCGAATGCAAACCTGATAATATTTTTGTATTCGGCATCCAGAACAACGTTTAGCCCAATGTCCTTCAGCGACTTTAGGACAGCGGACTTCCGTTCCTTAAGTATTTCAAACAGATTTGCTATCGCATCAGGACGGTTGTCTGCTAGAAATTCGAGCGCTTCACGATGGCGAGACCAAAGCTTCCGAGCGATGTCTTCAAGGTCTGCGTCTTCCAAATGGTGCCTCCTCAGCATCCTCAAGTAAGCTTTCAGGCCATCATTGCCGGGGCCTGTGCTCGCTCTCGCGCTCACAATGTTCAGTTCCGCAACAAGATCGCGGAGGTTCAGCGCGTGCCAGTGATCTGCATCGATCGGCTCCTCTTCGTATTTTGTAAGGAACACGTTGACATGTCGCCAACCATCTACTTCAGGCCATTGGCTTTCAACGATACGGCGATATCGCAGAAGCTGGTCGGATCCCTGCGATGAACTCGACCTTGAGCTCGATTGGAATGACTAGTTTTTCTGCCGGAATGACGATCAGCAGATCGATGCTTCGCCACTCTCGCCTGACATCCGCCTGCTCGATATCCATCAAATGTACGTTAAGCGGCTTAAGCCGAGAAGCGGTCTGGGAAGACCGACTTGTTGCTCGAAGATACCGCCAACAGGAATGCCCTGAGCACGTCGGTGTGGAAGCCGTGAGGTCTGCCCGGATCCAGCAAATAGGCCAGAAAGTTGCCGTGACGCACTTCTGACCGAACCATACCTAGCGCTTCGAAAGGACAAAACTGGTCGAACTCGTTTTCCAGCCTACGGAATTCATCGTCATTTACGAGAAGCTGCTCAAGTTGCAATTCTAAATTCGGTCTAACAGAGCTCACGCAAGCCTCGCCGCTTGTTGGAGACGATTGAATTAATCTGCCACTGTTAATGCGATAATTCGCCAGCTTGGACAACCAGGGATTGGATCATACGCTGAGGCGCGCTCAGTAGGCTAGGGCCGAAGCGAAACGGTCATTACTCCATCCGAGATCTCCTGCAGGGCCCCCAGTTGATGCTCGACCTGACGCCCAAAATTGCGCCAGGAAAATTGGTCACATTCGCATTTATCATCATTGACATTTCACTGAATGATTGTGCACCTATGCCGTGCGAAGCGATGACATACCGTTCAATGACTGTAATGCAAAATCCTGGGTTACCTTCACACTATTCGGCTTTTCTCTCGGTTCTCCAGAAGCTTAACAGCTTAAAGCCTTAACCGAGAAAAGCCTATGTCTCTTCTGCTTCGAACAATCTCAGCATTGCCAAGTGGACGAACTACGAGTGAGTTGCTCGCTCTCCTAGATGTTGATTTCGATCCCAGGATGCGGACTTCGATCTATGCTGAGCTCGCTGCCCTTTCAGAGGCCGGCAAGATTTCCAAAGGCCGTGATGGCCGCTGGCGTGCGGTCTCTGCCATCCGCCCAGTGGCTACGTCTGTTGGCGCACCAGCCGAATCATCAGGTGCCGGAGTTCTGCAGGCCGCGCCTGCAGTCTTTCTTAGCCTGTCCCACAGTGGGGATTTGCCCGAGCCCAATGATGCACTGAATGCGCCTGAACCCGCCGCGTTGCTACGCTGCTCACTG
>JBJIOA010000050.1:0-10008 GCA_045377275.1 Allorhizobium sp. | reverse complement strand
AACGGTGACCGGCTACCCTGATGTTGCGCGATGGCGCGCTTATCTCTTCAAGGATAGATAGAGGAAGCGAAGCCATTGCAAAACGAAGCATCATGACTGCACCTCTGCTGTGCAGCTATCACGTATATGTTCGTATTCCCGCTAGCGCTCATAGAAAAGGGCGTGGATCATCGTCGACAACCTGTCCGATATCTTCCCCGATGAGCGTGCCAGGATTTATCGAAATATCCATATCATTAATAATCCGCACTGGACCATCGGCGGGTACGTTCTTCGAAACCGGCGCTATCACCCGCTATGTCGATGAGGCCTTCGATGGCCCTCCCCTGCAGCCAGCCGATCCTCGCCGTCGCGCGGTGATGAATCAGGTGATCGGGATAGCAGACAGTTACCTATATTCGGATCTCGTCTGGGGCATCTATGTCGAGTGCGTCGAAAAGCCTGCACGCGGCGATACTGTCGATCAGCAGCGCCTTGCGGACGCAGTTACACGGGCGTCGCATGCCCTCGGAGTGATCACCGGCTTCGTCCGTGACGCTCCGTGGATGGCGGGCTCGGAGATCAGTTTGGCGGACTTCCATCTTGCGCCGATGTTTGACTACCTTTTCAAAGCTCCGGCTGGACATGAACTGTTGGCTAGGTACCCGCGTCTGGGAGACTGGTGGCAGGCCATTTCCGCGAGAGCCAGCATGATCGAGGTTTCGGCAACGGCATGAAAAAAGCCGGGCCGCTTTCGCGCCCGGCTTTCCATTGTCAAGAAGCGTCCCGCTTATTCCGGCAGCTGGCGCACCGCGCCCTTGTCGGCTGACGAGGCGAAGGCGGCGTAGGCCTTGAGTGCTGTCGTGACGTTGCGCTTGCGCTTTTCGGCAGGCTGCCAGCCCAGCTTGTCCTGCTCGGCGCGGCGACGGTCCAGCTCGGCCGGATCGACGACGAGGTTGATTGTGCGGTTCGGGATGTCGATGTCGATCAGGTCACCTTCGCGGACGAGACCAATCGCGCCGCCCTGGGCGGCTTCCGGCGAGGCGTGGCCGATCGAGAGGCCGGATGTGCCGCCGGAGAAGCGACCGTCGGTGACCAGCGCGCAGGCCTTGCCGAGGCCCTTCGACTTCAGATAGCTCGTCGGATACAGCATTTCCTGCATGCCGGGGCCACCCTTCGGGCCTTCATAGCGGATGACGACGACGTCGCCGGCGACGATGTGGTTCGACAGGATCGCCTTGACGGCTGCGTCCTGGCTTTCGAAGACACGCGCCGGGCCCTTGAACTTCAGGATCGACTCGTCGACACCAGCCGTCTTCACGATGCAGCCGTCGAGCGCGATGTTGCCCTTGAGGACCGCGAGACCGCCATCCTTCGAGAACGGATGTTCGACCGAGCGGATGACGCCCTTTTCGCCGTCGGTGTCGAGATCGTCCCAGCGCGAGGCCTGCGAGAAGGCCTGGGTGGTGCGAACGCCACCGGGGGCTGCCTTGAAGAATTCGCGCACGGTTTCGGAATTGGTGCGGGTGATATCCCAGCGGTCGATGGCATGACCGAGGGTCTCGGCATGCACGGTCGGGCAATCGCGATTGATCAGACCGCCGCGGTCGAGTTCGCCGAGGATACGCATGATGCCGCCGGCGCGGTGGACGTCTTCCATATGCACGTCCTGCTTGGCTGGTGCCACCTTGGAGAGGCAGGGCACCTTGCGCGATAGGCGATCGATATCGTCCATGGTGAAGTCGATGCCACCCTCATGGGCGGCGGCCAGGATGTGCAGAACCGTGTTGGTCGAGCCGCCCATGGCGATGTCGAGCGCCATGGCGTTCTCGAACGCCTGCTTCGAGGCGATGTTGCGCGGCAGAACGCTTTCGTCGTCCTGCTCATAGTAGCGGCGGGTGATGTCGACGATCAGGTGGCCGGCCTCGACGAAGAGGCGCTTGCGGTCGGCATGGGTGGCGAGCGTCGAGCCGTTGCCGGGCAGCGACAGACCGAGCGCTTCGGTGAGGCAGTTCATCGAATTGGCGGTAAACATGCCGGAGCAGGAGCCGCAAGTCGGACAGGCAGCCTTTTCGATCTCATCGACATCGGCATCGGAGATCTTGTCGTCGGCAGCGGCAACCATGGCGTCAACCAGGTCGAGTGCGACCTTGCGGCCCTGCAGGATTGCCTTGCCGGCCTCCATCGGTCCGCCCGAGACGAAAACGGCGGGGATGTTGAGGCGCATGGCGGCCGAGAGCATGCCGGGCGTGATCTTGTCGCAGTTGGAGATGCAGACCATGGCGTCGGCGCAATGGGCGTTGACCATGTATTCGACCGAGTCGGAGATGATCTCGCGCGACGGCAGCGAATAGAGCATGCCGTCGTGGCCCATGGCGATGCCGTCATCGACGGCGATCGTGTTGAATTCCTTCGCGACACCGCCGGCGGCTTCGATTTCACGGGCGACGAGCTGCCCGAGATCCTTCAGGTGGACGTGACCGGGCACGAACTGGGTGAAGGAGTTGACGACCGCGATGATCGGCTTGCCGAAATCGCCGTCCTTCATGCCGGTCGCGCGCCAGAGGCCGCGGGCACCGGCCATGTTGCGGCCGTGGGTGGTGGTTCTCGAACGATAGACGGGCATGGGTGTCACCTCGATGGCTTGTTCGCCGCCATGCCTGCACCCTCGGCGCCAGGGCAAGGCGGCCATTTTGGAACTGGTCTAAGCCATGTCCCCTCACCTGTCACTAGCATCCAAGGGCAAATCGGTACGCCTTGGGCTCACGGAGAGGGCGAATTCATTCGCATTTGAGTGATCGGCTTAAGCCTGCGGCAAGATGTGTTTACTAGAGTTTACCGCGGAAAGGGGAGTCATGATGACCCGGAAACCTGCCCGCGTGATCCTGTTGAAAGATGCCCGCCAGAAGCTCAATCCCGAGCCTGCGCCGCGCTGGAACCCGTTCAAGGCACTCTACCGGATGCGACGCATCTTGATGATGGCGTGTCTTGCGGTGCTCGCCGTCATTCATTTCGAAAAGCTTCCCTATTCCTATCTGGTCGTCCCGGCATCGAACAAGCTGATCGACTACGCCATTACCGGCGCGGTCTCACCCCGTTCGGAGCCAATCGAGGGGCGCTTCGTGACCTGTGCCGGGGCGCAGCGGATCAATTGCGTCGTCGATGGCGACACCTTCTGGTACCGCGCTGAGAAATACCGGATCTCGGATATTAACACGCCGGAGATCGGGCGCCCTGCCTGCGAGCGGGAACGGCAGCTTGGGGTTGAGGCACAGGTTGCGCTGCTCGACGTGCTCAACGGCGGCGGCCTGGTCATGGAACGGCGGGAGCGACGCGACGTGGACCAATATGGCCGCAAGCTTCGCGTGGTCCTGCAGGACGGACGCTCCGTGGGCGACGATCTGATTGCACGCGGCATTGCGCATCGATGGGAAGGGCACAAGCAGAACTGGTGTGGCTGACGGCGCGTCGGCGGCGGTCGCGAAATCTTACACACTTCCCACTGCATAGACCTACACGAAATTGTTCCTGTCGGACTTCTTTTCCAGGCGATGAAACTCTGGTCTCTATTCTCTCGTCTTCTATCTTAGAGTGACAGAGAAAGCCTCAAGAGGTCTGCCATGCCAGTCTACCATCCGCCGAAGATTGCAAGTTCCGAGATCACGCCCAAGTCGCTTTATCTCAAGCGACGGCAATTCATGGGCGTGGCGGCCGGCGGGATCGCCGCAGCCGGGCTTGGGACGTCAGCAATCGCTGCACCGCTTGCCGCCAAGCCGAGCATCTACAAACTCGACGAGAAGCTGACCTCGAAAGAGGACGTGACGACCTACAACAATTTCTATGAGTTCGGCACCGGCAAGGAAGATCCGTCGCGCAATGCAGGCTCGCTGACGACGCGGCCCTGGACGATCGACGTGGGCGGACTGGTGGCCAAGCCGCAGGTGATCGACATCGAAACGATCATGAGCGAGATCCCGATGGAAGAGCGCGTCTACCGGATGCGCTGCGTGGAAGCCTGGTCGATGGTGATCCCGTGGATCGGCTTCCCGATCTCGGCTCTGCTCGACCGGGTCGAGCCTCTGGGTTCGGCGAAGTATGTCGCCTTCGAAACGCTTGTGCGGCCCGAGGAGATGCAGGGGCAGGCCGGCATCTTCCAGGCGCTGGAATGGCCCTATCGCGAGGGCCTTCGCCTCGATGAGGCACGTCATCCGCTGGCGATCCTTGCGACCGGCCTTTACGGTGAGACCCTGCCCAACCAGAACGGCGCCCCTATCCGGCTCGTCGTGCCGTGGAAATACGGCTTCAAGGGTATCAAGTCGATCGTCAAGATCACGCTGACGGAAGAGGAGCCGGTGTCGACCTGGAACAAGCTGCAGCCGTCCGAGTATGGCTTCTACGCAAACGTCAATCCCGAGGTCGATCACCCCCGCTGGAGCCAGGCGACCGAACGGCGGATCGGCGAAGCGGATGGGCTGTTCGGTGGCGCTCGGATCGATACGCTGCCGTTCAACGGTTATGCAGACGAGGTCGCAAGTCTCTATGACGGCATGGACCTGACGAAGTTCTACTGATGGCGACGCTTGCACTTCCCGCCCTGCCCGCCCGCTACAAGCCGGCGTCGATCTGGGCGCTCTATGCCATCGGGCTGATGCCTGGGTTCTATGCCTTCTATCTCGGGATCTTCGGCGGCCTCGGCGCCGATCCCGTGCGCGCCTTCGAGCATCTGCTGGGGCTCTGGGCCTTCCGCTTTCTCTGCCTAGGGCTCGCGGTCACGCCCTTGCGGGACCTGTTCGGCATCAATCTCATCGCCTATCGGCGCGCGCTGGGGCTCTTGGCGTTCTATTACGTGCTGGCGCATTTTGCCGTCTACCTGACGCTCGACCGAGGTCTGATCCTGTCGTCGATTGCCGGGGATATCCTGAAACGTCCCTACATCATGCTCGGCATGGCGGGGCTTATAATGCTCATCCCACTGGCCCTGACCTCCAACCAGTGGTCTATCCGGAGGCTCGGTCCGCGGTGGAACAGACTGCACAAGCTGACCTATCCGATCCTGATCGTTGCGATTCTGCACTATGCGCTGTCGCTTAAGGTGATCGATCCGGAAGCCGCCTTCTACATCGCGGTCACGGTCATCCTGCTCGGCTACCGCCTGGTGCGGCCGAAGATCATGGAGCGGAAACGGGCCAAGCGCGTTGCGGCGACGCGGGCCTGAGAGTTTATTCGACAATCAACAAACAAGGGGTGAGTGCGATGAGAAGCCTTCGACATATATGGAGTGCGGCGTTTGCCGGTGCTGCAATGCTTGCCACAGCAGGTATCGCCAATGCCATCGAAGTCGCGCCCTTCCAGGCTTCGGCCTTCGAGACCGCGAAAGCGGAGGGGAAATCGGTGGTGGTCGACGTGACCGCCAGCTGGTGCAGCACCTGCCGGGCACAGACCAAGATCATCGACACCTTGGCGGCCAAGCCGGAGTTCAAGGACGTCCTCGTATTGACGCTGGATTACGACAAGCAGAAGGACGAGATGCGGAGTCTTGGCGCGCAAAACCGCTCGACACTGATCGCGTTCAGGGGTGCGAGCGAGACGGGCCGCAGTGTCGCGGATACGAACCCGGCCTCGGTCGAACAACTCTTCGCCTCGACCCTGGGGCAGTGATGCCATGCTGGGCAGCGCTGTGCTTGCCTTTCTCGCGGGCGTGCTGTCTTTGCTCAATCCGTGCACGCTGCCGCTGATCCCGATTGTTCTGGGGACAGCGATTAACCGACACCGCTACGGACCCGTCGCGCTTGCGGCGGGGCTGACGCTTTCCTTCGTAACGGTCGGTCTCTTCGTCGCGCTGGTCGGTTTCTCGGTCGGCCTGGACTTCACCGTCTTCCGGATGGTGGCTGGCATCATCATGATCGTGTTCGGCGCGGTTCTCATCGTGCCGATGGCCCAGCACAGGGTGGCTGCGGCTGCCGGACCGGTCGCGGCCTGGTCGCAGGCACGTTTCGGTCAGGTCGACGACAAGGGTCTCAAGGGGCAGTTTCTGGTCGGTCTGCTTCTTGGCGCGGTCTGGAGCCCCTGTGTCGGCCCGACCCTCGGCGCAGCCTCACTGATGGCATCCCGCGGTGAAAACCTCTTGCAGGTGACGACAACCATGGTCGCATTCGGTGTCGGTGCGGTAATGCCGTTGCTCCTGATCGGCATGCTGTCACGAGAAGCACTCGCGCGGTCGCGTCATCGTTTGCTCGCGCTGGGTCAGGCGGGAAAGAGCCTGATGGGCGGGCTGCTGATCATCACAGGCGCGCTCGTGGTTTCGGGCTTCGACAAGACCATCGAAATCTGGATGCTGGAAAACTCACCGGAGTGGCTGATCGACCTGACGACACGCATCTAGAGCCGCGCGTCCGCCTGCCTGCTGACGCGAGCCAAATGTCGGTTCTCGAGCAGGGCCGCGACCACAATGCCGATGGCATAAGCGACAATGTTCCACCAGGAGAAGATGCGACCCAGCAGCAGAGCGCCTGCCAATGTCAGTCGGAATTCATCGAGCCAGGGTGTGTGATAGAGCCGGGTGAATTCGATGAGGGCCGCCGCCACGATGGACAACAGCGCCAGGCGACCGAGGGGCTGGTGGGGCAAGAGCGTGGCGAAAAGGAAGAAAGACCATGCCGCCCCAGAGCATCGAACCACCGTATTTCACCAGGAAATACGGCAGGCCGATTTCATAGCCGCCGAGCCTCAAAGCCACGCCACACGCGATGATGGCAAGGGCTATCCCCAGCCGGCGCAGGCGTTGTGACATCGTTGCCTTGATTTCGTCCATCAGCGCTTAGTACTGAGGTTGCAACGGAATGCAACAGCGGGGCTGGCAAATGACACTGGTGGCAGAGGGGCGCAAGGATCTGCTGAGTGCGCTTGACCGGCGACTGATCGACAATGCGCCGCATCCGCAGCTTACCGGCTTCAGGCGATTCGTCGTCGAATTCGTCATGTTCGGAATCAAGGAGGCGCGCGCCTGCCTGTTTGCCGGCCTGTTCTTTATATCGATCTTTGCTGTACCACGCGCCGGCCTCTTCGGTATTCCTCGCTACGACGTGCTGCTGATCATTGCGCTTGCGATCCAGATCTGGATGGTCTGGACCAAGCTCGAGACATTCGACGAGCTGAAGGCGATCTGCCTCTTCCACGTGGTCGGCTTTGCACTGGAGGTTTTCAAGACGGCCGGTGCCAATCCATCCTGGACCTACCAGGACTTCGCCTATACCAAGCTGCTCGGTGTGCCCTTGTTCTCCGGCTTCATGTATGCCGCCGTCGGTAGCTACATCATCCAGGCCTGGCGATTGCTCGATGTCAGGATCCGCCATCACCCACCCTACTGGATGGCGATCGGCGTGGCTGTCGCGATCTACCTCAACTTCTTCACCCACCATTACATCGGCGACTATCGCTGGTATCTGGCCGCACTCGCCATCGGGCTCTATGCGCGCACCACCGTCATCTACCGTCCCTTCGACCGCGACCGGCAGATGCCGATGCTGCTTGCCTTCATCCTGATCGGCTTCTTCATCTGGGTGGCGGAGAATATCTCGACCTTCTTTGCGATCTGGCACTATCCGAACCAGCTGGGCGCCTGGTCGACGGTGCATCTGGGCAAGTGGAGTTCCTGGACGCTGCTGGTGATGATGACGTTTACGATCGTTGCCTCGCTCAAGCATATCCGCGCGACGATCCACATCCCGAAGTGACCGAAACCGATTGCAAAAGATTTTTTTCGCATGCCGTGTCGAAATGGGTTTAGCTCATTCGTTGGGGGAGCAGGATCGCAAGAGCGGTCCTGACAACGAGAGGAGTGAAGACATGCGTGTCATGGTGATGGTGAAGGCGACTGAAGACAGCGAAGAAGGCATCATGCCGCCGCCGAAGCTGTTCGAAGACATGGGCAAGTTCAACGAGGAGCTGGTGCAGGCCGGTATCATGTTGTCCGGTGATGGACTGAAACCCTCAAAGATGGGCAAGCGGGTGGCCTTCGACGGTCCGGACCGCCGGGTGATCGACGGGCCCTTTGCCGAGACAAGGGAGCTGGTGGCCGGTTACTGGATCTGGGAGGTGAAGGACATGGACGAGGCGGTCGCCTGGGTCAAACGCTGCCCGAACCCGATGATGACACCGAGCGAAATCGAGATCCGGCCCTTCTATGAGATGGAGGATTTCGCCGAGATCGCATCACCGGAAGGACAGGCGAGCCATAACCGCGCGGCCGAAGGACTTGCGGCTCAGCAGAAGTCGAAGGGCTGAGCCATCATGAGCAAGATGATCTTCATCAACCTGCCGGTGACGGACCTTGCTGTCTCGACCGGTTTCTACGAGGCGCTGGGGGCGACGAAGAACCCGCAATTCTCCAACGAGAATGCTGCCTGCATGATGCTCTGCGACACGATCGGCGTGATGATCCTGACGCATGACTTCTACCGGACGTTCACGTCCCGCCCGATTGCCGATGCGAAGGCGACGAGCCAGACGCTTCTGGCATTGACCGTAGAGGCGCATGCGGATGTCGACCGGGTTGTCGGGGCCGCCAGCGCTGCCGGCGGACGGGTCGATCCGAACCCGCCGCAGGATCACGGCTTCATGTGGAGCCGTTCGGTGGAAGATCCGGACGGGCATGTCTGGGAGATCTTCTGGATGGACCCGGCAGCCGCCGGTGGCGACACGACTGGTGCCGACGCCTGAGCCGGTCTCCGTGGTTGACCGGGCTGATGCCGCGTCCATACTCCTGATCATGAGACGAGACGGACAGCCGGCTGCAGAGAGCCTGACACTTGCGGCCGCGGACATCGAGAGGATCTATCGGATGGAGCGGGTCCGGCTGATTGCCGGGCTTGCAAGACATGTCGGCGATCTCACCCTTGCCGAGGACCTGGCGCAGGAGGCCTTGGTTTCGGCGCTGGCGACCTGGCCGCGAACCGCCACACCGCCCAATCCGGGTGCGTGGCTGATGACGACGGCCAAGCGCCGGGCCGTCGATCTCTGGCGCCGTCGCCGGATGATGGCACGCCACGAGGCAACACTTAAGCACGACATCGAAACCGCGCATGTGGATGATTTCGAGGCCGTCGAAGCTACCCTCGACGACGCGATCGGTGACGAGCGGCTGTCGCTGATCTTCACCGCCTGCCATCCGCTGCTCTCGCGCGACCAGCGCACGGCCCTGACGCTGAAGGTCATTGCCGGGCTGACAACAGAGGAGATTGCGCGAGCCTTTCTGACGCAGGAAACGACAGTCGCGCAGCGCATCGTGCGGGCGAAGAAGGTGCTGCGGGAGGGTGACGTCGCCTTCGAGGTGCCGATTGGAGCGGAACGCGATGCGCGGCTCGCCGCGGTGCTGGAGGTCATCTATCTTGTTTTCAACGAGGGCTATGCTGCAAGCCGTGGCGAAGACCTGATCCGGACGCAGCTTTGCGACGAGGCGATGCGGCTGGGACGCATCCTCGTGGGCCTGGCACCGGAGGAGCCAGAAGCGCATGGGCTGCTTGCGCTGATGGAGCTGCAGGCTTCGCGCTTCAAGGCACGGGTCGGAGCGGATGGCAGCGCGCAGACGCTGGAAACGCAGAACCGGCGGCTTTGGGACCGGTTGCTGGTCCAGCGCGGTCTGGACGGCCTGGCGATGGTCAGACGACTGGGCCGCGAAGACGGGATCTATGCGCTACAGGCGGCGCTCGCAGCCGTGCATGCGCGGGCGGCGAAGTTTGAGGATACGGACTGGGGCAGAAGTGCCGCGCTTTACGACCGGCTCCTGGAACGTGTCCCCTCGCCCGTGGTGGCGCTGAACCGCGCCGTGGCCCATGCCATGGCGTTCGGACCCGAGAAAGGGCTGGCGCTGCTGGCGGAGATCGAGGCTGAGCCACAGCTTGCGGACTATCTGCCCCTGCATGCAGCCAAGGGAGACTTCCTGTTTCGACTGGGGCGGAAGGCGGAGGCACAGGCGGCGTTCGAACGGGCGGTCAGTCTCAGCGACAATTCGGTGGAGCGGACGTTCCTGAT
>JBJIOA010000049.1:0-45121 GCA_045377275.1 Allorhizobium sp. | reverse complement strand
ACGATCCCCGACCGACATGGGCGGTGACGCGGCAGGGCAAGAACGAAATGGCCGGGTGTCATATAACGAGAATGGGCGTGAACGGCGCGACAGTCTCAAGCGGGTCAGAAAGCACAATGGGCCCATGCTGAGCCCAGCAATGGGCTGCGAAGGGCCGTGTTCTGACGCCGATGACCGCATGTGCGCGTAGCCCGCGTGAGGCACATAGCAGGACCAGCGCGAGCGACCGGGGCACGCAGCGATCCGGTGCGCTGCGAATGAGCCTTGCCCTTTCTGAACCCGCCACGATCGCAGCAAGGCCTTCCGGCCTCGCGTTGCCACCTCTCGCGGCGCGCGTCTCAACCGTGGTCCGGACGCTGAGAAGAAGCTCGCCGAACGGGGTCGTTCGTATCCGGTGCTCCAAGCGCCGCTCGATCCACAAGGTTGCCGCGATACCGGCGATGTTGAGACCTTGCTCGCTTCCGACAGGAGGATCCGAGCAGGGTTCTTCCCATGTCTGCGGCTTCGGGAGACTTTGCGGGAGATGCCATGCGGGAAGCTCCCCGCGACCGATTGCGGCCAGGAAAAGGGCATTTTCGATGTCGCCGAGCGTGAAGTAGCGATCACGGCCAAGATCGAGGAAGATTACCTGATCGCCAATGGCCACCCATGCGGTTTCGTGGCGATCGACTGCATGTACTGGCTCGAGCATAAGGCATAGGAAGGCGCGCAGCTTCCATGCTGCGCGCCTTCACTCGCTTCAGCCGGCGAGGGTGCCGAGGATGAAGTCGCGCGGACCGCCATCGGTATCCTGGTTGTAGAGGGCCACGCCCCTGGTTTCGACCGAAGCGGTGCCGAGATCGATCAGCCCGGGCTGTTGCTTGTTGTGCTGCATCATCATTCTCCTTCCGTTGATTGCGACTCCAGATGTCGCAGGCGGAGTATGATGGCGTCGAAAAGGCAATTCGAACTTATAATTCAATTATATAGTATCAGTACCAATCGATACGACCGGGCTGTGGGATGACCCGTTGGCGGGTCACCGGGAGATTTGGCCACAAGGGCTTGGACATTTACCCCGGCACCCGGTCGCAGTGAGATATGTCTCACAAACTACAGTGGCTTGGAAGTCGGATGAGGCTGGACTTGAAGGCACGGTACCGCGGTCCGCCTGTACTGCCACAGCCATCATCAGCCTGCTCTGGCAGGAGTGTGGTCATCGAGGATCTTTGGGTCTATCTGACGCATTATGCAGCAGATTCCGCTCTCCGAATTCCTTGCCGATGTTTCGGCACGCAAGGTCCAGCTTGGCTTCGACGACGGAGCCGAGGCTGTCGAGGCACGCCGCAACAAGGGCGCGCGTCGGACCGCACGCAAGGCTGCCATCCTCGCACGGTCACAGGAGCGTGCACGCGCTGCAGGTCGCGAACCTCCTGTCATTAGCTAGTGCCACATTGCCGACCGGAGCCTGATCGCGTGACCGGTTGATCCCCGGTCGCGATCGCCAGCCAGACCGAAAGACGAACGGCAACAAGGTGGCCTGCGTCAACCGCTCCGGCTGGACGATGGCGGGGACCTGCGGTGACGGGCGAAACTCCGGTCTGTTGCAATGAAGCGAGCGATCATTGGCGGGATCAGCCTTTCGGCGCCAGGTGCATCCCTTTCCTCGCCATGGTTCAGTGCAACCGCATAGGCGAGAAGCTCGCGGTGCAGACGTGCCGGTATTTCGATGGTGAGCCGGACCGGCTTTTCGTCCGTAAGGTCGGAAAGTGTGAGGCGTGTCATTGGGTCTGCTCCAGGACAATGTCGCGGGTGACGAGCACGCGCACCGGGTAGCCGGGGCGAATGCTCAGGGTCGGACGGATGCCAAGCTCGCGGCTGACGATTTGTTCGCCAGCCCGATTGATGCTGTCCTGGCTGCCGCGTCGCAGCGCCCGGACCAGATTGTCGTCATTGCCTGCCCCGATATCGGCGCCGATCCCCAGCAGCGTGGAGATCAGTGCGGCCCTGGTGACACCGCCCCAGTGATAGTCGACACGGTCCTCAAGGCCAGCATAGCCGGAAGCATCGGAGGCTGGCTGGCGCTCCAGCACGATGGAGCGCCCATCCGGCAGGATCAGGCGGTTCCAGGCGAGCAGGACGCGGCGCTGACCGAAGCCGACGTCGGACTGGTAATCGCCAATCAGCCGCGCGCCTTGCGGTATGAGCACGCGCCGTCCGGTCAGGCTGTCATGGACGTTTTGCGTGACCTGTGCGGTGACAAGTCCCGGTTGATCGGAGCGGATGCCGGTGATCAGCGCTGCCGGGATGACTGATCCGGCGAGCAGCATGTGATCGCGGGGCGCAGCGCCAAGCCGCTCTGGCGAGCTGGTACGCCGTTCGGGTGTGCGATCAAGAAATCCCGCAGCCGCCGGTGTTGTGCTGGCCCCCGCTGGCAGAAGCGCGTCGCCCGACCGGGCAGACGATGGTGCCTCAAGCCGCTCCGCACGGCTGCCAGCGCCCATGAAGACGCTGCTTGTCCGGACCGACTCCCGTTCCTGTTCCATCCTCATGCGTGCCTGTTCGCGCGGATCAGGGCCACCCGTGGACACGGGCACTGGACCGGCAGGGGCAGTGCGGCAACAGCGCCCCGATCGCTGGCATCGAGGATCGGTTTGCCGAGATCCCCGGGCAGCGGCGGACCGAGCTGCGGGACCTTGCTGTAATCGGCTGGCGCCGCGGCGAGCCCGTCGGCCACCGCGATCCCGCTGGTGTTGTAGACTTCTGGTGCCGTTTCTGCGGAACGGGGACGAAGCGCGAAGATCAGCGCGCCGCCAACCAGCGCCAGCGCGCCTGCACTCGCGATCCCGATCGCCTTGCGCGAAAGCCGCACAACCCTCGGACGCTCGCCATGCAGCCGCACGGCCGCCTCGGGATCCTCGGATTGATGCGTCCGCTGCGCACCGGTCTCGGACCGCTGTTCGCCCGCCGCGATCACGAACCGCTCCATGCGCGGTTGACGAGCCGCACACGCTGCTGGCGCCGCCCTGCGCCAAGGCGCAGTTCGGCCTTTTCGAAGAGCCGGTCGACGACGAGATAGCGGCCCGTTACCCGGTAATTGGCGAGCTCGGCCGTGCCCTCCTTGCCGATGATGAAGAAGGGCGGCATCTCGGTCTGGGCGATGGCGGACGGAAACTTGATCAGCGTCTGCCTGCCGTCGTCAAAAACCCTGACCGGCCGCCATGCCGGCCGGTCTCCTTCGATCTGGTAATGGAAATTGAGCTGCTCCAGGGCCAGGCGATCAGCCACCGGTTCGGCGCGCGCGGCGAGGTCCTCGGCACGGCGCAGCGCGATGAGCTCGTCGGCCGGATAGGTCCAGCTGACCGAGGCCATCCATGTGCGGGGCGTTGCCCGCAGCTCTAGATGATAGGTACGCCGATCGGTGTTGATGACGAGATTGGTCGATATGTCGGGCCGGGTCGGCTTTACCAGAATATGAATGCGAGCGGCTGCACCCGTGCCGCTCAGCGTGTCGCCGATCATCCAGCGGACCGTATCGCCTGCGGCGACGGGACCCGGGCCGACCAGCTTTTCGCCCTCCTGCAACGCGATATCGGTGACCTGTCCGGGTGCGGCATAGACCTGATAGAGCGCGCCTTCGCGCCAGGGATAGCGCTGGATCGCGTTCTCGAAGCCCGTAACTTCGGGCTCCACGCGCGCCGCCCGGTTCGCCGCTCCCACATGACTCCGGGGGTCAGGGGCTTGGCCGGAGACAGGGGAGCGGCGCGCGGCGGTTGGGGCGGCCCGCCGCGAAGGAGGAGCAGCGAGGTTCGGCACCTCTAGGCTCTGCGCCGCCAGTGCCGGTGATATCGGATGTGCGCCTGCTGCTAAGCCAATCAGCAGGCCGGCCCCGCCCAGCAACAGGGCGAGGGTGCGTGCAATTCTGTTCCGAGGGAGCATCAGCCGAGTTCCTTTGACCAGTTGAGCGAGGTGACAAGGATGCCGAGCGGGTTCTTCGACAGGGCCTCAGGGGTGCGGGGCGGTTGCACCGCGACGCCCAGGATCGCGGTCCAGCGACTGCTCTCGGCAAGCGCGCCGTCGCGGTAGCGGCGCTCAGTCCAGGCCACGCGGAAGCTTTGCGGCGAGGCGCGAATCACGCTGGTGACATCGACCGCCACCTGCTCGCGCCCGATCATCGCGAAGGGGTCATTGCTGCGTGCATAATCGTTGAGCGCCAGCGCACCGCGATCGCTGACGAAGTCATAGGCACGCAGCCAGTTGGTGCGCACCACCACCGGATCATCGGGGAGCGCGCGAACGTGTTCGATGAAGCGCGCCAGGTGAAAGGCAATCTGCGGGTCGCTCGGGTTGAAGCCTGCCTCGGCGGGGGCAACGCTGCGCGCCTCGCCCAGCCTGTCGACCTCGACCACCCAGGGGACGATCGTGCCGCGCGCGTTCTGCCAGATGAGCGCACCTGTCAGCGCGCCGGAAAGCCCCAGTGCACCGAAAAAGGCATAGCGCCAGCTGCATGCCTGGACCCGTGCGGATCCGATGCGCTCGTCCCACACCTGGCTGGCGCGTTGGTAGGGGGTCTCGGGCGCGGGGGTCTTGCCATAGCGAATCGAGGGTCGTCGGAACATGGGTACTCTAGTCCTTCTCTCGCAGGTCGATCGATACGCCCGCCCCATGCCCGTCGCCGCTGCGCACCGTATGCGCGGCGAGCGACGCGGCCTGGCCGAGGCTCTGGCGCTGCTTCATGGTCTGTGCCCAACCGGGCGTCGCATTGGTGGCAGCTTCTTCCCCGGCAGAAGCGGCGGGGGCGGGCGTGATGTGGCCGCCCATGTGGCTAACCGCGCTGCGTGCGCCGTCGCGGAAGTTTGACTGCGCGCTTTCGGCAGCCTTGCGCAGCGGCGAGGTGGCGACACCGGCAGCGGCGTGGCCAACGCCGGCCAGTCCGCCTGCCACCGCGGCGCCGCCGGACTTGCCGGCCGAGCCGGTTGCCCAGGCCATTGTCGCGCCGCCCGCGGCGCGCGCAGTACCTCCTGCGACCGAGGATGCGGCGCTTGCCACAGCGCCGCCGGCGAGTCTCGGCCCCGGCAAGGCCCCCGGCAGCGGCACCGCCTGCCAGCAGGGCTGTGCCTGCGGCCGCGCCTGCACCCAGCTGCGGACCGCCCGCAACGATGCCGTTGGCGATCCCGGGACCGAAGATGCCAAGCCCAAGCAGTGTGAGGCTGGCGAGCATGATCGCGAGGGCATCCTCGATCGTGGGCTCGCCGGGGATCGCGTTCCGGAACTCGGCGAACAGCGTCGAGCCAATGCCGATGATGACGGCGAGCACGAGCACCTTGATCCCTGAGGAGACGACATTGCCAAGCACGCGTTCAGCAAGAAAGGCGGTCTTGCCGAACAGACCGAAGGGGATCAGCACGAAGCCGGCGAGTGTCGTCAGCTTGAATTCGATGAGAGTGACGAAGAGCTGGATTGACAGGATGAAGAAGGCGATCACCACCACCGCCCATGCGAGCAGCAGGATTACGATCTGGAGGAAGTTCTCGAAAAAGCCGATATAGCCGACGAGATCGGCGATCGCCTCGAGCAGGGGCCAGGCAGCATCGATCCCGACCTGCGCGACGCGGCCGGGGCGCAGCAGATCGGCCGCACCCAGGCCCGAGCCGCTCGCCTTGAGACCGAGCCCGGCAAAGCTGTTGAAGACAATTGCGGTGAGCGCGCTCCAGTTGCCGATGATGTAGGCAAAGATGCCGACGAAGAGAGTCTTTTTCACGAGGCGTGCGATGATGTCCTCGTTTGCGCCCCAGCTCCAGAACAGGGCTGCCAGCGTGACGTCGATCACGATCAGCGTTGTCGCGATGAAGGCGACCTCGCCCGACAGAAGACCAAAGCCGCTGTCGATATATTGCGAGAACACCGTCAGAAAGCGATCAACGACACCGGTTCCGCCCATCTCACTGGCTCCCGCTTGTCGTGGGATCAGCGAGGGGCAAATCGGCTGCCGGATCCATTCGGCGTTCCCCGGAGGCCTGCGCAGGCGCGGCACCGAAGAACCGGCGGCGCTTCTCTGCCCATGCGGCACGGCAATCGGGTGAGGAGAGCGCCTGCTCGCCCATTGCACCGCACGCGCGCAGCTGCAGTGCGAGCGGATCAGCCTCTGCTTTCTCGCGCGCGAGCGGTAACGCCGGGGGGACAAGCGGGTCTTCGCGCAGCTGGACGAGTGTCAAGGCGACCGCCAGGCCGACAAAGACGGCAGCGCCAATCTGCCCAAGGCGTTTGCCGTTCATGGTGGCTTAGTTTCCGCCCGTACGGGCCGCGCCCGGCACATAGCGCGGACGGTCGGCGAGGAAGCGGCGCAGCTGCTCGCGTGCCTGCGCTCTGGCTGCGGCACGTTCGGCCGCATCGAGCGCCTGCGCGCGGTTTGCTGCTGCCAGCGTTGCGGTGAGATCGGCAAGCTGGCGAGCCTGGAGCGCGAGCAGCTGGTTACCGGCCTGCGCCGCCTGCAGCGCGCCGCTCGCTGACTGGCTGGCGCTCAGCAATTCGCCGATGGCGCTGCGCGAGCCCGCGATATTCGCAACTGCGCCGGCCTGGACCTTGAGGGCATCCTCAAAGGCAGCGACGCTGTTCTGCCAGCGGGCTTCGGCACTCTCGATCATTGCCTGCTGCGACGCGCCGAGCGTCACCCCGCGGTACTGGCGGTCGAAGGCGGTCTCGACCGCCTGCACATCATAGGCGATGCGCTGGGCCTGCTGCAGCAGCTGCTGCGTTTGCCGGATCTGGTCCTGCAAGGGCTGGGCGATGGTGAGCGGCAGGCTCTCAAGGTTCCTTGCCTCATTGATCAACGAGGTCGCCTGGTTCTGCAGCATGCGGATCTGGTTGTTGATCTGCTCGAGCGTGCGCGCCGCGGTCAGCACATTCTGCGCAAAGTTGGAGGGATCGTAGACGATCCCGCCGAACTGAGCCTGTGCCGGCATCGCCACAATTGTGCCGGCACAGGCGAGGACAAGCGCGCTCGCCGCCGCAAGCTGGCGGAAGGGTCTGGTCATGCAGGATTTCCTTGCTTGAGGGTGGAGGAAGGCGAAGGGGCGATGGCGGCGGGCAGCAGGCTGGCGGCCCAGCCATGCCCGCGATGGGCGAGCCAGGAGGCAGCAAAGCCACCCCGTCCCGCTTGTGCCAGAATGCGGGTCATGGCGTGCTGGTCACTCTTCGATGAGGCAGCGGCAAAGGCGAGCGCGACCTCGCCGAGCCCAAGGTCGAAGAGGCGATTGCCACGCGCTGACTGGCAGTAGTATTCGCGCTTGGGGGTTGCCCGGCTGACGATGTCGATCTGGCGATCATTGAGGCCGAAGCGCCGATAGATCGCGAGGATCTGCGGTTCGCGGGCGCGTTCGTTGGGGAGGAACACCCGGGTGGGGCAGCTCTCGATGATGGCAGGCGCAATCGCCGAGCCTTCGATATCGGCAAGGCTCTGGGTCGCGAAGACGACACTCGCATTCTTCTTGCGCAGCGTCTTGAGCCATTCGCGCAGCTGTGCGGCAAAGCCCGGGCTGTCGAGCACCAGCCAGCCCTCATCGATGATGATGAGTGTCGGGGCGCCGTCGAGCTGCGCTTCGATGCGGTGGAAGAGATAGGCAAGCACTGCGGGGGCTGCCGCAGATCCGGTCAACCCCTCGGTCTCGAAGGCCTGGAAATCCGCCGAGCCGAGCCGCTCGCTTTCGGCATCGAGCAGGCGTCCAAAGGGGCCGCCAAGGCAATAGGGCGCAAGCGCCTGCTTGAGCGGCTGCGACTGCAGGAGAACGGCGAGCCCGGTCAGGGTGCGTTCTGCCCGCGGCGCGCTCGCGAGTGAACCGAGCGCAGTCCAGAGGTGCTCCTTTGTCGCCGGGTCAAGCGTCACGCCTTCCGAGGCAAGAATGGCTTGCAGCCACCCGGAGGCCCAGGCGCGGGTTGCCGGATCGTCGATCCCTGCAAGTGGCTGCAGCAGTACGGTGTCCTCATTGTCGCTGGACAGACTGGTGCCCAGGTCCTGCCAGTCGCCGCCGCAGGCCAGCGCGGCCGCGCGGATCGATCCGCCGAAGTCGAAGGCAGCAATTCTGGCACCCGGGTAGCGCCGGAATTGCATCGCCATGAAGGCAAGCAGCACCGATTTGCCCGCACCGGTCGGCCCGACCACCAGCGTATGCCCGACATCGCCGACATGGAGTGCAAAGCGGAACGGCGTGGTGCCTTCGGTGCGCGCGTAAAACAGGGGCGGTGCGTCCCAGTGCGGGTCGCGCTCGGGTCCCGCCCAGACCGCCGAGATCGGCAACATATGCGCCAGATTGAGAGTCGAGACCGGGGGCTGGCGAACATTGGCATAGAGGTGGCCCGGGAGTGATCCGAGCCAGGCTTCGAGCGCATTCATGCCTTCCGCGATGCAGGTAAAATCGCGGCCCTGAATGACCTTTTCAACCTGCCGCAGCTTCTCCGCAGCCAGGCCTGCGTCCTCGTCCCACACGGTCACAGTGGCCGTGACCAGTGCCATGCCCGACATGATCCGCGCCAAGCTCCTGCAGCGCTTCATCAGCATCCTCGGCCTTGTTTGCCGGCGTCGCTGTCGACGAGCACCGAGGCCTCGTTGGTCATGACTTCCTTGAGGATCGCGGCGACCGACTTGCGCTTGGCGAACCACTGGCGCCGGATCCTTCCCAACAGCCTCGCGGCATCGGTCTTGTCGAGCATGATCGCCCGGGTCGACCAGCGGTAGGCAAAGCCGAGGGTATTGAGTTCGTCGAGCAACCCGGGAAAGGTCGCGCTCGGAAAACCGACTATGCTGAGTGTTCGCAGATGGGCATTGCCGAGCCGCGGTTCGAGCCCGCCGGTCAGCGGCTCGTCGGCAAGCAGGGCATCGAGATGCATGGGGGTCTCGGGGACCCGCACATTCTGGACCCGGCCCGAGATGCAGCTGTGCAGAAAGGTCAGGGTCTCGCCATCATCGAGCCATTCGATTTCGGGAAAGAAGCCTTCGAACAGGCGCAGGATGCGGTCGGTTCGGTCGATGAAGCCGACAAGCTGTTCGCGTGCGTCGACGCCCCTGGCCTGGCGACCTTCATAGAGCCAGGTCTCGGCGCGCGCGGCATCCTCGGCGGGAGGCATCCAGACCAGCGTGAAGACATAGCGGCTTTCGAAATGCGCGCCTTCCTGCGCAAATTGTGCGGCGCGCTCGCGCTCGATCAGCGCGGACGCCGGATCCGGGAATGTGCATTCCGGGTAGTCCTGCGCTGGTCGCCGCACCGCCTCGACGAAGATCGCCCAGCCTGAACCCAGACGCCGCAAGGCGCTGTTGAGCCGCGCGGCGGTACCGACCAGTTCGGCAGGCGTAGCGCTGTCGAGGTCAGGGCCCCGGAAACGTGCGGTGCGCTGGAAGCTGCCATCCTTGTTGAGGACCACGCCGGGCGCGACCAGCGCGGCCCAAGGGAGAAAATCGGCAAGCCGGTCGGCCTTGCGGCGATATTCGCGCAAGCTCAGCATGATCAGACCTCGCAAAAGGCGGGAAAGCGCAGATGGCGCCGGGCGACATCGACAAATTGCGGGTCACGCCGCGCGGCCCACACCGAAGCGGCGTGGCCAATGGCAAAGACAACCAGACCGGCCACCCACAGTTGCAGTCCAAGTCCGATCGCGCCCGCCAGCGTCGCATTGGCGATCGCAAGGCCGCGCGGCGCGCCGCCGAGCAGGATGTGGTCGGTCAGCGCGCGGTGGACCGGGACCACGAAGCCGTGCGGGAGATCGGGCATCCCGGCTTCCATCAGACCAGCGCTCCGCCGCCGAAGGAGAAGAAGGAGAGGAAGAAGGAGGAGGCGGCAAAGGCGATCGACAGGCCGAAGACGATCTGTATCAGGCGCCGGAACCCGCCCGAGGTGTCACCGAAGGCGAGGGCAAGGCCAGTGGCGATGATGATGATCACCGCGACGATCTTGGCGACGGGCCCTTGGATCGATTCGAGGATTGCCTGAAGCGGCGCCTCCCACGGCATCGAGGAGCCTGCCGCCTGGGCGGGAGCGGCGACCAGCAAGGCAAGCAGGCCGCCTGTCACAAGGCTTGCGAGGCGCGGATATGCAGAGCGCAGAAGAGACATCACAGAAGTTCTCCATCATTCGGGACGAGCGGGGCGAGCAGGTATTCGCCGTGCGGATCCAGACCCTGCACCGCGGCAAGTTCGGACAGGCGCCTGCCGGTGCCGTCGCGCGCCAAAACCGTGATGACATCAATGGTCTCTGCGATCAGCGCGCGCGGCACGGTGACCACGCATTCCTGGATGAGCTGTTCGAGGCGGCGCAGCGTGCCGAGGGCAGAGCCGGCATGAATCGTCCCGATCCCGCCCGGGTGACCCGTGCCCCAGGCCTTGAGCAGGTCGAGCGCTTCGGCTCCGCGCACCTCACCGATCGGGATGCGGTCAGGGCGAAGACGCAGCGCCGAACGCACGAGGTCCGACAGGCTCGCAACCCCATCCTTGGTGCGCAGTGAGACGAGATTGGGCGCGGCGCATTGCAGTTCGCGCGTGTCCTCGATCAGGATGACGCGGTCATCGCCTGCCGCGACCTCCGCGAGCAGCGCGTTCACCAGCGTGGTCTTGCCGGTCGATGTTCCGCCCGCGACGAGAATGTTGCGGCGCGCCCGCACTGCTGTCGCAAGGGCTCCGGCGTGGGCATCGCGCATGATCCCGGCTGCGACGTAGTCGGCGAGCGAGAATACCGCGACCGCAGGCTTGCGGATGGCAAAGCTTGGCCCTTCCACGACCGGCGGCAGCAGGCCTTCGAAGCGTTCACCGCCTCCGGGAAGCTCAGCCGAGACCCGCGGCGCAAGGCCATGAACTTCCGCAGCGACATGGTGGGCGACGAGCCGGATAATACGCTCACCGTCAGCCGCGCTCATCAGGCAACCGGTAGGAGCCAGTCCGGTGCCGAGGCGGTCCACCCACAGCCGCCCGTCCGGGTTGAGCATCACCTCGATGACAGCAGGCTCATCCAGCCAGCGGGCAACTTCTGGCCCCAGGGCCGTACGCAGCATGCGCGCGCCGCGCGATGATGCTTCCGGCGGTATCGGCATGGCACTCATGGGTTGCCCCTGACTGCGGCTGCCGACGACCGGCGGCCTTCACGAGGCAGATCAAGAAGACAGGAAAGTCGGGCGATGCAATAGCGATTGACGGTCAGCGAAGGCTGGCGTTGCAAAGGAAAGGTTTGAAGGTCGTGTTATACCAAGGCGCAATGATCAGGGCCTCTGCGTCCACTGTCGCAGTCCGATGGACATGATGCGCGATGGCTGATTGACGAGGTTGTTCCAGGCGAAGCAGCAGTGGTCGACGATGTCGTCGTAGGATTTGACCCGAAGGGCGGCGAAGCCAACATGCGGTTCGACAGCCAGTTATCGCGCATGAACTGCCAGATATTCTCGACCGGGTTGAGCTCGGGGCATCGCGGCGGCAGCGGCAAGAGAGTGATGTTGGAGGGGACGACCAGCTCGGCAGACCCGTGCCATCCGGCCTGATCGAGTATGACGATGGCATGGGCACCGGGCGCGACGTGGAAGGCGATCTCTTCCAGATGCATGCTCATTGCCTCGCTGTTGCAGCGGGGCATGACGATGCCGGCAGCCTTGCCTTCTGCGGGGCAGATTGCGCCGAAGATCCAGGCCGAGGATCGCCGCTGATCGCGAGGCGCCGACGGGCGCGTGCCGCGCCTCGCCCATCGCCGGGTGAGCTTGGTCTGCTGCGCGATCCGGGCTTGGTCCTGCCACCACAGCTCTATGGGAGTTCCTTCGGGGAGCCCTGCGCGGATTTGCGCCAGCCGGCGGCAAAGCCTTTTTAAAAATGGCGATATCATCGTCCTTCTGCCCACGATGACGCGGCCGCGCCGAGAGCTTGGGATAGCCCATAGCCCGAAGCTCGCGACCCAGCGTGTGACGTGTGATCGATACCGAGAACTCGTCCCATACCCACTGGGCAAGATCGGCAAGCCGCCAGCGCACCACCCCGTGCGCCGCGGGGATCGGGCCTGTCTCGACGACCTCGGCCAGACGAGCACGCTGCTCGTCGTTCAGGATAGATGCGCGCCCGGGTGCTTTGCGGGTCGCCAGACCATCGGGTCCGTCCGCGTTGGAGCGCAGCACCCAGTCCCGAACGATCTGCAGCGTGACCCCGGCTAACTTCGCCGCATCGCTCCGGCTTCCGCCGTCCAGAATCAACGCAATCGCCAGAAGCCGACGGACCTAGTCGGGATCGCCACATCGTCGCGCAAACCGCCGAAAATCCTCGGATGTGTGGTCCGTTCGAACCCCAATCGCTGCCGCCATCGCAAGCCACCATGTGCTTGCAGTAGGGAATGAGGTCAGCCAGCCAATGGGAATCCCACCGCGTGAGTCATCCACAGCGCTCATCGGTATAAGCATGCGAAAAAAGCAATCGAGAGTTTGTAGTATAGGTTGCAATGCAAGACGCACAGGAACAACAGGACTTGCAAGCAAATTTCGGCAAAAGTAATGGCGACGAATCTTTGTTGTTTGGGGTAACAGGAGTGCGATAATGAACCTGCGATGTAAATGCACTGTCTGTGGCGCGTCCCAAGTATTTGCTCCTGCGCACCGGCTAGAGCGCGAAGCAAGACCCTGTCGCACATGCGGCGCCCGTCAGCGGGACCGTGACCAAGCTCAGGCCCTTTTGACGTTTCTGTCGAACGGGATGGAGGTGAGCCTAGCCTCGGCCGTCGCGGCCACGCTTCGCGGCTGTCGGGACCTACGTGTGCTCGAGATCGCGTACAGCAGTCCTTTTGTTCCGGTGCTTTCGCGCCTGCCTGGTTATGTCCGAGCGTATCGGTGGTCCTCAGGCAGTGCAGAGGAACTCGGCGGTCGAACCATCCCCCACGTTGATCTCGAACGGATTGACTTCGACGATGAAACATTCGACGCCGTCATCACCTCGGAAGTCATGCAATTCGTGCGCGATGAAGAGCGCGCGCACAAGGAAATCCTACGTGTTCTGCGGATCGGCGGAGCTCATGTTGCTTCGATCCCGCTCGATTGGCCTTGGCCAGGCATGACCTGCGAGCTTTACGATCTGTCTGGCGATGAACCAGTGCCGTTGGGCGAAGAACGAATTTTTCGTACGCCGGACGGGCAGGAATTGCCGCTCATGCGCCGCTTCGGGACGGATGTCACATCGAAGCTGCGTACTATAGGTTATAGAACCGCACTGCGGCGCTCCGACTTCCTTTCGGCAACCGGACGGCGCAATGCCACCCTTGTCGCGATAAAAGTATCATGACCGTGTCCGACCAACCCTTAAGCCATGTCGTATCGTTGCCCAGCGTTTGCGATTTCTGTGGACATGAGCATGTACTCAACTTCGAAGAAACGGCACGGGAAGCCCCGACATGCCCGTCGTGCGGCGCAACTCTGGCCGACCGCGCTCTCGCTGCAGTCCTCACAAGCTATCTTTCCGTAGAAGGGAATGTGCTTCTTTCGCGCTTGATCGACGAAAAGAAGCGTAGAGGGTGGGTGTTCGGATCATTCGGGGGCGCCCTCACCCGGAGCGGCCGCGCTGCCTGACCTTATCGATTTCCCAATCAAAGCGTCATTGCGCGGTCTCGTGTCAACCAAGCGCGGTCAGACCGGAAGTTACCGTCTACCATTCAAGACAGCATCGCTCGATGTGCTCGTTCTGGGCGGACAATCGGGCTTGACGCTCGGGTTCACGGAACTTCGTCGTGTCATTAAGGAGACCGGCATGATCGTGCTGGCTCATGGTTTGCGTTGGCCGCTGCCCGAGATGTCGCGGATCGACAACGCAAGTGAGGTATTCTTGGGGACCGGCTCCATCGATGTAGGCAGCGATTTGACCGCAGCAGCGAGGGCAGAAGGACTGCTAGCCTATTTTGATCGCCCGGCGGCCGGTTATGCCGTCCTACAGCGGCATGCGGTTTTGATCATGTTGCCGCTACGACAGGCAACGGCGCAATGACCTAGCCCGCCGATATCGCGTGCTTGGCGGCGGCGGGGTAGACACTGAGGGGCAGGTCAGAGCTGCCCTCGGCTCAGGACTGATTGCGGCAGCCAGAAGATGACGGTTACGGCGATGCAAATGGCGGATATGAAGGTGTGGGCGCACCGGTCATAGCGGGTGTGGATGCGGCGCCAGTCCTTGAGCTTGCCGAACATGTTCTCGACCTTGTGACGCTGGCGGTAGAGTGCTGTGTCGTGCGGGATGGGCACCTTTCGGTTGGTCTTTGATGGGATGCAGGCGGCGATGCCGCGCTCGGCCAAGGCATGGCGGAACCAGTCGGCATCGTAGCCCCGGTCGGCCAGCAAAGCCTCGGCTGTGGGGAAGGGATCGATCATCAGCGCAGCGTCCTTGTAATCGCTCATCTGCCCTTCGCTGAGCAGCATGATCAAAGGGCGGCCCGCCATCGCCCGCAGGACCTCAGCGCGCCCCAGAGGCTCCAGACCCACTCCAGACCTGGTGTCCAGTCCGCTCGTAACGATGCCATGTTCCATGACCCCAAGCGTCTGAACCAATCAGCCGTCAGCGCAAGGTGGGGTCCAGACAGCGCTTACCATCTGGTGCGCCGCGTAATGAGTCTATGGCCTAGGAAGAACGGGCATATGGTCGATTACCGGCATGTGATCCAGTCACTGAGGCGCAAACCCACCCGTCGCTGAAACCAAGGTTATCGCTGGTGCCCACCTTGCCGGGCTGCTCGAAGCATATCTTGCGTCTCGGCAAAGTCCCGGCATCGCCGCCTGTCGCAACCGGTTCTCTCCCGATCTAGCTCATCTGGTCGTGTTCACGGTCAGTTGACTGGCACAAAACCTTCAAAAGTGTAATCCGTTTCGCTTCCCCTTTGCCTCGGTTGTAAGCTTTTCGATGCGCTCAGAGCACACGTCGTGCACCACGCGGCCAAACTCCTCGACGCGTTGTACAAGCCATTCGAGCTCGTCCTTTGTGACGCGGTAATGCTTCGAGTATCGCGCCTTCACATAGGCATCCTTGAGCTTCTCGAACCTTGCGCGGTCTTTCTTCAGTTCGCGTGGCCAGACGTAAGTCAGGCGCGGATCGATCCGTTCGGCCTGAGTGCGCAGGAAGCCGAGATTGTGGACGTGCGGGGTGTAGAAGGTGCAGACAAGCAGCACGCAGTGGTAAAGCCGTTCGGTAGCCTGATGCATCAGAAAGGCGGCGTCCTTTAGACGCCCCTGCTCAATGCTGAAGCGAGTCGTCTGCAGCATTCCAGATGCTGCTGGCATCCACTCGTCAAAATACTCCTGCGCCATTGCGAGCGCCTGTGTCGGCGTCTTGGGCTTGGGCGTATGTAACTCGGTGTCGTCGGACTGGTAGACGGCAATCCCTTCGGCCTTCACATCCATGAAGAAGTAGCGCCCGTGGGCGAGCCCGTCGTTCACCTCCTGCAAGGTGTGAACGATGAAGTTGACCGGCGTGCGCAGCGTGCCGGTCAGGCCATATTCGCGCATCAGCCGTTCATCGAGCTTGGCCCAGTACTTCACGCGGTCAGTAAGCCGCTTGTCACTGACAATGATCAAGAGGTCGAAGTCAGAACGGTAACCCTTGGCAGTGTGCGGCTCATCAACCCATGTGCCGCGCGCATAGCTGCCGTAGAGGATAACCTTGAGGATGCGCCCGGCCTTCTTCCACTCGTGCTTGGCGAGCGCAAAGGCGTCATCGAACTCCTCGAAGATCAGCTGCACCACGCGCTCCAGCTCGCGCTGCTTTTGCGGGGGCAGATGGTCAAGATCGGTGCGCATTGGTGCATCCTAGCAAGCAATTGGAATGGTTGCACCTGCCGGTTGCCATGGCAGCCATTGGTCACTCGGTTCCAGAAGTCGCCAGCCGCTCGCTCGCATCAACGGCGATGTCGCTGCGCACCAGCTCGTCATGAAGTCGCCGGCCCGTTTCCATCCGCTGCGCAAGCGCTTCGACAAAGAATGCGAAGCGCTTCTCGACCTCGGCACGCAGAGCGGAAGTTTCTGCAGCTGATGGCGGCGCAGTCACCGATAGCCAGCGACGCAGGTACAGCGCAAAGGCTTCGTTTCCGACATCGACATGATAGCCCAAGCGATCCAGCTGGCGCGAGATCCGGTCGAGCCTGCGGCTGAAGGCCGCCTCAAGCCGTTCCGAGCCATCGGGCGAAAGGAACGAGGCAAGCGCGGCCTCGACCACCGCGGCCTGCGAGACGCGCTTGCGGCCCGCATAGTCGGCGAGCTGCCGCGACAGCGCCGGGGTAAGCCTGAAGGTGTGCTTGATCCGGCTGCCTTTGGTCACAGGTCGATCCCGTCGCCCGGATCAAGCGCGGCACGGCGCGCATTGTCCAGCATGGGCCTGGTCAAGCGCCGGCTTCGGGCCGCCGTGTCCTCATCATCCTCGCTGCGTTCGTCAAAGGCAAACTCATTCCTGACAGGCTGGGGGGGCGGACAATATCCTCGTGCTCGGGAACCTCAGGTTCGCGGCGGATGCCACCTTCGGCGCTGCCATCATCAGGGATGAAAATGGTCTCTTCGCGCGCATCGCAACCGGAGGACGAAACAAGGCAGTCCGCCCAATCGCTCGCCTGCCCTGTCTCGGCCGGTCGGGTGGTCACTGGCGGTGCCAGCACCCGCTGGGCAAGGCGCGGATCGGCGTAGTAGCGCACCTTCTTTGCCCTTACCGGATGCGCACCTGCCAGCATGACAATCTCGTCGGTGTCGGGCAGCTGCATGATCTCGCCCTGGGTCAGCAGGGCACGCGCGGTCTCGGTGCGGGAGACCATCAGGTGCCCGAGCCAAGGCGAGAGGCGATGCCCGGCATAGTTCTTCATGGCGCGATGCTCGGTTGCTGTCCCAAGAGAATCCGAGATCCGCTTGGCGGTGCGCTCGTCATTGGTCGCAAAGCACACGCGGACATGGCAATTGTCGAGGATCGCGTTGTTGGGCCCATAGGCCTTCTCGATCTGGTTCAGCGACTGGGCGATCAGGAAGGCCTTGATCCCGTAGCCGGCCATGAAGGCAAGCGCGCTCTCGAAGAAATCGAGGCGCCCCAGAGCCGGGAATTCGTCGAGCATCAGGAGCAGCCGCTGGCGGTCGGAACCAGCGGACAGGTCCTCGGTCAGGCGCCGTCCGAGCTGGTTGAGGATCAGCCGGATCAGCGGCTTGGTGCGGCTGATATCGGAAGGCGGCACCACGAGGTAGAGCGTGACGGGGCGCTTTGGATCGACAAGATCGGCAATGCGCCAGTCGCAGCGGCGGGTCACGGCGGCGATAACCGGATCGCGGTAGAGGCCGAGGAACGACATGGCGGTCGAAAGCACGCCGGAACGTTCGTTATCCGACTTATTGAGGAGCTCGCGCGCCGCGCTCGCCACCACCGGGTGAACCCCGTCCTCTCCGAGATGCGGCGTACGCATCATCGCATCAAGGGTCGCCTCGATCGTGCGGGAGGGATCCGACAGGAACGCTGCCACGCCTGCGAGGGTCTTGTCGGCTTCCGCATAGAGCACATGGAGGATCGCGCCGACCAGCAGGGCATGGCTGGTCTTTTCCCAGTGGTTGCGGCGTTCCAGCGAGCCTTCCGGGATCGACGAGGACATCGGCGATGTTCTGAACGTCGCGCACCTCGTTGATGCCGCGGCGGACCTCGGCGAGCGGATTGTAGGCGGCCGAGTCCGCCGAGGTCGGATCGAAGCGCAGCACCCGGCCAAACCGCGAGCGGAAGCCCGCGGTGAGGCCCCAGTTCTCGCCCTTGATGTCGTGGACAATCGCAGAGTGCGGCCAGGTCAGGAGCGTCGGGACGACAAGGCCGACCCCCTTCCCGCTGCGGGTCGGTGCGAAGCACAGCACATGCTCGGGACCGTCGTGGCGCAGATAGAGATTGGCGAGGCGGCCGATGACAACGCCGCGTCCTGCCAGCAGTCCGGCCGCAGCGACATCGGCACGGGTCGCCCAGCGCGCCGAGCCGTAGGTGGCGCTGCTCTTCGCCTCGCGCGCGCGCCAGACCGACATGGCGATCGCCACGATCACGGAGATGAGCCCGCCCGAAGCCGCGATGATGCCGCCGGTCTCGAAGATGCGCGGCGCATAGGCCTCGTAGCTGAACCACCACCAGAAGATCGACCAAGGTGGATAGACCGGCCTGCCGAGGGCGATGAACCATGCGCTGCCGAGCTCGGGCTGGTAGGCAAGCGCTGCGGCGGTCCACTGGGTTGCGGCCCAGACGCCGCCGATCGCGATGGCGAACACAGCGAATATCTGCCCCCACAGGATCCTTGTCGCCGACATCGGCCTCTCCTTTCGCAGCCCATGCAAGGGGCCTCGCGCCGCCGATGGCAAGGCCGAACCCGCGCCGGGCGAAGTGCAGCGAAGAATTGGCAAGATAGGAGGCTAGAGCGCTTCGACGGCAAACGCCGGAGAGCCCGACCAGGTGAGGCGATACATCGCGGCCTGGACGACCGATTGCACGACGTTGGGCCACAGCGCTGCGATGCAGGTGCCGCCCTGATGCCTGACAGAAGGGTAGATGATCCCGTTGTGTCCCCCGGCGCGGGCCAGCGCGGCGAGCGTGTTGCCGGCGGGATAGCCTGCCGCCGGGTCAGGATCGAGGGCGGGGTGCGCGGGGTTCGTGCGCAGGTCGACAAAGACCCCGGACATGCTCGCGATCATCTCGCCATATTCGACCACGGCGTCCAAGTCGCCGGCATCAGCGAGTGCCCGGGTGAGATGGAAGCCGACCTCGGCGAGGCAGGTTGCGACATCCAGCGCGGCATACCATGCCCCGCGCTCTGCCGGATTGAAGCGGGAGGGCTGCCTGGGCCTCGAATAGGCGAAGCTTGCGTTGATGAACTTCGCATGGGGGACGCCGTGAACCAGCTCGTCGGCGGAGAGCCCCGCAAACCCGCGCTCTTCGGCGATGAGCCTACTGCTGGTCGCCCCCTCGATTTCGGCGAGCAGCGCCTCTTCTGCGGCCGTATCAGCGAGCGGGGCAAGCACCGCCTCGCGAAGCCGCGCGCTCGGGACGAGACGAATGGTGCGCTCAAAGGCCTCGCGGACGAGCGGGAGATCACCCACCGGGTCAGAGGCCGCCACGAAGCGCGTCGATATACTGGCGGGTCTCGAGCATGCGGGGAATGCCGCCCTCGATCATGGCGTGGATCGGCGTGCGCCTGTCAAACACCGGCGCGCGGTTCTCCAGCCTTGGCCAGCGATCCGCGAGGTCATTGGCGAAGAGCAGATGGAGGCCCTTGAAAATCCCGATCAGGGCCGAGGCCCGGGTGAGCTGGTCCTGGCTGAGCACGCCTTCCCAGCGGCCCGCCTTCATCCGGTCCCACGTGCTTTCGGACACGCCGAGCAGCGCTGCCCCTTCCGCATTGCTGGTATTCCAGGCCCCGGTCAGACGAAGCACTGCCTTGACGGCTGCACCTGTAAGGCGCTGCCGGTCCTCATCTCCGGCGAAGGTCTGAAGCGCCTGCGGGGCCTCAGCATGGCCGAAAGCGGTCGTTGCCATATGGCGTCTCCTGATGCGGTTATAGGCATCATGTGACACGAATTCAAGTTTGCTGCGGAAACCATCACGCCTCACAGTGCCGGTCCCCGCTTGCGTCCGAGGTTCCAGTCGACCCCGCCGCGCCCATTGATCCGTCCGGTGACCGCCTCCCCCAGATGGCGGTCGAGATCCTGCCGCCAGGGGACAAGCTGGAAGCCGCGCCCATCCTCGATCACGGCGTACCGGCCCGAGGCGAGCGCGACCCGCTCACGATAGACCCCTGAAACGCGTTCGCCCTCCGCCACGGGCCGTGCGGCTATCCCGCGGCGCTGTGCGATGGTTGTTGCTGCCTGCGCGATCTCGTCGGCGCGCAGCCGGCCAAGCAGATTGCGGCTGAAGACCACCCGCTGGCCCTGCCGCGCGGCCAGCCCTTCCTCCACCAGCCAATCGGTCCGCTCAACCATCGCCGCCGCAACCTCCGCGCCGAAACCGACACCCGACACCTCGCTCTGCGGTGCCAGGATCTGCCGGTCGAGCCAGGTCGCACCCCGGGCCCCGATCTGCTGGTCAAGGGAAAGATCGGAGCGGACCAGCAGTCCTTCCTGCGCGCGTCCGTTCCGGTCGGTCCAGCGGCCCAGCGCGACGATCGCGCCAGGCGCCGCATCGCCGGTTCGCTCGATATCGGGGAAGCGCAGGTAGTGCGTGCGTCCATCACACGCATCGATGATCGCAAAAGCCTCGCCGGTCAGTTCATCGTGAAGCCCGCGCGCGATCAGCCGCCCCTCGATGGCTCCATCACCAACCACTTCGGTCTGTGAATGGCCAAGCACCAGCCGCTCGGGGGCGAGCTCGCGATCCTGTGCTGCCGTGGCGCGGTGCATGGTCCTGATGATGTCACCGCGCTCCGCGAGTTCGCGCAAGGTGGGCTCAAGACGCGGCGACAGGCTCCACATCGCAGGACCCACCGGCTCGGCGAGCCCCATGCGTTCGAGCATCTGTGCGCGGGCAATCAGATAGCTCCGGTCACGCCTTGCTGAAGCGGCAGCATCGGGCCGCAGATCAAGCAATCCGTCCGGCCCGCTGATGCGCCGCAGCCGCTGATCAAGGCCGGTCCACCGCTCCGCACTGATCTCGCGGCGCAGCGCGGCATCAATCTCACGCTCGCTGCGCGGCCCGAGTTCAAGCGTGATCCGCTCCTGCGCGCGGCCCCGCAGACCATGCGTGATGTAGCCGCGATCAATCACGAGATCGCTTCCATCGTCTGCCATACCGCGCACCAGGATATGGATGTGGGGATTGGCAGTGTTCCAGTGATCGATCGCGACCCAGTCGAGCGCTGTGCCGCAGTCGCGCGCCATGTCGGCCATGAGCTCGCGGGTGAAGGTTCTGATGTCGGCAAGCTCACCCGCATCCTCGGGCGAGACCATGAAGCGGAAATGATGCCGGTCTGCCTCGCAGCGGTTGGCAAAGCGCGCGGCGTCCGCCGCGTCGTCACGCGCATCGAACATGGACCCGTCGCTGCCGTCCCGGGTGACACCGTCGCGTTCAAGATAGGCGATGTGCCGCGCCAGCGGTGCCGAGCGGAAGCGGGTGCCGCGATGCCGGACAATCCGGGCCTTGACGATCACCCGGCGACTGAAGCGCGCCTGCTGCCTTCCGAGGGCCACGCGTCCACCACGGGCGAGGCGACCTGTGCCACGGCGTGCGGCAAGCCGTGCCTGGCTCCGCGCATTCCCGCTTCTCCTCGCAATCTGCTGGACGCGCCCGACAAGGGTTTTTGCCCTGCGATAGTCCTGGCCCCCTCGGTCGTCGATGCGTCCCGGCCGGACGGTGAACTCGTCGTCCGCCACGGCTCAATAGCGCTGCTGCCAGCGCATCCGGCGCTGAATTCGTTGGATAATCCGGCCGCTGCGATGGCGCCCGGTTGTCGCAGACGGCGCAAATTCCCTAACAAATCCAACCACCTGCACCCCGCGCGGCGGCGGTGCTTTAATCTTGCCATCCCGTCCCCTTTGGTAAGCGTCCGGTTTCGGCACCTGAAAAGCGGGGTGCAATTCTGGTCCAACGGGTGTTGTCCTGGTGGCTGGAGGTTGCATGGCTGGTGGTTCCCATTTTGATAATCCGGCGCGGCGCGAGTGGTGGTCGGTGCATGTCGAGGCGTGGCAGCGCAGCGGCTTGTCGCGGAAAAAATATTGCCGCGTGCATAAGCTGACCGACAAGACGTTCGCGCGCTGGATCGACGCACTGACTGACGCGAAAATGGCCAAAATCCGTGTCGAACGCGCGGCTTGCGAGCGTCGGCAGAAGCGCAGCCGCAAGGGCGTGAAGCTGACCACGGACCGCCGCAACCGTGCAGTGCAGGCGTATTGGGCGATGCATGTCGAGGCGCTTGAATGGAGCGGGATGACAGTGCGCGAGTATGCGGCGTCGCTGGCGATCTCGCGTCACAGCCTCGCGCGCTGGCGCGATTTGCTGGCTGAACGGGACGCGCCGGTCGACTGGCGGGCGCGGCTTCACCCGAGCGCGCGGCCGCAAATAAGCAGCGCTGCTAGTTGCGCAACAAGCAGCGGTTCTGGATCTGGAATGAGCGTTGGCGGCTTGACAGATGCGCCAGATCATCGCGCGGGGGCGCAGGTGCGGCGCAGCTTCACCGTTGCCCAGCGGCGCGCCATCGTTCTCGAAGCTGAAGCTCCGGGCACGACGGCTGCGAAGGTCTGCAGACGTCATGGGATCGCCACCAGCATGCTGTTCCGCTGGCGCGCGCAACTTGCGTCGGACGGCACCGAGCAGGCCCGCTTTGTGACGGTGCGGGTGCAGGGGGAACTGCAATGCTGATGCTTCCGGCCGGCACGAAGGTGCATCTGGCGGTGGGTCACACCGACATGCGCAAGGGCATCGATGGGCTGGCGACCATGGTGCAGGAAGTGCTGAGGGAAGACAGCTTCTCGGGTCACCTGTTCGCGTTCCGAGGGCGCAATGCGCGCATCATCAAGATCCTGTTCTGGGACGGGAGCGGGCTGTGCCTGTTCACCAAACGGATGGAGCATGGCGGCTTCGTGTGGCCGAGCGTGCATCAGGTGGGCGAGAGCATAGTGCTGTCTTCGGCGCAGCTGGCGATGCTGATCGAGGGGATCGACTGGCGGCGTCCCGAGCAGCAGTGGCGGCCCAGAAAAGCGGGCTGAAAACTGCCCCGAATACTGCTCAGAAGCCGCAGAAATGCTTGAGAAAATGGTGCCCTTATGGTACCTGAATGCATGCGGCTCGATCTCGACAATCTGCCGTCCGATGTGGGCCTGCTGCACCAGCTGGTGCGCGACATGGCGAGCCTGGTTGACACCCGCAATGACGAGATCGAACGCCTTCAGGCGATCATCACCAAGCTCCAGCGCATGCAGTTCGGGCGCCGCTCCGAGCGGCTCGATCCCGATCAGCTGGCGCTCGGCTTCGAGGACCTCGATGCCGATATCGGGCGCATCGAGGAAAGCCGTCCGGCGGTTACCGGCGCAGCTGTCGATGCCGCCGAGCGGCGCGCTCATCGCAGCGCCTTGCCCGATCATCTGGAGCGCGACGACATCCTCATCGATGCTGATCACGCGGCATGCCCGTGCTGCGGCGGCGCGCTGCATGCGATGGGTGAAAGCACATCCGAGATGCTCGACTGGGTGCCGGCGAAACTGCGCATCATCCGTACTACGCGCCCCAAATACGCCTGCCGCACATGCGGCAGCCTCGTTCAGGCTCCCGCGCCCGAGCGCGTGATCGCCGGTGGTCTGGCAACGCCTGCGCTGCTGACGCAGGTGCTGGTCAGCAAATACTGCGACCACACCCCGCTCTACCGCCAGTCGCGCATCTTCGCGCGGCACGGCGTTGATCTGGCTCGCTCGACACTGGCCGGATGGGTTGGCGGCGCGTGCTGGTGGCTCGAAGCCTTGCACGACCGGCTGTGCGCTGACGTGTTCGCCAGCGATCACCTGTTCGCCGATGACACGCCGGTTCCTGTGCTCGATCCGGGGCGCGGGCGAACCAAGACCGGGCGCCTGTGGGTCTATGCCCGCGAACAGCGCGGATGGGGCGGGCCTGCACCGCCTGCGGCGGTCTACCTGTTCGCGCCCGACCGCAAGGCCGAGCGCCCGCTGGCCCATCTTGAGCGCTTCAAGGGTGTGCTGCACGTCGATGGCTATGCCGGGTTCGAGCGCCTCACTGCGAAGGGTGACATCGTGCTCGCAGCCTGCTGGGCGCATACGCGGCGCAAGTTTTACGACGTCCATCAGCAGACCGGCTCGCCGGTCGCGGCGGAGGCGCTGCGCCGCATCGCCGATCTCTATGCGGTCGAGGCGAAGATGCGTGGTCGCTCTCCCGACGATCGCCTTGCATGGCGCCGGTCTCTCAGCGCGCCGCATCTGGCCGCGTTCAAGCCCTGGCTCGAGGCGCAGCTGGCGCAGATCCCGCGCAGCAGCACACTGGCCGATGCCATCCGCTATGCGCTCGCGCGCTGGGCAGGCCTCACCCGGTTCCTCGGTGACGGACGCATCGAGCGCGACACCAATCCGGTCGAGCGGGCGATCCGGCCGGTCGCGCTCGGGCGCAAAAACCACCTGTTCGCAGGCTCCGATGGCGGTGGCCACCGCTGGGCGGTGATCTGCTCGCTGATCGAGACGGCCAAGCTCAACAACGTGGAACCCTATGCCTGGCTCAGCGACGTCCTCACCCGCATGGCCGATGGTCATCCAGCGAGCCGACTCGATGACCTCCTGCCGTGGAACTGGGCGCTCAATCATTGCGCTGACGCCTGACGTGCAAGGACCGGACGCTAACCCCCTTTGGTAAGCGTCCGGTTTCTGCACCTGAAAAGCGGGGTGCAATTCTGGTCCAAGGGGTGTTCTCCTGGTGGCTGGAGGTTGCATGGCTGGTCGTTCCCATTTTGATAATCCGGCGCAGCGCGAGTGGTGGTCGGTGCATGTCGAGGCGTGGCGCCGCAGCGGCTTGTCGCGGAAGAAATATTGCTGCGTGCACAAGCGGACCGACAAGACGTTCGCGCGCTGGATCGCCGCGCTGACTGACGCGAAAATGGCCAAAATCCATGCCGAACGCGCGGCTTGCGAGCCTCGGCAGAAGCGCAGCCGCAAGGGCGTGAAGCTGACCACGGACCGCCGCAACTGTGCAGCGCAGGCGTATTGGGCGATGCATGTCGAGGCGCTCGAATGGAGCGGGATGACAGTGCGCGAGTATGCGGCGGCGCTGGCGATCTCGCGTCACAGCCTCGCGCGCTGGCGCGATTTGCTGGCTGAACGGGACGCGCCGGTCGACTGGCGCGCGCGGCTTCATCCGAGCGCGCGGCCGCAAATAAGCAGCGCAGCTAGTCCTAGGACTAGCAGCGGGCTTAGTCCTCATTTTATGCCTCGCGAGGCAGGTCTGGGGTTGACCGGCGGCACTTCGGCTGAACCGCAACAAGAGCGCCAAGCGCAGCGGCGAAGCTTCAGCGATGACGAGAAGCGCGCGATCGTGATGCAGACGCTTGACCCTCATGTGACCGTCTCGCAGGCCGCGCGGCGGCACGGGATCGCGGCCGCGCTGCTGTTCTGATGGCGCGCGCGCAACTTGCGCCGGACGGCACCGAGCAGGCCCGCTTTGTTACGGTGCGGGTGCAGGGGGAACTGCGATGATGCTGCTTCCGGCCGGCACGAAGGTGCATCTGGCACTGGGTCATACCGACATGCGCAAGCATCGCGCCAACTCCTGGCGTGCAACGGCCGGACGCTAACCACCTTGCTTCCTCATCCGCTTCCCGCCCTCCCGCACCTCTCCGGAATGCCAGGCAGAAACTGCCTGCTTTGGACGACACGTCACTCGCCTCCCGCCGCCGAAACGGGCGCGAACAGGTCGTGCCGGGGTGCGGCGGGGCGGGCGAAGGGGTTCGATCGATCCTGCTGATCCTCGCCGGGCCTGCGGGTCTGCGCCAGCAACGCGCCGCGCAGCGCAGGCGGCGGGACGCTCCCCACTGGCTGCATGGCCGCTGCAATTGTGATGTTCCCGCCTTGTAGCAGCGGTGCCAGCGAAGCGACATAGCGGCGGGTTTCGAGTGGCAGGGGACGGCCCCTGTCGCGCCATTCCTCATAGCGGCCCGGCCCGGCATTATAGGCCGCGAGGAAGCCAGCCGCGCCGTAGCTATCGTACATTTCGCGAAGGTATGCAGTGCCCGCCATGATGTTGTCGCGCGGATCAAAGGGGTCACTCCCCAGCATCAGGCGCGCGCGCTGGCGCGCCCAGGTCCCGGGCATCAGCTGCATCAGTCCCATGGCGCCTGCCGAAGAGACCGCGCGGATGCGGCCGGCGCTCTCGATGCGGATCACGGCATAGATCCATACCTCCGGCATGCCGAAGCGCTGCGCGGCCTCGCGAACATGATCGGCGATGCCAATGCGCTCGGGCATGGTGCTTTCTGCCAAGGATTGCGCATGAGCTGTGCACGACCATCCGATGGCGAGCGCGCAGCCCAGTGCGATCGTCAGGCGATGCGAGGCCACCGCGTCAGTCCCGTGCTTCGCGGCGGGGCCCACGCGACCACATCAGGACATGCTCGCCCTGATCCGAGCGGAACAGGTTGGCGCGAAGCGGCTGCACCAGCGCCGGGTCATCGATCAGCACCGCGACATAGGCACCCGCCTTGTCGCCGGTGCGCTTCCAGCCCGCTCCCACTTCGATAGCCTCATCCCCGTCTCCTGCCAGAATGCGGTAGTCGGGCGCATTGTCCGCGTCGGGGTGCTCGGACGGCACCAGGGTGAGCGCGCGGTCAATGGTCAGCGTCTGCAGACGCCCGGAAAAGCCGTCGCGGGTGCTCCTGAAGGTTCCGATACAGGTCATGGCTGGGTCTCCTTGTCGGGATTGGCGGGTTGGGAAAGGGTTGGCCGGGCGAACCACACGTGCTCGCCGTCGCCCGTCTCATCGGTCCAGACCGGGCTTGCACGGCCGATCAGCCGCGCAGCGGGCAAGGGCCCGAAATAGCGCCCGTCGAAGCTGCTGGGCGCCCGCCGGTTCATCACGAAGAGCTCGCCGGCCGCAATGACCCGGCAGCCGCTCCATCCGGGCAGCGCGCGTCCACGGCTGTCGCGGGCGCGCGCCGTGCCGGCAGGCTTGCCATTGATCGTAATCAGGGATCCCGTGCGACAGATCGTGTCGCCGGGCAGTGCAGCGATCTCCTTCAGCAGCGGCATGCCGCCCGGCAGATAGCCGCGCGCCGCAAGGAAGCGCCGCAGATGCGGCGGCGGATCGATCGCAACCCGCTCGCCGACGTGCAGGCTTGCTGTCCCCCGGATGTGATAGAGGCCGGTCGGCACGCTTGCCGTCGCGTTCCAGACCAGCACGCGCGACACCGGCAGCGCCGCGCTGATGAGCGCAGCTGCAGCAGCCGTGCCAGCGATGAGGATCGTGCGCCGCTTCATGATGACAGTCGCCTGCGCAGAGACCATGCCCGGTGCCGGCGCTGGTCATAGGGGCGCGGCTGCATGCCGACCGACAGCCGGTTGTGGACGTGCCGCCAGTGATCGGGCGCGATGTCGCCCGGGTCGAAACCAGCCGCTTCGATGGCATCGATCAGCCCGAAGGCTGTGCGCACCTTCGGCCATCCACGCACCGACAGCAGGATCTCGCCTCCCGGATCGACCTGCGGCAGGGTGCTGCAGGCTTCCCCGTGACCGACCGCGCGCACAATCATGAGCAGCGAGCGCTGCGTGCCGTAATCATTGGAAGCCCAGCGCACGAGGGCGAACACCTGGCCCGGCGCATAGCTCTCGATGCGCGTTCGGCGATCAATGATGCGCTCGGCGACCGGCTTGCCAAACCGCAGCCAGTCCTCCGCAATGCCCTCGCGCCAGACGAGGGTGACATGGGTGAGCGGCGGGTCGCCATCGGTGACCGGGCGTGCCGCGGTCGGCGATGGCTGCGCAGCGGCTGTCGACAGGCGCTGCGGCGTTAGCAGGAATCCGCAGGATTCCCTGTTAGGATGGTTACAGGCCCGATTTGCGGCGTGATTCCAGTATGCTGGGTCCGATTCCGGTTCCCGATGGACCGAAGTTCCGGTTCCTGATGGACCGAGTGGTAAGGTTCCTGATCGACCGAACATCACACAGACTTGTCCACAGGGCGGATACCGATCCGCCGCATGGCGGCCGTGAAGGGGTCGACCGGGATCGCCACGAAATTGAGCCTCTCGCGCCCCAGCGGGCGGTCAAGGGAGAGCGTGTAGCCGGGCAGCGATTGCCGCTGCACGATGTCGCGGATCTCGAAGGCAAAGCGCTTGCACGGCGAGAGCGACCCTGACTTCAGCCAGAGGTGCTCGATATCGAAGCTCCAGCCGTTCTTCTGGCGCCCGCCATGCTTGCGCACGATGCGATAGAGCCAGCGCTCAAGCCCACCGGTGAGCCGGAAATAGGCCGGATCGATGGTCAGCACGAGCGCGCGGTCGAGCACACCCTCGTAGAACCAGTCGGGAATGATCATCTCGATCCCCATCGCGCGGCCCCTGCCATCACAGCGCTCGCGCCACTCGTTGATCCAGGAAAAGCGGTGCCGCCGCCGCGCGCTCGGCTGCCGGATCGAGGTGGCGATGCTGGTTGACTGCAGCCGGTCAAGCGCAGCCTTGAGCCGTTCATAGCCCACCTTGCCGGTGCTGCGCTGCGTGAAGCGCATGATCTCATGCGGGGTGGCGGCGATCAGCCGCGAGGTCGGTCGGCCTGCGTCGCGCGCTTCGACGATCTGGCTGGCGATCCAGATCAGCACATCGGCATCCCAGATCGTCGCCATGCCATGCTCGGCGGTCGCCTCGACCAGAATTGCGACCTCGCCCATGCGAAAATCGATCGGCCTCACGCGCTTGCGCTTGGCGAGGCTGAAGAAGGGCCAGGCCATCAGATCCTGCGCGTCGCGCGCGGCGATTGCGCCGCCGGCACCGACAAACAGGTCAAGCTGCAGGGAAGCCTGGTCGAAAGCGGCGGGGCGCTCCATCGGTCCGGCCCCTCAGCGCCGGACCGGCGCGGTGTAGCCGTCGATCCGCTTGGCAGGGTGGACCACCCCCTTGCCCGGATCACTGGTCGAGCGGCGCAGGCCCTGCTCGGCCCAGCTGTCGAGGTCCTCTTGTCGGTAGACGATCCGCCCGCCAAGCTTGTGGTAGATCGGCCCGGTGCCATAGCAGCGATGCTTTTCCAGCGTGCGCGGCGAGAGCCCGAGATGCACTGCAGCGTCGGGGGTGCGCAGATAGCGCGGGCGGATCGGCGCGGGAATGGCGGTCATGGATGATCTCCGCGAAGGCTGTGATGACTGCGGCGCAGGGCCGCTCGCTGCGGAGAGGAATGGCGGATCGTCGCGGGGAGGGGGGAGCGACAGAATTGAGGCGACGCGATTGTCGCCCCCTTTCCCCGGGCTCGGGGCAATCGCCCGATGCCTTGAGCACCGGGGAGTCGCGCGCCTGCCGGAAAAGCCCCGCCCGGCCATGCCGGGCGGGGCGTCGTCGGCTTACTCGCCGGTGGCCTTGCGGGCGCGGGTCCACACCAGGCTGAAGTTCTCGCCGTCATCCTCGGCGAAGAGGTTGGCGTAGATCGGGCCTGAGAAGCTCGGATCGTCGAGCTTGACCGACAGGTAGTCGCGGCCCTCCTGGCTCTGCTTGCTCCAGGCGGCACCGATCTCGGCGCGGCCGACGAAGACCCGGTGCGAGGGAGCGTTCTCGCTCGTCTGATCGGTTTCGGCGATGATGCGCACGTTCTTCTGCTGCACGCTCATGGTGACGATCTCGCCCTTGAAGCCGTTGGCGGTGCGGGTGAAGTTGCCGATGTTGGCCATTGTACAGTTCCTTGTTCTTTCGAGCCTGCGCCCATCGCAGCCTCGATGGCCATGCACAGGCGGCTGTGCGGGGACGGCGCATCCCGCAAGGGACCGCAGCGGAGCGGAGGACGGCAGGCGCAAGCGGCTATTTTGCCTCGCGATGCAAAGGGCGCAGCCGCGCCCGGCGGAAAATAGCCGCTTGCCCGCCGTTGCGCCCAAGGCCACGCAAGGGCGAAGCCCGTCCGCCGCCAGACAGGCCATTTACGAGGCAGCGGGTGGGGCAGGAAAGGAGCATAAGGAATGCTTCAGGCAGTCATCGACAATGCAACCGACCGCAAGCTGCCAGCAACAGGGGCGGGAGCATCTCATTGCATGCCTGTGCACCGGATCGCATCGCGACCAGAATGATGAGGGAGCGCGCTGTGCCGATGGGGGACCTGCTTGCCGAGCGCGAGGCTCACGCCGCACTTCTCCAGCTGATCGGCCATCGCGCGTGCGTCGGGCACCGACCGGGCGAGGCGATCCAGTTTCGGCACCACCAGAGTTTCGGGGGCACGCACGGCAGGCAGCGCCTGGGCGAGTCCGGGGCAATCGCGGTTGTGGCCAGTGAGGCCGTCGTGAATCTAAATGCGGTGTTCGGGCTGGCCGAGTTCGATCAGCGCCCGGCGTTGGGCGGTGAGATCCAGCTTGTCGGTCGAGCAGCGGGCATATCCAATGAGAGTAATGTTCAGCCGTAACGGATGACGCCCCGGTGTGAGAGAATATAGCGCACCATCTCATTGGGAGAGCGGGCAAGCCGGATTTGCGGACGGGAAGGGGGGGCTGACCTCTGTCGCCCGTAAAGTGTCCGGTGAGCGATCCCCTCCGCCTGCATGATTATCTTGTCGGAATGATCGATCATCTGTATTTTATAGATCAATCTGTATAATTCTAGAGGATGGTACAATGCGCATGCACAAAGGGATGCTTGTCAGTGGCGGACGGTTGCAGCTTCCTGCTGACGTTCGCCGCGAACTCGGACTGGCCGATGGTGATCAGGTAGTCATGCAGGTCGTCGATGGCGAACTCCATGTCCGGCCGCGTCGCGACGTTCTCAAGCGCATTCAGACGATGCTTCGTCCCTATGCGCCGGAATCAGGCTCCGTCGCTGATGAACTGATTGCTGATCGCCGTGCTGAGGCCGCACGTGAATAAGCCAGTCTATGTCCTCGACGCCTCAGCTGTGCTGGCTGCGTTCTTTGATGAGCCGGGCGCAGATGCGGTCGCCGAACGGATGGACGGCGCGCTCATGTGTTCGGTGAACTATTCCGAGGTGGTTGCGAAACTGGTCGATCGCGGCACACCGGCTGAGCAGATTGTCGAGATCATGGAGCAACTGGATGTCGAGCTGGTGATGGCCGACCGCGAATTGGCCATGAGGGCAGGGCTCCTGCGCGCTGAAACCCGTGGCAAAGGCCTTTCTCTTGGCGATCGATACTGCCTTGCGCTGGCGGCAAGCCGCGACGCTGTTGCCGTCACTGCAGACCAAGCTTGGGCTGACCTCGATCTTGGCTTATCGATCGAGATGGTTCGCTAAAGCGTTTTCCAATCAGGTGGAATAACCTGATGGCTTGTAAAAACGCGACAAGACAAGAATTGAGAGCGGTTTCTCTGATGCAATCAGAACGGCAAACCGCTCCAGGTGCGAGTTCCGAATGGCTCCTCCACCAGCGTCCTGAGCAAGGATTGGCGGTCCCAGAACACGCTCTTTCGAACAAGATGATCGGTGTGCGAACATATTTGCCACCAAGGCGTTGGGATGAGAATTACGGGCAACAAGGTCAAAGTGGAAGAGAATGGACTATGCTGCTGCGAGCAGTTTGATCTGCCCGGATCCGCGGGCAAGGCTCATGCCGGATGTCGAGCAATTGTCAGTGCGGCTTGACGATCTGTTCAGCTTCTCGAAGCAGACCGTTGAAACGCCAGCGCCGTTCAGTCAACGCGGTTGACCTGATTGCATCAGACAAGCCGCTCTGGGTTTCTGTCTTGCTGCGTTTTCCGAGTCGCCGGGCACATCCACCCGGCTTGAAAACGCTCTAGACCCCCGAAGCTTCCGGCGAAGACCTCGTCTGGTACAGCAATGACGGGACGCGCTTCAGGGACGATTGAGCCTGCCGAGGCGCTGTCGTCCTTGCTCTGGCCGCAGTGCGGACGAGGGGCACCCATGCCCGTACCGCAGCCATCAAGAGAACTCAGGCGGCCAGCGCCGCGCCGTCCGGATCCTTCTCCGACGCTGGCACGACCTCTTCATCCGCCGTCTCGTCGGACGCGAGTGTGCCGCTCCCGTCCTGCTCCACCAACGGCTCATCCCCGATCATCCACCTTGCCCGCCGCGATGCTGCGACCATCGGCACCCCGCCGCGTTCGGTATAGGCGGCGGGCGGGAAGACCATCCATCGCGGGACCCATCGCTCGCATTGCGTCCGCGCGTTCGCGCCGGTGAGATGATCGGCAATCAGACCCCTGATGGTTGCTCCCTTCTCGCTGGCATTGGCGTTCGCCACCGCCGCGCCGCCGGTCTCGGCAAGGATCGCCAGCATCACTTCCTTGTCGCGCAACAGGCTGAGGAAGGCCTCATCGGCCTCCCATTGGTCGGCCATGGCAATGCCGCAATGCTCGCCGCAATATTCGACGGCCTCGCTGCCGGGGCTGAGCGTCTCGGCCATGACCATTGCCAGTACCGCCATGACTTCGGCATCGGGCAGCGCGAGCAGGCGGTGGAGCACGGGTACCAGATCGGAGCCAAAGCGGTCCTGGCACACACTGGCGCGTCCCTCGTCCATCCCGAGCATGCCGAGCACCGCGCGGCGCTGCCCGGCCAACGCTTGCGTTGCGGGCGCGGCTGCAAGGCTGTCGGCAATGCCCTCATTGCGGCTCGCGGTATGGGCGGGGCGCACGCTCCAGAGCGGCGATCCGGCAATCGCGTGCGCGACCATCACGCGCAGCGCCAGCGCGGGGGTGCTGGCAAGCTGCCACGCCACCGCCGCATGGCGGTGCAGGTCGACATAGCTTGCCAGCGTCGCGGTCATTTCAGGGCGCGCGGGTTTCCGGTCTTCACTTTCGCCGCGCGCGCGGCGCTCCGCCGCTGCCGCTTCGGCCCGTGAGATGAAGCCCTCATGGAACAACACCGCGCCGTCGCGGCGCAGCTGGATATAGACCTTGCCGCCCTTGCGCTTGTCCGCGCGCTCATATTCCCAACTGGCGAAGTGACCGGTGACCGGCACGATCACCACGTCGGCCCAGCCATCGGCGAGCAAGGCGGCTTTCCTTTCCTCGACCGCCGCCATCTGCGCGGCCCAGAAGGCATCGGCATCGGCAAAATACCCCTCCTCGCCGAACAGGTCGGTGACCATTGTGCCCGCATAGGTTTCGAGGTCGAACAGCGCGACCGAGGTCGCGATCGACGCGCCGCCGAACAGCCAGGCCTTCAATTGGCTGCCGCGCGGCGCATGGGCTTCGGCGTCCTCGAACAGCTCCAGCCATGCTGTCTGCTGTGCCTTGCTGGCGAGGGTCAGGTGGCGGATGGTCGCGGCATCGATGGCCTCGCTGCGATAGGCCTTGCGGATGCGGGGCAGGAGATTGCCAAGCGCGAGGATGCGCTTCACCCTCATCTCGGTCAGCGCGAAGGTTCCGGCGATATCCTCGACGCTGCGGCCTTCCTTCACGAGGCGGGTGAAGCTTTCCCACCGGGTGACCTCGTCGGGGTCCTCGCGCAGCAGGTTCTCGATCATCGAGATTTCGAGCGCTTCGGCATCGTCGCCCGCTCCCACCACGATGCAGGGCAGGGTGCGGTCCTCGCCAGCCTCGCGCGCGGCCTCGAGACTGGCAAAGTAGCGGCGCTTGCCCGCGAGGATCTCGAAATGGTCGGGCTTTCCATTCGGGCGCACGAAGAGCGGCGAGAGCACGCCGCGTGCCCTGATGGATGGCAGGATATCGCTGACATCGGGGGCCTTGCGTCCGTGCCGCATGTTGATGGCGGCCACCGACAGCTGGCCGAGCGGAATAGGGGTGATCTGCATGGGAATTCTCCTTCGTAATCTCCGGAAAAAGGGTGGCCCCGCGCCTGCCGTCCGGGGGACGGATGGGACTGGCAGGGCGGGGCCGGTTGCCGCGCGCGGGACGGGGGCATCCGCGCGCGGGGTTCATCCGCCGCTTGGGGCTACGGCGGTGATCGGCTCCGGCCTGCTGCCGCCGCGCGCGCCAGCACGGCGGCAGCGTGGTCAAGATGCGCGGGGTTTTCGGTGATGCAGCCCTGCGCGCGCGCTGCTGCGGCATAGACCGACAGCGGATGACGCGCGGCGAAGTGGATGTCCCGCTCTATGCCAAGGCCATGCGGCAGGCGAACCGCCGCGATCTCGGCGAGGCTCACATTGCCGACTTCCGGACAGCCGAAGCCGAGATCGGCCAATCCGAACAGCGTGTCGCCGTCTGCATCGAGCTCACTGACCAGCCATGTCGCCGCGCCGAGCGGATTGAAGAACTTCACGACCGGCGCGTGGTCGGCGGGCTGCGCCCCATTGGCCAGCAGGCGCGTGCGCAGCGTGGTTGTCAGCAGTTCCATCGTGCAAGCCTCCTGGTCAGAACATCTCGAGCTGGTTGCGGGCGTTGGTGTCGAACAGTCCGTCATCGGCAGGCCGCTGGCGCTTCTTCGGGACCAGCGGCGCAGCTGCGAGCACCGCAAGCCGGTCGCCGAGCGTGACCGGTGCCACCCCGGGCACCAGCGATTGCAGCCCCGCGTCGGTGGTCTCCACGGCAAAGCCCCCGCCCTCGGCATGGGAAGCGCCCCCGGGCGCGGGTTCGCGCGGCGTGCTCATGCCGCCTGCTCCTGCGCAGGTAGCCGGAACTGCAGCAGGAACTCGGCTGCCTTGCTCGCCTGACTGGCGGCGCGAAAGATCGCGCGGTTGTCGGCGCGCAGCACTGCCAGCCAGCTGCCAAGGTAATCGGCATGGCGCACGGTTGGCTGGATGCCGAGCGCGGCACACAGGAAGGCCGAGGCAAGTTCAGCGACCAGTTCCTCGCGCGCATAGGCTGCCGAACCGAACCGTCCGGTCTGGTCGCGGCCAAGCCGCGAGGCGTGGCCGGTCCAGTGACCAAGCTCATGGAGGGCGGTCCGGTAATAGTCGGTCTGGTGATGAAAGGCAGGCTGCGGGGGCACCTGCACATAGTCGGCGCATGGCGCATAGAAGGCCTCGGCCCCGCCAATCCGGACATCCGCGCCCGTCGCTGCGATCAGCGCCTCGGCAGCCCCATGCAATTCACGCTCGGGCAGGGGCGCGGGCGCGCTGACCAGCCCTTCAGGCAGGCCCTCGCACTGCGCGACATTGAAGACGGTGAAGCGCTTCAGGAACGCAATCCCGCGCAGGCTCTCGCCGCGCTCACTGCTCTCGCTCCCGTCGCGTTCACCCTTGGGCACAAAGCGGTCAGCATAGAACACGGTGCGCCCGCGCTCGCCCTTGCGCACGCTGCCGCCAGCGGCGAGCGCCTGCCGAAAGGTCAGCCAGTCCTGCGAAGGGTAACCGCCCTCGATCACCGCGCCCCACAGGATCAGGACATTGATCCCTGAATAGGGCCTGCCGGTCACGGCGTTGCGCGGCAAGGCCGGCGTGGCTGCTGCCTTGCTCCACGGCCTGACCCAGGGGAACACGCCCTCCTCAAGCTGCGCGATGATGCTCGCGGTCACCTCGTCATAGAGCGACCCGCGCGGCTCTCGCGCGCCCGCGGCGCAGCGCGCCGCGCTGCCATGCCTGCTCCTCGCACTGCCCTTGCCATTTCCACGCGCCATCATCCGTCTCCCGAACTGCCCAAACTCCCGCACACCGGCCCGGCGGAAGGGGCGGGGTGGGCGGTGACAGCGACCAGGAAGGCGCGGGCGGGACAGCCGCATCCGCATCACGCACGTGGGCCTCGTCCCGGCCTGTGCGGCAAGGACCGCAATGCAATGGAGGACCCGGACCCGTCAGGGCCGGGTTGCGGCTGGCCCGAGCGTGCCCAGACGGGAGCGCCGCCCACCCCGCCACTTGCGCAGGGCCTCTACCAGCAACGCCGGCGCGCATGCGCGCCGTCCGCAGACCCTCACAATGGCTCATGACAGGCGAGCGACCAGCGAGCTCGGCCAGCAGACAATGCGCACCCCGACCGCAGGCAGGCCATGCATCATGACCGGCACCGGACGCCCCGGCGGGACCCTGTCGCCGGGCAGGCCGGGCCTTTGCTCATGCCAGCCGGAGGCGGCGTGCGCGCGGGGCCCGGAACAGAAAAGGCCGCGCCCTCAGGAGCAGGGCCGCGAGGCACTGCGGGACAGCGCGCGTCATCAGCCCCGCTCCGCTTCACCCATCTTCTCTGCAGGAGCACCTTTGGGGTGTCGCCGCTCGAAGGGGTAGCCGAAGACAGACCCTGGCTCCGGCGCAGGGGAAGGCTTTCCCCTTCGTTCTCAGCAAGGCGTCTGCAAACCGGGGCCGGTAGGGAGGTGCAACGGGTCCTGCCGGGACCTCAAAAATGGTGCTGCGCGGCAATGGCCATCCATCGGTGGAAATGGCGGCTTTGCCCTATGGCTGGCTGCCAGTGCCCCGCGGTCGGTAAAGGGTGCGGATGGGGATGTGTATGAGGGCGCATCGCGAGTTGCGCACGGGCCCGGGTTCGTTCTCATGATGAGACCATGATCCTTTCACGATCCGGTCGCGAAGAAGGTATACGTCAGATCGAGGCGCCGGATGGGAGGCCGTCCGGGGCATTGGTGCGTATACCGAAGGAGTGTCACGCCAGTCGTCTGAAGGCCCCGGAATAGTCGCAGACGAGACCATGGCCATCGACCGGAAGATCTGCTGAAAAATTTCGGCGCATGCCTTCGTAGCGATACAGGGCGAGCATCTTCAGGCAGGTGTAACGTTGATTGGCTGGCCAAGGCAGCAATCGATCCCCCTCGATCTGCGATGGAAGAGATACATAGGCAACCCGAATCTTTCTTGACACGCCTTCCGCAAGAGCAAGCCTCATGATCGGCAAGCTGTTCGTGAATGGCGTCACGCCAATATCGATGTCGAGGCATCCCTCAAGCTGCGGAATATGCTGCCTGCCTGCCAGCATGTCGAACCAATGCCCTTCGCCATCCGTGATGACGTGCACTGAGTGGGCACCCAGATATTCGAGGCGCACCTCACGGGTACGCCATTGCCGGTCGCAGCCAACCTCGTAACGAACGCCATATGGAAGATCGTCGTCGCTTCCGATCACGAGGCTGTTCGCGCGAATGCCCGAAGCATGGTCGCTCAGGACGCAATGTTCGAGCCCCCTGCCATTGGAGGGGGCTCAGCGGACAATTGCGTTCATGAGGCGACTTTCCTCCCGCAATGTGTTTCTGTCAGTTATCGGGGCTTTGGCCGGTAGGTGTGAGCTGGAATTGCCGGGTCGATTGACCAGACAGTACCCTTCAGATGCGCGAGCTTGGCATGGCGTTTATCCGCGGGCGCCAGGGCACGGATGTGGCGCAAGCGGCGCACCCTTGCCGATCGCAGTCGGACAGAAGTGGCAATGAACGCACGCATGATTACGCCAGCCTGTCAGGCTATCATCTCCACTGGGGTCAGTCGATGACTCTTTCGTATTCTGCCCACAGGCAAGGCGGGCTGTCAGCAGTTGGACGTCATCCTCGACTGGAAAGCCGATATCCGCTACAAGGGGCGAGCCGCCGGAGGGGAATGAAGCCGGCTTTTGGAGCCGGGGTCCCGGTTGGCAGTTTCTTCGACCTGGTCCAGCGTCGATCCCCTATGGCGCGAGGTTGTCCGGACAGGTACAGAACTGCTCGAATTGCATGACATATCATTTTCTATTTTAATTTAACGCATGATATGTCACTTAGCCAACCATGCCGAGAGCCTCCCGAGCCGCCAGCGGACTGCCGCCCCGCAGCCAGCGCGCCCTTGCGCAGCTGGGCCGGGACATTGCGCTCGCGCGCCGTCGCAGGAAGCTGTCCCAGAAACTCATGGCTGAACGCATGCTGGTTTCAGTCCAGACCTTGCAGAGGCTTGAGGCAGGCGATCCCACTGTCGGTCTCGCGGTCCTTGCCAGCGCCCTGCATGTGTTCGGGATGACCGACCGCCTTGCCGCGCTCGTAACCCCGGACAGTGATCGCGCGGGCATCAGCGAAGATCTCTCAAGGCTGCCGCAGAGAACGCGTCCGGACAGCAGTGACGAACTGGACTTCTGATCCGCGATGACGACAGCCCGGATCTATGTCTTCATGCACCTTGCCGGAGGTCCTGTTCCGGCCGGACTGCTTACGATGACCGCGGAGCCGCGCAACAGGTACGCTACCTTTGCCTATGGACGGCGCTATCTCGAGCGGCTGGACCGGGTGCCGGTTGATCCGGTTGCGTTACCATTGCATGATCCGGGCACGCGGAGAACCTACGAGACCGAGGAAAGCTTTGATGTTTTCAACGGCATCCGCGATGCCGCCCCCGATGGCTGGGGACAGTACCTGATGTACAAGGCAATGGGCGACCGCCTGCCAGACATGATCGACATTATCCAGGCGTCCGGAGATCATCGGGTCGGTGCACTTGCATTCGGGCCTGATCTGGAGGGGCCGCGACGGATTACGCCGTGGGGTGATCGCTCGACCCCCGGAGAGGAATTTACTCTCGCTGATCTTGCTGAAGCCGCCGAGCGGGCACAGCGTGTCGATGAGCTCGACGAGAATCTGCGAACCCTCCTCGACGCCGGACCATCGCTCGGCGGTGCACGGCCCAAAGCGGCCACGATGATAGGCAACCAGCCATGGATCGCGAAATTCGAGCGGCGCGGCGACACGTTCCCGGAATGCCGGGTGGAGCTTGCGACCATGCGCCTGGCGGCTGAATGTGGTCTTGATGTCCCTGCTCTCGATTTTCGGCATCTTCTGGGCCGCGATATCTACCTGATCGAGAGGTTCGATCGCATCGCGCATGCCAACTGGCTCGAGCGCCGGCCCTTCGCCTCCGGACTGACCATGCTCGCAGCCCATGAAAGCGAGGTCAGCCGTTACAGCTACGCCGATCTTGCCGGCGCGATCCGCCAATATGGAACCCGGGTGCGCAAGGACCTTCATGAATTGTTCCGCCGCATGATGTTCAACATCCTCGTGACGAATGATGATGATCATCTGCGCAACCATGGCTTTCTGTTCGATGGCAGTGGCTGGCGCCTGTCTCCGCTGTACGATGTGGTACCCAAGCCACAGGTTGGCCTTGAACGCAGACTTGTGCTGGGTGTGGGTCCTGAAGGCCGGGTCGCGACGATTGAAAATGGACTTGCCTCAGCCGCCGTGTTCGATCTCGGCGCCGAAGAGGCAACCACGATCGTGACGGGGTTGAGAGAGACTGTCGCCACAAGGTGGGAAGCTCTCTTTGCCGACGCTGGAATCAATGCATCTGACCGCAGTCGCTTCGCCACCTGTTTCCGGCTGGCCTTCGACAATCCATGACGGATCGGTGGTGGGGCAAACCTTGACGCGGATTACTATATCGCAAGCCATATCCTTGGCGATGTCACCGGCAGGAGTGTAGCGCGACGGTCAAGGTGAGAGATGGGCGGCGATCAGAATGAGAAGTTGATTGTCGCGGACGGCTTCGAGGACCTTGGGCGTGGTGACGTTGGCGGGGCGCCCGGGGCCTGCCCGCCGCGCCTCGGCGGTTCGCCGCCGATAGCTTTCGACGTTCAACTCGAAGATCGTTGCGTGGTGGACCAGACGGTCAACCGCAGCGGGCGTCATGGCCGGATCGGGGAAGATGCTGTTCCACTCGCCGAAGGGCTGATTGGCGGTGATCAGCATCGAGCGACGTTCGTAGCGGGCACTGATCAGCTCGAACGGGACCGATGTCTCGGCCTGATCGCTGCCGATATGCCGCATGATTCCCTCGGCCGACTGGGAACCTTCCTTGCGTTCAGGAGAAATTGTACCCGGGGCTGCATGCGACAATCGGGCATATTATGTCTCTGACACAGGTTCGGTTTTTACAATCAGTTCCTGACTGAGATGATGCACTTACGTTAATCTCACGAACCCTTCATGCCATTGCTGGAGAATATGACAGGCTAGAGGCCCACACCAGCCCAAGCAGCACGCCAACAGCAAACTGGCCGCCAAGCTTCCGCGCCGCCAAGATGATTTCGGAATCGTCTCGATTGTCGATCAGTGACAGGCAGAAGTCCGCCGGATCGAACTGCTCGAGAATTGGCTTGCGGCGTTCGCGGACGAAAGCGAGCAATTGCCTGAAGCTGGCGTCCCCCGAAGGTGATGAACCGGAGGCCATCAGCTTCTTGCAAAGTCCAGCAGCGATACGAAGTCGTGCTTATCGGCGGCGCGCAATCCGCGGATATATTCGGCGCGAAGTGTTCCGATATCGCGCACCGTTCCGCCGCCCCAGCTGAAGGGTTCGCCACCTAGTTGGGCGATAAGGAGATCGGCCATCAGTCTGGCGTGGCGGCCGTTACCGTTTGGGAACGGATGGATTGCAACAAGTCCGTGATGAAGCCGGACCGCTATTTCGTCGGGCGAGAAGGATGTGTGTTCGATCCAGTATCGCGCATCCCGCAGCAGTCCGCCGAGCTGAATATGAATTTGCTGTGGTTCGACACCGATATTTTTTCCCGTCTTCCGGGTCAAACCTGCCCAAGACCAGACATCCCCGAACATTCGCTTGTGCAGTTCGAAAACGAAACCCTCGGTAAGGATATCAGCGCTGCGCCGGCGATCGATCCAGGCGACTGCGTCATCAATATTCGCCTGCTCCGCCTCGTTGAGGTCGGCGCGGGTGGTGATCCATGTTTGCCGCAGTCCTTCGCGCTCGTCGGCGTTGAGGGGCGTCGCACCATCCGGCTGCGCAAAGACGTCGCTCACGCGGACTCCCAGAGGTCACGATCGCGCAACGCTGTCTCAATGTAGGTTTGGATCCGTTTCTCCAGATCGCGATCAACCTGCTGATCTTCGAGTGCCATGGAATGCGAGACGCGGCCGATTGCTCGAAGGGCGATTTCACGCGCCCTGCTATCCACCATATCGGCCAAGCTTGTTTTGGGCACGAGCGCATAGACCAATACACAGTCCATCGCTTCGGCGGCCCGTCGTAGAGTGCTGAGCTGGATTGTTCCATTCGCTTCCGAACGCTCGAGGCTGACGACGCCTTGGGCTGTCACGCCAATCCTTTTGCCCAGCTGCGCGCCAGTCATGCCGATTGCATCGCGAATGGCACGAACCCAGCCTTTGGGGGGCATGGCGAAGCGGTCGATCGGCTTGATCGCCGCCAATTTGCTGTCGAGCCGGTCTCGGGCTCGGGTTCGGATCGCGGGCTTCATAAATCCTTAACCTTATCACATTGTCATATGGATCAAGACACAGCTGTATAATGCGTCGTAAAAATAAAGCTATGACCTTATCAAATTTACAATGGAATAAAGCTACAAGCTTGGAAAATCCGGCTTACCGTGCGAATGGCACCACATTCGCCGTGGGCTCGCGTCCCTCAATCCTGCTGGCGGGCGAGATGCCCGCCTATCTCCAGGCCGTCGATGCCTTGAGGCCGGATCAGGTAGAGGCCGTCATCAGCCCCGCTCCGCTTCACGCCTTTTCTCTACCGGGGCGCTGCGGGGTGTCCCCGCTCGAAGGGGTAGCCGGAGACAGGCCCTGGCTCTGGTTCAGGGGAAGGCCTTCCCCTTCATGCCGTTCGGTTTCAATCCCAGCGCCAAGGAAGCCCCTCGTACCTCGCAGTATGGGTTCTGCGATGATGGTATCGTTCTGCGGTGCGGTTTCCTGGTGTTGTGGGTTCAGACTGAGTTCTGGAGGTGTCCACGTACAATTGGGTTGTGCTTATTCCGAAAATCGCAGTTTTGCGTGGATTTTGCGGAATGCCACAAATGTGGGAGCAAAAGCGGGCGGTCAGCAATCTGGTGGTTTGGAAAAAAGTTGCCGTTCAGCAAGCGACCCCGCTGCGGACGTTGTGCAACAGTCTGATCCGTTGCATGTTTTCCAAATGATACGCTCGTTGCGCTTTCTTCTTTGGCTTCTCGTCTGCTCAGCTATTGCTGCGCAGGCGATTATGCTGCCAAGCCTCGCTTTCGCGAAACCCGCAGGTCACCTCGCTGCCGAGCAAACCAACAGGACGCTGACCTTCAAGCAGGAAGTTGGTAAAATCGCATCATCAGTCTTTGATGATTCAAAAGGTGTGATTGTCTTTGAAGTCTCCGTAAATGATCGAAAAGTATGGGCTTTGCTGGACTCGGCAACGAGCAACTCGATCATCGACACCAAGCTCGCCCGTGATCTTGATCTAGATCTTACGGCGGCTAACTCGCGGGCTCAAACTAGGCTAGCTGTGATCGAAAGCCTGATTGTTCATAAAGTGACTCTGGAAGTCCCCGGTCAATTCAGCTTAAATGGCGCCTTCAACAGCGTCGATCTGAGTGGTATTTCTAAAGCACTTAACAAGGAAATCAGCGTTGTCATTGGATTAGATGTAATCAAGGTTGCCGCAATATACATCGACCCGCCATCGAAGCGGATTATCTTCTCGCAATCAGGTTCAATCAAGTTTCCGAGTCCAAATGTTGCACGGATACCGGTGTCTGATGGCCGTATTCGCGGTCTGATACGTGGCAAGGAAGCCTCATTTGGAGTAGACTTAGGCAACAATGAGGGATTGGTGATCTCCGAGAGTTCGTGGAGCGCCTTCATCCCAAAGGATGCCCCAACAACGACCAAAACTAGTATCGATGGCAGCGGCCAATCATATCAATCAATTGCTACCAGTGGAGTCGATTTCAGGGTTGGTGAAGTCGAGGCTATAGCGAGTGCACGCAGAGTACCGCCTACCAAACAAGGCGTAGATGCGTTTATCGGATACGCTTTCTTTAGTGGTCGTCGAACCGTCTTTGACTATGCGGGCGGCGAAATCATTATTTTATTAGATTAGATGCCGTATGCCATAGCACCGTGTTGCGCGCCCTGCTCACGATCTGGCTTCCTGCGGCTTCGCCGGATATGGCCTCGGTCTGAAGCTCAATGACAGGCCAACAGTTCAATCTATCCCGACCCGAAACGCAAATCGCATTCTTCATGGCCGACCAGATAGCCGCCATTCCCCTTCCCACCCATTCCCGGTCATGAGCGGAGTCGATGCGCGGTCCCGAAAGCGGTCTTGCGGCTTTGCCTCGCTTCCGGGAAATAGCTGCCGTTCGGGAATCGACCCCATTTGCGACGCTGCGCAAAGGATTTTGGGCGCATTGGCTCCGGCCGGAAATCGCCGTGCCGGAGAGTTCCTCAATGTACCGGGGAGGCAGTTCGTAAACGAAACGGCAATCTCCTGATCAGGTCGTGCCGATAGCCGACCAACTGTGCTGTAGAAATTCCCCCTGCATGCCCACAAGAAGCTTGGTCAGTCGGATCTCACCAAGTTCCGTGAGTCGGATCGGCGCAAGCTCATCGCTTTGTGCGTCATTGCAAATCTCAACCAACCCTTGATCTATGAGAACGGCTAGCCATCGGCGGGCTGTGGACTGGAACGCACCATTTGACCGGCATACTTGATCAGCCGTGACGCAGCCTCCTGACTTGAAAGCCTGGAACAAGAAAAGCAGCATGTACCAAGCGGGTTCGCCGAACAGATGTCCATCGAGATGGCGAAGCCTGTGATCCTGTGCTGCGAGCAAGGCTTCAGCAAACAAAATCAGGTTGCTTGTGGTTTCGGGCCGGAAAATTCGCTTCGCTTCGGATCTCGACGATTGGTTCCGCAGAAGGCGCGCATGCTCAAGAAGGGTGCGCCCGAGCTCTTCGAACTCATCAGCACGGTGAAGTAATTCATCTCTGGTCACAGCAGCTTGGCCCCCCTCATGCTGAAGATTTTGTTTTCAGCTACAATGAGGTGATCCTCAAGCTGCATGTCCAAATTCGTAAGAATATAGCCGATCCGGCGTGTCTCCTCGATATCCGTGGCGCTCGGTTTGACCTCGCCTGATGGGTGGTTGTGCATGAGCACCACTCCAGATGCATCAATGCTAACTCCCCAGCGAACGATCTGGCGAAGACTGCCTTCAACCTTCCCGAGTTCTCCGTCATTGAGAGGCTTGTCGAAAATCAGGCGTTTGCCCCTGTCGAGTAAGGCGACGTGGATGCGTTCGCGACAATATCCCCTGAACAGGCCAACAATCCACTGCTGCAACGTGACGTCGTGCAGATCGAAGGCAATTCTACGGGTTCGCTCTCCCAGCCCCTCCAGCACGGCCGGTTTTGCGGCGACGAGTCGCTGAACGATGTCTGGGTCGTCGATGACGTTGGCGAGTGCATCTGAAGATGCAGATAAGACGCCCCCGATTGAACCAAACGCTGTCAAGAGGCGCATCGTGATTTGAGCAGAGTCTATCTGGCGCTCGCCGACTAGTTGCCTGAGGAGCGCACGCTGCTTTGCGACGATTGCCGCGGACGATTGATGATCGTAGCGCCGATCAGCAGAATCAGGACAGCCCAGGTTGGCCCGGTCGTCATCCAAGCATAGACGATTGGGCGGACTGGGATCTCGAGGCCCCTCACGAAATGAGCCCCAACGCTCAACAATTGAAAGGCTGCCGCCCATAAAGGCCAAATCCTCTTCGAATTTATACCTAGGTACGAGAAGCCAACAAAGGCGACTGCATCTTGAATTAAAGTCGGAGGATCGACCGACCCATAGCGTGGAGATAAAAGAGATCGCCCAAGCAGTCCGATTATCACCATGAGTATGATTATCAATGCGCCGTGTCGCTCTGGCTTCTCACCATAGATTGTCGCAGTTGCGATTGCAGCAAGTGCGAGGAGGAGGTGGAGTATAACAAGAGCCATGCCCCACCTTTCGCCTCGCCGCTTCAGCCGTCAAGCAGCTTCAGCTGCTTCGAACCGTTCCAAAGATGCTTTGGGTTTGGGGGAAGTCAGGATACCCCCGCGCTCCTCACCCACCTTGTACAGGTCTTCATGCGCGCGGATTGCGTCAGCACGGGCGGAGACCAACATCTGCCCAGCCTTTGCCAGTCGCATCATAGCAACATGGCCGGTTACTGCAGGTGACTGCGTGTCGATCCTTGCCTGTGCGAGCGTAGCACCAAGGGCACATTGCGCAGCGATTGCCGCATCGATCGCATCTTCCAACTGCTTGAGATCGCGCACGATGCGAAGAGCAGCAACTTCCGTTGTCATTGTCATTGATCGTCTCCAACTGGCTAAGCCAGCACCCTGAGGTTGCGGAGATTTGAGTCAGAGCAATTCGCCGAGCGAGTTTGCCATCGCAATCAACGCCAGTGCGAGAACCGCAATGAAGATGGCAAACACAGGAATTGCCACCACCCGCCATATTCGTCCGAATTTGTCATCCAGAACCTCCGGGACCGCTCTGTTTGGTCCATCTCCATAACCCGGGGGTGGCACCAGAAAACTGGCGCTGTCCTCAAGCATGAATGTGGACCGCGAAGGCGGTTCCGGCGAGGCGAATACATGTGCATCGAGTGCAGCTGCCACCGCCTCAAATCCACATGTGGATTCTCTACAGGTAACCAGAAGCGCGGCGTAGGCACGAGCGGCCTCGTTTCGATCACTGGCTCCAAGCTTCGTTCGGGCAGATTTAAGGCGCTGGTCGACCGCGCTAAGCGTGATGCTTAGATCGTGGGCAATGACTTTGAGAGACTTATGAAGGAGGATCCGATCCAGAACTTCGCGTTCCTTAGCGGTCAACTGATCGAGCCGCTCTTGAGGTTCGCTTTGCGATTCGGGAAGCACATCCATCGCCATCAACTGTCTGCCCCAGTTCAATT
>JBJIOA010000048.1:0-43140 GCA_045377275.1 Allorhizobium sp. | reverse complement strand
CTTGTGCATCAGGTCAAAGCCCTTGTTGATGTCTTCGAGCGGCATGGTGTGGGTGATCATCGGGTCGATCTGGATCTTGCCTTCCATGTACCAGTCGACGATCTTCGGCACGTCGGTGCGACCGCGCGCGCCACCAAAAGCGGTGCCCATCCAGTTGCGGCCGGTGACCAGCTGGAACGGACGCGTCGAGATTTCCTGGCCGGCGCCTGCGACGCCGATGATGACGGACTTGCCCCAGCCGCGATGCGAGCTTTCGAGCGCCTGGCGCATCACCTTGGTATTGCCTGTGCAGTCGAAGGTGTAGTCGGCACCGCCGATCAGGTCGTTGCCGCGCTTGGTCATGTTGACGAGATAGGGCACGATGTCGTCGCCGACTTCCTTCGGATTGACGAAATGCGTCATGCCGAACTTCTCGCCCCAGGCCTTGCGGTCCGGGTTGATGTCGACGCCGATGATCATGTCGGCACCGGCCAGGCGCAGGCCCTGCAGCACGTTCAAACCAATGCCACCGAGACCGAAGACGATGGCCGTCGAGCCGATCTCGACCTTGGCCGTGTTGATGACGGCGCCGATACCGGTGGTCACGCCGCAGCCGATATAGCAGATCTTGTCGAAGGGCGCGTCCGGGTTGACCTTGGCGACGGCAATCTCCGGCAGAACCGTAAAGTTCGAAAAGGTCGAGCAGCCCATGTAGTGGTGGATCTTGTCCTTGCCGATCGAGAATCGGCTCGTACCGTCAGGCATCACGCCCTGTCCCTGGGTTGTGCGGATCGAGGTGCAGAGATTGGTCTTGCGCGAGGTGCAGGAATAGCATTCGCGGCATTCCGGCGTGTAGAGCGGAATGACATGGTCGCCCTTCTTCACCGAGGTCACGCCCGGGCCGACATCAACCACGATGCCTGCACCTTCATGGCCGAGAATGGCCGGGAAGAGACCTTCCGGATCGGCGCCAGAGAGCGTGAAATCGTCGGTGTGACAGATCCCGGTGGCCTTCACCTCGATCAGCACTTCGCCGGCGCGCGGGCCTTCTAGCTGAACGGTCATGACCTCGAGCGGCTTCCCAGCCTGGGTAGCGACGGCGGCGCGAACATCCATGGTTTTTCTCCTGACAAATCGTTGGTGGCGATTTTGGCACGCCTTCGCCGTCCGGCTCAAGGGCCGAGCCGGATTTTCTCAAAAGTCTGATTCTTATCGTCTATTCGGCGGTGATCACGGGGAAATGCGGGGCCGCATCTGCCCGTAGTCTGCCCGTCTGTCTGGGGTCCTCGAAAATCTCGACCATGCGTTTGTAAGGCTTGAAGCCGGAGCGCTGGTAAAAGGCGAGTGCTGCCGGATGATCGAGATGGCAGGTGTGAACCCAGAAGCGTGAAATCGGCTTTTCCCAGGCCGTGTCGATTGCGGCATTCATCAGGATACGCCCGGCGCCGGAGCCAATCAGGCTCTGGTCGAGACCGAAAAAGGCAAGTTCGCATTCTCCGCCCTCGCGGAAGTCGAGTTCCAGCAGTCCGAGCCTTTCGCCGTTGCGCATCAGGGCAAAAATCTCGACGGCGGGATCCTCAATGATCGCAGCCAGCTCGTCATCCGCCATCACGGCGCGCGAGACCCAGAGCCAATCCTCTCCCACGCGGCGGTAGAGCGCGCGGTAATCCTTGAGTGCTGGCGCGTTCCAACGCTCGATCGTCAGCCCATCGGCCGGCGGGTTTGGGCGAGGTGCTGGTCTTTTCGTCATCTCAAGGCAGGTGACGATGGTCGCGAGCATGTTCGGCGCGACATCGTGATAGCCGGCGGGGAGGAGCTTTTGATTGGTATCCATGCGGTCTCTTGGAGCTTGAGCGTCGCCGCATGTCAAGCAGATGGAGCGGCGGTGCGATCAGGGGAAGAGTCTGCCGCAGGCATAGATCACCGCGTAGACGTGGATTGCGAGCGCCGCATAGTAGCCGAAGCCGGTCATCAGACGTTCCGGACCGTTCATCGGCACCAGAGCTTCGCGCGGCTTGGCCGATTTCGTCCTGATCATCCCGAGCAGGGTGAAAAGTGCCACGCCGATCGTCAGTGCAGGTGCTGAAAGCCCAATTCTCCAGCCGGTCCAGGCGACCACGCCAGTCACCAGAAAACTGGTGAGCGCGAGTGTGCGCGATCCTTGAAACACCTGTCGGAGCACCTGGCCGCCGTCGAAGCGATAGGTCGGCAGCAGGTTGAGAAGATTGAAGGCACCGAGAATGACGAGAAACACCAGGATCGGGCCATCCATTGCCATCGAGTGGGGAATGTCCATCGTCGATTGGTGGGCTGCCACGAGGATCGGGACAAGCAGCGCCGAGAAACCAGCTCCCATCAGGGCACAGGTCGCGACCTCGAAATGGGTATTGTAGGGCCGGCCGCCGATCGCCACGCCCCCCAGCAGCGGCACGAAGAGCATGCGCGTCGTCGGATGGCCGAAGGCGCGGTAGGCCACCATGTGGCCGAGTTCATGCAGAAGGATGACGAGGGTCAGGAACACCGAGATCATCAGGCCCTGTGCCGTCAGGCCGAAGAACGGCCAGAGCAGAACGGTCGATAGAATCACGAGTACGGTCTGCCACAGCGGGTGTTCGAAATGCAGGAGGCTCGACCCTGGACTTTCCTCCACATGGTTTTGCAGTGCAGAGAGTTCACGGGCCAGCGCTATGCGCCGGAAAAGATAAAAGGCAAGTCCGCGATAGGTGTCCGTCTGCTCGAAGGTCACCCGGCTGCCCAGGGGGGCCCGTTCCACCTTGCGGCGTTCGCGGTACCCTTCCCAGAAGGTGTGGTCGAGTGTCGAGTCGTTGACCACCCGCAGTTCGCAGGAAAAGCAGCCGGCAGCCGTCATCGCGGTGCGGTCGACAATCATGGTTCGTCTGCTGGGATGGCCGTGGCGATCGCTCTGCCTGTAGGCAAATTCCACCAGATCCGGTTTGCCATCGACAGGTTCGACGGCAATGACGTTGGGATGCCAGGAGGTCTGGTCGCCAGCGGGGCGCGTGATATTCCAAAGTTCTTCGGGGCGCTCGCGGATGATCCGGCTCACCCGGATGGTTCGCCGCCCAAGCGGTGCGGCCATCAGGAGCCAGAGCAGGCCGAGATTAAAGGCGGCCAGAAACACTGCGGCCTGATACGTCGCCAAGAAGCTCTCCCGGTGCTGCGGATGGATGAGCCGAACCTAGGCGAGAACCCTTAGAATCTCGTGATTGAATTCACTCAAATGCCTTCCAATTGCCGGTCTTTCAGGCAATGTCCGCGACGGTCCGTGCCTGCGTCGTTCGTCTTTGTTCACGCCAGAGAATGAAGAGACCCGATCCGACGATGATCAGGATGCCGAGCCATTTTGAGGGCGTCGGGAACTCGTTGAAGAGAGAGTAACCGAGCGCGACCGCCGCGATGATCTCGAAATATTGGAAGGGCGCTAGCACCGAGAGAGTTGCCATGCGAAAGGCGCGTACCACGAGGAGATGGATGTAGCCGGAGATCGCGCCGAGCAGGACGAGCAGGACGAGGCCAAGCCATGAGGTCGGCAGCGACATCTCGAAGTCGACGCCATCGGCAGCGGTGCCGAGCAACAGAGCGCCGCCCATGAAAAGCGTGCCACCGATCCCGGCCATGGTCTGCATCGTCATGGGCGTATCGGCCTCGCCGATCGCCCGGTTCAGAAACATGTAAAGCGCATAGAGAAAGGCGCAGGCAACCGGCAGCAGGGCCGTCATGCCAAAAACCTCGTAACTTGGCTGGATGACGATCATCGCACCGCCGAAGCCGACAGCGATCGCCAGCCAGCGGCGCCAGCCGACCTTCTCCTTGAGGAAGATGGCCGACATGGCCGTCAGAATGAAGGGCTCGACAAAGTAGATGGCAAAGACGTCCGCTAGCGGCATGTATTTGACCGCCATGAAGAACATCAGGCTCGCGGCGCCATGGATTGCGCCTCGCAGCAGGTTCATCCACGGACGCTTCGCCGAAAAGGCTGCCAGACCGTTGAGGGCTATCAGAACCGGCAGGACGGAGGCCAGCTGGAAGAAAAAGCGGTAGAAGGTTACCTGTCCCGGAGACATGCCCTCGACGGTTGCCATGTATTTGGCGATGGCATCCATGATTGGTAGCACGAGCATGCAACCCGCCATGAGGACCATGCCGCGAAAGGGACTGGAAGGCGTGGAGCTCATGGCGGAACTCACCGGAAGAATGCGGGCTTGAGAGAAGAAGCATCATGCGCTCGTTGGGATCAAGCAAAGAAAGTCTGGAACAAAAACTCGCTTGCGACGTTTGCCTGGCGTTTGTACGCATCCTGCGGATGTCGTCGCGTGGCGGGTTTGCACCTGTTGGTGGCGCCCGCGGAAAGATCCGGGATCTTCATGTCGTCTAATGTAGTGATGTGAGATCGGAGTAAAAAGGGAAGTCGGCACAGCGTCCGACCTTCCCCGACGGTCAGGAGAAGTCGCATGCCCGCACGCAAAGTCTATCCCCGGATGACGGATTCGAGTGACGATACGCTTGGGGGGCGCCTGTCGACTGCGCGCGACGCATCTGGCCTCTCACTGGCCGATGTCGCCAACCGCATCGGCGTGAAACGCGACAGTCTCTTGGCCTGGGAAGCTGATCGTGCCGAGCCGAGACCGTCTAATCTGATCGATCTCGCAGGCATTCTTGGTGTTTCGCCCATGTGGTTGATGACGGGCGTCGGTTCGGGCCCCATTCAGGAGGCCGGCGATCTGCCGCTCGAAGCGCTCAAGCTTGATCTCCAGCGCCTGACCGAGGCGCATCTGGAATGCGGCCGGCTGATCGAGAAGATTGCCCAACAGATCGAGACCTATGAGGAACGGCATGAACGTCGCCGCGATTCCGGCGATCTCGACGGCCCGGTAATGGGACGCGCCTGAGGTCTCAGCCTTCGTTCACCGTAGGCCCAAAGACGTCTTCGAATGCATCCCGCAGGCGCATATCAACGTCTGCCATCATCACCGGCAGCCCGAGATCGACGAGGCTTGTCACACCATAGGCCGAGATGCCGCAGGGCACGATCCCGGTGAAGTGCGAGAGATCAGGATCGACATTGATCGACAGGCCGTGAAAACTCACCCAGCGGCGCAGTCGGATGCCGAGCGCTGCGATCTTATCCTCGCTCATCGTACCATCGGGCAGAACAGGCTTGTCCGGGCGACGGACCCAGACGCCGACGCGATCCTCTCGGCGCTCGCCCTTGACGTTCATGCTGTCGAGCGTGCGGATTACCACCTCTTCGAGGGCCGCCACATAGGCGCGGACATCCTGACGCCGGCGCTTCAGGTCGAGCATCACATAGGCCACCCGCTGGCCCGGACCATGATAGGTGTATTCGCCGCCGCGACCGGTGGCAAAAACCGGGAATTGCTCGGGCTCGATCAGGTCTTTCGAATCTGCACTCGTGCCCGCCGTGTAGAGGGGAGGGTGCTCGACCAGCCAGACCAGTTCGTCGGCCTTTCCGTCGGCAATCAGAGCGACCTGGTGCTCCATCTCGGCAACCGCATCTTCATAACCAACCAGCCCGTCGGAGACTCGCCACCGCACGGCAGGTGAGCCTTCACGAGGGTGCATGGCATGGTCGAGATCTGTGCGAAGCATGAAAAGCGCCTTGGGCTGTGGATTGGCGAAAAGCCTTGTTTTCCCTGTATTTGGCAAGAAAAGCCCCGGAGTTCAAGGGCGCCGGCCTCCCCCATGCAGGGGGCTTATCCACCGGCCGTGACGAATTTTCAAAAATCTGTCACGGCGGGCTTGTGGACCCCCAAGGCTTTTGCTACATGCAGCCCCGCCGGAGCAATTCGGCGCCTACCACGATGCGGTCGTGGCGGAATTGGTAGACGCGCAGCGTTGAGGTCGCTGTGGGGCAACCCGTGGAAGTTCGAGTCTTCTCGACCGCACCAAAAAAAGAACCCGGCCTTCGAGCCGGGTTTTTTGTTGTCGCGATTTCAACGACCTCTCAGTCGCCATCGTCAGGGATGTGAGTGTCGACGCCGAGGGTGGTGATGAAGTTCTTCACGTCGCTCACGCCCTTGACGCCCAGCACCCTCAACTCGATCATCCGGCGTTCCTCCGCCGTGTCGACCGAACCGCGCAGCGTCACGACGTGGCCGTCCACATGGATGTCCAGGCCGGCCAGAATGTCGTCTTCAAGACCTTCAAGCGCGGTCGCGATATCGGATTCGAGCTGGTCATCGTCTTCCCGGCCATCTGTGGTTGGCAGCACCGGTGTGGCGACCTCGGGTTCGAAGCCATCGGCGTTAACCGCGTCTACCCGAAAACCTTCGTTGCGGTCTCGGTCGAAGTTGGCGCCGGTTTCGCCATAACCGCGATTCCCGACCGGTGTCGCCGTCGCACCCGGGCCATCTGCATAGGGCCAGCCGTCGCCGATATTACGCTGATCGTAATCGCGGTAGTCGTCTTCGCGGGAGAATTCGGTCTTGCGGTCGTCCTTGGCCATGGAAGGGCTCCTTGTTCATCTCGTCTGACGGAGATAACGCCCGGCCGCTGGCTTTGTTCGATGGCGTCAGCGCGTCGCCTTGTCCCACTTCTTCAAGAGCCGCTCGCGCTTGAGCCGTGATAGCTTCATGATCCAGAATATGCCGTCAAGCTGGTCGATCTCGTGCTGCATGCAGATAGCAGCAAAACCCTCCATCTCCTCCTCGACCACGGTCCCGTCCAGGGTCTGATGGCGGATCCTGACAGCTGCCGGTCGCGTGACCTCGTCGGTCATGCCCGGCATCGAGACGCTGCCTTCGGTATGGGTCATCATCGCATCGGAGGCCCAGAGGATTTCCGGGTTCACATAGTCACGCCGCCCGCCGATCTCCGGTATGTCGATCACCGTCAGTCGCTTCAGAACGCCGCAATGGGGTGCCGTGATGCCGACACCAGGAGCGGCCTTCATCGTCTCGTAGAGATCGTCGGCGAGGGTTGCGAGGTCAGGGCCGAACTCGCTGACTGCTTCGGCAGGCGTTTTGAGGGCGGGATCAGGATAGCGGCGGATGGTCAGGCGGGTCACGAAAAGCTCATGTCTTGCGCTATGATGCGGTTGTCGGCTGTGGCGGTCCGGCCACGCTAGCAGGCTCAAGGCCGGTTTGCACCGACAACAGGAGATTTCCGCTATCTGCTTGTTGACTTGAGGGTTTTTGCGGCCATTCTCCGGGGCGTCCGGGCGTGTTGTCGCGAGTGAGAGGTTGAGATGACAGAAAACGAAGACGAATATCTCAACCGTCCCGCGGCCGAAGAGAGCCACGACGACATCTATGACGACGAGGGATCGATCCGTCACGACTTTCTGACGATGGTCGGTGCGGCGATCGCCGATCGCGACGTCCTGTTTCTCCGGCAAAACGTCGCGGGCTTGCACGAATCGGAACTCGGCGACCTGATCGAGGCGATCCAGCCCGAACAGCGTCTCTCCATGATCCGCCTGCTCGGCGCCGACTTCGACATGACGGCGCTGACCGAGGTGGACGAGACGATCCGTATGCAGATCGTCGACCAGATGCCGAACGAGCAGATTGCCGCAGCCATCGGCGATCTCGATTTCGGACGATGCCGTCTACATTCTCGAAGATCTCGATGACGAGGACCGCGAGGAAATTCTCGCCCAGCTGCCTTTTACCGAACGGGTGCGCCTGCGTCGCGCGCTCGACTATCCGGAAAGCTCGGCTGGCCGGCGCATGCAGACCGAATTCGTCGCCGTGCCGCCTTTCTGGACGGTTGGCCAGACAATCGACTACATGCGCGAAGAGGAGGACCTGCCGGAAAGCTTCACCCAGATCTTCGTCATCGATCCCACCTTCAAGCTGCTTGGTGCAGTCAATCTCGATGCGATCCTCCGCACCAAGCGTGCGGTGAAGATCGAGACCATCATGCATGCGACAAACCACCCGATCCCGGCCGAGATGGACCAGGAAGAGGCAGCCCAGCTCTTCGAGCAATACGACCTTCTGTCGGCCGCCGTCGTCGATGAGAACGATCGGCTGGTCGGTGTGCTCACCATCGACGACGTGGTCGACGTCATCCAGGAAGAAGCGGAAGAGGACCTGTTGCGCCTTGGCGGCGTCGGCGACGAAGAGCTCTCCGACAGCATTGCAGAAACGTCTCGCTCGCGCGTGCCCTGGCTTGCCGTCAACCTGGTAACCGCCTTCATGGCGGCCTCGGTGATCTCCCTGTTCGAAGCGACCATCCAGGAAATCGTTGCACTCGCCGTCCTGATGCCGATCGTCGCCGGCATGGGCGGCAATGCCGGTTCGCAGACGATGACGGTGACGGTTCGCGCACTTGCGACCCGCAATCTCGATATCCACAATGCCTTCCGCGTCGTTCGACGCGAGGCCGGCGTTGGGCTTTTGAACGGTCTGATCTTCGGTCTTTCGATCGGCGCTGTGGCGGGTTTCTGGTTTCAGGATCCCAATATCGGCGGCATCATTGCGACGGCGATGCTGATCAACATGATGGCGGCTGCCATCGCCGGGATCCTTATTCCCTTGTCGCTGGATCGATTCGGCGCGGATCCCGCAGTCGCTTCGGCTGTCTTCGTGACAACCGTAACCGACATCACCGGCTTCTTCGCCTTTCTCGGGCTTGCGACATGGTGGTTCATGTGACCAGCGACACAGGCAAGGTCGCATGATCGCTCAAGAAGCGGTTAGGCCAATGCCGAAAAATTGACTTGTACGTAAAAGTCAATATCATGGTCCTCCATAGAGGAACGGATGGCCGTGAAGAAATACTATAGCATAACAGAGCTCACGCGTGAATTCGGTGTGTCGACGCGCACCCTGCGTTTCTACGAGGACGAGGGCCTGCTGCATCCGGAACGCCGTGGCCGGACCCGCCTCTACCGTGCCGCTGACCGTCGTTTCCTGCAGGAGATCCTGCGCGGCCGCCGTATCGGCTTCACCATCGCCGAAATCCGCGAAATCGTTCATGTCTACAAGGAGCCGCCGGGCGAGATCGGGCAGCTCAAGCTGATGATGAAGAAGATCGACGAGAAGCGCGACGAGCTTCGCCAAAAGCGCCGCGATATCGATGAGACGCTATCGGAACTCGACCAGGCCGAAGAAGCCTGTCTCACGCGGCTGGTGGAAATCGGCGTCGGGACTTAAGCCCGTGCCGTCAATCGCCCCGAATCAGATCCAGCGCCGCGTGCGCTTGCGGTAGCTTTCATAGTCGTAGCCGAAACGGGCTTCGAGATGGCGTTCCTCGCTCGGGATCGCCAGGATCCGCGTCCCCAGAAGTGCCAAGATTGCCGCGACGAAGAACCAGGTGTTGCCGCTGATAAAGCCAAGCGCCACCGTGAATAGCGTATAGGCGAGATAGATCGGATTGCGGCTGAAGCGAAACGGACCGCAGGTTACGAGATAGCGGGCGCAGCCCGTGTCAAACACGGGCGTCTGTCGATCTATCAGCGTTCGCACGGCCCAGATGTCGAGGGTAACGGCCAAGAGGCCGATGCTGAAGCCGATCGACGGCAGAAGGTAGGGATGCGGCGAGGGGATCGGTCCCAGGGCTGCTAATTTGCCGGCCATGATCGCGGCGATGATTCCCGCCAGATAAAGCACGGGCGGCCAGGGATATCGCAGAGGCTTCGCGCGGTAGGCATTCATCGGAGAATTCCCCCTTACGGCGCTGGCTGACTCCTGATGGTGCATTCCTCGGCCAGCGTCTGGATGCGGGCATTCTGCTCGTCCAAGTTTGCGCCAGACTGGAGGGGATCGAGGAGGTTTTCCGCCTGCAGGCGCTCCAGTGTGCAGCTGCAGAAACGCTCGCAGAGGCCCGCGTCGTTACCCTGCTGCAAACAGCTCGCCTCGCAGCTCCCGATATAGGATGCGACCGGATCCAGGGCGGGTGCCGGAATGACGAAGCTCGCCAGATAGAGGCCGGCGATCAGCACCGGTTGATGCAGCAGATAGACGGTCAGCGAGTGGCGTCCGCCCCAGCGCAACCAGCGGGGCCCCGCGGGCATTCGGTCGATCCAACCGAGGCGGTTGCCGTCGACCAGAAACCTTGCCATGGCGATGCCGGTCAACAGTGCACCGATCCAGGGAAGAAGCGGCACATAGTCATTGGAGCGGGGCAGGGTCTCCGAGATCCCGAGGAACCAGAACCAGGCAGAATCGAAGGCCGACGAACGCAAAAATTCGGGCAGCGCGAACGCCAGGACTGCCGCAAGCAGTGTCAGGAGCGGCGGAACGCGCAGGAAAAGAAGACCGATGAGGCTCGAGAGCGCGATGGCATGTAGGATGCCGAAGAAGATCCAGCTGTCGGGCGTGAACCAGTAAGTGGCGACCGAAATTGCAGCCGCTGCGGCGACGATCACGCCGAGCCGCCGCAGGAAGGGCTCAAGCCTGAGTTTCGGATAATGCGCCAGCACCAGGCTGAAGCCCGCGAGGAACAGAAAGCTCGAGGCGATCATGCGGGCATAGAGACGCAGGAACCCTTGCGTTGATGTGCCCGGCGCGACATAGCCGAAAAATTCCAGGTCCCAGCTGAAATGATAGGTGGCCATGGCGATCAAAGCGAGCCCGCGCGCCGCATCGAGCGCCAACAGGCGCGGTCTGGTCGGGGCGATGGGGCGCTCGGTCGGATCTGCCACTTGCTCTTCCTTAAGCTCTTCGACGACGGTGCTCGCCATCGACATTATGCTTCGGCGGCGTCGGCAGCAAAGACGGCGAATTCAAGGCCTTGGCCGCTGATATCCCGCCGTCACCTATCGCTCGCGTTGATGAGGGCAAGTCGTGCTTCCGAGAAAAACTGCCGGCGCAACAGCACGATGAAGACGAGAACCGTGGCAATCATGAACACCCAGGGGCTGACGAACCAGCCGAGATAGCCGATCGAGTAGAAGATCGCCCGAAGGCCCATGTTGAAATGGCTTGCCGCGATGATGTTCATGCGAATCGTGCGTTCGGCGGCCTGCATCGCCCGTTCCGGGTCCTTCGCTGCTTCGTCCGCCATCGGAATCGCGCCGAAGAGAATGGTGCAGTAGTTGAACAGGCGATAAGACCAGCCAAACTTGAAGAACGAATAGGCAAACAGCGCGATCAGGCCGCAGACCTTCAACTCGAAGGTCGCGCGTCCGCCCTGCACGATGTAGGGAATGTCCTTCAAGATGGCGTCGACCTGTTCGGTCGCGCCGAGAAGAGCGAAGCAGCCACCGATGGCGAAGATCGTCGTGGAGGCAAAGAAGGCCGTGCCGTTTTGCAATCCGCCCATGATCTGCGTGTCGATCATCTTCAGATCACGCTTCATCGAGTTCAGGATCCATTCGCGCCGGCGTTCGGCCATGGCTTTCGTAAGGCTCGTTCGCGACAGGATCTGTTGGTCGCCGGTGATCCTGGCATATGCGAGCCATAGCAGCAAAAAGAGCGCCATGGCGCAGTAGTCGACAATGGTCATTTCGAGCGAATCCCAAGGGCCAAAAACGGTTGCGGCATTATCCCGCCGATCGGTGCATCCACAACGGAAATTAACCACCTGAAAGATATTGGCCCGAATTGGGGCAGGCGATTGCGGCCTTGATGCGCGTAGCGGGCTGCTATCTTATTGAAATTTCGACAATCCATGCAAGCGGCGCATGTCTGCCTCCCATTCGAAGCCTTCCTTTTGCCATTTTTGCAGTTGCGAACCGTCCCCGATTTTAATAGATCAGGCGTCAGAAAGCGGTCGGGGGACGGCTTTCCTGTGAATGTGTTCTCACACGGAGTTTTCATGGAAGGCAGTTTCCAGAAGTCGTGCTGGGGTGTCACATTCCGTGCCTTGATGGGTTTCGCCGGCGTTATGTGCCTGGCCTACCTTTTCGGCACGATCTGACATCCGCCACAGGCGATTAAGCGAACAGCGCGGTCCTCACGGCCGCGCTGTTTGCGTTTCGGCGCTTTCGATACCATCTCCACCATGTCGCGGCCATGAAAGCCGATGTCGATTGCAAGGCGCATTCGTGCTAGGCGATGCTCTAGCCTTTGCGCTTTCTTATCCCGCATGCGAGGAGCCTCATGTTTCTTTCGGTTTTCGACGTGTTCAAGATCGGCGTCGGCCCCTCGAGTTCCCACACCATGGGTCCGATGACGGCGGCCAATCGGTTTCTCGACCTCATCCTCTCCGACCAGTGGCCGCGTCCGGCGGGCGCGCATGTCGCGGCGTTGAAGGCCAGCCTGCATGGGTCGCTCGCCTATACCGGCATCGGTCACGGCACCGGCAATGCCGTCATCATCGGGCTAATGGGGGAGGCGCCCGACAGCGTTGATCCCGATCGCATGGAGGCGATCATCGCCGAGGTCGAGCGCACGGGACGCGTTACTCCCCCCGGTCATCCATCGTATTTCTTTCAGCCCAAGGATGATCTCGTCTACGACAAGAAGACGCCGCTTTCGGGCCATGCCAATGGCATGCGGTTGTCTGCGCTCGACAAGGACGGGCGCGTTCTGCTCACCCAGATCTATTATTCGATCGGCGGCGGCTTCGTCGTCACCGATACCGAGCTTCTCGCCATGCAGAAGCAGAAGAAACAGGCTTCCAGCCAAAAGGTGCCCTATCCCTTTGCCTCTGCCAAGGAGATGCTCGCCATGGCCGCCTCCTCGGGCCTGTCGATCGCACAGATGAAGCGGGCAAACGAGGAAGTGGTCCGCTCACGCGAAGACCTTGATGCCGGGCTCGACAGGCTCTGGGAGGCGATGTCCAGCTGTATCGATCGTGGCCTGCGCCAGGAGGGCCAGCTGCCCGGGGGCTTGAAGGTGCGCCGCCGAGCCAAGTCGATCCATGACCAGCTGCAGGAAGAATGGCGCTCGAACCGGCTCAATCCCGTGCTCGCCAATGACTGGCTTTCCGTTTATGCCATGGCCGTCAATGAAGAGAACGCGGCCGGCGGCCGTGTGGTGACCTCGCCGACCAATGGGGCGGCCGGGGTCGTGCCTGCGACCATCCGCTACTACCTGCATTTCCACCCTGATGCCGACCAGGAAGGCATTCGCGACTATCTGCTGACGGCGGCGGCCATCGGCGGGATCATCAAGCACAATGCCTCGATCTCGGGCGCGGAAGTCGGCTGTCAGGGCGAGGTCGGCTCAGCCTCGGCCATGGCGGCCGCCGGTCTTGCTGCCGTCATGGGCGGTACGCCGGAGCAGATCGAGAACGCTGCCGAAATCGCGCTCGAACACCATCTCGGCATGACCTGCGACCCGGTCGCGGGTCTGGTTCAGGTCCCTTGCATCGAACGCAATGCTCTGGGTGCCGTAAAGGCCGTCACCGCCGCCTCGCTCGCGCTGAAGGGCGACGGCCAGCATTTCGTACCGCTCGATGCCTGCATCGAAACCATGCGCCAGACCGGCAACGACATGAATGAGAAATACAAGGAAACCTCGCTCGGTGGCCTGGCGGTCAATGTTGTCGAATGTTGATGGGGCAGGGGATGGGCGGGGGCGTCTGTCTCGACACCTTCTCTCCGTCATCCTCGGGCTTGTCCCGAGGATCTGCCTCGGTAAGGGGGGCGGGCGGTAAAGGTCGCATATCCAGACCGTCATTCAGCGGATGGCCACCCGTGACAGATCCTCGGGACAAGCCCGAGGATGACGACCCCTAGCCCTTATTCTGCCGAAACTGTTGAGCACATCACCCCGGCCCTTGACCCGCCAGTGGGACCGTCTATCTCGGATGTCATGGCACTGCATCTCCTCAAGCTCTGCGTCGGAGCCGATTCCATCGACGATCTGCGCGACTGGGTCGCCGAACGCTGCCTCGTGGCTGTCGCGGCAGGGCTAGAGCCGCATTCCTCGCATGTGACCCGCATGGTGCCGAAGCGCGTCGAGGAATTGCTGGATGGCGGTTCGCTCTACTGGATCATCAAGGGTCAGTTGTCTGCGCGCCAGAAGCTCCTTGATATCAAGACTTTCACCGGTGCTGACGGGATTACACGTTGCGAGTTGATCCTCGGACCCGAAGTCATCGAGGTGGCACCGGCGCCGCGGCGCCCGTTCCAGGGCTGGCGCTATCTGGAGGCGGATGCTGCGCCCCGCGACCTGTCAGCCTCCGGCGCTAATATCGAGGACATGCCCGACGATCTGAAGCGGGAACTGGCCGAACTCGGCTTGCTTTGAGCGTGTCCGGCTGATCTCACATTTCTCGCCGTCTTTCTGTTCGAGTGTCCTTTCGCCGTAAAGCATGCTATGGGCGCCGCCATGACGACACGACCTGATTTCTTGACCCGCGCCATCCCCGGTCCTGCCCCCTATGGGCGGCCGGTGTTTGCGGTTGCGCCGATGATCGACTGGACGGATCGGCATTGCCGGTTTTTCCATCGGCAGCTCTCGGCCCGGGCGCTGCTCTATACCGAGATGGTGGTGGCCGATGCGATCATTCATGGGCCGCGGGAGAAGCTCCTGTCGTTCAACGGCGAGGAACATCCCGTCGCCCTGCAGCTGGGTGGTTCGGATCCGGCAAAGCTGGTCGAGGCGGTGAAGATTGCTGGCGATTACGGCTATGACGAGATCAATCTGAATGTCGGATGCCCCTCGGACCGGGTGCAGTCGGGGACGTTCGGGGCTTGTCTCATGCAGACGCCCGAGGTGGTCGAGGCCTGTGTCACGGCGATGAAAAAGGTGGCGACGGTGCCGGTGACCGTCAAGTGCCGGATCGGGGTGGACGAGCAGGAGCCGGGCGACGTGCTTCCCGATTTTCTCGCCCGGATGATCGGGGCGGGGGCGGATGCGATCTGGATCCATGCCCGCAAGGCCTGGCTGAAGGGGCTTTCCCCGAAGGAAAACCGCGAGATCCCGCCGCTCGATTACGAGCTCGTCTATCGGATGAAGCGGGAGAACCCTGGCGTTTTCCTCGGCATCAATGGCGGGATCACCGATCTCGATCAGGCGGTTCGGCATCTCCAGGTCATGGATGGCGTCATGCTCGGGCGGGCAAGTTATCACAATGCGACGCTTTTGACCGAGGTCGATGCGCGCATCTATGGCGAAGCGGCCGTTGCTGTCGATTGGGACCGGGTGCGCGATGCCATGATCGGCTATGCGGAGCGGGTGATCGCGTCCGGCGGGCGGCTCAATCACGTCACGCGGCATATGGTCGGGCTGTTCCAGGGTTATGCGGGTGCCCGGCGTTACCGGCAGATCCTGTCGTCGGAGGCGACGAAGCCGGGTGTCTCGCCTGACTTGATCGCCGAGGCCTTTGCGGCGGTCGATATCAAGGGCGGGCCGAAGACACAGGGTGCTTCGGGCGCGTCTGCTGCGGCGGAGTAAGATCTAGCGCAGCTTTCCGGCATTATTCAGGCCCGAAAGCGAAAATGGCGCCCCGGGGACGCCATTCGAAAACTTTTAAATCAGGCAGCCTGGATGTTGACGGCCTTGGGGCCCTTGCCCATGCGGTCCGGCTCGGTGTCGAAGGTGACCTGCTGGCCGTCCTGCAGTGTCTGCATGCCGGAAGCCTGGAGCGCGGAGATGTGGACGAATACGTCCTTCGCGCCGCCTTCCGGAGTGATGAAGCCGAAGCCCTTGTCCTGGTTGAAGAATTTTACGGTGCCCTTGGTGGCCATGGGGATAGTCCTTATTCCCGTGTTGTCGTCTGCGCCGCGGCCGGCGGACCGGAAGCGGCAAGGTAAAGTTCCGCCGAAACGGAACCGTCGAGGGATCGCGATAACGGGGAAAGAACGTCTACCGGCGGGAGAAGGCCCCCAATGACCGCGCGGGCGGTCGATACAAGTCAGTCCAGTCTCCGGGATCATTTGTGCCCGAACAGCGTAAGAGGTAGGGACATTTCGGAATCTTGGCAAGTATGAAAAGTCACAGTCTGGCCGACAAAATCGCAGCAACGGGCTGAAATCCTTGAGATTTAATGGGTGGTACCGTTTCCATGTTCCGGGCGTGCCTTTAAGGCCCTCGTGCGGGCTGCCTGGATCGTGACCGGGGACAGAGAGTTGTTCCGTCTTGAAGCAGCCGCCATCCGGGGGTAGGGGAAGGGTGGCTGGGCGCGGGAGTGGATGAGTATGGCAAAGACGGGTGCCGCAGTGATCGACCCTTACGAGCTCCTGGGCGTGGCCCGCGATGCTGACGAGGCCGCCATCAAGGCCGCCTATCGCAAGGTGGCGAAGACGGCCCATCCGGATGCCGGCGGCGATGCCGAGGCCTTCGCCAAGATCTCCGCCTGTTACGAGCTCCTGAAGGATCCCGTGCGCCGCCGCGTCTTCGACGACACCGGCTATGATCCGCAGCTGGCCGAGCCCACCGACCTCAAGGGGCTGATGGTGCTGGAAACGCTGATCAACGACATGATCCTCGATGAGCGCGAGCCGGGCAGTTTCGATCCGGTTGCGGGGCTGCGTCGCAAGCTCACCGACGACATCCTGAAGGCCCGCTTCCACATTCTCGAACTCGAGCGCCACCGGGCGCGCGTGCGAAAACATCTCGACCGGCTCGGCCGCCGCCCTGATACGGACGTGCTCGGCTCGATGCTCCGAGCCCGGGCGCAATCGATCACTGACGCTATCAAGTCGGCAGAAGTGCAGATCGGCGCGATCGAGCGGGCCTATTCCATGCTCGAGGGCTATTCCTACGAAATGGAGCCCTTGCCTGTGGAAGTCGAGGCCGAGGAGCTGCCGAAGGCAGCGGAGTAGGGGCGAAACGTAAGCCCCGGTTGACAGTTCGCCTCGGACAAGCTGATCAAACGCAAATCTGGTGGAGAACCTGTCAACGCCTGTTGACAGTGACATATCGTTTTTTAGTATTGCCGAATACTCCGGTGAACTGGCCATTGTCGACGACGGTATCGGCACTGTCACCCCAGTAGGACTGGCATGGCATAGCATGGCATGGATCAGGTCCGCCGGGCGCTGCGCGCGTTTGCGCTGCCTCCTCAGCCTGAGCCGTGAGCCCCTGGGAGGGGTCCCCAGATACCAACAACTGGAGAAGGCACAGATGCATAGCGACGGCTTCGTTTCGCAGGCGCGTGAGACGATCATTCACTTCCCCCTTGCGCATCGTCGGCAACTCGTTTGCTCCGCCGCCTGTCGGCTGGATCAGCTGAACGGACAGGCGGCGACCGATTTCTGGAAAACGCTCTGCAGCCGGCTTAAGACCGAGCTCATGGATACCGGCCAAACCTTTGAGGATGTGCGCCGGGAAATCCTCGCCTTTCAGGCCGAGGTGCACCGGGAGCTGCTCCTGCTCTACGAGCCTAATGGCTGCGAGCGCAGTCTCGCGGCGACCTAGCGGCGCTACCTTACCCTTCCGACGATAAGGGCCTTGCGGCCTGTCCGCCTTGACGACGGCAGGCCGCGTCACCTCCTGTGGCAGGATGGGGGCGTGCCTCATGATGGCGCGGCGTCCGGGCTCGCAGGCCGGCGCTTCTCCGCTTTGGGTTGGAGCCAGATGCGGCGGCAAATGGCGGTGAGTTCCGGTGCTGGGTCGGTGGCATGCCAGGCGGCAAGCGCTGTCCCTTCGCTGTCCGGATGCGGGCCGGGGCGGGAATGAATGCGCTCGACGATCGCGATCGCCTGGCGAAGATGGTTGGCCGCCTCTCGGTCATCAGGCCATGTGCCAAGGGTGGTGCTGTCGTCCAGCGGCGGGAGCAGGTCTCTCGCCATGGCGATGAACTGCCGGCGCGCCTCGGGTTTGGCGCTGACGGCGCAGGGCGGCAGCCTTTCGTCTGCGGTGAGCGGGTCGACCGGGCTGAGTGCTGCACCGCTGCAGTGTCGGCTGCGCCGGCATTGGCGGCGTGGGCAGCGGCGCGGGATGCCCCGTTTGTCGAAGGTGTCGCGCAGCAGGCGCAGCGTGAGCGGTTCGGGGGCGGGAGGTCTTGGGTCTGGCATGTCGGGCTCCTTTCGGTGGTTAGGGAATTGGCGAAATAGGGAAGTGCGGAAGGGGTGGGGGAGTGCGAGGCCCATCTCCCCCTTGGTGGGGGAGAAAGCGATTTCGATGAATTAGGCCAGCGCAAGCGGCCTAAACATCTGAAATCGCAAGTGAGGGGGTCCGTTCGTCGTGCCCGCAACACCGATCCCCTCACCAACAAAATCTGAGGTTTAGCCCTGATCGGGCTAAGCCCTCGATTTTGTAACCTCTCCCACAAGGGGGAGAGGTGGCAACCGCGCGCGCCTCGCCTCCGAAAGGGGGAGGTGACACCGAACTGTCAAAAACCCCAAGCTTCGCCGCCGGTCGGGATCATCTCCCTCCGGTTCGGGTCACGCTTGTCTCGGACGAGGCGCCAGAAGCAACCTGTCTAAGTAGTTTATGTGGCTCCTTCCGGCGCCTCGTTCGGCGTCTATTCCCGCTGCATGCGTCTCTCTGGCAAGGCGGCGATGGTCCTCGTCATCCTCGGGCTTGACCCGAGGACCGAGGATTGACCGGGCGCAGGGTCCGGCTGCGGCGTCATACGAGATGACGCTTCAGCCTGGCCGGTGGCCCGGGAGGCTCCCGTCGGATGGTGCACCATTCCGACCGGGACCCTCGCCCGGGGGATGCGTTTGGATCATTTGCGATCCTCCGCCATCCCCGCCGTTTTATCCGCCCCGCCGTCTGGTGATGTTCGCGACGGCGTGGGCGCCTTGTCTGTGTGCCTCTGAGGCACGTCCTTCCGATCGGGGTATCCGGTGAAGAGGCATCCGACCCCGTCACCTTCGTTACCAGCCCCTCGTCCGGAGGGAGACCGTTACAGCGGGCCGGGACTTCAGGTCTGCGACAACCCTCCACCCCGGCGCCGGCCCCGCCTCGCCTGACATCGCATCGTCAGGTGTATCCGAGGGCGGGACGGGGACTAGGGTAAGGCGGGGAAAATGGGCGAGGATGAAAAAACTTTGTTGTGTTGATTTTGTTGGGGGATTTTTGGAATTCGTCCCCCATTGGCCAGATTGGTTGATGTCAATCAACGATTGACAGTCTCGATATTGACATCGAGGGCCTTGTCACCGAATTGCGAAGTACTCGTATCTTGATGTCTCGGAAAAATTCCCCCAACCTAAGATTACAACCAAAACTCAACGATTCAGGTGAGGGAGCAACATGATCGATTTCTCAAAATTTAGCCGCCCGACTGGCACCTCTGCCCCTATCAATCCGATAGAGATCTTCAAGCGGTCTCCCAACGTTGGGAATGCTCCTAATGACCTCTGGGAAGGGCAGGCACAAGCTCTAAAAGGGTGGCACGAAAATCGAGATAAATCTGACAATCTGATCGTTCTTAATACCGGCGCGGGCAAATCAATAGTTGGGGTGCTAATCGCGCAAAGCCTCACCAATGAAGACATTGGGCCGGTTGTTTTTGTCTGCAGCACAATCGACTTGGTGAGGCAGACTGCAAAAGAATGCGACCGCTTAGGTATAAAGTATACCCGAAGGGTAAAGCAGAGTTTTGATAACGACCTCTATGAAACAGGGAAAGCCTTTTGCATAACAACCTATCAGGCCCTGTTCTCGCCAATTAATGCGTTTGTAAAGGACAAGGCGCCGAAGGCTGTGATCTTCGACGATGCTCATGTTGGCGAGCGGATGATTAGAGATGCATTCTCACTTGTCATCCGCAAAGACAAACATAAAAACCTTTTCGACAGCATCTTGAAGATCGTTCGGCCCGAGTTCGATGCAATCGGTAAAGCAGGAAATCTGAGTTTTGTCATTGACTCGGTGGGGCAGGTGGGATCGACTATGTGTCCACCTTGCACTGCGTTCAGAAACAAAGAACAGATAATAAGCGCGCTCAAAGCTGCAAAATACAGTTCTGATGTGGAGCTAAATTTCCCGACTATCCAGTTGTACGAAAACCTTCACAACTGCGCTATTTTTATATCTAGTTCAGCAATAGAAATCACCCCGCCATTTGTTCCTACTGGGAAGTTTGATTTTCTCGGTGACGGCGTTCGAAGGGTTTACCTATCCGCTACTCTGGAATTCGAGACGGATTTTGTTCGGGGGTTTGGCCGTAGGCAGGTGAACGAAATCAAACCGAATAATGACGCCGGAAATGGAGAGCGCCTGATAATTTTCGGAGATAAGCTTCATCCGAGTCTTAATAAAACAAAAATCGTCAACAATTTAAAAGGAAAACACAAGGTTCTAGTATCGGTTCCCTCGTATCCGGACGCTAAAAATTGGTCTAGCATCGCGTCACCTCCAGATGTGGCAAATTTTTCTGAAGAACTGGAAAAATTCAGATCTTCTGCGAGTGGAGTTTTCATCCTGGTTTCTAGGATCGATGGAATCGATTTGCCGCAAGATGCTTGCCGGATTATGGCCATAGATGGGTCGCCATCCGGTATCAGCCTTATGGAGCGTTATCTTACTGAGACGCTTCAGATGAATAATCTGATGGCAACTAAAATGTCCACCAGAATAACGCAGCTCTTCGGACGAATTAATCGGGGCAGAAGCGACTACGGAGTTTTCATATTATTTGGCAAAGATATTTCTAGTTGGCTGAAGCGTGAAAAAAATGTTGCTTTGCTGCCGGACTTAATTCGGAAGCAAATTTTGCTCGGTCTTTCTCTGCACGACCAATTGCCTTTTATGGAGGCAGACAATGTTTTTGGCCTAGTCAAGCAAGTTCTGGAAATAAGGGACGGAAAAGAGACGAAGGTTGGCTAAAATACTATCAAGAGACAATGCAGGGGCTGAATTTTGACTCAGAGATTATCGAGAGCGTCAAACAGCGTGAGTCGAAGCTTGCAGAAGGTGCGCAGGCGGAGACTGAGTTCATGACCGCCCTCTGGCAGGGTGATGTTGGTTCAGCCCGACGAGCTCTAGAAGATGTCATGGATGCTGTGGCGGCGGCAGATGCCCGCATTGCCGGTTGGTATTCCGTTTGGATTGGTATGACCTATGAGGCTGAAGGAGATCTAATCTCTGCTGGACAGCACTATCGTAAGGCTCGGTCAAGAACATCTAAGTGGCTAAATCTGCCCTTCACAGTCGATAATTTTGGTGCAACGTCGGAAACGAAACCATTGAGCGCAATTCATGCTCAGCTGATGAGCTCGAATTCGCAGGGACCGGGCGCTCTAAGCGACTTGTCAGCCAAGCTAAAAGCGTCGCTTCGAAAATTCAAAGATCCGGACTTGGATGCAGATGGACATGAAGAGGCTTTAAGAAACCTGGGGGAGCTTATCGGACTGGAGTCTACACGCCCAGATAACGAATTCGAGGCCGGACCAGATGTTATCTGGCATGATCCGCTGACCAAGTATTCTCTGGCTATGGAGCTCAAAACTAAAAAAGCCAAGCCTGCCGTCTATTTCAAAAAGGATATTGGACAAGCCCTCAACCATGTTGGATGGATGAGGGAAAACCGTCCGGACGATAAAATAGACGGGGTATTGGTAGTCGGCCCTAACGGGAAGTGCAATTCTCAGGCTAATCCAAGCGATGAATTGTACTTGGTCGACATGGATACGCTCTCAACGTTAGTGGAGAGCTTCATTGCAAAGTTGGACGACTTTAGAGGGCGAATTACTGCCGAAAGGGACTCTGTGATTTCAGAGTTTGGTTCTCTGAGCGAATGGCAGTTGCAAGGCTGGCTAAAAAATCTCAACCCAATCCAGCTAAAGGCGCTAAAATAAATCAACTTTAGACTGCCTTTAACGCCCCGGTCGCCCCGTCTTGCCTTTCGTCCTTGCCTTGCGCTTGCCGTCGCCCGGGTCCTCGTAGGAGCCGGCGCCGGAGCGGGCGCGGATGATGGGGCGGGGGTCGTCTGACCCCCTCACCAAGTTCGCCTCGCCAATCGGCTTCGCCTCTTGGGGCGAACTATCCTCCCCCACCAGGGGGGAGGAAAACTTCGGCTTCTCCGGAATCTTGCCAGTCACCGGTTTTTCGGTGCGGCCGACGGTCATTTCGTCGAGGGTGTTCTTGCGGAAATAGGAGCTTTCCGGGCCGGATTTCGGCATGGGGACGGCGCCGTCGGTGCCGGGGCCCATGTCGTCGAGGCTGGGTTTGGAGAAATAGCTGCCCTTGCCCTGGGGCGTGCCGGATTTGTTGCGGCCTGACGTGGAGATGCGGGGTTGCCCCTCATCCGCCCTGCCGGGCACCTTCTCCCCGCCAGCGGGGAGAAGGGGAGTGCCGCGGCCCTTGCCGCCTTCCACCGCCTTCGCCTCTTGCTTGGCGATCGGGTCGTCCATGGCGGCGAGTTCGACGGCTTTGAGGCGTTTGATTTCGTCGCGGAGGCGCGCGGCTTTTTCGAAGTCGAGGTCGGCGGCGGCGTCGCGCATGTCTTTTTCGAGCGCGTTGAGATGGGCCTGGAGATTGTTGCCGACGAGGTGGCCGCCATCGGCAAAGCCCTTGCCGGAGACGCCGGAGATATCGGCGCGGACGTGGTCGCGCTCGTAGACACTGTCGAGAATGTCGGAGATGCGGGCCTTGACGGATTCGGGCGTGATGCCGTGTTCGATGTTGTAGGCCATCTGCTTTTCGCGGCGGCGGGACGTTTCGTCCATGGCGCGCTGCATGGAGCCGGTGATCTGGTCGGCATAGAGGATGACCTTGCCGTCGACGTTACGCGCGGCGCGGCCGATGGTCTGGATGAGCGAGGTTTCCGAACGGAGGAAACCTTCCTTGTCGGCATCGAGGATGGCGACGAAGCCGCATTCGGGGATGTCGAGGCCCTCGCGCAGGAGGTTGATGCCGACGAGCACGTCGAAGGCGCCGAGGCGAAGATCGCGGATGATCTCGATGCGCTCCAGCGTGTCGATGTCCGAGTGCATGTAGCGGACGCGCACGCCCTGTTCATGCAGGTATTCGGTGAGGTCTTCGGCCATGCGCTTGGTGAGCACGGTGCAGAGCGTGCGGTAGCCCTTCTGCGCGGTTTCCCTGATTTCGCCGAGCACGTCGTCGACCTGGGACTTGGCCGGGCGCACCTCGACCGGCGGATCGATGAGGCCCGTGGGGCGGATGACCTGTTCGGCGAAGACGCCGCCGGACTCCTCCATTTCCCAATTGCCGGGGGTGGCGGAGACGGCGACGGTCTGGGGGCGCATGGCGTCCCATTCCTCGAAGCGTAGCGGGCGGTTGTCCATGCAGGAGGGCAGGCGGAAGCCGTATTCGGCAAGTGTCGCCTTGCGGCGGAAGTCGCCACGATACATGCCGCCGATCTGGGAGACGGAGACGTGGCTTTCGTCGATGAAGAGCAGGGCGTTGTCGGGGATGTATTCGAACAGCGTCGGTGGCGGCTCGCCGGGCTTGCGGCCGGTGAGGTAGCGCGAATAGTTCTCGATGCCGGCGCAGGAGCCGGTCGCCTCGAGCATTTCGATATCGTATTTCGTCCGCTGTTCGAGGCGCTGGGCTTCCAAGAGGCGGCCGCCTTTTTCCAGCTCGGCGAGGCGGAGTTTGAGCTCCTCCTTGATCGCCTTGATGGCGCCGTTGAGGGCGGGGCGCGGCGTGACATAGTGGCTGTTGGCGTAGATCTTCACCGACTTCATCTCGCCGGTCTTCTTGCCGGTGAGCGGGTCGAATTCGGTGATGCTCTCGATCTCGTCGCCGAACAGCGTGATACGCCAGGCGGCATCTTCCAGGTGGGCGGGGAAGAGTTCGATCGTGTCGCCGCGCACGCGAAAAGAGCCGCGGACGAAATTGATGTCCTGACGCTTGTATTGCTGGGCGACGAGGTCGGCCAAGAGCTGGCGCTGGTCGATGCGGTCGCCGACCGACATCTGGAAGGTCATGGCGGTGTAGGTTTCGACCGAGCCGATACCATAGATGCAGGAGACGGAGGCGACGATGATGCAGTCGTCGCGCTCGAGGATGGCGCGGGTGGCGGCGTGGCGCATGCGGTCGATCTGCTCATTGATCGACGATTCCTTCTCGATGAAGGTATCCGAGCGCGGCACATAGGCTTCCGGCTGGTAGTAGTCGTAGTAGGAGACGAAATATTCCACCGCATTGTCGGGGAAGAAGTTCTTGAACTCCGAATAGAGCTGGGCTGCTAGCGTCTTGTTCGGCGCAAGAATGACGGCCGGGCGCTGCGTCGCCTCGATCACCTTGGCCATGGTGAAGGTCTTGCCCGAACCGGTGACGCCGAGCAGGACCTGGGTGCGGTCGTCGTTCTTCAAGCCCTCGACGAGGTCCTTGATGGCGGTCGGCTGGTCGCCAGCAGGCTCGAAATCCGAGGCCATGCGGATCTTGACGCCGCCTTCTGACTTCGCCGGGCGGTGCGGCCGGTGCGGCACCCAGAGCTCGCCGTTCTTGAACAGCGGATTGCCGCTCTCGATCAGCTTGGACAAAGCGTCGACCGTGGCGGTGACGGCGCCGGTCGCCAGCGATTCGGCTTCTTCGAGGGATACGTCCATGCCAGCGATCGGGTTGAGACCGGCGGCGGCGCGGGTCTTCGGATCGTTGGAGGCGCCGATGGACACGCCGCGGGAGGTCTTGGTCGAGGTGGTGTTTTTCGCGGTTGTTGGCTTGGCTTTTTCCAGCGCCAGCTTCTCCGCGTGGCGGCGGGCCTCGATCTCGATCTTCTTGCGGTGCTTGCCGGCTTTCGAGGCCAGCTCCCGCTGACTCTCGACCGTGGACGCTTCCGCTTCCGCCTCCAATTGTTTCACCCAATCCGAGACCGAGCCGGAGAGCGGCGCGCCTTCGAATGCGGTCTGCGGGGCTTCCTCGAATCTATCAGAGGGGGCGGAGGATTTCGAAGTCTTGGCCATGTCCGGAATATGGAGAAGGGCACCGGCAAAGGGAAGGGGCGGGGCCAGGATAATCAGAACAAAAACGCAACGGGAAGAGGTGGTTCTTGCCAGCGTGGTGGCAGGAGGGAAAGGGCGTCAGTGCTTGAAGACGTTGTCGCGATGCCAGCCGAGGTGACGGGGATGCGGACGCAGATGTGGGGCGGTCGGGACCCGCGCCTTGCCGTCCTTGACGAGCAGGTGGGAGATGTCCTCGTTCAACTGGCGGGACTGCAGGATGGTGAAGTCGTCTGCGAGTGACAGGAGGCCGCGATCGAACATCCAGTGCACAGTGCCTGAGAGGGCGATGCCGTTCTGGACGGAGTCGTTTCCGCCGCGTTCGACGGGCACGATGTGGGCTGCCTCGACTTCGGGGCGTCCTCCGCCGTTGATCAGGCGAAGGCCCGTGAAGGCGCAGGTCCTGTCATAGACTTGCCGGATATGTTGGCGGAATTTCGCGTCGCGGAACGGACGATTGATCGTCTGCTGCAGGATCGGCCTTTCATAGCCGTCTGCGACATACTCGGCTTGCGCCGGCTCATCGACTTCAAAGTAGGTCACGGGGGCGGCCGGCAAATGGCTTTCGCCTGCCTGGTCGATCCTTTGCGGCCACTCATCGGGTTCGGACAGGCCACTGTTCACCAGGGCAGCAAATTCAGCGCCACTGATCACGCGGACAGCCTGTACGCTGCGCCCAGGGTTGACGCTTCCATCGGGGCTTACCAACTGTCGCTCGAACCCGCCGTTTTCGCGGTAGTCCAGTGGACGGTCAAAATCGATGTAGTCAGCCAGCCTGGCGTAATGGTGGTCCGGGAGCTCTTGGTCGTCATCGATTGCAGTGAGTCTGGCAAGACCGGAGTAATAGCGACTCGGCATTCCAGTCAGGGGGCCGTAATAGACGATCCAGTCACCTAGAGCCTGCTGCACTCGGGAGAGGTACATTTTCGGGAAGTGATAAAGCTGTCCTCGGACATCCTTATAGCCGCTGCCGTCCTTGTGGTAGAAAATCGCCTTTGCCATGGCCGTCCCGAGTCATTTCGCTTAGCCACTATGCAGCCGCGACCCGCAGATGCAACCAGCGTTCGATCACGCCACGGACAGGTGCTTCGCTTTTGTCTTGCGCTTGAGTGCGGTCGGCTGGTGGTCGGCGATCCAAGTGTCCAGGGCATTTGCGGGCATGGGGCGGGCGAAGAGGTAGCCCTGGGCGATGCTGCAGCCGAGGCGGGCGAGGATGGCGGCGTCTTCGGGTGTCTCGACCCCTTCGACGACGATGTCGAGGGAGAGCGACTGGCCGAGGCTGACCATGGCGGAGATCAGTTTCTGGTTGGTCTCGCTGCGGGCGACGTCTTTGACGAAGCTGCGGTCGATCTTGAGCCGGTCGACCTTCAGGCCGATGAGATAGGCGAGGGAAGAGTGGCCCATGCCGAAATCGTCGACGGCGAGCTTGTAGCCGTCCTGTTCGAGCTGCTTCAATTGTTCGTCTGCGAGCGCAGGATCGAGGATGGCCTCCTCGGTGATCTCGATCTCGAGTGCCGACGGTGCCACGCCATGGGCGCTGGTGACACGCTGCAGCATGCAAGGCACGGAATAGAGGGCGAATTCGCGCGGCGAAACGTTGAGCGCCACCGTCGCATCGCCGAGGCCAACATCGGGCAGGCGGCGGGCGAGAAGGCAGGCATCGCGGGCGATGCTTTCGGTCAGCTGTTCCGAGAGATGCACCGTGCGTGCGGCGTTAACGATCTCGGGCGGAGACACGAAGCCGAGCTGCGGATGCTGCCAGCGGACCAGCGCCTCGAAGCCGGTGATGCGGCGTGTGGTCAAGTCGACCTGGGGCTGGAACCAGGCGCCGATGGCACCGGACTGGATGGCGCGGTCGAGGTCCTGCTCGATGATGCGTTTGCGCTCGGCATTGCGGCGCAGGTCCGGGTCGAACTCCCGCAACTGGCGACGATCGCCGCGCTTGGCATCGTAAAGCGCCATGTCTGCGCAGGCGAGCAGTTCCTCAGCATTGTCGGCATGATCGGGATAGGCGGCAAGACCGACACTCAGGCCGATGACGGCCTGGCGCTGGTGCCAGTGGATCGGCCTGCGGATGGCTTCGAGCACGGCGGCAGCATGGGTGCGGGCGCGATTCAGCGAATCAGGACCGCTGACGACCACGGCGAATTCATCGCCGCCAAGGCGGGCAATCAGGCTGCCATCCTTGACGATCGAAGCGAGGCGCGCGGCGATTTCGCGTAGCAGGGCGTCGCCGGCGCTGTGGCCGAGCGTGTCGTTGATCGACTGGAAGCGCTCGACGTCGAAGATCAGCAGGGCCACCTGTTCCTTGACGACGGCGGCGCGGGCGATGTCGCCGGCGAGGCGTCCGTGAAAGAACATGCGGTTGGCGAGGCCGGTTAGCGTGTCGCGGTTGGCGAGGGCTTCGAGACGAGAGTTCTGACGAAGGATGTCGCTATTGGCGCGGGTCAGGCTGTCCGCAAGTGCGGTCGCCTCATGACGCGCAACCTGGCTGTTAACGAACATGCGCTCCGCCCAGAGGCTGCGGCGAATGAATACGAAGATCATCAGACTGAGGCAGAGGCCGACCAACACGTCATTGAAGCGCCAGTTGCCGATCAGGTTGATCATCAGGGAGAGGAGGATCGGGATGGAGTAATTCAAGGCGAGCGGCGTGTAGCCAATCTGCTTGATGACCGATCCGGCAGCCATGCCGCCCATCATCAGGAAGAGCGGGGCATGTCGCCCGAGCGGTTCAAACCCGCCAACGGTCCAGGGCAGAGCGGCCCAGACGACACCCGAGGCGAGCGCGCCGAGCGAGAGGATGGTCAGGCTGCTCTGCGGTGCTGACAACAGCTTGCCGCGCCGGCGAAGCGCGTTAAAGGCATAGGCCCTGATAGCAACCACAGTGATCGAAACGACGTACCAGAAGACGTTTGTCCAGCCTGCCTCGTTTTGCAGGTGCAGGATGAACAGGCAGACGGTGAGTGTGATGAGGTTCAAGAGGAGTGTCGAGCGATAGCCGTCTGCGATGTCCGCCACCTGGGCTTGCAGCACTGCCGGCACCATTCCGCCACTTCGGCTCTCGTTCAACCACATAAAACAAAACCCATACCAATCGCAATAAAACATCAATAACAAGAGCGACTTAACGGGATGTTATCGCAGCTCCACGCAATTTAACTAGAAATCACCGGCAACTTTTTGGTGGTGCTGAAATGTGAGTTCGCGTCGCTTTTGCGTGATTTCGATACGGCGCTTTGCAAGTGCAATTCCGTCCTCAGGTTGTGCGTGGGCGCGCGGGTGGGGTTTCGAAGGCGGACCAGAATGCCCGTCCCATATTCGAGCCAATTTGATATGTAGGTATCTGCAGGCGACTCATGGGTCGTTTGCATCTCCCCCTCCATCTCACGAGTTCTCCATGCCGAGCCTCTCTCCCGCCGCTCTCTGGCCGATCCTGCTCCTGTCACTTTCGAATGTCTTCATGACATTCGCCTGGTATGGGCACCTCAAGTACAAGACATCCGCCCTCTGGATCGCGATCGTCGCGAGCTGGGGCATCGCCTTTTTCGAGTACTGCCTCGCTGTTCCTGCCAACCGGATCGGTGCGGAGGTCTATTCGGCCGCGCAGTTGAAGACTATCCAGGAGGTCATCACGCTGATCGTCTTTTCCGGCTTCTCAGTCTTCTTTTTGAAGGAGAGCTTGACGATCAATCATGCGATTGGTTTTGCCCTCATCGCCGCTGGCGCCGCCTTCGTCTTTCGTGGATGAAAGGGTGCGGCGCGGCCAGTTTAGCGCATCTCCAGTCAACAGGGGATCACCGGCGATACCCCATTATTGTTTCGGCTGCATTGTCAAACGGCGAGGCGATCACGTTTCGCCTGGAATGCTCTAAGTTGTCCTGGCGAGTCGAGCGGCGCCGATGCGCCAGGCGGGGAGCACGATGGCCAGCATCAGAACCGTATTGAGCAATACATTAACGCCTGCACCGGAGACGAAGGAGCCGGTGCTGTCGACGATGTACCAGGCGAGCGTCGCCTCGATGATGAGGAACCGTGCAAGCTTCGGATCGGCTTGCCGCAGCCGGTCGACGACGAGCCAGATCATCACGCCCCAGCCAACCATAACGCCGCCGGCAATGGCGGCAAGGACGCGAGCGGCCTGTGTGTCGATGGCCTGAGTGCCATCAAGCGGCCAGAACACGGTGTCGGCAAGAAGGGTCGCCGGCAGCGAGGTCGACGGATGGGCGCCGAGGGCAACGAGCAGGCCGAGCAAGACGATAAAGAGACTGGTGACTTTCAGCCAGGTAGCGGCAAGATCATGGGACATTGTCAATTTCCTTTCCGGTTGCGATGACCTGACCATGGCGACCGGCCGGACGTGCCGCAATTACGCCCGAGGTAAGTGACGAGGCTCGTTGCCTATGTCAGATGTTCGGGCGGTTCCGCGGCGTTGCGGAAGCCAGGAGGGTGTCATGATGCAAGATTTCGGTGGGCAGCTTCGCACCTGGCGCGGCAAGCGGCGCATGAGCCAGTTGCAATTGGCGCTGGTCGCGGATGTCTCTGCGCGGCACATCGCCTTTCTCGAAACGGGACGTGCGAAGCCCAGCCGTCACATGGTTCTGCGGCTTGGCGAGGCGCTGGACGTGCCGCGGGCCGAGCGCAACCTGTTGCTTGATGCCGCGGGCTATCGGGCGGCCTATGCACGTCGGCCGCTGGACAGCGCCGCCATGGCGCCGATCCGCAAGGCCATCAGCCACATGATCGAAGGGCACATGCCCTATCCAGCCTTTGTCTTTGATCGCCACTGGAGAGTGATGGATGCCAATCGAAGCGGCCAGGCGATGTTGGCAAACTTCGGGCTTGCCGTCGGCGGCAGTTTCATCGATTTCCTCTTGCAGCCCGGACGGGGCTCCGAGCTGGTCGAGAACTGGCACGAGGTGGCCGGGCATCTGGCGGCGCGCTTCCGGTTGGAGAGCGCCCATCTCGGCGGTGACGCCGTGCTCGAGCGGGCGGCTGAAGGGCTGGTTTGCGAGGCGGGAAAGGGCGGCTATGGTGACGTCGGTGATCTTCCGCCGGTGTTGGCAGTCCGCTTCCGCGCCGGCGGATTGGTCTATCCGATGTTCTCAACGATCGCGCAGTTCGGTACGGCTGATGATATCGCACTGGCCGATCTCAAGATTGAAATGTTCTTTCCGAGCGACGAAAACTGCGAGGCTCTGTTTCGGGCTATGGCCGACTGAGCCGGTCAGGCCTGAGGCACCGGGGTCGGTTTGCCGTCGGCATCGAGGGCAACCATGACGAAGGTCGCTTCGGTCACCTTTTCCATGACATGGGTCAGATAGCGTTGGGCCCAGGTCTCGACCTTCAGTGTCATTGAACTGCGGCCGACCCGGCTGATTTCCGTATAGACGCAGAGCGTGTCGCCGATCTTCACCGGCATGGCAAAGGCCATCTCCTGGACGGCAGCCGTGACCACGCGGCCACGGGCACGCTCTGCTGCCCGGATCCCGCAGGCAAGGTCCATCTGGGCCACAACCCAGCCACCGAAGATATCACCTGCCGCATTGGCGTCTGCCGGCATGGCCAGCGTTCTGAGCGTTAGTTCTCCGGTGGGTGTTTGCGTGCTGGCGATCATGATTCTGCTGTGACTCCTGTGCGTCCGTCACAGAGAAGATCGTGAAGCAGCCAATGCGCCACTACTAATTTTAATGGGTGAAAATGAACCTGTCAGATTTCGCAGGTCCGCATTTACGGAGTTTAGAACTGATAAATATCAAAATTTAGCATTCCAATCAAAATGGGGGTGGAAAATATGAAATCGGTGTCTCTGTCAGTGCGGCTATATGCACTGGTCGCACTGGCTCTGGCGGTTCTGGTGGGCGCGCTGACCTACAGCCTGTTCCAATCGTATGACACGCTGGTCCAGGAGCGCCGCATGGGTCTGGCGCAAATCAACGACAATTCGGTCGCGATCCTGAACAAGTATTACAAGATGGAGCAGGACGGCACGCTGACGCGCGAGGAGGCGCAGGAGCGAGCCAAGGACGTCATCGGCGCGATGCGTTACGAGCCAGACGGCTATATGTGGATCAACGATATGCAGCCGGCGATGGTGATGCATCCGATCAAGCCGGAACTGAACGGCAAGGATCTGAGCCAGAACAAGGACCCGAACGGCAAGTTCCTGTTCGTCGAATTCGTGAATACCGTAAAGGCAGGACAGGAAGGCTTTGTCGACTATTACTGGCCTAAGCCGGGCTTCGAGGAACCGGTCGAGAAGCTTTCGCATGTCATCGGCTTCCAGCCCTGGGGCTGGGTTGTCGGCACCGGCGTCTATTCGGACGACCTCGCGGCCCTCTTCCGCCAGACGGCCATGCAATATGGCGCGCTGATCGCGCTTGCGCTCGTCGGCAAGCTGATCTGTGCCTATCTCGTGGTTCGCAGCGTCGTGAAGCCGATCAACCGACTGAAGGACTCGATGCGGGATATCGCCGAGGAAAAGGTCGATGGCGCGATTGCCGATACCGAACGCCGCGACGAAATCGGCGGCATGGCGAAAACGCTGGTCGTGCTGCGCGACAGCGTGCGCGAACGCATCGAACTGCGCGACCGCGAAGCGCAGCAGCAGGCGAGCCTGAACGGCGAACGCGAGCGCAACGAGCTTAACCTGCGGACCTCTTCCGAGCGGCAGAACCATGCGATCAACGCGCTGGGCTCGGCACTTGAGCGTCTGGCCGAAGGTGATCTCACCGTGCAGATCGGCGTGATCGGCTCCGAATACGAAAAGCTGCGCGACGACTTCAATCGCGCGGTGGAATCGCTCGGAAGCGTTGTTGCCGCCATCAACCAGACGAGCGATATCGTGACCTCGTCGGCCGGCAATATCAGCGAGGCAACCAACAACCTGTCGCGTCGTACCGAGCAGCAGGCGGCGGCGCTAGAGGAGACGGCTGCGGCCCTCGACGAAATCACGGCAACCGTTCGCACGGCGGCGGAACGCGCCAATGAGGCACGCCAGATGGTGGCCGAGACCAAGTCGAGCGCCAATCGCTCCGGCGAGATCGTCCGCAGCGCGGTCGATGCCATGGGCCGGATCGAGGGCTCCTCGCAGAAGATCAGCCAGATCATCTCCGTGATCGACGAGATCGCATTCCAGACGAACCTACTGGCGCTGAATGCCGGCGTCGAGGCGGCGCGGGCCGGTGAAGCGGGTCGCGGCTTCGCGGTCGTGGCGCAGGAAGTGCGGGAACTCGCACAGCGGTCTGCGAATGCGGCAAAGGAGATCAAGACGCTGATCAGCGCATCGGCTGCTGAAGTCGATACCGGCGTCGGTCTCGTGCGTTCAACCGGCGAGGCGCTGGTCGAGATCGAGGCTCTGGTCAACCGCGTCAACGAGAGCGTCAACACGATCGCGACCGCTGCCAAGGAACAGGCCACGGGCTTGGCCGAGATCAATACCTCGGTGAACCACATGGACCAGATGACGCAGCAGAATGCGGCGATGGTCGAGGAAACCTCGGCCGCCGGTCAGTCGCTGGCGGAAGAGAGCTACAACCTGCGCCAGCTGCTCTCGCGTCTCAAGGTGAACGCCGCGCAGGCGGCGGCCGGACATCGCCGGGCGGCGTAAGCGTCAGGTTTGACGGACGGATAGACGACAGACCGGGGCCGGCGGAGTGATCTGCCGGCCCCTAATTTTTGCCCCGGATTCCTAAAGGTTTTCGTTCATGGCGCATTAAGCCGGGATCCCCTATGCTGCCTTTTGTTGTCCCATAAGGGGATATCGAGGGTGAAATGAGTGATGCGTTTTCGTCCCTTGGCAGCCGGCTCACGGTTGCCGTCCTTTCGATCGTTTTCGTCGCCGGCTGTTCCGGCAGCGATCGCATTCCCTTTGCCGATGTCGGAGGGCCGCGCGCCGGCGACCAGCTGATCGGCAAGGTCGATCGAAGCAAGGACGGGCGTGTGCTTGTCGGTCGCGTCGGCGACCCGAGAGCGGAAACGGCGGCCTATGCGCCGGCTGGGCCAACGAATGGCGGGGCGCAAGGGCTTCACTATCTGGACAGCGCCAACCTCGCAGAGGCCGATGCCTTGCAGGCCGCGCCTGCCTTGGCTGCGGCGGAACCTCAGTTTGGCGACGGCGGCCAGAGCCAGGCGGTGGGCGCGATGGTGATCCCGGAGGGCGGCGTCAATATCGACGGCGCGCTCGGCATAGGCGCCGAGCCCGGAGTTTCCGATGTCACTTATGCGGATGCGACGAGCCCGGTCGGGGTGCAGCCGCATGTGGTGACGCAAGGCGGGGCGATGGCGATCGCCGAGGGCACGACCAGCCAGCCGGTGGTCGACGGTATCGGTTTCGACGAGCCAACCCAGATCGTGACGGGGCCAAGCGCGGCACAGCAGCCCGCCATGCAGGAAACGCAGGTGGCCGCAATGCCGGAGGAGGGCGGGATCCTGCCGCTTTCGGCGGATAGCGGCAGCTCCGGCATGGATGATCCCGGTCCGGTATCGAAGCGGCGGACGGGAGCGTCTTCGAAAACGGGGGCGCCTGCGGGCAAGGATTGTTCGCTTTATCTCGACAAGCGGAACTGCCGCTGAGATCTCCGTGAGTTCCGTCCCTATTTTGCGAAAAGCCTAAGTCCGTTTGGGTAAGCGCTTGCTGACGTTCTGCTCGCGCCTCGGTGATGGCGCGGGACGGTGGTGCTTGGACTTCATGTCTGAACTCTTTCGGAAAGACCCCTCCCAACCCCACAAGGGGAAAGACGCATCTGGCGGTGGGGTGCGTGATGCTGGCAAGCTTGGAATGGCGCTGGCGCCTCGTTTGCCGATGAGGAGGGCTGACGGGCGCCCGCCGTACCGGCTGAGGCTGCGGAAGGCTTGCGGGCGGGGCGGTGAGCGCCTAGAGGCTTCGAGAGGTGTGGGTTTCCAGCGCAGCCGCAACGCGCGGGGCCCATGCTCGATCCTGCCGCTTTCCTCACCGCCCGGCAGGGCGGTCTTATCTCCGGAGTGTACCCATGCCGCCGATTGCCGATATCCTGATGTTTGCCGCCTTGCTGGCGGTAGCGGGCGCCGTGGCGGGGTTGCTTGCCGGCGTGTTCGGCATTGGCGGCGGCGCGGTGCTGGTACCGGTCTTCTACCAGGTCTTCGGCTATGCCGGGATCCCGGAGGAGGTGATCATGCATCTCGCCGTCGGTACGTCGACGGCGCTGATCGTGCCGACCTCGCTCCGCTCGTTCCAGGCGCATCGGAAGCGCGGAGCGGTTGATATGGACCTCCTCAAAGGCTGGATGATCGCGGTGCCGCTCGGCGCGCTGCTTGCAACCGTTGTTGCGGCCTATGTCTCCAGCGCGGGTCTCAGGCTGTTCTTTGCGGTCATGGGCCTGGTGCTCGCTGCGCGTATGCTCTTCCTCTCCAACCGCATGCATCTCGGCAACGAACTGCCCGGCCAGCCCTTTCGGTTTCTCACTGGTTCGGCGATTGGGCTGTTTTCCGGCCTGATGGGGGTCGGCGGCGGGGTGTTCAACAACACCTTCATGACGCTTTTCGGCCGGCCGATCCACCAGGCGGTTGCGACCTCCTCAGGCGTCGGCGTGCTGATCTCGATCCCGGCCTTTTTCGGCTTCATCTATGCCGGCTGGGGCGAGGCGGGCCTGCCTCCTTTCTCGACCGGATATGTCAACTGGATCGCTTTTGCGGTGATTTTTCCGATCGCCATGCTGGTGACACCCTACGGCGCGCAGTTGGCGCACCGGTTGAACAAGCGGCAGCTGGAGCTGGGGTTTGCGGTGTTTCTGTTGTTTGTGTCGGTAAGGTTTTTCTGGAGTTTGGTGGGGTAAACGACTGCTTTACCCGTCAAGCGTTTCGATCGCGCCATGATTGATCGTCTCTGACGAGCGTGTGGAGATCTAGCGCGTCTATCTCAGCCTTCGGCAACCGGCGCAAGGCGAGCCTGATGGCCTCCCCCAGACGGATTATCGCTGCCGCATCGATAGGATCGCTTTCGGTTGTTTTGCCAAGCGCTTATGTAATAGGCTCTGTTTGCAGCCGAAGTCGCATGAGATGCCGGGAAATTTGCGTAAATTCTACAAGCTTGTACTGAGGATGACGGATGGTTAGCGAAGCTTTCGGCTTTTACATTTTCATTTTGACTGTTGTCTTTGCATATTTGGTCTGGTGTTCCGATTGGCGTCGCCAGACATGGCATGACTATAGACGGCGAGGGTTTTCTCGGACTGACAGTGTGAATGCGGAAGGGATAAAGAAGTCCGTCCATTGGTATATCTTCTGGAATTATTCCAGTCTCTCAAAAAAACGAATTAGTTTTATTGAGACTTTTCTCGGTCTTATATTGGCGCTTCCGTCAGTTCTAGGATTGGTCCAGGAGTCAATTGGCTCTGGCATTCAGGTCTTGTATTCGACGACAGCGCTAGGCACGTTTATTTCCATACGTGGGTTTTATGGCTTATGTAAAGATTACATGGCGACGACAAGTGAATATGATCATGAATTTGGTGGTGATATCAGAGAGTATAAAGACGAATTCGACGGGAACATTTCAAGAGATGGAAAAAGTTTTCGAGCACCATTAGAAACGATACGATATATTGATGTTGGCTATAAGAGGTCATTCGCTCTGTGGGATGAGAGTATTTCATTTTATATTTCAAACAGCAAATTCATGCCGTACACAATATGTCGGCGAGGATTATTGAGTATTTTTTCGCGAAGCAATAACACCGGAAAAATATTGCTGGAAATTAGGAGGTTAATTCGAAATGCAAGTGAAAATTCTCATTGGTATTATTTGAACTTCCGGTACAGGGATGCCGCTGACCAGATCCAGCGTGCAAAAAGAGGTTTTGTAAGGTCGTTTACCAACGACAAGAAGATACGAATTGATGATTATGATTCGGGCGCGCTAACATTCTCAAGTTTTCGTCTGTCGCAGACCGACTATTATACGAGCCAAATTACAAATATTCTTTCTACAAAGAGCGAATACAAGCCTAATGATCATGGCGGCGAGCCGGTTCGTCTCGTAAGGCACTTGTTCCCAGTCAAGTTACATGAAGAAAGTAGCGGGAAGGGCTACGTTTTAGAGGACTTTGGATGCATCCATCATTTGTCAAACCACGTGGGCGGCGTTCACCTTGCTATCTCAGCCGATGGATATCCGCTTTTGGGATTGCAAAGTAACAATGCGTCCGTCGGTCCTTCGACGGTGGTCTTTTGTGGAGCTGGGTCGGCTGATTGGGGGGATATCGCAAATGGTAAACGTATTTCCCGAGATAATAACTTTCTGCAAGTTTTGCGGCACGCGCATGCTCGTGAGGTTTTGGAGGAAACCGGCTGTGTGATGCAAGACAGCGTACGCAAAGGCGATGTCTTGCACGTGGGCAATTTTGCTGCAAAGCGGGTGAAGATGGTGGGACTTTATCGTAATGTAAATTGGGGCGGCCTGCCGATATTTTTTGGCGTGTCCCGGCATTACATCACCTATGAGAAATACATTGAGAATATGAGGCAGGGAGGGAAAATTGGAAGTAGGCTTGAGCTCGATTGTATCGACTATAGGAATGTGTTGTCCCAGAATTCAGCCGTACTGAATCCAATTACCTGCGTCGATGATATGCTGAAATTTCTAGATGAAGCGCTTCCGCTGTTTTTTCAGTTGCACAATGGGCGTATCGAAGAGCAGAGCCATCGAAGGGCTCCGATCGAGATAAGATTTAATGATCAGATGTTTATAGTTGGAAACATTCTCAGAAAATCGAGATCGGCGAGTATGGCGTTCAACTCATTCATAGAGAAAGACTTTGGGATTTAGGAAGCAGGCCTTCGGCACTGAAGTGGTGGTGCATCGCTTAGGCCTGATCCCGGTCTGCTTTCATCACGAACGTGAAGTCTGAATGCGCTTTTGAATGCCCATCGTCGCGCGTGGTTTACACCACAACCCCCGTCCGGTTGCTCGACATCGTCAGCTTGCGCTCCGCGCGCTCCTGCTGGGGGGAGCGGTTGTAGAGTTCGCGGTAACACTTGGAGAAGTGGGAGGCGGAGACGAAGCCGCAGGCGACGGCGACTTCGACGACGGGCATCGAGGACTGGACCAGCAGGTGGCGGGCGCGGTCGAGGCGGATTTCGAGATAGTAGCGGGCCGGCGAACGACCCATTTCCTGGCGGAAGAGGCGCTCGATCTGGCGGCGCGAGAGGCCGGCATCATCGGCGATTTCGAGCAGCGACAGGGGTTCTGCGAGATTGGCTTCCATCAGCTCGATGATCTGCAGCACCTTGGAATTCTGCACGCCGAGGCGGGCGCGCAAGGGCAGGCGCTGGCGGTCGTTGGCGGAGCGGACGCGGTCGGTCAGATGCTGTTCGCAGACGCGGTTGACGAGGCCCTCGCCGAAATCCTGGCCGATCAGGTTCAGCATCATGTCGAGCGAGGCAGTACCCCCGGCGCAGGTGTAGAGATTGCCGTCGACTTCGTAGAGGTCGGCATAGACTTCGGCCTGCGGGAAGGTTTCGGAAAAGCCGGGCAGGTTTTCCCAGTGGATGGCGCAGCGCTTGCCATTGAGCAGGCCGGCCTGGGCCAGGACATGCGCGCCGGTACAGAGTGAGCCGACCGCGACATTGCGGTTATAGGCTTCGCGCAGCCAGGCGTTGACCGACTTGTTGTTGAACTCCTCGACATAGATGCCGGAACAGACGATCGCCATGTTCGGCCGGTTTTCGCCGCCGAGGAAGCGGCGCTCGTCGGCGAGCGAGGAATTCACCTCAATGCCGATGCCGGAGGAGGAATAGACCTTCTGGCCGTCGACCGAGGCGAGACGCCACTCATAGGCGGCGTAACCCAGCATGCGGTTGGCGATGCGCAGCGTCTCGATCGCGCCGGCAAAGGGCAGAAGGGTAAAATGCGGGACGAGGAAGAAGACGATCGAACGCTTCTTGGTTTGCGGCTGTATCTTGCTCATGATGATGCCCAGTTGTCCTTGCTGCCGTTCCCTTGTTTTGCAGGCATGCTCCGCCTGAATCGATCGGCGCGATTGTCGTTTTACGACATTGTCATCCTATCGCGCGCCGCGACCTCATCGGCAATTGCTAAAGAACGACATTTTCCGACTTTTTTCAGGCTGCGACGCCGTGGACAAAGCGCCTGGCGCTAGGAGGCGGCAGGTGTCTGAAAAGTCTTGGCTTCACGGAACGGGATGCAAGGTGCCTCAAGGGCGGCCCTGCCCCGTTTGCGACACGGTGGGGCGGCTGCGTCGCAAACGGGGTGCCGGGACGGCTATTCGAGCCGCTGCGGGATCAGCGGGATGGTGAGCGGATTGTGTCGCCTGAAGGCCAGCCGAGGTCCTTGCGCAGGTCGAAGGGCAGGGCTTCGAGGGTGACCTGTTCCAGGCGCCGGCGGCGATGATCGGCGATTGCGCGTGCGAGAACCCTCACGGCTGTCGCGAAGCGATCGGCGCCGTGGCTTGCGCGCTCGTCGAGCGTTCGGGTGGCGGCGGTGAGGTTAGCCGGTCCCGTGATTGCGTTGAGCCGCAGGCTCGTCTGGGAACGGGGCCGAGGCAAAGGGGTGTCGCAGTAAACCACGGTCATGGTCGTTATCCTCTTAGGAGTGGTGGCCCGTCTTTCGTTCTGTCGCCCGGGCCTGGCTTTGTTTTGCTCGCCTTTATTCCATCAATCAAACGAATGTTTCTGATGTTTGTCATTCTGAAAGATGATCAGTTGGCGGTGGCGCGTGAGGCCGAGATCGTCGCGCAGAGCGGGGCCGAGGATGGTGAGCGCTTGCCGAGTCTGCTCGCGTACGGCGTAGCGGCGGGTGTTGCTGAGCAGTGCCTCAAGCTTCTGCTGGACGGTCTGAAAACCAAGCTGTGTCATGCGGCAATCCTCTTGTTTGCGGTCTATGCGAAGAAGGATGCATGCGGATTGACATTCAATCAAACGCAATAGTATCGTCTTCAAGTTCAATTTTGTTGAAGGTCCCTCGCCATGACACTCATGCTGCGCCAGCCGCTTCCGCTGCTCGAGAACGATGTCCTCCGGACCTTCGTGGCGATCGCCGAGACCGGCAGTTTCACCACCGCCGCCGATCGGGTCTATCGCACGCCGTCGGCCGTCTCGATGCAGATCAAGAAGCTGGAGGAGCAGCTGAATGTGACGCTGTTTCTGCGGGATGCGCGCTCGGTGACGCTGACGGAAAGCGGCGAGGTGCTGCTTCCCTATGCAAGGCGGATGCTGGCGCTGTCGAACGAGGCGGTGGGGCGTTTCCGCATGCCGGAGATGAAGGGGGTTGTCAGGCTCGGCGCGCCCGATGATATCGGCGAGCGTTTCATGCCGACGATCCTCAGGCGCTTTGCCGAGCTCTACCCGCTGATCATGGTGGACCTGACGGTCGACACCTCCGGCGCGCTTCGCCGGCGGCTGGCCGAGCAGCGGCTGGATCTGACGCTGGTCAACAGCGCGCCAGGGCAGGTGGTGCATGAGGGCGAGGTGATCCACCAGGAACAGCTGGTCTGGGCAGGGGCGAAATGCGGCACGGCGCATTTGCGCGATCCGCTGCCCGTGTCGATCTGGGAGGATGGCTGCTGCTGGCGGGCGGATGCGCTGGCGCGGCTCGACAAGGATAAGCGGCCCTATCGCATCGCCTATCTCTCGGCGCATACGATGGCGCAGCGCGCCGCCGTGATTGCCGATCTCGCGGTCGCGCCGCTTCCGCGCAGCTATCTCACCGACGACATGACGGCGCTCGGGGCCAAACACGGCCTGCCGGAGCTCTGGGTCGTTCGAGGTGCGCTTGCTCACCGGCAAGGAGACATCGGAGACGATCCAAGCGGTAGCTGACAGCGTGCGTTATGCGTTTTCCGAGATGATCGGCATGGCGGCGTGAGGCGATTAGGGATTTAGGGAAATAGCGAATAGCGAATAGCGAATAGGGTTCGACTGGATATGACGGATGACAAGGGGCAGGCGTTGCGGCTTGAGGATTTTGCGGGCCAGGCTTACGACAAGCTGCGTTATGGCGACACCGACCGGCAGGGGCATGTCAACAATGCGGTCTTTGCGACCTTCATGGAAACGGGTCGTGTGGAGCTGATCTACAACCCGGACGATCCGCTGCTCGAAGATGGGTTTTCCTTCGTGCTGGCCAAGCTCGACATCAATTATATCGCCGAGGTGCTGTGGCCTGGGACCGTTGAGATCGGCACGCGGGTGACGCGGGTCGGCCGCTCGTCAGTCTCCATGCAGCAGGCCGTGTTTCAGAACGGCAGGCTCTGCGCCTCGGCCGAGACGGTGGTGGTGCATTTCGACCAGACGACGCGCAAGTCGCATCCTTTTTCGGAGGACCAGCGGGCAAAGCTCGAGGGGTGGATGCAGGCGGGGTAATACGTCAAGCAATTCCGGCGAGGTGGCTGTTGTCGCCGATCTTGATCACACCGCGGCTCTTCCACTGGGTGTTTTCCGCGAGATGGGTGATGCTGCCGGAGGTGACGGGGAAGTTGACTCGGCCGAGGCTTTCGATCGGCATGCCGATCCACCAGGCTATGACGAAGGTCAGTGCGAAGCCGTGGGTGACGATAACAAGGGTGTCGGCCGGATCGGAGATCAGCGCATCCATGGCGCCGTAGATGCGGGTGCCCGTCTGGCGGCGGGTTTCGGCACCCTCGATTCCACCGGTGTCGTCGAGGCTGCCTTCATCGGGCACCGGCAAGCGGTTTGCGTGGAGCCAGGACTGCGGTTTTCCCTCGGCGATACCACAGCTCATCTCGCGCAGGCCGGGCGTCAGGTGGGGCGTAAGACCAAGGCGACGGCCGATGATTTCGGCGGTTTCGCTGCAGCGCAGGAGGTCGGAGGAGACGAGTGACGGGGTCTTTCCGGCGCAGAGTTCGGAGATGCGGGCGGCGATTGCTGCCGCCTGACGCTGTCCGAGATCGGTGAGGCCGGTATCGTACCAGCCGCCGACGCGGTCTTCGACATGATGGAGCGATTGTGGGTGGGTGGCGACGTAAAGGATCTTCATGCGGGGCCTCGCTTTTGCTGCGCGCGCCCCGCAAGAGGGGGCACGTTCACCCCAGCTTTTCGTAGAGGCCCTGGCTCTCCGTCAAGACCTCGTCGAGGCGTCGGCCTGCTTGAAAGTGGGTGAGGTGGTCGGGATAGGTCACACCTTCGGGCACCTTGGGGCAGATTTCGGGCTGGCCGAGCCTTGTCTCGACGGGGATGACGCCGGCCCAGACGGGGGCGTCGACATCGGCGGGATCATCGGAGACGCCGCCTGTGCGGATCTTGGCCGAGGCTTCCTCGATGCGCATGCCGATGACCATGGTGCCCTTGGCTTCCTGCGGGTCGGTTTCGCGCAAAACGTCGGTGCGGCCGGGATAGAAGCGGTCGACGACAGCTTTCAGTGCCTCGGCCTTTTCCTCCGGGTCGTCGATGATATGGGCGGTGCCGAAGCACATGGCTGAGCGGTAGTTGGCGGAGTGGTGGAAGCCGGAGCGGGCGAGCACCAGGCCGTCGAGATGAGCGACGGTGAGGCAGACGGGGATGCCTGATTTCTGGGTCTTCAGCATGCGGCTGGCGGAGGAGCCGTGCCAGAACAGCCAGTCGCCCTCGCGCCAGTGGATGGTCGGCGTGCAATAGGGCTGGCCGTCGATGACATAGGCGACGTGACAGAGGAGTGCCGCATCGAGCACGGCATAGACGGCCTCGCGGTCGTAAGCTGCGCGCTCATGCAGGCGTTTTGCCCGGTTGCGCGGGGTGACGGGGAAGGAATGCGGGTCGGGTCTGTCGTTCATGCTTGCCTCCTGACGGATGATGAGGCAGGGATAGTTGCTGTGATTGGTCCAAAGAAGATCCATAATGGCCAGAATTATCCGAACCAATTCCGACTGGTCGGCGAGCACGCCTGTTCTGCCGGCTGCGGGGCCACGGCGGCTGGCGCTCTATCGTTCGCTGCGCGGGCTGATCGAGAGCGGTCAGATGAAGCCCGGCGACAAGCTGCCGACGACGCGGGACATCGCGAAGCGTTTCGGCGTGTCGCGCGGGGCGGCCGTTGCGGCCTATGAGATGCTGGTGGCGGATGGCTTTGCCGAAGCACGGGTGGGGGCGGGGACCTATGTGGCCGAGGCCGTGCCGTTGTTGCAGGCGGTGCCCCAGCCGAAGGTGATCGAGGTTCAAGAGGTGTCTGCGCCGCTGCCCGGGGCTCTCGGTTGTTCGACAGCGGACGAGACGACGCTTCGCATCTTCAGCATGCTGATGAACCGGCATCTGACGCAGCCATCGGCGCGGCATTTTCATTACAACGACCCGGCCGGGAGCCTGGCGCTCAGGGTGGAGGTCGCGGCTTACCTCAAGGCGGCGCGCGGGGTGACTTGCGAGCCGGACCAGGTGATCATGACGGCGGGCACGCAGCAGGGGCTGGATCTGGTGGTCAGGGCGCTTCTGAAGCCTGGCGATCCCGTGTGGATCGAGGACCCTTGTTATGCGGCGGCCCGCGAGCTCTTCGAGGGCACGGGGCTTGCCGTGACGCCGGTGCCTGTCGATGGCGAGGGGATCGATGTGGTCTCAGGGATTGCGGCGCGGCCTGATGCCAAGGCCGTCTATGTGACGCCGTCGCATCAATATCCGCTGGGTGTGACGCTTTCCATGGCCAGGCGGCTTTCGCTGATCGACTGGGCGCGGAAGGCGAACGCCTATATCATCGAGGATGACTACGATAGCGAGTTCCGCTTTGCCGGGCCGCCCTTGAGTGCGCTGCAAGGCATCGATGGCGAGGGCCGGGTGATCTATCTCGGTACTTTTTCCAAGACGCTGCTGCCCGGTTTTCGCTTCGGTTATCTGGTGGTGCCCCGGCATTTGCGTGAGCGGGTGCTGACCATTCGCCGGCTAACCGACCGCTTTCCCTCGACGCTTGCCGAGGATGCGCTCACCGAATTCCTGCGCGACGGGCATTTTTCGGCGCATATCAAGCGGGCGCGCAAGCGGGTGAAAGCGGCACGCGATGCGCTCATCGAGGCCTTGCGCTGCGACCGGCTGACGGTGAGCGTGCCGGAGCAGGGGCTGCATCTGGTGGCGGAACTCGATGGGGCGGAAGACGATGTGGCTCTGGCGGGAGAGGCGCGGGCTGTCGGTTTCGGCGTCAAGGCGCTGTCGCCGCTTTATCATGGCGAGACGATAAGGCGTGGGCTGGTTATCGGCTTTTCCGGTTTTGCGCCCGAGGTGCTGGCGCATGCAGCGCGGCGGTTTGCGTCAGTCTTTTAGGGCTTGCCGATGCGCGACGCCGTCGACCCAGATCGTCAGCATGTGAGATAAGAGCTGTTGCGGTGGTGCCGGGTTCGGCCGCGACTGCTTGAGCCCTTCCGACATTTCGAAGACGATCACCTCGTGGAACAGCGCCTGGACACCCCGGGCATAGAGGCGGGCTTCGTCCGGCGTGAGAGACGGATAGGCGCGGATGAAGAGGGCGGCAACCTGATCTTCCACCTCGAAGCAGAGGCGCATGAAGGTCT
>JBJIOA010000047.1:0-8315 GCA_045377275.1 Allorhizobium sp. | reverse complement strand
AGATCCTGACCTTCCGCCGGGATAGGCGAGAGACGGATGAAGGGGTTCGATGTCAGCAGAATAAAGAGCGTGAAGGCGGTGGTGATCCAGGCCTGAACCGCCAGCACATTGGCCTTCAATCGATCCGGCAGGTTGGTCCCGAAGAAGGCGACCATGGCGCTGAAGAAGGCGAGGATCAGCACCCAGAGGAGCATCGAGCCTTCATGGTTTCCCCAGACGCCGGAGACCTTGTAGATCATCGGTTTCAGCGAATGGGAATTCTCATAGACGTTCTGCACCGAGAAGTCGGAAACGACGTAGCCATAGGTGAGGACGGCGAAGGAGAAGCCGATCAGCAGGAACATCGCGTAGGTGCCGGTGGTCCCCACCGCCATCATCGCGGCATCCCCGCGTCGCGCGCCAATCACCGGCAAGATCGATACGACAAGACAGGTGGCGAGCGCCAGAACAAGGGCATAGTGGCCAAGCTCGATGATCATTGGATCTTTTCCTTGCCGCTCAGTTGAACCCCTTGCGCCTCTAGACGATCCGCGACGTCCTTCGGCATATAGTTCTCGTCATGCTTGGCGAGAACGGTATCGGCGACGAAGACCTTGCCCATGCCCTCGAAGCGACCTTCGGCGACGACACCCTGCCCCTCACGGAAGAGATCGGGGAGGATGCCGGTATAGGTCACCGGCAGCTGGCTCAGCGTGTCGGTTACGGTGAAGGTCACCGTCGAGCCTTCTCCGCGCACCAGCGAGCCCATCTCGACCAGTCCGCCGAGGCGTATCCGGGTGCCGGGCTGGACATCGGATTCGGCGAGATCGTTGGGCACGTAGAAATAGGCGATTGACTGGCCAAAGGCGAACATCACCAAAAGCACGGCGGTCAGGATGAAACCCATGCCACCAGCAATCACTGCCAGGCGTTTCTGTTTGCGAGTCATTGGCTCACCTCTTCGACATCAAGGCCGAGTTCCCTTGCCATGGCGACCAACTGCTGGCCCTCGGCGCCCGCAGCCGGGAAAGCCTTGAGGCCGTCCATCAACGCGGCTTGCGCCTTCTCCTTGTCATCAAGCATGGCATAGGAGCGGACGAGCCGCATCCAGCCTTCGAAATTATTGGGATCTTCCTTCAGCCGTGCATCCAGGCTCGCCACCATGCCGCGGATCATCTCGCCGCGATCGGCCTCCGACATGGCCCCGGCATTGGCGACGTCTTCTGCGGTCGGGTTGCCCGGGGCTGCGGGATTCTGAGCCTGTGCCTCGCCTTCCGGCGCCGCCTGCGCCGGCTGATCGGCAAGCGGCACGCCGGCGCTGTTGGTCGCAATATGCTGGTTGACCAATGGCATCCAGGGGGCTGTTGGCGGCGAGGCCTTGGCGATATTCTGGAAAGCGGTCAGCGCCTCTGCGCGGCGACCGGACTGTTCGAGCGCCAGCGCCAGATAGAAGTCGGCACGCGGATTGTTGGGTTCGAGCTTCAACGCCGCCTGGAAGGCCATCTGAGCGTCATCGGTGACGATCCCGTCATTGCGCATGACAACGGTTTCGCCCAGGCCGTTCATACGCTCGGCATCGGGTCCGAGAATGCGGATCGCATTGCGATAGGCAAGCTCGGCGTCGTCAAAGCGGCCAATACGGAAATAGACGGGTGCCAGCACGTTCCAGCCGTTCCCATCGTCTGGCGTGGTGGCGAGATGCCGCTCCACCTTGGCCACCAGCAGATCGACATCGTCGCCGGGATCGGCGATGCGTGCTTCGAGCGGGGCATCGGGTGTACCGGGGCTACCGATTTCCAGATAGCCCGCAAGCCCGATCACGGGAAGACAGAGCAGGATGAAGGCTTGCGACAGGGTGTAGCGACGGGGGACCGAAGGGCTCGTCGCAGCTACAGCTTCGCCGTCCTCGGCCGCCTTTTCGCGGCCTGCAATCGCCAAAAGGCGCCGGCCGATTTCGGCACGCGCGTAGTCAGCATCTTCTGCAGAAATCAGTCCCTCTGCCTTGTCCCGCTCCAGCTCTCGCAGCTGGTCGCGATAGACCGCCGCCTCGCCTTCGTCATAACGCGTCGCTCGGGCCGAAGCCCGCAGCAAGGGGGACAGGAGCACGACGGCAACAAGGACCGTCAGAAGCGCAGAGATGATCCAGAACAACATGAAACTCAATTACGTCAAGGACAGGTGCTTTCCAACTGCCAAACCTCGCCTGACGGAAAGTTGAGGCGTTTGGCCGCAAGAATTCTCTAAGCCTGCATAACCCGCCCAGCCTTGACCCAAGTCAAGTGGGGGACGCGTTCACATGAATGAAATCGTCGGGATCAGCAGCCCCGGCTTCGCCTCAGATCAGCGGCGTCCAGGTGCCGTTCGGGTTGCGGCAGGCAGCGCCGCGGGCCTGACGCTCACGGCCGTCGGTGAACACCTTGTGGGTGAACTGGCGGCAGTTCTGCTGGCCGACCTGGTAAGGGGCGGCTGCAACAACCTCACCACGCACCTCGCCGCCTGCCCAGGTTACAGGCTGGCCACCGGGGGCAGCCTCTAGCGCGCGATATTCGGCTTCAAGCGCCCGCTGCGTCTGGCTGCGCGAGAGTTCGACGCCAGTCCGGGACACGATGCCGCCCTGAAGGGCTGCGATATAGACTGCGGAATTGGCGGTCGCGCCGCGTCCGCCGCTCGATGTCGTACAACCCGCAAGTGCTAGCGACACGAGGCCAGTGGCTGCAAATATCCCGAAGTGCTTCACACCCATCAGACCGTTCCAAGTCCCGTCGATTTCTGTCGTCGAGGCCGCCCGGTTCGCGCGAAGCGGTTGACGGCCTTCGACCGGCTCAAGGCCGTCTTATACACCTATGTAATTTCACAGGAAAATCAATCACGCAGTGTCCTTGGTCACAGCTGGTAGGATCAACTGTGCGCGAAGGCCGCCGATGCTGGCGCGCGAAAGGCCGAAAGTGCCCTGATACTCCCCTGAAATCTCCTTGACGATCGACAGTCCGAGCCCTGTGCCGGGCTTGCTCTCGTCGAGCCTTCGGCCGCGCTTCAGCGCCTCGCCAATCTGGTCAGGGGCGAGCCCCGGCCCGTCATCCTCGACCACCACTTCAATCCAGCCGCGCCGCCCGTCGGTCGGCTCATAATCGCGGGCCGTCATTACGGCCTTGGTGACAACCTTGGTGCGGGCAAAGCGGGAGGCGTTTTCGAGCAGATTGCCGACAACCTCCTCGACATCCTGCTGCTCCATCGCAAAGGTCAGATCCGGGGCTACGTCGAGTTCAAAGACGATATCGGCGTTCAGCTTGCGCATCACCCGCGCCAGCCGCTCCATGACCGGCTGGGCCTCGGTGCGGGCCAGCACGCTGTCGCGCTGGGCCGCGATCCGCGCCCTGTTCAGATAGGAGCCTACCTGCGCCTGCATCGCCTCGGCCTGGGTCGCGATGACTTCGGCCTGGTTCTTCTCCAGGGTGCGCGCCTCGTTCAAAAGCACGGCGATTGGCGTTTTCAGGGAATGGGCGAGATTGCCGACCTGCATGCGGGCCCGCTCGACAATGCGGCGGTTGCTGTCGATCAGCGCGTTGATCTCGTTGGCAAGCGGCTGAACCTCACTCGGGAAATCACCTTCGATCCGCTCGGCCTCGCCTCGCCGGATGCGCTCCAGCGCCCGGCGCGCGCGGTCGAGCGGCTTCAGGCCATAGAGAATGGCAAGACCATTGACGATCAGCCCGCCAATGCCAACCACGGCGAGAGCCGCATAGAGGCGGCTCGTGAAAAAGGCGATCTCGTCCTCGACCACCTGCAGGTTGCCCGAAACTCGAAAGCGCGCCGCGCGCCCCTGATCGTCGAGCACCACTTCGGTTTCGGCAACGCGGATGTTGTTGCCGGCATCATCCGTCATCTCGTAGTAGCGTTCGTAATTCTGGTCGAAGGGCGTTGCTTCCACATCGGGCACGGCAAGATCCGCAACCCCAAGCGAGGCGGAGGCGAGCGGCGCCGTGGCATAGTTGCCGAGCGGCTCGACCAGCCAGTACCAGCCGGTCGCAGGCTGGGAGAACCTGAGGTCACCCAGCGCCGGTGAACCGCTCAGGCTGTCGCCGTCCCCGATCGAGACGGAATTGACGACGTTGTAGAGCTGCGCACGCAGGAGATTGTTGAAGCCGCGTTCGACGCCTTGGCGATAAAGGGCTGAAATCGCAACCGCAATCGTTACCAAGGCCAGCGCCGACCAGAGCGTGGCAAGGATCAGGACTCGCGCAGTGAGCGAGCGGATCCTCATTTCGCCGGGGCTTGGATACGGTAGCCGAGGCCGCGGACCGTCTCGATCATGTCGACCCCGAGCTTCTTGCGCAGACGACCGACAAAGACCTCGATCGTATTGGAATCGCGGTCGAAATCCTGGTCGTAGAGATGCTCGACCAGTTCGGTCCGGGACACGACTTCGCCCATGTGATGCATCAGGTAGGAGAGAAGACGGTATTCGTGCGAGGTGAGCTTCAGCGTCACGCCTTCAACGGTGGCCTTCGAGCTCTTGGTATCGAGCCTGACAGGTCCGCAGACGATCTCTGAGGATGCATGGCCTGCCGCACGGCGGATCAGGGCGCGGATTCGGGCGAGCACTTCCTCGACATGGAAGGGTTTCGTCACATAGTCGTCGGCGCCTGCATCAATGCCGGCCACCTTGTCCGACCAGCGGTCGCGGGCGGTCAGGATCAGCACCGGCATGACCCGGCTTTCCGCGCGCCATTTCTCCAGCACCGTGATGCCGTCCATTTCGGGAAGGCCGATGTCGAGGATAACCGCGTCATAGGGTTCGGTTTCGCCGAGGAAATGACCTTCCTCGCCATCGAAGGCCTTGTCTACGACATAACCCGCTTCCTGCAAGGCCTCGACGAGCTGGCGGTTCAGATTGACATCGTCTTCGACGACGAGAATGCGCATGCGATTACCCCTCGGTGCGGAAAGCTGTTCAATCCCGGAGGCAGGTCACTCGGCGACCCGCATCGTGACCTTGCGCGGCCGTTCGTTGCCATTGCCCGGCACGAGCACGACGATCACGCATTCACCGCCCGATTCGTGCACGGAAAGCAACTGCCCGCCGACTTCTGCAACCACGCGTTCCGCAGCCTGCCTGCAATCCGCCGCCACGGCATCGCCCCCCGTTGCCGGCAAAGCCGCCACGGTCACGGCCAATGCCAGGCCCGTGTATTTCATGAAAGATGCCATTGCTGCTTCTTCGTTGGATGACGTCCACTTTGGCAAATTATGTACCGCAAGGCGTCTGAATGGCAAATGAATGCGTGGGCTCAGAGTGTGGATCGCGGTCGGGAGCCAATCAAGACCGCCACGCAAGGGGCAAGACGCAGAGGTCACCTTGCCGACCCCTTCACAAACAAAATCAGAAGCTTAGCCCTGACCGGGCTCAGCCCTCGATTTTGTGAAGTCGCCTACAAGGGGAGACGAGATGATGCGACCGGCCTCGCCTTCTTCTCCTCCATCGTGGGGGAGAAAGCGAAATCGAAGGCTTAGGCGAGCGTAAGCGGCCTAAACTTCAGATTTCGCAAGTGGGGGGATCGGTTCAGTTGGCACCATCGGCCCGTCCTCACCCACCCACACCCTTCGTCGCTGTCAGCCGGCCATAAAGCGCAAGCAGTCCTCCGACCGTGCCGGCAAGCGCCGTCAAGGCCTCGGCGATTTCCGCCTGCTCGGCGCCACCGAGTTCCAGTCCGGCCCGGCCAAGAAGCGGTGCGGCAATGGCGATCAGGGCGCCCCAGACGGTCTTCGACTGGTACCAGGGTTTCATCTCCAGCATGTCATCCTCCTGTTGAATGGCTTTCAATCGACGGTAACCACCGCCTGGAGCGGCAGGCCGGCGGCAAGCCGTCCGAGTTGGCGGATGCGAAGGCCAAGCGCCGTCTGCGGCAGTCCGAAATCTGTCAGTTCATCGGCGGCGGCATAGGTCCAGGCGGACTCGGTCACCTCGACCACCCGAAGCACGGTCCCACCATCAAGGATCTCCAGACGATAGCGCTCCTCCGCCTCGTCGAGCGGCACCTCGCCCTCTGTCCAGACATCGGCCTCGATGCGGCTGCGCCTAATCCAGCTGATCGAAAGATCGCCTGCGGCCTGCCGCTGAACCTTCGCATGCACTGGGGATAAAGGCGTCTCCGCCCGCAATCCGCCGGCAAAGACATGCGGGCCTGAAAGCTCGGTCACAAGCCCCATCGGCTCGAGGATCCAGTTCTGTGCGGCCCCGCGTTCGGCATTCCCGAGCCCCAGCGACCGGACCGCTTCGTCGAGAGCCACGATCTCGGCCCCGGCTGCGGTACCGGCCGCCATGGCGTCCTCGGTGCCGCCCAGCCCGCGCAAGAGGCCTGTCAGCCGGAAGCGTCCGGCAGCAATCTCCTCGGCTTCGACAAAGCCGATGACCTCCCAGCCGCCGGTACCGGCCCGGACCGCGAGCCGGTTCGCGCCGGAGAGAACAGCCATGCGGCTCGCGGAGGCAAAGGCTCCTGCAAGCACCTCGACTACCAGGGCATTCGCCCAGTCGAAGCGTCCGGCAGGTCCCGGGGCAAGCGGCTCCAGAAGCCGTCCCAGCGTCGCCGGACGATCGAGCGTCAGCCGCAGCCGATAGCCTTCCGTTTCCGGGGAGCTCGATACCGCAAGCCGCCGCCAGGGACGGCCAAAGGCCGCCACACTAGCGTCGCCCGCATGGCTTGAGCCTTCCAGCCTCGGCAGATCGAGGAATCGCACGACCGGCGCAAAGCCGGCCGCACCGCCACCGTCGACCACCCGTCCGGGTTCAACCACCGGCACGGGTGCAGAGACCTTGCCGGCAAAGGCCCTGAGCGCCAGGCGCCGCTCGAAGCCATCGTCGATCGCCTGCACCAGAAAGCGCCCCTCCGGTCCTTCGGGAAAGCGCAGCACGTCACCCGGCTCGATCGCGATCTCCTGCGGTCCGAGCGCCAGCTGCAGCGTGCGGCGCGCCAGCCGGTTGTCGCGCAGCCAGCCTTCGGCGGCGGCGAGCGCCGTCTCTTCGGGCATCGCGGCCGGCAGGTCGCGGGCTAGTTGCCGATCGGTCGCTGCCTCCACCTTGCGCGAGCGCACGCTCGCTTCGACATAATCCGCCGCCGGATCATAAAAGGTCACCAGTGCCTCGGAGGCGAAATCGCTGTCATGGCCGCGCGTCTCGCTCCAGAGCGGACGATCGGCGATGTCGGCAAGGACCGTGATCTCGCGTGCAGCCAGGCTCGCCGTCGGCCGGGTGCGGAATTTCAATCGCCCGGCATCCTCGATCACGTCGATCTGGAAGAGCTCGAGCAAGGGCTCGATCAGGTCGCGCGCCGAGGTCAAATCCCCCTTCACATAACCGCCGAGGTCACCCGCCACTTCTGACACGTCGAAATCGACAAAGCCGTGATCCCTGAGGATCGCCGCGATCGTGTCGGCCAGCGTCGCCGTGCCAAGGCGGCCGTTCAACCAATGCCCCGTGCGCCAGTTCGATCCGTCTGCCCAGAGTGCCGTATTCTGCGGAAAGGCCGGATAGGGCCGCGCGTCCCAGGTCCAGGCATAGACATGCGAAGGATCGACCATATCAGGCGGCAGGAGACTGCCGGTCCAGTGATCAAGATGAGCCTCCAGAAAGCGGCGCTGCTGGCTGTCGCTGCGCACACCCGCCGAGAAGTACGGCCTTCCGCTCTCGGCCGATTTGGCATCGACGAAGATGTTCGGCTGGTTCGCCCCCTTGTCGACCGCGCCGCAACCGACCTCGGTCATCCAGAAGGGTTTCATGCGGGGTATCCAGGCCGTCGGGCTTGCCTGCTCGACGCCACCGATCCGGTTGAAATGCGGGTTCTCCCACCAAGATTGCAGGTCCTTGAACCTGAAGACCCACGGCTTGCCATAGGCGCCATCGGTGATCGGCGTCCTCACCCGCGCCTGGCGGTCCGCCTCGCTGGCATAAAACCAGTCGAAGCCCTCGCCCGAGGTCAGCGTCCGCGCAAATCCCTCCGCATCGTCGATGCCGGTGAACCCGTCGGGGCTTTCCGCCTCGAGATCCTCGTCGCGCCAATCGGCGAGCGGCATGTAATTGTCGATGCCGACGGCCGTGATGTGAGGGCTCGCCCAGAGCGGATCGAGGTGAAAGAAGACATCGCCCGAGCCATCCGCCGGCTGATGGCCGAAATACTCGGTCCAGTCCGCTCCATAGGAAATTGCCGTCGAACTCCCGAGCACACCCCGCACTTCACCGGCAAGCGCCACCAGCGCCTCGACGAAAGGAAAGGCGTTCACTTCGTCGCGCAGGGCGGTCAGTCCGCGCAGCTCCGAGCCCAGCAGAAAGGCGTCGACACCAC
>JBJIOA010000046.1:0-17841 GCA_045377275.1 Allorhizobium sp. | reverse complement strand
AAGCAGGAAGGCGTTCTCGAAGCGCATGCGCTCTGACGCCCTCGACATCGAAGCCACCAAGGCCCTGATCAAGAAGCTCGGCACCGAGATCGTCATCAATGTCGGCACCGCCTTCCTCAACATGTCGGTGCTGCGCGCCTGCATGGACACCGGTGTGGCCTATATCGACACCGCGATCCATGAAGAGCCGAACAAGATCTGCGAAACCCCGCCGTGGTACGGAAACTACGAGTGGAAGCGTGCTAGCGAATGCGAGGAAAAGGGCATCACCGCCATCCTCGGCGCCGGCTTCGATCCGGGCGTCGTCAACGCCTATGCCCGTCTCGCCAAGGACGAATATCTCGACAAGGTGACCGACGTCGACATCGTCGACATCAATGCCGGCAGCCACGGCAAATACTTCGCCACCAACTTCGACCCGGAAATCAATTTCCGCGAATTCACCGGCGTCGTCTATTCCTGGCAGGGCGGCGAATGGAAGGTCAACAAGATGTTCGAGATCGGCAAGGACTACGACCTGCCGGTCGTCGGCACCCGCCGCGCCTATCTCTGCGGCCATGACGAAGTGCATTCGCTGGCCAAGAACATGGACGGCGCCGACGTGCGCTTCTGGATGGGCTTTGGCGATCACTACATCAACGTCTTCACCGTCCTGAAGTCGATCGGCCTCCTCTCCGAGCAGCCGGTCAAGCTGGCCGACGGTTCCGAAGTGGTCCCGCTCAAGGTCGTCAAGGCCTGCCTGCCCGATCCTGCCTCGCTTGCCCCCAACTACGAAGGCAAGACCTGCATCGGCGACTACGTGAAGGGCTTCAAGGACGGCAAGGAAAAGACCGTCTTCCTCTATAACGTCGCCGACCACAAGGAAGCCTATAACGAAGTCGGCAGCCAGGGCATCTCCTACACCGCCGGCGTCCCCCCGGTCGCAGCCGCCATGCTCGTCGCCACAGGCGAATGGGACGTGAAGAAGATGGCCAACGTCGAAGAACTGCCGCCGAAGCCCTTCATCAACCTCCTGAACAAAATCGGCCTGCCGACCCGCATTCAGGACGAGAATGGCGATCGGGCTGTGGAGTTCTGAGAGCGCGGATTGGCGCTTGAGGATTGAGGGAATACGGACCCCGCCGGAGCGATCTGGCGGGGTTTTTCGTTGCCCCAAGGCCACCGCCGTCATCCTCGGGCGCAGTCTCGAGGATCTACTGCAGACAGAGGGAGCTGGGATCTACTAAGGCTTGGAGGACAGAGCCATCAGTTGTGCAGACCAGACACTACGCGTAAACGAATTAGACAATCGAAGCGGGGGGGAAGGAAAATGGATCGCAAAAACCATTGGGACAAAGATTTACTTGAGCGGCAAAAAGATTCCGCTTTCCTTATAAATTTTTTGAAAAGGCGACACGCCGAACGCAAGAAGGCCGGCATCCGTGGCGCATATGTCCTCAACGTGAATGCGGAATGGGGCTTCGGCAAATCCTATTTCCTGCGCGGCATGGAACAGGACCTCCAAAAATCGCATCCCGTTGTCACCATCGACGCTTGGAAAAACGATTTTTCCGATGATCCATATACAATGGTCATAAGTGAAATAAACGCTACGGTCTCAGCATTAATCCCTAGTGCGGGGTCTGAACAGGTGACGGTTGCAAATAGATCGTTGCAAGCGGTCAAGCAGAATGCTGGCAAGATTTTACTGGCAGGAGCTAAAGGAGCCACAAAGAAACTAGTCACAAAATTGATTGGAGACGGGTTCGATGAAGTCGCCGACTTGATATCTCAGAGCGAAGTTCGCGATGAGGAACCTGAACGACCAAATGCATTTTCTGAGGCCACCGCAGCTGGCCTCGATGCATTCAAGCAAGGTGTCGCGGACGTTTCTGGGGAGCTTCTCGACGCACTCGCTAACCGCATGATCAATGACTATCAGGAAGTGAAAACAAGCCAGGAGCAATTTCGCTCAAGTCTAAGCCAACTGCTCAAGGCGTTGAATGAAATCGGCGGTGTGCAGCTCCCCATGTTTATCTTTATAGACGAGTTAGACCGCTGCAGGCCTCCCTACGCAATCGCTCTTCTAGAGCGCATCAAACACCTTTTTGATGTTGAAGAAATCGTTTTCGTCGTCGCAACAGATACTAAACAGCTCAGCCACGCGATCACTGGATACTATGGCTCAGACTTCGATAGCCACAGCTACCTACATCGCTTCTTCACGAGAACGTACTCCTTGCCGGTGCCAAGCACTCATAACTTTCTGCGAGCAATGGTTATGTCAGCAAGCATTGACACATCCAAGTGGCATTCGATTGGAATGGAAGGAGACGACATCGGTTTTCTAGCAAAAATGTCAGATCTATTAGGCGTCGGGCTGAGAGAGATACAGAGAGCGATGGAAATACTCTTCGACCTGAGTACATCGTGGAAAAACATTTACCCGATAGAGCTCTGCGTTATGTACCCTCTAATTATCGGTTACCTGAGGGCACAAGACCAGCCAGATACCAATAAACTTAATGAGTGGATGGTTTTTGTTGAGACGAAAACCGCAAATTGGAAAGTTGGACAAGTATATGTAGATCAGTTCAACAACCAACGGATCGAGCCTCCGTCCGTTGCCGATCTCTTTCGCACATTGTGGAGCGTGCGAGAAAAGGATTTTTACGAATATCGGCAATCTCTGGGCAATTCACGGTCTCAAAGTCACAGTCGGGCAACCGATCTTGCTTATGAGGCCTTATCGCAGGAGTATGGCGCGCGCTTCAAGCACAGTGTTCATAGAGGCGAAAAAAGTTCCATCAGCACCTACATACAGATGATCAGGTATGCTGGTAACTTTTCCTAGTTCACAGACGGTTGCGTCTCCACGTTATGTCCTCCCTGACAAATCGATATTGCGTGAAGGCTGCCGGTTCCTAGCAAACAACTCCTCATCCAGACCCACATGGGCGGGAAACAGTCTCAGGTGCGCCCCGAGACAGGGAAGGTCGCTGTAGTGTCCGTTCGGCCTCTACAGACGCCGCCTCATCGACTACACCCGACGAACCAGCCTTGGCTTCCTTCATATCGATACTGGACATTTCGACACCTCATAAAGTGACCACCAGAGGCCACAATATACGTCTTAGCCCCCATATCCACCCCGCCCCCACCATGCTACGAGGCCGCCACACGCCAACACCCCACACGCGCCGAGACACCCGACCATGCCCCCTGCCCTCCACACCGACCTCACCGCCGCCCTCCGCCCCCTGCTGACCGAACTCCACCAATCCCCCGACCTCTTCCAGACCTGGGACGCCCATCTGGAGCTTGTCGCGGCCGGCGGTCTCGTGGTGGTAAAGTCGAAGCGGGCGAAGGGGCTGGTCGACAGCCTGTTCTGGGGCCGTGCTCCGGGCTCGAGCGAAAACAAGCAGCTGCCCGAAGGGGTAGCCTTTGCCGCCATCGACCGCTTCCTCGGCCTCGGCACCCATCTGGCGCTGGCCGATGCCCTGCCGGAAGGGGCCGTTCTGGACGAAGCCTATCCCCATTGCGCGGTGAAACTTTCCTATCGCAAGAAGGGCGCGCCGAAGGCTCTATCGCTGTCGATGATCTTCATCGGATTCAACGACGAGGCGGATGCGCTCGCCTATGCGGAGCGCGCAGAGGGCAAACTGCCGCTGGTGACATCCAGGCCGCTGATGGCTGACAGGCTGCACGAGTGGCGCTGAAAGCCGGCTCATCCGCCTGAGACGAAGGAACTTTCGGGCTCCGCGCGACTTTCCTCGACACGACAGTCAAGGAGACCCCGATCATGTCCGCCAAATTGTTGCGTGCAGCCCTCGTCACCACGCTTGCATTTGTCAGCGTTCCGCTGGCCGCCCCCTTCGCGGCGCCGGCCTCCGCCCAGGATATCGAGCTGCGCATCGGCCCCGATGGTGTGCGCCCGATCATCCGCGATCGTGATCTCGACCGCCGCGACCGCAATCGTGGCTGCAGCCCGCGTGAAGCAGCGCGCGCTGCCCGCGAAGAAGGCCTGCGCCGCGCCGAAGTCGTGCGCGTCACCGACCGCAGCATCACCGTGCGCGGCTTCACCCGTCGCGGCCCCGAGCAGCTGCGTTTCGCCAATCGCCGCGGTTGCCCGCTGATCTGATCGAAAAAGCCTGAAACGAAAAAGCCGCCGGATCGCTCCGGCGGCTTTTTCACGTCGATGTTGGGCAAGCGCCTCAGCCGATGTCGGCGTGGCTCTCGATGATCTTGCCGACCAGGCCATAGGTGACGGCGTCTTCGGCCGACAGCCAGTAGTCGCGGTCGATGTCCTTGGCGATCTTCTCTTCCGACTGGCCGGTGGCCTTGGCATAGATCTTGATCAGGCGCTGGTTCATCTTGATGATTTCGCGCGCCTGGATCTCGATGTCGGAGGCCATGCCGCGGGTGCCGCCAGACGGCTGGTGCATCAGGAAGCGGGTGTTCGGCAGCGCCAGACGGCGCTCCTTCGGAACCGCAACAAAAATCAGCGAGCCGGCAGAGGCCGCCCAGCCGGTCGCGATGATCCAGACCTTCGGCTTGATGAACTTGATCATGTCATGGATCGCGTCACCGGCTTCCACATGGCCGCCCGGCGAGCAGACGAACACGCGGATGTCTTCATCCGAGGCTGCAGCGAGCGCGACGAGCTGCGTGCAGACCTTCTGCGCCAGCTCCATGGTGATGCCGCCATAGATGAAGATCGAACGCGACTTGAAGAGGTTCGCTTCCGTTTCCTTGCCGATCGGCAGTTCCTTGCTCTTGTCGTCTTCGTCTTCGTTCATCACAGGGGACAGTCCTCGTTGGTTTGGCTTATCCGCACATAGTGCGTCTCATGGCTTAAGACAATGCGGGAAAAAGACAAGCACGGAAGCGATGAACAGGAGGTTGACGCGAGGGGAATGGCAAGCTCCGTCCATCACGGCTTCTTAAGACAAAGCTGCTAAGCTCCCCTCTGAAGGAGCGTCCATGACCCAGACCATCCGCCTTGCCGAACTGATCGAGGCCCTCAGCCACGCGCTCGACATGACCGAAGGCCAGCCGGCCGGCCATTGCGTGCGCTGCTGCTTCATCGGCACCCGCATCGGCCAGGCGCTCGGACTTGGCGAAGAGGCTCTGCGAGATCTCTATTACACCCTGCTATTGAAGGATCTCGGCTGCTCGTCGAATGCCGCACGCATCTGCGAGCTCTATCTCGCCGATGACCTGAAGTTCAAACATGACTTCAAGCTGGTCGACGGCTCCTTCCCGCAGATCCTGAAATTCGTGCTCTCGCATACCGGCATGGAAGCGGGCCTTGCCGAACGCTTCCGCGGCATCCTCAATGTCTTCAAGAATGGTGGAGAGTTCACCACCAGCCTCATCCAGACCCGTTGCCAGCGCGGCGCTGAGATTGCCAGGCAGATGCGCTTTTCCGAAGAGGTCGCTCGCGGCATTCTGGATCTCGACGAACATGTCGATGGCGGAGGGCAGCCGCTTGGTCGCAAGGGAACAGAGATCCACCTCTTTGCGCGGATCGCCCTGATGGCCCAGGTCATCGACGTCTTCTTCGCCCATCAAGGCCCGGAATCTGCCCTCACGGAGATCCGGAAGCGGGCCGGCGGCTGGTTCGATCCGGATCTCGTCGCCGTCTTCGAAAAGCTAGCGACGCCGGTCTTCTTCGCTGAGCTCGGCTCGCAGAATCTGGAAGCCTATGTGCTGGCGCTCGAACCCGGTCGCCAGGCCATCCTGGCCGACGAGGATTATCTTGACGATATCGCAGCCGGTTTTGCTCGCGTCATCGATGCCAAGAGCCCCTACACCTCAGGCCACAGCGACCGCGTCGCCCTCTTCACCGACATGATCGCCGAGGAAATGGGCATGCCCTCGCCGGAACGCCGCCGCCTGAAGCGTGCGGCCCTGCTGCACGACATCGGCAAGCTCGGCGTCTCCAATAGCGTACTCGACAAACCCGGTCGCCTCGAAGGCGAAGAATGGGAGCAGATGAAGCGCCACGCGGAATTCTCCGAGACGATCCTCTCGCGCATCGCCGCCTTTTCCGATCTCGCTCTGATCGGCGGCGCCCATCACGAAAAGCTCGATGGCTCCGGCTATCCGCGCGGTCTGAAGGGCGACGAAATCTCCTTCGAGACCCGCATTGTCGCCACCGCCGATGTCTTTGATGCGCTCACCGCCGACCGCCCCTACCGCGCCGCCATGCCGGTCGAAAAGGCACTCTCCATCCTCTGGGAAGGCGCCGGCCGTCACCACGACGAAACCTGCATCGCAGCACTGGAGCGGGCATTGGCAAGGGCGGAGTTGAAGGCGGCGTAAGCGAAAGTTAGTTAGGGAATTTCCGAGACCTGTGGCCCATTGCTCCGCGGCGGCTCGTTGCTCATTTGCAAGGTGAAGAGGTCAGTACCTTTTCGTGCCTCATCCTGATTGAGCCCGATCGCGATGACCGTCGAAAACTGCTCCCACTCCGCACGGATCTCGAAGCGACCATTCTCCAACGGCCGGATCTCGGCATGCCATTCAGTCTGTCTCGGACAATCCTCCACGCCGTTTCGCCAGGTAACCTGAAAGGTGATCGTCCTCTCGATGATGCGCCCGTGAAGTGCGTAAGGCAGGCCGCGACAGCTCTTACCCGGTGAATTGTTGATGAGATAGCCTTTCAACACCCCGTCACGCTCGCGATCGAGGACCAATACCGAACCGTGGCGGCTGATCCATGTCGAGGTGGCCCCTGCAACCTCGAGGGGCGCGGCCTCCTCGGCAGTGGCCGCTGCGGACAGGCCGGCCTGCCAAAGAACTGTCGCAAGCAGAAATGTAGCGATACTCATCTCAACCCCCAGAACGATTAAGACAAGATAACGAAATATGGTTTATTAAGGATTTACAGATGAAAGAGCGTGTGCGGTCTTCATCGTGAAATCCGTGTCGACAGGATGATCGACGACAGCGTTCGCTCGACGCCGGACAATTCGCCAATCCGGTCGATCAACCGGTCGAGCTCCGAGATCGACGGGGCCGCGACGATGGCGATCAGGTCGTAGGGACCATTGACCGAATAGAGCGCGGTAACCTCCCGGATGGCGGTGAGTTCGCCGGTCACCGCCGACAGCGCCTTTGGTGCGATCGTGATCATCACATGCGCCCGGATCAGCCCGCTCTGATAGGCGTCCGACAGCCGCACCTGATAGCCGGCAATCACGCCATGCGCTTCCAGCCGTTCGAGCCTCGCCTGAACGGTGGTACGGGAGAGATCGAGCTTGCGGGCAAGCTCCGCCACCGGCAATCGCGCGTTCTCCGAGAGAAGCGCCAGCAGCTCCCTGTCCTTGTCCGTCAGCTGCATATCGCCCATCCCTTTCGTCGATCTGCCAAGAACGATACCTCAAACCGCACAGATCGTCACTTGGAATCGACACGCATCGTCGCCACACTGCTTCGATCACAAACAACGAACCCGGGCAGCCGGACGACATGCTTAAGAGGGGCAACGCCATGAAAAACGTCACCATCATCGGAGCCGGAAAGATTGGCGGCGCCATCGCCCGCATGCTGGCCGAAACCGGCGACGACCATGTCACCGTAGCCGACCGCAGCGCCGAGCAACTGGCAAAGCTCGACAGCCATCCGGCCGTAAAGACGCTCGAACTCGACATATCGGACGCGACGGCCCTCGACGCGGCCCTTTCCGGCCAGTTCGCCGTGCTCTCGGCCGCTCCGTTCCACCTCACCGGTGCCATCGCCGAAAGTGCCGCCCGCACCGCGACCCATTATCTCGACCTGACGGAAGATGTCGCCACAACCCGCAAGGTCGAAGAGCTTGCCCGCGGCGCCCGTTCCGCCTTCATCCCCCAATGCGGCCTCGCCCCCGGCTTTATTTCGATTGTGGCCAACGACCTGACCAAGCATTTCGACACGCTGGACACGGTGCGTATGCGCGTCGGCGCGCTTCCGCAATATCCGTCGAATGCGCTGAACTATAATCTCACCTGGTCGACCGACGGCCTGATCAACGAATACATCGAGCCCTGCGAAGCGATCGTCGAGGGCAGGCTCACCGTCGTTCCGGCCATGGAAGAGCGCGAGGAATTCTCCCTCGACGGCGTCACCTACGAGGCCTTCAACACCTCGGGCGGTCTCGGCACGCTGGCGAAAACGCTGGAAGGCCGGGTGCGCACGATGAACTATCGCACGATCCGTTATCCCGGCCACCAGGCGATCATCAAGGCGCTTTTGAACGACTTCAATCTGAAGAACCGCCGCGACGTCTTGAAAGACCTCTTCGAAAACGCCCTGCCCGCCACCATGCAGGACGTTGTCGTGATTTTTGTCACCGTCTGCGGCTGGAAGGATGGCCGCTACCTGCAGGAAACCTATGCAAACAAGGTCTATGCCGGCGTCGTTGCGGGCAAGAAGATGAGCGCTATCCAGATCACGACGGCTGCCGGCATCTGCACCGTGCTTGACCTGCTCGCCGATGGCACCCTGCCCCAGGCCGGTTTCGTGCGCCAGGAGGAGATCGACCTTCCCGCCTTCCTCGCCAACCGCTTCGGCCGCGTCTACGATCCAGACGTCATGAAGGTCGCAAAGGCCGGCTGAAAAGTCGAGCTTCTAATTCTTTGGGGGAGGATGGACCCTTGAGGTCCGACGGGGTGGTCCATCGCGAGATGGGCCGCCCCGAACTTTGTCCAGGCTGTCAGCCAAGGTGACGAAGAGAAAAACTCGATCATCGAGATACATTGTTTCTTTAGCGGGCTAAGTTAGGGTATTCTGAATTTCAGCTCTGGACGCACTTGGATCACCGTGCCCAAGAGGTCTAACCCGGGCGCCGAAGGGACGATTTGCGGATGATGTTCGGCAAGGCCAATCAGGAAAACAAGGCGGATCGCGTCATCCGGGTCTATCAGGCCGTGACGCTCGCCGTGGGCGGCTTCGCGCTGTTCTGGACCGTGATTTTCCTCGCCTGGGGCCGCCCGATCCTTGCACTGGCCGAATTCTTTCCGGTCATTGCCGCAGCCGTCTGCTTTGCGCTGGTCACCCGCCGCCGGCTCGATCTGTTTCTCCTCGTCGCGCAGATCAGCTTTCTCTTGTTCGTCATCGGCTTCTGCCTGATGTTCGACGTACCGCAAAACGGCGCGCCGCGCGTGACGCATCTCTTCCTGCCTGTGCTCGGCATGCTGGCCTACATCAATTATCTGCGCCGACCGTCCCGGCTGCAGCTGTCGGTGATCGCCGCAAGCCTCGTCTCCTTCGTCGTCCTGCATGCGGCCGATCTGAGACTTCCCTTCGCCGAGCCGGTTCCCCCGGACCTGCACCGCATCGGCGTCTGGCTCAATCCGACCATGGCCGCCCTCATCTTCTGCACTGCCATTTACGCCCTGCAGCAACGGCTCTCGGCGCCACGCGGCATCGCCCGCGATCTGGTGGCCGCCCTCCGGCATGGCGAGCTCAGCCTCGCCTACCAGCCGCAGGTCGATGGGAAGGGCGAGATCACGGGAGCCGAAGCCCTGCTGCGCTGGCATCACCCAGTGAAGGGTCCCATACCGCCCTCCACCTTCATCCCGGCCGCCGAGGAAGTTGGGCTGATGCCGCTCATCGGCAGTTTCGTGCTCGAAGAGGCGCTGGCAACGCTTGCCCGCTGGCAGACCGATCGTAAGCTCAAGCGCCTCACTCTTTCTGTCAATGTCAGTGCCAGCCAGTTCAACGAGGGCGACTTCGAAACCACGCTGCGGGACTTGCTCGCCCGCCACCGCATCGATCCCACGCGTCTGCGGCTTGAACTCACCGAAAGCGTCTTGATCGCCGGGCTCGAACCCGTGGCGGAAAAGATGGCGTCGCTGAATAGGCTCGGCCTCACCTTCTCGCTCGACGACTTCGGCACCGGCTTTTCCTCGCTCGCCTATCTGCGCCGCCTGCCGGTAAGCGAGTTGAAGATCGACCGCAGCTTCGTGACGGCGGCCGCTGAGAACGACCGCGATGCGGCTCTCGTTCGCTCGATCAGGGCGATTGCCACCGATCTTGGGCTCGAAACTGTCGCCGAAGGCGTGGAAACCCCAGCCCAGCTCGCCTTTCTCCAGACGACCGGCTGCCGGGTCTTCCAAGGCTATCTCTTCGGCCGCCCGATGCCGCTCGCAGATTTCGAGCTCACGGTGTTGGCCCCGCAGCCGAAGCCGGTGCTTGCCCCGGAACGGCCCTCGCCCCGCCTCGCGGCCGGTTGACCGGCAAGCCTGATCACTCAGCCGAAGCGCCCGAGCAGTTTCAGCATCCACTGCGCCATGCGCCCGTAGGGCGGATAAAGGAACTTCACACCAGAGATCGCCGACTGCTTCAGCACCGGCTTTTCCTTGCTGAGCGCCAGGAAGCCCGCCTTGCCGTGATAGGCGCCGTAACCGGAGGCCCCGACGCCGCCAAAGGGCAGATCGTCCTGGGCAAGATGCAGGATCGTGTCATTGACCGTCACGCCGCCGGCAATCGTGCCAGTCAAAACCCGCTCCTGCGCGGCCTTGTCTTCGCCGAACCAGTAGAGCGCTAAGGGCCGGTCACGGTGGTTGATATAGGCGATCGCCTCATCAAGGGTGTCATAGGCGACGATCGGAAGGATCGGCCCGAAGATCTCTTCCGACATCACGGCCGTCTCATCCGGCGCGCCGATGACGGCCACCGGCGAGAATACCCGCCGCTCGCCGTCATGCGGACCGGCAAGCTCGACCACCTCGGCGCCCTTTTCGCGCGCTTCCTCCACCAGCCGCGTGAGCCGCTCATAATGCCGGGGGCTGATGATCGAGGTGTAATCGGCATTGCCAGGCAGGCCGGGATATTGCCTGTTAACCTCCGCCTTCACGGCGGCGAGGAAATCGGCAACCCGCTCGCGCGGCACCAGCGCATAATCCGGCGCCACGCAGGTCTGGCCGGAATTCAAAAGCTTGCCCCAGACGAGGCGCGGCACGGCCTTGTCGAATTGCACGGAAGCGTCGAGGATGGCTGGCGACTTGCCGCCGAGTTCAAGCGTCACCGGCGTCAGGTTCTTCGCCGCAGCTTCCGCTACTTTGCGGCCGACGGCGGTCGAGCCGGTGAAGATCAGGTGGTCGAAGGGGGCGGATGTAAAGGCTGTCGCCACCTCAGGCCCGCCGGTCACGACGGCCACTTCGTCCTCGGCAAAGGTCTCGGCCACAGCTTTTGCCAGCACTTCGGAAAAGGCGGGCGTCAGCTCGGAGGGTTTCAGCATCGCGCGGTTGCCCGCGGCAAGCGCCCCGGTCAGCGGCGACAGCATCAGGTTGAGCGGATAGTTCCAGGGGGCGACGATCCCGACCACACCGAGCGGCTGGCGCAGGATGACCGCCGAAGCCGGCTTGCCGGTCCAGGCAAGCGAAACGCGACGCGGCCGCATCCAGCGTTTCAGATGCCTGCGCGCATGGCGGATCGCAGCGCGCACCGGCACGATGTCGGTCAGTGTGGTGACGACGGCAGGCCGATTGCCGAAATCCTGCGAGATCGCTGCAGCGAACCGCTCGTGCCAGGCCTCGATCATCCGGTCGAGCCGCGTCAGGCGATCGTCACGGGTGGCATGATCAGGGGTCACATCCTTCGCCCAGGCCTCCTTCTGCGCGGCAAGCAGGGACGCGATGCGGGCTGCGGGATCCGCGATCTCGGATTTCGGCGATACCTGTCCATCCATGGCGGTTTCCTCTCGTTTTTTTTGTCTATCTCAAGATGGGCAGTCTACGCTCCTTTGTTCAAGGGAGAACAAATGATTTTTGGTGGCGGGTCTTCTCCCCCCTTGCGGGGGAGAAAGCGATTTCGATGAATTGGCCCGATCAGGGCCAAACATCAGAAATCGCAAGAGGGGGGCTCGGTAAGGTGAGTGCCCACGAAACTGGGCCCCTCTCTTGGAAAATCTGAAGTTTAGGCGGCTTGCGCTCGCCTAAGCCTTCGATTTTCCGTTCTCCCCCCTCAAGGGGGGAGATAGAACCTCGCAAGCTTCGCCGCCGGTCGGGATCATCTCCCTCCGGATCGGTCTCATGCTTGTCTCGGACGAGGCGCCAGAAGCAACCTGTCTAAGTAATGTATATGGCTCCTTCCGGCGCCTCGTTCGGCGTCTATTCCCGCTGCATGCGTCTCTCTGGCAAGGCGGCGACGGTCCTCGGGTCAAGCCCGAGGATTGACCGGGCGTAGGGTCCACCTTGGCAGAGTCTTCCCGTGGGAATGTCTGCCAGAGCCTGGCCGGTGGCCCGGGAGGTTCCCGCCGGATGGTGCACCATTCCGACCGGGACCCTCGCCCGGGGGATGCGGCTCTGGTCATTGGCGACCTCGGCCCATCATCCCCGCCGTTTTATCCGCCCCGCCGTCTGGTGATGTTCGCGACGGCGTGGGCGCCTTGTCTGTGTGCCTCTGAGGCACGTCCTTCCGATCGGGGTATCCAGTGAAGAGGCATCCGACCCCGTCACCTTCGTTACCAGCCCCTCGTCCGGAGGGAGACCGTTGCAGCGGGCCGGGGATTTGGATCTGCGACAACCCTCCACCCCGGCGCCGGCCCCGCCTCGCCTGACATCGCATCGTCAGGTGTATCCGAGGGCGGGACAGCGAGGAGTCTAAAAGGGTGGAAATGGGCGGGGATGAAAAAACTTTGTTTTGTTGATTTTGTTGGGGGTTTTTTGGAATTCGTACCCCTTTTTTCCGGCGGTTGGCGCCGAGTTTGTCGCTTTGCCCCTCACCCTACCCTCTCCCCGCTTGCGGGGAGAGGGGGCGCGCGCGGTGGCCGTCCTGGCCTTCTCCCCGCTTGCGGGGAGAAGGTGCCCGAAGGGGCGGATGAGGGGCAATGGCATCTTGCGCGACGCCTATCTCCCCCCTTGCGGGGGAGACTTCGGAGCGGTGGCCGAACGCCAGAAATCGATCCAGTGAATCGATTTCAGCGAACGGAGGCCTGAGCGCGACGCCGCGCGAAGGCTGGGAGAGGAATTGGCCCGATCAGGGTCAAACCTCAGATTTCGCAAGAGGGGGGCTCGGCGAGGGGAGTGCCAACGGAACCGAGCCCCTCTCCTGGAAAATCTGAAGTTTAGGCGGCTTGCACTCGCCTAAGCCTTCGATTTTCCGTCCTCCCCCGCATGGGGGGAGGTGGGGCCATCCGCACTATCCGGTACCTTCGACGAGACTTGGACGTTCAGAGAGCCGACCTTTGGCTTGATTTAACGCATCTCTAGTCCGAGTGTCCGCAGACAAGATAGCGTCAACCTCCTTGGCAATCTCCTCAGCAACCCTGTCCCGTCGCGCAAGCGCCTGGTGCTTGCCAATGAAGCCGGTTGGGTCTTCTCCCATCTTCAGCGAAATGATTTTTACACCTCGTCCCAAAGCGAAACCAACTTCCTGTTGACACCAATTGCTTTTGGAAAAACCGGGGGTGTGGATTGCCAATAAGGCATCCATCGTTCGAAGGCCTCTCTCGATCTCGCCCTGCCACTCCAATGTTGGCGCAATGTCTTCATGCGCGACAAAGCCGGAGATCGAATAGGGGAGCAAGCATTCTTTCAAACGTGTAGCTTTCAGCTTATCGACCGACACATGACTTATGAAAAGTCTGAACGAAACAGACCCTTCCCAGTTTCGCGGAGGCCGGTCATTTTCAGCTATTAATTGTTCACTGATAACGCCAGACTCCGGGACAAGGCCCAATTCCGATGCAACGCGGAGAATGATAGCCGAATTTTGTCCTCCTAACGCGGCTTTAGAGTAAACCCATTTACTGTTTGAATTCACCTGCGTGGGCGGCGTTACGCCAAATTCAGCCAAGAAGGCGTCGATTTCGCCATAAGTGTATCGCGATTGAAGCTCTCTGCCGATTTTGTCGATTAGCTCAAGCTTCTCAGAAATGCGCATGATGCTTGTACTCGCTCCGCACTTACTAAATGGGGTGATCAATTTGCAATATAACCCATAAGGTGCGTTGCGATAACTATAGTCAGCCGATCTCAACAAAAAACCCGCCGGCCTTGCGACCGACGGGTCCATAACCCACTAAGCGAACCGCCCTGCCCTCAGCTGCGCGGCTTCAAGTTCTCCGGATCATACAGCGGCTTATACCCCACCGCCGCAACCTCGACCGGGAAGCTCTCGGCGAAGTATTCCACGTTCAGCTTCCGCCCCACCTCGCAATAGTCCGCCGGCAGATAGGCGAGCGCGATGTTCTTGCCGATCGTCGGGCCGAAGGCGACCGAGGTCGTGTAGGAGCGGCGGCCGAGGCTGTCGATCAGGACTTCGCCGGTGGCGGGGTCGACGACCGGCATCGAGCCGACCGGGTAGCGGGCGACGCCCTTGCTGTCGACATTGTCTGTCATGACGAGCGTGCAGAGCATGGCCGGCTGCTTGAGCCTAGCCTTGTATTCGAGATGTTTGGCCTTACCGCGGAAATCGGCTTCCTTGACCTTGGGACGCGCCAGATCGGCTTCGATCAGGTTGTACTGGGTCAAGAGGTCGGCGTTCTGCAGGCGCAGGCTCTTTTCCATGCGGCGCGAGTTGGCATAGGTCTCGACGCCGAAAGCCATGACGCCGGTGGCACGCAGCGCATCCCAGACGGCGAGGCCGTCTTCGTATTTCATGTGCAGTTCCCAGCCCTGCTCACCGACATAGGAAATGCGGAAGGCGGTGACGGACTTGCCGGCAATCTCGATCGGCTTGATCGCGGCGAAGGGGAAGTTTTCCGGATCGAGGCCGGCGGGGTCGGCGACCGCCTTTTTCAGCGTGGCGCGGGCATTCGGGCCCCAGATGCCGATGGTGATATACTTCTCCGAGGTATCGGTGATGGTAACGTTGAGGCCGCGATCTTCCGCCACGCGCTTCATGTAATAGAGGTCGCGCGGGCCGGCATCGGCACCGTTCACCAGGCGGCAGCGGTCGGCCATGCGGAAGACCGTGAAGTCGGCGCGCACCATGCCCTCATCATCGAGGAAGTGGGTGTAGATGCCCTTGCCGATATTCGCGTCACCACCGATCTTGGCGGCGCAGAGCCATTCGAGCAGCTCGACATGATCAGGGCCTTCGATGTCGACCATGTGGAAGTGGGAAAGATTGACGATGCCGCAATCCTCGCTCATCGCCAGATGTTCGGCATTCGAAACGCGCCAGAAGTGTCTGTTATCCCATTCGTTTTCACGAACCGGCACGCGGTCGCCATACTTTTCCAGGAGATGCTCGTTGGCGGCATAGCCATGCGCACGCTCCCAGCCGCCGAGTTCCATGAAATAGCCGCCGAGCTCGACTTCGCGCTCATACATCGGCGAGCGCTTGACATTGCGGCCCGAGGCATAGGGCTCGCGGGTGTGGACGGCGGGGAAATAGATCTTCTGGGCGGCCTCGTAGCAGCGGCCCTCGATGAACTTCTCTTCCAGCTGGTGCGGATAGAAACGGGCGTAATCGATCGAGGAATGGTCGATCTCGGTGCGGCCATCGGTCATCCAGTCGGCGATCAGCTTGCCGTAGCCGGGACCGTCCTTGACCCAGATGGCGACGCAATACCAGAGGCCGCGCACCTTCTGGCTTTCGCCGCAGGACGGGCCGCCGGCAGCGGAGACCTGCAACAACCCGTTGAAGCTGTGGCTTTCGTTATAGCCGAGTTCACCGAGGATCGGGGTGAGTTCCATGGCGCGCTCGAGCGGCTCGAGGATCTGCTCCATGTCGAGGTCGCGCTGCGAGGGCGAAAGGCGTGCCTCGTGCTTTTCGAGGAGCTCGCGCGGATGGCACATGCGCGGATTGTGCTGCTCGTAATAGCCCCACTCGATCTGGCCGCCTTCGGTGGTCTTCGGGTCGCCGGTATCGCGCATATAGGCGGAGTTGCCCTGGTCGCGCAGCAGCGGATAACCGATATCCTTGCCCGTGCCTTCGAACTCGTTATACGGACCGAAGAAAGTGAGCGGATGATCGACCGGCATGACGGGCAGGTCTTCGCCGACCATTTCGGCGATCAGGCGGCCCCAGAGACCGGCGCAGACGATGACGTGATCGGCCATGATGGTGCCGCGATGGGTGACGACGCCCTTGATGCGACCACCCTCGACGATCAACGACTTCGCCGGCGTATTGCCGAACATCTTGAGCTTGCCGGACTTTTCAGCCGCATCGACGAGCTTGCCGGCAACGGTCTGGGAGCGGGGCACGACGAGGCCGGCATCCGGATCGAACATGCCGCCCATGACCTGATCTTCCTCGATCAGCGGGAAAAGCTTCTTGATTTCGGCGGGCGAGACATAGTGCGCGCGGGTGCCGAAGGCGCGGGCCGAGGACAGCTTGCGCTTGATCTCTTCCATCCAGGTGTCGTCGCCGGTGCGGGCGACTTCCAGACCACCGATGCGGGCATAATGGCCCATCTTCTCGTAGAAATCGATGGAATACTGGGTGGTCCAGACCGAGAGATAGTCGTGGGACGTGGTGTAACAGAAGTCAGACGCATGCGCCGTCGAACCGATATCGGTGGGTATGCCCGACTTGTCGATACCGACGATGTCGTCCCAGCCGCGCTCGATGAGATGATGCGCGATCGATGCGCCGACGATGCCGCCGAGCCCGATGATGACGACTTTTGCCTTGGTCGGAAACTCTGCCATAGCCTTGTGAACCCTGATGTCTGGGAGTGGATGATGTGGCGCCGATCTTAAGAGGCGGACAAAGACAATTGCAGCCTGTCTGCGACATTCTGCAAGAGACCCACGACCCGTTTGCACTGCAAAATCCGTCTGATCGCGGCGGGATGGGCGTAAACGATGTCGCATCGGGAACGAGAATGGGCGCCGACAACAGTCGACGCCCATTTAAGCTGTTTGGCGAAGGTGAAAATCAGACGCGGATCACGCCGTTGTCCTCGCCATCCCAATACTGGATGCTCTCGGCATGCACCTTGATCATGACGATGCCGGGTGTGTCGATGCCCTCTGGGAACCAACGATCGAGGTCCTTGGTCCAGTGGGCTTCGAAGACGGCCTTGTCGGCAATAAGGCTGCCGCGCCCTTCGACGGCAACAAAGATGCCAGGCTTGCCGAGCAGGCTGGGCGGCGCTGTGAAGGTGAGCGACACGCTCGGATCGGCCGTCAGTTCGCGCACCTTGCGGGTGTCGGTGTAAGAAAAGAAGTAGCTGTCGCCGTCATATTCGACATCGCCATTGTTGCTCATCGGTCGGCTGGCGATGGCGCCAAATTCTGACTTGGTGATCATCATGCAGAAGTCGATCTTCTGCATCTTCTTGGCGAGTTCGGGAAGGGTGAGCGTCATGGGATGCCTCCGGCTTGGGTGTCCTTCACAAGCGCCGAACAGGACAAATGTTCCGGTGAGGGCAGCCGGCCGCCGCGCCGTTTCCCCTTAGGCCGATAAGCCGGTGGATCGCCATCTTGCCGCCTATCTTCAGCCTCAGTTGGATCAATCTTTGCCGATAGGCGTTGTTCCCTGCTGCCTGAGAAGCCGCAAACGGCCATCCCGCACCCGGCAGCCGAACATGGAAGGAGAAATCCCATGAAAAAATTCGTTACGCTCACCCTCGCCGCCCTCCCCGTCCTCACCTCGGCCGGCGTCACCGCCGCCGCAGACATGACCGCAGCGGCCCCCGCCCCGGTCGTCGTTGAAAGCGACCGTGTCGGCGGTGTGCGCATCGGCTACCTGGATTGCCAGATCGGCGGCGGCTTCGGCTACGTCCTCGGTTCTGCAAAGACTGCCGATTGCGCCTTCACCTCCGTCATCGACGGCGAGCCACTCGACACCTACACAGGCTCTATCAAGAAGTTTGGCGTCGACCTCGGCTTCACAACGCAGAGCCGGGTGATCTGGGCCGTATTCGCCCCGACCGCCGGTTACCACAAGGGCTCGCTCGGCGGCCTCTATGGCGGC
>JBJIOA010000045.1:0-8342 GCA_045377275.1 Allorhizobium sp. | reverse complement strand
TGGCAGCTGGCGGGCGAGGGGGAGATCTCTTCGGCGCGTTGCTATCACAGAAAGATCCTGTCGAGACGCCTTCCGGGACCGCTGTGCCGAAGGGCTTCATCGAAGCGGCCGAGGCTGCGATATGCCATACGGATCCGGATCGATTTTCACTCCTCTATCGCATTCTCTGGCGGCTGCAGACAGAACGGGCACTGCTGCAGGTAAGCTCCGATCCTGATGTCGCCGACCTCACACGTCTGATCAAGAATGTCCGGCGAGACAGCCACAAGATGAAAGCTTTCGTGCGGTTTCGCGAGGTCGAGGCTGTGCAGGCCGGACGGCGGCGTTTCGTTGCCTGGTTCGAACCGGAGCATTTCATCGTTGTCCGCACCGCCGGTTTCTTTCAGCGGCGCTTCACCGACATGGACTGGCTGATCGCGACGCCCAAGGGATCTGCGGCCTGGAACGGGCAGGAGCTGAAGACATCGCACGAGCCGGCCGCCCGACCACAAGCGGAGGATGAGACCGACGAGCTCTGGCGAACCTATTTCGCCAATATCTTCAATCCGGCGCGGGTGAAGATCAGGGCGATGCAATCGGAGATGCCCAAGAAATACTGGAAGAACATGCCGGAGGCATCGCTCATTCCGGATCTGATCGCGGGAGCCGAGCGGCGGGTTCAGGAAATGGCAGCGCGCGAGGCAAGCCAGCCGCCGGCCTTTCACGAGCGGCTGCAGGCGCAGTGGCGGGGGCGGGATGAAGAAGGCTCGTCGGTCGATCTTCCGCCGCTCGAACAGTTGCGGCAGAAAGCAGCGTCCTGCAAGCGCTGCCCGCTCCATTGCCATGCGACGCAAACGGTGTTCGGCGAGGGCCCCCAAAATGCCGAGATCATGTTTGTCGGGGAGCAGCCCGGCGATACCGAGGATCTCGCTGGCAAGCCTTTCATCGGCCCGGCCGGTCAGGTCTTCGATGAGGCCGCGACGGCCGCAGGGATCGACCGGTCTCAGGTTTACGTCACAAACGCGGTTAAACATTTCAAATACGAGCAACGCGGCAAGCGACGCATCCATATGCGGCCCGATGCCGGAGAGGTCGCCCATTGCCGATGGTGGGTCTCGAAGGAGATCGAGGTCGTCCAGCCGCGGATTGTCGTTGCGCTCGGGGCGACCGCCTATTTGTCGCTGACGGGAGAGAGCAGGCCCATCTCTGAGGTCAGGGGCATGCCGATCCCGATGCAGGACAACCGCATGCTCTTGGTGACGACGCATCCGTCGGCGATCCTCAGAATGCCGGATGCCGAGCTGAAGGCGCGCAGTCTGGCGGCCTTCCGATCTGACCTTGTAGACGTCAAGCGGCTATACGACACGCTAGCCGCTGTCTAATTTTCGCGGTCAGTGGCTGGCGGCTGCAGCGTCGAGATCGATTTTGGTCCTCGCATAAACCCGCGAAGCGATTGCCGCGAGCAAGAGCAGGGTGACGGTCGCCAGCGCGCAGCAGAGGGCAAAGCCGCCGGCATAGCTCGCCTTTGCCAGATCGATCCATGGCGCGGCTTCGTTGCCGGTGGTCCGAGCGACCTCCAGAGCGGTTCCGAGGGCTGAGGTGACGGAGGTCTGGTCGGTTGCGGAAAGGCCGGCCAGGTTGGCATCCTGCATGCCGAAACGGTAGAAGAGCGTGCCAAGGCTGCCAAGCACGGCGACGCCAAGCGCGCCGCCAAATTCGGCGCTGGTTTCGGAGATGGCGGATGCCGAGCCTGCGCGCTCCGGAGGGGCCGTGCCGACGATCAGGCCCGTGGTCGTCAGGATCACCGGCACGAAGCCGAGGCCCATGATCATGCTTGCGCCGAGGACACCGATAAGGCTCGAGTGCCAAGCGGCGATTGCCATGAGGCCTGTGCCGAGAGCATTGACGACGAGGCCGAGCAGGACGGTTCGGACCGGGCCGAGCCGGTTCGTCACGCGCCATGCCTGAAAGGACATAACGGTAAATACGAGCGAGGAGGGGATCGACCAGAGGGCTGCCTTCAGCGGTGTCAGACCGATAACCAGTTGCAGGAAGAGGTTTTGAAACAGGAAGATGCCGAAGATGAAGAAGACGCCGGCGAGATTGACCATCAGTGAGGCTGTGAAGGCCGGGATCCTGAACAAGGCAAGATCGATCATCGGATGCTCCAGAACCCTCTGACGCCTGACGAAAATCGCGCCGACTGCCACGCCGAAGAGGATCGGCAAAAGCTGGACCGGTTCAAAGCCCTCGGCCGCCATCTTCTTGAAACCGTAAACGACCGGAAGCACGGTGAGAAGCGAGAGCAGGACGCTGAGAAGATCGAGGCCGCCGGCATTCTCGTCCTTGTATTCCGGCAGCAGAAAAGGGGCGCTGGCGAGAAGCGCTGCCATGATCGGCACATTGATCAGGAAGACCGATCCCCAGTGGAAATATTGCAGCAAGATGCCGCCGATCAGCGGTCCAATCAGGCCGCCGAGCGCAAAGGCGGTGCCCCAGATGCTGATCGCGCGATTGCGTTCGTGCTCGTCGCGGAAAAGGTTGACGACCAGCGACAGCGTCGAAGGCGCGATCGTGGCCCCGGCAATGCCGAGCAGGGCGCGCGCGACGATCAGCATTGAGGCAGTGTTGGCAAAAGCGGCGAAGACGGAAGCGGCACCAAAGAAGAAGGCGCCAATCAAGAGCACCTTGCGACGGCCGATACGGTCGCCGAGCGTGCCCATGGTCACCAGGAAGCCGGCCACCATGAAGCCGTAGATGTCGTTGATCCACAGCAGTTGGGTGGCCGACGGATCCAGATCCGCGACGATCGCCGGCATGGCGAGGAACAGGACCGAGAGGTCCATGGAGTAGATCAGGCAGGCAATGGACAGGATCAGCAAACCGATCCACTCGCGGCGTGTCGCCTTTGCGGCGCCATCGGCAATCGTAACGGACATGGGGCAATCTCTCACTTGAAACCAAGGGAGATTGCCGCAGCCGGTGTCTTTCGACAAACGTCAAATTTTGATGGAACAGGTCAGGTCAACTGATCGATCGACGGATGACCTCTAGGCCCTAAGCGCCGCTTCGAGCCGATCGAAGTTCTGTTCGTTGGCCGCAGCAATGAAGCGCTCGATTTCGCGGTTTTCCGGCGTGTCGTCAAACTGCATAAGCCAGGTCATGCGTGTTCCCTCGGCCTCCGTGGCGAACGTCACTTCCAGCATGAAGACATGCATCGGCTCATGGTGGAGCGCCAGGATTCTGGACGGCGATTCGATCGCTTGAAAGGTCCAGCGATTGGCAAAATCCGTGCCGTCGGAATTGGTCATGGTGACGTGCCAGTCACCGCCCGGCGAAAAGTCGAAATGGGTAATCTCGTTTGTAAACCCGTGCGGTCCCCACCAGCGGGCAAGGGTCACCGGATCAGCAAAGGCGGCGAAGAGGGTTTCGGCCGGAACGTCGAAAACGCGTTCGGTGACGATGTGCAGCTTTTCCATGGAGATCTCCAGACGATCACAGCTTGCCAAGGTGTGGAGCTTCGCGTTTAACACGTGGCGGACCCGGCCGGATAGTCTTGCGACACGGAATGGTTCGGGAGGGGTATTTCAGTTGCATTCGACATTCGTATTGACCGCCGTCGCCATGCTGGCCTTTGCCGCCAATTCGCTCCTGGCGCGTGAAGCGCTGGGGACAGTGTCGATCGAGGCCGCTGGCTATACCGCCCTCCGGATCGTCTCCGGGGCGCTGGTCCTTTACGGCTTCATGCGGCGGGGGAAGCTCCAGTCTGCATCGGTCGAGAGAAGCCTGCCGGGGGACTGGTGGGCGGCTGCAGCGCTCTTCGTTTATGCCATCGCCTTCTCGGCAGCCTATCTCTCGCTTGGTGCTGCGACCGGCGCGCTGATCCTCTTTTCCTCCGTCCAGGCGAGTATGCTGGCCTTCGGACTTTTCAGGGGTGATCGGCCGAGCCTCCGGGAGGTGATCGGCTTTGCCATCGCTTTCGGCGCCTTCGTCTACTTGATCCTGCCCGGTGTCGGGCGACCGGATCTCGGCGGCAGTTTGCTGATGATCGCCTCGGGCGTGGCCTGGGCTGTCTATACGCTGAGCGGGCGAGGTTCACGGGATCCGATCGGCGAGACTGCTGGCAATTTCGTCCGCGCCTCCGTGTTTTGCCTGCCGCTTGTGATTTTCGCGCTGCTTTACGAGACGGCGACGCTCGTGGGCATCCTTCTTGCGCTCGGCTCTGGCATCGTTGCCTCAGGCCTAGGCTACTCCGTCTGGTACAGGGCGTTGCGCGGGCTCACCACCTTCCAGGCGGCGCTCATTCAGCTGTCCGTCCCGGTGATTGCAGCGCTTGGTGCCATCCTCTTCCTCAATGAGAGGCTGACCCTGCATTTTGTCGTGGCGGCCGCTTTCGTCATCGGCGGCATCGCCTTCGCCATCCTTGCAAAGCAGAAGCGGCAGGCGTGACAGCGCCGAGTTTCGGCTCGGTCATTTGAAGAATTCCAGCAATCCCGAAATCACCGTTGCGCCGCCGATGGGGGCGATGAACAGCAGGATGATGTTCAAGCCGACGATCCAGGCCACCGCCTTCTGCTGGCGCGGTGTCAGAGGCTCCGGCCCCCGGCTCGGTGGTGGCTCTGGCGGCGGCGTGTAATTCTTGAGATCGAGAAACATGACGATTGACCTGTCTCGTCTGCCGGTCAGTGAGGATCGATCCTCATAACATAGGCAGCGGAGACAGAGATCAATGTATGACACGAGGGACCTGTCACTCTTCTGAATGTGATGTCTGTCCGGTGCCCTTGGCGAAGCGATGCCTACGTCGCGTGAAAACAAAATCGCCGCATCCGAGGACGCGGCGATCATGTCGTTTCAGTGCAATATCGAACTGCTCGGAAAGCGGCTGAAGCGTACCCGCCTCAGAAGTAGCTCTGCAGCGGGCGCACCTCGAGCTGGCCGCCCTTGAGTGCGCGGATGGCTTCAGCGGCAGCAAGGGCTCCTGCCATCGTCGTGTAGTAGGGCACCTTCTGCATCAGGGCGGCGCGGCGGAGCGACTTCGAGTCCGAGATCGCCTTGTTGCCGTCGGTCGTGTTGATGACCAGCTGGACCTGACGGTTGCGGATCGCGTCCTCGATGTGTGGACGTCCCTCGAGCACCTTGTTGATCTTGATCGCCTCGATGCCGTTTTCGGCGAGGAAGCGCTGGGTGCCACCCGTTGCCATGACCTTGAAGCCGATTTCAGACAGGATGAGGATTGCCGGCAGGACGCGGACCTTGTCCTCGTCACGCACCGAGACGAAGACCGTCCCGTCACGCGGCAGTTCGACGGATGCGCCGAGCTGGCTCTTGGCAAAAGCCAGCGCAAAGTCGGTGTCGAGGCCGATGACTTCGCCTGTCGAGCGCATTTCCGGGCCGAGCAACGTGTCGACGCCGGGGAAGCGGGCAAACGGGAAGACGGCTTCCTTGACAGCGATGTGCTTCAGGTTGCGCGGATCCGGCTTTGCGCCATAGGCGGCGATGGCGGCATCGAGCTTTTCGCCGGTCATGATGCGGGCGGCGATCTTGGCAATCGGTGCGCCGATGGTCTTCGCCACGAAGGGCACCGTGCGCGACGCGCGCGGGTTGACCTCGAGAACGTAGATCACGTCATCCTTGATGGCGTATTGCACGTTCATCAGGCCGCCGACATTGAGTGCCTTGGCCATGGCGGCCGTCTGGCGTTCCAACTCATCGAGCGTTGCCTTGGAGAGCGAACGCGACGGGAGCGAGCAGGCCGAGTCGCCCGAGTGAATGCCGGCTTCCTCGATATGCTCCATGATGCCGGACACAAAGACGTTCTCGCCATCGCAGAGCGCGTCGACGTCAACTTCGATTGCGTTGGTCAGGTAGCTGTCGAAGAGCAGCGGGTTCTTGCCAAGCAGCGTGTTGATCTGGCCGGTCTTGTCGTTCGGGTAGCGCTGCTTGATATCCTCAGGCACGAGCTCCGGCACGGTGTCGAGCAGGTAGGTCTGCAGCATGCCCTCGTTGTGGATGATCTGCATGGCGCGGCCACCTAGAACGTAGGAGGGGCGGACGACCAGCGGAAAGCCGATTTCGCCGGCAACGAGGCGGGCCTGTTCGACCGAGTAGGCGATGCCATTGTTCGGCTGCGTGAGATCCAGCTTCATCAGAAGCTTCTGGAAGCGGTCGCGGTCTTCGGCGAGATCGATCATGTCGGGCGCGGTGCCGAGGATCGGGATACCGTTCTTCTCGAGTGCTTCAGCGAGCTTGAGCGGGGTCTGGCCACCGAACTGGACGATGACGCCAACGACTTCACCCTTTTCCTGCTCCGCGCGCAGGATCTCGATGACGTCTTCAGCCGTCAGCGGCTCGAAATAGAGGCGGTCGGAAGTATCGTAGTCGGTCGAGACCGTTTCCGGATTGCAGTTGATCATGATCGCTTCGAAGCCGGCATCCTTCAGGGCGAAGGCGGCATGGCAGCAGCAATAGTCGAACTCGATACCCTGGCCGATGCGGTTCGGACCGCCTCCGAGGATGACAACCTTCTTGCGATCGGAGACCTCCGCTTCCGAGCGCAGCGCGCCGACGAAAGGCGTTTCATAGGTCGAGTACATGTAAGCGGTTGGCGAAGCGAATTCGGCAGCACAGGTGTCGATGCGCTTGAAGACCGGGCGTACACCGAGACCGTTGCGAAGTTCCGCGACTTCCTTGGGGCGCTTGCCCGACAGAGAGGCAAGGCGGGCATCGGAGAAGCCCATGGCCTTCAGGGTGCGCAGGTTTTCGGCATCCTGTGGCAGGCCGTGCTCGCGGATGCGGGCTTCCATGTCGGTGATCGCCTTGAACTGGGCGATGAACCACGGATCGATCTTGCAGCCTTCGTGGACTTCTTCCGGCGACATGCCGAGGCGAAGCGCCTGGGCGACCATGCGCAGGCGGTCGGGCGTCGGCGTGCCGATGGCGGCACGAATGGCATTCTTGTCGTCACCCTGGCCGAGGCCTGGGATTTCGATCTCGTCGAGGCCGGTGAGGCCCGTTTCGAGACCGCGGAGCGCTTTCTGCAGCGATTCGGCGAAGGTGCGGCCGATCGCCATGACTTCACCGACCGACTTCATGGCCGTGGTCAGTGTCGGTTCGGCGCCCGGGAACTTTTCGAAGGCGAAGCGCGGGATCTTGGTGACGACGTAGTCGATCGAGGGTTCGAAGGAGGCGGGCGTTGCGCCGCCGGTGATGTCGTTTTCAAGTTCGTCGAGCGTGTAACCGACGGCAAGCTTGGCGGCGATCTTGGCGATCGGGAAGCCGGTTGCCTTGGACGCCAGCGCAGACGAGCGCGAGACGCGCGGGTTCATTTCGATGACGACGAGGCGGCCGTCCTTCGGATTGACGGCGAACTGGACGTTCGAGCCGCCCGTCTCAACGCCGATCTCGCGGAGAACCGCGATCGAGGCGTTGCGCATGATCTGGTATTCCTTGTCGGTCAGCGTCAGCGCCGGTGCGACCGTGATCGAGTTGCCGGTGTGCACGCCCATGGGATCGATGTTCTCGATCGAGCAGACGATGATGCAGTTGTCCGCTTTGTCGCGGACGACCTCCATTTCATATTCCTTCCAGCCGAGCACCGATTCTTCGATCAGGACTTCGGTGGTGGGGGAGGCGTCGAGACCGGAATTGATGATTTCGTAGAATTCCGAGCGGTTGTAAGCGATGCCGCCGCCGGTGCCGCCCATGGTGAAGGACGGGCGGATGATGGCGGGAAGGCCGACGACGTCAAGCGCCTGTGCGGCAATCGCCATGGCATGGCTCATGTAGCGCTGCTTGCGGTCGGTCTCGCCAAGGTTCCACTGGTTTTCCAGCTCATCGAGCGCCTTGTCGAGTTCGGCGCCTGAGAGCTTTGCCTTCAATTCGGCACGTGCTGCCTCATGGGTCTTGCGGTCGGCATCCTTGATCTCGGTTGCGTTGGCGAGCATCGACTTCGGGGTCTCGAGCCCGATCTTCGTCATGGCTTCGCGGAAGAGGGCGCGGTCTTCGGCCTTGTCGATGGCGGCCGGCTTTGCGCCGATCATCTCGACATTGTAGCGGTCGAGTACGCCCATGCGCTTCAGGGAGAGCGCGGTGTTGAGCGCCGTCTGGCCGCCCATGGTCGGCAGTAGCGCATCCGGGCGCTCCTTGGCGATGATCTTGGCGACAACCTCGGGCGTGATCGGCTCGACGTATGTGGCGTCGGCCAGACCCGGATCGGTCATGATGGTCGCCGGGTTGGAGTTGACCAGGATGACCCGGTAGCCTTCTTCCTTCAGCGCCTTGACGGCCTGGGTTCCGGAATAATCGAACTCACATGCCTGGCCGATGACGATCGGCCCCGCGCCGATGATGAGGATGGACTT
>JBJIOA010000044.1:0-179094 GCA_045377275.1 Allorhizobium sp. | reverse complement strand
CGTATCGACGGCGGCATCCAGGTCCGCGTCTTCCATGACGTAACCCGGATCCTTGCCGCCGAGTTCGAGCCCGAGACCGGCAAAGGTGCCGGCAGCGGCCCGCTCGATCGAGCGACCGCCTTCGACCGAACCGGTGAAGTTGATGAAGTTGAAATTGCCGGCCGCGATCAGGGCGGACGTCGTGGCATGGTCGAGGAAGAGGTTGATGAAGACATCATCGGGAACGCCCGCCTCGACAAAGGCGCGCACCATGCGCTCGCCGACGAGAAGCGTCTGGGTCGCATGCTTGATGACGACGGTATTGCCCGCCATCAGCGCCGGTGCGATCGTGTTGATCGCGGTCATGTAGGGATAGTTCCACGGCGCGATGACGAAGACGACGCCATGCGGCTCGCGCTCGATCCGACGCTCGAAATTGTCGCTGGCTTCCACGACCAGTGGCGCAAGAGAGTTGGCAGCGATGGCTGCTACATAGTTCGAGCGCTCGTTGAAGCCCTTGTATTCACCGCCGTAGCGCACCGGACGGCCCATCATATGGGCGAGTTCCGGCACCACTTCATCGGACATCTCGTTGAGACGGGCGACACCCTTCAGCACCAGCTGAACGCGGTCTTCCAGAGGCCGCCGCGCCCAGGCCTTCTGCGCCTTGCGCGCACGCGCGACAGCTTCCGTTGCCGCTTCCAGCGACATGGCCGGACGTTCCGCGTAAACCGATCCGTCGATCGGCGAAATGCATTGGATCATGGTCATGATCGTCTTCCTGTTGTTCTAGAACGAGATGACAGCGGCCGCAGCCGCTGTCCTTGTTTCCACCCTTACGCCGGTGATGGTGGCGGGCTCAAGGCCGCCTTTGGTCACGCGCGCTCGAAGCCGCGCGCCACCTCCCAGTCCGTGATCCGGCGATCATATTCTTCCTGCTCCCACTCCGCAGCACGAACGTAGTGATCGACGACATCATCGCCGAAAGCAGCCCGCAGCATCTGCGACCCGCGAAGCGTTTCCGCAGCCGCCCGCAAAGTACGAGGAATCTCGCGAGCCTCCTTTGCGCCATAGGCGTCGCCCGAGAATTCCGGCTCGAGCGCCATCTTTTTCTCGATGCCGTCGATCCCGGCGGCGAGCAGTGCTGCCATGGCGAGATACGGGTTGAGATCGGAGCCACCCACGCGGCATTCGACGCGGATGCCCTTGCTCTGCTCGCCACAGAGACGGTAGCCAGCGGTGCGATTGTCCTTCGACCAGATCGCCTTGGTTGGCGCAAATGTGCCGGCGACAAAGCGCTTGTAGGAGTTGATGTAAGGAGCCAGGAAATAGGTGAAATCACTGGCATGAGCTAGAAGCCCGGCCATGTAGTGCTTCATTGTCTCCGACATGCCGTATTCGCCGTCCTTGTCGAAGAACAGCGGCGTCTTGCCGTCGGCCGACCACAGCGACTGATGGATATGCGACGAGGAGCCGGCGGCATTGTAATGCCACTTGGCGAGGAAGGTGATGGCCTTGCCCTTTGACCAGGCGATCTCCTTACAGCCATTCTTGATGATCACGTGCCTGTCGGCCATGGTGAGCACGTCGGCATAGCGGACATTGATCTCTTCCTGGCCGGCGGAGGCCTCGCCCTTGGAATTCTCGACCGGAATGCCGGCTCCCTGCAGACCCTTCCGGATCGCCCGCATCACGTCCTCTTCCTTGGTCGTCTGGAAGATGTGGTAATCCTCGTTGTAGCCCGAGACCGTTTTCAGGTCGCGATAGCCCGAAAGGCGCGCCTCGTCATAGGTCTGATCGAAGAGGAAGAATTCGAGTTCGGTCGCCATGAAGGCCTTCATGCCCATGGCTTCAAGCCGGGCGACCTGCTTCTTCAGGATTGCGCGCGGCGAATGCGGCACTTCGGCATGGGTGGCATGGTCAAGCATGTCGCAGAGAACCAGCGCGGTGCCTTCGAGCCAGGGAATGCGGCGAAGGGTCGAAAGATCCGGCTTCATCGTGTAGTCGCCGTAACCCTTTTCCCAGCTGGTCGCCTTGTAGCCGGAGACAGTTTCCATCTCCATGTCGGTGGCGAGCAGGTAGTTGCAGCTATGGGTTTCCTTATAGGCGCTTTCGACGAAGAACTCCGCCTGAAACCGCTTGCCCATCAAGCGGCCCTGCATGTCCACCTGACACGCCAGAACCGTGTCGATGCGCCCTTCTGCGACGTCTTTTTTCAACTCTTCGAATGTGTACGTGGTCATCTCGGTGTTCCCAGGGCAGCGATTGGCTCATGCCGTCTTGTTTTTTGGAAGCGACCCGGCCGAAGCCGGATCGCCATGTCGTATGATCAGCCGTAACGGTAGGGCTTGCCAGCCTTTTCCATGTCGGAGTTGTACTTCTTCAGGATCTCGACGACCTTGCCGGTGCGCGGTGTCTGCTTGGCGACCTCGTCCCAGAAGACGAGGGCCGCATCTTCGACCGACTTCCATTCGGCATCCGGGATGCTGGTAAGTTCCAGACGGCCACCCTCGGCACGAAGGCGGGCTTCGCCACCCCAGTACCAGTGCAGACGCTTGTAGTGGGAGGAATCCATGCACATCTGCCACAGGGTCTGCAGGTGTGGCGGGACCTCGTTCCAGCGATCGGCATTGGCGAAGAACGAGCCGCACCAGCCGCCCGACACATTGTTGGTCAGGAAGTACTTGGTGACATCGACCCAGCCCGAGGTGAAGACTTCGGTGATGCCGGACCAGGCGATCGCGTCGATTTCACCCGTCTGCATGGCAACCGGCACATCTTCGAACGGAATGGTGACAGGCACGACGCCGAACTGCGACAGGAACTGGCCGGCTGTCGGGAAGGTGAAGACGCGCAGGCCCTTCAGGTCATCGAGCTTGGTGATCGGCTTGTTGGTGGCGAAATTGCAGGGGTCCCATGCGCCCGCCGACAGCCACTTCACGCCGACTTCCGTGTAGGCTTCGTCCCAGATCTCGGCGAGGCCGTATTCGTAGAACAGCGTCGGCACGTCGAGGCTGTAGCGCGAGGCGAACGGGAAGTAGCCACCGAACACCTTGATATCGACAGGCGAGTTCATCGAGTCGTCGTCCGACTGGACGGCGTCGATCGTGCCAGCCTGCATGGCGCGGAAGAGTTCGCCTGTGGGCACGAGCTGGTCTGCCGTGAAGAGCTGGATCTCCATCTCGCCATTGGCCGCCTTGTTGAAGGCGTCGACCGCAGGCCGGATGACGAATTCGGCAAGTGCCGCACCCGCATAGGTCTGCAGGCGCCAGGTGATCTTGGCGTTCTGCGCCTTGACGTAAGGGGCTGCCAGAACGGCAGGGGTGGCCATGGCGGCCGTCTTCAGGAATGAACGTCTGCTGTTGGTCATGTTGTTTCCCTCTGTTCTTCGTTTCTCTTGAAGCCCGCAGAACCTGAGGTCCGGCGGGTAGTCCTGGTGCCGGGCCCGTTTGCCGGGCCTCTTGTCATTCGAACGCTAACCTCGGAGGTAGATCTGGCTCGGAAGCCATGTCGCGATCTGCGGGAAGATCATGATGATCACCATGCCGAGCATCATGATCAGAACGAACGGGATCACCGACCGATAGATATCGATCAGCCTGAAATCGGGTGGTGCCATCGCCTTCATCAGGAAGAGATTGTAACCGAAGGGCGGGGTCATGTAGGCGATCTGGCAGGTGATCGTGTAGAGCACTCCGTACCAGATGAGCACGTTGTCGATGCCGAGATCGAGCTTGCCGACGAGCGGAATGTAGAGCGGCGCGACGATGACCAGCATGGCCGTGTCGTCGAGGAATGCTCCCATCACCAGGAACGACAGCTGCATGATGATAAGGATCTGCCACGGTGTGAGGCCGATATCACGCACCAGCAGCGTCTCGATGGCCCTGACGGCACCCAGCCCATCGAAGACGGCGCCAAAGCAGAGTGCGGCGAGGATGATCCACATGAACATGCAGGAAATGCCGAGGGTCTGCTCGAGTACCCGGTTCCACACGGCCTTCGACAGGCGCCCCTTGTACCAAGCTGCAAAGAGAGCCCCGAGTGCACCGACCGCCGAACTCTCGACGAGACTGGTGATCCCCATAAGGAAGAGGCCCATCATCAGGAAGAAGATGAGGAACGGCAGGATGCCCGCCTGCAAGAGCCTGAGCTTCTCGCGCATCGGCATGTCACGCTCTTCCTTGGGAAGTGCTGGGCCGAGGGCCGGGTTCAGACGGCAGCGGATGATGATGTAGAGACAAAACATCGTCGCAAGCATCAAACCGGGGAAGACGCCCGCAAGCCAGAGCTGGCTCACCGGCTGGCGAGCAATCATGCCGTAAAGCACCAGGACCACGCTCGGCGGGATCAGGATCCCGAGCGAACTGCCGGCCTGGATGACGCCGGAGACCATGATCTTGTCGTAGCCGCGGCGCAGCAGTTCGGGCAGCGCGATCGACGCCCCGATGGCCATGCCGGCGACGGACAGACCATTCATCGCGGAAATCACGACCATCAACCCGATCGTGCCGACGGCAAGACCGCCTGGCATGCCGCCAAACCAGACATGGAAAGCCTTGTAAAGGTCCTCGGCGATGCCGGATTCCGACAGCATGTAGCCCATGTAGATGAAGAGCGGCAGCGTCAGCAGCGGATACCACTTCATCAGCTTCATGCCGGCCGAAAAGCCCATCTCGAAGCCGCCATTGCCCCAGAGCACTGCCGCCGCCACGACGCCGACGAAGCCGATGGTCGCAAACACGCGCTGCCCTGTGAGCATCGACATCATCATCGACGAGAACATGAGCAGCGCTATCATTTCATAGCTCAGAAAATCGCTCATGCGATCGGCCTCCCCATGGCGACCGCAAGGTCCTTGATGAAGATCGACGTCGCCTGCAGGAAGGTGAGGAAGATACCGATGACCATGACGATCTTCACGGGGGCCATGTAGGGCGACCAGGAGGAGTAGCTGGTTTCACCATATTGCAGCGCATAGGAGGTGCTCGACACCCCGCCCCACATCAGGAAGAACAAGTAGACGAAGAGCATCATGATCGTGATCACATCAACGACGGCCTTGGTCTTCGGCGACCAGCGGCCGTAAAGCAGGTCCATGCGCACATGGCTGTCGAGCTGCAGCGAATAGGCACCGCCGAGCAGGTAGTAGCCGGCCATGACGAACTGCGCCATTTCCAGCGTCCAGTGCGCCGGCAGGAACAGGCCTTTCGAGATGGACGAATAGAGCAGGATGCCCATCATGACGAAGACGCCATACATGACGATCCGGCCGACACGGCGATTGAAGGCATCGACGACACGCACATAGGTTTTCAGGGCTTGCGGCATCAGTATGCTGCCAGCCCGGAACGCTTGAGCGGTCCTTGTCTCATCGTCTCATATGCCGGCATCCGTTCCCTCTTTGATGTATGGTTTGCCCAGCGTTTCGAATAGTTATGCGACCCTTTCGAGCGCTCCTGAAATCAAGTCCGCGAGATAGGCGCAGATGGCCTCGAGGTCTCCCTCGTCGCGAACGAGGTCGTTGCGCACCTCGATCATCACATTGGCGAAGCCTTGCGGCAGTGCGTGGAGCCGCAGCGTATGGGTCACGCCGTCTTCCGGCCCATAGGGTGAGTTGCGTTCGACACGGTACGGACCACCGGCTGCAGCCTCGAGCATGGCATCCGCCAGACGGCTGTCCATATCGTGAAGAATGCCGATCTCGACCTCGCGCGGCTTGCCGAAATAGATCGGCGTGAACGTATGCACGGTGACGATCACGGGCTTGCCCCCCTCCCCGGCGATCCGCGCAATCTCGGTTGAAACCCTGTCGTGGAAGGGAACGTAGAGCGCCGCAGTCCGCGCATAACGCTCCGCCGGGCTAAGGTTGAGATTGCCCGGGATTGCGTAGATCTCGCTCTTCTCCGGCATGGCCGCCGGCGATTCCGGCGGGCGATTGCAGTCATAGATGAGGCGCGAAAAGCGCTGATGGACGAGCAGTCCGTCGAGAGCAGTTGAAAGGCGGCGAGCGATCTCCAGAGCACCCGGATCCCAAGCGATATGGCTGGATAGAGCATCCGGCGAAAGACCCAGGTTGCCCGCCGATCGCGGCAACACGGCAGATGCGTGCTCGCAGACGAAAACGAGACCGCTCGCCGCAGTCGGATTTTCGACTGCAACTGCTTCACCGTCCGACGCCGCCAGGATCCCCGACCTCAAGAGCATGCTGATTGTTCCCCTGGGCTCGTTGGCCCAATTTGTTTTCGAAGAGAATTCTTCACGGTTAAGCGTCTGTCAATCCGCTACTGAAAAATTCTCTTCAAAGGGCAGTTGACTCAATTGTGACAGCGAGGCTTAATCCTGAAAAAGCCGGCGACAGACTGGCTTGAGGGGAGTCAATCGGTTCTTGATGAATGCGTCGACCACGGTGTCGGACGTGATCCATGCCCATTTCGATGGGCTGACGCGTGCCGAACGGCAGCTGGCAGAAAGCCTGCTGCAGAACTACCCCGTCTCCGGACTGGGAAGCATCACCACCGTTGCCGAAAATGCCCGGGTCTCGACACCGACCGTCGCCCGCATGGTGCAGAAGCTCGGCTACAAGGGTTATCCGGAATTCCAGGCGCATCTGCACCAGGAACTCGAGGCGACGATCTCAAACCCGATCGCCAAGCACGACCGTTGGGCCGCCAACGCCCCCAATCGCCATATTCTCAATCGCTTTGCTGATGCCGTGATGGCCAATCTCCGCAACTCGCTGGGAGAACTGCGCACGGCGACCTTCGACGAAGCCGCTCGCCTGATCGGTGACCGCCATCGCAGCATCTATTTCGTCGGCGGGCGCATCACGGGTGCGCTTGCCGAATACTTCTTCACCCATATGCAGGTCATCCGTCCTCGGACGACCTTGATGTCGTCGAATGCGAGTTCATGGCCGCAGCATGTTCTCAACATGCAGGATGGCGATGTGCTCGTGATCTTCGACATCAGGCGCTACGAGGCGGACCTGACGACGCTCGCAGAGGTCGCGCGCGCCAACGGCGTCCAGATTATCGTCTTCACGGATCAGTGGATGTCGCCTGTCGCACAGCACGCGCGCCACTGTTTCAAGCTCCATATCGAGGCACCATCGGCCTGGGACAGCTCCGTCGTGACGCTGTTCGTCGTCGAAGCCCTGATCGAGGCCGTGCAGAGCTCGTCCTGGGACGAGACGCGCGAGCGCATGAACACACTGGAAGGGCTTTTCGAGCAGGCACGCCTGTTCCGAAAGCCCCGACATGGCTGAGAGAAGAAACCGGAGGATCGTTCAGGATACGGACCAATATCGATAGACCGTGCAAGGCCGATATCCGTCACATAACCATAACAAAGGCCACATAAGTGAACCGCATCGCTTCCAACACAAGAGGAGAACTACAGTGACCACCAATCTTCGCAAATTCCTGTCGCTCACGACCGCGCTGGTCATGACGAGCTCGGCAGTAGCCTATGCCGAGCCGAGCGCCGAACTCATCGAAGCCGCCAAGAAAGAAGGCATGCTGACCACCATCGCCCTGCCCCACGATTGGTGCGGCTACGGCGAAGTCATCGCCGCCTTCAAGGCGAAGTATCCGGAAATCACCGTCAACGAACTGAACCCGGATGCCGGCTCGGCAGACGAAGTCGAAGCGATCAAGGCGAACAAGGACAACAAAGGTCCGCAGGCTCCTGACGTAGTTGACGTCGGTCTCGCCTTCGGCCCGCAGATGAAGGCCGAAGGCCTTCTGCAGCCCTACAAGGTCTCCACTTGGGACGAAATCCCTGACAACATCAAGGATGCCGAAGGCTACTGGTACGGCGACTATTACGGCGTCATGTCCTTCCTCGTGAACAAGGACCTCGTTGAAAACACCCCGAAGGACTGGGCTGACCTTCTGAAGCCGGAATATGCCGGCCAGGTCGCTCTCGCCGGCGACCCACGCGCCTCCAACCAGGCAATCCTTGGCGTTCTCGCAGCCGGCATGGCAACCGGTGCAGCTGCCGGCAAGGACGCCGGAGAAGCTGGCCTCAACTACTTCGCCGAAATGAACAAGGCCGGCAACTTCGTGCCTGTTATCGGCAAGTCCGGTACGCTCGCTCAGGGCGCGACCCCGATCGTCGTCATGTGGGACTACAACGCGCTCGCTGCTCGTGACACGCTCGCCGGCAACCCGCCGGTCGAAGTCGTCGTTCCGGACAAGGGCGTTCTCGCTGGCGTCTACGTTCAGGGCATCTCGGCCTATGCACCGCACCCGAATGCAGCGAAGCTCTGGATGGAGCACCTGTATTCCGACGAAGGTCAGCTCGGCTGGCTGAAGGGTTACTGCCACCCGGCCCGCTTCAACGCCATGGTCAAGGCCGGCAAGGTTCCGCAGGACCTGCTCGACGCCCTGCCGCCGGCTGAGTCCTATGAAAAGGCCTACTTCCCGACGCTTGAAGAAGTCGATGCCAACAAGGCTGCCGTGACGGCGGGCTGGGACAGCGTCGTTGGCGCCAACGTTCAGTAAGTCGAGACCTTGATGTGCCGCCCCGATCTTTTCTAAGGTCGGGGCGGCGCTCGCATTTTAAGAAGATCCGTCGAAACGCGGACAGAGGGGCAGATCGAATGTCGACAGAGGCGGTGAGCCCGGGCCATCAGGCACGGCCACGAACGAAACTTCCACTTCACTGGCTCGGGGTCTTGCCCTTTGCAGCCTTCGTGATTCTCTTCCTGATCATGCCGACAATGAAGATCGTCATCGGCGCCTTTCAGCGTCCGGACGGCTCGTTCACCTTCGACAATGTGCTTGGCCTGTTCACCCCGTCGATCATGGCCGCTTACTGGATCTCCATCAAGATCAGTCTCGCCTCCGCCATTCTCGGCTGCCTGATCGGCTTCGGCGTGGCCGCCGCAGTTATTCTCGGGGGACTGCCTGCCTGGATCCGTAGTCCTCTGCTGACATTTTCCGGTGTTGCCTCCAACTTCGCCGGCGTGCCGCTTGCCTTCGCCTTCCTCGCGACGCTTGGCCCCGTCGGCATGTTGACCGTCTTCCTCAAGACCCAGCTCGGGATCGATCTGCGCCTTCTCGGCTTCAATCTCCTGTCCTTCTGGGGACTGACGATCACCTATCTCTTCTTCCAGATCCCGTTGATGATCCTGATCATTGCGCCGGCACTCGACGGCCTGAAGCGCGAATGGCGCGAGGCGGCCTCGATCCTTGGCGCGACCAATGCGCAATACTGGCGGCTCGTCGCCTTTCCGATCCTCTTGCCCTCGATCCTCGGCACCATGGCACTGCTTTTCGCAAATGCGTTCGGCGCCGTCGCAACCGCGATCGCACTGACCGGCTCTTCGCTGAATATCGTGCCGATCCTGCTCTTCGCCCAGATCCGCGGCGACGTGCTGGGCGACCCCCATCTCGGCTACGCGCTCGCCTTTGGCATGATCGTCGTCACCGGAATTGCCAATGGCCTCTACATCTGGCTGCGCGCCCGCAGCGAAAGGTGGATGAAATGAAACGTCTCTGGGCTTGGGCCGCACTGATCTTCGGCCTTCTCTATTTCATCCTGCCGCTGATTGGCATGACCAACTTCTCGCTGAAGATGCGCCGCGGCGAGTATTCCTTCGATGCCTATGCCAAGGTTCTGGCCGATCCGCGCTTCCAGGAGACCTTCAGCTATTCCGTCACGATGGCGCTGACGACCATCATCTTCGGGGTATTCCTGATCGTACCGACGGCCTATTGGGTGCGGCTGAAGTTGCCGGGCCTTCGCCCCTATATCGAATTCGTCACGCTCCTGCCGCTCGTCATCCCGGCGATCGTCGTCGTCTTCGGCTATATCAGGCTCTACAACACCTCAAGCTGGCTGCCACTGACCGGCTCCTCCACCGGCACGAACATGCTGCTCATGTTCGGTTATGCGACGCTCGGCCTGCCCTACATGTACCGGGCGGTTGATACGGGCTTGAGAACCATCGACGTGGCCACCCTGACGGAGGCCGCCCAAAGCCTCGGCGCCGGTTGGGCGACGATCATCGGCCGCATCATCCTGCCGAATGTCTCGGTCGCCGTCATGTCGGGCGCTTTCGTCACCTTCGCCATCGTCATGGGCGAATTCACGATGGCCGCCCTCCTGAACAAGCCGGCCTTCGGACCTTACATGCAGCTGCTCGGCGCCAACCGCGCCTATGAGCCGGCGGCTCTCGCCGTGATCGCCTTCGGCATCACCTGGGCATGCCTCGGCCTGATGCAGCTCGTCTCCCGCCTCCAGAAAACAGCCCCCCGCCAGGCTTGAGGACATCAATTCATGAGCTTTCTGACCCTGAACCACCTCAAGAAATCTTTCGGCGCAACGCAGGTCGTGCACGACTTCAACATGGCGATCGACAAGGGCGAGTTCATCTCCTTCCTTGGGCCCTCCGGCTGCGGCAAGACCACCGTGCTGCGCATGGTGGCCGGTTTCGAGACCCCGTCGGCCGGCTCCATCGTCGTTGATGGCAAGGACCAGACCAACTTGAAGCCGAACCAGCGCAACATTGGCATGGTCTTCCAGGCCTATGCGCTGTTTCCGAACATGAATGTCTTCGACAACGTCGCCTTCGGCCTCAAGATATCCGGCATGTCGAGAGCCGATATCGAAACGCGCGTGAAGGAGATGCTCTCCCTCATTCACCTCGAACATCTGGCCGAGCGCTACCCCTACCAACTGTCGGGCGGCCAGCAGCAGCGCGTGGCACTCGCCCGTGCGCTCGCTCCGAAACCCCAGGTCCTCCTGCTCGACGAGCCACTCTCGGCGCTGGATGCCAAGATCCGCGTGTCGCTGCGCGAGGAAATCCGCCAGATCCAGCAGCAACTCGGCATTACCACTGTCTTTGTTACCCATGACCAGGAAGAGGCGCTGTCGATCTCCGACCGCATCGTCGTCATGAATGCCGGCAAGGCAGACCAGATCGGTACGCCCTTCGAGATCTACAATCGCCCGACCACCCGCTTCGTCGCCTCTTTCGTTGGCACATTAAATGTGCTGGACGCGGTCGTTGCCGATCAAGGCGCAGGCGTGGTGAAGATCGGCGACAAGATGCTCACCATCAAGGAAGCGATTTCGTCCCCGAACGGCCAGAGCATCCAGCTCGCCATGCGACCGGAAGCCGGCACGCTCTCTGGCGCCGATGAAGCCACGGTGCATGGCCGGGTTACATCGAGCCAGTTCCTTGGCTCGGTCATTCGAACCCGCATCGATGTCGCCGGAAAGACGCTCTCCTTTGACACCTTCAACGACCCCGGCATTAAACCACCTGTTGTCGGCGATACCGTCGGCGTGAAAATCGACCCCTCCGCCTTGATCGTGCTCGCTGACTGAGGCAAACCACGTCCAAAGGCAAACGTGCCGGAATGCCGTCCGCAAGGGCGGCATTCGCATCTGGAGGATATCCCATGCGGGCGATGTATTTTGAAGCATTTGGTGCAACACCGGAGATCCGCACCCTACCCGACCCGACGCCGACCAATGCTGGCGTCGTCATCTCCGTGAAGGCAACGGGCCTCTGCCGCAGCGACTGGCACGGATGGATGGGCCATGATCCCGATATCCGCCTTCCCCACGTCCCCGGCCACGAACTGGCCGGCACGATTGCGGCTGTCGGCCGTGACGTGCGCCGCTTCAAGGTCGGCGATCGTGTGACGGTGCCCTTCGTCTCCGGTTGCGGCCACTGCATGGAATGCCGATCCGGCAATCAGCAGGTCTGCGAAGAGCAGTTCCAACCCGGCTTCACCCATTGGGGCTCGTTCGCCGAATATGTCGCGATTGACTATGCCGACCAGAACCTCGTGCATCTGCCGACTGAGATCAGCTACGAAACAGCGGCCAGCCTCGGCTGCCGCTTTGCTACATCCTTCCGGGCGGTGGTCGACCAAGGCCGGCTCCAGGGCGGAGAATGGCTGGCAGTCCACGGTTGCGGCGGGGTCGGGCTCTCGGCGATCATGATCGGTGCCGCACTCGGTGCCGATGTGGTGGCGATCGACATCGCCGAGGACAAGCTGGCGCTGGCCAAGGCGCTCGGTGCATCCGTTGCCATCGATAGCCGTTCGGTCGCCGATGTCTCCGAAGCGGTGCGTGACGTGACGGGTGGCGGTGCGCATGTCTCGGTCGATGCGCTCGGCCATCCCCAGACCTGCTGCAACTCGATCCTCAACCTTCGCCGGCGCGGCCGCCATGTGCAGGTCGGCCTGATGCTTGCCGATCACGCGACACCTGCAATCCCGATGGCGCGCGTCATTGCCCACGAACTCGAGATCTATGGCAGCCACGGAATGCAGTCCTGGCGCTACGACGCCATGCTCCGCATGATACTCACCGGCAAGCTCTCTCCGGACCGCCTGATCGGCCGCCGCATCACCCTCACGGAAGCGGCACCGGCGCTCGCCACCATGGACAGCTTCCGCGAAAACGGCATCAGCATCATCGACCACATGGTTTGAGGACTGCCCGCGCAATCACGTTTCGCCATATGGTGTGATAGCGTTAACCCGTTTGTGGTGAACTTCGGCTGCACGAAACCGGCAACGGATCGAGAGCAGCCATGGTCAGGAAGAAGACATCGACGGAGATTGACGCCAAGGGTTTCATGGCCGAATTCATGCGGCTGAAACGCGGCTCCGTCACGCGCCGTCATTTTCTCGCCGTCACCGGGCTCGGAATGGCCGCCCTCGTCATCGGGGAAGCCGAAGGACCAGCGTTGCAACGTCTGAAGGTTCGCCGCTCGGCAAGAAGGTCTCGCTCGCAACCTGGCCGAACTATCATGATCCGAAGACCTTCGAGGACTTCACAGCCCGCTATGGCGTCGAGGTCGACGTCTCGATCATCGGTTCCAACGAGGGCACTTTGCTCGCCCTTGAACGGGGCCGGGTCTGGGACATCATCATCCCCACCCAGTATGCGATCGCACCTTACGTTCAGCGCGACATGCTAGAGCCTCTTGAACTCCGGCGCCTGCCGAATTTTGATCTGGCCGCCCATGCCGACCGTTTCCTGAAGCCCGGCGTCCGAGCAGGCGCAATCTTTGCCGTGCCGAAGAACGCCGGCACGACCGGCATTGCCTATAACAGCCGTGAGCTTGACCCGGTCGAGACCTGGCGCGACTTCTTCGATGTCGCCATGACAAAGGCGACGGGCCGGACCATCGTGCATGACTACCAGCTGACCGCCATCGGCAGCGCTCTGGTGGCGCTTGGGCTCGACTTCAACTCGCTCGATCCGCTGGAACTGCAACGCGCTGAAGACCTGCTGATGCAGGTCAGGCCGCATCTTCTGGCCGTCGACAGCGATTATCAACCCGCCATGCGGACCGGTGAGGCCTGGATGACCATGTGCTGGAGCAATGACGCCTCGCAGATGCACCGCGACGTGCCCGAGATCACCTATGTCATCGCGACCGATGGCGGCGAGATCTGGACGGATTATTATGCGATCCCGGCCAAGGCTCATAACAAGCCGGGCGCCCACGCCCTGATCAACCACCTGCTCGACCCCGAGATAGCGGCCCGCGAGCACATCGTCCATGGCGGCACGGTCACCGATAGACGCGTTCGTGGGCTTCTGCCGGAAGAGATCCTCGCAGACGAAATCGTCTATCCGGACGAAGCGAGCCTAACCCCGCTCGAATTCGGATTGGCCCTGGTTATGACGGACCCCACCCGCGCCGAGATCATGAACCGCTTTCGCGCCGCCCGCGGCTGACGCCAACCTCCTACCATGATAGGCACGAAACGCGCCGGATATCTCCGGCACGACGTTTTCAGCGCGAGGCCCTCATGCCGCAGATTTTCATCATCGACACCATTTCAGACCCCGGCAAGGACTCAAGACCTAACGAGGATCGCCTCGGCTATAACAAGCATGCCGCTTTCGTCATCGACGGCGCAACCGGCCTCGGCGACCGGCAGTTCATGGATGGCTTCGGCTCGGACGCCGCTTGGATCGCGGAATTCGCAGCGCTGCGTTTCGCCGAGCACTTCGATCGGAGCGCAGATCCGAAAGCGGTACTGAGAGCCGTGTCCGAAGAAGCGCGCGATACATTCACGGCAATGGCCGGGGACCAGCCGCGCTACACCTGGCCGCTCTGCAGCCTGACCGCCTTGCAGGCGACCAGCACCGGTTTCCGCTGGTTCGGCCTCGGCGACAGCTGCATGTACATCCTGCATGACGACGGACAATCCGACTTCGTCATCCCGATCCCCGGTGCCTATGAATGGGAGCAGCATAGGGCCGCCCAGCATATCGTTCGCCTCGGGGGCATCGGCGCGGCAGGCGTCGCCAATGACGACCCGCAGACGCTGGAAGACCTGCGTCGTGGCCGCGCATTGCAGAACACATCCGGTGGTTCCACCTGGACCTTCGGCGTGGTCCCAGAAGCTGCCGATCACCTCGCTCTGGTCGATGTCCCCGTTTATGGCGGCGGCGCCACAGCCCTCCTCTGCTCCGACGGCCTCGCCGATCTGGTCGCGCTCTACAAGCTTTACGACCCCGCCACGCTGATCCAGCGCGCTGCGACGACAGGACTGAAGTCGCTGGTCTCAGAGCTCCGCTACATGGAGCGAGAGGTGGACCCGGACGGGTTGAAATATCCGCGTTACAAGCAGAGCGACGACACGACGGCGATCCTGCTGAGGCTGGAGGCATAAAGGCAATTAGGAATCTGCCTCAATAGCTTACCGGCAAATCTAGAATCGGCTTGTGAGGAAGCTGAAGGAAAGGATGAGCCACTCATCCCCTGGCGCAGCAAGTCGGGCGTGACCCTTCGGGCACGTTCTCCCTGCAAGCGGGCAGAAGAAGACGTTGCTACAAAGAGACGGCCGCACGCAGGAAATTGACGGTAAAGCTAAATCAATATTCTGCGCGCATACTTCGCTTGAATTTTCGAACATGTTGACGAAATCGAGTGAGGCCGCCCCGGTGATCAGCATTGAAAGTGCCCCGGCCAGCCGGTTGGAAGCAAGAAAAACGGACCGCGTTCAGCCACAAGGACTGAAGACCGGTGAGGGCGAAGCGCCCGCTGAGAGAACAGGCTCCCACCCTGATCACAATCTGCTTTCCGGCCTGGAAGAAGCGCTGACCGAGACGCGCCGCAAGATCGCGGAAGACCGCCTCGATCGGGCTAAAGAGGAAATGCGGATCCTCCGCCAGTTCTCCGTCTCGCCGGCCTTTCTGGCGCAACGTGCAGCGGCGATTGGAAAGGAGCTCGGAAGCGCAGCGACGGACTATTCCGAGCTCGTTCGCGACAGCATGGAGACCGCAAAGCAAGATCCAGCCTCCTCTGCCGCCACCGATGGCATTGTGAGCTCAGAGCCTCCGTCAACGGCATTACCTGTTGAAAACGCCTCGTTCGCCACTCCGACGGAGCTCGACCAGGACACCCTTAACAACTTCCGCTCGGCAATCTACCAAGCATGGGCGCTCCTGGATCTGTCCTTGGAGGACCTCATCCGGGAAAATGACCTGCAGGTCACCGACAAGCTAGCTGCCGGTAGCTCCAGAGAGGTCATGCAATCCGCACTTCATGCCATGGACAATCTCAATCCCTTGAACACTCTGCGCGCTCCCGCCTTCCACATCTGAGCGGACGCCCGCAATCACTCTGCAGCCAGCGCCTTCGGCACATAGTTCAACACCGGCCCCAGCCAGCGTTCCACTTCACGCACATCCATCCCCTTGCGCGCCGCATAGTCTTCGACCTGGTCACGCTCGACCTTGGCGACGCCGAAATAATAGCTGTCGGGATGGCCGATATAGAGACCGGAGACGGACGAGCCCGGCCACATGGCATAGCTCTCGGTCAGCGTCACACCGGTCGCCTTGGTCGCGTCAAGCAGCGAGAACAGCGTCACCTTTTCTGTGTGGTCAGGCTGGGCCGGATAACCTGGCGCCGGGCGGATGCCGGCATAGGTTTCCGCGATCAGTTCATCGGGCGTGAAAGCCTCATCCGATGCATAACCCCAGAACTCCTTGCGTACCTGTTCATGCATGCGCTCGGCAAAGGCCTCGGCAAAGCGATCGGCCAGAGCCTTGACGAGGATCGAGGAATAGTCGTCATTCGCGCGCTCGAAGCGCTCGGCAATAGCCACTTCCTCGATACCGGCTGTCACGACGAAGCCGCCGATGTAATCCTGAAGGCCCGTCTCCACCGGGGCCACGAAATCCGACAAGGCGACATTCGCACGTCCCTCGCGCTTTGCGATCTGCTGGCGCAGCGTGAAGAAGGTCGCAAGTTCTTCCCGTCGCGCATCGTCCTTGAACAGCCGGATATCATCACCAACAGCATTGGCCGGCCAGAAGCCGATGACCGCACGCGGCCGGAACCAGTTCTCCTCGATGATCTTCTTGAGCATCGCCTGCGCATCGGCAAACAGCTGTCGCGCCGCCTCGCCCTGCTTCTCGTCTTCCAGGATCGCCGGATAGCGACCCTTCAGCTCCCAGGTCTGGAAGAAGGGCGTCCAGTCGATATAGCGGGCGAGTTCGGCAAGGTCATAGGTCTCGAACACCTTCGTGCCGGTAAAGCTCGGCTTCGTCGGCTTGTAGGCGCTCCAGTCGACTTTGACCGCATTCTCACGGGCCGACGCCAGCGGCTGACGCTGCTTTTCGGCTTCCGCCCGCGCATGGGCGGCCGCCACCTTGGCATATTCGCCCTTGATGCCGTCGACATAGGTCTCGTTGCCATCCTCGGCCAACAATGCGGAAACGACGCCGACGGCACGGCTGGCATCGGTCACATAGATCGCCTGCCCCGCCTTGTATTGCGGATGGATCTTGACCGCCGTATGCACCCGGCTGGTCGTCGCCCCACCGATCAAAAGCGGCACGGTAAAACCCTGGCGCTGCATTTCAGCGGCCACATGCACCATCTCGTCGAGCGACGGCGTGATCAGGCCGGAGAGCCCGATGACATCGACATTCTCAGCTTTTGCCACCTCGAGGATCTTCGTCGCCGGCACCATCACGCCGAGATCAATGATCTCGTAATTGTTGCAGGCAAGCACGACTCCGACAATGTTCTTGCCGATGTCATGCACATCGCCCTTGACGGTCGCCATCAGTACCTTGCCCGCCGCCTGGCGCTCGCCGGTCCCGCCGTTCAGCCGCTTCTCTTCTTCCATGTAAGGAAGAAGCAGGGCCACCGCCTGCTTCATCACGCGGGCCGACTTAACCACCTGCGGCAGGAACATCTTGCCCGCGCCGAAGAGGTCGCCGACGACATTCATGCCCGCCATCAGCGGCCCCTCGATGACATGCAGCGGACGGTCGGCCTTCTGGCGCGCCTCTTCCGTGTCGATGTCGATGAATTCGGTGATGCCGTTGACAAGCGCGTGCTCCAGCCGCTTTTCGACGGGCCATTCGCGCCAGCTCATGTCCTGGGTCGCGGGCCTTGGCCTCGCCCGTGCCGCTGATAGCGTTCGGCGATGTCGAGCAGCCGCTCGGTGCGCGTCCTTGCGGCGGTTCAGCACGACGTCCTCGCAGGCCTCGCGCAGATCCGGATCGATGCTCTCGTAAACGGCAAGCTGGCCGGCATTGACGATGCCCATGTCCATGCCCGCCTGGATGGCATGGTAGAGGAAGACCGCATGCATGGCTTCCCGCACCGGCTCGTTGCCCCGGAAGGAGAAGGAGAGGTTCGACACCCCGCCCGAGACATGCACCAGCGGCATTTCCTGCCTGATCGTCCGCGTCGCCTCGATGAAGTCGACGCCGTAATTGTCGTGCTCCTCAATCCCGGTTGCCACCGCGAAGACGTTCGGATCGAAGATGATGTCCTCAGGCGCAAAGCCCGCCTCTTCCGTCAGGATCTTGATAGGCGCGGCGTGCAGATCTCGACTTTGCGCTCGTAGGTATCGGCCTGCCCCTTCTCGTCGAAGGCCATGACGACCACGGCAGCCCCGTAATTGCGGCATCAGCTTGCGCCTGGGCGACGAAATTCTCCTCGCCTTCCTTCAGCGAGATCGAGTTCACCACCGCCTTGCCCTGCACGCATTTCAGCCCGGCCTCGATGATCGCCCACTTGGAGCTATCGATCATCACCGGCACCCGGGCGATATCGGGCTCGGCGGCGATCAGGTTCAGGAAGTCGACCATCGGCCTTTTCCGAATCGATCAGGCCCTCATCCATGTTGACGTCGATGATCTGCGCGCCGTTCTCCACCTGATCGCGGGCAACGGCGAGCGCTGCCGTATAGTCGCCCGCCGTGATCAGCTTGCGGAACTTGGCCGAGCCCGTGACGTTCGTCCGCTCGCCGACATTGACGAAGGGAATATCCTTGGTCAGTTCAAACGGCTCGAGGCCCGACAGGCGACATGAAGGGCCGCATGCTCCGGCAGGTTGGCGCGGCGCCGCTGACCTTTCACGGCCTCGGCGATGGCGGCGATGTGCGCGGGCGTCGAGCCGCAGCAGCCGCCGACGACATTGACGCATGCCCTCCTCTGGCGAACCAGACGACCAGGGACGGCCATCTCTTCCGGGCGTCTCGTCGTAACTGGCCGAATTCGTTCGGCAGACCGGCATTCGGATAGGCCGAGATGAACGTATCGGCGACACCGGACAATTCCTGCAGATGCGGCCGCATGGCGTCTGCCCCGAGCGCGCAGTTTAGGCCAACCGCAAACGGCTTGGCGTGGCGGACGGAATTCCAGAAGGCCGTCGGCGTCTGGCCCGACAACGTGCGGCCGGAAAGGTCGGTAATCGTGCCCGAGATCATCACCGGCAGGCGAATGCCCTTGGCAAGGAAACGCTCTTCGCAGGCAAAGATCGCCGCCTTGGCATTCAGCGTATCGAAGATCGTCTCGATCAGGATGAGATCGGCGCCGCCATCGATCAGCCCGTCGATCTGCTCGCCATAGGCGGCGCGCAGGTCGTCAAAGGAGACGGCGCGGTAGCCTGGATTGTTCACGTCGGGCGAGATCGAGGCCGTCCGGTTGGTCGGCCCGATGGCACCGGCGACGAAACGCCGCTTGCCATCCTCGCGTTCGGCGCGGAAGGCCGCGCGGCGGACGAGTTCGGCGCCATGGCGGTTGAGGTCGTAAACCGCCCCCTCCATCTCGTAATCGGCCTGAGCAATACGGGTCGAGGAGAAGGTATTGGTTTCGAGGATATCGGCACCCGCCATCGCATAGCGGAAGTGAATGTCTTCGATGGCATTAGGCTGGGTCAGGATCAGGAGGTCGTTGTTGCCCTGCTGATGGCAGGTGCAACCGAGGAAACGTTCACCGCGAAAATCGTCTTCCGTCAGCCCGAGGCCCTGGATTTCGGTACCCATGGCGCCGTCGAGGATCAGGATGCGTTCGCGCGCCGCCTCTTGCAGCGCCTTCAGGATCTCCGCCCCGTCACGGTTTGCGCCCTCGCGGCCGAACAGTTGATCGAGCATCTGCGAACTCTCCTATTGCGTATGCGACACGCCCAAATCACATAAAGATATCTTTATGTCAACATTTGAACTGCCTGTGCGTGACAAAGGTCAGGCGGTGGAAGCAGCGACAGTGATCGGCTATAGAAGCTGCAACGATGCTTTCAGGGAGGAAGAAATGTCGGAAAATCAATCGCAGCAGCAGCCATCCACCCCCTGGAGCGCCCGCCCCTATCATCGCAAGTGGCTGCTGGCGCGCGCCGATGATCTCTTCGATTTCTTCTCCGGCGCAGCCATCAACCCCAAGGGCGGCTTCTACGATCTGTCGCGCGATGGTAAGCCGTTGTCGACCGACAACCCGGCACGTGGCATCCATGCCAGCGCCCGCATGTTGCATTGCTACGCCATTGGCCACTTGCTCGGCCGCCCGGGGTCTGCCGACATCGTCGATCACGGCATGCGTTATCTCTGGGAGCGCCACCGCGATCAGAAGAACGGCGGTTATTTCTGGCAGGCTGATGACACAGGCGCTGCCGACGATTCGAAACAGGGCTACGGCCACGCCTTCGTCCTGCTCGCAGCCTCCTCGGCTAAATGCGCCGGCCATCCGCTGGCAGATGCCATGCTCGCCGACATCACCGAGGTGATCGAGCAGAAATTCTGGGAAGAAGAACACGGCGCAATCGCCGAGGAATTCTCACGCGACTGGCAGCCAGTCCCTGGCTATCGCGGCCAAAACTCAAACATGCACCTGACCGAAAGCCTGATGGCCGCCTTTGAGGCGACGGGCGAGCGGCATTATCTCACAAAGGCCGAGCGCATCGCCGACCTGATCATCAACCGCCGTGCCCGGGAAGAAGCCTTCCGTGTCGCCGAGCATTTCGATGAAAACTGGGTTGTCGACCGGAATTACTACCATTCGAACGAGATGTTTCGCCCGGCCGGCACCACGCCCGGCCACTGGCTAGAATGGGCCCGCCTCATCCTGCAACTCTGGGTGCTCGGCGGCAAGCAACACGACTGGATGCCGGAAGCCGCGCGCGGCCTCTTCCTTCAGTCCATGGCGCTCGGCTGGGACAAGGACAAGGGCGGCTTCTTCTATACGCTCGACTGGGAGAACGCCCCGGACAAGCGCTCCAAGCTCTGGTGGCCTCTCTGCGAAGGCGCAGCGGCTGCGCATTTCCTCAACCAGCATCAGGAAAGCGACTTCCATGAGGAAAGCTACCGCAAGATCTGGAACTACATCGCGAACAACAATCTCGACCGGGAGCACGGCGGCTGGTTCGAGGAACTCACCGAAGACGGCAAGCCGTCCAACACCCTCTTCCCCGGCAAGGGCGACATCTACCACGCGCTCCAGGCCTGCCTGATTCCGCTCTTCCCGCCAGACGGAAGCCTGACGAAGATGATCGCGGAACACCCGCTCGACGTCTAACCGTCGGCGAGATCAGCAAATAGGAAAAAGGGCCGGAAAACCGGCCCTTTCTCTTAAACTCGAACAGTATCGGCGCTTACTGCTCGATCGCATAGGTGATGTTGACGGTCACCGAATAGCGGTTTTCGCCGGACGCGATCGGCACCGACTCGTCCGCCATCTTCGCCATCGGCGCTGCGGCATACATCTGCGGCATCGGCCGGGCGAAGTTTTCCGAGATCTCGACGATACGACCGATCCTCACGCCGGCGGCCTCCGTCAGTGTCTTCGCCTTGGCCGCGGCCTTCTCGACCGCCTGCTTGCGCGCCGCCTCGATGGCCGTCTCCGGATCGTCATTGGTAAAGGTGATGCCACCGCCCTGGTTGACGCCGAGCTTTACCGACCGATCGATGATCTCACCCAGCTTGGCCAGGTCACGCACCCGAACGGTCAAACCGTTGCTGACCGTGTAGCCGACGATCACGGGCGCCTCATAGGTGCCATCGGTTCTGTTTTCCTGCTTGTATTTCGGCTGGATCGAAAAATCCGTGGTCTGCAGGTCCTTCTCGGCAATGCCCTGCTCTTTGAGCGCGGCAAGCACTTCACGCATCGCGGCACTGTTGGCCGACAGCGCCTCGCCAGCAGTCTCTGCATCGCGAACGACGGAGAGCGAAATGACCGCCATATCCGGCGCGATCGCCGCCTCCCCCTCGCCCGAGACCATGATCGTCGCCTCGCGGCGCTCACCCTCCGCTGCGACAGCTTGGGCAACAAAGCCGGTCGAGAGAACCGAACCCGACAGAGCCGTGGCCATGACGAGCGCGCGTGTAATTTTCAGCATGAGATATGTCCTTTGTCCCGCAGTGCCGGCGGACCTCTTCGTCTCGCCCGGCACAATGCCCTTCCGGCTTCCGTGATGACGCGTGATTGTGAAGCCAATGCGGCAGAGGCTTGTCGCATAACTGAAATTGCGTTAGAGCCCGTGACCGGTGCGGGGTGACCATAACCCGCCCGACGGCGTAACGCCGGGCTGGGCCTGTAGCTCAATGGTTAGAGCCGGCGGCTCATAACCGCTTGGTTGGGGGTTCGAGTTCCTCCGGGCCCACCACTTTTGCTTTCCACCATTGTTTTTCCATCATTTTCTCCTTTTATTGTCTCACTGAATTCCCGGCCTGCCGAAAGTGGGACATTTCGCCGGGCCACGTAGCTTCTACGCCGCTCAAAACCAGCATCGACAACGCGCTTCGATTGGGCCGTTTTCGTATAGTGCTGAGCCATCTTCGAATCGGACCAGCCGAAAATGGCCATGAGCTGATGTTCTGTGGCGCCCGCTTCTGCAAGGATCGTGGCCGAAGCCTTTCGAAGTCCGTGTGACGAACATTCCGGTAGCCCGGCTTCATCACACCATTGCCGCATCTTGTTGCCGAAACCGTTGGACATGAACGGCTTGCCGTATTCCGTCACCAGGAAGGTCGGTTTGTCATGAGTGATGGCGTTCAAGGCGTCGTTGAGCTCTGCGGTGACCGGCAAGCTCAAGAACTGCGCATATTTGCCCGCGCCCTTTTGCGGCACGAACTCGATGCGCTCGCCGATCAGGTTGCGCCAGCCGAGCTTGACCAAGTCCGATCGCCTCACACCGAGGTTCAACATCAGCTCGAATGCCAGTCTCGCCATCGTTCCGAGCGGATAGACAGTTCGAAACCGATCTAGCTCGATCTCGCTCCACGAATGAAAGCCGTCTGACTTGTGAATTTTTGTCACGCCGTCTGCAGGGTTAAAGGTCGCAATGCCTTCCCTGATCGCCCAATTGAACAGAGCCTTCAGATACTTTACGAGTTTGTCGGCGGCTCCAGGCGTGTGACTGCGCTTCATCTGGCTAGCCTCGACGTCCGACTTCCGCATTTTCTTGAACGGCAGGTTGCCAACAAGCTCGCAATAGCGATTGAGGACACTCCTCTTGTCGTTCTTAGTCGCAGCCGAATAGGTCTGGAAAAGCTTTGACCGATAGTAGGTCTCCACAAGCCACCGGACTGTCCCCTCTTGGACACGCATCGGCGGCAATGGCTTGCTGCCACGATCCCCGGCAATGACGCGATGATACTCTTCCGCAAAGGCTGCAGTAATATTGCCTTGGCCGTCGACATATGGCGACGTCATCCGATATTTCGGCAAGCCAGGAATACGGATGTAATAACGCTCGTTGCCAAACCGGTCGACATCGCGACTGCAATAGCGAAACGGCGTGCTGGCTCTACCCAACCGTCTTGTCGAAGGGGTTTTCGATGTCATCGTCTACATCTCCTTCCTGGTTCGCCTCAACGAGATCGTACCAGCACGCCCGAAGCTGACCAGCATCCCAGCGGCGCAAGTTTCCGATCTTGATGCCTTTGGGCATCAATCCCTGCCTGACCCAAGTGTCGAAGGTACTCGGCGAAACATCAAGAAGTCTTGCCGCCTCGAGTCGACCAACTGCGAAACGGACCAGAGGCGGCTCTACGCTACGAGAAACACCCGGCTTCATTCTAAGTCTCCAGCTTTGTTCGATTCGAACACGGCAACTAGATCGAACACACCCACAACTCATGTTGGAGGCGCCAACAATAGGCGAGAGCGCTTTTGAGCGGTCCCAAACGGCAATAATCAGCTTTGTTGCCCGGCTCGTAAACCGACAGATTTGTAGTGATTGAAATCCGGATAGCGCTTGACTGGTCGGAACGGCTTAATCGAACGGTCAATATCGGCACCCGAATTCGCTTCTCCCATGGCTGGGAGCGTCGCCGATTGCCCAGATGACAGTCTGATGACCCATTGGAATCCAAGGCAAGTTTGCCAATTTGTACGGCTGACAACTATGAAAGGTGGCGCGCCCAATCACACTTCCTGCGAGCCAGACAAATTTCAGGCGTGGTCGACGCAGCATTTGGCTGTGTGGGCTTGAATTTTCGCCTGAGCAGACGCCAAGCGACCTCCGTTCTTCTAAGGCGGGGCAGTCCGGAAGTTAGGCTGAAAGACGAGGTTGCACCTATCCATTGCTGCGGTTGAAGGCGCGCCACAGGCGCCGCCGCACCACCGGTGGGAACAGGCTGCTTAGACCCAACACGTCCTCTAAGTGGGCGCTCAACTAACTCACAGCTTCCGCGATGAGATGGCGCATGATGTCCAGCAATTGCGTACGATCGTCCTCACCGAGTTGATCCAACGCGACGCGCATGGGATTGTCCAAGGAAGTCCCACGCATGAGATCGACTATCGCTCGCGCAGCATCTAGCGGTTTGTCGCCCGAGGGAGCGGCTTGGATGTTCGGATCACATGCATTCTGATCCCAAGGCCATCCTGTACCACGCAGGAAATGGAGGCGAGCCATTTTCCTCACTGCTACATCGCGGCTCTCCGTCACTTCATAGACCTTGAAAACGGAAAGCCCCGTCTGACGCGAAATGTCAGGCACACTGATATTCATAGCACGAAGCCGTTTGGCCTCTTCTTCTGCGGCGTTCAAAAAGCGCGCTCCTCGACAAAGCTTCGATCGGCAGGACGGATACCACCCAGTTCCTTAACTTGGTCTTCATGACCTGCGGGCGACGACGGCATAATCTCACGCCTGCAAACGGACGAAACCGCCAAGACCCTGAAATGTTTGCGAATAGATCACAACCGATAAGGGTCCTTAAGCGAAAATTAGCGCCTGATGAGTGAGGCTGCACTCCTCGCCGGAGTTTCAGATGCACTTATCGCCCAGCCTTCCTTCAGTTCTCGTCTCAGCGCTTCTCGCCTGTACCGGGATCTCCCATGCAAGCGAACCCACGCCAGTCCTGGAGTTGGCCAATGCGCCCGGTTTCACAGAGCGCTATGCCGGCAACACACAAGTCAACGGCCAGTTTCTCTCTGGGCTGTCTTATGTCAGCAGCCGACCAAGCGGGGCTTTCAAGGACCTCAAGCTCGCATTTGTTCGAAGAGATGACGCGGCACCACAAACACTTTGCGTCCGTTTGACGTCTGACGACGGGCGATACTGGGCGGCCAACGTGTATCGTGCGACAGGATTGTTCAACGTGCCGCCAAGGGTGCCAATCCCAACCAAATATCAAGAACAGCTGGATCTGTATGGCGCAAACAGTCTGCTGATGCTGGCAACCGTTGCAACCGACTGCGGGGAGACGGCCGAGAAGATCTATGTTCCGGGAATTATCGGTGAAAGCGAAGAGGAGCAGTTGCTCCTGGCGCATGTCAATGTCAGCCAGAGCAAGGTGCTAGCGAGACTTGAGGCCGAGGACCACAGCGTCCTCCAATCTGGAAGCTGCAAGAAACCTGCAGGCGGTCCGCGTGTCACTTACTCCCACATCTGCCAAGTCGCGATCCCAGCCGCGGCCAGAGGCAAGCAAGTCAAGCTCGTGATCGGAGTGAAGGGATTGACCGGACAGGCGACCGAACAACGCTACGCAATTCATGTTGACTAGGCTCAAGAGCATCTGCGGCAATCCGATTGCTGCATCGTTCGGCGTGGCGGCATTGCTCGCAACGGCGGCCACCTCCGCATTGTTCTGGTTCTCGGCCAACTCGACAACGCTGACATCGATCAAGGCCAACACTGAAATCGTCTCATTCAGCGTCTTCAACCCTGAACTGGCAATCATTTACGCGCAAGGTCTTAAGGTCAGCACCTGGTCTGGTGATGAGAACCGGGAAAATCAGTGCTTTGAAGGCGCGTTTCTACCTAGCGTCGGTGCGCAGGTGACATATCTGCGCACCGAAAACGGCCCCCTACAAATCATTATTGAGGGCAAGGGCGAGCTTCGCAGCCCCCAGGGCAGCGTTGTACCGTTTGACGGCGAGTTGCTGCTTTTTCGAGACAACGAAGAATGTGGCACACTCCAGGCGGAGCGCTTTCCCGTATGGGGGCCAGGTCAGATTGGATCGCCCTTCTCGATGCGTGGCGACGGACCAGGACCAATACTTGTTTCTGGATCGCTCGACGTTTTTGGTCGCACCCTGAACCTCCCCCTGCTTGGCGATGGCGGCTCTCTTTATGCGGCCATCGAGGGGATGGCTGTACCGCCAGGCAGTTTGATTGAAACAAACGTCAGAGAAGGCGTCCCAGGGAATGACGGTGCCGAAGCCGCAATGTTCGGCTTCATAGAAGTCAGCGACACTGATCCGGGGTTTTCCGTATCAGTGTCCACTGAGTCAAAAGAACTACGTCTGACACCGCCCGGCGCACGCGCTGACAGCAGCAGAATTGACCTCGGCTTATTCGTGCAGGCGCTGAACGACCCCGGCTTCCTGAAAATTCAGCTGTTCTTCATTTTCATGTTTGCACTTTGGCCGTTCGCTATCGAGCTAATTAGGTCCGCATCATCAGCAATTAGCAAGACCGCAGTTGAGAGCAAGGATACTGCCGGGCCAACAATCGGTGAAGGCTGAGAGAAAGATGACAACCAACACCCGCCAACTCTGCACCACTGCCTTGTTAGGCCTGGCACTCTCCCTATCGCAAGTTCCAGCGACTGCGGAAACGGTGATGCTATCCCGCGGAGATGACACTTTCGGCCAAGGATGGCTGTTCCTGGATGGCTCGGGGAACTGCCGTATCGCAACCCCCAGGCATGTGATTGAAGCGGCTGATGGAACGCTGACGACCCCGGACTTGCTTGACAGTTTCGGCCGCCTTCATCCAACGGCAAATCCTCTGCCTGCTGCAGATGCAGATCTAGACCTGGCGTTTCTGACGGTCGGCGGCCCGTTCACGGAGGAGCCGTGCAGCAGAGACCGGGTCCAAGCGACGCCGCTTCAGCCCATCATCGATCGCATAAAGCAGGCAACACTGGAAATCACAACGCCGACGGAGCGGCAATCGATCACCGTTGCCTTTCGCGCTTTGTCACGAGACAGCGAAGGCGGCAAGATCATCGCACTATCAGCCACTGATGCTGGGGCATCGCTGCAAAAAGGGATGAGCGGCGGCACGATCATGTACAACGGCAGACCGATCGCCATGCTGTACGAGGTCGATCCGGACGAAGGCATCGGGGTCGCCTTGCGCTATGACCAGATTGCCGTCGAACTGCAAAAGGTCTCAGGCAGCGCGAAGCCCCAGATACAGCATAACCTCCCTTTTCAAAGCCTCATGCTTGCCAAGGGACGCATCTCGAAACGCGACAGCAGCATCGGTGCGTTCCTCGCCGAGACTTCCCCTCTTTATCTGTCGCCGTCAGATGACCGAGTAACGCTTGTCGTCGAAATGGAGCAGCTTTCCAACATCAGCGGCATACGCTTGAGCGGACAGGGGCTGTCGGGGCAAGGCGCACTGATTGTGGAAACGGATACGGACGGACAAGGTTTCGTACCGGGGGCACGCTGCGAGCTTTCAGACGACCTGACGTGCACGATGTCCCCGAGACGCGCATCACGCCTGCGCCTTACGCTCACCGGCTTGGAAACTGCGAACTATGTGCTCGAGAACCTGGAGCCCTTTAGCGGCGAAAGGCGCTAGTTTTTCGCCGCAATTTCGTCATCATCAAACAGATGTAAGGTCACCGGAAACAAAGCGCCCCCGTCGACATTGCAGCTGCCGAAACCCTTCAACGTAAATCCTTTGAACTCCGCAAGTTCAAAGCTGCACGTTTTTTGGCTATTGGCGAATCTGTAAGCCGTAACAATATTTATCATTCCACCACGAATATTACCTGATCCAGTGTAATCATCCGCCGGCCTTTGATCATTTAAAACTTTTACTTTAAATTCTAGAGTATTAACACCTGGATATTCGGACTGGAAACTGAACTGATATCCCTGATCGCGGAAAAGCCTCATCAAATAACTGTTGCTGATATTAGCGAGCGCAGCTTTGTCCTCGCTTTCAGCCGCTTTCTGCCACTCCTCTGGCAGCTGTGCCGTGATGACGAATGTTTTAAAACCAGCAAAATGCGCACGAAGCGCCAGCGACCGAACGTTGGGATCTTCGACTGAAAATGCAGTGCGAATTGCAAGCTGAACCTCAGTGGCGTCTCCCTTCTTGAGGATCTCCTCGAGCTGGGCAAGCCTCATCAGCGGATCGGGATCGTTGATCGCATCAATGACTGCCTGGAGTTCACCATAGCGGGCAGTCGCATCCGCAAGCACCGGGCTTGAAATCGACAACGAGCAGAGTGCGGCAGAGACGAACAACTTGGAGAAAAACGTCATTGGGGAGCTCCTAGATTACGTCACAGCATTATCAAGCGTTTGATAACCTAGGGTTAAGTCCCTGCGCGATTTGCTCGTGCACGCCTTGGACCCGCCGGACATCACGCGCGCTCTGAGGCAAGATTAACGGCAGATCCCCCAAGGCTGCGTCAGATCATTTCACCCCAATACTCGAAACGAACCCCTACACCGTTCAGGCCATTTCAACGGGCAGGTCCAGGCTGCTCCAGTATCCAGCGTGCAACGTCTGACGCGCGGCTGTTGCGCATGAGCAGCTGCTTCTTGCGCGCTCAAATCCGCTTTCCCCACCCGCAGTCGATGTTCGGCCGAGCGCAACGTAGAGTCTCACCACGGAGAGGTCCTCAGTTGTATCCATAGTTTTTTAGCGAGCAACTTAATCGAAACGAAACAGCGAGGTCGCATCATCAAAAGAACTCGACGTGCCCAGGCTTTAGACTGCTGGCTCGGCACGAAACCCAGATTTTCCGCATCGCCTCACTAAAGAGAACGGTATTTCATGAAGCTCGCATACTCTTCCCTGATCGCTTTTTCTCTGCTTATCCCGGCCGCAAATGCCGCGACACGAGAGGAGTTCAGAGGCGGATGGTCGCGACCGTGCGGAGAAGGACAAATTTGCAGGTTGGATATCGATGACATGAAGTCGCGCAAGACAGTCGAGATCAAGTTCTCGGTTGAAGGCAACGGACAAAATTGTAGTTGGTCGGTTGATACGGTCTACGACAAGAGTTTGGGCGGACCGGTCGCCATGGACCCCTATGGCAACTACGGCTTCTACCTGGCTATCCTTGCCGACGGACGCCTTTATTCGTCCGGCACCATGAAACAAATCTGCGGCCCTCAGCCGCTTGACCAGTACTACACCTCCGACGTGCAACATCTGATCGACTACCGATCTGTTTTCGACCACAACGGTTCCGAGATGGACGTCGATCCGGAGGCCGGCACAATCCTGTACAGGGCACCAAAGCCGGCCATAGCGGGTACCGTCAAACCACGAACCCTCCTGTTCAAAGCTGACCGCCCCTGGGACGTTTACGACGAAAAATCGGTGGTGGAAGGAACAGCGTATGTGTTCAAGAAGGGATGCGAGCCTGCCCCCTATCGCGTTTCAGGACGCCACGAAGGTTGGCATACGCTAATACTGAAAGGCCCTGCCCCCGTACGCGAGAAGAACGGCTGCCGGGTGATCGGCTACAAGACAAACGGGAACTCCACACTGAAATTCGTCAGCTTGGGCGATTGATTGTACCCACTTTTGCGTTCCTGGGCGCCGGAGGGCAACCGAACCGTGAGCACAGCGATCTACCCAGTCAGCTTCGGCACTCGAGCATCTCAGGGAAACTGACACGCTTCACATTACTGTCCATGTCCACGTAGTTTGCGGTCATCAACTGTGCATGCGAATTGAAGCGCTAGGGATATGTCGAAGCTATGATTTTACTGGCAGAAACATCCAGTTTCCACGCCTTCGGCTAAACCACAGCTTCTGCTTCAATCTCGACTTCATAATCGCCGATCAGAGCGCCAGCCTCGATCAAGGTGTTAGCCGGAAGAACCTCGGAAAAGAAACGGCCATGGGCGCGCGAGACCGGTTCCCACTGTGACGCATCCTTGAGATAGATGCGCGTGCGAACGACATCCTCCATCTTTCCGCCAAGCGCGGAAATGGATGCGGCAATCTTGTCGAGAATATAGGTCGCCTGAGCGCCCGGATCGCCGGGTGCCACACAGCGGTTACTTCCGTGAGTCGCCGTGGTCCCAGATACCAGAATTCGATCGCCGACCCGCACGGCCCGGCTGTAACCAGCAAGCGGCTCCCAGATGCTACCGGAGGAAACTCGCATGCGATCCTCGCGCCCCGGCACGGGAACCGCCTTATAGACAGACGGGATCGCATCGAGGTGATGACTAAGGTCACCAGATGCCGTCAGGAATGGCGGCTTTCGATACTCATCACCGCAATCGCCGGGAATAGGTGTCGCTTTTGCAAAGGCGCCGTCGAGCAGAGCGCGGTCATCGCCATCCAGTTTGAAGCTGAAGACCTTCAGATTGTCGTCGCGATGCTCGTTTTCACCAAGCCGTGCCCCGATGATCGTCGCGGCAACGGCCGGATGTTCGAGAACCCAGCGGCTAGCCACGTTGGACATCGAGACGCTGTGCTTGCGGGCAATCGTGAATGCTGCTCGCAAAATATCCTGGTAGACGGCCCATCCGCCGGCCGTATCGATGAAGCGCTTGTATTTCGAGCGGCTCCAGTCTGCGATGGACGCAGGCTCCGGTTTATCTAGCCACTTCTCCGACAGAAACCCGCCGCAGAGCGTGCCATAGGCCAAAAGCTTCACACCGCGTTTAAGGCAAAGTGCAGACAAATCGCCCGCAACCCTCCTGTCGATCAGGGAAAAGGAGACCTGGTTGCTGGCAATCTCGATCCCGTCTGACAGGGCGAGATTGAGATGGGCTGCATCGAAATTGGTGAGGCCAAGGGCGCCAATCAGTCCCTCCTCCTTCATCGCCTGCATTTCATGCAGGGCATCGAGCCACGCCGGGTGTTCGAAGGTCCACCAATGGAATTGCAGAAGGTCGACCTTGTCGACGCCAAGACGATTAAGCCTGTCCTCCACACCCCGGCGCACCACATCGCGCGTCATCGGACCAGGCTCGGGACACCATTTGGTGAAGGCCACCGGTTTCTTCTCACCAGCGCCGTAGCGTTTCAGGAGATGGCCGGTGATGATCTCCGCCGTTCCGTAATGATCGGCCATGTCGAAACTGTCGAACCCGGCCTCCGCATAGGCCTGAAGGGCATCAGCCCCCTGCTCCGGATCGACCGTGGCGCCATTCTTTTCGATATCGGCAACCTGCCAGAGGCCGCAGACGAGACGGCTGATCGACAGGTCTGGGGTGAGATTGATGCGTTCGGGATGCTGGGACACGGAGATCATTCCTCGATGGTCAGGATTGTTTGTTGCGGCTCAGGCGCGCGAGCGGGCTCACCTCACCGAACAGGCCGCGCGGGCGCAGTAGAAGCATGAGGCATAGCCCGACGCCGATGGCGACGATCTGCAAGGCGGCGGCCCGTGCCTGTTCCTCGGGTGGTACGAAGGCGGAGACGGCAGCCGCCGTCAGAGCCCAGAGCCCCCAGACGAGAATGGCCCCGGCAATGGCGCCGCGATTGTTGCCGGAGCCGCCGACGATCAGCATGGCCCAGACCTGGAAGGTGAGAACCGGCATGTAGTTGTCGGGCGCGATAAAGCCGATGAAATGTGCCTGGGCGGCCCCTGCAAGGCCCATGATGGCACCGCCAACAGTGAAGGCTTGCAGGCGAAAGCGGACGGGCCGCTTGCCAAGCGCCTGCGCGGCCACTTCATCTTCGCGAATTGCGCGCAAGACGCGGCCCCAGGGGCTGCGCGCCAAGTGCTGCAGGCCGAGGTAAAGGGCCAGCACGACAAGGGCCATAAGTCCGCAATTGGCGAGACTGAAGAACAGCGCATTGCCCTGCAGATCGGCGAAGGGGCGCGGAATGAAGCCGATCCCGAAGGCCCCGCCGGTGATGCTTTGCAGGTTAAGCATACAGAGCTGCACGGTGACGGCGACGCCGAAAGTTGCGATGGCGAGGTAGTCGGATCTCAGCCGGATCGTCAATGCACCAACGGCCCAGGAAAGCGCTCCCGAGACGATGGCTGCTCCCAACCACCCAACGGCAATCGGCATGCCGAAGCCGCCAAAGCGCTCAGCCGTGTCCGGCGTGGTGAGGATCGCCGAGGTATACGCGCCGACGGCGACGAAGGCGGCGATACCGACATTGAACAAACCCGTCATGCCCCACTGAACATTCAGCCCAAGGCAGATGATCGTATAGGTGAAAGCCATGGTGAGGAAGAAGGCGCCATAGGCGATAAGGTCGATGCTCATGTCGCTTTTCCGAACAGGCCGCGGGGGCGGACGAGAAGAACCGCAATCAGGATGGCAAAGGACACCGCCGCCCGCCATTCAGCCCCGATAAGCTGGACCGTAAAGGCTTCGGAAAGGCCGATGAACAGGCCGGCGATCATGGCGCCTGGAACCGAGCCGATACCGCCAAGAATGGCAGCCGCAAACAGGGGCAGCAGAAGGTCATGCCCGAGATAGGGGCGGATCTGGATGATCAGGCCGCTCATGATGCCAGCTATGCAGGCGAGTGCAGCACCCAGGAACCAGGCCGTTCGGATGACCCGGCGGACATCGATCCCGGCGATACCGGCAAGGCCGGGATTCTCGCTGACCGCGCGCATGGCCCGGCCGATATCCGTCCGCGTCATGACGAGATGAACTGTGATGACAGAGACCAACGCTACAGCCAGCATGGCCAGCTGGTCCGGCGTTGCTCTGAGACCAAGACCCAGCTTCATGGCAATCTGCAGCGCCTGACTGAAATAGGCGGGCTTCGAGGTGAATAGGAATTCGAGCAGGCTGCGCAGCGCAAGCGATGCGCCGAAGCTTGCCATGACCATGATGATGATGGCGCTGCCGCGTCGTCGGAAGCTGGAGAATAGTGCTGCGTCCACGGCAAGCGCCAGGAGCCCCGTCAATGCGACGGCGAGCACCGCTGCGATCGGCAGCGACCAACCGAAGGAGAACGGCCCAAGTGGCGAGGTAAGCCCTGCTGTCAGGACGCCAAGCGCACTGCTGATGCCGAGTGCGAGATAGGCACCCCAGGACAGAAGTTCTCCATGCGCAAAATTCGAGAAGCGCAGGATCGAATAGGTGAGCGTCACACCGACCGCGCCGAGGCCAATAATCGCGCCAGCAATCAGTCCGTCCATCAGGAATTGCGGGTTCATCGCGCTACCTCACTGGCTGCGCGACCGGTCGTGCCGAGATAGATCCTGCCGATGAGGGGATCATCGGCGAGATCGGCAGGCGTCCCTTCGTGGCGGATCTGCCCTTCGGCCAGAATGACAGCGCGATCGGCAATCGCCATGGCCGCCTTGACGTTCTGCTCGACCAGAACGATCGTCACGCCCTCACCATTGATGCGCTTCAACATGGAAAAGACCTCGCCGACGATCTTTGGCGACAGCCCTGCAGATGGTTCGTCGAGGATGAGAACCGGCGGATTGAGCGCAAGAGCGCGCGCCACTGCCAGCATTTGTCGCTGACCGCCGGAGAGAGCGCCGGCCAGCCGTTTCGGCTTGACGGCAAGATCCGGAAATCGGGTCAGCATCGTCTCGATCGCGAGGTTACGTTGCGATTTGGGCAGGAGTGCCACGGCGATCTGGAGGTTTTCCAGAATGCTCATGCTGGCAAAGACATTGTCCGTCTGTGGGACGAAGGCCAGACCTTCAGCCAGTTTGCGATGGGGAGCGACATCCGTGATGTCCCGGCCTGCCAGATGTATCAGACCCGAATGCACCGGCACCATGCCAGCGATCGCCTTGACGAAAGTGGATTTGCCAGCGCCGTTCGGCCCCAAGAGGATCACGAGTTCGCCCTGTGCGACGGAAAAATCGACACCGCGAACAATGGGAAGGTCCGGCTCGTAGCCCGCGACCAGCGCCGAGGTTGTGAGAACCGGATCGATCATGCACCACCGCCGAGATAGGCTTCGACGACTGCAGGATTAGCCGCCACATCGGCCGGCGCACCCTCGGCCAGCAGCTTGCCGAGCGCCATCGCCACCACCCGTGAGCACAGCCGCGATACCATGTCCATGTTGTGTTCGATGAGGAGAATGGACTTGCCCTCGGCGTTCAACGCCGCCACCCGCTCCATAATCACTTCGAGCAAAGCCGGGTTCACCCCCGCGGCCGGCTCATCGAGGAGGATCACCTGCGGGTCGGCCATCAGAACGCGCGCGAGTTCCAGAAGCTTGCGCTGCCCGCCGGACAACACGCGTGCGGGCTCATTGGCCAGCCGCGAAAGCGTGACGAACTCCAGGATGGCATGCGCTTTCTCAAGTGCTGCTTTTTCTTCGCGGCGCACCAGACCAGCTTTGAGGAAATTGGCAAACAGGCCTTCGCCCGTCTGCTTTTGCGCCCCAACCAATAGGTTCTCAAGCACGCTCATTTCCAGAAAAGGGCGTGGGATCTGGAAAGTCCGTGCGACCCCATGGGCGATGCGCTGCTCCGGCGCCTGGCTCGAGACTTCAAGGCCCTCGACCCAGATCTCGCCAGAACTGGGCTTGAGGCTGCCTGCCAGCAGATTGAACATGGTTGTCTTTCCCGCACCATTTGGGCCTATCAGGCCCAGGATCTCGCCCCGGGCGAGCTGGAGCGACATGTCGGAGACCACAGTCAGTCCATCGAAATGCTTCGTCAGATGCCGTGCTTCGATGGCAAGCGGCGCTGCGGCACTCTGAAATGATCGTGATGGTTGGGAATGGGCGGCAGCCATCTGCAAAAATGAGCCTTGATTTGATCGGTGATGTTTGATCAAACTTTACGTGGACGCGAAAATCAACCGATATTTCCGGGAGGCTTGGAGGCGGGATGACGGACACGATTGGCCAATCGGACGACTTCCTCACGCCTGTTGGCCGAGAGACTTTGCAGGACCGCGTCTACGACCAGCTGCGCCGCACGCTGATTAACGGCGGCTTTGCCGCAGGCGACATGCTGCGGATCGTCGACATGGCAGATCGGCTAAAGACGAGCACTATGCCGGTGCGAGAGGCGCTCGGGCGGCTCGTCTCCGAACAGGCACTTGAAGCCTTGCCCAATCGCTCCGTCAGGGTCCCGCTGATTACCCGCGAACGCCTCGATGACCTGGAGCGTGCCCGAATCCTGATCGAGGGCCGTCTGGTGGCGCTCGCCTGTGACAGGCTGACGGCGGAAGACATCGAAAGCCTGAAACAGATCAACCGGGATTGCGAGGCAGCTTTCGAGCGGCATGGCCAAGACGTCGGCCCAGTCACCTCTGAAATCAACCATCGCTTCCATTTCCAGATCTATCGCGCCGCCTCCTCGCGAGTCCTGATCCCGATGGTGGAAAGCCTCTGGCTTCAGTCTGGTCCGGTCGTGCGCGCCGCCGCCCACATTCACGACGAGCAGGGCGGCCTTGCCGCAACCAATCACCACTGGACGCTCATAGAAGCACTCGAAGCGCGTGATGAAGACGCAGCAGTCCACGCGCTCTCCAATGACATCGGCCGCTCGTTCGATCTCGTGCGAGGGCGTCTCGACGCCGGCGAAGAAGCGGCGTGAGGAAATGCACAGATGAGCGGAACCGACGACACATTCGAGCTCTTTGACCTGCGTGTCGAGGTGGTCATCCCTGAAAATGGTACCGTCTACTGCGGCGCCAAGCCCGGCGACTATTTCGAGCTTCAGGGTGAAATGCTCTATCTTCCGCCAGGACAGGGAATATCGATTTACTCCCTCGCCTCTGTCCTTCCCCTGCTGGCCGCCAAGCAGCGCCCGACCCATGCGCATGACTGGATGACCACGGATGCGGACATCGCCTGTCCTGATCCCAATTGCTCCACCCGATTGCGAATTCGGCGCACAGGCCTTCGCCGTTTCAGCCATGCCGCCACGACAGCCGTGCCCCTCGAAGGAAAAGAGTAACATGCAGCGTATCTCCATCGCCCCCGGTTACGAGATCTCCCGCGTCATTCGCGGCGGATGGCAGCTTGCCGGTGGCCATGGTGCCATCGATGACGAGACGGCCATCGAAGACATGGTGGCCTTCGCCGACGCCGGCATCACCACCTTCGACTGCGCAGACATTTACACCGGCGTGGAAGACCTGATCGGACGGTTCCGGCTGCGTTACCGCGACATCCAAGGCCAGGCGGCGCTCGATCGCATTCGTGTCCATACCAAGTTCGTGCCCGATCTCGGCGTCCTGCCGACGATCACGAAGGCCTATGTGGAAGGCGTGATCGACACGTCGCGCAAGCGGCTTGCCATGGAGCGCCTGGATCTCGTCCAGTTTCACTGGTGGGACTACGAAATGCCGGCCTGGCTCGAAACCCTCGGCTGGCTGAAAGAGCTCCAGCAAGATGGACGGATCGACAAGATCAGTGCCACGAATTTCGACAGCGACCATGTCACGGCAATCCTTGATGGCGGGATCCCGCTGACCTCGCTGCAACTGCAGTATTCGCTGCTCGACCGGCGTCCGGAAAAGCGCATGGTGGACTTGGCCGCCCATCATGATTTTGCGCTGTTCTGCTACGGCACGGTCGCCGGCGGCTTCCTCTCCGATCGCTGGCTCGGCAAGACCGAGCCGGAGCATCCGCTCGAGAATCGCTCGCTGACCAAGTACAAGCTGATCATTGATGACCTCGGTGGCTGGGATCTTTTCCAGGCATTGCTTGCGACGCTTCGCAAGGTGGCGGACCGGCATGCAACCGACATCGCAACGATTGCCAGTGCCGCCATGCTCCGCCGTCCCGGTGTCACGGCGGTGATCGTCGGCGCGCGCAATCGCGATCACCTCGCCTCCAACCTCGCCATATCCAATGTCGTGCTCTCAGACGCCGACCTGTCGGAGATCGGGGCCGCCTTGGCGGGCGCACGCGAACTGGAAGGCGACGTCTATACGCTCGAGCGGGACCGCAGCGGGCGCCACGGCAGCATCATGAAATATAATCTCAACAAAGGGGAATGACATGAACAAGGGAAATCAGATGAAACGCCTCGTCCTCGCGTCCACCATGCTCGCGGGCTTTGCAATCGGTGCAGCACCTGCCTCAGCACAAGAATGCGATATCACCGTCGGCGTGGTTATGGAACTGACCGGCCCTGCCGGCGAATACGGCAAGGCCGGCGCGAAATCCGTCGAGATGGCCTTCCGTGACTTCAACGAGGCGGGCGGCGTTGACGGCTGCAAGCTCGTTATGGACACACGTGACAGCCAGAGCCAGGGCAATGTTGCCGTGGATCAGGCCACACAGCTCGTCAACATCAAGAAGGTGCCTGTTATCATCGGCGGGATCATTTCTTCCGTCTCGATCCCGATCCTGACGTCCGTCACGGCACCAGCAGGCGTCGTACAGGTTTCGCCGGCATCCTCTTCCCCAACGCTGACAGCGCTTGGTCGTGACGGCAAGACCAATGGCGTCTTCTTCCGCACCATCACCTCGGACGCGCTCCAGGGAACGGCGGCTGCGAAATATGCACTCGACCAGGGCATGAACAAGATTGCCATCATTCACGTCAACAACGACTTCGGCAACAATCTGATGCAGGAGTTCACCGCCGCCTATACCAAGCTCGGCGGAACGATCACCTCAACGACACCCTATAACGAGAAGCAGGCGAGTTACTCGTCGGAAGCTTCGGTTGCCATGGAAGGCGAACCGGACGCGCTTTACCTCATCTCGACACCGGTCGACGGTGCAACGATTGCCCGCGCCTGGATCTCTGGCGGCGGCGTGCAGAAATTCCTGTTCAACGATGGCATGAACTCCAAGGACTTCATCGCCAGCGTCGGCCCACAATATCTGAACGAGGCCTACGGCACATCGTCGGGAACAACGCCGACGACCTCGACCGAATACTTCAACGCCAACTACGCGGAATTCTCCGGTGGGATTGAACCGTCTGCCCCGGCGGCCGATCGATCTTACGATGCCGGTGCGATCGTAGCCCTTGCCATCGCCAAGGCCGGCAAGGCCGACAAGGATGCGATCAAGACCGCGATTTCCGAGGTAACGGCGCCTGGCGGCACGCGGATCTACGCTGGCAAGGCGGAATTTGAGAAGGCGCTCGGCCTGCTCAAGGACGGCAAGCCGATCAAATATGAAGGCGTGATCGGCCCTGTGAGCTTCGATCAGTATGGCGACATCACCGGTCCGTTCAGGCTCTGGAAGATCACCGATGGCGAGGTAACAACCGTGGGCCAGATGGAATCGTCGGAAGTGGCAGAAATCAAGGCTAGTTTGGCGAAGTAATTACCAAGGCAAGCAAGGAGGTGGACGGGCCGTCGACGCCCGCCAACAATTGGAAGCAATTCAATCAAGATCGAAGCCAAGACGGATGTCGATCACTCTCAGCCGCCAGTCATATCCGGGCGGCTGAGACATTCAAATGCCCATCGACAGTCCTTTAATCTGACTTCTAACCAGATCATGTTTCCTGGTATTCGCGGCCTCCTTCGCCTGATGCGTGATCCGCGCCATCTCGGCCAACCGTGCCAAATTCCCCCTCTCCACCTGCCCCCTCGTCAGGCCCATTAGGTCCTTATGGCGCAGATCGTCGGTCCCAAACCGCTGCCTCATCGCATCGGCGACCGCCTCTGCCTCGTCAAGCGCCCGCCGCCCCTCCGGCGTCCCGACAAGCTTCTCCAGAAACGCAGCCTTCTCCGCACGCTCGAGTCCATCCAACTGCTTCAGGATTTCTTCACTCCGCGGACCTAACCCCGGCACCTCGATCACATCCTCCTTCTCCCGCGTCCACTGTTCGGATTTTGCCGCCTCCTCATATCGCCTCGTCCAGTGGCGTGCCGCATGTACGACATGGGCACCTAACGGGCCTGCCAGTTGACGCGCTTCCCTGCGCTCCCAGTTTTCGCCCAGGAGCCCAGCCTTGCCCCGCAGCGCTCCGAATGCCTCCGGACGCTTGGCCACCGCCTCAGCCAGACCAGCGACATTCCCGTTGCGCTCACGGAGCGTCTTTGCGACCAGTCCGGCAAATTGTTCTGGATTGGCAAACACACTGCGCCCAAGTGAGCGCACACCACCGAGTACCTGTTCGAGATGCCGCGATGCCTCTGCCAGCGCCACCTCCTCGATCGTCTGGGAATAGTGGGTGATCGCCGGCACAAGCGGCTTGAACTTGACGTCTTGCGCCTCGGCTGACGGACCGTTTTCTATCCCATGCGCCCGATCTATCTCTACCCCAGCCGTCTTCTCGAAGGGCTGCCGATCGGCGGGCGAGCGAACGCGCTCACCCAAAGCGCCGTAGTGAGCCGCCAGCCGATCGTCAGCCCGCTGTGCCCCATCCCGTTGTGGCGTTGGGCCGAGCACAACCTCGCTCGTGACACCAATGCCCACCCCGAGCCCGCGCCGAGCGGCGAACGCATCGGTATAATCCAGCACCGTCTCTTTGGCGCCCGATCGACCAAGACTAGCCTGCAGAGCCTTCATGTCCTTCAGCTCATCGCGCCCGGCATAAAGGGTGACTGCCTCCCGGTGCCTGGTCATTGCGACATAGGTCAGATGCCGATCCATGGTGGCGGATGCCATGACGAAGGCATGATCGACCGTTGCCCCTTGCGCCTTGTGGATCGTCGTGGCGTAGCCATGATCAAAGCTTTGGTAACTCCTGACCGGTATGGAGATGACACGGGCATCATTCTGCCTGGCGCCGACGAGCCTTACCTGTAGTGCGTCAGGCTCGACGGCCGTCACCGTCCCCAGCATCCCGTTCTTCACCCCGAGATCCCGGTTGTTCTCCAGGAGCACGATGCGGTCACCTGGCGCGAAGCCGCGCTTGCCGTCATTCGTCTGATAGACGATCTCCCGGTCGACGCTATCCGCCCCCTGCCCTTGCCCTTGATCTTGACCTTGCCGAATGCCGTGCCACGGCTCTCCTGCTTCATTGACTTGATCGGCTTTCGCCAAATCTCCCCGCGCCTGCAATGCTGATCGGATCGCATCATTGATTGCCCGGACATCAACACGCCGATGCGCCAGCGCGACGCGTGAGCCATCCGGCCGTGCGTCTCTGTCGGCGAGATAGTCGCGCACCAGAGCATCCCGTGCCGCGCCCCTGTCATCGGCAAAATGCACCTGTCCGTGCTCGGCATAGGCAGACAATCCTTCGCCTGTTCGATGGGTGGCAAAGGCAATCGACGCCTGTCGCTGCCAGTCCTCTTTCTGCCGGCGGATCTCCGAGAGTTCGACCGCACCAATCCGCTCGGCAATCGCCCTGAAAGGTGATCCCGCCCCGATCGCCTGCAACTGTTCGTGGTCGCCGACCAGCACCAGCTTTGCACCGCGTCGCTCGACCTCTTCGACAAATCTGCCAAGCTGGCGACTGCCGATCATGCCGGCCTCGTCTATGACCAGGATGTCGCCAGATTGGAGCTCTGCCCTGCCCGCCTGCCAGCTGTATTCCCAAGAGGCGAGCGTCCGCGAGATGATGCCGGAGGATTCCTCCAGTCCTTCCGCCGCCTTGCCGGCAAGTGCCGCCCCATGCACGCGGTAGCCCTGCGCCTCCCAGGCAGTTCGGGCTGCCGCCAGCATGGTCGACTTGCCAGCACCGGCAAAGCCGATGACCGCGGCAATCCGCTCCGGACCGGTGACATGCCGGACCGCAAGCCGCTGTTCTTCGCTCAGTCCTCCAGGAGGCGTGTAGCGTGCCGTGACCCAAGGGACAGTTCGTGTCTGCCGTTCAACTGTTTGCGAGCTAGGTCCATCCGTCATTGCCCTGATGGCGTCGTCCTGTAGCCTCAGTGCCTGATCGACATGATGCCGATCGACGCCATGGCCACTCCCATTACGGGATGCGTGCGAGCCGACCTGCGAAGGTGAGTGCCGGCTCATGCGATCCGCACGCAGGGCCATGGCGTGCTCGATCTCCAGCATCTCGCGTGTCGTGTAGCGGGCAAGCTCACCCGCCGTTTCCTTGCGCAGTTCCACCAGAGCCTTTGATCCCATCACCGCGGTAAAGGCGTTGCGGAACTGGCCGGCGTCGTCGATATAGCGGTGAAGGGCTCGCGCGACATCGTAGCGATCGAAGACGCTCTTCTCCCCGGTGATCAGTGTCAGCACCTGTTCGGGTTTCTCACGGATCAGCTCTGCATTGCGCCGTGCTGCCTCCTCGTCGATGCGCGAGCGCGAGACGGATCCGCCGCGCCGGTCGATCTCGCTTGCATGCACGCCCATGTGTTCGGTCGGCTCGATCTCCAGCCCACGCTCCAGATGCGAACGATGATCGATCCTCATCTCATGGCCTGCCAGCATCAGGGCTCTATTGGCATGCGTCTCCCAGGCCTGGCGTATCTCGCGCAGTTGCATCTGTGACGTCGGCAGGTCGTGGTTCAACAGCCACTTGTTCTCCCGCTCGATCAGCGTCTTCTCGCCGAGTTCCTGATGCATCGACCTTGCGCGTCGTCATCATCACATGGGCATGGCTGTTCCGAATGTCGCTCTGACCGCCCGGTGCATGAATGGCAAAGTCGACGGCTGCCCCATGCCGGTCGGCAAGATCACGGGCGAAGGCTCGAACAAGGGCAAGTCGTTGCTCTCCGCTGAGCTCATGCGGAAGTGCGACTTCGAACTCGCGTGCCAGCCGGGCATCCTTGCGCTTTTCGGCAAATTCAACCGCATTCCACAGCGCAGATCTGTCGAGCGCCCATTTCGCCTCTGACCCTTGAGGAAGCACGATCTCCGTATGCACGACGCCGGTCTTGGCTGTGAAGTCATGCACCAGGCCGTCGCGCTCGTTGATCATCCGGCTTGCCGTGCGATAGGCGATTGCGGCCACGGCACTTCGGCCGCCACCACGGCTGACCGGCTTCATGCTGCAATGGTAGATCGCCATTCGCAGTCTCCAGCACGTCTCAGGTCATCTGAGCACTGAGTTGCGCAGCAACTCGTAAGTGCGCCCTTGTTGCTTTCTTCGCTTCGCTCGGAAGCTACCGGGATGCGGCTTCGCCGCCGTTGCTCACGGCTCACAACAAATTTGTACCTTGTGCGATTTTGCCCATCCGCGTCGAATGTTGTTTTGTTTCGAAAGGACGAGGCGATGGCGAGACGCAGCATCCAGGAAAGACTGAGACAGCTCGAAGCCCGCAGAGATGTACTGGTGGCGCGGTTGGGCAAGGAGCAGCGAGCCCGTGACACCAGACGCAAGATCCTCATCGGGGCGCTTGTGCTCGACCGGATCGAACGGCAGCCGGAACGGTATCTGAGTAGCCGTCTCGACGCGTGGCTCCGCGCCGAATTGCCGGGGTTTCTGACGCGGGAGAATGACAGGGCGCTGTTCGACGATATCCTCGGCCCGAGCATGGACATGGGAACGAGCACGGGCACGCCCGATGCATCTACTGGCAACGACGGGGAGGAGCAGCCATGACCCTCCTCACGCGCCTTCGTCTACTGGCAATCGGCATCAAGCTTGCCGTGATCTACCTGTTCCTCGGTTACCTCCTGGTCGGTATCATTCTCGGCATCGATGTCATCATCCAGCACAATGCTGCCCCCGGCGAAGAGCGCGGTTGGCTGAGCCGCGTTCTGCCCGATGTGCTGAAGTATGTGCCCTTGATCGCAGCGGCCACCGGACTTCTCATTCCCTTCCTCGCCCGGGCTCGTGCCTCATGGATCCATGGTACGGCCGAATGGGCAACGCGGAAGGACCTGAACAAGCTGACCAGGAGCGAGGACGGGCTGCTGATCGGACGGGATCTGCATTCTGGAAAGCTGCTGCGCCATGACGGACCTGGCCATCTCCTCACCATGGCGCCGACCAGAACCGGCAAGGGTGTCGGCACGATCATTCCCAATCTCCTGACCATCAACCGCTCGGTGATCTGCATCGACCCCAAGGGGGAGAATGCGAGGATCACTGCACGCGCCAGACTGAACTTCGGTCCGGTCTTTATCCTCGACCCTTTCGCCATCACCGGCGTCAGCAGTGCTGCCTTCAATCCGTTCGACCCGCTCGATCCCGACAGTCTCGATCTGGCCGAAGATGCAGGCACCCTTGCCGATGCCCTCGTCTGCGATGAACCGGGCATGGCGGGAGAAGCACACTGGAACGAGGAGGCAAAGGCGCTGATTGCGGGACTCATCCTGATGATCGTCGCAACCTCTCCACCCGACGAGCGGCATCTTGGAACGCTGCGCCGGCATCTCACGGCAGACCCGCAGAGCTTCGCAGATCTGCTGAAGCAAATGCAGCAGATGCCAGATGCCAATGGCCTGATCGCACGTGCCGCCAATCGCCATCTCGGCAAGGCGGACAGGGAGGCAGCTGGCGTCTTGTCCGCCGCCCAGCGCCACACGCATTTCCTCGACAGTCCGCGAATGGTCGAGGTGCTGAAGCGATCGGACTTCCGCTTTGCCGATCTAAAGCACCACGCAGCAACCGTCTTCCTCGTCCTGCCGCCGGATCGGCTGTCGACCTATTCGCGCGTGGCTCCGGCTGCTCGTCACCCAGAGCCTCACCGACATGGCGCGCGATCCCGCAATTCCGGAAAAGCCCGTCCTCGATCCGCTCGACGAGTTCGTAGCGCTTGGGCATCTCGCTCCCGTCGAACGGGCCATGGGCCTGATGGCAGGTTATGGCGTGCAGCTCTGGCCAATCCTGCAGGACATGCATCAACTGCGGGCCACCTACGGCGAACGCTCGGCACCTTCCTCTCCAATGCAAGCGTCCTACAGGTATTCGGCGTCAACGACATCGAGACCGCAAGTCTGATTGCCCGGACCATCGGCCGCATGGACGAACGGCACGTCACGCAATCCTGGAAGCAATCCGACCCTCCCCTGAAGCCACCCGGCATCACGTCGAGCGAGCATGTCGTTGCCCGAGATCTGGTGACCCCGGACGAGATCATGCGGCTGCCGACTGAGGCGATGATCCTGCTCGCCCAGGGTCAGAGGCCGGCACTGGCGCGGAAGATACGCTACTACTCGGATCCGGAGTTACGGGATCTGTTCGATCCGTCGTAAGCGGCAGACAAAGACGTCGCGGGCAACGCCACCGTCTCACCCCCCCGGCCCGGATCAAAGCCGCGCTTGCGCGAGATCCGGGTCAGACAATGAAGAGCATCGGAGCGTTCAGCATAGATGGGCTAATCGGCTTCGTGCCCCATCCCATCCACAGGAAGCCAAGGGCTGCACCGCACTGCCGATGATACAGTCGCCTGTCGGAAAACAGGCACAACCATCATGCAGAGGAGCGCAGCCATGAAACACTATGCCGGCCTTGATGTCTCGGTCAAAGAAACGAGCGTCTGTATCGTCGATGAAAGCGGGAAACTATGCCGCGAACGGAAGGTGGTATCTCACCCGGAGGATCTGGTGGCGATCCTCAGCGATCCCTCTCTCAGCTTGGAGAGGGTAGGAGTTGAGGCAGGCCCATTGTCCCAATGGCTGTTTGAAGGACTTGCGAGAGCGGGCTTGCCCGTCTTCTGCATCGAGACGCGGCACACCAAAGCTTTCCTGGATGCCCTGCAGCAAAACAAAAGTGACAGGAACGATGCACGCGGCATCGCCCACATGATGCGGGTCGGCCTGTTCAAGGACGTACATGTGAAGACGCTCACCAGCCAAAAGCGCCGAGCCTTGCTGACGGCCCGTTCGCTACTGCAGGAAAAGGCGATCGACCTGGAGAACGAGATGCGCGGGCTCCTGCGCAACTTCGGACTGAAGGTCGGCCATGCCTCGGGCGGCACGTTCGAGAGAAGAATCCTTGAACTCGTCGAACATGACTCTGAGCTGGCGGAAATCATGGCGCCACTTCTCGCCGGGCGACGCAAGTTACGAGAAGGGCTGACCAAGCTGGACAAGAGGGTTGCGGCCGAAGCCAAGCAGGACAAGGTTTGCAGGCGATTGATGACGGTACCTGGCGTTGGACCTATCGTCTCGCTCGCCTACGTCTCAACGATCGATATTCCCGGCAGGTTTCGTCATTCGCGATCAGTCGGAGCGATATTGGGTCTTACGCCCGTGCTGAAACAGTCGGGCGAAATGAGCCGGGTCGGCCACGTCTCACTACGCGGGGATGCCATGATGCGGCGATTGCTGTATGAAGCTGCCCAGTCGATGATGACACGCGTGGCGAAATGGTGCTGGCTAAAGGCATGGGCAATGAACATTGCCAAACGCCATGGAAGTAAGAAGGCCAAGGTCGCGTTGGCCCGCCGTCTTGCGGTCGTAATGCACCGCATGTGGGTGGATGGATCGGAGTTTCGCTGGACAAGGGAGGACACTGTCTCAACGTTAGCGCCATGACTATCGGCTATAGAGGCAATCGAAAGGTTCAAATTCAAGGTTCCGCGTAACAGCGGAAGGCGTCCTTCGCGGACGATGGTGATGTGAGTTCGCGGCGCCGCTTATACCGATGATCCATCATCAGGATGCAGCATAGATTGGACCACATCATCTACTGGACCCCATCATGGGAGGGCAGAGTGCCGATCCCGGAGAGAAGCGCGGGCCGCGAAAAGACGTTGAACGCTGCATCAGCCGGACGCAGATAATACCTGCTCGTAGAGCAGCGCTTTCGGCTGGAAAGCGCCATTTGCAGTCATAGAGCCTTGGAGCCGGACCAATATGCGGCCGAGAGTTCAATCCTTGATTAGCTCCTTGATTGTCAACGCCATTGCATCTGCAATTTGATCAAAAGGAGTTGACGACGAAATGTCGTCTTTTCGCCAGAACATCATCACGGCCAACAGATCCGATCCTACTTGCATGTACATCCGGCAGGAACCGAACTTGTAATCGTGGGGGCACCCATAAGGGTGATCCATGTTCTTCTGAAGCAGCATGACAGGAAGAGTTCCAGAATGGCGCTCGACCAGCAGCACCTCTCTGCTCCTTTTCAAATCGTTGTTCTTTAGAGCGAAAGGCATGTCAGGACGGTGAATGATCTGTACCCAGGCAACGTGGGCTGCTCCTCGGGAAAATTGACTAAACTTACAGACAGGGAGATCCACGCCCGCTTTGCAAGATTCTGGCGCTGCAAGGGATGTTTTGATCAACTTCAAACCGCCTGGCATTTCCGCCATAGAACGTAGCGTCTGGATGGCGCCAGTGCGGTGCTTCGTTGCGCCGACGAGGTGCACATTTAGATCCGGGTCAACGGTGCCCACCGAAAGACCGGTGACGAGGGGTATTCGTATCCCGACTGCCCCGATCCTGCCTGGAATCCAAGAGATTGAGCTGGAGCTATCCGCAAGCACAGTTGCCAGAGATATCACCCATAAAGATAAGGCTACGAGGAAGGCCCTAATCACGCTAATCATCCTGCGCCGAAACCGTTGATAGCCGTAAACTTAGCACGTTCATTTCGTGGCGTGGGGTCAAATAGCTAGCGTCAATGTCCGCAATGGGCCAACTGCGGACAAACCCTGTTTTCTTGGCCAACGGATAGACGGGACAGAGCTTGACCTCAGCCCGCCGATTAGAGAAGCGGCGACCGCAGGGCGCGAACGCGGGAATTCTCGACACGTCAGGGCCGGAGAAAGGGAAGCCGCAGGAGCCTGAGCATAGCGACCCAAAGGGTCAGGCGGGACCGCCTTCCCCCGGCCATGGCGTTCCGCATGAAGGGGCGATGAGCTTGTGTGTGCCCAGTCGCTGATACCGCAGCCCTCACCTGCCCGGCCGCCCCAGCGTCCTTGCAATATCTACGATGTCATCACGTGCTGCTGTCGGATCATCCTTGCTCCAGGCAACGCCAAGTCCGATCTTCAGATCGATGCCGGTCACCTTCTTTAGCACCACATCCCTGCCCGGCAGATCTCCCGTCCATTCCGGTGCAAAGCCGACACCAAGGCCTGACGACACAAGCGAGATCAGCGAGAAGGTGTCATCACAGGTATAGGCGACATTGTCATTCAGCCCGTGATCCTCGAAGGTCTCGGCAAAATAGCGCTCTGTGTAGGAGAGGTTCTGCCGCTTGAAGGCGATGATCTTCTCGGCCTTGAGATCCTCGATCGTCACCTCGTTCCTCGAGGCAAGCGGATTGCCCATCGGCACCGCCAGCAGGTAACGCTCATGGGCAATCGAGAAGAAGCGCAGCGAGCCGATGTTCTCGACCGGCCGGATGAAACCAAGATTCAGCTTGCCGCATTCCAGCTGGCGGATGATCTCTGATGTCGAGCCATTCGAGACATGCAGGCGGATGTCGGGAAACTTCCGACCGATCCTAGCCAAGAACGCTGGCAATACCCCAGTCGTTGCCGGATAGATCGTTCCGATCCTGATCTCCCGCATGGTCCTGCCTCCTGCCGCACGCGCCATCTCTGCGGACAGATCCAGTTCTCCCAACATTCGAACACAGCGATCGTAAAACACCTCCCCTGCCCGCGTCAGTTCGACCTTGCGCGTCGAGCGCGTCAGAAGCTGCACCCCAAGCCCTTTCTCCAGCGCCTGCACCTGCGTGCTCAGCGCCGGCTGGGCGATGTTCACACGCATGGCGGCTCGACCGAAGTGCAGCTCCTCGGCCACGGCAACAAAGTAGGAGAGTTGGCGGAGTTCCATCGGGCAGCTCCTGGCAATCACCGCGGCAAAATTTGCCGTTTTGCGGGCGCGACGTATCGCGCTCGCGATGGCGAACGAATATTACTATGATTCATAGAATCAGCGGCTTACCGCACTATTGGCACAATCTAAAAGACCGAAAACGCCACGTCAAGTCGTTTTCGCCATATGGAGGCGATTTTGTTAGCGGTTCAGTGCAAAATGGCTCGCACCGCTCTTGGCTGGAGCGTGAAAGATCTTTCGAATGCAGCAAGCGTATCGACCAACACGATCGTCCGGCTTGAGCGAGGAGAAGCACTAAAGCCGCGCACAGTCGCCGATATTCGCGAAACCTTCGAAAAAGCAGGGGTGACTTTCATTGAGGGTGATTATGCCGGCCGTGGTGGTCCCGGTATCCGCCTAAACAACGATTTAGTACGTTAGACGCTGCTTACTGGGACAAACGGCTAGGGCACCGTCCTGAAACAACCTCGGGTGAACGATCGCAAGCGAAGTCGGAAAGTTGAGCCCTTGGTGCAATCACAATGGATCAATCACCAATTCGCAGGCTGGTCGCCTTGATGGGATCTGAACCAACGACCCCGCATCAAGAAAGGTGTCTCACCTCAAATTGATCTGCTCTCTCAATCACTTGATACCCCGACTTGAGTCCGTGGTCTACGGATCTTCAAAGTTCGCGACATTATCAAAAAACGCTTCGACATTTGCCTTGTTAAAAGGCTTTCCTCCAAACCAATGGTGCTTGAAGCTATTCATAAGTTGCTTACACCCGAGCTTGTCATAGTGCTTGATCCCACGTGGAAACTCCATATTGAGGGTGGATCGGCGCACTTCGGTGCTTGAACCATGATGCGGCCCTTGGTCTGATTCAATCAGGTCGAAACGCGCGTATTTGCCATCGTGGGATATCCAGTGTTGGACGCAATGCGTGCCCGCCAACGCTGACGGTAATTTTATCGACCTTGCTCGACGCGCCAGCTTCTCTGCCTGTGTCGCAAGCGCCCCTTTAAAGGCACCTTCATCCAGTGCCCAAAAGAACCAGTCGGGATCCGCGACCAAAACCTGCGGAAGTGTTTTGCCTTTGTCTCTCCACTTACCAAAGTTGACCTCCCCCACATTGTCAAACTCCTCCTCCACGCCAGAAAAATAATCTCGTTCGGGACATATCTCGGGAAGGCTATTAATAGCCAAGATTGCGAGAAGCTGTCCTCCTCCTGAAATGCCCATCGCAGGCTGCGACTTCAAGCTGCAACGCCATAATGTCAGATTTTTTATCTTAAATATTGACTTTGTCAGATTATGAGAAGATATTGCAAACATTGGAGGCGACGATGACGGACGGACCATTCCGAAATTCTGCATTGACCAACAGATGGAAGAAGTATGGGCAGGACCTCGTCAACGACGCAGTCTCTCAGGACGAGCGCGTCAAACAGGCCTGCCACAGCGTTCTCGGCGATATCAGAGCCTTCGATCGGCTCTACAGCGAGCTCGACGCTCGCGCCTCCCGTGAACAGATGGATCTCGATTCCGTCGCGGCTACCGAAACGATCTTTGACAGCAATGAACGGTCGACGCTGGGCGACGCGTTGGAGCGAAACCTTCTGTGCAACCTGAGGGAAGGGATGCCTGAACGGATGTCACTCGATATGGCTCTCGAGCAAGCCGTCGGTGAAATCCTCGCGAATGCCAAGAACCGCATAGACGAAGAATGTATCCGAGCGCGCGATGTCGGCGACATGAGCCGGTCGGACTTTTCGAAAGGGCTACAGCGAAACCGAGAAACCTTCGCTGCCATAGACGTCGGTAGCGTTCGTGCGGCGCTCGAGAACGGCAACAGAAACGCGTTCCGCCGGACCGCGCGCAAGGACGTGAATGATGGACCAGATGACTGAAACCGGCCCGGACATCAATCAAGAAAAGCACCTCCTCGCCCTTGAAAAAGGTCAGCGCGCCGGAGGTCCCACGTCGGATAATCTCGTGTTCGCCGAGATTGGCAAACATATCCGGTTCGTCCCGGATATTCTCGATACCTTCGATGTGAAGGGCTTTGCTGCAAAGCACTACGACTTGATGGTCGTGGCGGCCGCTATCGAATTTGCCGATCGTCGTTGGAAGCGGCCGACGTCGTGGCTGCGTAAACTGCACGTTACCGTCCCTGTCATCGACTACGATTCCTGGTCAAGGCTTGAAGTTCAATCGACGCTCCGCAGTGCGATGAACTTTCTTACCGGCGACAGTTGGCAATTCACGTTTGTCAAAGCCACCAATCGCTCGCCGATCGGATCTCAGCAGATACCGCTCGTCTTTGATCAGGCCAAGACCTTCGCAATTGCATACAGCACCGGATTGGATTCCCGCGCGGTCTCGGCGCTCAGCGGAGCTCCTACCGAGGCGTTGTGTATTCGCGTTGCAGGCACCAAACAGCGCAGGATGGATGGTGACAGCTACTTCACGCAGATCCCCTTCAGGGTGAAGGGCTTTAAGAGCAAAGAGAGCAGCTTCCGATCACGCGGGTTTCAGTTTGCGGCTATAGCGACGATTGCCTCGCATCTGTCGAATATCACCAGGATCGTGGTTCCCGAAAGTGGCCAAGGCGCCCTCGGGCCGGTGCTCGTGCCACTTTACAATATCTATACCGACTACCGAAATTTCCCAACGTTTTTCAGGAAAATGGAACGGTTCACGCGCGCCCTTCTCGGGGCGAGCATCAGGTTCGAGCAACCACGGCTGTGGTCCACGAAAGGGGAGACCCTGACCGCATTCCTCGGATTGCCCGGTAAAAAGAAGGAGCACCTGGTTCACACCCGCTCCTGCTGGCAAACGCGCAGAATCGTCAATGCTGAGCGCCGCCGGCAATGCGGGCTCTGCGCGGCGTGCCTTTTGCGCCGGATGAGCCTCTACACAGCGGGAGTTGTCGAGCCCGAAGACACCTATGTTATCGCGGATCTCGCTGCCGTTGAAATTGAGGCAGCCCTTTCGAAAATCGCAGCAGATGCCGATCGCGATATCATGATCGAGTATGGGAGTGTTGGAGCGCGCCATCTTCAACATCTTGCCGAGATGGCTGAGCTGCCCGACACAGCATTGCGCACCTTTGCTTCCCAGATTGCGGCGGCGACTGGTGAGGCTTATGAGCAGACCCTTCGAAACTTGAGACTGATGTTGATGACGCATGCCAAAGAATGGCGGGCATTTTTGTCCGCGCAAGGTGACAGAAGCTTCCTAAAAAGCTGGCTGGACGGAGGTCGCCATGACCGCTTTAAATGAGCTGAGTGCGCAGGAAATCGGCCGCCGGCTCCGGATTGCCCGCGAAAATGCAGATGTTCGCCAAGACGACGCCGCACAATTCATTGGCGTCTCACGCCCTACCCTTGTCTCGATCGAAAAGGGTGCACGACGCGTACGGATCCAGGAGATCCAGACTCTGGCCCGCCACTATGGCGTATCGGTCAATGCGCTACTGCGTCGCGAAGCTGTTCATACGGATTTGGTTCCACGCTTTCGAAAGCTAAGGGAGACGGAAGACGAACATACGATCGAGGCCGTCCGGCTCTTCAATGACCTGATCAAGGCCGATGTCGAACTGGAGAATATTCTTGGGATCCAACGCCGATTTAACTATCCGCCTGAGCGAGGGATTAACGAGGGCGACGCAGTGATGCTGGGCGAAGCTCATGCAAAGGAGCTTCGAGATTGGCTAGGGCTAGGGTCGGGTCCCATCGCCGATATTTTCTCCGTCATTGAGCAGGGGTTAGGAATTCGCCTCTACCAGCGGCGGCTGTCCTCGCGTTCACGGGTCGCAGGTCTCTTCACCTATGACGACAACGTCGGGGCGTGCATTCTGCTTAACGCGAACCATCCGCTGGCTCGACGAGTTCAGACCGCCGCGCACGAAACCGGCCACTTCTACGGGACGCGACGCATGCCGGAGGTCCTGGAGGAAGATGAGAAGTTTCTCTCGCGGGACGAGCGTTATGCAAATTCTTTCGGCCGCGCCTTCGTGGCGCCGGCAGATAGTTTTGGCGAAAGCTTTCGCCAGCTCAAGGAGATCACTGGCAAAACCACGCGTAGGCTCGTCATCCTCCTCGCCGACCAGTACGGCATCTCCCGCCAGGCCTGCGTTCTTCGCTTGGAAGAACTGGGGCTTGTGAAAAAGGGAACTTGGTCGTGGTTCGAAAACAACGGCGGCATCACGGACGACCACGCACGAGAAGTGCTTGGCAGCGCGGCCGATCGGCGCGACGCTGGCAAGGCGGATGCAGATCGGCTGATCTCACACCGGATGAGCCTAATGGCCCACGCGGCATGGAAGCGCGAGCTGATGTCAGAGGGCCAGCTTTCGGAACTGCTGAAGATCAGCAGGCTTCAGCTGCGAGAGATCGTCGATCAGATTGAGCTTGAGGAAAAAGAGACGGATGACCTACTCAAGCATTCTGAGTGACAAGACCGCCGCATTGGCCCTTGATACGAGTGTGTTGATCAACCTGCACGCATGCCAGCGTGGCATCGAGGTTCTCGCTGCGATACCCAATCGGATTGTTGTCTCGCACATCGTCGCCGGCGAGCTCGATCACGAGACGAGCCGCCGAAACGGGGAGGAGGCGTTTTTGCAAGCACTCTCGGCGGCTGGACACATCACGCTAGTCGATCTGTCGGAAGAGGAGTTCGAAATGTTCTTCGAGCTCACTTCATCAGCGTCCTCCCTTGACGACGGTGAGGCCGCGACGATCGCAATTTCCAGAGGGCGAGGCCTTATCCCCGTAATCGATGAGCGACGGGGCCGCAGCCGCGCCAAGGAGATCATCGGGATTGACCCGGCATGGTCGCTCGACTTGCTGTCTCACCCGAAGACGACGGCCAGCTTGGGGGCTGATCTTTCCGTGGATACCCTCTTTTTGGCGCTACGTGACGGGCGCATGCGAATTCCCCCGGAGAGCACGCGAGAAGTCGTCAGCATCATTGGCGATGATCGTGCCAGACAGTGCACCTGTTTACCGGGATACCGGCATCTATTCGGGAATAAAAAGCAAGCAGCAACGAGAACGCTTGGATCCCATATTCTTTAAGTCGCACGACATGCAGAAAGCCCCGAGGGATTGACAACCACTTGTCAAGAACCTGCCGCGGCGGAAGTCTGGCCTTCAACGCGGGCCAATTCCGTTTCGACTGCCTCGCGGATGAACCTCTTCAAATCATCGACTTTCCGGACTTTCCGATCGTCGTAATATATCCGATGGATGTTGAAAGACGCGGCGCTTGCTACAACGGGAGAAATGGACGCGATGTCCAGGATTTGGCCGCCAACACTGACATTTATCTGCTGAGGATTGCCTCCTACGACACCCATCGGATTATAGATGGGGCGATTGTAGGTGTCATAGTAGCACCCGTCGCTCCAGATTGAGGTTTCTTCATGGAGTCTTGCCGCAACAGCCTTGCATACTGCTTCGATCCGATCGACGCGAGCTTTCGCGGTGAGCTCGACGATGTCGGACCTTGATGCGAGAACTTCATCGGCGACTTTCCAGATGTCGATCATCGGCAGGATTCTGCGATCAGAGAGCCGCGTGGCGATATCGCTCACGGAGGCGTCACTTGCCTCTCGAAATTGATGGAGCGATCCCCAAAACAGCGTGTCGTCTAGCAGGCGCGCGTGGTCGAGATTGCTTGGGTCGCGAAAAAATCGCACGAATGGGTGACCGTCCGAAAGGCCTGTAGCAGGCACATCATCTGCTGCAATAAGCTCGAAAACCCTGCTCAGAAGCAGGGCGAACATGAACTCGAGCCCGCGGGTCTTCTTGTGCAGATATATGGTAGGATAGAGCTGGAAGAGCGTCACCGTGAACTGTTCGAGCGAGATATACGCCTTGCTGTCGACATAGAGGAATCGCGCATCACCGTTTTCTCCCACCTTGAGATTTCGCAGCAGCCAATCCAGGTCAATGCCGCCGGAAGACACGCCGGCGAAATAGGCGTCGCGTTTGGCATAGTCGAGCCTGTCTGCATCCAGCTGACTGGAAACGACGGATGTGTAGATGCAGTTTTTGTCTGCCTTCTTGATGATGTTGCGGACCATGGCGGGGAATTCAGTGCCGCCAAAATTGATCAGTGCCTTGCCGATTGTAGAGTTAGTGATGATTTTTCGGCTGACCTTTTCATGGTCGACGGCGTGTTCGAGACTTTCTCGTTTCTCGTCCTCGAGCTTATTGCGTGCAAGGAAGAATTCCATTGCCTTCTCGAAGGCGTGGCTGAACATTCCATGGCCGACGTCGTGCAGCAGCGCAGCGGCAAGGCATGCCTCTGCCTTTTGCGACCAATTCCCGCTTGATCCTTCCGGCTCGATGATTGTCAGCATTCGCTTGGCGATCTTGTAGACACCGAGAGAATGGGCGAAGCGAGAATGGGCGGCGGAGGGGAAGACGTAGTCGGAGAAGCCGAGTTGCTTCACGCGGCGCAGACGCTGAAAAAATGGATCGGAAAGCAGATTTTTGAGCTCGTTTTCACGTGCCCCGTTGAAATCGATGAATCCGTGGATCGGATCCTTGATGACCTTATTCAAAAGCTCCTGCATGTTTCCCCACTATTCTGCTTCAAAAACTGGAGTAGGTCGCGCGAGCGCGCTTCCCCGCCTATTTCGCCAAGTGCCTCCGGACGCTCGCAAAAACCTGATCCAACACTTCATCACCGTTGGTAGAGGTTAGGATGACAGGTTGCAGGGCGGCATCCTCGGCGATGGCGCGGATCTTGTCGCCGGCTGCCACCCGAAATTCCTGATTCTTGTCGCGCCCTTCGCCAAGACTGATTGCTGAATCAAGCTTCGTCATGACAAGCACATCGTAATCTCCGGCATGGGCGACGGCGATCGAGCGGAGTTCGTCGAGCTGCCGGTCCGGCAACGACCGCCCTGAAATTTCGAGAGCGGCATAGAGATAGCCGAGTGCGTCAAAAACCGGGCGGTCGACAAGAATGGCCTCGTTGGACAAGGCAGCTTCAGCTTCTTGCCTCATGCCTTCCGCCATGATCCAAAGCGTGCTTTCAAAATTGTGGTCCGTTAGAATAGGGAAACCTCGACCCCGAGCTGCTGCTGCCAGATCGCCCACCCGACCGATCCGAACTCCTTCCGCAGAAAGAAAAGTGTTTAATCGGTCGAGGAAGGTCGATTTTCCGGTTGAATGCGTGCCGGCGATCCCGACTTTGACTTTCCTTATGCTCATAGAAAACTCTCCTGCGCCCTGAAAAGAATATCGGCTTCGCGCGTGCGGAGATTGCGCCCTTCTCGATCCAGCGGAGCGAGCAGAGAAGCAAACAGAAGGGCCGTCAGTGCGACATCGAACTGCGCCGAGTGGTGCTTCAGCCCCGTTTGGCGCTCCGCCTCGGCGGTCAGGCCCAGAGCGGAACCAAGATTCTCCAAGCTATAAGAATCGAGGCCGGGCCGCAGCGATCGAGCGAGCTTGAGCGTGTCGATTGCAGCTGAAGGTTTCCATTCTGAAATTGACCTGCCAATGACCTCGAGCTCTATGCGTACATTGTGGCCGATAATGACACCTCCGTCGGTCCACCTGACGATGTCTTCGGCGATATCCTCTATACTGGGCGCACCGTCGACATCTTCGTCCGTAAGGCCGTGTATCCTAGTCACAGCAGCGCTGATGGGTTGCTCGGGCTTGACGAGCCAATGGAACGCGCGGCCACTCGGCCGCAGATCAACAAGCTCTAACAAAGCAATCTCGACAATTTCGGGTGGGGTCGCGCCGTTACCTTCCACATCGACCACCCAGGCCTTTTCCCAAATCATTCCCATCCAACCTCTGCTCGGCCGTGCCGATTGAGCCTGTGGGGCTGCGCCCGGTCGTGGACCTGAAAGTTCAATGCATGTTGCATGAAGTAGCGTTGAGCCTCGGAACTGCCACTTACTTCGATGCGGCGATCAGAGATCTCGATATCCTCGACGCGCGCCAGCGATACGACCCGTGCGAGGTCTCTCACGGTTTCCAAGTCAGGCTTATAGTGACGTTCGCTGCAGATCTTGCGCTGGGCTTCCGGACAGATGTCGCAGATTTCGCTGATACCGAAATGGCCATTAAAGTCGGGAACACCATGGGCGAAAGCGACACCACACGAGGTCTTGCGGAAGATCGGCTTGCCCTCGAAATGGGATAGAATCCGACTTTCGGTGTCCCGCGGCAGGATTTTGCGCCTTGCTACGGCCGCGTATAGGTCGGGGACTCCGGCTTCGCGAAAATAGGCCCGAATTTCCTCCCGGTAGAATAGGCCCGTGAAGACTGTCGCGTCTGCCAAGTCCGAAAGCCGGCGGGCGGATTCGAAGTGTTCGACCGTATCGTTCAAACCGGAGATGATTGGACGCCAGTAGAGTATCTTCTTCACCCGAGAGGCCGACTTGGCCAACACCTCCAGGCTCTCGGCCGCAATAGCCGAGGATACCGGTTCGACCCGTTCATCATCGATCCCTGACCACGTGACCAAGATGGTCAGCTGAAGGTTTTTGAGCGCTTCAAGACGTTGCACATCGGATAGCTCAATTCGCCACCGCGTGATCACCAGCACGGGATTGCTCAATCCTCGCCTGTCCAGAGCTTCGAGCGACTTAAACAGATGCTTCTTCACTCCGGGAAGAAACGGGTCGGTCGCTCGGTTGAAAATCTGGATTGGTGTCACGCCAACTCGGAACGCCCAATGGCCGACCAGCTCCTGCACGGCGATTTCGTCATCAACAATGAGTTGGGGTCGTTTCATCGAAAAGTTGTCGAACAAGTGGCGCACGCAGTAGCCGCAGTCCAGTGGGCATCCGACGACATGGTTGAGGCTCAGTCCCGATTTTCGATAGTCTATATAATTGCGGAGGCTGCTCGGAAGATCGTGGGGTGCGCGACGAAGGGATTTTGCACGCGTAAGATCAATTTCAGCCAAAAGCCCCTCCCCAACCACAACCTGACACTGAACGACGATAAGAAAAAATACAAGGCTGCCGCGTGCGGTTCTTAACCGCACTTGCAATCTATGCGATAACGCATAGACCGCAGTTCCAATTCGGCACTGGGGTCAACGCCGGAAATTGGAGGACAGACATGGGCGAGGCGAAAAGTCGGAGGCAATCCTACGAAATTGCAAGGAAGCGTCTGCTAGATCGCCATGAAGGCCAACACCGCATCGTCGCGGAATCAGCGATCAATCTTTTCGATCGTTTCATCCTGCCGCACCACTTTACCGGAGCCTGCTATCAGATCACCATGACACTCGAGAAATTTCTCTCGGAGGCGCATGGAATAGCGAGCAAGACCATTGTTGGATACGTCAACAATGGCACAGACGACATCATGACCTCGCATGCCTGGCTGGAATTCGACGGCATGAAGGTCGATCTTGGCCTTTACGTTATGGACCGCCCCGACGTTACTCTTCCGGGTGCTGTCATCATCCTGGACGAGACGCTGCTGCCGGGTGCAGCAGAATATAGCTATCATCTCTCGCGGCCGCCCGCTTCAATAGCCGTTGTCAATCAAATGCTCAGGGATCCTTTTCACCGCTCGCGTCGCCCGTTGGAAGGAAGCTGAGCACGAAGAAATGCTCGCTCGCAGTCGTGACCGGGATCTGCGTGATATCTATCTCGCGGGAGCACCGGCGCAATCGAGCTTCGCGTCGATGACGTCAGTGCTTCGATGAGGCGGCTGGTCACAGATGCGTTTTCGCCCAAAGGAGCGCGCTTAGTGCGGCGGCTTTCGCGCCATCACGCGTTGGATAACTCATCCTACCAGTCTGATGCCTATCTGTTCCGCGACGCGTCACAGAGATGCCAAAACCTTCGGCGCGTTCAAAGACGGTAAGATTGAAGCCTTCTGTATTGACGAAATGATTGCCGAGTTGCGAAATACGCCACTTTTTCCGCGCCCAGGATTTTCGCCGGCGGGCAATCAGACGCATTCCCGTCTCACGCTGCTTTGGCCTGACGTAATCGTCCTCCATATGCTCCGCGCATACGCAACCCACAGCAAGCGTCTCCGGATAGTCCGGATGCTCCATGTAATGAACATAGCGCACATCAACGCTTTCGCACATTTCGCATTCCTGCGACGGCGCTACAAGATCATCGATCCCTACACAAGTCCACCCCTTGTGTGGAACTCCTGGCGAAGACCACTTGCCCCGACTGGTATGTACAATGCGATCTGCCATTTCCTGGCCTTCACAAAATAGGCCGGCGCGGTCATTGCTTCTGCAGTCTGCCTTGCCTTGAAACTCAGAATCTAAGATCGGCCAGGCGCATCGTTCTTGATATCATCATTATTTATCAGGGGGCGCCCGGCGGCAAGCGGCACAACCGGGTCCGCTCCAGTCGCGGTTCACCACCCTAGCGTCCCCATCTTTTACCCCGAACTCTGAACGCCAATCAGCGCTGTAACGCCCACCCAGCATCTCAATGCGTTTTTGCGAGGCAGCAAAGATTCGATGCGAAGAGGTCGTCGGCGCTTCAAGCAAGCAGTCGAGCGCCATGTCGCTGGCCATGGCGTTCACGAAAGCGAGCTCCACGGGGCCGTAAGGTTGGAAATGGGCGCCGCACGCCGGCTCTTCCCTGTTCTGACCAAGACCGTCTGGCCAATCCACCACTTTGAAATCCGGGGTACCGGTACGGCCAATATGGCATTGCAAGCATCCGCCGTTTTCGGCTATTGCGACTGCATGTCCTGCGCAAGCGTGCGCTTCAGTCCAGCAATAGAGAACTGGCTTTTTCCTACCTCGCTCGAGATGCCAGTCGTTCAGTGAATGCTCCGCCGCCCAACTGCCCGTCGCCGAGATGATAAGTTCGGCCTCGGCGAGCAATTCGGTTTCAATCTGGAGGAGAGCGCTCATGCCATATGACCGGCTTTCGACAAGAAGATGGGGGTAATCCATCTGCAAGCGCTCAGCCAGGGCAACCGCCTTGTTCTTGCCGATCGCAGTCGCCCCCAGAGGATGGCGGCCGACATTCGGCCAGCTCAACCCGTCGAGATCGACGAGTACGAGATGGCCGACGCCAGCTTGCGCAAGCGAGCAGGCGACGGGCGCCCCGACCGAACCGCAACCGATGACCACGACGGTGGAGGAGAGAAGTCTCTCGGTTCGGGGGTCCTGCCCTCGCCCGTGGATCCAGGCTGCATCCGCGCGCTGCACTGACGATCTCACCACGGGTGTCCTCCCGAAAAATCGCTGACTGACTAAGATTGACGGTGCCTTGCCAGCGCGAAATCCCTTCGTCACTGGCTCAGCGACCGGTGATGGTCGACTATGTGCGAACTTCGGATTCAAGGAACGGACGGCAATAAGGCCGGCGCCGCCACGGCCTTCGGCGCCAACGACCGTGACAATTTCTTCAGGTATTTGACGTGCGGCATCCTCGAGCGCGTTAACGGAATCGGGTCCTGAATTCTGCCGCCAGCGAATGGAGGTCAGCTGCCGTGTCTGGATACTGTGCAGGAAGCGGTGGAGTTTCCATCCATAGGAAAGCGCCTTGCGCCGTATTACCCGTTGCGCCTTCTCCATACCTCCGCGCAACCCAAGTCAGGAGCGCCTCCTCGTTTTCGCCCACGACGGTGATGCCCTCACCTTTCCAAACGCAGACGGAGCGCGATGGAGGTATTGGGCGGATCAGGCCGAACAGTCGGCTGCCATCGAAATGTGTCTTGTAGGCCCAGTAGGTCAGAAACTCTTCTTTGAAGTCCCGTTCAACGATGTCGCCCTGCAACAGCTCCTCGATCAGGCCGACCGACCGGATCAGGAGATTTTCGGCGACGTCCGTTGGATTATCGGGATCGACCTCTGACATATTCGGCAGCAAGCAAAGTATCCCGTCACTTTCAACATGCGGCCAGGTCAAGGCTTCGGGATGATCTACCAACGCAGTCCGAACGGGGATTCTGGGAAACGCTGCCGTTGCAACAACATCGATACGCCGTGTCTTGCCGTCGCTAAACTTAATGCTCACTCTCCAGGCGGCGACCCAACTCCGATTGGGATAGGAGGTCGAAATCGTGTGACCGTCCAACCGCTCTGGCGCCTGACCGAGAAGGTCCCGCAGCCGCGCCTCGAGCTGAAGCGCGGCCTTTCGCCATTCAAGCGATGGATTAAAGTCATGCATGGCGTCCGCCACCTGCGCTGCTCACCGCAGCGGCAGCAGCGGCTGCCTGACCGAGAAGAGCAGCTGATCCGATGATCGCGGGCGCAAATGCATTGGCCCTTTTCTCTTCCTCCAGCCGTTCACTGAAAAAGGTCGTTGCAAACACCTTGTCCCAGCATTTCAAGGCCTTTTCACGGGTGCAGTCAGTGTCGAACAGCGGCGCGAGCATATCGATTGCATCGGTCAGCTTGTCGCGGAAAAATCGGGCGCGCGCGTCATCATTTCCGTTGGTGATGTAGCTTTCCGGCGTTACCGGATGAGCGATCTGCAGATTCCAATCGAGCCTGTTTCGGATCGACACCATCGTGTCGTAAAGCGCCTTGTCTTCACGGGTGGAATATTGGTAGCGCTCAGTCAAGACGACGGTAATGCCGAAACCGCTCAAGATGGATGAACGCCAGCTGAACCGGCTACGCGCGAATTTCTTCAGGTCGCGATTGATGCGGCGCAGCTGACGGCCATCGGAAGAGTTTGAACGCTCGGCTTCATACCAGGCCGAAACATCGCGTGCGTCGGATCGCTTCCAGCCGCTGCTTGCCGCCAACTCGTAGTGGTATACGTCTCCGAAGATCGTGGACGTCGTGACGCGACGATAGACGGGAAGATCGACGTGATAGCCCGCCTCGTAGAAGATGCGGACGCAGTTCGAACGAACCTCTGGTGCCCGCTTGAACTTTCCGTCGTCAACGGCATCACGCACCATCGAACGCGCTTGCAGAGAGGTCATCTCGGCGCCACGCTCTCCGACTAGATCCTCCTTGGTGAAATAAACGCCGTCGTCGATGTCGTAGTCATTGTCCGGGTCGCGGACCATCGTCTTCATCGCGTAACTGCCCTGCTTCACGAACTCCAGAGGGCCGGGCTTGTCCGCCTTCTGCAAGCCGTTGCGCAAACGCGTCCGGTTGGCGTCACGCCGATTGCGCATCTTATCCTGCTCGGTCTGCGGCAGGGTCACATCCTGGTCGTGGTAGGCCCGGACATCTTTTGAACAGTCGAACATGCCTTATCCCTTCCGGCCATCATCAATCGGCCACACAACACCCGATACCGGCATAGCCGGCAGATCATTCATCAGACTCAAGATCATCGCCCCATCGGGGTTGTTGCGATCATCGCAGGCACTTTTCGTCAAATCCGCATCCGTGTGAGCCTGGTGAACAAGCCTATCCATGGCCTCAGGACGGGTATCGTCCAGAGCGAGATAAGGCATCATGCTCGCGGGCACTGCCTTGTTCGGAAACCTGACGCGCCGAATCGAGCGGCCACAGTCGCTCATCGCATTGGCGAGAAGGCGCGCCATATTGTCGAACGCAAATTCCTGAGCGGAAATGCTCAACGGGGCGACGTCGGCTCCGAGAGACCAGTCAAGCATCGACCGATGAGCCGATTCCTCGTCAAGATGGTCGCCCTCGGGACGCGGGCAGGTCCCGAGGGAGTAGATTTCTATCGGCTGATCGGGTCCGGCAATGGTCAGAGCATCGACGAGACCAACCATGATCGGGTTGTTGGCCCAGAGTCCGCCATCGGCGAAGACCTGCTTCGGCCCGCCGGCCGAATTGGGGTCATCGATCGCAGCAAGCGACCGGTAGATTGGCGCGGCACTTGTCGCCATGCAGACGTCGACGAGAGGATAGAGGTCGTCCCGCACACCACTACGCGGCGTCTTCTTGAAAACCCATGCCCGGTGCGTGCTCATCAGAACCGCAGGGATGGAAAGGGAAATATTGCGCGCCTGGAAAACATCGAGCATCGTCCTGGTGCCGAGGACACTCGTCAGCGCCTCGCGCAGCGCCTGATCACCCTGGCGCACATACCGGCTTCCGCGTGCCGCACGAAAGAGAGCGCTGCGCTTTCCAGTAATGCGATGTGGAAAGATTTTCGGCCCGTGATTGCGATAAAGGCTTACAACCTCTTGCATTGGACGTCCGACGGCAAGAGCACATCCAACGATCGCGCCAGTGCTGGTACCGGTGATGAGATCGAAGCCGGCGCCGAGATCGAGCGCGTTTGTCCCGCGAATGCGCGCGAACTGATCGATAAGCCGCGCGAGAAACGCCGCGGTGTAGATCCCGCGCATTCCGCCGCCGTCAAGGCTCAGGACACGGAACGGGCGCTCGCGCGACGGAACGACCGCCTTGTCTGGCGGCGCGGTAGCTACAACTGCATCTGGATTACCTGCCGCCATCGTTCTTTCTCTTCACTTGTCGCGTTCGACATGAGATAACTGTCTAACCATATATGACTTGGTTTACAACTCGTCAAGATTTACATGCCGGAGTAGACATGCAAGAAGAAAAGAACCCGTCGCAAATTTTTCAGGAACGGCTGAAAAGTGCTCGGATTCTAAGGGGTTACAATCAGGATGAACTCGCGAAAAAAGCGGGGATGCCAGCAAGCTCCATCGCTCATTTTGAGACGGGTACACGCAAACCGTCGTTCGACTCACTTCGCCGACTAGCAAACGCTCTCGAGATTACGACCGATTACCTGCTGGGGCGATCCGAAGAACCAGAACTTGCAAAGGATGGCGACCCGCTGTTCCGCGACATGAGCAAGCTGACAGGAAATGACCGTGAAATTGCGAAAGACTTTCTGCAGATGCTCGCGCGACGCGCGGCTGAGAAAAAGGGCTCCCGTGAATGAGCAAGGTATTCAGCCTGAAGATGGCACGGCAAGCTGCTGAGGCTCTGCTTAAGGAGGAGGAACTCCTATCTCTACCGGTTGATCCTTTTGCAATTGCCGCAAGCCGCGACATCATGGTCGAGGGTAAGCCGGAGAAGGTTGATGGTGTGTCTGGGATGCTGCTCCGGCACGGAAACGATTTCGGCATCGTATATGCGACCCATATCCGCAGCGAAGGCTTTCAACGATTTAGCGTGGCCCACGAGCTTGGCCATTATTTTCTTCCGGGTCACGTAGATCAAGTTATTCAGAACGGCATTCACGTTTCTCGCGGCGGATTCGTCACGAATGATCCTTATGAGCTTGAAGCCGACCATTTCGCAGCTGGGTTGCTGATGCCCGAACAGCCATTCCGCAAGGAAATCGACCGCCGCGAGCCCGGCTTGTCGGCAATCGAAGCCGTCGCCGATCTTTGTGTGGCCTCAAGGACGGCCGCGGCAATCCGATATGCAGAAGTCGGCGATGCTGCTACCGCCGTAATCATGAGCACCGCCGGTGTCATTGACTACTGCTTCATGTCCGAGGCCATGAAATCCCTCCCAAAGCTTGACTGGCTTCGTAAGGGTATCAAGTTGCCCCTGGGCACTGTAACTGCCACGCTCGCCGCCGATCCGAGGCGTGTCGCCGCCGGCGAGCGAGTCAAGGATGAAATCGATGTCCGAGAATGGCTAGGAGGCCCCACACGCGAGACGGTGAAGGAGGAGTCCCTTGGCCTTGGCACCTACGGAAAAGTGCTGACTGTTCTCACGTCTACCAAGATTGGGCAGGAATTGGAGCCTGACGAAGAGGACGAGCAGCAGGAGTTGATTGAAAGTTGGACGCCACGCTTCAAGCGCTGAGCATCACACATGCAGTGGCCGCGCTCGATCCAAAATGCACTCGGTCGGTAAGCGAGTTGCCGATGACGCCGCTTTCGAACTTTCGTTTGAGACCGGGCGTCAAACTATCCCCCATGCCCGAAACCTCCCCCTGCCCGTCATCTCCCTCAAACCAAGCTCCTGCACGATCCGCCGCGCGCCTTGCGGCGTGACCTCAAGCGTCTTCGCCACCATCCCGGCAGAGATCAGCGGCCGCGCCATAACAAGCTCCACCAGCTCCGGCAGCCTGGACGACGTCCGGCGCCCCTCAAGCTTCCGCATCATCATCTGCCGTGCCAGCACCAGCCGGTCATGCTCCTTCAGCCCCGTCTCGGCGGCAATCGTCAGCGCCCTTGCTATCGCCAGCAACCGCGTCTCGCGATCTCGATGCCGGCGCCGATCGACAGGGATCGCTTTGAGCCCAAGATTGATCGCCGCGAGATGGGTGCCGGTGGTAACGCCGCCCTCGCGCAGGACCGAGGCGGCCAGCAGCCGGCCGAGCCAGGGTGCATGCTGGAGGACAGCGATCTCATTCCATGCATCGAGGGCGACGATGGCCTGCAGGACCGGCGGCAGATCCTGGGCCCGAGCCAGCACAGCCTGCCATTCCTCCAGCCGTTCGTCCTCATCCCAGTCGAGATCGTAGACGAAGGGATCCCTCTCCGGAGCGTTTTTGACGCGCTCAGGCTTCTTCGCCTCTTCGATCGCGGCTTCGGATCGGGCGAGCACCGCATCGATCGCAGCAAGCGCATCGCCTAGACCGTCAATGTCGGGATCCTCCGCCTCCCCTGCCCCTGCCGAAGCGTCGCTCTCTTCAACACTCCCAGCCGGCACCCCCTCGCCTTCTCCACCCAATGATGCTCCGGCCCACGGCCGGCCGCGGAGGGAGGCGAGGCCTTGATCAGAGAGGGCCCAGGCGGGTGGATGGGCGGCGATGCGACGGCGGGTTTTCAGGATGTCGCGGGCGATGGTGAGTTCGTGGGTGGGGGCGCGGATATCTCGAAGCGCATCATGTAGGACGAGGTCTTCGAGATGGACAAGTTCGCCATCGACCCAGAGCGAGGCATGTGCCTCGAGGAAATGCGCGCGCTCGAGAAAGCCGTGGCCGACGGGAGAGCGGGCAATGCGCTCGTCGAGCCGGGTGAGCGCGACGGCTACCTCGGAGATCGGCCGCAGCAGGCTCTGGATGGGCAATTTTGCGAGATCGTAAGACATTGAAATTATGGTAAATGATTCGTTAAGCGAAAGCTATAGCGGCAATATGGTTCTGTACTTCGCACAAATGAGACCGAGGTTGCTCACCTCCGATAAGTAACCCTTATCGAAAACAATATCTATTCATTCTGCCTGTCGCCAGAATATAACCGCTATATATATTTATACTCTGAGAACGACGCACAACACGTTAATCTCGGATAAAAATGGCGAACGCGCATGATAAATTGCATCGCGTTGCACAAAGGACGGCTTACGAACAGAACCATGAGCATTACCGCATCCCCTCAGTTCGCCAAACCGAGAACATCACAAACTAACCATCGACGACAGCCATCCCGCCCCCGCGCGACAACTCCAGCGTCGCCTGCGCCAGCACCTCGCAGCCGGTGGCAACATCCGATGGCTCGACATATTCTGCCTCGTTGTGGCTAAGCCCATCGCGACACGGAACAAAGATCATCCCGGCTGGCGCGACGCGATTGACGAACAGCGCATCGTGAAACGCCCCAGATAACATCCGCACACTCTCGACCTTGCAGGCGGTCGCCGCTACTTCGATCACTTCACAGAGTGTTTGAGAGAATGCGCAAGGGGGCATATCGAAGGACCGTGTGATCTGAACGCTACAGCCCTGCCGCTCCGCTTCTTGGCCGATCCTCGATCTCACAAGCTCCTCGATCTCGTCCAGCCGCTCTGGATCGGGATGACGTATATCGACCGTACAGCGAACCTGCTCAGGGATCGCATTGACCGACCCTGGCTCAGCTGAAATCCGACCAATGGTGAAGCGCGCTTCAGGATCCTCAGGCATCACGAACCCGTAAAGACTGGGCAGAGCAGCAGTCAACGCGTGCAGTGGGTCACGACGCCAGGCCAGACCCGTCGTGCCAGCATGTGCCGTCTGGCCAGTGACCGTCACATCAAGCCACCGTGTGCCCTGGATGCCTTTCACGACACCGATCGAAATCCCAGCTGCCTCCAATGACGGCCCTTGCTCGATATGGACTTCGAGATAGGCATGAACCGGAAATCCGAGCGGCAGCATGGCTGCCTCCGGCAGCCTTCCGATTGTGAGAGCCAGCTCTCCTGTGAAAGCTGCACCATCCGTTGCGACCTTGTCCTGCCACGTGGGCGGGATCGCGCCTTCAGAAAACGCCATGGATCCCATACAGCCTGGCGAGAAACGGCATCCCTCCTCGTTCGTCCAGGATACCACGGCAACGGCGCGCTCGGTCGCCGTCCCTGCGTCTTCCAGACTTTCCAGGACCTCAAACGCAGACAGAGTGCCCAATGCGCCATCGAAGCGGCCACCCGCTGGTTGGCTGTCGAGATGGCTACCGATCAGCAAAGGAGGAAGTGCCTCGTCGCGGCCGTTGCGCCAGACGAAGAGGTTGGCCATAGGGTCCTGGAACACCCGAAACCCCCGGGCCCAGGCAAGCTCAGCGAGCATTCGCCGGGCACTTCGGTCGCCGTCCGTCAAAGCCTGGCGATTGACGCCGCCTTTCGCGGTTTCACCAATGGCGGCAAAGGCTTGAAGGCGGGAGTTGAGACGATTGCCGTTGATGGTGAGCATGACGGATTCCCTCAGAGGTAAGGTGCGTCGTGGAACGCGATCTCGAGCGACTGAGCCCGACCGAAAACGCCACTCAGACGTGACCGCTCGGAGGCACTCATGCCATCCCCTGCTCTATCAAGCTCAGCTTTCAGCCAGAGGGCTTGAGCCGCAAAATCCGGATGGGCATGCAGGTCCACCCACTCCTTCAGCAAGGGATCACTGATCTTAAGTTGTGCCGCCTGCTTAGACCATGTCCAGTACATCCATTCGGCAGCAAACATCGCCGCAACCGTATCGAGATAACCACCGTCGCGCGCGATAGAGAGCATCCCATCCCGAAAATTCGCCACCTCTGCGACCGAGAGGTTGAAGTCGCGAGGATCGATACCCCGCGCTGCGAACGTCTTTTCGAAATAGACAATCTGCTGGTTGGCGAGCGCATCGAGGACGGCGACCAGCCAGCGCTTTTGAGCCATTGTTTCGGCCTTGGCTGTCGCGAACGCAAAGATAGAGATCGCGGTATCGACAAAGGCGCCTTCAAAGACGAGGTAGCGCTCGAACACGTCCTTTGGGAGACGGTCAGCCTTGATGTCATCGACAAAGCGATGGCCGAGCATCTCATCGAGGACTTCAGCGTTTTCACGCAGGATCTGCTCAGAAAGCGTCTCTGCCATAATCAGGCCTCCAGCCCCGGGCGTGCAGCCTCGACGAAAGCCTTGACCCGTGCTGGTTCAACCGGATTCCACCAGACACCGCCTTCCTTCAAGGAGGAGGCGACGATCACGCCATTGGTCCGTTTGAGGATTTCAAGGATATTGTCTTTCGTGACACCGGATCCGACCAGGAGAGGCAAATGGGTTGCCGCACCAATGGTCTCGATCTCCTCCACCGTCGCCGAATTTCCGGTCCGCTGACCTGTGGCGATGATCACGTCGGCGTCAAAGAAGGCGAGGTCACGGGTCAGTTCCTCGATGCTGCGATCGGCAGTAATGGCGTGAGCACCGTGCTTGACATGGCTGTCAGCGAAGACCTTCACATGTTCGGCACGCAAAGCGGAACGATAGCGCATGGCTTCGGCCGCACGGCCCTCCATGAAGCCTTCATTGGCGACATAGGCATTGGCCCATTGATTGACGCGGATGAAGCGCGCGCCACCGGCCATGGCGATGGCGAAAGCCGGGATCGGGGCATTGGCCAGCACATTGATGCCCATGGGAACGCCGGTCGCACGCCCGATACGATCGGCGACGACCGACATGAATGCGGATGTTTCAGGTCCGATATCTTCAGGCTTCGAGAAAGGGATATCGCCGTGATTTTCGATGATCAGACCGTGCAGGCCGCCTTCGATCAAGGCTTCAGCATCGCGCATCGCGACATCGTAGATTGCATCGACTGATGTTCCCCGATAGCGCGGGGCGCCTGGAAAGGGCGCGCAATGGATCATCCCGATCAGCGCCTTGTCAGTGCCGAATATTTCCCTTATGGCGCTTGAATTGTTATCCGAAATCGTCTGCATTTTCATTTCCTTCCGAAGGCCAGCAATGCCTGCCAATGTTCGTGCTCATGTGATCGGTAACGTCGCTGTCGACGAAACCATTTCCGTTTCGACCATGCCGGAAGCCGGGGCTTCCATCCTCGGTCGCGAAGAAACGCGTGACCTTGGCGGCAAAGGTGCAAACCAAGCGGTGGTCATGGGCCGCACGGGTCTGCCCACCATCCTGGTCTCAGCCGTGGGCGAGGATTTCCGCGCCCAGACCATTCGCAATCAGCTGGCGCTAGAGCCAGTCGAGACCAAGCTCATCACCTTGGCCGGTCGCTCCAGCGACTTTTCCATCATCTTCACGACCCCGGATGGCGAAAACGCCATCGTGACTACCACCGATTCAGCAGGCTCATTGGCGCCAGAAGAAGCCATCGCTGCCCTCGACGGTGCCACCGCTGGCGACCTTTTAGTCCTGCAGGGCAACCTCAGCGAGGCGACCACCTTTGGTCTGCTGCAGGAAGCCCGCCGTCGCAAACTTGTCACCGCCTTCAACCCCTCGCCGCTGAGGCCGTATTTCGAGGCGTTCTGGCCACTGATCGACATCGCATTCTTGAACCGGGGCGAAGCAGAGAGCCTCACTGGTTCTTCAAGTGGCGCTGCGACCGAATGGCTGCTCCAGTCGGGCGTCCGCCACGTCGTGCTGACGCTTGGGGGGGATGGGGCGCTGCTGGCAAGCCAAAATGAACCGATTGCGACCATCACGGCTGTTTCCGCCAGAGCCATCGACACCACCGGCGCCGGCGACACCTTCATGGCCGTGGCTCTGGCTTCGGCAGCCTTGCGCGGCGTCGAACTTGACAAACGCGCCATCAGCCATGCAGCAGCAGCTTCGGCTTTGACCGTCAGCCGCCGCGGCACGCGTTCAGCCTTCCCGACCAGCGAAGAAATGCGGTCCATCCTGGCGTGTTGAGACCCGTTTGGATGAACCGCAATTGCCTCAACCCTTTTCGCTGAGCCAGCCCAGGATGTTCTTCCAAAGTCGGCCATAGCCCCCCCATTCGCAAAATGCGGGCGACAGCCAGTGGGGACCGATGTCAGATGTCCAGGCAGCGCTTCTTCCATTGCCGAACTTGCCCGTGACCAGCAGGGGATGGCTGCCCTGCTCGTCAGGTAGACGAGCGATCACCTCGACATCGGCGCGGTCCCGCACCTCGACCTCGTTGACGCCGAGAAGCACGGGCCACTCGCCCTCCATACCCGCCACCGTTGGATGGTCTGCCTTGACGATGACGGCCCCCGTTCCCTCCGGTATCTCGACGCGGTCATCATAGGGCAAGCACGTCACCGGAAGCACATCTTCGACGGGTGTGCGACGCCAACGGGCCTTGCCGTCGATACCCTGGAAGGAAAAATAGCCGCCGACCATCAACAGGCCGCCGCCTTCTTCAACCCATGCCTTGATCAGTTTCAGTCTATTCGGCACCGTCCTGGAATGCAGCCAGACGGCTGGCGGCAGCAACAGGGAGTTGGCGCCAATGTCCGAAAGGATGATCACGTCATAGGCATCCAGTCCCTCCATATCGAAGGGGAATTTCTCCACGGCATCATGCGCGGTCATGTAGGTCAGATCAAACTCGCTGCCTTCAAGCGCTTTGACGAGTGGCTCTGCACCCAGATGGAACGTCACGCTGCCAAACTGGTCAAACCCCTTGTAATGGGTGGCCGAACTGACCCAGCTTTCGCCGACGAGTAGAACTTTCTTTGTCATCTTATCTTCCATGGTTTGTCGTCTCTCCGTCAGGCTTTCGCCTCGAAGACCGATCTTGGATTGTCACGCATGAGGATCTCGAGCTGGCGATCGCTCAGGCCGTGACGCTTCAGTCGCGGCAGAAAATGCTTGAGGATGTAAGCGTATCCATTGCCACCGTACCGGGTCAGCATCATCTTCACGAAGACATCGTGGGAGAGCAGAATACGGTCGATGAGCCCCTTCTCGACCAACTTGACGATCGCACGCGCAGCCTCTTCGTCGCTCGGGCACTGGACCTGCTGGTCGGCATAAAAGAAATCCATGCCGATCATGTCATATTCCAGAAAGGCTCCGCGTATCGCGAGTTCCTGCTGATAGCTCAGATCGTCATGCGAGGGGTTCATGTGGCAGAGCACGGTATGACGGAGCTCTGCCCCCTCCTCCTCAACGACATCAAGCACCTTGTGCCCAAGGCGAAACCAGCCCGGCAGATGCACCATCAACGGCAGCCCCGTGCGCCTTTGCGCACGCGCTGCTGCCCGCAGTGATTTCTCTTCCTGTGCCGTGAAGTCCGAGGAAACACCAATCTCACCGATCAGTCCGATCTTGATATCGGTGCCGTCCACGCCCACGACCGCCTCCTGGACGATCTCATCGGCGATCTGGTCGATCGACATGTCGGCCACCTTGGCCGGATGTGAGGAGCCAAGGTAATAGCCAGCACCCATGACGATGTTGAGACCCGACGCCTCGGAGATGCGTCGCAGCGCTCTGGGATCTCGTCCAATCCCCTGGCATGTCGGTTCGACGACGGTCCGACCGCCATGCGCGGCGAAATCCTTCAATTCAACGATCGCCAGAGGCTCGTCATCCAGCGTGATGTTGTGCTTGTTGACGAAGGGGTCCTGTCGCAGTTCGGACAGGATCTCGATGCACACAAAGCTGTCAGCCAGATACTGGCGTTCTGGCGTTTTGGGAGCGTGCCACCAGCAACGGCAATCATTGAGGATATGCTCGTGCATCAGGGTGACACCGAGCCCGGAGGCAGGGATGGCACCAGCCACCGTCATGACGTTGCCCGAGCGGGTATGGCCTTCAGATAATTCGCTCATTGCCTTCACCTCGTCTTTGCGCCGAAGCGAAAATTGGTTGTGAAGATCTTGGTGTTGAGCCAGATGGCCACGAGAATGATGGCACCCGTCACGATCTGCGTGAAGAACGGCGAGATATGCATCAGGATCAGGCCGTTGCCGATGACGGCAATGGTCAATGTTCCAAGCACCGTACCCAGAATGCTCCCGCGTCCTCCCATCAAGGATGTGCCACCGAGAACCACGGCCGCGATCACCTGCAGTTCGAACCCGACCGCTGCATTGGATGAACCAGAGCCAAGCCGAGCGGCGATCAAAAGCCCCGACACGGCGCAAGCAATACCGGAGACCATATAGACGGAGGCAACAATCCATTTGGCCGGCATGCCGACACGCCGTGCCGCTTCGAGATTGGAACCGACCGCGACCACCTGCCGCCCATACTTGGTATAGGCGATGATGATATAGCCGATCACCGCCACCAGCACCGCGATCAGTGCGGGGACCGGGATGCTGAAGAGCTCGCCACGACCAAGCCAGAAAAAGCCCGGGGCGTCCTTGATGGGGATTGAGTAGCCCTGTGTCAGCCAGAGGGCAAACCCTCTGAGAATAGAGAGACCGGCCAGCGTCACGATGAAGGCCGGAATTCCCTGATAGGCGATGAACCAGCCCTGCGCGATGCCGAGCAGCGCTCCGAAACCGATCATGCCGGCCAGAACCAAGGGCCACGGATAGCCCATGGCAAGCAAGATCGCGGCGACCGCATTCACAAGTGCGACCTGCGAACCGACGGACAGATCGATACCACCGGTGATGATGACCAGCGTCATGGCAACTGCCACGATCAGGATCGGTGCTGCCTGACGGACGACATTCAAGATATTGCCGAAGGTCAGGAAGGTATCGGTCATGGCCGAAAAGAAGAGGAGGCAGGCGATGAAGAAGACGGCGATGGACATCACCTGTGCATGTTCAGAGACGAAGTCGGCGATCGGCGAGCCGGACGCGCGTTCAGTATAGGCGGTCAATGTCTCTGCCCTCCGACGATCAGTTGCACGAGGTCCTGGAGGTCCGTGTTGGCGATATTGCGTTCAGCAACCTTGGTGCCTTCGTACATGACGGCGATGCGGTCACAGACGCGGAAGAGATCCTGCAGCCGGTGGGTGATCAAAATGACGGAAACACCCTTTGCCTTGACCCGGTTGATGAGATTGAGCACCGCCTCGACTTCAGCCACGGCCAGAGCCGAGGTCGGCTCGTCCATGATCAGGACCTTGGGATTGAAGGATGCAGCGCGCGCGATCGCGATTGCCTGGCGCTGGCCGCCCGACAGTTTCTCGACCTTTGCGCTGAGCCTTGGTATCCGAATTTCGAGCGCATCCAGCATTGCGCGCGCCTCGGTCATCATGCGAGTCCGATCGAGAAACAGACCCTTGGTCAGTTCTCGCCCGAGGAAGAGGTTGCCGACAACATCGACATGGTCGCAAAGGCTCAAGTCCTGAAACACCATCTCGATGTTTCGGTCACGCGCATCGGCGGGTCCGCTGAATTGAACCTTTTGGCCGTCGACGGTGATCGTCCCGTCATCCGGGATATAGGTCCCGGAAATCACCTTGGTCAGGGTGGATTTTCCGGCTGCATTGTCACCGACCAGGCCTAAGCACTCGCCGGGATAGATATCGAGATCGACGCCGCGCAAGGCCTGATGCGATCCGAAATTCTTGCGGATGCCCTTGAGTGAGATACGGGGCTGGCGAACCGCGCCTTCACCGGACCGATGGGGGAGGATTTCTCCTCCCCCGACCCTGCGACAGCGGTTGGGTGCTGTCTGTCAGAGATCATTTGAAGATGGCCCGGTACGGTTCGACGTTTTCCTTGGTGACGATGGTGATCGGAACGGAGATCGTCTTCTCCACCGTGCCGCCATCCGAGATCGTCTTCAGAGCGTCGACGGCTGCCGCACCCATGGCCGCAGGATCCTGCTGGATGACTGCGGTGACGTAGCCAGCATCGATCCCGGCGATGGCCTGGGCAGTCAGATCCCAGCCGAAGACCTTGACGTCAGCCTGCTTGCCCTGGCTCTCCACGGCAGCAATGGCACCCATTAATGCGGGTTCGCCCGTCGCATAGACGGCCGTCATATCCGGGTTGGCGGTGATGAGGTTCTCGGCTGCGGCGAGTGCCGTGTCCTGGACGTTCTGACCGTCGACGACGCCAGCGGTGGTCACACCTTCGGCAGCTTTCACCGTGGTCTCGAAACCTTCCTGCCGGACATTCTGGATGGCAGAGTTCAAGGCACCAACGACACCGTACTTCACGGAGCCGCCCATGCTGTTCTGCACATAATCGATGAAGAATGCGCCCATATCGGCACCAGCCTTGGCGTTATCGACACCGATCTGCGCCATTTGCGGCCCTTCAGGCAGGATCGCATCGATGGCAACCACCGGAATTCCGGCGGCGGCCGCCTGCTGAACGGCAGGCATGATCCCGTTCACATCAATTGCGACGACGGCAAGACCGTCGACCTTCTGCTGAATGTAGGTCTCGATGGCACTGTTTTGTGCGGCCGGATCGTTGTTGGCGTTGAAGATCACCAGTTTCGCACCGGCAGCTTCCGCAGCCTTTTGCGCTCCCTCGTTCATCTGGTTGAAGAACAAGGCCTGCTGGTTGATTTGAACGAGTGCGAAGGTTTTTTCGGCCGAGTGAGCGATCGAGCCGAATGAAATGCTTGCAAATGCTGTTGCTGCGAGTGCGGCAGTCACTGTTCTGCGTGTCAGATGTGTCATGTTCTTGTCCTCTGGTTCGGTTCAGCTTCGTTGCTTTTTATGGTTTCGCCGGCGGTGCAACGGAATGCCGCACGACGATTTCGACAGGCAGCAACTCCTCGGAAGCCAGGCTTTCTGAAGTCTGCCAATTCGTTTCAAGAAGAAGCGCCAGCGCACGCTCGCCAAGTGCCCTGACCGGCTGGCGTATTGCAGTGAGCGATGGTGAAAAAAGATGGAGAGGCCCGACATCGTCGAAGCCGATCACCGAGATCTCATCCGGGATGGAGACGCCCTGGGCTCGCAAGACCTCAACCAGTCCGATCGCGATCTCGTCGGAGCTGGCAAAGATTGCAGTCGCCGGCATTCCTTCTGCGATGAAGCGCCTGGCTGCCTCGCGGCCGAACTCGACGGAGAAACTACCTTCGTAGCGGGCCACCTCGAAGGGCATACCGGTCTCCAGCAGCGCCCTCTCCAGCCCCCTGTAACGACGGCGGGTGCTGATCATGTCCTGCGGACCGCCGATGTAGACAATTCGCCGATGACCATGCTCAGCAAGGTGGCGCCCTGCCAGATATCCGCCTTCCTCGTTGTCACAGAACAGCTTCGGAACAACAGCGTCGGGCACGTCTTCATCGACGATCACGACTTTGCCAGTCTGATTGATCAGACCGGCCAGAACGCCATCGTCGGGGTGATTGGTCACAAAGATCAGTCCGTCGACATGATTGCGGGCAAGCGCAGTCACATAGGAAATCTCGCGCCCGGGACGATTGAGCGTGACATGAAGCGACAGCGACAGACCCCGCTTGTCGGCCTCCTGCTCCACTGCAGCAACAAGCGTTGCGAAGAATGGGTTGGCGATATCTGGAACGACGAGACCGATTGTATCGGAGCGACCGCGGCTGAGGCGGCGCGCATGGGGATTGGGCTCGTAGCGCAAGTCGCGGATCGCAGTTTCGATCCGCTCTCTGGTCTCTGGCGGCAGTTGGAGCGTGCCGTTGAGCAGGCGGGAGACTGTGGCCACCGAAACGCCGGCGGCTTCCGCCACGTCCTTGAGGCTTGTCGCTCCCGTCCTTGCCATCCCGTTCAACACCCCTATTGCCGATCAGGTAAACCGCTTAGTAAAGCGGTTTAGTAAAACGCTTTACTAAACCGCTTTACAGTGCCACCGGCTTTTGGCTTGTCAAGAATAAATTTGAAGGACGCGCCGAGGTGCCTGCATCTTTTTTGGGCGAACTTTCCCACTGGCGAAAACTAAGTCACGACATGGCACCCTGGAAGAACTTGGCTCAAGCAGCCGATGGCGAGTGAGGCCCCGACACCGCAACGAAAGCGGTCTGGGGCTTTTTTGTGTCTTCCATCTGACGCAGCCTCAAGCGATGCGAGCGCCCCGAAGGTAGGGGTATCTTCGTGCGAAGGCAGAAAGAAGCACTGGGGAGATGGTCTCGATGACGCGCGAAACCGCACCGATCTCGATCCGTTGTTCCACCACACTCCCCTTGCTTCCTTGGGACACGAGGCAGTGGACGGCACCCTGACCGCAACCGCCGAGGCCAACACAAGCACGGACGACCTGTTTCGCCTTGAACCCAATATCGCAGACCTTGCGGGACACCCAGAACAATACGCCTTGCTGGCTGCCGCGGCCATTCGTCAACAAGGCTGTCGCCATGTGATCGGCAAAATCATGGAGCCGCAAAGATGTCCTGCCGGTGGAACGACATTGCACCGCTCGAAGCTGTTTTGAGCGCCCTTAATTCCCCTAAGTCTAATTATGATGCATTATAAAGCATCAGAATCTAATCCTGATGCGTCATTCAACATCACCTTGAGAAATTACTGATCATTTGATATCGTAAAAGATATCAAATCGGGAAAATGATGCAGAAATAGACATCGATGAAGTATGAAACCCAGGAGATCGCGGATCGCCTACGCGAAGCCAGAGAAGCCAGACAGCTCAGCCAACGCGAGTTGAGCCGGTTGGCTGGCGTCCCGCAAGCGCAGATTTCGCGGATCGAATCCAACAGCGTTGATCTGCGCCTGTCGAGCCTCGTCGCGATCGCTAGCGCATTGGATCTGGAGATCGCCTTGGTACCACGCAAGGCGGTGCCTGCGATCAAATCGATTACGCGTCAGACCACCGATCGCACTGTGATCCAACCGCCCGCGATCAACAAGGAAATGCAGCGATTGCAAAAGGCGGTTCGCGCGCTCCAGATCGAAGCGCCGACCTTGCCGGAGCTGGATGAGCTGCGCAAAGCCACGGCAGCACTCCAGCGTCTCCAGATCGACACGCGGTTTTTGGGCAATCTCCGCTCACTGCGCAAAATGATCGACCACGCCAGACTGACAGAGCACTGGAAGGGCATATTGGACGCGACCAACAGCATGAAAGCGCTCCGCAACCAGATCGCCCAATTCGAGCCAACGAGCGAACAACGCAGCGCCAATCGTCCCGCCTACTCACTAGATGAGGAGGATGACGATGCCTGATCTATCTGTTTTGAGTGTGCGCCTCTATGGCGAAGACATCGGCACCATCACCTATGTCGGAACCGAAAAGACGCTCTTTGCCTTCAACGATGCCTATGTCGAAAACCGTGACAGACGGACCCTCGGCCTGCAGTTCAAGGATAGCCTCGGCGACCTGATCACGGACTTTAGGCCCTATAAAATCAAGCTGATGCCCTATTTCTCGAACCTTTTACCAGAGGGGCATCTGCGCCGGTATCTGGCCGACAGGGCTGACATCCATATCGACCGCGAGTTCTTCCTCTTGTGGGTGCTCGGGCAAGACCTGCCCGGCGCGATCACCGTCGTCCCGGCAGACGGTGAAGAATGGCCGGACGAAGCACACAACATCCTGGAAGGCGAAGCCGCAAAGGAAGCTGCCGAAGATGCCATGCGGTTTTCATTGGCGGGTGTGCAGCTCAAATTCTCGGCGGTTCAAAGCGCCAGCGGTGGCTTGACCATTCCGACCAGCGGCGTCGGCGGCAACCGGATCGTCAAACTCCCCTCGCGCGAGTTTGCAAACGTTCCGGAAAACGAGTTCTCGATGATGAGCCTTGCGAGGATGGTCGGGATCAACGTGCCAGCGATCGGGCTGATCGATGTGCGATCGATCGGCAATCTGCCGGACGGTATTGAGAAGATAGGGCAACAGGCCTTCGTCATCGAGCGCTTCGATCGCAACGAGGATGGCAGCGTCACCCACATCGAGGATTTCGCGCAGGTCTTTAACGTCTACCCTGAGGACAAGTACAAGAAAGCCAGTTACCGCAATCTGATATCGGTGGTCGCGTCTGAATCCGATCAGGACGATGTGGCCGAATTCATTCGCCGCCTGACATTCAATGTCCTGATCGGCAATGGCGACATGCACCTGAAAAACTGGTCGCTGATCTATCCTGATCGACGAAACGCCCGCCTTGCTCCTGCTTATGACTTCGTGTCCACGATCCCATATATCGCCAATGACAAGTCCGCGCTGACCTTCAGCCGGACGAAGGAGTTCACCGGGTTCACAATAGACGAGCTGGCCCACCTGTCTGCGAAGGCAAACCTGCCCAAGAAACTTGTCCTTGATACAGCCAAAGAGACCGTCGCGCTCTTCATGGAGCGATGGGAGACCGAAAAGGCCAACCTTCCTATGCACCAAGATGTTGTCGAGGCCATCGACAAACATCTTAAGACCTTGCCTGTCGTCACCGGCAAAGAGTGAAAGAATGCGGCTCACGCCGCATCCTCGATGTCGTGACGCTTGGCAGCCAGAGACATAAGCCAGTTGCTGGCCTCAGAGGCTTTCGACGCTGCGGTGAACACCGCCTTCTTGTCGGACTTCATCACGGTCAACCAGTGCTTGATGTACAGTGCATGATCCAGACGCGGTTCGGGTACCAGACCGAGATCGCCGCACAGGAAGGCAGCCCCCAGTTCGGCGACGAGCTCTTCCATGGCATAGGCTTCAGTGCCAAATCTGCCGGACAGATCGCGTGAAAGACGGCCCTTCGATCCTGACCAATGGATCAGTTCATGACATAGCGTGCTGTAAAATCCCTCTGCAGGGCTTGTGGTGGTCGTCCCCATGAAGCGACGACGCTCCGGCATGCGGATGATATCGGCCGCCGGTACATAGCAGGCCTTGTCACCCCCTCCTCGATCACTGCACCGGTTGCCTTGACGAAGGCTTCGGCGCGAGCGATCGGATCGAATGCAGGCCGATCGGGGATATCCACTTGATCAAGGGCGAAACCATCGACCTGGGCGGCGTTGAAGACCCAGCTGGCACGGAGAACCTTACGTTCGGCCGGTTCGGCCTCGCCGGTCTGGTCATTGACCTGCTCGACATCGAAAACCTTGTAGAAGACGACGAGGGAGGATTTCTCGCCCCTGCGCACCTGGCAACCGGCCTCTTGCCACTGGCGGTATGTGCCCCAGACATTGGAGGTATAGGCGGACGCCTGGGCCGCGACCCACAGGCTGACAATGTTCACGCCGTTATAGGGCTTGCGCGATGCGACATTGACGGGACGGCAAAGCTTGTCGCCGTGTTGGCGATCCAGGGGAACTGGAATTCGCCGGCATGTTCGAGGGCATCGACGATGCGGTTGGTGACTTCCTGATGGACATCGAATTTGGATGACGATGATTTGGACATGATTGTCTCCTTTCGCTGTGGAGACCGCGACCATCGCGGCCTGATGGCGTCCGGAAAGACAAGCCAAAACAGCCCATGCACCCCGAAGGGGCGGGCGAAGCGAAAAGACGGTGCATACCGTTGCATGGGATGGGATGGGCTGTCAGGAACGCCTAAAGAAGGCAGCTATGGCCGTGGCTCTCTGCGACAGGGACGAAGCTTGATCAGCAAGCATCCAAATTTTGGGCAAACATCATGAAGCATCTCGTCATGTGCGCGTAGAGCTTAGCGTCATAACATGAGCAACAAAAAAGCCGACGAAGGCCTTGAGAGACATGGCGCTTGAGCCGGTTTCAGCCACAGCCTGATGTTGACGTTCAGCACCGAGAAGAACAGAAAGGTTGCACCACACCAACCGCCCACGCACTGGATCCAGAAACGCTTTGCCATTCCGCTTCGTCCATACAGCAGACATTCATCTCGATTCCCCCCTCCGCTCGCTGGCTTTGCGCAATGCTGAGCTTGCGGAGCTTATCGGCGATGCGAGCCGTCAAGCGCTGACCGCAATCATCGATCTCTGCCTCGATGAACAGGTCGACGCCTTGATCATCGCCGGCGATCTCTATGACGGCGATCAGACATCGATGAAGACGGCGCGGTTTCTCGCAGGACAGCTGGAAAAACTCCATCAGGCGGGCATCCGCACCTACCTGATCAAGGGCAATCACGATGCTTTGTCAAAGATTGCCAAGGAGTTGATCCTGCCGGATACGGTCAAGATATTCGGAGGCAATGCTGAGGCGATTGAAATCACCGCCGGGGGCCTGCCGATCGCACTTCACGGATTGAGCTTCGCCAAGCCACATGCGCCTGAAACGCTACTGCCGAGATACAGACCACCGGTGCTGGATGCGGTGAACATTGGCATCATGCATACCAGTCTTGCGGGATCTGTTGGCCATGACGCCTATGCGCCCTGCAATGTGATCGATCTTCACGCATCCGGCTTCGACTACTGGGCGCTTGGTCACATCCATCAACGCACCCAGCATGCCGGGAAAGCCACAGTCATCATGCCGGGCATGCCCCAGGGGCGCGACATCAACGAGGCTGGCCCGAAGTCCGTATCGATCGTGACCGTGGCAGATGATCGAACGATCACGGTTGAGGAGCGGCTGACCAGCATAGCCCAGTTTCAACGCGTCGAGGTCGATCTCACACATGTTGTGGAATGGCGCGATGCGGCCGGAGCAATCGAAACGGCACTGGCGGCCGAGCGTGAGCGAACCGCATCTGCGCACCTCGTTGCCCGGCTGCGGTTGACCGGTCAGACCCCTCTTGCCTGGCAGATCCGCCGCGACCTCGATCTCATGCTGGCCGAGGCTGAGCAACGCGGAGATCGGATCGGCAAGACCTGGATCGAGAAGCTGGAACTCGCGATTGACACGCCGCAGTCAGCACCGGACAGCCTTGCGGCCAATCCCGTCGTTGAACTTGGGGCTCTGATGCGCGAGGAAGTGACCACTCGCAGCGGTTTCCGCGACGAAGTGAGGGATATGGTCCGTGAGCTTCTGAGCGACCTTCCAGCCGAATGCCGCGACTTCGCCGGGCGCGACGAAGCCGCCTTCGAGCGTTTCGTGGACAGTCTTCTGGCCGAAGGGTCCATAGATATCGCGGCGCGGATGGTGGCGGCCGAGCGAGGAGGCAACTGATGCGCCTTCGCCGACTTGATCTCAGCCGCTATGGAAAATTCACCGACCATTCCATCGATTTCGGTGCAGGGAGACCCGGCACACCTGATCTGCATATCATCTACGGACTGAATGAAGCCGGGAAATCGACAACCTTTTCGGCCTTCCTCGATCTGCTCTATGGCATCGGCGAACGCAGCCCTTACAATTTTCTGCATCCCTACAGCACGATGAAGATCGGGGCGCGTCTCGAGTTCGATGGGGCTGAGCACGAGGTCGCAAGGCTGAAGCAAAGGAGCGGTAGCCTCGTTGACGAACGTGGTCAGGCTTTGAATGAGGCATTGCTCCTGGGTGCGCTCGGCGGCATCGGCCGGGACGCCTATCGGACGATGTTCTCACTCGATGACCAGTCCCTCAAGGAAGGCGGCAATGCCATCATCCAGAGCAAAGGCGAGCTTGGAGAATTGCTGTTCTCAGCAAGCTCTGGGCTGGCAGGGCTCAGCAAGTCACTGGCAGCTGCGGCCGACGAGGCGAACCAGATCTACAAGAAGCGATCGTCCAGCACCAAGCTTGCCGAACTCAAGAGGGCGCTGGACACACTGAAGGTCGAGCGCAACACGATCGATACTCTGGCGTCGACTTATGCAGGTTTAAAGACAGGCCATGACCAGGCCGATATGGCCTACCGAACGGCAACGAGGGAGCTTGGCGAAACGCAAGCCAGGTACCAGGAACTGACGCGCCTGCTGAACGCCCTGCCGGCTCAGCGTGAGCTCACCAGGCTGAATGGTGAACTGGCTGCGCTCGGCGACGTTCCCCGCCCGCCTTCTGAATGGTTCAACCTGCTGCCAAAACTGTTGCAGGATGAGATCCGTCTTTCCGCAGTCGTTGAGATCGCCGACAGGTCGACCCGACAACTGGTCGAAGAAATCGAAGAGATTGTCCTGGATGACAAGGCCGCGACCATCGCGGCGCATATGGACATGCTGGATCAAGGGCGCGCACGCTACCTGGCTGCGGAAGCCGACCTGCCCAAGCGCCGGCTTGCCCTGGCAGAGCAGGAAGGTGTCCTTGCCCGGCTTCTCAGCGATCTCGAGCAGGCGGAACACCCGGACCCGGCCGCTCTTCTGTTGCCAGCCTCCCTGGTTGGCACACTGAGGGATCTCATTGAAGAGCGCTCCGGCGTCGATGCAAAGCGCACGGCCGCCGAACGGGAACTCATGCGCTCGCGCGAAAATCTCGAACGTCTCCGGGCAGAAAACAAAAGTGCTGGCATTGCCTCGCATATCAATCACGCCCACCTCAGCCGCCTCGAGGCGGCACACGCGCAACTGACCGGCTCTGATCTTCCAGCCAGGCTTGTTATGGAAGAACGCAATCTCGCTGAATTACGTCGTAGCTACGAAAACACGATTGCGCATCTGGCACCCTGGACCGGAGACGTGGAGGTGCTCAAGCGCACAGCTTCAGCCGAACCGCGTCAGATCGAACTCTGGCGCAGTCAGGTAGTCGCGATCGAGAGACGCATCTTTGACCAAGAGGGGCGGATCCGCGACCTTGAGGTGGAACTTGCGCAAACAAAGGCGCGGCTTGCGACCTGTGCCAGCGACGCGATGCTGGATGACGGCGAGGCTGCCAAACTTCGCGCCGAACGCGATGCAGCTTGGCAAACGCATCTGGCTTCCTTGGATGCCGCGAGCGCGAAACTCTTTGAAGCCCGGATGCTTCGCGACGACGCCATATCGGCCTCACGATTGTCTCGGGCCAAAGAACTCGCTGAGCTGCGCCAGTTGCGCCAGAGTGAGGCGGCAGCTAACGTGGCGCTGGAGCGACAACTCGCTTTGTTGGCAGAGGCGCAAGACGAGCACGACAAACTCGCGCAGAAAATCAAAGCACTCTTGCCCGAGGTCATCAGTCATGACGTCAGCGCCAGCGAGGGCCTGGTCACGCTCGAAACGTGGATGGCACGACGGGCCGCAGCGCTTGCCGCCTGGCACAGGATGAACGAGAGCCAGGAGGCTATCGAGCCGCTGCGTGCCGAGCTCAAGCAACTGGTCGAAGCCGTGGTTGCCAACCTTGCTGCAGCCGGTATCGAGGCCGCAGATCCGTCGGTCGCAGCGCTCATCCAGACCGCAGCCGGCGCTCTCTCCGAAGCCCGGGCTGAACGCACGGCGCGGATCACACTTGAGAAGGCGGTCGCCGACATTGAGCGTGACATCAGAGAACGGGAGCGTGACAAACAAGAGGCGGAGGTACGGAGTGACGCCTGGCACAAGGACTGGATCGATACCCTGTCTCGCACATGGTTCGCCGACAAGGCCGGCTCGATCCCGGCAGTCAGAGCGATTCTAACCGCTGTTGGCACCCTCCCCTCTGTCTTGAAAGAGCGACAGGATCTCTTGAGCCGTGTCGCGGCAATGGAGCGTGATCAGGTGCAGTTTCGCGAAGCGATGGAAAGCTTGCTGATCGAATGCAAGGAGCAAACTCCAGCCAAGGATATAGTGACTGCAGCCAATGCGCTCACGCAGCGCTTTGAGGCAGCGAAGCTGGCCGACCGGCTTCGTGATGGCAAACAGGCCGAGCTTGAAAAGCTGAAAGAGAAGCGGCTTGGCCTCGAGGAGGAGCTGGCAATACACAAAGCCCGCAGAAACGAGGTGACCCGCTTCTTCGAGGTGGAGGGGCTTGCCGAGGTCGAAGCCTTGCTGGCTCAGGTCAGGGAGCGTGATCAACTGGAAAAGCGCATCACCGAAGTGCGCCACCAGATCATGGACGCGCTGAGAATGGCAAGCTTCGACGAGGCAGCGACACGGCTTAGCGAAATCGAGGCCGACCAGTTGGAACGCGATAGCATGGAGCTTGAGCGACGGATCGAGGATTTGGCCGAGCAATCCAAGCAGCTCTACGCTGAAAGGTCTCTGGCACAGCAAAAGCTGGATGCCGTTGGCGGCGATGACGCGGTCGCTCGCATCGAGGCACGGCGCCGCACCCTCCTTCTTGAAATTGAAGACTATGCCCGCCGCCATCTCATACTTCGCACCGGCACACTTGCCGCGGACCAGGCGCTGCATCTTTACAGAGATCGACATCGCAGTGCGATGATGCGCCGCGCGTCTGACGCATTTCGGTTGATCACCGGCGGCAATTATTCTGGTCTGACGACCCAACCGGATCGTGACCGCGAGATCCTGATCGGCGTCACACGGGATGGCGGCTCAAAACTGGCAGATGCCATGTCCACCGGAACGCAGTTCCAACTCTATCTTGCGCTGCGGCTGGCAGGTTACGAGGAATTTGCGGCGATCCGACCGCCCGTGCCTTTCGTCGCCGACGACATTATGGAGAGCTTCGACAATCCGCGCTCGGAAGAAGTCTTTCGGCTTCTGAGCGAGATGGCGAAGGTGGGGCAGGTCATCTACCTGACCCATCACTGGCATCTTTGCGAGATCGCCCAGCAGGTGGTACCCGACGTGACGATCCATCACCTCAACTGAGACTTTGAAGCGCCCAAGCCCGATTGCGTGATGGGGCGAGGTTCTGCGCCTGCACGATCTTGAGAGCAGGCTACATCAAAACCTAGCCTGACGAGCGACGACGGTTCTGCAGCAACTGCCTTGCTGCAACCGGTGCCATCAGCAAAATGCCAATCAATGTTGCGGTCAAATCGGGCGCAACCAGCAACATGGCAGCAAGAACCAGGCCGGCACGCTCGTACCAATAGAGCGGTGCGAACAGCCAGTTGGAGACCGCCGCAGCCAAAGCCCAGATGCCGAGGATTGTACCGCCGAATGCAAGGAAAAACGCGGTCCAGGTGAAGTTATCGGTCACCAACAGCAAGGCTGGCTGGAAGGCGAACACGAAGGGGACCAAGGCCTTGCCCATGCTCAGCCTGAAGGCGGTATTGCCCGCCTTGAAGGCATTGGCATTGGCGATGCCTGCGCCGGCATAGGCCGCCATCGCAACCGGCGGCGTCACATCGGCGAGCACCCCATAGTAGAAGACGAAGAAATGCGCGACCAGCGGCTCTACCCCCAGGAGACCCAGGATTGGTGCGGCAACGGCAACCATAATGATGTAATTCGCTGTTGTCGGAATGCCGCATCCCATCAGGATACACACAATGGCCGTCAGGATCAGGGTGAACAGCAGCGTCAGCGTCGGAACGCCCATCAGCTCAAAGGGCAGGAAGTCGAGCAAGCTGTGAACGGAACTGGCCCAATCCTGGGCAATGCCCGTGACCATATAGGCGACTTTGAAACCAACACCGGTTAGCGTCACCACCCCGATGACAACGCCCACAAGTGCTGCGGCAGCGGTGACGGAGAGAGATTGCTTGGCTCCAAGGATGAAGCCTTCCCAAACCCCATGGGCTGCTCCGCGCAGGCCATCGGTCACACCGCTTGCGCGAACCTGCTGGATGATGAGAACCGCGATACAGGCCGTTATCGACCAGAAGGCGGCAGAAAACGGCGTACGTCCAGACAACAGGATTGCGATCAGAACGATGAGTGGCGCGACCGAAAGCCAGCCTTCTTTGAGAACCTTCCAGGCATTCGGCAATTCAGCCGCCGACAGACCGCGCAGGCCGAGCCGCCGGGCTTCCAGATGCACTTGAACAAGCACGCCGAAGAAATGCATGAAAGCCGGCACCAGAGCCGCGGTCAGAATGGTGGTGAGCGGAAGGCCGAGATATTCGATCATCAGGAATGCCACGGCGCCCATGACAGGAGGCGTGATTTGACCGCCTGTCGAGGCTGCGGCTTCAACGGCCGCGGCAAAGTGGCGGGGATAGCCGATGCGGATCATGGCCGGAATGGTCAGCGCGCCCGTTGTGACCGTATTGGCGATCGACGATCCCGAAATCGACCCCAGCAGGGCCGATGAGAGAACCGAAACTTTGGCCGGACCGCCAGCGTACCGGCCAGCAAGGGCCGACGCCACGTCAATGAACAGCTGACCCAAACCAATCCGGGTTGCCATCACGCCAAACAGCACGAAGTGAAAAACATAGGTCGCAATGACACCAAGGGCGGTGCCATAAATTCCCTGAGACGTCAGGTAGAGGTGGTTCACGATGCCGGACCAGCTGGCGCCTGGATGCACGAAAATGCCAGGCATTGCCCTGCCGAAGTAGGCATAGCCGATAAACAGGAGGGCGATCACCGGCAGCGGCCAGCCCATGGAGCGACGGACAGCTTCCAGAAGCACGACGATCAGGACAGTTCCCATGATGACGTCGATCGGCAAGGGATTTCCGACGCGGAAGGCAAGGTCGCTGTAGATCCAGGGAACATAGAGAGCGGCAATCAGGCCGGCGATACCGAGTATCCAGTCGACGAGCGGCAAACCTAAGGGAGTGAAGGCACCCGGCTTCATCTCCTTCTTGCCAAAAGCCGAGAAGCTCAGGAAGACGACCAAAAGCGTGACACCGAGATGCAGACCCCGATGCACTGTTGCCTGAGGGATACCAAAGCCTGCAGTATAAAAGTGGTAGCATGACAGGAGGAACAGGACCGTCGCCGTGATGACGGTCAGGGGCCAGACAAGCCGGCGAAAACGGAGCTCAGGATCGAATGTCTCCTCGATCTCCTGCAATTCATCCGCAGTCAAATGACGGACCGACTTGGCCTGATCCAGCTCTTGTTTATTCACGCTCATCGTCCCACCAGGATTTTCTAAAGCTTCCGAAACAGAGGGCCGCGCATTGACTGCGCGGCCCTTCGAAGATCATTCTCATTGGATGAGCAATAGGCCTTGTCCTACTTCAGGAGCCCTGCTTCCCTGTAGAACTTTTCTGCACCTGGATGCAGCGGAATGCCAACGCCGTTGAGCGCGGTTTCCTTGGTGATCGACTTGCCTTTGGCATGGCCAGCATCAAGCTGCTTGCGGGTGTTTTCGTTCCACAAGGCCTTGGTGATGCCATAGATCAGATCTTCTGGCTGATCCGCGCCGGTGACCCACTGTGCGCCAACGGCGAGTGTCTTCACGTCATCGGCGTTGCCTTCGTAAGTGCCGCCGGGAACGGTGTCCGATGCGAAGAATGTGTACTTCTCGCAGATCGTTGGTGCGTCCTCACACGAGATCGAAACCAGCTTCACGTCATGCTGGCTCGCAAGTTCGGCAATGGCGCCGGCAGGATAGCCACCAACAAAGAAAAAGGCATCCATGGCGCCGTCACGCATGCGGTCGGCCGCCTGATCGGGCTTGAGATATTCAGGCATGATGTCTGCCTCGGAGAGGCCATAGCCTTCCAGAATGACGCGTGCATCCACCAGGGTGCCAGAGCCTGGCTCGTCCAGCGAGACGCGCTTGCCCTTGAGGTCGGCAACGCTGTTGATGCCTGAGGCTGCGCTGGCCACGAGGTGTATGCTCTCCGGATAGAGATTGGCAATCGCCCGAAGATTTTCAACGGCGGGCTTGCCCTCCCAGATGCCCGTACCGGTATAGGCCCAGGTCGCCACATCCGACTGGGCGAATCCGAATTCCAAGGTACCGCCGGCGATGCCGTTGATATTGGCAACCGACCCATTGGATGACAGAGCCGAAGCGACGAGACCCGGCACACCACAAGAGCCGCCCTCCTCGCAACTGCGCGAACCGGGTGGGTTGGAGATCGCATTCGCAAGCAATCCGCCGATTGGGTAATAGGTTCCAGCTGTGCCACCTGTGCCGATGCGGAAGAAGGACATGTCCTGCGCACCTGCGGATGTTGCCAAGCCGAGCGCCAGAACCGCGCCGAAGATGGATTTGTAGTGTCTCATGGAATCTCCCTATTCTTCCCTTCTGATTTCCGAGCAGCTTATGAGCGTTCATACATCGGTGCAAGGCAACGCTGAACGGTATCCTCGCTCAATCCTTTGGTCAGTCATCACATGACCTGGTGCCCAGATCAGGGATCACTTCCCATGGTCGGACAAAAAGCTTCTGGAGCAGTCTCATTCGAGATTTTCAAACGGGCGGCTCATTGAGAATGGTCGGAACAGTCCAAGACTTTTGGTCGGCTTTGGTGATGTGATCAGCCTGGTCATGGTTCTGCTAACCTAACGCTTATCGCGCCATTCCAAGCTTCGGGGCCTATCGGGGATCAGAGATCAACATTCACGCGGCCAATAGGATAATGATCGTTTTTCATTGAAAATCATCGAATTTCACAAAAGTGCAGAGCAACTGACACATTGCCGGATCCTAAATGTCACAGAGAGGTGGATTGGTTTTGGACTCAAGGTTTCCAACACATGGACTTCCAGGCGCATGGAAACATGGCTCCCGATCGGCTGTTCGTCTGCCGGCCGAAAAACAAAAAGCTTTAGAGTTCAGGCAAGCAACAGACAGGTGCCCGCGGCCGCCATGGCCTCGGCAATGTCCGGTGGAGGCTGAACATCTGTCGCCAGCTCGGCGATCGCCTCAAAGCCACAGACACGGACCAGGCCCTCGCGACCGAATTTGCTCTGGTCCGTCACAACCAGCGTGCGTCGACCGCGCGTGATAACCGTGCGGGCAAATTCCGCCTCATCCAGATCGTAATCCATCATCCCCGTTGCATTGACCGCACCGGTCGAGATGATCGCGTGGGTTACCGAAAATCGGCTGATGAAGTCGATAGCCGTACTCCCAAACGCCGCACCGTTGTCGCTGCGCAACTCCCCACCGGCCATGTAGACTTTGTTGTCGTTCACCGTGGCAAGCGTGCGCGCGATGTCGGAAGAGTTTGTCACGACCGTCAGACGCCGGTGACCCAGGAGCTCCCGCGCCAGGAAGCTCGTTGTCGTGCCTGTGTCCATCATGATCGAGTCACCATCGCGAATTGTCGCCGCAACAGAGGCGGCTATCGCCCGTTTGGCCTCGCTGTTTTCGCGCATCCGACGTTCGAACGGCGCCTCGCCGACCATGGAAGCCAGGCTAACTGCGCCATGCATCCTGATCAGACTGCCACCATTTGCCAACGGCTTCAGGTCCCGCCGGATGGTCTCAAGCGATACCCCGAGTTTGCGCGCGAGGGCCGAAAGCGCCACGGTTCCTTCGCGATCCAGAAGACGCAAGATCTCTCGCTGCCGTGTTGAAGGGGGCATGACAATCTCCATCCTGCTCGTCACCGCATCGTTAGCTCGCGATAGCACCAGCTTCAAGCAGACACCACATAATCGGTCACAAAAACACAAAATGCCACAGATTCGGATTGACAAGCTCTCGCGCTTGACCCGAGACTGCAGCCATACACGCGGTCGTCATCAGATACGAAAAGTACGGGGAACGGCGACCGGGTGCCTTGCCAGATATAAGCAATCTCAACGGGCTCTACTGGGAGAACTCGAATGCCTCACCATGACCGCATGCCGAGAACTATCGCAGCCGCATTGCTGATGAGTGCAGCCTTCTTCACCGCACCGGCATCAGCGCAGGAATCCACCGATCCGATCAAACTGACATTACATGACTGGACGGGCCAGTTGATCACCACCCAGATCATGGGCGAGGTCTTGAAGAAGGCGGGCTATTCCGTCGAGTTTGTTCAGGCCGACTATCTGGCCCAGTTTGCCGGCCTCGAATCCGGCGACCTCCATGTCGCCATGGAAATCTGGGAAACGACCGGCCGCGAGGCGATGGATGCAGCAACCGCGACCGGCAAGGTCGAGAACCTCGGCGAAACCGGCATGCAAGCTAAGGAAGAATGGTGGTTTCCCGAATACATGAAGGAAAAGTGCCCCGGCCTGCCAAACTGGGAAGCACTGAAGACTGAAGCCTGTGCCCAAGCCTTCTCGACGGCGGAAACAGCACCAAAGGGCCGCTATCTCGGCGGTCCGGTTACCTGGGGCGGTTTTGACGACGAGCGCGTCGAAGCGCTCGATCTGCCCTTCGAGGTCGTGCATGCCGGAACCGATGCGGCGCTCTTTGCGGAGCTTGAAAGCGCCTATCAGCGCCAGGCACCGATCCTCCTCTGGATCTACGCGCCGCATTGGGCGCCGGCCAAATACAAGGGAGAATGGGTCGAGTTCCCGCAATATACCAAGGAATGTTACGAGGACGCCGCCTGGGGTTCCAACCCGGACATGGCCTATGATTGCGGCAAGCCCTTTGGTCCGATTTGGAAGGTCGCCTGGTCTGGTTTGAAGGACAAGTGGCCCGGCGCTCATGAGGCTATAAAGGCCTTCAATGTCGGCAACGACGAAATGGGTGAGATGATCACCAAGGTCGACCTCGAAGGCAAGAAGGTCGAGGAAGTCGTTGCCGAATGGGTCGGCGCCAACGAGGCCAAATGGTCGGAATGGATTAAGAAATAGCCGGACTGGCTTAGGTCGCCCGCGCACTCCCTCGGCCCGGGTGGCCCTTCTTTCGAGCGGCCCCTGCGGGCCATCCGTCCTGCGATCCAGCGGAACTGCCATGTCGACTGAAGCCAAACTCGTCTGCCGCAATGTCTGGAAGATATTCGGTGCGGGCGCCCGCGATGCCGTGTCCTCGAATGGTGGCAAGCCGAACGCCGAGACGCTCTCAAGCGCCGGCCTGGTCGGCGCCGTCCGCGACGTCAATCTTGAGGTGAGGGCCGGCGAAATCTTTGTAATCATGGGGCTCTCAGGGTCTGGCAAATCAACGCTGGTGCGCTGCCTGTCACGGCTGATCGAGCCGACATCGGGCGAAATACTCTTCAACGGGGAAAACCTGCTTTCGGCCAGCGAAGCGCGGATGATCGAGATCCGGCGCCATCAGATGGGCATGGTCTTCCAGCATTTTGCGCTTCTGCCGCATCTGACGGTGCTCGACAATGTCGCCTTCCCGCTGGAGGTTCAGGGGGTCGACAGGCCGACGCGAGTGGGTCGAGCCAGACGCATGGTCGAACTGGTCGGTCTCGCCGGCAAGGAGACCGCCTATCCGCGCCAACTTTCCGGCGGCCAGCAGCAACGAGTCGGCATTGCCCGCTCGCTTGCGGTCGAACCGGAACTCTGGTTCCTGGACGAACCCTTTTCGGCGCTTGATCCGCTGATCCGACGCGAAATGCAGGACGAATTCCTCCGCCTGCAGTCGGTGCTGAAGAAGACCATTGTCTTCATCACCCACGACTTCGACGAAGCGATCCGGCTCGCCGACCGCATCGCGATCATGAAGGATGGCGAGATCGTCCAGGCCGGCACGCCCGAAGAGCTGGTTCTGGCGCCCGCCACCGATTACGTCGCCGAATTCACCCGCAATGTCGCCCGTTCCAAGGTCGTCAAGGTCGCCTCGCTGATGAAGACCGCAACCGGACCCCTGCCCGCGGCCACCACATCGCCATTAGCTTCCATCGCGCAAGCCGCCCCCCTGTTCGCCTCAGCCGGGGACACACTCGGCGTCGTCGATGCCGATGGCCGGATGGTGGGTCTCCTGCGACGCAGCGATGTCGTCGAAGTCATGATGCAGGGCTGAGCCGATGAGCGCGCTATCCGCCCCGACATTGCAAGCCCTTGAGACCGGAAGCCCAGCGTCTGGCAAACGCTTCGTGGATATCGCCCTGGCGCTCGCCACCTTTGCTATGCTCATGGCCTGGTGGCTCGGCCCGTCGATCGGAAAATGGGCCTTCGACTATCCTCGCGCCTGGCAAATCCCCGCAGCTCGGCACATCAGCGGCTGGATGAAATGGCTGGTCAACGAAGCGAGCTTCGGCCTCTTTTCCTTCACCGATCTCACGCGCTTCACCGCTGACCTCATCGACATTCCCTACACGTTTACGCTCAGCCTGCTCTCCACCGGCTTCCTCTCGGGCCAGGGATCCGCCGCAGTCCAGATCGTGCCGCCGATCTCCTATCTGGGTGTCATCGTGCTCGTTGGTCTGATGGGATACTATGCAGGCGGCGCCAAGTTGGCGGCCCTGGTCGTCACGTGCTTCGGATTCCTTGCCGCCTTCGGACAATGGTCGAGCGCCATGGTGACGCTTTCCTCCATCTTGGTCGCTGTTCCGATCGGTGTCGTTCTCGGCCTTCTACTCGGGCTCGCCAGCTACCGCTTCGCGTGGGTAGAACGGGCGATTTCGCCACTTCTCGACCTGATGCAGACCATCCCGATCTTCGCCTATCTCGTGCCGATCCTTTTCCTCTTCGGTTTCGGGCCGACGGCAGCCATCGTCGGGACCATTATCTACGCCATGCCGCCTATGGTGCGCATCACCCTTCTGGGCCTGAGGGCCGTGCCGTCAGAGATCCGTGATCTCGGCCAAATGGTCGGCTGCTCGCGCCGACAAATGACCTGGAAGGTCATGGTCCCCTCGGCCGCCGACGCGCTGATGGTCGGCGTCAATCAGGTCATCATGCTCTCTCTCAACATGGTGATCATCGCCTCGATGATCGGCGCCGGGGGCCTCGGCTTCGACGTGCTGGCTGCCCTCCGCCGCCTCGACATCGGTGCCGGCTTCGAAGCGGGTTTCGCGATCGTGGCACTTGCCGTCGCCCTCGATCGCTTGAGCCAGGCCTTCGCGCGAAAGGCAGGCGATCCCTCCGCCATGGCGACCAGCGACGACAGGCTGATGCAGCGCCACCCCTATCTCACAGCAGGCCTTGCCGTGATCGTCTTCAGCCTCGTCGCAAGTCTAATCTCGCCTGCTCTCGCTACCCTGCCCGACAGCCTCACCCTGTCCACAGGCACCTTCTGGAACGAGGTGGTGAAATGGATCAACATCAACTTCTTCGATGTGCTCGAGGCGATCCGCACCACCCTCCTCATCCACCTTCTGGTACCGATCAAGCGCTTCCTGGCCGAGTTGCCCTGGCTGGGTGTCGTCGCCGTGCTGGCGATTGCCGGCTTTCGCCTCGGTGGGCTGCGGCTCGCTGTCCTGGCCGCCACCCTCTCCTTCCTGATCGCCGCCACCGGCCAATGGGAAAAGGCGATGGTAACGGTCTATCTCTGTGGCATCGCGGTGATCATCGCCTGCCTGATCGGCATTCCAATCGGGATTCTCGCCGCAGAGCGTGAGCGGCTGTGGCGCTGGCTGCAGGTGGTGATAGACACGCTGCAAACGCTGCCTTCCTTTGTTTATCTGATGCCGGCCGTGATGCTCTTCAGGGTCGGCGACTTCACAGCTCTGATCGCCATCGTTGCCTATGCCGTGGCGCCAGCGATCCGCTACACGGCACTCGGGATCCAGCGCGTCGACCCGAAGGTCGTCGAAGCTGGACGCGCCATGGGTTGCACGCCGTTTCAGATCCTCACCAAGATCAAGCTGAAACTTGCACTTCCCGAACTCATGCTCGGTTTGAACCAGACGATCATGTTCGCCCTGTCGATGCTCGTGATCACGGCCCTGGTCGGCACCCGCGATCTCGGCCAGGAGGTCTATATCGCCTTGACCAAGGCCGATACCGGCCGCGGCATTGTCGCCGGGCTGGCCGTTGCCTTCATCGCCATCATCGCCGATCGGCTGATCTCTGCTGGCGCTGCTCGTCTGAGGGAGCGTATGGCATGACCGACCTTGCCCCGAAGCCAAGACTGGAAGATCGCATCGCTTCCCTGCCCTGCTGGAATGGAGCGCTTGAGATCTGCGTGCTCAAGGGTGGCCTCAGCAATGAAAGCTTCCTGGTGGCAGATGCCTCTGGCCGCCACGTCGTGCGCTTCGGAACAGACTATCCCTTCCATCACGTTTCCAGGGCCCGCGAACTGATGACGGCCCGCGCTGCCCACGAGGCCGGCTTCGCCCCGAAGGTGGAATATGCAGAACCGGGCGTCATGGTGTCTGCCTTCCTCGACGCCAAGACGTTTTCGGCAAATGACGTCGTAGCCGAACGCGAGCGCGTGGCGCTCCTTCTCCAACGATTTCACCAGGAGATGCCGCGCTACGTCACCGGCGCAGGCTTCATGTTCTGGCCCTTCCATGTGGTGCGTGACTATGCCCGCACGCTCAAAGCCGGTAACAGCCGGATGATCCCGGAGCTGGACCAATTTCTCACGCTGGCGCAGGAGCTGGAAGCCGTCCAGGCGCCGCTTCCCATCATCTTTGCCCATAACGACCTCCTGCCCTCCAACATTCTCGACGATGGCGAAAGGCTCTGGCTGATCGATTTCGAATATGCCGGTTTCTCGACGGCCATGTTCGATCTCGCCGGTGCGACCTCCAATGCCGGCCTGACACCCGACCAGTCGGAAGAGTTTCTCACTGCCTATTTCGGGGGTGTGCCCTCGCTCGAGATCCGCCGCTCGCTCGCCGCGATGCAATGCGCCTCCCTTTTGCGCGAGGCGATGTGGAGCATGACATCTGAAATCTACCTCGATGCACCGGGCGCCGACTATGTCGGCTACACGGCCGAAAACCTCACGCGCCTTCAAGAAGCGCTCGACCACTACAACTCAGTCTACGGGAACCATGCGTCATGACCCTGCCCTCCCACGCCCAGATCGTCGTCATTGGCGGTGGCATCATCGGCTGCTCCACCGCCTACCATCTCGCCAGGGATCACAAGGCAGACGTTCTGCTCCTTGAACAGGGCGCCCTCACCTCGGGTTCGACCTGGCATGCGGCCGGTCTCGTCGGCCAGCTGCGTTCATCCGCCTCGATCACCCGCGTGCTGAAATACTCGGTCGAGCTCTACAAGGGGCTGGAAGCCGAAACCGGGCTCGCAACGGGCTGGAAGATGACGGGCTGCCTGCGGCTTGCCACGAACCAGGACCGCTGGACCGAATTCAAGCGCCTCTCCACCACCGCCGGCAGTTTCGGAATGGAGATGCATCTTGTCTCCCCCGAGGAGGTGAAGCAGATGTGGCCACTGATGAATGTCGATGACCTCGTCGGTGCGAGCTGGCTGCCGACGGACGGGCAGGCAAGCCCCTCAGACATCACCCAGTCGCTGGCAAAAGGCGCCCGCATGCATGGCGCCAAGATCGTCGAAAATGTTCGGGTTACTGGCTTTGAGATGAAGGACGGCCGGATCACGGCTGTGAAAACCACGCTGGGCGACGTCGCTTGCGAAAAGGTCGTCAACTGTGCCGGCCAATGGGCGCGCCAGGTCGGCGAAATGGCCGGCATCAACGTGCCTCTCCAGGCGGTCAAGCACCAGTATATCATCACCGAGAAGATCGAGGGACTATCGACCGACGCCCCGACAATTCGCGACCCTGACAGACGGACCTACTACAAGGAAGAAGTTGGTGGCCTGGTGATGGGCGGCTATGAGCCCAACCCGCAACCCTGGCTCACCGGCGACTTGCCAAACGATTGGGCCTTCCGCCTGTTCGACGATGATTTCGACCATTTCGAACAGCACATGATTCAGGCCGTCGAGCGCGTTCCGGCGCTCGAGACGGTTGGCGTGAAACAGATGATCAATGGCCCGGAGAGCTTCACGCCCGACGGCAACTTCATCCTCGGCGCAGCCCCCGAATGCAAGAACATGTTCGTCGGCGCCGGCTTCAACGCCTTCGGCATCGCGTCCGGTGGAGGCGCTGGCTGGGTGCTGGCGCAATGGGTGGTCGACGGCGAGGCCCCGCTCGATCTCTGGGTTGTCGATATCAGGCGTTTCGCCGCAATGCATCGCGACCGCCAATGGGTCTGCGACCGGACGCTCGAAGCCTATGGCAAGCATTACACCGTCGCCTTCCCGCACGAGGAATACGACAGCGGCCGTCCTCGCCTCGTCTCGCCGCTCTTTGACCGCTTGCAGGCATCGGGCGCCGTCTTCGGCTCCAAGCTCGGCTGGGAGCGCCCCAACTGGTTCGCGCCTTCCGGAACGGAGCGCAGAGACATCTATTCGATGGGCCGGCAGAACTGGTTCAATTCGGTCGGTGAGGAACACCGTCATGTGCGTGAGGCAGTCGGGGTCTTTGACCAGTCCTCCTTTGCGAAATACGAGCTTTCAGGTCCGGATGCCCTCAAGGCGCTCGACTGGATTTGCGCCAACGACGTGGCGAAGCCCGTCGGACGTCTGACCTATACCCAGCTCCTCAACACACGAGGCGGGATCGAGGCGGACCTGACCGTCGCGCGCGTCGCCGACAAGAAATTCTACATCGTTACCGGCACAGGCTTCCGCACCCACGATTTTGGCTGGATATCAGACCATATTCCCGCCGGTCTGGACTGCACGCTCTCAGACATTACCGAAGACTGGGGCACGCTATCGCTTATGGGACCATCGGCCCGAGCCGTGCTCGGCGGCGTCACGACCGCAGATGTCTCGAATGAGGCTTTCCCCTTCGGCCATGTCCGCGAAATCGAGATCGCCGGCGCCGCTGTTCGGGCGCTGCGGGTTACCTATGTCGGCGAACTCGGCTGGGAGCTTCATATCCCGATCAAGGCTCTCGGCGATGTCTATGACGCCCTGATGGCAGCGGGAAAAGACCATCACATCCGTCCGATCGGCTACCGCGCTTTGGAATCCCTGCGCCTCGAAAAAGGCTACCGTGCCTGGAGTTCCGACATCACACCAAATGACACGCCCTTCGAGGCGGGTCTTGGCTGGGCGGTAAAACTTCGCAAGAACACCGACTTTCTCGGTCGCAGAGCGCTGGAAAGCCTGGCCGGTCAGCCGCTCAAAAAGCGGTTGACGGGTTTCACTGTCGACGACCCGTCGATCGTGCTCGCCGGACGCGAGACGATCCTCAGAAACGGCGAGCCTGTCGGCTATCTCACCAGCGGCGGCTATGGCTACACGCTCGGCAAGAACATTGGCTACGGCTATGTCCGCAACCCTGAGGGCGTCAGCGACGATTATCTGAAGAGCGGAAGTTACGAGCTCGTGGTCGCGGCGGAGAAGACGCCTGCCATCCTTCACTTCGGGCCGATGTTCGACCCGGCCATGGACAAGATCAAGGCCTGAGGTATGCCCATGTCATTTCGCGCAGATCGTCACGTCCACATTCTCATCATCGGCGGCGGGGCGATCGGCACATCTGTCGCCTACCACCTCGCCCGCGACGGTGCCAGCGATGTCCTTCTTGTCGAAAAGGCCATGCTCACCCATGGCTGTACCTGGCATGCGGCAGGTCTGGTGGGCCAACTTCGCGGCAAGCGAAACCTCACCAGGCTGATGCAGAATTCCGTTGCGGTCTTCGACCGCCTGGAAGAGGAAACGGGCCAGCACATTGCCTGGAAGAAAGTGGGCTCGCTCAGGCTTGCCGGAAGTCCTGAGCGCTGGAGCGAAATTCGCCGTTCGATGACCCAGGCAAAGAGCTTCGGCGTCGAATGCTACTCCCTCTCCGCGGATGAGGCAGCGAAGCGTTTTCCTTACATCGTCAAGGAGGGTATCGAGGGTGCCGCCTTCATCCCCGGTGACGGCTATATCGATCCCTATTCCCTGACCATGGCCTATGCCAAGGGCGCTCGAATGAACGGCGCCAGGATCGAGGAAGGGGTGACGGTCAAGGAGATCGTCATCGAGAACCGCCGGGCTGTCGGCGTGGTGACGAATGGCGGGACGATTTCCTGCGATATTCTTGTCAATTGCGCCGGGCTCTGGGCGAAACGCGTTGGCGAGATGGCCGGCGTCCCGCTGGCAGCGGGCGTCGTGGAACACCAGTATTTCCTCACGGAGAAGAAACTCACCCTGCCGCCGGATCTGACGACCTTGCGCGATCCCGACAACAATTTCTATCTGAAGCCGGACACCGGCTCCTTTGCCATCGGCGGCTGGGAAGACGGCACAAAAGGTTGCTGGCGCGGCAAGCCCCCACTCGACTTCGGCCGCGAACTCTTCGAGCCCAGCTGGGAGCGACTGGAGCTCTTTGCCTTGCCCACCGCCACCCGCATTCCCACACTCAACCAGATCGGCATCCAGACGGTGATCAATGGCCCGATCCCCGTCTCCTTCGACGGCGAGCCGATCATGGGGCTCGCTCCTGAGCTCGATAACTTCTATGTCGCCTGCGGTTTTACGGCCGGTATCGCCGCCTCTGGCGGTGCTGGCCTTGCGCTTTCGAACCTCATCCTGCACGGCGATGCCGGCATGGACCTGTGGCCTTTTGACGTCAGGCGTTTCGGGGCGGTGCATGCGCAGGGGCGTTATCTCGAACAACGCGCCATCGAGGCTTATGGCGCCTATTACAAGGTCCATTGGCCGGGCGAGGAAGCCCAAGCCGGCCGGGGTCTGCGCCGATCGCCCCTGCATGAGACCCTCGCGAAGAACGGCGCCATCTTCGGCTCCAAATTCGGTTGGGAACGCCCCAACTGGTTTTCAAAAGGGGGCCCCGACGATCGGGACATCCCCTCCTTCGAGGGCAAGCCGAACTGGTTCGACGCCGTTGCAGACGAGGTAAAGGCGATCCGCGAAGGCGTGGCGCTGATCGATCAGTCCTCGTTCTCCAAGTTCGAGATCAGCGGGCAAGGTGCTTGGGCCGCCATGCAGCGGATCGCGGCCAATGACCTGTCCGGTCCGCCGGGCAAGGCCGTTTACACCCAGCTCTGCAACGAGCGCGGCGGCATCGAGGCTGACGTGACGATCCTTCATCTCGCCGACGATCTGCTCTACCTGATCACCGGGTCCGGCTTCGGGGTCCGAGACGGAAACTGGGTCTCCCGCCACCTGCCGGCAGGTGTCTGCCTGCGCGACGTCACAAATCGCTTCGCCACCGTCAACATTTGCGGACCGCGGGCGCGTGACGTCCTGCAAAGCACTTCAGACGACGACCTCTCCAATGACGCGCTGCCATTCCTGGCCGCCAGACGCATCGACATCGGCGCAGCCTCGGCGCTTGCGGTTCGCATCGGTTATGTCGGCGAACTCGGCTATGAACTTTATATCGACCAGGAATACGCGTCCCATGTCTACGACACACTGAAGACGGCCGGGGAAGCGTTCGGCATCACCGATGTCGGGTACCGGGCGATCGATGCGGCCCGCATGGAAAAGGGCTATCTCTACTGGTCCGGGGACATCACGCCCGACTACAATCCGTTTGAGGCTGGTCTAGGCTTCTGCGTCGCGCTCGACAAGGGCGAGTTCATCGGCCGGGAGGCTCTGGCGACGATCAAAGCTGCCGGGGTGAAGCGCAAGCTCGTCTCCTATACCGTCGAGGGTTACGCGCCTTTTCACGGCGGTGAGGCGGTTTTGCTCGATGGCAAGGTGGTCGGCTCCACGGCCAGTACCGGTTACGGATATACGCTCGGCAAGACCATCGCCTTCGGTTACCTGCCCAGCGAGATCGCCGCTGGCGAGCGGTTCCAGATCGAGGCCTTCGGCAGGACCTATGAAGCCCGCCGGGGCGCCCGCACCCTCTACGATGCGAAAATGGAGAGGCTGAAGGCATGAGCGAAGAGGCCGAGATCGCGCTTGCCCGCGAAACAGTGAAGAGGATCCCCTTGCTGGCCGGTCACGACGGCCCGGTCGAACGCCTGGGCGGACTGACCAATCTCGTTTTCCGCGTTGGCGATCACTGCCTGCGCATCCCGGGCAAGGGCACAGAGGAGTACATTGACCGGATCAACGAAATGATTGCGACAGAGGCAGCCGCCCATGCTGGCGTCGGCCCTGATGTGCTTTATGCGGACGCCTCGAGCGGCATCTTCGTCTCCCGCTTCGTACGCGGTGGCGTTACCATGACCCCTGCCCTGTTCCGCAGCATTGAGGGCGCCCCTGCGCGTGCCGCCCGAGCATTTCGAAAACTCCACGACAGCGGCGCGGTCTTTCCTGCACGATTCGAACTCTTCTCGATGATCGACAACTACCTCGGCCTCCTCGCCACAAAGTCCGTTGCTCTTCCGAACGGGTATGGCGACGTGCTCAAAGCTGCAGAAACCGTCCGAGCCGCCTTGTCTGCCCATCCTCTGCCGAATGTCGCCTGCCACTGCGATCCGTTGTGCGAGAACTTCATCGACACTGGCCACAGGATGTGGATTGTCGACTGGGAGTATTCCGGCATGAACGATCCAATGTGGGATCTCGGCGACCTCAGTGTGGAGGGTGAATTTGACAGCAAGCAGGAGGAAGAAATGATCCTTGCCTATTTCGGTGGTGAGCCATCTGCCGCCGAGCGTGGGCGCATCATCATCTACAAGGCAATGTGCGACCTTCTATGGACGCTCTGGGGTTTGATACAGCTCGCAAACGACAATCCTGCAGACGACTTCCGCAGCTATGCCGACAACCGCTTCGCCCGTTGCAGATCTCTGATGGGCACAAGCCACTTCGCTGAGGCATTGGAGGCTGTTGCGACATCCAAGTCGGCCGACACATGACAGGCCTAACGGTGCTTTTGCCCAACGATTGTTGACGGGTTATCCAGTCCTGAAGAGTGATGGCGGCCGGAGAGAGCGGAGATCGATGCAAAGGGTGCCACAACCCGAGTTTGCCCCTAAGCCGACATTGGCGGTCGAACGCGATGGGGCAGCTTTTGCACCAGCCAAGCCGCGACGCGCTAGGTTCCCGAGAGTAACGCTGAGGACTAGTGCGTCACGGTTGGCCAAGATCGATATGGCTCTTATAGGCGTCACCTTCCCGATATCTGATTGGAAGTTCCGCCGTAGGCAGATCGTGCGCCTCAAAGAGTTTGCCGCTAGACCAGGGGAGCGCGTTCAACGCAGCGCCAAACCCTGCGCTGAAAAGCCAAGGCGCGAGCTTCGTAAGGGGCTTCTTCCCGGCGATTGCAAGGACACCGAGAGGCAGCTTCAAGACCATGAATGGGATGAAGACAAGCGGAGCGACGAAGATGGTAAGCACTCCCGGGATCGCGTTTTCCATCATGGGATCACCGCCGTATCGCAAGCGGAGACGCGGATTCCGTGCAGCCGCAAACGGAATCAGTTGTTCCATGAAGCGAACGTAGTCGGCGGAGCGATCGACTACCTTTTCGCCCAGCCAATCGAGCGAGGAGATTTCCTTTGACATGAAGAGCGTCCTTAGACGCGCGCTGTAGACTGGAAAGCCAGTAGTACTAACCCCGCTCGTGACGTGGAGGTGCAGGAATCGAATCGACGTCCACGGGACGAGGGTGACAGACCGCCCTTGCGTCACCGAAAGGCCCCGGTCATCGATGGCGTACGCTGTCTCGACCTTTTGCGGCGAATTGCGATACCTACGGATCTCTGCAGTGAAGCGGTAGTTGGAAGGTCGTCCGTCAGCAATCAGGTTCTCCACAACAGTCCGCTCGTCTAAATGCTGCCTATTCCGCGATAAGCTTCAATGTCTGGTTTACGCGTAGCCTGTCCTGCTGGGAATGACCGCTTGCGGCCCAAAGCGGTCATTCTCCGCAAGAGAATTGGGTGTGAGTATCCAAAGTGTTGCGACAGACGTACCACTTCTGAAATCTAACTGAAACTTGTGTCGCAAAAGGAAACCTCGCGACCGATTTTTCTCCGAATTGTCCAGATGACCGGATGCGAGGAAATCCGGTCATCAACATACGATTGAACAGTCCCCGAAATCCGCCATTTTTGGTCACACGTCGGTGAGTGACCTCGCCAATTCGTCCAACAGAGTTGCCGCATTGGCGAGATGTGACTGAACTTCCTGCTGAAGACGGTCAATCTCATCGCGCATCGTGACCAACGCGTTATACTCAGCTTCAAGCGTAGCTTTTCGCTGCGATAACAACTGAAACCGCTGTTCGAGCTGCGCCTTATCTTGGGCAAGGATCTGGCTGCGGTGGTTAAGGTCATTCTGGACATTGTTCAGGCGGCTGTTCTCGGAGCGAGCTGCTTCAGTACGGCTGTTGTACTCACGGACCAATCGATTCCGTTCGTCCGATGGTGGCATGGCCTCGATCCGGGCGCGAAGTGCGCGCAGGGCTTGCACCTCGGCGTTGAAACGGCCCACGTCTGCGTTGAAGCGGTCGCGATCGGTGTTCCACTGCGCGGCGCGCTGGTTGTAGGTGCCCACGTCTCGGTTGAAAACATCCGCGTCCTGCTGCCACTGTTGCCATTGCGGCTGCCAGACCGCCAAGCGTGCGTTGTAAGCATCAACCTTTGAATTGCGACTGTTGTTCTTGGCGTTCGCAGTTTCCCATTGCTCCTGCCAACGGCGGGCGAGGCTACCTGACGCCTGCATGTCGGTGCGCCGCTGTCGGGCGACCGCATATTTCGGCGCGGCCGTCGCCTCCCAATGCCAAGGCTCGCGCGGCATGATCGTTTGAGTCCAGCCGTTCCGTGATAACGCGGTGACCACAGCGTTATCACCGGCGCGCCGGATGTCGATGCCGAAGCCGTAGTTGTGGACCGAGATCCCTGGAACGTCTGCGGGATTGAAACCTGGTAGGCCAAGACGCCAGCTAATGTAAAGTTCTGCCTGCTTATGCACTGATCGCCGGCCGCTTTCGACCTCCAGATAAGAGCCTGTTGTCGCGAAATACGCCTTGTCCGCCTTGACGAACAAGGCCAACGTCTCGGCATGGAGGCCATCTAAATTGGGGCTGCGAGGTCCTTGGTAGTTGGCAAGTATGTCAATCGTGGAGATAGCGTTGCCACCGCCTCTCAGATTGTCGCTGTCGCGAAACGCCAGATGCTGGAAGTGTGCTGCTAACTCCAGCGGTTCATTGATGCTCAACGGTTCCAAGTGCTCGACCTCGAAGGCCGGGATTTCGTCTCTGAGGCTTACTGATTTCGGCATGCAGTCCTCCCTCGTGTAGATTTAAGAGCAAGGTTTGCACAATTACTAACGATTTACTATAGCCGCGAGGCCATACCCGCAGCCCACCATGACGTTGCTGAATATGCTCTAAGATCGTGAGAATTTTTCCGGCTATCCAATCGTGTGGAATGAAGCTTAGTCGGATGTGTGCTGGATGCACAGGCCGTCTTTTTGAAGTCATCTGCTGGCCGACCGCGGCCGTGTCCTTAGCAATTGATACTGAATGGCCGAGGTCGAGGCGTACAGGCGGCAAGACAACGTACTATTGCCATATCCGCTTTCGAGTACCTTAGGGGGTCGCCTTCGCTTCCGAACTGAAGGCGCAAAGCGGAATTCAATTCCGCTATCAGCCCTGAGCGGTCATTGATGGATGGGGTCAGCTTATCTGACAGGCCGTTGTTTCGCAGCCGAACCTTAGAAGCGCTTTAATAGCGGATACAGCGCTGGTTATTGGTTGGACGATTGACAATTGATGGATTGGCAATTCTACCTAGACTTGGTTGTTGAATACAGATTTTCGCCAAGAAATGGATAGCCTGATGGCAAAATTGAACTGGAACACTTTTGTTGCAAAGTACCCTGGTACGGGACATCTCGTATCAACTGGAACGCAACCCAAGCTTTTCAAAAAACCAATAGGGATATCGCCTAATAATCAAAAAACTTGGCCGTCCATTCCTGCCCTCCTCAAAGAGGCGATTGGATCACAATTCAAGGGTGATTGGGCGCACTCGTCGCAGAAGGTTCACGGGCACACTTTTAAGAACGGCAAGAAAGTAAAAGCTGCTTCCGCCAGCTTGTATTTGTTCGTATTTGCTAATCCAAGTGATGCGTTGCTCGCGGCAAATTATCTACGCGCTGGATCGACAACTCCGTCAAGGTCATCTCAGCAAGGATTTGCATCGCTCATAAAGGGAACCGAGATCGACATGGCGGAGTATGGTAGATTGGTAAGGGTCCTTGGGTATTGAAATTCGAACAGCGCCGAGCTCTGCGCAAACGCGGTTTGTAGTGAAAGCTGCTTAGAATATCGGCTGCAGCCGTAACTTGTCTAACAAACGGCAGGCTGAGGGTGGTTTCGTAGGAATCAGGAACGACCTCAACCAAAGTCGTGAGCGGACCTTTATAGACGTATCGAGGAATGTCCGCTTTTGGCGCAAAGCAGTCGTCGCGGCTGGGCGCCATTCGACCATTATGGAAGCTAACAGCCCAAGTTTTTCATTCGGCGCAGTCCAGATGCATGCCAAACCAATATCTCGCAACAAGTTGTTGACCAGCCGCCAAGTGAGAACATAATAGGAACATTTTCCGCTCTCACCGGCAGCAAAGGCTCGTCCTCTCATGCAACACGATCACGCAAAGATCCTCGAACTCCATGTCGTTATTGCCCTTGGCTGCCTTAGGCGCACGACAATCAGAAGCTATGCCGGCCGCGGACAAAGCCGCCGTCGCGATCTACACTTGATCCCGTCCATGGCAGAGGCTGTCGCTCACCACGTGACATCCTCGCTCCATTTTGAGAAAGACGGCGCCGCAGTTATCCTGAGCCGCATAACACGACATATCGAGGCCGTTTTGCAGAGCGTCTCCGATGCTGAGGCGCGCGCATGGGCAGGGATTGATGCCAATCAGCGTGACCTTGCGCGAAGTGTCATCGGCAACCGCATAAGCCTACGCCTGCAGGAGCGCTACGCGGTTCTATCAAATCGTCGGTCGGCCATTGTGCCAGCAAGCGGCGTCTGGTGCGGGCTCCCGTCTGCCGAAAGCGATTAGCAATCACAGTCAGACACCGCAGCCTGATCCCGCATGTTAGTGCGGCAGGGCGATCGAATGGACATCTCCGTACATGACAAATCTGTGGCCGGCTTCTTGAAGATCGACCTCACTTTCAGTTCATATTTACGACCTTTGAAGCGGCATTGCTTCGGCGGAATGAACACGAATTGACAGCAAACCGCTGCGCGCCACGATGTTCATAATTATGAACATAACAGCGTTATACGTTCAGCAGAATGAACACGGCAGGCCGCATCTGCTTCAATGTCCTTTGCGGCAATACCGACGACCAGGCCCGCAATCACGCAGCATTCTGGGATGGCAGACAGCTGACGCTGACGCCTGCATATGACATATGCCCGCAAAGTCGCACTGGCAGCGAGGCCACACAGGCCATGCTGATCAAGGGCGACATTCGCGCCAGCACGCTTGCGACATGCCTCGCGGCAGCGCCAGATTATCATTTGACCGAAGCAGAAGCGGCCAAGCTCATCGAGCATCAGCTTACAACCATTGCCCAAGATTGGCAGTCGGTCTGCGAAGACGCCGAGTTGACCGAAGTCGACCGTAAGCTGTTTGCGGGGCGCCAGTTCCTCAACAGCTACGCCCTCGAAGGCCTCCATGATCATTCCGCCCTGGGGGATGCCTACAGCAGCGCACAGAACGCATTGCTTAGCCGCTCATAGGTTTGGGGATTCAATGCGTCGCTGTCTCTGGCGCGCACAAGGCTCCATCTCTGTGTCTGCTCGCTCAGAGATTTTCCTTGAGAAGGATTTCGATGCGGATCTTTTCCTGTGCCGCCAGCGGCTCGCGGGCATCCGAGCGGGCACGCATGATGCGAATGGCGCTGCGCACCGCATGGCCCGGATCCTGCGCGATGACGGCATCGATGAGGTCGTCACGAAGCGCCTGCTCGGTAAAGGGCGTACGCTCGTGTACCACCACTGCAATCCCGCTCAGTTCGACATTTCCGGCAGCAGCAAGGATGGGCAGGCGAGCCTCTGCGCTCAGCACATAGATGCCTGAAACATCGCGGTTGCCAGCCAGGACGCGGCCGATCACCTGCCGGGTGCGCGCCTCATCCGCATGGGTTTCGATCGAGGGCAGGCAGGTCAGGTGCGGAAAGGCGCGATTGATGACCTGATCGAAACCAAGACGGCGCTGGATACTGTCGAGCGATTGCATGGTTTCTGCAATCACCAGGACTTTCCCAAGCTGAGATCCGGCCAGCATGCCCATCAGCTTGCCAGCGGTTGCGCCGGCCGCGAAGTTGTCAATGCCGACAAAATCAGCCTCAGGCAATTTCTCCTGACCCGAAAGAAACTGCACAACCTTGATATTGCGCTCGAGAAGCCTGGCCATGGCATCGCGCACCTGCGGAGACTCGGGCGCCATCACCGCAACGCCATCAACACTCTCCTTGTCCAGACTGGAGAGGAGCTTTGCTACGCCATGGGCATCGTCTGTCGCAATCTGGCGGCAGGTGATTTCAGTGAGGTCGCCCTTCAGCGCAGCGGTAAGCTCTTCTACGTGGCGCCTGAGCTCGGTGAGGTACAGATCGCCGCTGCCCGGCAGCAGGAACAGGAAACGGTAAAGCTTGTTCCGGGCAAGACTGACAGCTGCCGGGTTGCGAACGAAGCCGATCCGCTCGATCGCGTCATTGACCAGCCGGGCGGCCTTTGGGCTCACATTCGGCCGCTCATTCAAGACACGGTCCACAGTCGCAAGGCTGACGCCCGCAGCCTCAGCCAGATCCTTCGCTGTTGGACGCATAGTGACTTCCTGCTGAATTCCGTCTGGCAGAGCTTTCCTTCAAAACGCGGCAAAACGCAAGAAATGATGTGCGCACCTCAAAAACGGCTTGCTTTGAGGTGCGCACATCAATTAGCTTTATTCTTGGGTCAGGGTAGCGCGCTCAACGCAGTCCGATCCGCTGGAGGAGGCCGGCCAGGGATGAGGATCCGGAGCCGGCATTTTGCCCGCAAGGGCGTTTCGCCATCCGTTGGAGACCGGACGGCGCTGGGAGGATGACATGATGACATCGCTTTACGTGAAAGGCCTGCTTGCTGCCGCGACAGTTGCATCTTCAATGAGCTTTGGCGCTCTTGTGGCGCATGCCAATGAAAAGGAACTGACGCTCTGCTGGGCAACCTGGGACCCAGCAAACGCGCTGGTCGAACTCAGCAAGGATTTTGAGGCCTCGTCCGGCATCAAGATGAAGTTCGAGTTCGTGCCGTGGCCGAACTTCGCCGACCGCATGCTCAACGAGCTCAATTCCGGCGGCAAACTCTGCGACCTGATGATCGGCGACAGCCAGTGGATTGGTGGTGCCGCCGAAAACGGCTGGTATGTGAAGCTCAACGACTTCTTCGATAAGGAAGGCATCAGCATGGATGCCTTCGTACCGGCAACGGTCACGGGCTATTCCGAATGGCCGAAGAACACCCCGAACTACTGGTCGCTGCCGGCCTTCGGCGACGTTGTCGGCTGGACCTACCGCAAGGATTGGTTCGAACGCCCGGAAATCCAGTCGGCCTTCAAGGAAAAGTACGGTCGCGACCTGACGCCGCCAGCAACTTTCGACGAACTGAAGCAGGTCGCCGAATTCTTCCAGGGCCGCGAGATCGACGGCAAGACCGTCTACGGCGCCTCCATCTACACCGAGCGTGGCTCCGAGGGCATCACGATGGGCGTGATGGACGTGCTTTACAGCTATGGCTTCAAGTACGACAACCCGGAAAAGCCCTATGATATGGAAGGCTTCGTGAATTCCGACGGTGCGGTGAAGGGCCTTGAATTCTACAAGTCGCTCTATGACTGCTGCGTCGCGCCGGGCACATCCAACACCTACATGGGTGAAGGTATCGACGCCTACAAATCGGGCCAGGTGGCCATGCAGATGAACTTCGCCTTCACCTGGCCGGGCTTCGAGGCAGATCCGAACGTTGGTGGCGGCAAGACGGGCTATCTCGTTAATCCGGCAGGCCCCGGCGGCGAACAGTTCGCCCAACTTGGCGGTCAGGGCATTTCAGTTGTCGCCAATACGGACAACATGGACGGCGCGCTGGCCTACATCAAGTGGTTCGCGCAGAAGGATGTGCAGGACAAATGGTGGTCCATGGGCGGCTTCTCATGCCTTCGCGCCGTGGTCGAAGACCCGAACTTCGCCAAGAGTCAGCCCTATGCGCAGACCTTCCTCGACAGCATGGCGATCGTGAAGGACTTCTGGGCAGAGCCGGCCTATGCGTCGCTGCTTCAGGCATCGCAGAAACGCTTCCACGATTATGTCGTCGCAGGCAATGGCACCGCGAAAGAAGCGCTTGACGGGCTGATCGCCGACTGGACGGAAACCTTCGAGGACGAAGGCAAGCTCTGACACCAGCTGAGCCTGACGCCATGACTGGGCTTAGCCCTCCTGCCCTCTCCCTCGGCAATGCCGGGGGAGAGACACAAAGCCAGCGCTGCCGCCGGCACCAATCTTTCAAAGCCTTGAAGCATGCCGGCACCAGCAGAACCTTGCCTCGTTGCGACAAGGCCTAGGGTCCCGGCTGCCCATTTGGAAACGTTAAACGGATCCGGACGATGACCGACAAAGCTGCAGCCCGCCTCGCCCGCGCGACACCAGAACTGGTTGCAAAACGAATCCGGGGTCTGAGCGATAGAGCCATTGCCTGGATTTTCGTCGCGCCGACGATCTTTCTGCTTTTGTCCATCAACATTTTCCCGCTGATCTGGACGATCCGCCTGTCGTTTACGAACTTCGCCGCCAACAAGCCGAATGCGGAAGTGCAGTGGGTCGGATTACGCAATTATACGCGCATCCTGACAGACGCAGACACCTGGGCGAACATGCAGACAACAGCCCACTTCCTCATCTGGACGATCACCTTCCAGGTGCTGATCGGCTTTTCCCTGGCATGGCTGATCAACCGCAAGTTCAAAGGCAATGACCTGGTGACGACATTGATCGTCATCCCGATGATGCTCTCGCCCGCCGTGGTCGGCAATTTCTGGACCTTTCTCTACCAGCCGCAGATCGGCCTCGTGAACTATGCCGTCGAATTCTTAACCGGCATTCCTGCCGACAGCTTCTCGATGCTTGGCCCCGGCGGCTGGGCACGCTGGGCGATAGTCATCGTTGACACCTGGATGTGGACGCCCTTCGTCATGCTGATCTGCCTTGCCGGTCTGCGTTCCATCCCCGACTACATCTATGAGGCAGCGGAGGTCGACCGCGCATCGAAGTGGCGGCAGTTCTGGACGATCACCCTGCCCATGGCGCTTCCGTTCCTGATGCTTGCGGTCCTGTTCCGCGGCATCGAGAATTTCCGGATGTTCGACCTCGTGGTCCTTCTCACCGGTGGCGGGCCGGGGGACGAAACGCTCCTCGCCTCGATCGACCTCAAGCGCGAAGCCTTCGAGAAGTGGCGGACCGGCTATTCCAGCGCCTATGCAATCATCCTGTTCGTCACGGTATTCGGCCTCGCCTCCATCTACGTCAAGGCACTGAACAAGGTTAAGGAACGATGAGCGCACATTCCGTCACCGAACCGTCGACCGTCTCCAAGTGGATTGCCGGCATCCTGGTTGGACTTTACGCACTGATCACGTTGATCCCGTTGCTGTGGATCATTTCGACGAGCTTCAAATCTGGCCCAGATTCGATTAGCTATCCGCCGAAAGTGGTCTTTCAGCCGACGCTTGAAGGCTATGTGAACCTCTTTACGACCCAGTCGCGCCCATCCGCATCGGACCTTGCCAAACTGCCGCCGCCCATCACCTGGTATGACAAGATCACCCGTGACAGGGGCATGATCATCTCGGGTCCTTCGCGCTTCGGACAGAGGTTCCTGAACTCTGTCATCATCGGCTTCGGCTCGACATTCCTGTCGATCTTCCTCGGAACGCTCGCCGCTTATGCTTTCAGCCGCTTCAAGGTACCGCTCAAGGATGACCTTCTGTTTTTCATCCTTTCGACCAGAATGATGCCGCCGATTGCGGTCGCGATCCCAATCTATCTGATGTTCAGACAGCTTGGGCTATCCGACACCCATCTCGGCATGATCCTGCTCTATACGGCGGTCAACCTGTCGCTGTCGGTCTGGCTGCTCAAGGGCTTCATCGACGAAATCCCGCGCGAATACGAGGAAGCGGCACTGATCGATGGCTATACCCGCTTCCAGGCCTTCTACAAGGTCGTGCTACCGCAGGCGGCGACAGGTATCGCCTCGACCGCGATCTTCTGCCTGATCTTTGCCTGGAATGAATATGCCTTCGCAGTCCTTCTGACGAGCGGCAATGCCCAGACGGCACCTCCCTTTATCCCAACCATCCTCTCAGTCGGCGGCGGGATCGACTGGCCGGCTGTTGCGGCTGCGGCAACGCTGTTCTTGCTGCCCGTGGTCGTCTTCACCGTTTTGCTGCGCAAGCATCTGCTCCGCGGCATCACCTTTGGAGCCGTACGCAAATGATGAACTTCCTAACCCGCCTCAGCCGGTTTCGCCGGTCCGAATGGGAAATGCTTGCCTCGGCCCTGATCGCACTCGGCGTCATCATGCTCATGCAGCCACTGTCGCTGACCCTCTTCACCCTCTCCTTTCCGGTGACGCTGATCGGAACCGTCATGTTCATCGTCGTCAGTCATTTCCCGGAGTAAGTCATGGCCCAGATTCGCGTTGAAAACCTGCGCAAGGACTTTGGAGCCTTCAATGCCGTGAAGTCGTCCACCTTTACCGTCGAGGATGGCGAGTTCTTCATGCTGCTTGGCCCCTCCGGCTGCGGCAAGACGACGACATTGCGGATGATGGCCGGCCTTGAACTACCAACCAGTGGCGAGATCTATATCGGCGGCGAGGAAGTCGGTATGAAGCGCGCCAGCGAGCGTGACATCGCTTTCGTCTTTCAGATGTTCGCGCTTTATCCGCATATGAACGTTCGCAAGAACATCTCCTATCCCCTGGTGAGCCAGGGCGTATCACGGTCCGAAGTCGATCGTCGCGTGGCTGAAGTCGCTCGAATCCTGCAGATTGCATCTATCCTCGACAAACCGGTCGGCGGGCTTTCGGGCGGCGACCGCCAGCGCGTGGCGCTCGGCCGTGCCATCGTCCGCCAGCCGAAAGCCTTCTTCATGGACGAGCCCCTTGGAGCGCTCGATGCCGAGTTTCGCGAGCATATGGCAGAGGAACTGCGCGCCCTGCATGATCGCATGGGGGCTACAACGGTCTACGTCACCCATGACCAGCTGGAAGCCATGCAGATGGGCGACAAGATTGTTGTCATGAACCATGGCGTGATCGAGCAGTTCGGCAAACCGCAGCAGATCTACGACTGGCCGGCGTCCAAGTTCGTGGCAAAGTTTATCGGCTCGCCGCCGATGTCCTTCCTGGAATTCGATGGGGCAATTGAAGAAGGCGGCAACGCTGTAACGATCGGTGGATCTCGCATCGAGCTTCCCAAATCCAGAGAAGGCCGCAAGGGCGCGCTCACGCTCGGGGTGAGGCCGGAACATGTTCGTCTGTCGGACGCAGCTGACCTTAGGGGACGGGTCGCCGCCGTCGAATATCTGGGCACCACACAAATCCTCACGATCGAGACCAACCACGGAGAGATCAAGGCGCGGACAGCATCGAGCGATGTGATCAGAACAGGCGCTTCCGTTGGGCTTGAATTGGATCGCCGCTCGCTCACCCTCTTTGATGCGATGAGCGGAAAGGCCCTGCTATCCGAAGGCAATGAAGGAGTGCTCGCTCGTGGCTGACGTCATCCTTTCCAGCATCAGCAAGTCGTTCGGTGCCACCTGTGCGCTCGATGACGTGACAATGACCGTTCCCGACGGCGCGTTCGTGGTACTCCTGGGGCCCACCGGAGCCGGAAAAACCACGCTTCTGCGCACGGTGTCCGGCCTTGAAACCCAAGACAAGGGTGACGTCAGGATCGGCGGACGTTCCATGGCGGGCCTGACACCGGCACAGCGCAACATCGCGATGGTCTTTCAGCAGTATTCCCTCTATCCGCACATGACGGTGCGGCAAAACCTCGAATTCCCGCTGAAGTCGCCGCTGTTGCGCACGCCCCAGTCGATGATCGACCAGAAGGTCAAGGCAATTGCCGAGGTCCTGCAGATCTCCCACAAGCTCGACAACAAGGCGACGGCCCTTTCGGGGGGTGAGATGCAGCGCGTCTCGATCGGTCGGGCGCTGGTGCGCAATCCGCAGATCTATCTCATGGATGAACCGCTGAGCTCGCTCGACGCGAAACTCCGGTCCGATCTCCGCGTTGAACTGAAGAATATCCAGGCACAGTCGGGCGCCACTTTCCTCTATGTGACGCATGACCAGATCGAGGCGATGACCATGGCGACCCATGTCGGTGTCTTAAAGGAGGGCCGGCTCGTACAATTCGGATCGCCGCGCGAGATCTATGAAACGCCGGTCAGCATCTATGCCGCAACCCGGCTTGGCCAGCCGCGCATCAACGTCCTCCCCGCAGATCTCTTCCCCGGCGCACCGGCCAGGGCCCATTCCATTGGCCTGAGGCCCGAGCATATTCACCAGGGGGAAGGTCCAGAGGCCCGGGTGACCCGGGTCGAGCATCTCGGCGATCAGACGCGCCTTCATCTGACCCTTGGGGAACACCCGATCATCACTGTCACCGATGCCCATACCGCCCTGAAGGGCGGCGACGTCATCAGAATCCAGCCGCGCGAGCCGCTCTATTTCGATGCGGCCGGAATGCGTCTCATTTAAGGGAGGGTCTCATGCCTCAATTTCTCAACAGCAGGGAAAATGCCGTTACCGAAGCCATCGACGGCGTGCTCATGGCCTCGGCCGGCGCCTTGAGCCGCCTGGACGGCTATCCCCACATCCGCGTCGTGGTGCGGTCCGACTGGGACAAGTCGAAGGTAGCGATTGTGTCGGGCGGCGGATCCGGCCACGAGCCGGCTCATGCAGGCTTTGTCGGACGCGGCATGCTGACGGCAGCTGTGTGTGGTGATGTTTTTGCCTCGCCGAGCGTCGATGCCATCCTGGCTGCAATCCTTGCGGTAACGGGACCGCTCGGTTGCCTGCTGATCGTCAAGAATTATACCGGTGACCGTCTGAACTTCGGCCTTGCGGCCGAGCGCGCCCGCGCCTTCGGGCTCAATGTCGGCATGGTGATCGTTGACGACGACATCGCGCTTCCGGACCTGCCGCAGTCACGCGGGGTCGCGGGCACGCTCTTCGTCCACAAAATTGCCGGTGCGATGGCGGAAAACGGAGCCAGCCTCGATGCCGTCGCCGACACGGCTCGCCGGGTGATCGCCAATATTCGCTCGATCGGCATTTCGCTCGACACCTGCACCGTGCCGGGCTCGCCCAAGGAATCGAGAATTCCCGAGGGCCGTGCCGAACTTGGCCTTGGCATCCATGGCGAGGCGGGTGTGGAGCAGATCGAATATGACGGCGTGTGCGGCGCGGTGGCCGCGATGGTGGAACGGCTAGGCGCAGGCATGGAAGCCAAGCCGCATGTCGTGCTCATCAACAATCTCGGTGGGACCTCCGTCCTCGAAATGGCGGTGGTCGTCAACGAACTGGTCCAGTCGGCGATCGGCTCGCGGATCTCTCATATCGTCGGACCTGCCCCATTGATGACCTCGCTGGACATGCAGGGCTTTTCGATCTCGGTCATGCCGGCGGAAAAAGCCGATCTCGACCTTCTGGCCAAGCCCGTCGATCTTGCGGCATGGCCCGGTGTAAGGGTTGTCCGACCGGTCAACGTCATAGCCCTGCCCGACGGACTGACCCCGATTGCGCCACTTGCCTCGCAGCATGTGCCGACGCGGCAGTTCCTGACCGAATGCTGCAAGCTTCTGATTGAGGCGGAGAAGGATCTCAACGCGCTTGATGCAAAATCCGGTGACGGTGATACCGGCTCTACCCTTGCAAGTGCCGCACGGGCCCTGATGGAGGCGCTGGACAGGCTGCCGCTTGCTGATCATACGCAATTGCTGCGCGCCATGGGCCAGGAGCTGAGCCAGACCATGGGCGGCTCCTCCGGTGTACTGCTCGCCATCTTCTTCGCTGCGGCGGGCGATGGGGCCTCAAGTGGTCTGGGTATGCGCGATGCGCTCAAGGCCGGCCTCACCAGGATGCAGGAGATTGGCGGCGCCGAGCTCGGTGACCGAACCATGATCGATGCGCTCTCGCCCGCGCTTGACGCCTATGACAAGGGTTTCGCGGCAGCGGCAAGTGCTGCGCGCGCAGGCGCCAACCTCACCGCCACGTACGTCAAGGCGCGAGCCGGACGGGCCGCTTACATCAATGCTCAGCAGCTCGAGGGACACATCGATCCAGGTGCAGAGGCTGTCGCGCGTCTCTTCGAGTTCCTTGCGCGACGCCATGGCGGCTCTCAGGGCAAGGCAGCTGAGTGATGCACTGAAGAAAGGACGGGTGTGGTAGATGCCGTGTATCCGCACCGTCCCTGACGCGCCGACTTAGACCTGTCTTTGGGCAGCGGCCTTAGGTGCGGCCAAAACCGCGACATGCCTATCAATCTTCAGAGGCCGGATGCCACAAACCGTCGTCACCCTTGACCAGCATCGGTGTTGAAAACGTGCCACGCACCCGCTCCGGCCAATGCGGCCCCTGCCCGGCCAGAGCCGCTCGCCAGCGATCCGACTGCAGCATGGCGGCGCCGACACCCAAGGGTTCGATGCCTGCAGACTTCAACAGCGAGAGCCCGGCCCGGATCGAGGCACCGCTTGAAATCACGTCATCGATCAGAGCGACGCGACAGTCCTTCAACAGGGGCAACATGCGCGGATCGACGTAGAGCCGCTTTTCCTGGTCAGGGGTGGTAATCGACTTCAGCGGCACAGACAGTTCGTCGGAATACCAGAACTTCTTCGAGGTCCCGAGCGGAACGTAACGGCGATGGCCGAGCTTCTGCGCCACGGCTGATGCAAGCGTCAGACCAAGCGTCGGCAGGCCCACCACGACATCGGGTTCCAGCAAGGCCAATTGGCCGGCAAGATCGTCGGCCAGGGCATCGAGCACAGTGAAACTGGCCTGGTTGACGATCAGCGAAGCAAGCGCATGCCGCCCGTCGGAAAGCGGCCGGATCGGCAAGCGGATCTGTCGTCCGTCGGCAAGCGTCGCCGGATAGAAATTCGAATGCCCGCCTTTGGGATCGAAACTCGCCGGCGGATAAGTCTCCTGCCAGAAATCATGGGGCTGCATGCGGTCGTCCTCGAGTGGAGCCAGCGCCACGGGTGCAAAAGCACTGCCCGGCACAACGAAACGGTTCAAATTGCTCAACTTTCCATCTATACCAATGGCACCACGAATGTAACCTTCTCATGCGCCTGGATGGGCCGGCACACCCACATCCCGCGCTTCTTTCCCAGGTTTCCAAGGCACCCAGGACCCATGCAGATCAACCCAGACATCGCCTCTGACCTCAGCATCCTGACGGCACTTCGCCGCGATCTGCATCAATATCCGGAGCTCGGCTTCGAGGAGATCCGCACCAGCGCAATCGTCGCCAAACTGCTGGAAGAGGCAGGCTTGCAAGTCACGCTTGGCCTCGGGGGCACCGGGGTCGTCGGCACATTGCAGGTGGGCAACGGGACACGGGTGGTCGGCCTGCGCGCCGACATGGACGCGCTGGCGATGCCGGAAAAGGCCGACCGACCCTACAAGTCGAAGATAGACGGCAAGATGCATGCGTGCGGCCATGACGGACACACAACGCTGCTTGTTGGCGCTGCGCGCCATCTGGCCCGGACCCGCAACTTCTCCGGCACGGTGCATTTCATCTTCCAGCCTGCGGAAGAAGGGCGTGGCGGCGCCCGCCGCATGGTGGAGGATGGGCTATTCGAGAAGTTTCCCTGCGATGCGGTCTATGGCCTGCACAATATGCCAGGCCTCGACCCAGACGAGATCGCCGTGGTCGAAGGCCCGCAACTGGCCTCTTCCGACAGCTGGCGCATCACTTTCCGCGGCACCGGCACCCACGGTGCCAAGCCACATCTCGGCAAGGACCCGATAACCGCTGCCAGCACATTCCTATCCTCGCTACAGACCATCGTCGGCCGTGTGATCGATCCGTTGCAGCCAGCAGTCGTCAGCGCCTGTTCGGTACAGGCCGGCAATCCGGAAGCGCTCAATGTCATTCCCGACACCGTGGAGATAGGCGGCACAGCGCGCGCCTATTCAGCAGATGTGCGCGACATACTCGAGGCCGAGATTGGCCGTCTGGCCAAAGGTACGGCCGCCATGTTCGGCATTGCGGTCGACTATAGTTTCCAGCGCCGCATTCCACCCGTCATCAACCACGCCGATGCCACGAGACGCGCGCTTAGAGCGGCCCGCTCCGTCTTTGGCGACAAGGTCCGCACCGCCTTCCCCCCATCAACCGCGGGCGACGATTTCGCCTACTTCGCCGGCAAGGCCCCAGGCTGCTACGTTTGGCTGGGAAATGGACCGGCCGTGGCCGGCGCGCTGCATCACAACAGCGCCTATGATTTCAACGATGAGGCACTCGGTCCGGGCGTCAGCTTCTGGAGCACGCTGGTCGAACAGGAGCTGGAGCGCACCTGACCCCCAACGCCGATCACCTCATGCGTCCGACAGAACCGGGCTCTCCAACAGCCTGCCCGTACCGACATCGGCAATGCCGCGGTCGGTCTGGTGCGGCCCCGCATTGCAGGCAAGCGTTGCCCCGAAACAGGCCTTGAACACAAGATAAGGTGGCTGCCAGTCGACGATCCGATCCATGGCAGACCGCACTGCTGCAAAATTGCGCGCAACTTGCTCCAGCGGAACATCCGAGACGAGACCTGACAGAGGCAGCGGCAGGAGTGCCGCGATGCGCCGCTGAGAGACCACCGCCATGCCGCCGCCGGATGCGATCACCGCATTGGCAGCCATTGCCATATCCTCGGGATCGCTGCCGAACACGGTCAGGTTATGGCTGTCATGAGAAACCGTGGTGGCGAAAGCACCGCGCCATTCACCCCAGTTTTCGAGAAATCCGACCCGCGGTCGACTGTCACCGCGGCCGTGGCGATGGGCAACCGCTATGAGCGTCGTCCCTTGTGGGACCACGACAAAGCCATTCTCCGCCCTCGCCTGTCGCTCACCCCATTCGGTAAACCTTGGTCGATTGATGGTGGCAACCCGCACGCTCCGCCCCTTGGCTGCAACCCGAAAGTCATCGGAGGTCAGAGGCTCGATTTTCATAGACCGGGTGAGCGCGGAAGGATCGACAGATGTCGGCTTTGCAAGCAGTTCCCCGTTGCGGGCAACGAGCACTCCATTGGAAAAGACAAGCCGAGCCTTCAGATCTGTCAGGTCATCGAAGACGACGATGTCGGCTCTGCGCCCTGCCGCAATGAGACCGAGATCGGATCGGCCAAGCCGTTGCGCCGCATTCAGCGTTGCCGCCCGCAATGCCCAGTCGGGCTTTAACCCGTAACGGACCAGACGGCGCACCACATCATCGAGCCCGCCGCCCTCATATAGATCGTCAGGGAAGACATCGTCGGTACACAGCGTCACCGTTTGTGGCAAATGGCCGAGCCGGTTGAGCGCCCCGACGAAGTCCGGCAGAAGATGGTCATGTGAGCCACGCAATTCGATCGTCAAGCCGGCCCTGAGCTTCTCCATCAAGTCATCGCCGGACACGAGCTCGTGGTCTGAACTGACGCCTGCCGTCATGAAGGCAGCGAGATCGCCATCCTTCAGGCCACGCGCATGACCGCAGATCAGCTTGCCCGAGGCAAGGCCTGCTTGGACAATTGCGCTCATGCGCGGGTCGCGGTCGATCACGCCGCGCATGTTCATCACCTCCGCCACGCCGCCGACCTCGGGCCAGCTTAGCAGATCCGCGATCACTTCAGCATCGAAATCGGCACCGTTCAGTTCCAGTCCCGGTGCTGAGGGTACGCAGGAAGGCGCAAGCAGGATAATCCTGAGCGGCAGCGCCCGCGCAGCTTCCGCTGCATAGCGCACACCGGTCACCCCATGGACATTGCCGAATTCATGCGGGTCCCAAACGATGGTCGTCACGCCGCGCGGCAGAACGGCGCCCGCGTAAGTCGCAGGCGTCACCATCGAGCTTTCGATATGCATATGCGTATCGATCAGTCCGGGGGACAGATAGCCACCTTGGGCGTCGAAGACCTCACCGGCGTCTTCGCGACGACCGGTTGCATGAACGCTGGCAATCAGTGGCCCGACCAGGCCGATATCGGCCTGGCGACGCTCGCCTGTTACCATGTCGATGAGCGTGCCATTGATAATCAGTCGATCAAAGGCTGCATCTCCCCGAGCGGCCGCCACGGCGCGCGCGCGCAGGTCGTCATCGTTCAGATCCGTTGGTTCTTCCCCGCTTTGTAACGTCACTTGGCCGCCTCCCAATGCAGAGCAGAAGCCACGATCGCCTTGATCGCAGCGGCATCGCAATCAGCCACGAATTCCGCGTTGAAGACGGCATGCGACGATCGCGTCTCGACGATGGTTCGTCCCCGGGTCAGACCATTGCCACATTCCATGTCGATCCGAGCCTTCTGCACGGTCACGAGATCGCCGCGAACGAAGGCAGCGGCTGCCACCGGATCGTAAAGCGCCATGGCCGGACGGCCACGACTGACGGCGATATCGATAAAGCCTGCCAGCATATCGGCAATGAGCGCCGCGTTCTTTCCGCCTGCACCGCGGATTGGGGCGACGTCATTGGGGGCCGCCACCACCTTTCGGCACAGATCGAGATCGACCATTCGCAGCGGCAGACCATGCGCCAGAATGATGGCCACCGCCTCGGGATCGGCCAGTGCATTGAATTCCGCCGATGCCGTGTGGTTGCCTCGTGTCAGCCCGCCTCCCATCCAGGTCAGATCATCGATCCGTGCAGCCAGGTCCGGACGTGCGAGAGCCAGCGCCGCAAGATTGGTCAAGGGCCCGAGCGCCAGGATGCGGCGCGGCGCGGCGGCTTTCTCAAGCCAGGAGCAGAGGGCGGAAAATGCATCGCCGCCGGGCAGTTCATCGACTTCGGGCAGCGTCAGACCAGTCGTCGGGATGCCGCTTTCACCGAGGATTTTCTCAGCCGTCTCCAAGGCGCCCATCACCGGTCTCTCCCGCCCGCAATAGATCGGAAAGCGCCAATCAAAGGCCTTTCTTGCGCCAGCGGCGTTGCGTTTGACTTGGTTGAGCGGGGTATTGCCGAACACCAGCGAGACACCGTCTATCTCAATGCCCTGATGCAAGGCGACCAAGATAGCCGCAATGTCATCGAAACCCATATCCGTATCGATCCAGATCCCCATACGCGGTTACCCGAACCTTTGAAGGGGAGCGGCGTCGGCAACCGGCAAATCAAAAGCGATTTCGGCGCCAAGTCCATGTGCCGGCAAAGCCGCGTCAACCTCTGCCTTGATCACGCCGAGGCGCGACTCCAGCACATATTCACGCGTGCCTCCGGCGAAGGAAACGCCGCGCACGACACCCGTCAGCTGACCTGAGCCCATGGTGACCGCGCGTGGACGCCAGGCCAATCCCTCAGCCACGGGAAGTTCGTCACGAAGGCTGATATCGCCGCCAGACGTGACAAGCTTGCCGTCACGAACGGCAAAGATGTTTTCAAAGCCGACGAAATCGGCAACGAAGCGCGAGACAGGATGGTTGTAGATTTCCTGAGGCGTCCCGATCTGCTCGATCGCTCCGCCCTTCATCACCACAATCCTGTCCGCCAGCGCCAAGGCCTCGACCTGGTCATGGGTCACAAAGATCATGGTCACGCCGCTCTCCTTCTGCACACGCTGCAATTCGGTGCGCATCTCCAGGCGCAGGCGCGCATCGAGATTGGACAATGGTTCGTCAAGCAGCAGCACCTTCGGCTCCATGACCATGGAGCGGGCGAGCGCCACACGCTGCTGCTGGCCGCCGGACAATTCGGGGGTCTTGCGGTTGGCAAAGGCAGACAGGCCGACGGACTTCAGACCGGCCGAGACTTTCGCGTCCAGTTCGGCACCGCGCATACCCTTCAGTTTGAGACCGAATGCAACATTGTCGAATACCGAGAGGTGCGGAAATAGCGCATAGGATTGGAAAACAAGGCCAACCGCGCGCTTGTTGGCCGATACCCGTGTAATATCCGAGCCATCAAGTCGGATCCTGCCGCTGACCGGATTCATCAACCCGGCGATCGAGCGCATGGTCGTGGTTTTACCGCAGCCGGAAGGACCAAGGAGAGCGAGCAGCTCGCCCTTACGGACTTCAAGATCGAGGTCCTTGACGGCGATCGTCTTCCCGTAGGCGAGAGACAGCTTGTCGAGTGTCAGAAAGGATGCGTCAGACATAGCGGGAGAACCCCAGAAAACGTTCGGCGGCAAAAACTATGCCGATTGACAGGAAGGCGAGCAGTGAAGAAAGCGCCGCGATCGACGGATCGAAGACGATCTCCATGTATCCGATCATGTCGATCGGCAGGGTGCGAACGCCAGGCCCCGACAGGAACAGCGAAACCGGAACCTGATTGAAGCTGGTGACGAAACCGAGAATGAAGGCGGACAGTATCCCTCCGCGGATGTTTGGCAAGACGACACGCATGAAGGCCCCGAGCCGTGATGAGCCGAGCAGAACCGCTGCTTCCTCGATATCGGAGCGCAAATTGTTGAGGCTGGCCGAGACGACCCGCACTGCATAGGGGAGAACCAGTGCGGTATGGGCGAGGAAGAGTGCGAGCGTGATCGACACACCGATTGGCACAACGAAATAGCGCAGCAGTGCCAGGCCGACGATAATGCCAGGCACGATGATCGGTGCCGAGACAATCGTGCGGACGGTCTCAGAGAACGGCAGCCTGTAACGCGACATGGCATAGGAGGCTGGGATCCCCAGCATGAGGGCTACGAACGTGCCGCCGATCGCCAGGAACATCGACATCAGGAAGCTCTGCCGGAAGCTTTCGATGGTGAACACCTTGACGATCCACTTGAAGGAAAATCCCTGTGGCGGGAAAGCAAGCGTGTCCCCGGCAGAAAACGATGCGGCGACAATGATCAGGAATGGCCCGATCAGGAAAAGCAGCACCAGCGCCAGTGTGAGCGGCGCAAACAGTCTCTGGATCATGTCTTGCTCCTTGCCGTTGCGATGCGCTTCAACAGGATGTTCGCGGCAAAGCTCATGACGATCAGAATGAAAGCGATGACGCTTGCGGCAACGAAATTGTTGGCGACAGTCACCTGCTGATAGAGCAAGGTCTCCAGCATCAGCACCTTGGAGCCGCCCAGAATGGCCGGCGTGATATAGGCGGTCATCGAACCGGTGAAGACGAGCGTTCCGCCGACCACCAGGCCCTCCCGGGTCAGCGGCAGAATGATCTTCCAGAACACCTGGAACCAGTTTGCGCCGAGCACCCGAGCTGCTGGCACGGCATCCCGCGGCAAATTCTCAAGCGCACTGACCAGCGAGATGATCATCAGCGGCAGGAAAAGCTGAAGCAGGCCGATGAAAACGGCGGTTTCGGTGAACAGGATCCGGAACGGTTCGTCACTTAAACCGACAGCCATCAATGCCTGGTTTACGATTCCAGTGCGCCCGAGAATAACGATCCAGGCGTAGGTGCGGGCAACAGGCGAAATCATGAGCGGCAGGACGACCAGACCGATCATCCGACCCTTGGCGCCGGGCGGCAGGCTGACAATGGCATAGGCTGCCGCGTAACCGATGACCGCGGCAACCGCGGTCACCGTGACGCCGAGCCGAAGCGTGCGCAGGAATACGGTCTGGTTGAGAGGCTGGGAGAAGAAATCCCCATAGGCCGACAGCGTCCAGCCATCGGCCGAGCGAAAGCCTTCAGACAGCAAAAGAATGACAGGCAAGAGGAAGACCAAGGCCGCAAATATTGCTGCCGGCAGGGCTAGCGCCAGAGCTTCCGCCCGGTTGTTGAACATGGCAATTCGCCCTTCATAGAGGTGGCCAAAGTCACAGTCGGGGCGCGGCTTCGAGCTGATGGCCGATCGCCGCGCCCCTTTGCCTTGGGAGGCATTCGTGTGATCGCTGCTTACTGCCCGACCTTGGCGTTCCATTCGGACAGCCAGGCATCGCGGTTGTCGAGCGCGTCGGCGGAAGGGATCAGCTTGAGGCTCTTGGCAGTCTCCTCACCATAGGTCAGATTGTTGGCGACCTCATCGGAAACCTTGACCTCCCGGTTTGCCGGGCTGTCGACCAGCTTTTCGGCAAGCTTGGTCTGGACTTCGGTCGAAAGCCAGAAATCCATGAACTCGAGTGCCAGATCCTGATTCTTCGACCCCTTGGTGACGACCATGACATTCATGCCGCCAGTCTGGCCTTCCTTCGGCGACGCCCAGCCAAGCGGCAGGTCGAGCTTGGTGAACGGCGCCCACGAGAAACGACCGATCGGTGCCGCCCAGATTTCTTCCTGCTGCATCAGCTGCACGAGCTGCGATGACTTCACATAGAAAGTCACGATCTCGTCCTTCTGCGCGCCGACGGCTTCGATGGCTCCCTTGAGATCCGGGGTATCCTTGCCCAGCGCCTGGCCAAGCATGTAGAGAGCCGGCGGCCCCTGGTTGGTCGTCACATTCGGAAACGCGACATGGCCAACATATTCGGGCTTCAGCAGGTCAGCCCAGGACTCGATCGTCATCTTGTCGGTCCGATAGACGATCGACGTCGCATAGAACGTGTAACCAACGCTCATACCATCGCCATTCGGATCCTTGGCGATGTCGTAGAGCTTGTCAAAATTGCTGAGCTTGGAGGTGTCGATTTTTTCGATCAGATCACCCCGTGAAGCCATGAGCGCGTCGGCCATGGAAACGACGGCCATATCGACAACCGGATTTGCCTTGTTCGCCTCGATCTTGGCCAGTCGTTCGACACTGTTTCCGGTCTCGACGACAAGTTTGCAGCCGCATTTGGCTTCGAAGGGATCATAGACGATCTCCTTGAATTCGTCCTGCGCAAAGGCATAGACGGAGATCGTCAGGGTCTTTTCCTGAGCTTGCGCTGCCCCCATCGTCAACATCAGCGCGGTGGCCGAGGCCAGTAGTATCTTGGTCATGTGCGTTCTCCTTTTATCGATTTTATTTGGTCATCACGGAAAGAGGGGCATGGGGCTCCCGAGGTCTGACGGACGATCAACGTCATTGGAACGCTGCTTCGCTCGGCGGCAACAGCAGTGCCCGTCGCCATCCTCGGAATGTCATCGCTATTGACGGCATCCGCTTCGATCACCCGCACAAGAGCGGCAATGGCGATCTCGGCGATGGCGGCCATGTTCATGCGCACGGTGGTGAGGCTCGGCGTAACCACCGAGGACCAGATGAGATCGTCAAAGCCGGTCACGCTGACATCCGCCGGGACGGAGAGACCGGCACTCTGCAATTCGGTCAGAACACGCAGCGCGATCAGATCGGACACGGCGGCAAAGGCGGTGAAACCTTCCTCGACCTTCGCCTGCAAACCGAGCAGAGCTCCGCGGCCATGACGTTCTTCATGCGCCTCGATCCATAAGACACCCGCCTGGCCACCGGCAGGCAGAGCCGATTTCATCCCCCCGATACGGTCGCCCTGTACATTGGACGCAGGGTTGTTTCCGATCAGCAGAAGCTTGCGATGTCCCAGCGATACAAGATGCTCGGCCACAGCCTGCCCGCCCTGCCAATGGTCGGCGGAAACTGTATTGCCGGGGGTCGAGGGGCTGTCGATGACAGCGACAGGGCAGCCGATATCGGCAATCCGGGTCCCAAGCCGAGGTACAATGACGATTCCGTCGACGCCGCGCTCGATGAGGCGATTGATCGCCTCTGTCTGCATCGAGACGCTACCGCGGGAATCCGCGATCAGCACACCGTAGCCCGCACTGCTCGCGGCAAATTCGATCGCCTGGGCAATCTGCGGGAACAGCGGGTTGGCAATGTCGGGCAGAACAAGCCCCAAAACGCCGCTGCGCCCGGTACGCAAAGCCCGCCCAATATGGCTCGGCGTATAGCCCAACTCGGCAGCCTTGGCCCTGACACTCTCGATCAATTCCGCCGACACGCGCCCCTTGCCCGTGAGTGCATTGGATACGGTGGCGACAGAAACGCCAAGCGCTTTCGCGATGTTGCCGAGATTTGCACCTGATCGTTGGCCTGCCACTTGCCGTGATCTCGCGATGATTAAACGATTAATCATCGGTATTGCAGGCGGCTTGACCTGTCAAGGTCAAGGGGACTGACATCTGCCATCAGGTCTGGCCAGCGTCTTCACACCTCACCCGCCACTGCTTGGCGTCGGAAGAAATTGTGGGGATGTCGATCTTCGACGTCCAAGTCGGAGGCCGACCAAGCTTGCGCTCGACACTAAGATCGACCGTCCGGCCAACGGATCTTGCTGCGTGTGCAGCAACAGTTTCAGGCTGTCGGATCACCTTTCACCGAGCCAGAATTTCTGCTCGTCGTTCGAAGGTTTTCCTGCCTTTCTTGAAACCCATCAAGACGGGAGCAATGCTGCCGAAAGCCTCGTCTTCATCTGTCGCATCGAGAATGATCAGATCTGCAAGATCGGCAGGCGCAAGCCCGTAGGCGTCGATCCGCATCAGCCGGGCAGCATCTCGGGTGATCAGATCAAGGCACCGGGAGAAGCCTTCGGGTCCAATGCGCATCAGATTTGCGTAGAGATTGGCCATGCGCAGCAAGGAGCAATCGCCATAAGGCGTGAAGGGATTCATGACGTTATTCGTCGCAATAGACGTCGTCATGCCGCACTCAGCCAAGACATGCACGGGCGCCACGCCCGGCGGCGCACGAAACCCCTTGTCGCGCCCATTGAGATAGAGATCAGTCGACGGAAGGGCCGTAACCGCAACCCCGGCGGCCAGCAACTGCGAAACGTGACGATCGAATGCCGCCTCCTCCATTGCGGCCAGTTTGGTGACATGGCCGATCGCCACCCGCCCCTGCCACCCACTGGCTTCCGTCAAGCGACAGATGTCAGGCATATGGGTCCAGCTCGGATCGAGGTCGAAATCAAGGTGGAAATCGAGATCGACGTCATGGCTTACTGCCATTTCAAACAGACGCTCCATATGCGCGGCAGTATCGCTGTCCGTGTAGGGACATCCGCCGAGAAGATCCGCGCCACCGTTCAGCCCCTCCTCAACAAGTGAGTGCAGGTTTGTTCCATCGTCGATCATCGATGAGTTCCCCCACAACCAATCCGACCCTACCGGAAATCACCAATGGCCATGAAAAGCAGCTACACCAAGCTGAAGAAACCCATCAGTTCCTGTCGCACCCAAATCGGAGGCCCGATCATAGACGGCGTCGTACTGACGCACGCCAAATTGTTTCAATTTATTCCGGAATATATCGAAAAAGTAGGATTTCCTTCCCCAAGGCTGGACAATATCGCCTAACTGTACTAACTCGTGTTCTTATTGCGACAGAGGCTCGTTTGCGACACATCATCTAAAGGGTCTCGCCTCATCGATCGCTACAACCGCCATATTTCCTATAAAGGAGAGTGCCCCGCTTACGGAGCCGGGCCCGACACAATATGAATTTTGCAACTGAGCACGACCTTGCGGACCACGAACGTCCGGTCAAGATCAGCATCAGGAACATCTTCAAGGTTTTTGGTGAGCGGCCGGAAAAGGCTCTCAACCTTCTGCATGCAGGCAAGACCAAGAAGGAAATCCACGCCTCAACCGGATGCATGATCGGCGTCAACGATGCCAGTTTCGATATTCGCGCCGGTGAAATCTTCGTCATCATGGGCCTGTCAGGGTCAGGCAAATCCACCATGCTGCGCCTCATCAACCGTTTGATCGAGCCGACCTCGGGGACCATCGAGATCGACGGCCGCGACGTGACACGGCTTTCGCGTAGTGAACTGATCGAGCTGCGGCGCCATCGGATCAGCATGGTCTTCCAATCCTTTGCCTTGCTGCCCAATCGCACCGTTCTCGACAACGCCGCTTTCGGTCTGGAAGTCGCAGGTGTAAACGAGGCCGACCGAAACCAGCGCGCGCGTGCAGCCTTGAAGGCCGTCGGACTCGAAGGCCATGACGAAAGTCGGACCGACCAGCTTTCCGGTGGTATGAAACAACGCGTCGGACTTGCTCGCGCACTTACCGCCGAGCCCGACATTTTGTTGATGGACGAGGCCTTTTCCGCGCTCGACCCGCTCATCCGCACCGAGATGCAGGACGAACTGGTGCGTCTCCAAGCCGAGCACAGCCGAACCATCGTCTTCGTCAGCCATGATCTGGACGAAGCCATGCGCATTGGCGACCGCATCTGCATCATGCAGAACGGTGAAGTCGTCCAGGTTGGCACGCCCGACGAAATCGTGCTCAAGCCGGCAAATGACTATGTCCGGTCCTTCTTCCGCAATGTCGACGTTTCACAGGTTTTTCGGGCCGGTGACGTCGCGCGCAAGACACAGGTGACGATCATTGAGCGCCAGGGCATGTCCGCTGCAGCCGCACTTGAACGCATGGAGCACTTCGACCGTGAGGTCGCGATCATTCTCGGTCGCGACAAGACCTATCACGGCATGGTCAGCCGCGCATCGCTGATCGCTAGCGCCGGCAAGGGCCCAATTGACCCATACAAGCGGGCGTTCCTGCCGGACATCGAACCAATCCCGGCGACCGAAAGCTTGTCCAACGTGCTAGGCAAGGTCGCCTCCAGCACCTGGCCGGTCCCGGTCGTCGATGATGGCAACCGCTATCTCGGCTCAATCAGCAAGTCTGTGCTTCTCGAAACACTCGACCGCACTGCCTGATCGCAAGACCGGAGACTATACCATGACTTTCGATATCGGAGACGGCGTCGACGACGTCGTCAACTACATCCTCGACAATTTCAGTCCGCTGCTCGACACCATTGCACTGATGATCGGCTTTGTGACGGACACCATCCAGAACCTGTTTCTCGCGACGCCACTAGCCGTCGGGATTGCGATATTCGCGGTGTTGTCGCTCTGGCGCGTCGGTTTCGGCTTTGCGGTGTTCACGGGCCTTTCGCTCTGGCTGGTCGGTCATATGGGCCTTTGGGAGGCGATGATGGAGTCGCTTTCGCTGGTGATCGCCTCGACGCTGATTGCCATGGCGATCGGCCTGCCGCTCGGCATTGCAATGGCGCGCAGCGACCGGGCCGCGGCGGTGGTTCGCCCCGTGCTCGATCTCATGCAGACCATGCCGGCCTTCGTCTACCTGATCCCGGCCGCCATGTTCTTCGGCCTCGGCGCTGTTCCAGGAACCATCGCAACCGTCATTTTCTCCATGCCGCCCGTGGTACGTCTCACCAATCTGGGTATCCGCCAGGTGCATGTCGAATTCGTAGAAGCCGGCAATGCCTTCGGCTGCACGTCCTCGCAGCTTCTGTTCAAGGTACAGCTGCCGAACGCAATGCCCTCCATCATGGCCGGCATCAATCAGACGATCATGCTATCGCTGTCCATGGTGGTCATCGCCTCCATGATCGGCGCCGGAGGCCTCGGCAATACAGTACTCACAGGCATACAGCGCCTGGATGTCGGCACCGGGTTCGAAGGCGGCATCGCCGTCGTGATCCTCGCCGTGATCCTAGACCGGATCACGCAGAGCCTCGGAAAGGAGCGCGCCGGAATCTGGCGCATCCTTTTCCGTCGAGCAGCGCAACCGCAGGCAACCTCACCGGCCACGGCCTGAGGACGGCCGGATTGCGTTGAAAAATGGCTGCGTTCGCGCAGCCGAATGAGAACCTTCCAAGGAGCAGATATGTTCAAGACACTCGTTACATTCAGCCTAGCCGCTGGCCTGACCACCGCCGCATTCGGCTCGGCATTCGCTGAAGAAAAGGCGCCGGTGAAGATCGGCTGGGCTGCCTGGTCCGATGCCGAATTCGTCACAAAGCTTGCTGCAAAGCTGATCACCGACGAACTCGGCCACGAGGTCGAGCTGGTACAGACCGATGTGGCTCCCCTCTACCAAGGTGTAAGCCGCGGCGATCTCGATGCCATGTTGATGGCCTGGCTGCCTGCAACCCATGCCGACTACTTCGCCAAGGTGAAGGACAACGTGACGACGCTCGGCACAGTCTATGACGGCGCGAAGCTTGGCTGGGTCGTCCCCGCATACGTGCCCGAGGATGCGATCGCCTCAATTGAAGACCTCAAGAAAGATGACGTGAAGGAAAAGCTCAATGGCCGTGTCGAGGGCATCGATCCCGGCGCCGGTCTGACTCGCCTGTCGGAAAAGGCCGTCACCGACTACGGCCTTGAGGGCTACAAGCTTCAGATTTCCAGCGAGGCCGGCATGCTGACGACGGTCGACCGGGCGATCCGCAGGGAAGAATGGTTCGTTGCGACCTCCTGGAGCCCGCACTGGATGTTCGGCAAATACGATCTGCGCTACATCGCCGACCCGAAGGGGGCGCTTGGTGATGCTGAGCATGTTGATGTCCTCGCCCGGAAGGGTTTCGAGGAAGACAATCCAGAGGTCGCTGGCTTCCTTTCGCGCATGAAGTTGCCGATTGGCGATCTCGAGGCCGCAATGTTCAACGCCCAGGAGACCTCTTACGAAAAGGCCGTCGAGAAGTACATCGCGGACCATCCCGATCAGGTCAAGACTTGGCTCGGCAAGGACGAAGGCTAACGCCAGCGCTTTGGCACCGATTCCAGCACCGTGGGGCGCCAGCCCCGCGGTGCACTCATTCTGAGCAGGACGGACCTTTCATGCATGACCATTCTGAAGACATTCTAATGCCCGCTGCACCCGCCGGGCTGGGCGACGACACGATCGGCGGACGAATTTCGCTGGCACGTGACGCGACAGGAATGACGGTTGAGCAGATTTCCAGCCTTATTGGCGTGACGACCGCAACGTGGACCAATTGGGAAAATGACCGCTCCGAACCCCGCGCCAACCGTCTCGACATGCTGGCACGCATCCTCCGGGTCAATATTGCGTGGCTTCTCGACGGTTGGGGCAAAGGTCCGCTGGACGTGAAAGAAGACCCGACCTTCAGCGAAGAACCATGAGCGCGTGAGCTCCTCAAGATAGGCGCGATCAACGGCGTTCTGGATAAGGCTGATACCGCTCGCCAACGACGTTCTGGATAAGGCTGATACCGCTCGCCAACGACGTCGGCGGTGTTCAGGTCAAAAGTGCTGGGACGCACTTCATCGGATCTGCCGAGCCGCAATATCCGCTCCAGTCGCGCCGCGGCCTCCGGTGTCACATGATAAGGGGTGGCGGGCAACCTAGTCACCTTTCGGAGCAGACCGACCGCTTTGAAGCTACGTTCCTGGCAGCGTGAACGACCCTTAAAATTTCCCCGATATTCGGCGGATCGATTGGCGTTGATGACATCGTCAGCTGCCTTTCATCGACAAGCTGCAAAAACAGACGACCAGTACATCCCCGCCCTACAGGCGTTGTCCTACCGGTTAACAAGCAAGACGCCCCGCGCCCGCCGCGGGACAATCAGTCGCCAATCGGAAAGGCGAAACCTGCCTTGACCCGATCCATCACGACCATCGTCTTGAATCCTTTGATGTCGTGGTTCTCGTAAAAGAAACGCCGTGTAAATGCTTCGTAGTCTTCCATATCCTTTGCGGTGATCACGAGAATGAAGTCGGCATCACCAGTGACATAATAGCCGATCATCACTTCCTTTGTGCCGCGGATGGCGGCCTTGAACCGATCGACGATATCTGCGCGTTCGCGTTCGAGCGACACCAGAACAATCATTGTTATCCCGCGCCCAACGGCTTTGGGGGACACGATGGAGACATCCGCCTCGATTACCCCCTCCTCCCGCAAGCGCTTGAGACGTCGCTGACAAGCAGTCGGCGAAAGATGGACGAGGCGCGCCAGTTCCTCAGACGTCAGGCGGTTGTTCTTCTGAACTGCGTCCAAGAGCGCTCTATCCGCTCGATCCAGCGAGGTCATGCAGAAATCCTGCGCACTATGGGGAGAATAAGTCTTCATCCTGCATATAGGGTCATCACAACGCAGTCAAACGATCAAGCGCCACGGATAATCTTCTGGCACACCGGCACAGGAGAGACGCATGAAAGCTATCGCCATCACTGCGCTTAAATCGCTCAAGCAATCTGGGCTACTCGAGCACCGCGCCTTTCTCGACGGCGCCTGGGTTGAGCGCGCCGAAACATTGCCCGTCACCGATCCGGCAACCCATGAGCACCTCGCAGATGTCGCCGCCTGTTCACCAGAGGACGCGGATAAGGCCGTTGAGGCTGCCAGCCGGGCGTTTCTGATTTGGCGTGACATGCTACCGATCGAACGGGGCCAAATTCTGCGCGCCTGGGCAAAACTGATGCGCGACAATGCACGAGACCTCTCCGTCATCATGACCGCGGAACAGGGAAAACCGCTGGCTGAGTCGGAGGGTGAGGTTTCCTATGCGGCAAACTTTCTCGACTGGTTCGCCGCCGAAGGCGAACGCGCTTATGGCGAAACGCTCCCAAGTCATCTTCCAGGTGGCCGTATCTCGGTCCAGATGCAGCCTGTGGGGGTGACCGTTGCCATCACGCCATGGAACTTTCCCGCCGCCATGATCACCCGCAAGGCTGGCGCAGCACTTGCCGCCGGCTGCACCATGATCGTTAAACCCGCGCCTGAAACACCGCTTTCCGCGCTTGCGCTGGCAAAACTTGCCCAGCAAGCCGGCATGCCCGCCGGCGTCTTCCAGGTGCTGACGGGCGAGGCAGCCCCGCTGTCGAGCCGACTGCTCGAGCATACCGAAGTCCGGGCCTTCTCCTTTACTGGTTCGACGGAGGTGGGGCGAATTTTGCTTACCCAGTCTGCCGCAACAATCAAGAAGGCTTCGCTCGAACTTGGAGGCCATGCACCCTTCATCCTCTTTGACGACATGGATCTCAGCCTCGCGGTGAAGGGGTGCATCGGCGCCAAGTTCGCGACGTCGGGACAGGATTGCCTGGCGGCAAACCGGATCTATGTCCAGCGCGGCATCTACAGTCGTTTCGTGGGTGCCTTTGCCAAGGCAACCTCTGAACTCAAGGTCGGCCACGGCCTTGAGCCTGGCGTCGACATCGGACCGATGACACGTGCGTCTGTGGCGGAGAAATGCCGCAAGCAAGTCTCTCAGGCCTTGTCCGCCGGTGCGCGTCTTGTCTGTGGGGGACAGGACAGTCCGCTGGGTGGCAGCTTCGTCATGCCGACCGTATTGGCCGACGTCACCGACGACATGCTGATCGCAAGAGAGGAGACCTTCGGCCCGATCGCCGCGATCATGCCTTTCGACGACGAAAACGAAGTGCTCCGCCGGGCCAATGACACTGAAATGGGTCTGGCCGCCTATGTCTACACCCGCGATCTTGCCTGCGCGATGCGACTGACGGAGAGGCTCGAATACGGAATGGTCGCCGTCAACACACCGAAGTTCACAGGCGCCCCCATCCCTTTTGGCGGATGGAAACAATCCGGCCTCGGTCGCGAAGGCTCACGCCATGGCCTCCTCGAATATCTCGAGGCGAAATATGTCTGCTTTGGAAATCTCGCTGCTTGAAAGGATCTGAACCATGAATGCCAATCTCAATCAAATCGCCGAGATGGACCGCAATTCTGTCCTCCACCCGTTCACGCAGTTGCATGATTTTGCCAGCGGCAAGATAGGCGATCCAACGATCGTCGAAACGGGCAAGGGCATCCGCATTCAGGATGCCCATGGAAACCAGCTGATCGACGGCTTTGCGGGCCTTTATTGCGTCAATGTCGGATATGGCCGGACCCAGGTCGCCGAAGCCATCTCGCGGCAAGCCTATCGCCTGGCCTATTACCATTCCTATGCCGCCCACACGACAGATGAACTTGCCATCCTCTCCGACCGCCTGGTCAAGATGGCACCCGGCAAGATGAGCAAGGTGTTCTACGGCATGTCGGGCTCAGACGCGAACGAGACGCAGGCCAAGCTCGTCTGGTACTACAGCAACCTTCGCGGCAAGCCGAAGAAGAAGAAGATCATCTCCAGAGAGCGTGGCTATCATGGCTGCAGCGTGGTGTCCGGCTCCATGACCGGGATGAGCTTCTATCACGACCATATGGACCTGCCACGAGCAGGCATCCTCCATACGGGCGCGCCCCACCACTACTGGGGCGCCGAAGCCGGAGAAACAGAGCTTGAATTCTCCAAGCGTCGGGCGGCCGAACTGGAGGCGCTCATTCTGCGCGAAGATCCCGACACGATCGGCGCCTTTATCGCCGAGCCTGTGCTGGGAACCGGGGGCATCACGCCGCCGCCTCAGGGCTATTGGGAGGAAATCCAGAAGGTACTCAGGAAATACGACGTTCTCCTGATTGCAGACGAGGTCATCACCGGCTTTGGCCGAACCGGTTCGATGTTCGGATCGGAGCACTATGGCATCGAACCGGACCTCATCACCGTCGCCAAGGGCCTGACATCGGCCTACTTCCCTCTCTCCGGCGCAATCGTCGGCGAGAGGGTCTACAAGGTCATGGAAGAAGGCGCCGATCGCGTCGGCGCCTTTTCACATGGCTATACCTATTCAGGCCATCCGATCGGTGCAGCAGCGGCAAACGCGGTCCTCGACATTGTCGAGAAGGAAGATCTCCCGGGCAATGCTCGCAACGTCGGCGCCTATTTCCAGGCACAACTGAAGGAAAAATTCGCGCAACTCCCCATCGTCGGTGAGGTTCGCGGCGTCGGCCTGATGGGCGCCATCGAGTTCGTCGCCGACCGTGAAAGGAAAACGCGGTTTTCACCGTCGCTGTCCGTGGGCGCACGAGTTTCGAAGGCAGCCAGAAGCCGGGGACTGATTGCTCGGGCCATGCCGCATGGCGACATCCTGGGCTTCGCCCCTCCCCTCGTGACGACAAAGGAAGAGATCGACGAAATCGTCGCCATCGCTGAATCCGCCGTGCGTTCCGTCATGGACGAGCTGGTGCAGGCCGGCGAAAAGATCTGACACCCAGCGTCAGAAGCCGTCGTCCCTGCGGCACGGGAGACCCTTGCGGCTCAAAGTTCGAAATAATCTGAGGCGGTTGCGCCTCGGATTGCTTATCGCTTCATTTTTTGAGGCGTTACGTGCATAATGTCATGAAATTTACGCCGCTCTTGCGAGACAATTTCATGCGCCATCAATCCAATCCGTTTGTCCGTGAACTCGTGCCCGTCGCCAAGCCAGTGGCGTGGCGCCCGCAACTTGCAAAGCAAAAGGGTGAGACGAAGCACGCGGCGCTGACCGAAAGGATCATTGCGGATATCGACTCGGGCATCCTCAAGCCCATGGACCGAATGCCGACGCATCGGGACCTGGCACGCGATCTTGGCCTCTCGGTCCAGACCGTCAGCCTGTCATACAAAGAGGCAGAACGCCTCGGATATTTAAGCGGCGAAATCGGGCGTGGCACATTCGTCAAGGCGCGCGTGACAGATCGAGCTGGCCGCATGATGCTGGATCACAGCACCAATGAGGTGCTTGACCTCTCCATCATACGAGGCGTCTATCTCGACATGCACGAGAGCGCGTCCCGCGATATCCTTCGCGAGCTCTCTGAGGATGATAATTCGAGCTTCATGCGGCCTTGCCGCCCGATTGCCGGCCTCGATCGCCACCGGGAAACGGCGCGTGACTGGTTGCGAAGCCTGAACGTTGACGCCTCCGCGGAGCGAATTCTCATTACGAATGGGGCGGCCCATGGCATCTTTCTTGCGCTCAGCTGCATCGTTCGGCCTGGTGACGTTATCCTGTGCGAGAATTTGACCGATCATGGCATCATCGGCCTCTCGAACGTGCTCGGCTTTACCCTGAAGGGCTTGCCAACGGACGAAGAGGGGATCCTGCCTGAGGCGCTGACCGCTGCATGTGCTGGCGGTGGCGTACGTGCACTGGTGCTCATCCCGACACTGAATAATCCGACAAGTCATGTGGCGGGTGCCCAAAGGCGACGCGAGATCGCAGCGATCGCCGAGCAATACGGGATCTTTGTCGTGGAAGACGAAGTATACCGGCCAATGATCGCGGACGACCTGCCGTCGATCTGCGATATGATTCCCGATCTGGGTTTCTTTGTCACCAGCTTCACGAAGGCTGTGCTGACCGGGCTTCGTGTCGGCTATCTTGTCGTGCCGCGTTCCTATTGCATCAGGGCCGCCTCCATCCTTCGTGTAACGAGTTGGAGCGGCACCTATCTCGCAGGCGAGATAGCCACGCGCTGGGTCGAGAACGGGACGGCGCGCAAGTTGGTGGCCATCCAGCGGGAGGAAGCACGCAAGCGCCAGCAATTGGCGGTGGACGTTCTCGAAAATCATATTTCCTCGAGCCACCCGCTTTCTCTATGTGCATGGCTGAGGGTTCCTCCGCACTGGACGGAGGAGAGCCTCGTCCGCGCGCTCGCCAATCAGAAAGTCGCCGTCACTCCATCCGAGCCATTCATAGCGGGACCAGGCCATGGGGGCGGAATTCGCATCTGTCTGGGCGGACGCCTGGACGAACCCGCACTTGTCAAAGCCCTGACCACAGTGCGCCAGACGTTCGAGCAGTTGCCGCCGGTCTACGACATCGGATCGATAGGCTGAGACGGCCTGCACCAATCATTGAATCATTACAATATAATAATTGACATGATTTTGTTTCGCTCTCAACATGACAATCATGAAGAGCGCGAACCTCTACCCACGGACTGAGACGGAGCCCCTGGCAGTGACCCTGCCAGTCACCCTGGGAGACGTCAGACGGGCGTCGGAGCGGATAGACGGTCGCGTCATCCGCACGCCTCTTGTTCGCTCCCGATCCCTGTCCGAGCTTACTGGCCAACCGGTGCATCTAAAGCTTGAAACCCGTCAACCTATCGGCGCTTTCAAACTGCGCGGCGCCATGAATGCCATTCTTGCTCTCGACGACACGGCTCGCCAACGGGGCCTCGTGACGGCATCCACCGGCAACCACGGGCGGGCGGTCGCCTATGCGGCGAGCCAGCTTGGTGCGCCGGCAACCATCTGCATGTCGTCGCTCGTGCCGGCCAACAAGGTCGACGCAATCCGCGCCCTCGGCGCGGAGGTCCGGATCGTCGGTGTCTCACAGGACGAGGCTCAGGAGGAGGTCGAACGCCTGGTCGAGGAAAGAGGCCTGACCTCCATCCCACCTTTCGACGACATTGACGTGGTTGCAGGCCAAGGCACGATCGGCCTCGAACTGCTGGAACAAGTCCCGGATCTGGCCACCGTGATGGTTCCCCTGTCGGGTGGCGGACTGGCCGGCGGCATCGCCCTTGTGATCAAGGCCATGGCCCCCAAGGCACGCGTCATCGGCATTTCCATGGAGCGCGGCGCCGCCATGAACGCCTCGATTGCAGCCGGGCGCCCAGTGGCTGTCGATGAAGAGCAAACGCTCGCCGACTCCCTGGGCGGTGGGATTGGCCTCAAGAACCGGGTCACCTTTGCCCTGTGCAGCCATCTGCTCGATGACATCGTCCTTCTGACTGAAAGTGAAATTGCCGAAGGCATCCGCCATGCCTGGCACCAGGAGGGCCTGACCGCCGAAGGCGCTGGAGCCGTCGGCATCGCGGCCATCCTGGCAGGAAAAATCGAGTTGTCAGGTCCGGCCGCGATCATCGTGTCGGGCGCGAACATCGATCCGAAGCTTCACCAAAGAATTCTGGAGGGAGCCGAGGCATGAGCCGCATCAGCATCCTGACCGAAAGTGATCTGCGCTCCGTCGTTCAGCTGGACATCTCAGCCGTCGAATGCGTCGAGCGTGCAGTTGCAGCGCTGGCCACCAAAGCAGTGGCCATGCCGCCGATCCTGCGGCTCGATATTCCCGAATTTCGCGGCGAAGTCGACGTCAAGACGGCCTATGTGCCAGGCTTTGATGGTTTCGCGATCAAGGTCAGCCCCGGTTTCTTCGACAATCCGAAACTCGGGCTTCCGAGCCTGAATGGGCTGATGATCCTCTTCAGTGCCAAGACGGGATTGGTGGAAGCGCTTCTGCTCGACAATGGTTACCTCACCGATGTGCGCACAGCGGCGGCAGGCGCGGTTGCCGCGCGCCACCTGTCGCGCAGCAGCTCCTCGGTCGCCGCAATTTTCGGTGCCGGCATGCAGGCGCGCCTGCAGCTTCGGGCCCTGATGCTGGTTCGCCCGGTGCAATCCGCGCGCATCTGGGCACGGGACCACGCAAAGGCACACAAACTGGCAGCTGAACTGACCGAGGAATATGGCATCGAGGTCTCGGCCGTGGCCGAGCCGCGGGAAGCCATGAGAAACGCAGATATCGTCGTCACGACGACACCGGCCGAAAAGCCCGTTCTGATGGCCGACTGGTTGCAACCCGGCCAACATCTGACCGCGATGGGATCCGATGCGGAGCATAAGAACGAGATCGATCCTGCCGCCTTTGCCAAGGCGAGGTATGTCGCCGACCGCTTCAGCCAGACGCGCCTTCTCGGCGAGTTGCATCATGCGATCGAGGCCGGTCTGGTCCGCGCAGACCAGCACTTCGATGAACTCGGTGCGGTGATCTCTGGACAGGCGCCAGGCAGAACAAGCACCGACGAAATCACCTTTGCAGACCTGACCGGGACGGGTGTTCAAGACACCGCCATCGCCAACCTGGCCGTCAGCAGGGCGCGGGATGCTGGGTACGGACAGACAATCGACAACAAAACAGCCAAGGGAGACGCTACGTGAGCGTGATGCTGAACTTTTCGCGCGAGGAGTATGCCGAGCGCCTGTCGAAAACCCGCCATGCCATGGAGGCACAAGGGATCGATCTGCTGATCGTCACGGATCCTTCCAACATGCACTGGCTGACGGGATATGATGGCTGGTCCTTCTATGTTCACCAGTGCGTGCTCGTTCCACCAAGCGGCGAGCCGATCTGGTACGGCCGCAAACAGGACGCGAATGGCGCCAAGCGGACCGCCTATCTCGATCACGCAAACATCATCGGCTATCCGGATCACTACGTGCAGTCGACCGAGCGCCACCCGATGGATCTCCTTTCGCAGATCATCGAGGAGCGCAAATGGTCGAGCCTCACAGTCGGCGTCGAGATGGACAACTACTACTTCTCGGCGGCAGCTTTCGCGTCACTGCAGAAACATCTGCCGAATGCCCGCTTCAAGGACGCAGCCGGCCTCGTCAACTGGCAGCGCTCCATCAAGAGCGCAACTGAGCTCGACTACATGCGCAGGGCCGGCAAGATCGTCGAACTGATGCACAAGAGGATTGTCGACGTCATCGAGCCCGGCATGCGCAAATGCGACCTGGTAGCCGAGATCTATGATGCCGGCATTCGCGGAACATCCGAATTCGGCGGAGACTACCCTGCCATCGTTCCGCTCCTGCCTTCAGGTGCCGACGCCTCCGCGCCCCATCTGACATGGGATGACAAACCCATGCGCCTAGGCGAAGGGACCTTCTTCGAAATCGCCGGCGCCTACAAACGCTATCATTGCCCACTGTCGCGTACAGTCTTCCTGGGCAAACCGACACAGGCTTTTCTCGATGCCGAAAAGGCGACGCTGGAAGGCATGGAGGCGGGGCTCGCTGCCGCCAGACCCGGCAATACCTGCGAAGACATCGCCAATGCCTTCTTTGCCGTGCTGAAGAAATACGGGATCATCAAGGACAACCGCACCGGCTATCCCATCGGACTTTCCTATCCGCCGGATTGGGGCGAGCGCACGATGAGCCTGCGCCCCGGCGATCGCACAGAACTCAAGCCTGGCATGACCTTCCATTTCATGACCGGCCTGTGGCTCGAAGGATATGGGTCTTGAAATCACGGAAAGCATCGCGATCACCGAAACGGGTGTCGAATGCCTTTCGACCGTTCCCCGCCAGTTGTTCGTGAAGGGCTGACACGATGCTGACCGCCCTACCCCGCCCGTCTCCGATCACGCCTTCTGTCGATTTCAACGCGAAGGGCGTTCAGCACGGTCATCTGCGGCTGCCCTATAGCCGTGACGACAGTGCCTGGGGTTCGGTCATGATCCCGGTCTGTGTCATCGCCAATGGAGAAGGGCCGACCGCCCTTCTCACCGGAGCCAATCACGGCGATGAATATGAGGGGCCGGCGGCTCTCTTCGAACTGGCGCAAACGCTTGATGCGTCGCAGGTGAACGGCCGCGTCATCATTGTTCCGGCGCTCAACTACCCCGCGTTCCGTGCCGGCACACGCACCTCGCCGATCGATCGCGGAAATCTCAACCGGAGCTTTCCGGGTCGTCCCGACGGGTCCGTGACGGAGAAGATCGCCGACTATGTGACCCGCTATCTGGTACCCCTTGCGGATTTCGTGCTGGATTTCCATTCTGGCGGCAAAACGCTCGACTTCCTGCCCTATGCCGCAGCGCATGAACTGTCCGACAAGACCCAGGAAGCGCGTTGCTTCGACGCCGTTGCAGCCTTTGCCGCACCTTACTCGATGAAAGATGCTGGAGATCGATGCCGTCGGAATGCTCGACACCACCGTCGAAGACATGGGCAAGGTCTTTGTGACCACCGAACTGGGTGGCGCCGGCACGGCAAGTGCCGCGTCCATCAAGATCGCCCGCAAGGGCAGTCTCAACCTGCTGCGCCATGCGGGAATACTGCCCGGGGATCCAGACCTTCGACCGACCCAGTGGTTGGACATGCCGTCGAGCGACTGCTTCACCTTTGCCGAGGATGACGGCCTCGTCGCCTTTGTGCGTGACCTCGGCGAAGAGGTCAAAGCTGGCGAAACCATTGCCCGGGTTTACCCCGTGGGCAAGACCGGCCTTGCATCGATCGACTATCGAGCCGCCATGGACGGCGTGCTTGCGGCACGTCACGTACCCGGCCTGATCAAGGCCGGCGATTGCCTTTCCGTCATCGCCACGGTGACGGGAGAACCTTGCCGGTAAACCGGCACAAGATCCGAAACGGACGCGCTAAAACAACGAACCAGAGGAGAATTCAAATGTATTTCACAAAGATCACCGGGCTTTCCGCCATCGCCCTGATAACTTCGATCACAACCGCCGGAGCGCTGACCCTCGAAGAGGTCAAGGAACAGGGCTACATCCGTGCGGCGACTGCCAACGAAGTGCCTTACTCCTACATGCAGCCCGACGGCACGTCCGCCGGTATCGGACCCGACGTCGCCAACGCCGTCTTGAAGACCATCGGGATTGAAGAGGTCAACTGGACGGTCACCCCCTTCGGCACGCTCATCCCGGGATTGAAGGCCGGCCGTTTCGACTTTGCTGCAGCCGAACAGAACATCTCGCCGGAGCGCTGCAAGCAAGTTTCCTTCACCGAACCGAACTCCTCCTATGGCGAGGGCCTACTGGTGAAGAAGGGCAACCCCAAGGGACTGACGACCTATGCCGACATCGCCAAAGATCCGTCGCTGAAGGTCGCCGTCGTATCGGGCGCGAACAATGTTGACTTCCTTCGTGCTGTGGGGGTCAAGGATGATCAGATCGTCTTCATCCCCGCCAATGCCGATGCGATCCCGACGGTTGAGAACCGCGTGGATGCCTATGCGGCCACGGAACTGACTGTGTCGGAGCTTGCCAGGGACCAGGCCAATGTCGAGCAGGTCGCGCCTTTCGAGGACCCGATCGTCAATGATGCGCCAGTCCGCAACTATGGTGGCTTTGCATTCCGTCCGGAAGACAAGGAATTGCGCGACGCCTTCAATGCCGCTCTCGTCGAATTCCGCAAGACGGACGAGTACAAGGCCATCCTGGCGAAATACGGAGTCTCCGAAGCGAGCATCGCCGCGGCCGCGGAAAAGAACGTGGCTGATCTCTGCGCCGGGAAGTAACGGTTCAAAGGCGCCCGGTTCCGCCGGGCGCCATTCAACTCGCAACCGGGAGAGATCCGGATGGACTGGACAGCCTATCTTCCAATGCTCTGGAAAGGCGCGGTCGTCACAATGACGATCACACTGGCAGCGATCGCAGTTGGAGCGGCGCTCGCCTTCTTCTTCGGCATCCTGCGCGTCGAGGGGGGCGCCATCTTGTCGACGATCGCGCTGTGCTACACGGAAGTGTTTCGTGGCACCTCGCTCTTTGTGCAGCTCTTCTGGTTCTATTATGCCTTGCCCTTGGTTCGGGATCAGTTTCGACCCGATTACGACGGGAATCCTGGTGCTCGCGGCCCATGTTGGCGGCTATGGTGCGGAGATCGTCCGTGGCGCGCTGTCGTCAGTGTCTCCCCAGCAACTGGAAGCCGCTCGCGCGTTGAATTTCAGCCGGCTGCAGACTCTGTTCCGGATATCGCTGCCTCAGGCAGTCGTCGAGATGATGCCCGCCTTCGGCAATCTGGCGATTGAAACTCTCAAACTCTCTTCCCTGGTCTCGCTGATCTCAATCGCTGACCTGACCTTCTCGGCACAGTCGATCCGCAATCTCACCCTAGACAGCACCAGCGTCTACTCGGCGACACTGGTTTGCTATTTCGCGATGTCACTGATGCTGATGATGGCGATGAAGGTCATCGAACGCCTGTTGCGACGCGGCGACGCCTTGCCGCGCCCAGGCCAATCGTGAGGATCGGATTTCCATGATGTATGGTTACGAATGGGACACTACGACCTGGCTCACCTATACGATCTCGATTCTGCCAATCATTCTGATTGGTCTGACCGTGACGTTGAAGGCGGCAGCGGCTGGCTTCGCGATAGCGCTGACTCTCGGGCTGATTTTCGCCCTGATGCGCCGTAGCCAGGTCAAGGCGATCTCCTGGACGACGGCCTTTGTCGTTGAGTTCCTGCGAGATACACCTCTCTTGGTGCAACTCTTCTTCCTTTACTACGTGCTCCCCGAGTTCGGCATCGTGCTGCCAGCCTTTCTCACGGGCGCATTGGCGCTTGGACTGCAATATGCGGCTTATACCTCGGAAGTCTATCGCGGCGGCATAGAGGCGGTACAACGTGGCCAGTGGGAAGCTGCGACAGCACTGAACCTCACAGGCATGCAAACATACCGCGACATCATCATTCCCCAGGCAATCCCTCGTATCGTCCCGGCGATGGGCAATTATCTGGTTGCAATGATCAAGGAGACACCCGTGCTTTCCGTCGTCACCGTTCTCGAGATGATGGGCCTTGCCAATATGATCGGCGAACGCACGTTTGAATATCTGGTGCCGCTGACGCTGGTCGGCGTGATCTTCCTTCTTCTCACACTGATCTGTTCTGCGGGCCTCCATCGCCTGCAAAAAGCTCTCCCAAAATCAGGGATCCCCATGCGATGACCAATGCCATCAACAAACCCCTTATAGAGTTTTCCGATGTCACGAAGCGCTTCGGCATTCTGACCGTCCTTGACCAATTTAATTTCAGTGTTGACAAGGGCGAAAAGGTCACGCTGATCGGCCCTTCGGGCTCCGGAAAATCGACTGTCTTGCGCATCCTCATGACGCTGGAGCCTTTTCAGGAAGGCAAGCTGACACTTGCGGACATGTCATACCACGAAGACGGAGGAAAAGGGCGTTTTCAGGCCTCTGAAAAGCACTTACGCGAAATCCGAAAACATGTCGGCATGGTCTTCCAGAGCTTCAACCTCTTCCCGCACATGACTGTGCTGCGAAACGTCGTCGAAGCGCCACTCCGTGTATTGGGCATGTCGCGCGCGGAAGCGGAGGCACGTGCGATCGAGCTTCTCGATATGGTCGGTTTGGCAGACAAGAAAGACCACTACCCGGTACAGCTTTCGGGCGGGCAGCAACAGCGCGTCGCAATCGCACGTGCGCTGGCCATGCGGCCCCGGGTCCTGTTGTTCGACGAGCCGACATCAGCCCTTGACCCTCAGCTGGTCGGCGAAGTGCTTTCGGTAATTCGCAGCTTGGCACATGAACATGATCTGACAATGCTTCTCGTCACCCATGAGATGCGGTTTGCTCGAGAGGTATCCGATCGCGTCTGCTTCTTCGACAAAGGGCGTATTTGCGAACAGGGGGCACCCGAAGAGATCTTCGGCGCCCCCCAGCAAGACCGGACACGTGAGTTTCTGTCGTCAGTACTGGCCTAGAACTCATCACAGATCCAAGCGATTAGGCCAGCCGCCCACAACCCGGCTTGTCAGCCGCCGAAGCCAAAGCCAACCGGCATGTCCTCCAGTGTGATGCCGAAGGTCTCGAGGCTCTTCAGGATCCATGTTTGATTGTTGCCAATGCGGCGATTGTATTCCGCCCACGCGGATACAAAGCTCTTGAAGGTTTCGTCGGCACCATAGTTCAGTGCAACGACCGAGGGCGTCGACAAAATGGGCGTCGGAACCTTGACGACGCCGATGGTCGGCGCCTTCTTGGCAATCACCAGTCCATTTAGCATCGTGTTGACCAGCCCGTCGGCCTTGCCAGTCGTGACGGCCACAATTGCCTCGTCACGGGTTTTGAAGCGAAGGATATTCGCTTTGGGAAGGTATTGCTGGGTGATGAGATCCTGAGCGGAGCCGAGGTCGACGGCGAAGGTGAACTTTGGATCGTTCAGTTCGCCCCAGGTTTTGCCCGTCAGCTCGTCTTTCGCCGATACGAGCACGAAGCTGTTGTAGTAGGTCGGATCGGAAAAAGAGACAGACATGGCGCGAACCGGCGTTGCCGTCACGGCAAAAGCCATGTCGACCTTGCCACTTTGAACATCAAGGATGGCATTGGCCCAGCTGGACTCCACCACCTCCAACTTGACGTCTAGGGTCTTGGCCACGTCATTTGCCATGTCGATCACGAAGCCCTGCCACTCGCCGGTGCGGGGATCCTTGGTAAAATAAGGCGTCTCGTTGAGGATTGCGGGAATTCGAAGCACCCCGCGGGAGCGAATGTCCTCGATGGTGCCAGCCGACGCGGCGGTCCCTGCGAGAAGCGAAAGCGCCATGGTCGCCACGCCACAGATCTTGTTGAGCAACTTCATGATTGATTCTCCTTTGTTCCCCAGAATCTCGTTGTTGCCTGTCGCCAAAGCCCATTCCAGGACTTCCATTCCGACCGGTCGAAGTCAGCCTAGCCGCGATTTATCCGGGAACAATGCTAGAGAGTCCGAGCCACTTATCGGCTTTTTTGTATGTCGACTTCACAGAGGTGGCGGGACGAGTTCGCTGCTGCGCGGCGGGTCGAGCACCGGGCCGACCAACTCCCTGCGGCAGTCCTCGAAGAGCTGCTGAACCATAGGGTGTTTCTGCAGAAAGCCGGCATTTCCGAAATAGACGCGAACCTCTGGAAGATTGCTCAGCTTGGTGCTGCGGATCGATGCGTCTTCCGGGCCGACACACCAGGAAGGAATGATGGAGAAGCCAAGCCCCTCCTCCACACAACGCTTGACGCTAGAACTCCCTGAAGTGGAGATGGTCGGCTGGATGATGGCACCGTCACGACCCAGAAAATCGACCGCCAGGTTGCGCAACGTTTGGCCAGGCTCGTAGGTGATGAACGATCGGCCTGCAGACCATGCAGGAATGTCCTGTTGGTCGGGCGGCTCTCCCCAGGCTTGCGGATAGACGAGGCTCAATCGGTAGCTTCCCAGTAGGCGCTGAGGAACGACGGGATCACCGAAGTAGCGCTCCGAAATACAAACATCCAGACTGCCGTTCTTGACCAGTTCAGCCAGCACGGTGTCGCGCTCGTAGACCGCGAATTCTATTTCTGGGAAGGCTTCCCTAAAGCGGGAGAGAACCCTAGGGAACAGATAGAAGAAGATCGCCTGAGGCATGCCAACACGCAGCGACGAACGCTGGTTCTCGATCAGCTTTGTCAGCCGCTCCAGCATGATATCCAGTTCGGGATGGAGGAGATTGTAGAGTGCCCTTCCCCTTGGGGTAAGCGAGATGCGCTTTGCCCCTTGCTCGGAATCGATGAGCTTTCCCTGCAGTATCTGCTCCAAGCGCCGGACATGATTGGCGGCCGACTGATAGCTTAGGTTGAGATCGCGCGCCGCAGCGGAAAACGAACCGTGGCGCGCCACCTGATAGAAGGTCTGGATGAGTGTGAGGCTGATTTTGGCCATGGCGCTGGTCCCCCTTCGTCCCTGTTAAGGGGTCAGAACTTTCTAGCGGATACAAATTTCGTGAACAAGCAAGCCCATCATCTTGTATCGACGCTTGTACCTCGCCGCCGTCAGTATTGGCCAACAACCAATCAGGCCGGCTCTAAACCATGCAATCGCGTTCACCGTCCAGTGCCATAGTCGTCGGTTCCGGCATCGTCGGAGCAGCAACCGCATATTACTTTGCCAAACGCGGCATCGCCGTGCGCCTCGTTGATGCCGCAGCTCCGGCAGCGGAGGCAACGGGGGCTGCCGACGGCGCCGTTTCTGTTGCAAGCAAGAAGCCCGGCCCGATGATGGCTGCGGCGCTCAAGGGTGTCCGGCTCTATGCCGAACTGGCGGAAGACGGAGTTTTCGCCGGCGCCTTCAAGAGGCGCTCGACCTTCATTATTGCATCCTCCGACGAGGAGAGCAGCGTGCTTGAAGCGCATTCAATTGCTCTGGCAAGTGTCGGTGTCGAGGTTGAAACACTGTCGGCTTCCGGTTTGCGCTCTGCCTTGCCTGCCCTTTCGCCGGCGGCGACCATGGCTGTCGAGGTCCGCGGCGAAGGGCATGCGATCGGCTATCAGATCGTCCACAGGCTGTTGACGGCAAGCGGCATCATTGTCGACAGAAACCTGCGCGTCGACGGCTTGGTGCTGGAAGGTAACGGTTCTCGCGTGGCAGGGATCGCAACCAGCCGCGGCTCACTGTTTGCAGACGTGATCGTCATTGCGGCGGGCAACGGTTCGGCAGGTCTTCTGGCTCTCTCTGGCGTCCTGACACCGCGCAAAGGTCAGTTGCTGGTCACAGAACGAGCGCCTGCACTGAACGGAGCCATGCCCGGCGCTATCATGTCCGGCCGCTACCTGCTCAGCAAGGGAAGCCAAAAGGCCGGGCATGCGCCTCCGCCGCGCGGGTTGGGATTGGTGATCGATCCGCTAGTGACCGGGCAGTTTCTGATCGGTGGCACCCGCGAGGATCATGGCGACCGCGAGACCAACGATATTGATGCTGTCACCCGTATTCTCAGCGAAGCCGTTGCTCTCGTTCCCCAGCTTGCCAGCCTCAGATTGCTCAGGAGTTTCGCCGGAACTCGCACCGCTGTGGTTGATGGACTGCCTCTGGTCGGCCCAATCCCAGGCGTTGCCAACGCCTATGTAGCAACAGGCTTCGAGGGAGACGGCATTTGCCTTGGGCCAGTTACTGGCAAATCAATCGTCCAATTGATCTGCGGCGAGACGCCGGACATCGATATCTCGTTCTTCGACCCCGCCAGGTTCGCCCACCTGGAGGTCTCCGCATGATCAAGCAGACCTTCGATTGGCAGGGACATGCCATACCGTTCCGCAGCGGTGAGAGCCTGGCCGCAGCACTGGAAGCTGCCGGCGTCGTCAGCTTCGGTAACGGTCCTCTTGGCGAGGAGATCAGATATTTCTGCGGCATCGGCGCCTGCCAGAACTGCCTGTTGCGTGTCGACGGGCTCATTCGGGAGGCCTGCATCACTTCGGCACGTCCGGGCATGCAAGTCGAGGCTCTGGAGAAGTCGAATGGTTGAACTTGATGTCTTGGTCATCGGTGGCGGAGCAGCGGGTCTCTCTGCCGCAGTAGAGGCGGCGCGCTCGGGCTTTAAAGTCGAGGTCGTGGAGCAGCGCGAGACACTCGGTGGTGCGATCCATCGGCAGCCGATCCCCGGCCTTGCCCCAATCCAAAGGTCAGCAGCGAGCCATGCCGATTGGAAGGCGCTTGAAAAGGCCTTCTCCGAAGCCCGCATTCCCGCGCGTCATGCTTGCGTCTTCCTCGGAGTCGACGGCGACGGGCTCGTGCTTATCGAAAACCGGTTCGCCGGCACCCTTGAGCAAGTGCGCACCAAGACCCTCATTATCGCGACAGGCGCGGTTGAAAAGGTACGGCCGCGCGCTGGCTGGCAGCTGGCCGGTGTTTCAACTGCCGGTGGGCTGCAGCTCATGATGAAGGAAACCGGGCAGCCCCCGAAAGGCCGGGTCCTGATTGGCGGCACGGGACCGCTGTTGATTGCCGTTGCCTCTCAGATGACCAGGCTGGGCAATCCGCCTGTCGCCATCATCGAGGAGGGTGACCCGCTCAGGCGGCCAGGCGCAGGCATCGCCATGTTCGCCCATCCCGAAATCTTGCGGGAGGCAGCCGGCTACCTGGTGGAAATCTATCGACACCGCATCCCCTGGCTGCGCGGCACTCGGATTGAGGCGATCGAGCGAGCAGATGGAAATCTGCGTGCCCTGATTGTCCGAAAAGACGGCCAGAGGCAAAGCGTCGATATCGACCGCGTCGGGCTTCATGACGGCATTCAACCCAATGACTTCAGCCTCCCAAATAAGACCGGACAAACCAACCATGGGCCGATCATCGTCAGAGCGGGAGATTGTCGCGAAGCGCTTGGAGTCTTTGCCGCGCAAGCCGATGGTCTTCGAGCCGGCCGGGCGATCGCGGGAATGCTGTCCCGGTCCAGCGACGGGGTCGCAGTCGACAGAACGGTCGAACGCGCCCGCAAAGCTCAGTCAACTCTCTCAGCACTCTTTGCACCTGTCCAAGGTAAGGCTTTGCTTTCAACCTTGCCGGAAGACACCATCCTCTGCCGCTGCGAAGGCAAGACGGTCGGTGATCTACGCCAACTTTGCGACCGCGCAGACAAGCTCACCGGGCGAGAGGTCAAGCACAATGGCCGCTTTGCTATGGGCGCCTGCCAAGGTCGCTTCTGTGCCGCTAACACCGCTCAACTGATGGCCGAGATCATGCCGGACGTCCGCCAGCCATCGATAGATGACCTGACGGGTCGTCGCTGGCCGCTGCGCCCGGTTTCCATTGCTGCGCTGACCGGCGCAAGCCCAACGAGCACCAACCAAGAATGACGAGGTATACCGAAATGATGCAAGCCCAGCGCCAAGCGCTCGACAGCAGCAATGCAATAGCGGTCCGCAACCCCTTCGACGGGTCCTTGGTCGGCGAAGTCCCGGCTAGTTCGGCCACAGAAATCGCTGCAGCCGTGGTACGCGCAAAGGCTGCCCAGCGCGAGTTTCGCAGCTCGACGCCGGCGATACGCCGCGCCATGTTGAATGCCCTAGCTGCCGAGATCGCTGCGGATTGTGAGAACCTTGCCCGCATCATCTCCACGGAAATGGGCAAGACAATTCGCGAGGCACGAAACGAGGTACGTCGTGCGCAAAACACGCTGAAGCTCTCGGGCGATGCCGCAACTTTCCTTGATGGCGAAGCACTTCATTGCGCAATTGTCGAGGGAGGCGCGGACCGGTTGGCGACGATCACATATGAGCCAGTAGGTGTGATTGGCGCGATAACTCCCTTCAACTACCCAATTAATCTGCTCTGCCACAAGCTGGGACCGGCAATAGCCGCCGGTAATGCAGTGGTTGCCAAGCCGTCACCCAAGGCGCCGCTTGCCGCCGCGCGGTTGCACGAACTTGCAGGGAAAGCCGGATGGCCGGCCAACCTGTTCCAGATCGTGCACGGCGCGGCGGAAGCTGCGGTATCGCTTGCCCGGTCACCCATTGATCTTTTGTCCTTCACTGGCGGGCCTGCGGCAGGGCTTGCTCTCAAGAACGAAAGCGGACTGATCCGCTGCCTGATGGAACTGGGGGGGAATGACCCCTTGTTTGTCATGCCTGACGCTGATCTCGACCAGGCGGTTGCCACAGCGATCGGCCATCGCTTCGAGATCGCCGGGCAAAGCTGCGCAGCCGTGAAAAAACTCTACCTTCATCGCGATATCGAAAAGGTCTTCACCGAAAAATTGTTGGCCTCTGTGGACGCGGTCGAATTCGGTGATCCGTCACAAGATGACACGGACATGGGAACTGTAATCGACCTTGCTGCGGCCAAAACGGTTGCTGAACGCGTCAACGCAAGCATTTCTCGGCATGGTGCGAAGCTGCTGACTGGCGGCACCCATAATGGCACGGTCTTCTCTCCGACCGTGATTTCGCAAATCTCAGCTGACGCACCGGTGATCGCCGAAGAAACTTTTGGACCCGTGATCGCAATCAGGAGCTTCACCGATCCGAGGACAGCGATCGCCGAGGTCAATGCGGGCGAATACGGCCTTCAGGCAGGGGTCTTCACCAACGATCACGCACTGATCAAGGTCTTCTCTCGAGAACTGAATGTCGGTGGCGTGATGATCAACGAAGGACCTGACTTCCGCGCCGAGCATGTGCCATTCGGCGGCATCAAGCGCTCGGGGCTTGGCCGCGAGGGTGTCCGCATAGCATTGCGCGAGATGTCGGAACCCAAGGTCGTCATCGATTGAGGAGCAACCTTATGCGGATCGCTGTTGTAGGGGCCTCGGGTCGTGTCGGCACACGACTAGTGGAGCTGATCCTGGCCAACCCGGGCCTGGAACTGGCAGCAGCTTTGGTGCGGCCAGGCTCCAAGTTTGTCGGCGTACCCGTCTCCGGCGGCAGCATCGAATATCGTCCAACGGATGCTGGAATGAACAGTCGTTGCGACGTGATGATCGACTTCTCCCGGGCCTGTGCAAGCCTCGAATTGCAGGAGCAGATCGGCTCAAGATCCATTCCGATGGTGATCGGTACGACCGGCTTCACCGCCGAAGAGGACGACCGGCTGAGCACGTTCACTCGTCACCGGCCGATGCTGATCAGCGCGAATTTCGCCCCCGGCTTTGAAGCCTTCAAACGCGCAGCGGTGGATTTCACCAGACGCATTCCGGAGGCTGAATTTGCGATCAGCGAAACCTACCACCATCGCAAGAAGATGGACCCGTCCGGGACCTCCCTGCTTCTCGCACGTGAGCTCTGTGAAGCACGAAGCCATGCCTTGGGGTTCTCAGCACCTGACCCGGCTATCACCGTCAAACGTGAAGGCGACACGGTAGGCATCAATGAGGTGCAATTCCACATGGGCACGGCGCTTACCACCCTGACTTACCGTGTCGAAACGCTCGCAGCCTACGCCGCAGGTGCCATCACGGCTGCGCAATGGCTGGTTTCCATCTCTCGTCCCGCTGGCCGTTACAGCCTGACGGACAGCTTGAATGACTGACGACAACAAAGAGGAATTTGACCATGCAAGCTCTTTCACAACGCTTCAACGGCGTCTTCACTGCCTTGATAACCCCCTTCAAGGATGGAGGCGTCGACTATGTCGCTTATGACGCTCTGGTCGAGCGCCAGATCGAAGCTGGCATCGCGGGTCTAGTACCCGTTGGCACGACCGGAGAGGCCGCGACATTGTCCGATGACGAAGCGGATGCGCTGATCGAGCGCACCGTCAGGCTGGTAGCGGGACGCGCATTGGTCATGGCCGGCGCCGGCGCCAACGACACATCCAAAACGATCGAAAAGGTAAAGCGGGCTGAACGGGCTGGTGCCGACGCTGTGTTGATCGTTACACCATACTACAACAAGCCAACGCAGGCTGGCCTTCTTGCCCATTATGGTGCAGCGGCGCAAGCCACAACGCTCCCGATTATGCTCTACTCCGTCCCAGGGCGCTGCGGTGTCGAGATCTCACCGGAAACCTGTGCTGCCTTGGTCGGGAGGCATGACAACATCATCGCCATCAAGGAAGCCGGCGGATCGGCAGCCCGCGTCACCCAATTGCGCGGCGCCTGTGGAGATCGGTTGATCATCCATTCCGGCGATGATGGGCTCACCCTGCCCTTCCTGTCACTGGGCGCAGCCGGTGTGACCAGCGTAGTTGCCAACGTCGCGCCGCGAGAAATGGTGCAGCTGGTCGAGGCCTGGAAGCGCGGCGACACGGCGCGTGCACTTGCTCTGCATGAGCTGATCGCCGAACTGACCGATAGCATGTTCATCGAGTCGAACCCAGGACCTGTCAAAGCGGCACTTGCATTGTCCAATCTTGCCGGACCTGAAATGCGCCTGCCGATGGTTCCGGTTTCACAGGCCAACCGCGAACGGATCGCTGGCATTCTCGGTCGCTTCACCTCGGCATCGGCCGCCTTCCAAGAAATGCGCTAAGCAGCGACAGCAGCTTTGCATTGTCGGTTCGGGACGGACGTAAGACTATTGATAGCATCAACAGCCGTCCCTTTCTGTAAGCAAGTCGACGGATCAGGGGAACAGATATGACAAGCAGAACTGAAGATGAACGGTGTCCCTGGAGCGGCGAGCGATCGCCTGACGGACCGTTCCAGGCGGAAGGAGGCGACCAATGACCTACAGCTGGGATTTTCATTCCGTCTGGCAATATTGGGACCTCTTCCTCTGGGGGCTCTGGATTACGGTCCTATACACGTTTGGTTCGATCTTCTTCGGCGTGCTGATTGGTTTCCTCACCTGCGCAGCGCGACTTTCCGGTTGGATTGTGCTGTCTGCCACCGCCCGCATTTATCAAGAGATCTTCCGTTGCACCCCACTGTTGGTTCAGTTGCTATGGTTCTACTACGCCTTTCCCCTGCTGGTCGGCGGCTCGATAGATAACCGTGTCGCAGCGATGCTAACGCTCTCCTTGTATGCTGGCGCTTTCTACGCGGAGATCTTTCGCGGAGGGATCGTATCGATCGACAGAGGTCAGCGTGAAGCATCAGCTGCTATAGGGATGAGCCCCTGGCAATCGATGAGCCGGATCATCCTTCCCCAGGCCATGAAACGTGTCCTGCCATCCTTCATCAATCAGTCGGTTATCCAGTTCAAGAACACCTCTCTGGTATCGGTCATATCGGTCGCCGATCTCGCCTATATGGCCGCCGTAGTGAACGGACAGACCTATCGACCACTGGAATCCTACACGCTGATGGCAGGCCTCTACATTGCCATGCTGCTGCCGCTCACCCAGGTGGCGGACTGGGTGGAACGACGTCTCAGGGTCAGCGACTAACGGAACGGATGCAAGGAAATGACACAGAATTCCAAGACAAGCCCACCTGTCATCGAAGCGTTGGGTCTGCGCAAAAGTTACGGGACGCTCGAAGTGCTGAAAGGCCTCGACCTCAGCCTTGAGCGTGGTGAGGTTGTCGCGTTGATCGGGCCATCGGGATCGGGAAAGTCGACTTTCATCCGCTGCCTCAACATGATGGAACGCCCGACCGGAGGCGCCATCCGCTTTCGCCAAAAAACGGTCGGCGAACACTTTCGAGATCGAGGTGACGAGATTGGCATCGGCACACTGCGGCGGCATGTCGGCATGGTTTTCCAGCACTTCAATCTTTTTCCCCACAAGACTGTGCTGCAGAATGTGACTGAAGGGCCTATCGTGGTCTGTCGGCGCCCCAGACGCGAGGCCGAGGAACAGGCAATGGACCTGCTTTCCCAGGTTGGGCTTGCCGAAAAGCACTCGGCCTATCCCAGCCATTTGTCTGGCGGGCAAAAGCAGCGTGTGGCGATCGCCAGGGCATTGGCCATGGAGCCCGAGGTGCTTTTGCTGGACGAGGTGACGAGTGCGCTTGACCCAGAGTTGGTCGGAGAGGTCCTCAGTGTCATACGCGGACTTGCCGACAAGGGAATGACAATGGCTATCGTCACGCATGAAATGGCTTTTGCCGCCGATGTTGCGAGCCGTGTACTTTTTCTTGACCAAGGAGTTATCGCCGAAACAGGGACAGCGAATGACGTGATCCTTAACCCTCAGAATCCACGCCTCCAAGGCTTCGTTGCTCGGTTCAAGAATTGAGAGCCGGTATGGTGCCTCTGAAAATTACGATTGTCGGTGCCGGCAAAATCGGGGTTGCCTTGGCGGCAACTCTGGCAGGGGCCCCTGAATGTTCCGTCGAAGTGATCGATCGGTCTGAAGATGCGCTTGATCAGCTTCGTGCGATGAGAATTGACGTGTCCTCGCGCCTCTTCCGTCATCCCGATGAATTGAAAACGATACTGTCTGGGCGTGACGTTGCCGTCGCGGCTGTTCCTGAAAGCGCTGGGAAAGCGGTTGCCATGGCAGCTGCCCAAGCCAATGTGCACTATCTCGACTTCAATGGTGCTCGGCCTGAATTGAGAGAAAGTCTCCAGGACCTGTCTACCCGGCGGGCTATTTTCAATGGTTGTGGTGTTTCACCAGGTCTTATTGCCAATATCGCATGGAATCTCCTGGCAAGATGCTCCGCGGTCACGGATCTAGTCATTCGCGTTGGCTCGATCCCCCGTTACCCGACAAATCGGCTTGGTTACGGCCAGATCTGGAATATTGACGGCCTCATCGATGAGTACACGCGACCAAGCGCAGCCATCCGCGAGGGAAACGCCCTTACCCTGTCACCCCTTGAAGATCACCGCACATTGAGCATCGATGGTGTCGGCTATGAAGAGTTCATAACCGCCGGCGGGATAGAGGATCTATCGATCTTCTCAGAGTTCTCACCAAAAAATATCACGTTCAAAACGATCCGCTATCCGGGCCACCTCGACTACATGAGGTTCCTTCTCGATGATTTGGGACTGCGCAATCGGCGGGATATGTTGCGATCGCTGCTTTGCAATGGCCTGCCTGTGATCGAGGACGATGTCTTAATGCTCATGGTCACCGCCCGCGGTGTTAAGGATCATCTGCCTACCGAAAAAACTCACAGCCTCCGCTTTTCACCCAGCAGGTCGAGTAACGGCTTCAACGCCTTGGTTTCAGTGGCGACGGGGTATGCCGCAACCCTTTTATCGCTTCTGCAGCAAGGGCAAATCCCGTCTCGCGGGTTTGTTGAGCACTACCGACTCGACGCGGAAGCGTTACTCTCCGCGCCCTATCTCAAGCCGCTGCTCGACCTTGATTGGAAGTAAGTGGTGACCGCGCAGATCAGAGGACATTTGCCCCACCAGAATGGGTCTAAAATCATCAAATCGGGAATTAAATGTACCACTAAAGGGGTCAAATCTTTCGTCTGACCTAATACCTGCAGCAGGCATTGGTCGTGGCAAGAGAGCTCGGCGCTGCGGAGGCGACCCTATAACCACCATGATGTGGGCTACTGCGGCCGCCTGTCGTGCATACGGCTGAATCCAAATGTGGCGAACCAGCAGTCCGGTTACGCGACGTTGCCACGACTCGGCCTGATCAGGACTTCTGCAGATATACCCAATCGAGCGTGAAGTTTGCGGATCATGTCGATCGACAGGCTTCGCTTGCGGTTCAGGACATCTGCCACACGGTTACGCGGCCCGATCATCGGTTCGAGATCCTTGCGGGTCAAACCTTGTTGCTCCATCCGAAAACGGATCGCTTCCACCGGATCGGGGGGATCCATGGGATATATTTTTGCTTCGTAAGCGTCGATGAGGGTTGCCAGAATATCCAACCGGTCTCCCTCTGGAGTGCCAGCTTTTGCTCCCCACAAGGTTTCGACCTCGGCGAGAGCTGCGTCGTAATCCGCTTCTGATCGGATGGGCTTCAGACCAGTTGCCATGTTCGATCTCCTTCACATCGATCTTGTCGTATGCCTTGTGCGTCCCGATCCACTTGATCCAGACGATGCCTTTTTCAAAATCTGCCGCGACAACCAATCGATGATCGTTGCCTTTGATGTTGAAGACGATCCGTTCCGCGCTGACGATGCTTGCAGTTGCATACAGTCGCTTCACGTCCGCGGAACTGGTCCATTGCGCCTTGCTAACTTCGTCGAACCACGCATCAAGCGCAGCCTTCACAGCTGGTTGTCCCTTGTCCCCAGCCAGCCGGTCGACATATTCCCGAAGGGTGCGCCTGGCTATGATCCTCATAGCGCACCTATAACACGGGACCGAATTGGTCTCAATTCGCTTTCTCTCGATTGTGCATCGATGGTACCTTCGCGGCAATCAAGTATCCCAGCGCTTCGGTGGCTGAAAAAACTAAACCAGCGCCCTGAATTCGGATCGGTTTCGGCAGGAGGCCAGTGACCCGGCAGACGATAGCCCGATTTTCCGTTTGCCGTCGCCCGCACGCAAAGCGCATCTAGTGTTCCGAGACCCTGGGAGCCGAGCCATTTTTGCCATTGGTGCAACTGCTCCATTTTGGTGTCCGCCACAAAAATCGCAGGCACCGCGGACTGCAGATTGCCAGATGCCGAGCGCTCCTCACGCGCGTTAGGTTTATATATTTTTTCTTTCTCTGGATTCGGTGGACATATCTGACCGCCTTTTCCGGACATATCTGACTGCCTTCGCGGACGGATCTGACCGCCTTCGCCGGGGCGAAGGGTGACAATTCTGTCCGTCTTTTCACGTGCCTCGGATGCCCGTAGGATCGACAACGCAGAGGGACGATATTCTGTGTTGTGCCCTATGCCATTCCCACGCCGGACGTCGAACCACTCTTTGTCTTCGAGTTCCCGGATCGCACGCTGGATGGTCTTGACGCTCTTGCCGGTCGCGTCGGCAATCGTTTGATAGGACGGCCACGCCTTCTCGGTGTGGCCGTTCATGTGCGTGGTGACGATGTATAAAGCGATCGACCGAGCGTTGTCGCTCAGATCCTTGTCGCAGCTCAGCTGCTGGAGCCACTGCAACTTTACTTCGCGGAATGGACGACGGGCACTCATACCACCCTCCGTACAAGCGCGGGAAACGCACTGAATTCGACCCAAAAAAGTGGGACAGTCAAAATCTTAAGTCTTTGATTTTCCTCACATCTGGTTTTTGCCCCATGTGCATGTAGCAGATTGAAATTATTTGACTTCGGCAGGCCCTCCGGGCCCACCAAACCTCACACCAGCCAGGGACGCCGTCAGGCGTCCGCCGTTTCCCGGACATCGTCGAGCAGGAAATGGACGACGAAATGTCGCGTCGAATAGCTGCGACCACTGTCGGAGACGCTCTCGACCGTGCCGCCGTCGGCGGGATGCCACTGGCTGTAATGGGGATTGTTGACGATGAGTGTGATGGCCTTGCCCGCATGCCTCCCCTGCAGGCGGTATCGCGCTTCTGCAAGTGGCCAGATGCGTTCGAAGTCGGCCTGCGTCAGGCGCACCTTCAGGGCCTGACGACGGATCGCTTCACTGTGCGAGCCGTCCTCACGGGTTCGGGCGGGACTGGTCAACGTGACCTCCTCCGCACCGTCGAGCAACGAACTGAACTCCTCCGGCCACATGCGTCTCATTGATTTGCTCCTCCCAAAGCCCGTCTATGGTGACAAGCGGAGTGTAGCGCGTCTTGCGCCGGACACAACGCAAGATCGGAGGATCAGTGTGAAGAGTGCCGGCTGCTATTCGGTGCAGCCGGTGTCCTTCAGTGCCTGAGCATGAAAGCGGCGCAGCCCCGCCTCGATATCGGCCTTGCTGATCTGGTGTCCAGCGGTCGCCAGATCCCGTGACAGCCGCGCGATTACGTCGCCGTCGCCTGTCACGACATGATCGACGGCGTGCAGATCCCGGGCGTAACGCCCGAGGTCGTCGCCGGTAAAGCCGATCAGCGAACCGGCCCAGTAGCCGGCGAGCAAGTTGCGGCGGGCGCGGATGCTTCCAAGCCCGTCCTCTTCATGCGGATGAGCGGATTGGGCGGCGGTCTTGATAATGGTGAGCGGCATGGATCGATTTTCCTCCTCGGTCATGAATCAGGCTTCCGCGTCCGCGGAGATGAGATAGCCGGCGATGGGCGCGCAAGCCGGGTTCTCGGCATCGAGCAATTCCGCCGGGCTTGTCAGACCGGTCGTCACCGATATCGCCGTCGTGGCAGCCCACCACAGGTCCCCGCTCGCGCGGTCGACAAGCATGGGACCGGTGGTGCGAAGACAGTCACCCACCTGGGCGACAACCTGCACCGGCGCCTGCATCTCCTCGAGCCTCTGGCGAATATCTGCCTCGACAGGATCGATGACGAAGGCCGCAAAAAGCGCTGCAATCCATTCGCCGATCATCGGGCGGTCTCCGACCTTGCCGACGACTGAGCAAGAGGGCTCGGCAGAGCAATGCGCGGCTTCGGCATGCCCGGGCGCGGATGAGCGGCGTCATGTGCCGGGAAACGACCCGGTGAAATCAGGATGGAGTGGTGGTGTCTCATGGATTGGTCCTTGGACCGGCAGCGGTGTCGAAAAAGGTCCGACATCGCAAGAGCGCCGGAGGCTCTTGCCAGAGGGGCCCGGACCAGCGGGTTGATGCTGATATGGCAATCGATTCGGGCGTCTTCAAGGCATCGGGATCAACCGATATGAAAAAGTCGGGCCATGCAGCCGGGGTCTTGTCTGGCCCCTTGTTGCATGGCCCGGGGCAGCGGGCGATCAAGGCTCAAGCGTTCGGGCGAAAGCCGATCAGCTCCGCAACCATGGCGTCAGTGGCGAATGACGGGGCAGCCGCGGACATTGGCAAAGACCATCCGGTCGCGACCGCCGTGACGGACACCGGCGACGACAACCCGCCGCGGGGTGACATCGGCGATGAAGGCCCGGCGCAGACCGTTCCAGCGCGCCTTTTCCACGGCCTGATGCGGACGGCATTCACCGCGGCGGGGTCGATCCCAGCCGGGGCGATCCCAGCCGGGGCGATGGCCCGGACGATCCCAGCCGGGGCCGCCATGGCGGGGACCTTCGATATAGACGCCCCAGCCGAAGCTGTCGGCCGACGCCGTGCTGGCGAGGCCGGTGGTTGCCATGACCGAGACGATGGCTGCGAGACAAATTTTCCGAAGCATGCCGATCATTTTATCTCTCCTAGAACTGGCGCGCCCCGGCGCCTTGGTTTCCATCCCGCTGTTACGAGCGATTGAGGAGAGAATAGATGCGGCTCACTGAACGCAGTCCGAATCCGTCATTCAGCGACTGTTCACCTTGCCAGGAAGAACCGCCCCGATGGCTCAGACATTAAGGACGACCTCACGCCGATGCGGGCTGTCGCGGTGTTCGAAGAGATAGATGCCCTGCCATGTCCCAAGCAGCAGGCGCCCATCGGAAAAAGGAACCGAAAGTGACACCGGCAGAAGCGCAGCCTTGATATGCGCCGGCATGTCATCCGGCCCTTCGTCGCGATGGGTGATGTAGTTCATCGCCGGATCCGTCGTCGGCGGCACGAGGCGGCGAAAGAAGGCCTTGAGATCGACCTGAACGGAGGGATCGGCATTTTCCTGGATCAGAAGCGAACAGGAAGTGTGGCGCACGAAGACGGTCATGACGCCCTCCTCCAGGTCTTGGTCGGCCAGGAACGAATGCACCGCCTCGGTGAACTCGTAAAGGCCCTGCCCGCGCGTGGCGATCATTAGTTTCTGTATGGCCATGCCTATCCTTTCGTGCTTCTGCGGGGAGAACCCATGTCGGCCCCTAGCCTATCCGGACCACCCTCTATAGTCTCGCGCCGACAAACGGAGGACCGTCCATCATGAGCCTGATCGAAACCATCGAGAGACAGGAAAGCCTGCTCGTCTTCAAGAGCTTCGACGAAAGCGTGGCTCTCGATGTCGGCCAGCGGCTCGTGGACCTCGCCCTGTCGCAGAAGGCGCCGGTGGTCATCGATATCCGCACCTCCGACCGCACGCTGTTTCACGCCGCCCTCCCTGGCGCCTCGCCCGACAATGACCATTGGGCACGTCGCAAGAGCAATGTGACGCTGCGCATGCACAAGGCATCGCTTCGGGTCGGCGAACTCAACCGCGCGCGCGGCCGCAGCGTGTCCGCAGACATCGGCCTTGATCCCATGGACTATGCCGATCACGGCGGCAGCTTTCCGGTCCGGGTGGCAGACACTGGGGTCATTGCGGCCATCACCGTCTCCGGCCTGAAGTCGGAAGAAGACCATGCAATGATCGTGACCGTGCTGGAAGCCTATCTCGGCATCGGCTGAAGAGCGACTCGTTCAGGGGCGCGTTCCCGAGTACAGGCTGAGCCGCAGGAACAGATCGCTCTCGCGCTCGAGCACGAGCACGGCTGGCAGGGCATAAGGCCCCTCGTCGACCTCAGTGCCACCATCAGCGTCGCGGCGATCCGAACCGTTCAGCGTGCATTCCACCGCAACGCGAAAGCCGGCAGCGTCCGTCATCACGACATGATCCGACAACGTGATGCCATGGCGCAGAACATAGGCCGCCAGCGTGTCCCGGAAGGATGCATGGCCGATCACCCGGATCCCATCCGGCAGATCCAGCACCGCCTCCTCCTCGAACATCGGGAGAAGCCAATCGAAGTCATGCCGATTGAGGGCATCGATGACGGCAAGTGTCTGTTCTTTCAGGGACATGGGCCTCTCCTTCTTCTCAATGAAGATAGGCTTGTCAGCGCGGGAAGCAAGATGCCGCCCCAGCCGTCCAGGCGTCACGTAATGGGACGCAGGACACGGGCGGACGCGCGGACCACGGCTTCGGTGACCGGTTTCATCGCCCCGGCCACGGACCGGCTGACATGCCAGTAGAGCGGCACGTCGAGTGGCTTCCCTGGCACAACTTCCCGCAGCCGCCCATCGGAGAGGGCAGCACTGGCAAGCAGTTCGGGGTTCATGCCCCAACCCAGGCCCCCAATGGCCGCATCGACAAAGGCATGGCTGGAGGGCAGCCAATGCGAGGGACCAGTTGCCGTGATACCGAGCGCTTCCTCCGCCCAGCGCGCCTGCAGCCGGTCCTTGGCATTGAAGGTGATGACGGGAGCCCGGCCGAGGCTGGCCGAGGTCACTCCGTCCGCCTCGAACCATTGCGCCATGAAGCGAGGGCTTGCCGTCGCCAGATAGCGCAGCGTTCCGAGTGGTCGGCAATCGCATCCCTGAACGGGCTTCGCGGAACCACTGATCGCGGCCCGCACCTCGCCTCGCTTCAGCCAGTCGGCACTGTGATCCTGATCGTCGATGACGAGGTCGAACAACACGCCCTCGATATCTTGCATGGCAGCCACAAACCAGGTCGCCAGGCTGTCGGCATTGACGGCAAGCCGCAAGGTCGGCCACCCGTCGGCATCGCTGGCAGTATGCTTTGAAAGCCCGAGATCGCGGCGCACACCCTGTTCCAGCAGACGCACCTCTTCGGCATGGCGAAACAGGCGTTCGCCGGCCTCGGTCGCCCGGCATGGCTGCGAACGGATGACGAGCGATGTGCCAACCTGTTCCTCAAGCTGCCGCAGACGCTGGGAAATTGCCGATTGGGTCACATGCAGCATCTGCGCGGCCCGCTCGAAACTGCCCGCCCGAAGAATAGCAGACAGGGCGGCAAGCTGGGACGGATCAAACATCAGAAACCCTTATCCTGCATTAGACTTATTAGCTGTTCTAATTTGCCGGAGGCGACTAGTCAAAGCGGCATCGTTAATGGGAGTTCGCCATGTTTACTGCCGCCACCGCCGGGTTCCTGCTCGGTCTCAGCCTCATTGTCGCGATCGGCGCGCAGAATGCTTTCATCTTGCGTCAGGGTCTGCGGGGCGAGCATGTCCTGCCGCTGGTCCTGACCTGCGCAATTTCCGATGCGATCCTAATTGCTTTGGGTGTCGCGGGTTTTGCAACGGTTCTGTCGCGCTTCGACTGGCTGGAACCGGTGATGCGCTATGGCGGGGCCGCTTTCCTCACCGTCTATGCGCTACGCAGTGCCCATTCCGCCTGGGCCGGGGGTGCGAGCCTCCGGGCGGGAGAAACCGCTGCGACGAGCCTAAAGGCAGCCTTTCTCACCTGCCTTGCCTTCACTTGGCTTAATCCGCATGTCTATCTCGACACGGTGGTGCTTCTAGGCTCGATCTCGACCCGTTATGCCGGACAGGAGACGGCCTTTGCGCTGGGTGCAATGACCGCTTCCTTCACCTTCTTTTTCAGCCTGGGTTATGGCGCGCGCCTGCTTGCCCCCTTGTTCGCGAGACCCGTGGCCTGGCGTGTTCTCGACGGTTTGATCGCCCTTGTCATGGCAGCCATCGCTATCAAGCTGATCCTGTGATCTTGAGCCCGCTTTGCCTTGGGCGACGACCAGCGATGGTATAGACCGGATGCAGGATGTCATGAGGAGGGACCGATGTTTCTGACTAACCGCGATGTGATCGAGCTTCAGACTTTTCGGCACGAGCTGCATCGCCATCCGGAAATATCGGGCGAAGAGCAGGAAACCGCCCGCCGCGTGGTTGAAGCCTTGCAGCCCCTTGCACCCTCCCAAATCGTCACGGATCTCGGCGGCCATGGCGTTGCGGCCGTCTTCGACAGCGGACTGACAGGCCCCACGCTTCTCGTCCGCGCCGAGCTCGATGCCTTGCCGATCGAGGAGAAGTCGCAAGCCTCCCACTGTTCGACGATTGCCGGCAAGGGCCATCTCTGCGGCCACGACGGTCACTCGACCATCCTTCTGGCACTGGCGCGGGGCCTGTCCCGGCAACCCGTCGGCATGGGGCGCGTGGTGCTGCTCTGGCAGCCGGCAGAAGAAGACGGAAGCGGGGCTGCAGCCGTGCTCGCCGATCCGCGCTTCAAGGAAATTCGGCCTGACTTCGCCTATTCCCTTCACAACATGCCGGGCCTTGCCGTCGGCACCGTGGCGCTGAAGAGCGGCCCGGTGAATTGTGCCTCGCGCGGCATGAAGATCAGACTTTCAGGCAAGACCGCCCATGCCTCCCAGCCGGAAACCGGCATCTCCCCCATGGCCGCGATATCGCGCTTGATGCCGGAGCTGACGGCACTCTCGCACGGCGCACCGCCATCGACGGATTTCACGCTGGCCACAGTCACCCACGCCGCGCTTGGTGAACCAGCCTTCGGGATTGCTCCGGGTGATGCAGAAATCTGGGTGACACTCAGAACCCTGGTCGACGACCGGATGGCCGATCTCTGCGATCGGGCGGAAACACTCGTGACGGAGGCCGCGCGGACCGCCGGGCTGCAGCATGACATCAGCTATCAAGACATCTTCTTCCATTGCGAAAATGCACCGGAAGCCGTTGATCATCTGGAGGCGGCACTGCAGTCGGAAGGGATCCGCTTCGATGAGGGCAACCTTCCAATGCGGGCATCGGAAGATTTTGGCCGTCTGCGCGCCGTCTGCCCGTCGGCGATGTTCTTTCTGGGGGCGGGCGAGAACCACCCTGCCCTGCACAATCCCGACTACGACTATCCGGATGACCTGACCGCGATCGGCGCTCGCATCTTCATGGCGGTCATCCGCAAGGCGCTCGGGTAACCGCGTCCGCCTCAGCTGTCCGGAAAACCGCGCTCCGCCCATTCCGAGCGCGGAACCGACTTGCCGACCGACAACGAGAAACTCACCACCTCGGTCGCGTCGTCGTCGACCTCGCAGCGCACGGCGATGTTGATCCACGACCCGTTGACGTCGCGGAAGGCTGCAAGCGGCACGTCGACAACGTTGCCCTCTCGGAGGCGCAGGATGGGCAGGAAATAGGGCACATAGGCAGGCGTCCCGTTGCGAAGCTGCTGGCTGAGCTCCGTCCCGCACAGCTGATCGCCGCGCTCCTGACGCGTCAGCCCGGCCATGGCCGTCATCGCGGCCCGGTCCCCTGAAATGGCCGAGGAGAAGAGTTCCGTCACCTCACGCGGTTCAAGTCGCGCTTCGGAGATGGCCGCAACCACGGCGGGGTCCGTCGGCTCCTCCTGAGCAGAGGCCTCGGCCTCGCCTTCCCCCTCATTGGTCTCCGCAGCAGCCTCCGGCAGCGCTCCATCGAGTGGCGGGGCTTCTGGCAGCGTGATCTCGGGCTGCGCCAGCGTCGGCGCAGCATCGGCGACGTCATCCGCCTCATCCTGCGTCTGAGCCTCCTCGGCTGTCTCTGCCTCGGCTTCAGTCCCGCGAGAAAGCTCCGGCCCACTGTCTCTTTCACCGAAGCGCACCACCGGCCGCAGCACGGGAATGGGAGCAGATGCTGCGTCGGGCAGCTCTGGTTCTGGCACCGGTGGTTGCTCGACGGGTTCCGGCTGCACTTCAGGTTCGGCTTCCGCTACCGGTTCCGGTGCCGGCGGCTCAGGCTCGGGTGCTGGCGGCTCAGCCTCTGCGGCGTCTTCGGGCGGAGGCTCCGTCGCCTCAGGCTCTGGCTCTGGTGCAGGCTCCGGCTCTGCCTCAGGCTCCGGTTCAGGCGCCGGCGCAACCAGCGTTACCTCGACGGCCTGCTCCTCCGGCGAAAGCTCGATCGGAGTATCGAAACTCAGCAGAATGACAGCCACTGCAAGCCCATGCAGCAGCAGAGAAAGGGTCAGCCCTCCCCCGAAGCGCCGCCAGCCTGTCGTCTTGGTGTCCGTCATGATCCGATCCATAGCGACGATTGCGGCAAAAAGGGAGGCCGATCACCAAAGAGATAAAAAGGCGTGTCAGGAAAGCAATTGTGCCGATTGACCGTCGGCCTCGACGATACGCACAGCCTTCCTGTCAAATGAGACGAACTCGTCACCACCCATCATCCGACCGGAAAAGGCGATCACGCCGTCGGCGAAATCCCCACCCTGTTCGAGGAAGTTAAGCCCGTGCTGCGCCAGAGCACGGTCCACGACGACGTTGCTCGTTTCAAGCAGACTGCGAACTACTCGGGCGATATCGACCCTCTGGACGCCATAGTTCCGATCCAGAACCCAGACAAGCTCGCAAAGAGCCTGAGGAGAAATGGCGACCAGATTGGCTTTCGTCAACGTATCGAGTGCGACCTTCGACTGTTCGACATCGTCGCCGACGATGGCGCGCAGCAGCACATTCGTGTCAGCGATGATCTTCACGGCCCACCATCCGAACCTTTTCCGGCGAGAGCACCGGCAGACGCGATCGCCTCATTTAGTTCATCGATGGACAGGCGCTTGCCATTGGTGCGCCCTTCAAGCAACTGCGCGAGATCACCAAAGGTCCTCTCGGTTCGCACCGCAGACAGTGCTGCACGACCATCAGGCAGGAGGTCGACCGCGACTTTGTCTCCCGGCCGCAATCCCAGATGTTGAAGAACCTCCTTCCGGAGGGTCACCTGTCCCTTGGCAGTGATGCTGAGCTTTGTCATGGCACGCTCCTTTACCGACTAAAGTAAGGCATAAGAACCTTACCGACAAGATTGAGCGCAATCCCCTCGGCAAAACAAAAACCCGCCGGATCGCTCCGACGGGTCCTGATGTCAAACATCCATGTCCGGATCAGCTGTCCAGGAAGCTCCGAAGCTTCCTCGACCGGCTCGGATGCTTCAGCTTGCGCAGCGCCTTGGCCTCGATCTGACGGATACGTTCACGGGTGACCGAGAACTGCTGACCGACTTCTTCGAGCGTATGGTCGGTGTTCATGCCGATGCCGAAGCGCATGCGCAGCACGCGTTCTTCGCGCGGCGTAAGCGATGCGAGAACGCGCGTCGTCGTTTCGCGCAGGTTCGCCTGGATGGCGGCGTCGATCGGCAGAAGCGCGTTCTTGTCCTCGATGAAGTCGCCGAGGTGGCTATCCTCTTCGTCACCCACGGGGGTTTCGAGCGAGATCGGCTCCTTGGCAATCTTCAGGACCTTACGAACCTTTTCGAGCGGCATGGCAAGCTTTTCGGCCAGCTCCTCCGGCGTCGGCTCGCGACCGATTTCGTGCAGCATCTGGCGCGATGTGCGAACGATCTTGTTGATCGTCTCGATCATATGCACCGGAATACGGATCGTGCGGGCCTGGTCGGCAATCGAGCGGGTGATCGCCTGACGAATCCACCAGGTCGCATAGGTCGAGAACTTGTAACCACGGCGATATTCGAACTTATCGACCGCCTTCATCAGGCCGATATTGCCTTCCTGAATGAGGTCAAGGAACTGCAGGCCGCGATTCGTATACTTCTTGGCGATCGAGATGACGAGGCGCAGGTTTGCCTCGACCATCTCCTTCTTGGCGATACGCGCTTCGCGCTCGCCCTTCTGCACCATGGAGACGATACGGCGGAATTCGGCGATCGAGATACCGGTTTCGGTAGCGAGGTTCTGGATCTCGCCGCGGATATCGCGGATCGTCTGGTTTTCCTCGCGGGCGAAATCCTTCCAGCCACGTGCCGAAAGATTGGCGATCGACTTCATCCAGTTCGGATCGAGTTCGGCACCCTGATACTGTTCAAGAAACGAGTCACGCTTGACGCCGTAGCTTTCGGCAAGACGCAGCAGGCGGCCCTCGTTCTGCATCAAACGCTTGGAGATGTCGTAGAGCTGCTCGACAAGGCTGTCGATGCGGTTCTGATTGAGCGACAGCGACTTGACCGCCGTGACCAGCTGATCCTTCAGTTCCTTGTAGCGACGCTCCTGGCCGGACGACAGCGTGCCGGCACAGGCAAGACGGGCCTCGACCTGCTGGTCCTGCAGCTTGCGCAGCTTCTTGTAGGTGTCGGCGATGAGGTCGAGGGTCTCCATGACCTGCGGACGCAGTTCCGATTCCATCGCAGCCAGCGACAGGTTCGATTCGTCCTCGTCTTCTTCCTCTTCCTCCGGCGGCATGCCTTCGCCGCCAATGGCGGTGATGTCATCATCTTCACCGGAAGCGGCCTGCGGACGGCGCTTGGCGCGCTCCTTTTCCTTTTCTTCAGCCGCCTTGCGGTCGGCTTCGATCTTTTCCGGGCTCTGGAACTGCGGGGCGGCCTTGGCTTCAGGACCCGAATAGGTCGTTTCGAGATCGATGATCTCGCGCAGAAGCGTGGTGCCTTCGTTCAGTTCGTCACGCCAGATGATCAGCGCCTGGAAGGTCAGCGGGCTCTCACAGAGGCCGGAGATCATCGTCTCGCGGCCAGCCTCAATGCGCTTCGCGATCGCGATTTCGCCTTCACGCGACAGAAGCTCGACAGAACCCATTTCGCGCAAATACATGCGCACCGGATCGTCGGTGCGGTCGGTCGGCTCTTTCTTCTTGGCGGTCGCGACAGCCGTGCCGGCCGTCGGCGCCAGTTCGCCGCCTTCGCTCTCGCCTTCTTCCTCAGCGTCGTCTTCCCCGCTCTGGGCTTCATCAACGTCTTCGTCTTCGATGACGTTGATACCCATGTCGGAAAGCATCGCCATGGTGTCTTCGATCTGCTCGGAGGTCACTTCCTCCGACGGCAGAACCGAGTTCAATTCGTCCATGGTCACATAGCCGCGTTTTTTCGCGGCCTTGATCATCTTTTTCGACCGCGTCATCGGAAAGATCGAGAAGCGGGCCGTCCGTCGCGCCGTCGCGTTCGCCTTCGGCTTCTTCGTTTTCTTTGACTTTCGATGCCATTTATCTTGTCGCTTTCCCTGACGTCTGATCATGCGGCTTGCCGCCGGAGGAATGGGAGACGAACCACTCACCCGGGCGGATAGCTGTCACTGACCTAACGGAGTGTTGCTTAATTCCTGCTTAACTATGGGCATTGCGGTCGCAGCGCCAAAAACTTGTTTGTCTGCATGACCGGTCATCATACCAGAGATCCGTCCGAACCCACTTCACCCTTGTGTGCTTGGATTGGTGATTCCCACAATTTTTCCTGACGTCAAGCCTTTCTGGCGGCTCGACAGGGAAAATCAACAAAACAAGCCGTTCAACGGCGTCTTTATCACCGATCTTCGCAGATGTAGGACGTCGCGCCCGAGAAACAAGAGGGAAAACCCGCAAGCGCCGAGTCAGGCTGCGGCCTGAGACTCGCTTTTGACACCCGTCAAGAACCAGACGCGCATCAACCCCTTGCCCTTCACCTCAATCTCACCACGCAGCTCGAAATCGAAACGGCTCTCCAGCCGCTGCTTCAGGCAGTCGGCAACCTGAATGCGGCCGGCAACGCCATGGGATTCCATATGCGCTGCCGTATTCACCGTATCGCCCCAGACATCGTAGAGGAGCTTGTTGGGACCGATCACGCCGGCCACCACCGGCCCGGTGTCGAGGCCAATGCGAACCTCGACCACCTCTCCCACCTGCTCCGAAATCCTGCGGCAGCAGGCGATGATATCGAGCGCCATCAGAGCGACGGCTGTTTCGTGATCCGGTTTCGGTTCGGGAAGACCGCCGGCCACCATGTAGGCATCCCCGATCGTCTTGATCTTTTCCAGGCCATGCGCACTGGCAATCGCATCGAATTGCGAGAACACACGCCCGAGAAAGGCAATGACCTGCTGCGGCTGCCAGCGCGCTGCTCGCGGCGTGAAGTCAACGATATCGGCAAACAGGATGGTGGCCGACGGGATGTGATCGGCAACGACCTGCGTCTTGTGATCGCGAAGCCGGCTCGCCACCGCCTGCGGTAGGATGTTCTGCAGCAGCCGCTCCGAGAACTCATGCTCCGATTCCAGCGCCATCTCGGTCTGGGCCGCTTCCTTGAAGGCAAAGAATGAGGTGGTAAAGATCAGCAGGAAGGCGAAGGGTACCGTCAGATAATAAAGCGTATTGAGAAAAATCGGCTCGACACGGATGAAATCGAGCGGCGCGACGAAGAGGATCTCGGTCGCAAGAAAGGCCGTCAGTCCGACAATTGTGACAAAGGCGGAAAGCAGCAGACGCTCGGCTCCAAAGACGAGCATTGAGGCCGCCGCCCCGGGCAGGAAATAAAAATGAAGCCCCGAGTCCCGGCCGAAGAACATGCAGTACCCGATCCCGAAGATCAGCCAGATCGTGCACAGGTAAAGCGCCCCGGAAATCGGCCCATAACGGTGAAAATAGGGTGTCAGTGCGTAGAAGATCACCTGCGGAGAAAAGGCGATGATCGCCGGCAGCAGGCCATACCAGTCATAGGCCACGTACAGCAGCACATAAGGAATGGTCATCAGGCTGACCATGGCTGCGATGATGTTGGTAACCGCGAGCCTGCGGCGAATACGCGGCGGATAACCGGCGGTCCCGATCCTCGCCACCCACCAGACGGCATTCGGCAGGCGCCAGAACGAGCGGAGCTTGCGCCCGTTACGGGCTATGAAATCGAACTCGTTCTGCGCCACTCTTGTTTCCGGTTACAATGGAACAGGACCTGAATCCCCCATTTGCCGCCGCAGTGCAACAGGTTTATGCAAACGATTACATCAGCCGTGTCCGGTGGCCGGTCCCTTCACGCGCCCGGACATCACGCCGAAGCCATCGATGATCGCTTCCTGGTTTTCCATGCGCGTCACTTCGTTCTGGACCTCATGCAGGGCGCTAATGACCTGCTCGATGCGCGCGCCGTCGTCAGTTTCGGTCGCCTCGGCGATTTCCCGCTCCAGTTCCATACGCTGCCGCTTCAGCGCCCGCGCCCGCTTGTAGAGGGCCAACGCCTGTCGATAGCCCTCACGGGCATCTTCGGCTGCGGCAATTTCCGTGGCGATCCAGAGCCGCGCATTGCGGATCTGCTGGTCGAGACCACGCAGCAGCGTGCCGTGACCATGGGCCTCCAGCTTCTGGATCAGGATCTCACGGCTGAGCGTTGGGCCGGCTTCTGCGACGGCCGTCAGCAGCGACGACCAAAGCTTCTGCAAACCGGCATGCTCGTAATCGATCGCGGCGACCTCATCGTATTCGCCCTCGAGAAGTTGCGGATGGTTGACGATGGTGAGCGCCAGCACGCTTTCCCTGAGCGTCGGCTGATCAAGCGCGCCGCGCACGAGGCCTGACCGCGCCAGCCGGTCCGAAATCGTGCCGCGGCTAGAGGCGACAGGACCGGGAGGACGTCCGCCGCTGTTGCGGCCACTCTGCCCTTGCCCGCGTCCGCCGCCCTGGAAATTCCCACGCTCTCCGCGGCCCGGCTGGCTGCCCTGGAAGAAGGCATAAAGGCGGTCACGCACATCCTGCTGATAGTGGCGCCGCACGTTTTCGTCGGCAATCACGTTGACGACCTGCTTCAGCTTCGCTTCGAGCTCGGCGCGCTTCTCCGGAGTATCGAAACCGCCGGCCTGCGTTTCGCGCATCCAGACCATCTCGGCGAGCGGTCGCGCCTCCGAGAGGACACGATCAAAAGGTTGGCGCCCGTCCTGCTTGACGAGATCATCAGGGTCCTTGCCGTCGGGAAGCATGGCAAAGCGGAGCGACTGCCCCGGCTTGATGTGTGGCAGAGCCAGATCCACCGCCCGAAATGCTGCCCGCTGGCCCGCACCGTCACCATCGAAGCAGAGAACCGGCACCGGGGTAGTCTTCCACATCAGCTGCAACTGGTTTTCGGTGAGCGCCGTGCCGAGCGGCGCGACAGCATTCTCGATCCCTGCCTGATAGAGCGCGATCACGTCCATGTAGCCTTCGACCGCAATCAGGGTATCAGCGCCATCCGCCCCCTGCATCGAACGACGGGCGCGGGAGAAATTGTAGAGAACATTGCCCTTGTGAAAGAGCTCCGTCTCGTTGGAGTTGAGATACTTCGCCATCGCATCGGCCGCCATGGCGCGCCCACCAAAGGCGATGACCTTGTCACGTGGCGACAGGATCGGGAACATGATGCGATCACGGAATCGATCATAGGACACCGGAATATCGGGACCATGCACCACGAGCCCGCAGGCCTCGATCTGCTCCTTCGGCACACCCTTGGAGGCCAGATACTCCTTCAGCGCGTTGCGGCTTTCCGGTGCATAGCCAAGCCTGAACGTCTCGATCGTGCGCCCCGAGAGACCACGTTCGCGCAGGTAAGCCCTCGCCCGCGCTCCGCTCGCCGTCTGCAACTGGTCCTGGAAGAACTGCGTCGCCATCTCCATGACGTCCTGCAGCGTCGTGCGCTCTCGCTCGCGCCGCTCCGCCTGCGGATCGGGCTGCGGCATGGCAATCCCGGCCATATCAGCGACCTGCTGCACTGCCTCGACGAAGCTCAGTCCTTCAAGATCGGTCAGGAAGCGGAAGTGATCGCCGGACACACCGCAGCCGAAGCAGTGATAGCGGCCCTTGCGATCTTCGCAGTGAAAGCTCGGGCTCTTCTCGCCATGGAAGGGGCAGCACGCCCAGTAGTCCTGCCGCGACACATTGGTCTTCTTGCGATCCCAGGTCACGCGGCGGCCCACCACGGCCGAAATCGGCACGCGGTCACGGATCTCGTCGAGGAAGTCGCTGGAAAAACGCATCTGTATCCCTGGGAAGCTGATCCTCCATATAGGCGTGCCATGAGCGCAGCGCCAAGGCTTTCGCACGCAGTGCCCGTTATTCACAGCGGTTGTACATCATGACGTTTGTATATACAGTCAAGGGACGAGCATCTGGCAGCCGCCATGCGAAGCCTGGACGACATTCCGCAGGAAGAATGGGCCTTCGAGTGGGACGAAGCGAAACGGATCAGCAATCGCCACAAGCATGGGATTGATTTCGATGACGTTGTCTTAGCGCTAGCTGGACCTCGTCTTGAGACCCAGACCATAGCCAACGGTGAGTTGCGGGTTCTTGCGACATGCCCGGAAAGCGGCCGGTTGATTACCGCCGTCTACACCATGAGAGGAAACGTCTGTCGGATCATATCCGCCCGCGTTGCGAGAAGAAATGAGCGAAGAGAATATCACGCGCACTACCATAGCTGAGATTTTGGAAAAGCGGGCGCGCGGTGAAAAAAGCCAGACCGACTGGGCGCGCGTCGATGCCATGACCGACGAGGACATCGAGCGGGCCATGCGCGACGATCCCGATTGGAAGGATTTCATGGACATCGACTGGTCCAAGGCCAGGATGGTCATCCCCGACAAGAAGAAGGCGATCTCGATCCGCCTCGATCCTGATATCATCGATTTCTTCCAGGCGACGGGCAAAGGCTACCAGACCCGCATCAACGCGGTCCTGCGCCATTTTGTCGACGAGCAGAAGCGCTCGAAACCCTGAAATACGAGACGCCGCCCGAAGGCGGCGTCGAACAAACTTGGATCGAACGGAAGGCTCTTACTTCAGGAGATCCTTGACCACGCCCGAGGCCTTGCCGAAGTCCATTTGGCCGGGATAGCGCTCTTTCAGCGCGTTGATGCATTTGCCCATGTCACGCAGGCCTTGCGCACCGGTTTCGTTGATCACCGCCGCACAGAGTTCGCGTACCTTCTCTTCCGAGAGCTGCTCGGGCATGAAGGACTTGATGATGACGATTTCTTCGCGCTCCTGCGCGGCAAGTTCCGGCCGATCGTTTTCGGCATAGATCTTGGCGGATTCGTCCCGCTGCTTAATCATCTTCATCAGGATCTGCATGATCTCGTCGTCGCTGACCGGATCCTTACCGGCACCGCGATGGGCGATATCGCGGTCCTTGATCGCGGTCTGGATCAGGCGCACGGTCGAGGTCCTGCGGACATCCTTGGCCTTCAAAGCTTCTTTCAGCGAGTTGGCGAGCGTGTCGCGTATCATTTTCTTCTCCGGGGAGTGGCCGCCTCGCTCTTGGCGATTGTGGCTTTTCCGTGTTGTTGAGTGGTTCTCATAGCCAGACATTTGCTGCGGCGCAAACGAATTGAGCAAAGCCTTGAAATGGCTTGGGAGAAATCCGCCCCGGATGCGACTCCGGAATTGACCTCTCCCCACGATGCGTCTATTGCTCGGCACCTGCACGCAAATTGTCATCAGGGCCGAAAACGCGCGACTTCGCGCGCCCTCGATCTGCAACATAAATGGTCCTGCGAAACCGCTCCGACAAGGGGCAGGCACGCGGGCGAACAAGGAACGACCATGACCGCGACAGCCCCCTGGACGACCCGCAAGCCGACCGCCCTCCTCGTTCTCGCCGACGGCACCGTCATCGAAGGCCACGGAATCGGCGCGACCGGCAAGGTCCAGGCCGAGGTCTGCTTCAACACGGCCCTGACCGGATACGAGGAAATCCTGACCGATCCCTCCTATCTCGGCCAGATCGTCACCTTCACATTCCCGCATATCGGCAATGTCGGCACCAATGACGAAGACGTCGAAGACCTGACGCCGGCAGCACGCCACGGCGCGGTCGGCACGATCTTCAAGGCCGACATCACGGAGCCTTCAAATTATCGTGCCGCAAGCCATCTCGACGCCTGGCTTAAGAGCCGCGGCATCATCGGCCTCTCGGGCGTCGACACCCGTGCGCTGACCGCCTGGATCCGTGAGAACGGCGCCCCGAACGCCGTCATCGCCCATGATCCGAACGGCGTCTTCGACATCGAGGCGCTGAAGGCCGAAGCCAAGGCCTGGAGTGGTCTCGTTGGGCTGGACCTCGCCAAGGTCGCGACCTCGGGCCAATCCTCTGTCTGGAGTGAGAAGGACTGGAACTGGACCGAAGGCCACACGACCCTCGGTTCGGACGACGCCAAGTACCACATCGTCTGCGTTGACTTCGGCGTGAAGCGCAACATCCTTCGCCTCTTCGCTGGCCTCGACTGCAAGGTGACCGTGGTGCCGGCGACCACTTCGGCCGAAGACATCATGGCGCTCAACCCGGATGGCGTCTTCCTGTCGAATGGTCCGGGGGATCCGGCAGCCACCGGCGAATACGCCGTCCCTGTCATCCAGAACCTGATCAAGACCGACAAGCCGGTCTTCGGCATCTGCCTCGGCCACCAGATGCTGGGTCTTGCTCTCGGCGGCCAGACCGAGAAGATGCACCAGGGTCATCACGGCGCAAACCATCCGGTGAAGGACTTCACCACCGGTAAGGTCGAAATCGTCTCGATGAACCACGGCTTCGCAGTCGACTCCAAGTCGCTGCCTGAAAGCGTTGAAGAGACTCACGTTTCCCTGTTCGACGGCACGAATTGCGGCCTGCGCCTCAAGGGCAAGCCGGTGTTCTCTGTGCAGCACCATCCGGAAGCCTCCCCCGGCCCGCAGGACAGCCACTACCTCTTCCGCCGCTTCATCAACATGGTGCGCGAAACGAAGGGCGAACCGGCACTTGCCGAGCGCTGAGCCCAATCAATCAGATTGAAAATTGGCGGCCCGGGCTCATGCCCGGGCCGTTTGCATTTCATGCCGGACCTTCAAATAGAAGCGCAGCGTAAGCATGACGGCAGCGCTGGCAAGCCCAAGGCAGAAGCCGTACCAGATGCCGATACCGCCGACCCCGAGTGGAAAGGCCATGAGCCAGGCGAGAAGAAAACCTATCGGCCAATAGGAAATGAGAGCGAGGATCATCGGCACGCGCGCATCTTTGAGCCCCCGCAGGAGACCGGCAGCGATAGCCTGCATTCCGTCCACCAGTTGGAAGAGCCCCGCCACCATCACAAGTGGCCCGGCAAAGGCAAGGACAGCCTGTGCGTCCGGGGTGCTCTCGTTGATGAAGGCGGCGGACAGTTCCTGTGGGACCGTCAGGAAAAGCAACCCGCCTGAAAGCGACAAAAGTGCCGCAATCCCGAGCACGGTGATCGACGCCCGAACCAGCTCCGGATAATTGCCGCGTCCATGCGCAAGGCCGACCCGCACGGTCGCTGCCTGAGACAAACCGAGCGGGATCATGAAGGCGATCGAGGCGAGCTGCAGCGCGATGCCATGGGCCGCGAGTTCGATCGTGCCGATCCGGCCCATTAGAAGCGAGGCAGCGCTGAACAGGCTGACCTCCGCAAGCACGGTGACGCTGATCGGCAGTCCGAGATGCAAGACTTCGCGAAAAGCCTGCCAGTCCGGCCGCCAGAAGCGCACGAAAAGCTCATAGCGTCGTGTCTCGTCACGCGTCTGGATATAGATGACCATCGCAACGAAGCTCACCCATTGCACGATGACGGCGACGATGGCGGCCCCAGTCATGCCAAGCGCCGGCAGGCCAAAATGCCCGAGCACCAGCGCATAAGCGAGGATGGCATTGAGGATCAGGATGCCGACGGTAACCCAGAGCACAATCCGCGCCCGGCCCGTCGCACTCACCAACGCCCGCAACACGGCAAAGAGCAGCGCCGGAAGAAGTCCGAGCTGGGTGATGAAGACATAATCGGCAGCTAGTTTGGCGACTTCCGGCTTTTGCCCCAGCGCAAGCAGGATTGCCTCCGCGTTGAAAAAGAGCGGCATCGTCAAAATGAGGTAGAGGATCGAGACCCACATGCCCATACGGATCGAACGACGCACGGAAACGACGTCACCCCGCCCATAGGCCTGCGCCACCATGGGCATGACGGCCATGGAGAATCCAGAGCCGAAGACGAAGATGGTGAAAAAGAACTGGCCAGCCAGAACCATGGCAGCGAGCGGCGCCGCACCGAGTTGCCCGACGATGATGACGTCTGTGGTGTGAATGCCGAGTTGCGCCAGCTGCGCGCCGATCAGCGGGATCCCGAGCGAAAGCGTCGCCCGGATATGCGACATCCAGGAGCCGGCGCCGACAGGCGCATGGCTTGAAGTTTCGATCGTGACGACATCGGTGTGCATGACTTGATTCCAACGAAAAAAGCCGCTTCCAGAGCTTACTGGTGAGCGGCATGTCACATCGGGATAAGCGGCAATCTGCCATCCAGCAAGACGAAATCGACAACCTGCAGAATTATTGCGCGATACATCAGCCAGATTGATGAAATTCAGGACTGAAACATCAGATCCGAACCGAATCCTCTCGAAAAACAGGGGAAGTTACCTGTTGGCGCGCAAAACGGCCTTTCTGACGGCCGGAAACCGCCCATCGGTTCAATTCTCTATTTCCCAATCACAAGGGCGCATGAAGCATGTGGGAACTGATCTGGCGCGGCTCCATCATCGGGTTCGGCGCAACGCTTGCCATGGACCTTTGGGCAATTCTTCTGACGATCGCCTTTCGCCAGCCCAAACCGAACTGGGCTCCCGTCGGACGTTGGTTCTATCACCTGAAATCCGGTACGGTGTTTCATCACACGATCGCAGAGGCTGCGCCCTACCGCCACGAACAGGCACTTGGCTGGATGGCGCATTACGCCGTCGGCATTGCCTACGGGATCATCCTCGTCCTTGCGCTCGGCTCAAGCTGGCTTGCCCAGCCGACCCTGCTGCCGGCCTGGACCTGGGCGATCGTCACCGTTGCCGCCGGCTGGTTCCTGCTGCAACCGGGCCTCGGGCTCGGCTGGGCCGCATCGAAGACTGCGAACCCGAACAAGGTCCGCGTCCTCAATCTTTTGGCCCATACCGCCTTCGGTCTCGGCCTGTGGCTGACCGCACTGCTCATCCGCTGAAAGAACCGGCGCGTCAGATCGCGCCGGAGAAGGTGTCGCAAGACCCGACATTGCCGCTGTCATAGCCGCGCCTGAACCACTTCATCCGCTGCGCCGACGTGCCGTGATTGAAGGCGTCGGGCACGACATAACCCTGGCTGCGCTTCTGCAGCGTATCGTCGCCGATCTGCTGCGCGGCATTCAACGCTTCCTCCAGGTCGCCGTCCGACAGGATTCCCTCCTTGTCGGCGGATTTCGCCCAGATCCCGGCATAGCAATCAGCTTGCAGCTCGACGCGCACCGACATCTGGTTTGCCTCGCGCTGGCCCATCGACCGGCGCTGGCGGTTGAACTCCGGGAGAACACCGGTGAGGTTCTGCACGTGATGCCCTACCTCATGCGCGATCACGTAAGCTTGGGCGAAATCCCCGGCCGCATCGAACTTCCGCTCGAGCTGGTCGAAGAACTCCGTATCGAGATAGACCTTGCTATCGGCCGGGCAATAGAACGGCCCCGTGGCCGAGGAGGCCTGGCCGCAGGGCGATGACGTCGTCCCTGCAAAAAGCACAAGGGTCGGCTCCCGATAGTTTTCGCCGGAAGCCGCAAAGATTGCGTTCCAAGTGGTCTCGGTCTCGGCCAGAACCGTGCGCACGAAAGCTGTGGTGTCATCACTGGACTGGCCTTGAGGACGCTGGCCAATCGACTGCTCGTAGCCGGACCCTGCGCCGCCGACATTGCCCTCACCCAGAACCTGCAGCATGTCGATGCCCATGGCCTTCAGCACAAAGTAGATGACGACGAGGAAGATGATGGTGCCGAAGCTCAAGCCGCCGCCCCGTCGCCCGCCCATCGGGATCTGAATGCCGGAGCGGCCGAAGGGATTGCGTCCTAGGCCACCACCAGAGGATTGCCCACGCCGGTCCTCGACATTGTTCGACTGCCGCCGTCCTCGCCATTCCATGGTCTAGTCCCTCCACACGCCTGCCCCTGACAATGAGAAGATAGCCGAACGGTTCCACGACGCCAGTGAGCCAACGACATTCTTCTGGTGAAAGGCAAGCGAAGGGCCGACCGAATGTCCGTCAGCTCTTGGCGTAACCGTAGTCCCCACCTCGGGACAGCGCGCGTTGATAGGCCGGTCGCGCGCGGATCCGCTCGATCCAGCCTTTCAGCACGCTCACATCCTTGCCACCGGAGATCCGGGTCAGACCGGCTTCGACTGGAAAGCTCATGGCGATATCGGCGGCCGAAAACTCCCGGCCTGCGAACCAGCCGTCATTGCCGACTTCGTTGATCCAGAGGTCGAGATGGTCGGAGAGCTGCGGGTCAAGCAGCTTGCGCGAGACACCCTGGCTGATCATCTTGGCCACCGGCCGAATGAAGAAGGGCACCTGCCCCGGAATGCGCGCAAAGATCAGTTTCATAACCAGAAGCGGCATGGCCGATCCCTCGGCATAATGCATCCAGTAGCGATAGCGCAGCCGCTCCTCGGTGCCGGCTGCGGGGCGCAAGCCCTCCCCGCCATAGGTCTCGATCAGATATTCCATGATCGCGCCGCTTTCCGCGACAACGCGGCTGCCATCCTCGATGACTGGCGACTTGCCGAGCGGATGCACCGCCTTCAGCTCCTTCGGCGCGAGGTATTCCTTCGTCCGATGATAGACCTTGACCTGATAGTCGAGCCCGAGCTCCTCGAGCAGCCAGAGAATGCGGTGGGCGCGCGAATTGTCGAGATAGTGCACAGTGATCATCAGAAACGGCCCTTCGATTGTCGTTGCTTGAACATCTAGCGACGCCCCCGACCGCCGTCGAGGCTAAGACCGCAACTTTGTCGACGACCGGACACCAGATCGCACGCAACGACGACTTGGCAGCCCACCTCCTGCATGCAAATCTGCAATGACATACAGTGCTTTGGGAGGAGTGACGAATGAAGGCCATGCGACTGGAAGCGACGGGCCAGCTTTTCACACGGGAGGTGGATAAGCCGGAAGCAGGACCGGATGATCTCTTGGTGCGCGTCGAAGCCTGCGGCGTCTGCGGCACCGACCGGCATCTCTATCACGGTGAATTCCCCTGCACGCCACCGGTCACCCTCGGCCACGAATTCAGCGGCATCGTAGAGGCCGTGGGAAGCGTCGTCACCGGCTTTAAACTCGGTGACCGCATCACGGGAGACCCGAACATCGCCTGCGGCCGCTGCAGCCACTGCGTCAATGGCCGGGTCAATCTCTGCCGGAACCTGAAAGCCATCGGCATTCATCGCGATGGCGGCTTCGCAGACTATGTGGTCGTTCCCCACAGACAGGCCTTTCTGCTCCCGGCAGATCTCAACCCGATGCATGGCGCCTTTTGTGAACCGCTTGCATGCTGCCTGCACGGCATCGATCTAGCCGAGATCAAGGCCGGCTCCTCGGTCGTCGTGCTCGGCGGCGGTGTCATCGGCTTGCTCACCGTGCAGCTCGCCCGCCTGGCGGGTGCTGCGACCGTCATTCTCGTGACCCGCCAAGCCGCCCGGCGAAAACTCGCCGAAGAGCTCGGCGCAACCGCCAGCGTCGACCCTGCCGCAGGTGACGTCGTTACGCAAATCTCCGGCGACACTGGTCTCGTTCCCGGCGGGGTCGATGTCGTCCTCGAATGCGCCGGCGTCGGCGAAACGGTCATTCAGGCGACGAAGCTCGTCCGTCCGGGTGGCACCGCTGTCATCCTCGGTGTGATGGCGCAAGGTGAAAAGGTGGCGATCGAGCCCTTCGACCTGCTCTTCCGCGAGGTCAAGCTGGTCACCTCCTTCTTGAACCCCTTCACCCATCGCCGCGCAGCCGACCTGATCGCCTCGGGCAAAATCGAGGTCGAGAAACTCATCTCCCGCAAGGTCTCGCTTGATGATGCGCCGGGCGTGGTCAGCAATGCGCCGCAGCCCGGTGAGGTCAAGGTGCTCGTCGTGCCCGGCCTGTAAGCGGGGCTGTCAGAGCGGCGGGCGCCTGTCCTTCCAGGGCAGCGCCTGCTCAAGCTGGCCTGCCAGTGAAAACAGCGTGTCCTCTCCGGCAAACCGCCCGACGAACTGCATGCCGATCGGCAAGCCCTCGGGCGACCAGCCTGTGGGAACTGACATGGCCGGCTGGCCAGTGACGTTGAATATGGGTGTCCAGGGGATGAACTCGAAGGTCTGGGCCGCTAGCTGCTCGGCAATCCCGAGCTTCTTCAACAGCCTGCCGCCGCCGACATAGCCGAGCACCGTCAAGAGCTTCTTCTCCACGGCGCTCGGCTGCAAGGCACCGATCTTGACGGGCAAGGTCGAGAAAACAGGCGTCATCAGCACGTCGACATCCTCGAAGAAACCGAGGATCGAGCGGGCGGACAGCGTGAGATAGCGATGGGCGGTGATCAAGTCAGAGGCGGTGAACCCCTCGCCCAGGAGACCCATGCCGAAGGAGGAGGCGTCATAGTCGCCGGGACGGATCTTCACGCCGAAGGTCTTCGCCGTAAACTCGATGTCGGCTCGAAGCTCCCCGGCAAGTGCCGTCAGGAAGGCCATGGAAAAGGCCTCGCGTTCCACAGGAGGCGCCGCCTCGATCACCTCGTGACCGAGATCGGCCAGAAGCTTCACCGTATCATTGAAGGCAGCCACGACTTCCGGCGCCACGGCCTTGCCGAGCATCGGCTGGCGCGACACCGCGATCTTCAGTTTTCCAGGCGCCCGCTGGCAGGCAGCGAGGAATGTGCCTTCCTGCGACGGCAGCGGATGGGGCGAACCGCGATCCGCTCCATGCGTCGCATCAAGCACGGCGGCGCTGTCGCGCACCGAGCGCGTCAGCACATGCTCGACGGCAAAACCGGACCAAGCCTCGCCAATGAAGGGCCCGGCCGGTGTCCGCCCGCGCGTCGGCTTCATCCCGAAGACACCACAGGCAGACGCCGGGATGCGGATGGACCCGCCGCCGTCACCGCCGGAGGCGATCGGCACCATGCCGGAGGCTACCGCCGCACCCGAACCGCCGGATGAGCCGCCGGGGGTACGCGTGAGATCCCATGGATTGCGTGTCGGACCACTGGCGCCCGGTTCGGTATAGGGCGTCAGCCCGAACTCAGGCGTGTTGGTACGCCCGGCAATGACGAGGCCGGCCTTCTCCCACCGGTTGACCAATTCGCTGTTGCTCTGCGCAACCCGGCTTGCCCAGAGGCGGTTACCATTGCCCGTCGGCACGCCGTCAATCTGCGCCAACAGGTCCTTGACCAGAAACGGAACACCGGAAAACGGGCCGTCCGGCAGTCCCTTCGCGACGCGCTGCCGCGCCCGATCGAAGAGCGGTCGGACGACCGCATTGAGCTTGGGATTGACCGCCTCGATCCGCGTGATCCCCGCCTCAAGCACCTCGCTAGCCGAAACCTCTTTGCGCTTGATCAGGTCGGCCAGCGCCAATCCGTCGAAGTCAGCATATTCCTTGAAAACCATCACTCCCCCCCCACGGCCGACTCGTTCGATTGTCCTCACCTTCCGGTCAATCCACACCTCGATCAAGCACCATCGGACTTAGCGGCTCACCCGAATATAAACACCTACTTAACCATGGAGGGCTAAAGTCTGCCTCAACGGCCGGCACAACACCGGCGCGGCGGACGCTGTCTGCCGCAACGCAGTCATAGGCTAATGAGGGAACGGCCCATGTTATTCAAATCGGCAACCAGCCGGAACATCTTCTCGACGGTGGCACTCGGCGTCGTCACGACGATCGGCGTGGCCGCGACAGTGGTTGGCATCAGCTATGGCGCGATCCGCGGCGCCGGCATCGACAAGATGCAGACGGCAGCTTCGGACGCCGCCGCAGAAGTCAGTCAAACGCTCAGTGTCGCCCACCAGATGGTAGCAGGCATGGAGGCCTCGATTGCCGCCTTGCGTGCCAAGGGTCTGGCGGACCGTGACATGGCGATGGCCGTCATGACGACCACCCTTGAAGGGTTCCCCGGAGCGATCGGCGTATCGAGCGGTTGGGAACCTAATGCCTTTGACGGCAAGGACGCAGACTTCGTTGGCAAGCCGGCCCATGACCAGACCGGCCGCTTCATGCCCTACATCTATCGGTCCGGTGGCGTCATCAAGAGCGACGTCCTGGTCGATTACGACAAGCCAGGAGCCGGTGACTATTATATCTTGCCCGTGACGACCGGTAAGTCGGTTCTGCTCGAGCCATATGTCTATCCGGTGGACGGCAAGGACGTCCTCATGACCACCATCTCGATCCCGGTGATGGAGAACGGCAAGGCACTCGGCTACGTCGGCGCAGACATCGACCTCGACAACACGGCCGCCGACCTCGCGGCCAAGCGCCCGCTGGGCGACGGTTACGTCGCCCTCCTCTCCTCCGCCAACGCCTTTGTCAGCCATCCGGACAAGGCGGCCATGGGTAAGGCGCTGAAGGACAGTGGTCTCGATGCCGCCGCCTGGGAAGGCCTGCTGAAATCACCCGGTACGGTCGGCACCATGATCGACAAGGACGGCGTCGAGCGCATGGCCATCGCTGTCCCGATCGAGCCCTTCCCGGGTGCCGTCTGGAATGTCGTGGTCGCCGTCCCGAGCGCAACCGTGCTCGGCGTCCTGACGGAAACCGTCTGGACCTCCGCCCTCATCATCGCCGGCGCCACCATCATTCTCATCGTCGTCGGCTGGTTGCTCGCCCGCCGCTTCATCGCCCGCATCAACCGTGTCATCGGCCAGACCACCGACATCGCCGCCGGTCGCCTCGACGTCGAACTGACAGACAAGGACCGCTCGGACGAGTTGGGCGACCTCTCGCGCTCGCTCGCCGTCCTCCTCGATAGCAACCGCAAGAAGGTCGCGCTCGAAAAGGAGGCGGAAGCCCGTTACGAGCAGGAAGAGATCGAACGCGTCGAACGCTCCAAGGGCCACAAGGCCCGCGAAGAAGAAATCCGCTTCGTTGTCGATGAACTCCGCGCCGGCCTCGCCCGCCTGTCGGACGGCGACATGACGGTCCGGCTGGAAAGACCCTTCTCACCGGCGCTCGACGAAATCCGCGGCAACTTCAACGATTCGATCGAGAAGCTGCGCGCCGCGATGGTCTCGTTCCGTGACAACGCGACCACCATCGAGAACGGCTCGAACGAAATCCGCTCGGCAGCCGACGACCTGGCACGCCGCACCGAACAGCAGGCGGCTTCCGTCGAGGAAACATCGGCCGCCCTTTCGCAGATCACCCGTTCCGTCAAGGAATCGACCCAGCGCGCCGAAGAAGCCGGCCAGCAGGTCAGCCGCACCAAGGAAAGCGCGGAACGCTCCGGTGAGGTCGTACGCTCCGCGATCGATGCGATGAGCGCCATCGAACAGTCATCGCAGTCGATCTCCAACATCATCGGCGTGATCGACGAGATCGCCTTCCAGACCAATCTGCTGGCGCTCAATGCAGGTGTTGAGGCCGCCCGCGCGGGCGAAGCCGGCAAGGGCTTTGCCGTCGTTGCACAGGAAGTGCGTGAACTCGCGCAGCGCTCGGCGAACGCGGCGAAAGAGATCAAGACCCTCATCACCGCCTCCGGCGAACAGGTCAAGCACGGGGTCTCGCTCGTTGACCAGACCGGCGAAGCCCTCTCCGCCATCGTCGCCGAAGTGCAGCAGATCAACACCAACGTCCATGCGATCGTCGATGCCGCACGCGAGCAATCGACTGGCCTTCACGAGATCAACTCGGCCGTCAACATCATGGATCAGGGCACGCAGAAGAACGCCGCCATGGTCGAGGAGACGAATGCCGCCTCGCACACCCTTGTGTCGGAAGTGCAGGCCCTCTCGGCTCGCCTCGCACAGTTCAATCTCGGCGCGGCCTCACACGCATCGGCAGCGACGCATACACCACGGACCCACAGCGCACCTACATCCATCGCCACACGTCCCGTAGTCCCTGCCCGTCCGTCCGCCGTCAGCGAGGCCGCCCGTCCGGTCCCCTCCCCGGCCCGCACACTGGCCGGCAAGATCGCCTCGGCCATGGGCGCAAAGCCCGCCCCGAGCGGCGGTGAGTGGGAAGAATTCTGATCGTAGAGACTATTTCTGATGCTTGGGATGGCGGGCTGCGGCCCGCCATTTTTATTTCCGCTTTGAAGCTCACTTCGGCTCGAAGACAAGAAGCTCTTCGAAGTGGTTCATGTCGTCAAAGGCACAGAAGGCCGGGGGCCGAAGCGTTATGACCGGTGCACGCGCACGAATATCCCTGGCCATGTCATCGAGGAACGGCACCCAGGCGGCCATGGTCTGATCGTCGAAGCGGTCGATCATGTAGGCGAAGGTGATGTGGAAGACATAGGTCTCGTGATCCGGATGCCGGTAACCGAGCAGATCCGCCAGGCGGTTCCGCCAGTCTTTCAGGATTGCCCGGTCGCGCTCCGTGACACCATCGAGCGTCAGGCCATTCGGGGTAGCATGCGTCACCTCCATCGCAAAGGCGTCGCCAGGCTCGAATCGCGCCAGGCGATCGATGAAGAGCCCCGTCATGTCATCGATCGGGGTCTCCAACGGAACGTCGGACGGCCAGTAGGGCAATTTGCGCCGTGTCTCGATGATGCCCTGAAAGAGCGTCATGTGCAGACTGGAGGCTGCCGTGAAGGCGAGCTTATCAGCCCCCGGCATCTGCTTGAACCGCGCGCGTGCATCGTTGATCGCAGCCTCCGCTTCAGATCCTTCGACGAGGTGGCACACGACGGTGTTGCCCCGTTCCGGGAGGAACGTGCCCGATGTATCGTAGCGGCGCCCTAGATGGGGGATTGGGCCGGCGCTGTGGCTGAGTGATGCAGATTTGAGATGGTCGGGAACACGCGGGGTCATCAGGTTTCATTCCTTTGAGTTGGGAGCAACTGCGGTACGCGCCGAGTGCGAACCAGGTGTGACATTGGACACCAGTTGCAGCCCCATTCCACCCCTCCCCAACTTTCCTGTCGGACGGTGCAAATATGGGGTTCCTTCCCAGCCAACATTTCCCTATAAGCCGCTTCTAGCCTGAAAAGACCATCTATCTGCGCCCGGCCGGTGACCTCCCTCACCCAGGCCGGTTTTTCGCGCAGGTCAAAGAACGGATAGAGCCATGCCCAAGCGCCAAGACATC
>JBJIOA010000043.1:0-142127 GCA_045377275.1 Allorhizobium sp. | reverse complement strand
GCCTCGGAACGCTATATGCGCAACCATATGGACCTTAACATCCTCGAGGAAAGTCAGCGCTTCCCAAGAGGCGAATGATCCAAACAAGAAGGGCGGCCGAGATAATCGGCCGCCCTTTTCAATGGATCAGAGATAATCTCAAGCGATCAGGCCTTCAACAAAATCGAAGAGGCCGTGACGACGATCGCGGCGCAAGCGCTCGGCCTTGACGATAGACTGGACGGCATCGAAAGCCGAATTCAGATCGTCGTTGACGATGACGTAGTCATATTCGCGCCAGTGCTTGATCTCGGCGCGGGAATTGTTGAGGCGGGTCTGGATGACCTCCTCGAGAGTCCTCTGCACGTCGATGAAGGCGCGACTGGAGTTCCGCCATGGTCGGCGGCAGGATGAAGATCGAGACGACGTCGGCCGACATCTTTTCCTGCAGCTGCTGTGCGCCCTGCCAATCGATATCGAAGAGCATGTCACGGCCCTCGCCCATGGCCGTCTCCACGGCTTCGCGCGGCGTTCCGTAATAGTTGCCGTGGACCTGCGCCCATTCGAGGAGCGAGTCGCTGTCGCGAAGGCGTTCGAATTCGCGCTGCGAGACGAAGTGGTAATGCACGCCCTCGATCTCGCTCTGGCGGCGCTGGCGGGTCGTCACACTCACCGAGAGGCTGATCTGCTGGTCGCGATCCATCAAGGTGCGGGCGATGGTCGACTTGCCGGCACCCGAGGGCGAGGAGATGACGAGCATCAGGCCGCGCCTTGCGATCTTGACGGAGGTGGGGGCGGCAGCGGCCATGGACTACTCCAGATTCTGAACCTGTTCGCGGAACTGGTCGATGACGACCTTCAATTCGATGCCGGCGGCAGTGACTGCGACGGCATTGGACTTGGAACAGATAGTATTTGATTCTCGGTTAAATTCCTGCGCCAGGAAATCGAGCTTGCGGCCGACGGGACCACCAACGGACAAGAGTTCCCGGGCCGCCGCCACATGGGCCTTCAGACGATCGATTTCCTCACGCAGATCCGCCTTGGTGGCAATCAGAGCGATTTCCTGATGCAGGCGGTCGCGGTCGAGGCCGCTCGTCCCGTCCATCAGGCTCGCAAGCTGGGCTTCAAGCCTGCGTGCGATCTCCTCAGGCGAACGCGATGGATCGGCCTCGATCTGCAGGGCGAGTTCCTCAATCCGGGCGATATGCTCTTCGAGGATCCGGCGCAGCGCCGCCCCCTCGGTCGTTCGCATGTCCACCAGTGCGGAGATGGATCGTTCGAGGCCGGTGAGAATGTCCGCGTCACGCGCGGCGATCGCTTCGGCGTCGTCAGTCGCCTCGCGCATGTCCACGAGCCCCCGGATAGACAGCAGAGTGTCCAGCCTCAGCGGTGCCGGGTCCAACACCTCGGGACCAAGTTCGTTTCGCAAGGCGAGAACGGCAGCCAGTGCATCATGATTGAGCACCGCTTCGACGCGATTTTCACTAACCGTCACGCTGAGGCCGATCTGCAAATTTCCGCGCGTCAGACGCTCGCTGGCCAGGCGACGGATATCCGTCTCCAGTGCTTCGTGTCCCTGCGGCAAACGTGTGCGCAGGTCGAGACCCTTGCCGTTCACCGAGCGCAGTTCCCAGGCCCAGCGATACCGACCGGACGAGCCCTCGACCCGGGCGAAGCCCGTCATGGATTGCAGTGTCATGTCCCCGCCCCTTACCGCCGGTCTCAGTTATTGGCCGACGGATCGACTTCCGGATCGACATCCAGTGTGGCTGGCGGCGTTTGAGCACGCTCGGCCTCGATCTTGCGCCAGCGACGCACATTCGCATTGTGCTCGTCGAGCGTCTTGGCAAAGGCGTGACCACCGGTGCCGTCGGCGACGAAATACAGGTCATCCGTCTTCCACGGATGGGCGACCGCTTCGAGAGCGGCACGGCCCGGATTGGCGATCGGGCCGGGCGGCAGCCCCCTGATCACATAGGTATTGTAAGGCGTTTCCTTGCGGATGTCGGACTGGAAGATCGGACGATCCGCTGGTTTGCCGTCACCACCGAACAGACCATAGATGATCGTCGGGTCCGACTGCAGGCGCATGCCCTTGTTCAGGCGGTTGATGAAGACCGAGGCGACATGGGCGCGCTCGTCGTCCTTCCCGGTTTCCTTTTCGACGATCGAGGCCAGCGTGACGAATTCTTCCTTCGTCTCGACCGGCAGGTCGGGATCGCGCTTTTCCCAGATCTGGTCGATCAAGCGTTCCTGAGCGGCCCGCATCTGGGCAACGATCTCGGCACGGTTGGTGCCGCGCGTGAACTTGTAGGTGTCCGGACGCAGGCTGCCTTCCGGCGGAAGCTCGGCAGGCAGGTCGCCTTCAAGCACGGGATCGGCGGCAAGCCGCTGGAACATCTGCTTGACGGTCAGACCTTCGGGCAACGACACGGAATAAAGGATCGACCGTCCGGATTCGAGCAGCGCCGTGATCTCCTTCATCGAGGAGCCGGCCTTAATCTCGTATTCGCCGGCCTTCAGCGTCTGACCGTCCGTGAGATAGGTGGTCGTCACATAGCGATAGATGCGGGCGTCCGTAACGATCCCGTTGCGTTCCAGATTGTTGGCGATCTCGGCGAGACCGGCACCGCTACGGACGACGAAATTGGTGTTGGCGACGAGCGGGCCGGGCTTCTGGTAGCTGTCCATCACATAGAAGAAGCCGGCGACAGCGACGACGCTGACGAAGACCACCATGGTCATCAGGAAGTTCAGAAAGATCACCAGCTGGCTGCGCGCCTTTCGAGAGCGGCGCGGCGGCTGCGGCACGCGCTCGGGGCGCAGGGCCTCGTTAGGCGACTTCGGAATGAAGGGTCCCTTGCCCGGCTGGGTATCGGCATCGCGGCCGAAGGAGACACCGTTGTTCTGGCTACCGCCGTTCTGGCTGTTGTCGGTCACCGGCAATCCTTCTTAGTTTCGTACTCGCGGCTGTTTTATCCAGCAATGCGGCAAAAATCCGGGTCATCGTCCGGCACAGATGCGCCGGGCGTTGGCATGATTTCTACTCGCTAAAAGTGGTGGCGGGCAAGAGCGCCCGGCCGTCATCCAGTGCAATCGCGGGCGGCTGATCCACGACCGGCCGCGCCATGCGATCAGGCCTCGTAGCGCTTCAGCACCAGCGAGGCATTCGTCCCGCCAAAGCCGAAGGAATTCGACAGAGCGACATTGATTTCGCGCTTTCTCGCCTTGTGCGGCACGAGATCGATCTTGGTCTCGACATCGGGATTGTCGAGGTTGAGCGTCGGCGGTGCGACGTTGTCGCGGATGGCAAGCGTCGAGAAGATCGCTTCGACCGCACCGGCCGCACCCAGCAGGTGCCCGATCGCCGACTTGGTCGACGACATCGAGACATTTTCGGCGTGATCACCGAGCAGACGCTCGACAGCACCCAGCTCGATCGTATCGGCCATGGTCGATGTGCCATGGGCGTTGATGTAGTCGATATCGGACGGCGTCAGACCGGCGCGCTTTAGCGCCATGGTCATGCAGCGGAATGCACCGTCACCATCTTCGGAAGGCGCGGTGATGTGGAAGGCGTCGCCCGAGAGACCGTAGCCGACAACTTCGGCATAGATCTTGGCGCCGCGGGCCTTCGCATGTTCCAGTTCTTCCAGGATGACAATGCCGGCGCCCTCGCCCATGACGAAGCCGTCACGGTCCTTGTCGTAGGGACGCGAGGCAGCGGTCGGGTCATCATTACGGGCGGTCGAAAGCGCCTTGCAGGCGGCAAAGCCGGCAAGCGAGATGCGGCTGATCGGCGATTCGGTACCGCCGGCCACCATGACATCGGCATCGCCAAGTGCGACCAGACGGGCAGCATCGCCGATCGCATGGGCGCCGGTCGAGCAGGCCGTCACGACGGAATGGTTCGGGCCGCGCAGCTTGTGGCGGATCGAAACCTGGCCAGAGGCGAGGTTGATCAGGCGGCCCGGGATGAAGAAGGGCGAGAGGCGACGCGGACCCTTGTCGCGCAGGATATGGCCCGCCTCGACGATCCCTTCGAGGCCGCCGATGCCGGAGCCGATCAGGACGCCGGTGGCGCACTCTTCTTCATAGTTTTTGGGCTCCCAGCCGGCATCCTTCAATGCCATGTCGGCGGCCGCTAGGGCATAGATGATGAAGGCGTCGACCTTGCGCTGGTCCTTCGGCTCCATCCAGTCGTCGGGGTTCCACGCGCCCTCGCCCTCGGTCGGGATGCGGCAGGCGATCTTGGCCGGCAAATCTTCGACCTCGAATTCCGTGACCAGGCGGGCACCGCTCTGGCCGGCCAGTAGCCGCTGCCATGTCAGTTCCGTTCCACATCCAAGAGGCGATACCATGCCGGTACCGGTGATGACGACACGTCTCATCGTGCGAAGCCCACCCAATTTATTTGACCGAAGTCATTGTAAACAAAGGTCCAGATACAACAAGGCCCGCTCATCGCGGGCCCAAGCGGACAGGACGGGCTCGCGCCCGCCTTCCGCAGCAGTTTGATCGATCAGGCCTGAGCCTTCTCGATGAACTTGACGGCGTCGCCAACCGTCAGGATCGAGTCAGCTGCATCGTCCGGGATCTCAACGCCGAATTCTTCTTCGAAGGCCATGACGAGTTCGACGGTGTCGAGCGAGTCAGCGCCCAGATCGTCGATGAAGCTCGCGCCTTCGACGACCTTTTCAGCGTCAACGCCGAGATGATCAACTACAATTTTCTTCACGCGTTCTGCGATATCGCTCATGTCGGTATCCTCGACCTTCTAAAATTCAGAGGGAGCCTTAATGGCATCCCTACCCTGCATTCAGCCAGTGACGCTTTCGTCCCACCAGCAAACCTGTTCGGCCCTGACCCAGAGCGGTTTATGCAAACAAAAGCATAAACTTCGGCTCATGAGACGGAGCGACTGCTCACAGTCATGGCCCGCTTAACACGGTTTAAGCGCGCCGCAAAGCCAGAAATTCGCCCCTTTGCCTTGCTCAACATCCTATTGCGCAGGGGCTGTTTCCGGCAATGAGATCAGATCATCGCCATGCCGCCATTCACGTGCAGTGTCTGCCCGGTCATGTAGGCTGCCTCGTTGGAGGCGAGGTACACGACGGCGGAGGCGACTTCGGCGCCCGTGCCCATGCGCTTCATGGGGATGGCACCCATGATTGCTTCCTTCTGCTTGTCGTTCAGCTTGCCGGTCATGGCGCTTTCGATGAAGCCAGGGGCAACGCAGTTGACGGTGACGTTGCGGGTGGCGATTTCCTGGCCGAGCGATTTGGTGAAGCCGATCATGCCGGCCTTGGAGGCGCAGTAGTTGGCCTGGCCGGGATTGCCGGTGACGCCGACGACGGAGGTGATGTTGATGATGCGGCCGAAGCGGCGGCGCATCATCGGATGGGTCAGTTCGCGCGTCAGGCGGAAGACGGCGGTCAGGTTGACTTCGAGAACCGCATCCCAGTCGGCATCCGACATGCGAACGAACAGGCCGTCCTTGGTGATGCCGGCATTGTTGACCAGGATGTCGACGCCTTCGAGTTCGGCTTCGGCCTTTTCGCCGAGCGCCTTGACTTCATCACGGTCGGACAAGTTGGCCGGGAAGATCTTGACGCGATCGCCGAGATCGGCGGCCAGTGCTTCCAGCTTTTCGACGCGCGTGCCGTGCAGGCCGACAATCGCACCCCGGGCATGCAGCTGGCGGGCAATTTCTTCGCCGATGCCACCGGTGGCGCCAGTCACGAGGGCCTTGCGGCCGGTCAGATCGAACATGGTCGGGTTCCTTGTTGTTCGTTGAGGCGATCAGCCGTTCATCTTAGCCGTTGAGGGCGGCGATCACTGCGTCGATATCGGCCGGGCCATTGACGGCCACGCCGATGATGTTCTTGTCGATGCGACGGGCGAGACCCGTCAGGACCTTGCCGGCACCCACTTCATAAAGCGTGGTCACGCCATTGGCGCCAAACCACTCCACCGTCTCGCGCCAGCGGACCTGACCGGTCACCTGCTCGACGAGTAGATCGGCGATTTCGGACGCCGACGTGACAGGGGCTGCACGCACATTGGCGATCAGCGGCACGATGGGGTCTTTTTTCTCGACCTTGGCAAGCGCTTCGCGCATGGCGTCTGCCGCGGGGCCCATCAAGGCGGAATGGAAAGGCGCAGAAACCGGCAGCATGATGGCGCGCTTGGCACCCTTTTCAGTGGCGAGTGCTGCCGCCTTCTCGACGGCGGCCTTCGCTCCCGAAATGACCAGCTGACCGCCGCCATTGTCATTGGCGATCTGGCAGGGACCGATTGCGGAGGCTTCCGCGCAGATCGCCTGCACGTCGCCATGCTCGAGGCCGATGATGGCGGCCATGGCGCCCTCACCTACCGGGACGGCTGCCTGCATGGCATTGCCACGAATGCGCAGGAGACGCGCGGTATCGCCGATCGAGAAGGTGCCGGCAGCGGAGAGTGCGGAATATTCGCCGAGCGAATGGCCGGCGACGTAAGCAACCTTCGACTTGAGGTCGAGACCCTTGGCTTCCAGCACGCGGATAACGGCCATGGAAACCGCCATAAGCGCCGGCTGGGCATTGGCCGTCAGCGTCAGCGTTTCTTCCGGGCCGTTCCACATGATGTCGGACAGCTTCTGGCCGAGCGCTTCGTCGACTTCTTCGAAAACGGCACGAGCTTCGGCAAAATTGTCGGCAAGGTCCTTGCCCATTCCGACGGCCTGGCTGCCCTGACCCGGAAAGGTGAATGCGACTGACATGGGCGTTTCTCCCTTGGTTTTTTCCTGTCAATTCACAGTTGGCCCTTGCGAGTTAAGTCTTGCACCCCTTTGGCTGCCCCTCGAAACGACCTCAGGACAAGGCTGTTCCACAGCTATCGACATCTTGCGATGCATCAATTTCTGACTAGATTGCTCCTGAACTCATCCCGCCTCCCAAGGCAATTCCTCCACATCAAAGGCTCCCCGATGAAGATGAACCGGCTCGGCCGAACCGATATCCTTGTTTCCGAAATCTGCCTGGGCACCATGACCTGGGGCTCGCAGAACAGGCGCGAGGAAGCCTATCAGCAGATGGATTACGCGCTCGACCACGGTGTCAATTTCTTTGACACGGCCGAGCTTTATCCGACGACGCCACTGTCGGCGGAGACCTATGCCGACACCGAACGCCTGATCGGCGACTGGTTTGAAAAGACCGGCAATCGCGACAAGATGGTTCTGGCAACCAAGGTCGCCGGCCCCGGCCGCCCTTACATCCGCGAGGGCAAGCCGATCACCGGCGCCGTCGTCAAGCAAGCGCTGGACGCCAGCCTCACACGGCTGAAGACCGATTATGTCGACCTCTTTCAGATCCACTGGCCGAACCGCGGCCACTTCCACTTCCGTGGCGCCTGGAACTACAATCCTTACAAACAGGACAAGACGACGGCCTCTGCCGACATCGCGGAAATCCTGGATGCCTTGGGAGACTGTGTGAAGGCCGGCAAGCTTCGGGCCGTCGGACTGTCCAACGAGACCACCTGGGGCACGCAGAAGTATCTGACGCTTGCCGAAGCTAAGGGGCTTCCGCGCGTCGCCACGATCCAGAACGAATACAACCTGCTCTACCGCCACTACGATCTCGATCTGGCTGAGCTTTCTCATCACGAAGACGTTGGCCTGCTTGCCTATTCCCCGCTCGCGGGTGGTATTCTCTCGGGCAAATATCTCGACGGAAACAAGCCGGCCGGCTCGCGCGGCTCGATCAACGGCGATATCGGCGGCCGGCTCGTACCGCATCAGGAAGCGGCAACGCGCGCCTATGTGGAGCTCGCCAAAGCCCATGACCTCGACCCCTCCGCCATGGCGCTCGCCTTCTGCCTGACGCGCCCGTTCATGGCATCAGTCATCATTGGTGCGACGACGATGGAGCAGTTGAAGACCAATATCGGCGCCGCAGAACTGACGCTCTCGGATGAGGTAATGCAGGAGATCGCCAAGATCCATCGCCTCTATCCGATGCCGATCTGACAACACAGACTGCGCAGCGCCGCCCGGCATGCAAAAAAATCAGTGAGCCGGGCCTACACAATGTCGCGGCTCATCACCATTTGCGACTGCGACTTTACGCCGGCCTGCGGGCCATGATTTATGGGGGATTGTCTTGGATTATCTGTTCGTGGCCGGGGGCCTGGTCGGTCTTTACTTCGGTGCCGAGTGGCTCCTTCGCGGCGCCATCGGCGTGGCGCAGAAACTCGCCATACCGACACTGATCGTCTCGCTGGTCATCGTCGGCTTCGGCACGTCGATGCCGGAGCTGCTCGTGTCCGTCCGTGCTGCGTTGACTGGCTCGTCCGACATCGCACTCGGCAATGTAGTCGGCTCGAATACGGCAAATATCCTGCTGATCGTCGGTGCCTGCGCGATGATCTTCCCCATCACCCAGTGGGACAAGGGCGTGAAGCGCGACACCTATGTGATGATCGGTGCCGCTGTCCTGCTGCTCGGCCTCGTGCAGTTCACCACCATCGGGCGACTGGCCGGATTGGCCATGGTCGCAGTCCTGATCGGCTACATTCTCTACGCCTATTTTCAGGGCAAGGGCACGATCGAGGAACTGGCGAACGAGGAGGTCAAGCACGAGACTTCTCAGCACCGGCTTCATGAGCCTGCTCATCGTTGGCGGCCTGGCAACGCTGTTTGTTGGTGCGGAACTGCTGGTGCGCGGCGCGACCAACCTTGCGCGTGACTTCGGCGTGTCCGAAGCGGTCATCGGCTTGACGGTCGTTGCTGTCGGTACCTCGCTGCCGGAACTCGCCACCGGCATCATGTCTGCTCTGCGCAAACATTCGGACATCATGATCGGCAACATCGTCGGCTCGAATATCTTCAACATCCTGTTCATTCTCGGTGTCACCTCCGTCATACAGCCGATCTCCGTCGCTCCACGATTCGGCAGCTTCGACGTACCAGTCATGCTCGGCATCACACTTGGCTTCTCGTTCCTGCTTCTTGCCCATCTTGGCGTCCGCAGACTGACCGCTGGTGCGATGCTCGTCGCTTATGTCGGATATACGCTGGCACTGGTTCAGGTCTGAGATAGCAGCACCCAGAGCAAACCCTCACAGGGGCCGCCGGCAGAAAATGCCGCGCGGCCCTTGCCTTTTGCGGGAATACGCGTATAAGCGCGCCGTTCACAACACCCGGTCCTCTGGCTGGTGGCTGAACGGAGGGCTGGCAGGCTCGCAAGGTCTGCAGCAGGAACCAGAAGGGTTTCCGGTCTCCCGTGTCTCCGCTCTCGACCGTCTCGAACACACTACTTTTCTTGCCGCGGCGCACGCCGCTCAGGAGCAGTCTGTGAGGCTTAGCGCCGGATCCGGGTGACGACAACCGCAAGAAAAGGCAAAGCTTACATGGCTCTTTACGAACACGTATTCCTTGCCCGGCAGGATATGTCCGCTCAGCAGGTTGATGCCCTCGTCGAACAGTACAAGGGTGTCCTCGAAGCTAACGGCGGCAAGGTCGGGCGCGTAGAAAACTGGGGCCTCAAGTCCCTGACCTACCGCATCAAGAAGAACCGCAAGGCTCACTACGCCCTCATGGACATCGATGCTCCGGCAGCTGCTGTCCATGAAATGGAGCGCCAGATGCGCATCAACGAAGACGTTCTTCGTTACATGACCATCGCTGTCGAAGCCCACGAAGAAGGCCCGTCTGCGATGATGCAGAAGCGCGACCGTGACGACCGTCCGCGTCGTGACGGCGACGATCGTGGCCCGCGCCGCGACTTCGGCGATCGTGGTCCGCGTCCGGACCGTGGCCCCCGTGAAGGTGGCTTCGAGCGTCGTCCGCGCGAAGACCGCGCGTAATCTGAGCAATAGGAGAACACACAATGGCTGATGCATCCTCTTCTCAGGCCCGCCGTCCTTTCCATCGTCGTCGCAAGACCTGCCCCTTCTCGGGCGCAAATGCTCCGCGCATCGACTACAAGGACGTCCGTCTTCTGCAGCGCTACATTTCCGAGCGCGGCAAGATCGTTCCTTCGCGTATCACCGCAGTTTCCCAGAAGAAGCAGCGCGAACTGGCCCAGGCCATCAAGCGCGCCCGTTTCCTCGGCCTGCTGCCTTACGTCGTAGCGTAATTTGATCCGAAGCCCGCCGGCCTTTGCCGGCGGGCTTCATCCCTTCCGCGTTGGGCGCGGATCGGAACCGACTGCCGGATGGCGCGATGCCGCGACATCAGGCGAAATCCCATGTTGGGGATGCTTTTGCGAGATCGCTTGAGCCCCTCCCCTAACTGCTAGAACAGCAGGACAGCGACGTTGAACAAACTGGATGCGAAATCGCTGACGACCGGCTTTGTTGCCGGCATTACCGCCGCCCTGCTCGTTCTGGGCGCTGCGGCACAGCCGACGCTTGCCTCCATTCTTTATGCGGCTTCCGCGCTTCCCGTCCTGATCGTCGGCCTCGGCTGGGGCAATGCTGCTGCCATCACGGCGATCGTGACGGCTGCCTTGCTCGGCATGGTCAGCGTCTCGCCGATGTTCGCCTTCGGCATGGCCATCTTCACGCTGGCGCCGGCCGGCTGGCTCGCACACCTGTCGAGCCTGGCGCGTCCCGCGTCCGAAATCGGCGGCCCCGACCACCTGATGGCCTGGTACCCGCTTTCCGACATTCTTCTGCAGCTCTGCGCTTTCGTGACCATCGCTGTCGTCGTGCTCGGCGTGATCATCGGCTTCGGCCCGGAATTTACCGGCCAGCTGGTGGATGCGATGACCCAGGCGATGAGCACGCAGGACCCGGCCATGCTGCCCGATGCCGTGGCGCTCGAGCAGTTGAAGCGCACCATGGTCATTCTGCTGCCGATCATCCAGGGCGGCACCTGGGTTCTGCTGCTAACGATGATGTATTACATCGCCATGCGCATCGTGACGGCTTCCGGCCGCAACAAGCGTCCGCGGGAGGACTTTCCCTCAGCGCTCCGGATGAGCCGCAACACGGTCTTCGTCTTCCTTGCCGGTATCATCGCCTGCTTCCTGGGTGGTGTGCCTGCGATGATCGGCGCCGTTGTCTGCGGCACCTTCGGCGCTGGCTTTCTGATGGCGGGCTTTGCCTCCATGCATCTCAAGACACGCGGCAAGGACTGGCGTCTGCCGGCCCTTGTGCTCGCCTATCTCTCTTCGATCATGCTCTTGCCGCTCATGATCCCCCTCATCATCGGCCTCTCGGACACCCGTCGGACCGTTGCCCTGACGCCGGCCGCCAAGGCCGACAAAGACCATTCCGAAACTGATTGACACTGAAAGGAACACGACAATGCAGGTCATTCTCCTAGAACGCATCGCAAAGCTCGGCCAGATGGGCGAAACCGTAAAGGTTCGTGACGGCTTCGCTCGTAACTACCTGCTGCCGCAGGGCAAGGCGCTGCGCGCCAATGAAGCCAACAAGAAGCGTTTCGATGCCGAGCGCGCAACGCTCGAAGCACGCAACCTCGAGCGCAAGTCGGAAGCCCAGACGGTTGCCGACGCTCTGTCCGGCAAGTCCTTCATCGTCGTCCGCTCGGCTGGCGAAACCGGCCAGCTCTACGGTTCGGTCGCGGCTCGTGACGTCGTTGAAATCCTGGGCGCAGAAGGCTTCAACATCGGCCGCAACCAGGTTGAACTGAACACCCCGATCAAGGCCATCGGCATCCACCAGGTCACCCTGCACCTGCATGCTGAAGTCGAACTGACCGTCGAGCTCAACGTTGCTCGCTCGGCTGAAGAAGCCGAGCGCCAGGCCAAGGGCGAAAGCCTGACTTCGGCCGACGCCATCTATGGCGTTGACGAAGACGCCCTTCGTCCGGAAGACTTCTTTGATCCGGACGCCGACATGGACGGTGACGAAGACCGCTAATCGCTCACACCTTCGGGTGTAGCATTGCAAAAAAGCCCGGCCCCGCGTTCGCAAGGCCGGGCTTTTTTGTTGTCGTTCGGGGGATCCCTCAGCCAGGCTCGGCGCTCTTGTCGATGCGCACGACGACCGACATGCCCGGCGTCAGGAGCGATGCGGTATCCTGTGGGTCGTCGATTGCAATCCGGACCCCCATGCGCTGCGCGATCTTGACGAAGTTGCCACTGGCATTGTCAGCCTTGATCACCGAGAATTCCGAGCCCGTGGCAGGCGAGAAGCGCTCGACCTTCCCCTTCAGCACGCTCCGGTTCAGCGCATCGACCGTGATTTCGACCGGCTGGCCGACCTCCATGCCGGCAAGCTGGGTCTCCTTGAAATTGGCGATGATCCAGACGTCGTCCGGCACCACGGCCATCAGCTGCGTGCCAGCGGCCACATACTGGCCGACCCGGGCGCCCACTTCGCCGAGCTTGCCGTCGCGCGGGGCGCGGATCTCGGTGTTGGACAAATCGATCTTGGCGAGCTCCACCTGGGCCTCGGCATTGGCGACGGCGGCCTCGAGCGATCCCCGGTTGACGATGATGGTCTGCAGGTCCTGGCGCGAGACTTCGACGGCCGCCTTGGCCTGGGCCATACCGGCTCGGGCCCGGTCGAGTGCGGCATGAGCCTGTTCCTGGGCGCTGGTGGTCGCGACGCCACTGCGGATCAGGCTGTCCTGACGGTCCGACTGACTTTGCGCCTGTTCGAGGTCGGCATTGGCCGAGTCCACAGCGGCTTCGCTGGAGGCGATCCTCGCCTGGGCCGCGACCTCCTGCTGGTGCGAATTGTCGAGTGCGGCTTTCTGTGTGGCAAGGGCAGCCTCTGCCTGTGCGAGCTTCTGGCGATAAATGCGGTCGTCGATGCGAGCGAGGATCTGCCCCTTCTCGACGGGCTGATAATCCTGCACCGGCACGTCGACGACATAACCGCTGACCTGCGGGCTCAAGGTGGTGACATAACCCCGAACATAGGCATTGTCGGTGATTTCGACCGAGCTCGTAAAGGGCGGCAGGCGCCAGGCGTAGAGCACCAGCGACGTGCCGAGCAACGCTCCGATGATGATCAGGATGGTGACGGGGGTGAACATTTTCTTCAACATGGCGGCGGACTCTTTTTCGAAACGTCAGGATTGGGTGGCTTGCTCGACTGGCGCGGCTCGCATTTTGCGCAAACCATTCCAGGCGAGATGGATGACGAGGACGGCAAGCGCTGCGGTCGTCACGAGTGAAATCAGCAGGAAGGTATCGGTGTAGGCGAGGACGTAGGCCTCACGTGTCACCTGCTGCGACAGAAGGACGAGACCCTCTGCCTTGAGAATGGTGGGGTCGGCGATGACCTTGCCATAGGCACTCGACAATTGGCTGACACGCTGCGCGACTTCCGGCCGGGTCAGGAGAATGCTCTCGACCAGATGGGCCGAATGGAATTTCTCGCGAATGGTGACGAAGGTGCCAAGCAGCGACGTCGTCAAAAGGGCTCCGGTGATCTGTGTGAAGAGGAAGATCACGATGAAGTTGACGATATAGGTCGGGCCCTTTTGCAGGGCTCCCATGAAGCCCTTGGCCATGACGGGTGGCAGGAACATGGCGGCACCGAATGCGATCATGCTCTGGCTGAGATAGAACTGCTCGGGGCGGGTCAGGCTGGTGGCCTGACTGTCGAGATAGGCGCCGCCAGCGATCAGAACGAGAGCGATCACATGCGCTGCCGCAACGAACCTCGATGACATCAGGACCATGCAGAAGAGTCCGCCGGCGATCGAGGCGATCAGGACGAAGCCCCAGAGCGCGAATTGCTGGTCGTTAAGCAGACCAAGCTGCTGGAAGAAGCTGACGGCGGTGGATGACTGCTCCGAAGACACAGCGCGAAAGATCAGAAGTACGGCAGCCATGTGCAGGTTGTCGCGCGAGAAGATCCAGCGGAAGTCGAGCATCGGATTGGTCCGGTGCGCCTCGATCAGTGCCGTTGCGGCAACGAAAAGGATCGATGCAGCAAGCAGCGCCCCAAGCCACCAGGTTTCGAACCACCAGTACAGGCGACCGAGCGTCAGGAAGACGGCGAGACAGCCGATGCCAGCGGCCAGCAACAGGTAGGAAAGGATGTCGATCCGTTCGATGACCTTCGCCCGTGGCGGTGGGGTGAGTGGCAGTGCGAATATGATGGCCATGGAAATCAGCGCCAGACCGACCTCCAGGGAATAGAGCGCCTGCCAGCCTTCGACCTGAAGCAGACCGGGCGAGATCATCCGCGCCAGCGGTGCAGCGAGCAATGTGCCTGTCAAGGCAATGGTGAGCCCATGCGTGAGCTTCCGCTGCAGTGGAAAAGCCTCCAGCACATACATGAAGCCCAGTGTCGAGATCGGAGCCGCGGCACAGCCGCTGATGAAGCGCACGACAAGGGCCGAATGCAGGTCATCGACGAACAGGTTGAGCGCAGAGGCCAGGACGAAGAGCAGGATGCTCCACTCCGCAAATGGTCGAAGACCATATTGGGTCCGCACCTTGAAGAGCGCGATGGAGAGTGTCGCATAGGGCGCCATGTAGGCAGCGGAAAGCCAGGCCGCCTCGACTGCAGTCGCAGAGAATTCGCCCTGCAGCTGGTAGAGATTGGCATTGACAATGTTCATTCCCAGCCCCTGGGTGATGAACAGCAAGAGGCCGGAAGCCACATAGATCGCGCCGAGCCAGAGCGGCTTGGCCGCAGGCATGGCGGGTGCGGTAGGCTCGGCAGCTGTTGCCGGCGCAGGCGCTCTCGTTTCATCCGCCAGGACCGGCTTGGCGGTTTCGACAACGGTGCTCATGGCCGCACCTTTTTCTGGTCGAGGTGCTGCAGATTACGGGTCAGCCGCCGGACGACGGACAGGGCAATTTCGATGTCGGCTTCGGAGATTTCATCGGCGATCTCTTCACGCAAACCGGCGGCCAGAACATGCATCCGGTCAAAGGCCAGTTTGCCAGCTTCGGTCATGGCGATGCGCTTGGCACGGCGGTCGTTTGCGTCCTCTGTTCGGACGATAAGATCCTGGCGCGCCATGCCGTCGAGAACACGGACGAGCGTCGGCGTCTCGATTTCGAGTTCCTCGGCCAGTTCCTTCTGCGTCATCGGACCGCGGCGGGCGATGGCAAAAAGCGCGCGAGCCCGAGCAAGCGTCAGCCCCTCCTCGCGCACAGCGGCGTCGAAGAAGGCCCGGAGCTTGCGGTTGAAGGCCGACATTTCGTCAAAGAGCTGCTCGTTCTGGGACTGCCGCGACATCTGCAATGCCTCCTATTAATTAGGCTACTATCTATGTTGAACCTAATTAATCTTCGTGCGTCGAAAAACAAGCGTGTGCATGATATGGCAGCCATGCAGCTTGAGCATGGATCAAGTCTGCAGCCGAGGAAGCGTGATGTAGGTACGAGATCCCATCTGGCGGCGCACAGGCCCAAGGGTGATGCATTTTCCCGATCAATCCAACTTGCCGCTCTGCTAGAATGAGAGCTCCCGAGGCCGATTTGCCTGATGTCACAGTCAACCGAAAAGATCGGATTGCTCGGCTTTTTCTAAAGTTGCGTTGGTGCGCCTGTGAATCAATGTGAGTTGCTGCGCGTGCCATTCCGCTGGCCCAGGTTATCGCTATGGTGCAGCCACCGCCGACACACTGAACGGATACGAACGAATGAATGATGCTGCGCGCAAACTGAGCCCGGTCCAAGCGGCTGAGCCGCTCTATCGGGAGGCTCCGAACAATATCGAAGCCGAACAGGCCCTGCTTGGCGCCATTCTCGTCAACAACGATGCCTTCTATCGCGTTTCGGACTTTCTGAAGCCCGAGCATCTCTATGAGCCCCTGCATCGGAAGATCTTCGAGGTGGCCTCCGAGATCATCAGGATGGGCAAGACGGCAAACCCGGTCACGATCAAGACCTTCCTGCCGGCCGACCAGAAGGTCGGCGACCTGACTGTCGCGCAGTATCTCGCGCGTCTAGCTTCCGAAGCCGTCACCATCATCAATGCGGAGGACTATGGTCGCGCTATCTATGACTTGGCGCTTCGCCGCTCGCTGATCCAGATCGGCGAGGACGTCGTCAACATCGCCTATGACGCGCCGCTCGACATGCCGCCGCAGGCGCAGATCGAAGACACCGAACGCCGTCTCTTTGCGCTTGCCGAAAACGGTCGTTACGATGGCGGCTTCCAGTCCTTCTCGGACGCCGTCGCCCAAGCTGTCGACATGGCGGGGGCTGCCTTTGAGCGCGACGGAAACCTCTCGGGCATCTCGACCGGCATCATGTCGCTCGATGCCAAGATGGGTGGTCTGCAGCGCTCCGACTTGATCGTGCTGGCCGGTCGTCCGGGTATGGGTAAGACTTCGCTTGCCACCAACATCGCCTGGAACATCGCGGCCGCCTACGAGCCGGAAGTCCTGCCCGACGGCTCCTTCAAGGCGAAGAACGGCGGCGTGGTCGGCTTCTACTCGCTTGAAATGTCCGCCGAACAGCTTGCCACCCGTATCATGTCCGAACAGACGGAAGTCTCCTCTTCGAAGATCCGTCGCGGTGACATCACCGAGCACGAATTCGAAAAGCTTGTGGGCTTTTCCCAGACCATGCAGAAGGTGCCGCTGTTCATCGACCAGACCGGTGGTATCTCGATTGCCCAGCTCGCTGCCCGTGCCCGTCGCCTGAAGCGTCAGCGCGGCCTCGACTTCCTGGTCATCGACTATATCCAGCTGATGACCGGCTCGGGCAAATCGGGCGAAAACCGCGTGCAGGAAATCACGCAGATCACCACGGGCCTGAAATCGCTGGGCAAGGAACTGAACGTGCCTATCGTTGCACTGTCCCAGCTCTCCCGTCAGGTCGAAAACCGCGAAGACAAGCGCCCGCAGCTCTCCGACCTTCGCGAATCAGGCTCGATCGAGCAGGACGCCGACGTCGTGCTCTTCGTGTTCCGCGAGGAATACTACGTGAAGAACCTCGAGCCTCGCGACATCGCCGATCCGAAGTATCCGGAATGGGAAGCGCATATGGAGAAGGTCAAGGGTACGGCCGACGTGATCATCGCCAAGCAGCGTCACGGACCGACCGGCACCGTCAAGCTCGCCTTCCAGTCGGAATTCACCCGCTTTGCGGATCTGGCCGAACCGAGCTTCATTCAATACGAAGAACCGTGAGATCGGAGGACGCCCCAGAGGCGCTCTTTACGCATCGTGGTCGACGGAGCGGAAGCCACTACCGGACAAGCTGTGCATAGCAGCATAATATCGGGCCTCCGCATTTTCGTCTTGAAGAAAAGTGCTAGGGTCGGCGCACCGATCAACTGACCCGAAGCCTTCATGACAGACCGTTTCACCATCCTCGATGCGCCGGAGGAGTTTCTATCGGCACCGCTGCGCATCACCATCGACCTCTCGGCGATCGCTGATAACTGGCGGGAAATGGCACGCCGCTCCGGCAAGGCCCGGACGGCCGCCGTCGTCAAGGCGGACGCCTATGGTCTCGGCATCGAGGATGTCGGCCAGGTTCTCTATCACGCCGGCGCCCGCGACTACTTCGTCGCGGTGCCGGCGGAAGGAGCCACACTCCGTCCGTATGCGCCTGAGGCTCGCATATTCGTGCTATCAGGCATCTGGCCGGGCCAGGAAGAGATCTTCTTCGAGAACGATCTCGTGCCAGTCATCGCATCTGAGGAACAGCTTGCCTTCTGGATGGCGGTGCTCACCGAGCGTGGCCCCCACCCTTGCGCCCTGCATGTCGATACCGGCTTCAACCGGCTCGGCCTGCCGATGGCCGACGCGCTGGCGCTGACCGACGATGTCTCGCGTCCGGCAAGCCTCGATCCAGTGCTGGTCATGAGCCACCTTGCCTGCGGCGACGACCCGTCCTCACCGATGAACCGCCAGCAACTTGAAAAATTCCGGGAAGTTAGCGCGGCTTTCGAAGGTGTTGATTCCAGTCTATCGGCATCGGCCGGCATCTTCCTCGGTTCCGATTACCACTTCGACCTGACCCGCCCGGGCATCGCCCTTTACGGTGGCGAGGCAGTCAACGGCACGAAGAACCCGATGCAGCCGGCGGTCAAGGCCGAGGCGCGCGTTCTGCAGATCCGAGATGCCAGAGCTGGCGAAAGCGTCTCCTACGGCGCGACGCATGTGCTGTCCCGCGACAGCCGCCTTGCGGTCGCAAGTGTCGGTTACGCGGATGGTTACCTGCGCAATCTGTCCGGCTCGGGCATTGCCTTGCGGGGCACGGGAATTGCCGGTGCTCAAGGCGTGATCGCCGGTCGGCGCGTGCCGGTCGTCGGGCGGGTCACCATGGATCTCACCATCTTCGACATCACCGAACTCCCCGCCGGTGCCGTGCGCAGTGGTGACTACATCGAGCTCCTCGGCCCCTCCATGCCCCTCGATGATGTCGCGCGCGCGGCCGGGACAATCAGCTATGAGATGCTCACCGGACTTGGGCTGCGCTATGAGCGGCTCTATCTGGAGGGAGAAGACTGAGGTCTGGCGTGGGCGGGTTTGTTCTGCTATTGTTCCAGAACTGGAGTAGCCAATGACTGAAGAACATTCGCCGCATACCTCCGTGCAGGTAGACCTAGAGCCCGAAGACACTGCCTTCATCCAACGGCAGGTCGAGAGTGGTGCTTATGGGTCTGCCTCGGACATTCTGCGCGCCGGCCTTCGGCTTCTGGCGAAAAACGAACATCAGCAGCGGGTTGCTGCGCTGCGCTTGATGATCGATGAGGCGGACGGGTCCGTTGAGGCGGGCAACTTCAAACAATTTACTGGTGACGGTGACCTCACTACCTTCATCATGGCCGAAGCGAAAGCACGAAAGTGAGTGGACGTCTCGGTCGTTCCTACAGACTGTCGCCGCAGGCTATCGAGGATCTCATCCAGATTTACAGTTATCTAGAAGAGCGCAACCCGATTGCGGCCGAGCGATCTACTCAGGATATCGAACAAAAAACCGCTGAGCTCGCCGGATCCAGGAACCCGGGCGTGTCCCGCGACTGGTTGAAGCCAGGCCTGCGCGCGTTTCCCTACCGACGTCGATGCATTTACTTCCGCTTCGTCGAGGACACTCTTGTCGTTCTTCGCATCGTCCATGGGCGGCAAGACGTTTTCGCCGATAATTTCTCCGAGAGTGAAGATTGAATGGCCAAAGCCAAGACCCAATTCGTCTGCCAGAACTGCGGCACCGTGCATTCCCGCTGGGCGGGCAAATGCGATGGCTGCGGCGAGTGGAACACCATCGTTGAGGAAGATCCGATGGGCGGGATCGGGTCGGGCCCCGGCAAGGCGCCGAAGAAGGGCCGTCCCGTCACCCTCACCTCGCTGTCCGGCGAGATCGAGGAAGCGCCACGCATTCCAACCGGCATGGGCGAACTCGATCGCGCCACCGGTGGCGGTTTTGTGCGTGGTTCGGCGGTGCTGATCGGCGGGGACCCGGGCATCGGCAAGTCGACGCTTCTGATGCAGGCGGCGGCGGCGCTGGCGCGGCGCGGTCATCGGGTCATCTATGTCTCGGGCGAAGAGGCGGTCGCGCAGGTTAGGCTACGGGCACAGCGCCTGGGGGCTGCCGATACGGATGTGCTGCTCGCCGCCGAAACCAATGTCGAGGATATCCTCGCCACGATCTCCGAAGGCAAGCGGCCGGATCTGGTGATCATCGATTCGATCCAGACCCTGTGGAGTGATACCGCCGATAGCGCACCGGGGACCGTGACCCAGGTTCGGACCGGCGTCCAGGCGATGATCCGCTTTGCCAAGCAGACCGGCGCGACCATGGTGCTGGTCGGACATGTCACCAAGGAAGGGCAGATCGCCGGTCCCCGCGTCGTCGAGCACATGGTCGATGCCGTTCTCTATTTCGAGGGTGATCGCGGCCATCACTATCGCATCCTGCGCACGGTGAAGAACCGCTTCGGACCGACCGACGAGATCGGCGTCTTCGAAATGTCGGACAAGGGTCTGCGCGAAGTCGCCAATCCATCCGAGCTCTTCCTCGGCGAACGCAACGAGAAAGCCCCGGGTGCGGCTGTCTTCGCCGGCATGGAGGGCACGCGGCCCGTGCTGGTCGAGGTGCAGGCACTGGTGGCCGCCACCTCGCTCGGCACGCCGCGTCGTGCAGTCGTCGGTTGGGATTCGTCCCGCCTCGCCATGATTTTGGCGGTATTGGAGGCGCATTGCGGTGTCAGGCTCGGTCAACATGACGTTTATCTGAATGTTGCCGGCGGCTACCGGATCAGTGAACCGGCAGCCGACATGGCGATTGCTTCGGCACTGGTTTCGTCGCTGGCCGGTCTTGCCCTTCCGGCGGATTGCGTCTATTTCGGCGAAGTCAGCCTGTCAGGGGCAGTGAGGCCGGTGGCCCACACGGCCCAGAGGCTGAAAGAGGCGGAAAAGCTCGGTTTCTCCGCTGCGGTCTTGCCGGCTGCCTCCCCGGACCTTCCAAAGGGCTCGGCAGGCAAATGGAGGGAAGTGGACAGCCTTCCCGATCTCGTGGCGCGGATCGCCGGTTCCCGGCTGAAAGCCCCCACGGATCAGGAGGACGGTTGATCCGGTCCGACGCGTGGTTTCACGCGTTCCGGCGGAATCGCGGTGACATCAATGCCGGTCTATTCCGGCAGCCTTGGAGTTGGTATTTATGCCCATCACAATTTTCGACGGTATCGTCATCGGCGTCGTTCTGTTTTCAGCGGTGCTGGCGATGGTACGCGGCTTCTCGCGTGAAGTGCTCTCCATCGCGAGCTGGGCGGGTTCGGTCGCTGCCGCCTACTATCTCTATCCCCTGCTCGTTCCCTTCCTGATGAGCTATACCGATGATCCGCGGATCGCAATGGCAGGGTCTGCCGGCATCATCTTCCTGATCGCGCTGATCGTGATTTCCTTCATCACCTCGCGCATTGCCGATTTCATCATAGACAGCCGAATCGGCGCCCTGGACCGCACGCTCGGATTTCTCTTTGGCGCGGCCCGTGGCCTGCTGCTGCTCGTCGTTGCGGTGGCCTTCTGGAACTGGTTGATCAACGAGCCGCAGCGACCGGACTGGGTTAACAACTCCAAGTCCAAGCCTTTCCTCGATTCGCTCGTGCAGAAACTCGAGGCAGTCCTGCCTGAAGACATCGAGCCGCAGATCCGCGAGCGCATCCTCGGCCGCGACGAACCGGAAGCCGGTGCGGCCGGCGAGACGGCGCCCGCCGAGCAGGCGCCCGAACAGGCTCCGGCCCAGAACAACTGATCCTCTCGCGGCTTCGGCCGCGCGACATGAGACAAGACACAGATGCCGCCGGATCGGGACAGACCGGCGGCTTCCCTGTTCAAAGCGCAGCATCCCAGCGTCTGTCCCCGGAGCAAAGGCCCTCGCCATGAAGCAGATCAGCCCTTCTTACGTCGTCTATGGCAGCCAGGACGACAAGTTCCACGAGGAATGCGGCGTGTTCGGCATTCTCGGTCATCCGGATGCTGCAACCCTGACCGCGCTCGGCCTGCACGCGCTCCAGCATCGCGGTCAGGAGGCAGCCGGCATCGTCTCCTTCGACGGGCGCCAGTTCTACACCGAAAAGCATATGGGCCTCGTCGGTGACCACTACACCAATCCCGCGACACTCGCGAAGCTGCCCGGTCCGCAGGCGATCGGCCACACGCGTTACTCGACCACAGGCGAAGTGGCCCTGCGCAACGTTCAACCACTCTTTGCCGAACTCGAAGAAGGCGGCATAGCCATTGCCCATAACGGCAACTTCACCAACGGGCTTACGCTGCGCCGCCAGATCATTGCGACCGGCGCGATCTGCCAGTCGACCTCCGATACCGAAGTGGTACTGCATCTGATCGCTCGGTCGCGCCATGCCTCCACTACCGACCGTTTCATCGATGCTATCAGGCAAATGGAAGGCGGCTATGCGATGATCGCGCTCACCCGCACCAAGCTGATTGCTGCCCGCGACCCGATCGGCATTCGTCCGCTGGTCATGGGTGAACTCGACGGCAAGCCGATCTTCTGTTCGGAGACCTGCGCGCTCGACATCATCGGCGCCAAATTCGTGCGCGACGTCAAGAACGGCGAAGTCATCATCTGCGAAACCCAGGCCGACGGCTCTGTGACGATCGAATCCCGCATGCCGGCCCGTCCGCTGCCGGAACGGGTCTGCCTCTTCGAATATGTCTATTTCGCGCGTCCGGATTCGGTCGGTTGCCGGCCGCAACGTCTACGACGACCCGCAAGCAACGCCGGCATGGAACCTGGCGCAAGGAAGCGCCTGTCGAGGCCGATGTCGTGGTGCCGGTCCCGGATGGCGGCACGCCGGCGGCTCTCGGTTATGCCCAGCAGAGCGGCATTCCCTTCGAATACGGCATCATCCGCAACCACTATGTCGGTCGCACCTTCATCGAGCCGACGCAGCAGATCCGCGCCTTCGGCGTCAAGCTCAAGCACTCGGCCAACCGGGCGATGATCGAGGGCAAGCGTGTGGTACTGGTCGATGACTCCATCGTGCGTGGCACCACCTCGCTGAAGATCGTGCAGATGATCCGTGATGCCGGCGCCAAGGAAGTGCATATCCGCGTCGCCTCGCCGATGATCTTCCATCCTGACTTTTACGGTATTGATACGCCGGATCGGGACAAGCTGCTCGCCAACCAGTATGCCGGCGACGAGGCGATGGCGAAGTATATTGGTGCGGACTCGCTTGCCTTCCTGTCGATCGACGGCCTCTACACCGCTGTTGGCGGCGCACCGCGTGATCCCGCCAATCCGCAATTCACGGACCACTATTTCACCGGCGACTATCCGACGCGCCTCGTCGACAAGGAAAGCGAGAAGCCGGGCCGCAAGGAAAGCATGCTCGCCGCCAACGGCTGAGCTCCAGAGCAAGTCCAGCAAAAGTGCGCCAGCGGTTTTGCGTCCGGACTGCGTCAAAACAAGGAGATAGAGCATGTGATCCGGCTTAAGCCGGACTTGCTCTAGGGATACAGGACAGACCATGACCATCGACCTTAAGGGACGGCTTGCGCTCGTCACCGGCGCCTCGCGCGGCATCGGCTATTTCACCGCGATCGAACTCGCCAAGGCCGGCGCGCATGTGATCGCCTGCGCGCGCACCGTCGGCGGACTGGAAGAGCTGGATGATGCCATCAAGGCTGTCGGCGGCTCCGCAACGCTGGTCCCCTTCGATCTCGCGGACATGGCCGCGATCGACCAGCTCGGCGGACATATTTTCGAGCGCTGGGGCAAGCTCGACATCGCCGTCCTCAATGCCGGGGTGCTCGGCGTGATCTCCCCGATCGGCCATGTCGAAGCCAAGGTTTTCGACAAGGTCATGACGATCAATGTGTCGGCAACCTGGCGCCTGATCCGCTCCCTGGAGCCGTTGCTCGTGAAGTCGGACCAAGGCCGCGCGCTGATCCTGTCGTCGAGTGCCGCGCACAAGTGCAAGCCCTTCTGGGGCCCCTATTCCGCCTCCAAGGCTGCCGTCGAAGCCCTCGCCCGCACCTGGGCTGCCGAAACGCAGCGCCTGCCTCTGCGCATCCTCTCCGTCGATCCGGGTGCTACACGCACCGCCATGCGTGCCCAGGCAATGCCGGGCGAAGATCCCGCGACCCTGCCGCATCCGTCCGAAATTGCCACCAAGCTTCTGCCGCTTGTCGGCCCGCAGCAGACGGAAACGGGCAAGCTGTTCATCGTTCGCGAAGGCAAGATGGTCGACTACCGGATGCCGGAGTAGGAGCAGGATCTCCTACCTAGCGGCAGCCATTCCATATCAGGATCATCCATGTCGCCCAGAGATTTTGCCGCTTACGCCTATCTGTCTCTGGCCTGGGGGCTTTCGTTCGTCCTGCTTCTGCACGTGGTGGATGCCTTCGGCTGGATCGGCGCGGTGACATTTCGCTGCTTCATTGCCGGCGCCCTGCTTTACCTGATTGCGAGGGTCATGCGACGCCGGCTCGACTTCCGTGCAGGCTGGCTGCCTTTCACGATCGTCGGTGCAACCACTGTGGCCGGGCAGCTTGTGGGCCTCTCCTACGCGACGCCGCTGATCGGCACGGCGATGGCCGCGATTTTCGTCGCATCCATCCCGCTTTTCTCCATGGTCATCGCGCAGCTGTGGGGACTGGAGCGGATCACACAGGCGCGGGTGCTCGGCCTTGCGCTGGGCACGATCGGCATCATCATGCTGGTGGGATTTCCCGCAGTTCCCGTGACCGGCGCCTTCCTGCTCGGCTGTGCCGCCATGGTCGGCTCAACCTTCTCGGCCGCCTTTGGCAGCAATTATGCGAGCCGATATCTTTCCGGCACCGGCCCCTGGGAGGTGACGATCGGATCGTTCATCGCTGGCGGGGTCCTGACGCTGCCGCTCCTTTGGTTCGTTCCGGTTCCCACGACGCCTGCTGCGATCGACTACCTCTATCTTGTGGCGCTGGCAGCCCTGATGAGTGCGCTGACCTACGTGCTCTATTTCGGTCTGGTCAGAAGCATCGGTGCGACGGCCGCGATCAGTGTCGAGTTCGTCGTGACAGTCGTGGCCGTGCTGGTTGGGGCTTTGATACTCGACGAACCGCTGACGGTGCTGCAACTGATGGGTGGCGCCGTGATCATCGTCGGATGCGCGCTCGTACTCGGGATCGTGAGGACGCCGCGTCGGGTGGCCTGATCAGCCCGCCCGTCGCCGGATGCGCGCCAAACGCCGGCGAGGCTGTTCGACAGCCAGTGCCAGCGTGTTGCCGGTCTCAGTGAGCAAGGCCACCGGTTCATAGAGACGGACACAGTTTCGACCATCGGCCTTCGCTCGGTAGAGCGCAGCATCTGCGGTGGCGAGAAGCTCGTCCAGATCGGCACCCCGCTCCTTCGCTTCACTGACGCCGATGCTGACCGTGACCCGCAGCGGGGAAGAGGCCGGCAAAAGCATGTCGGCCACGGCAAGCCGCAGGTTTTCCGCTACGGCGACGGCCTTTTGGGCACTCATCCGGGGCATCAGACAGGCAAACTCTTCGCCGCCGATGCGCGCAAAAAGCCAGCCCTTGGGCATCCGCTGCTCAATGGTACGGGAGAAGGCTAGCAGAACCTGGTCTCCTGCCGCATGGCCGTGCGTATCGTTGACGACCTTGAAGTGGTCGATATCGAGCAAGAGCAGGCTGGCGCACTCCTGCTCCTGCAGCATCTTGCAGGCACTTGTCACGAAGGTGCGACGATTAGCGAGATTGGTCAGCGGATCCCGTTCCGATGCCAGTCGATAACGAAGTTCGTCGCGCTCCTTCGCAAGCATCAGCAGAGCGACGAGCGTCAGGATGATCATCATGGAGTTTGCCAGCACGATATAGGCAAACCAAGATGCGGTCGTACCATCGGCCGCGTAGGCCGGGCCCACGAGACCAGAAAGCGGCACCGGCGCCAACCAGATCGCACCGCGAATGAGGTTCGCCACCGCAGCAATCGATCTGGACGGCAGCGGCTCCACCTTTGCTTTGCGCAAGATATCGCGCGCCGTGAGGAAGCAGTAGCCGGCAATCAGCAGGCCGAGGATTGTGGTTCTCAGCTCTATCGATTGATAGACGACCGGCAACAGCCAGAGCGCCGTCCAGACAATGAGCCCGATCGAGGCCTTGACCAGAGAAACCTTGCCACCTTCGAACACGACTACCGCCTGCCAGTAGAGGCCGACGGCAAACACGCCGAGCCCAAGACCGACGCCCGACGACAAGAACAGCGGCAAGGAACCGCGCGCCGAATGCAGGAACATAGCCGTGCAGCCAGCGAACCCTGCTGCAACGAGGAGAGGCAGGATCCGGCTGTCCCGATTTCGCAGCCACATATAAATCGTCACGACCGTCGATATCAGTGTGGTCAGCGCGTGGACGATCATCACTGTTGGCAGATGCAGGCTGTGGTCCATACCGAAGATCATCTCCGAGGGCGGGGGAATACCACGCTAGAATTGGGGGAGTAATCTTGAAAAAGACTTAAGCCGAAGAGCAGCTATCCATAACGACGGGCCGAAACATGTCCCTTTTCGGGTCGCCGCAAGCGCCCTTGACCAAAATCGCGACCCGCGCCATAACACCCAGCATGAAAACGAGCCTCTGCACCATTTGCGGGATCATCATTCGCTAGCGTATTCGCTGGCCTGGCCGTTTTCGTCTCCTGCATAGCCCCAGATGACAAACGACCCGGTCCAGCCGGGTCAATCATTCTGGGAGTTTCACATGGCCGGCGGCCTCAAGCTTTACAACACGCTCACACGCGAGAAGGTCGACTTCGAGCCGATCGACCCCGACAATGTGCGCCTGTATGTCTGCGGCCCGACGGTCTATGACTTTGCCCATATCGGCAATGCGCGCCCCGTCATCGTCTTCGACGTGCTCTACCGCCTGCTGCGCCACGCCTATGGTGCAGACAAGGTCACCTATGTGCGCAACATCACCGACGTCGACGACAAGATCAACGCACGCGCCTTGCGCGATTTCGGCAGCCAGATCGCCGATGGCTCGATGAGCCTCAACGACGCGATCCGCGCGGTGACCGGCAAGACCGAGAGCCAGTTTCACGAGGACGTGGCCGCACTGGGCTGCCTGAAGCCGACCGTCGAGCCGCGGGCAACCGACAACATTCCCCAGATGATCACGATCATCCAGCGGCTGCTGGACATGGGTCATGCCTATGTCGCGCACGGATCCGAGGGGCACGAAGTGCTGTTTTCGACCGCGTCCATGGCGGATTACGGCATGCTGTCGAAGCGCAAGCTGGAAGATCAGCAGGCCGGCGCCCGCGTGGCCGTCGAAAGCCACAAGATGAACCCGGCCGATTTCGTTCTGTGGAAGCAGTCTGAAGATACCGAGCCGGGCTGGCCGGCGAGCTTCACGTTCGAAAAGACCGTCTACCCGATCTACGGCCGACCCGGCTGGCATATCGAATGCTCTGCTATGTCCGACCGCTATCTCTGGGAAGAGATCAAGGATCGCTTGTCCCCCAAGGCGAAAGCCAAGCCGCACCAGTTCGACATCCATGGCGGGGGGCTCGACCTGATCTTCCCGCACCACGAAAACGAGATCGCCCAGTCATGCTGCGCCTTCGACAACGACCTGATGGCGACGGTGTGGATGCATAACGGCTTCCTGCAGGTCGAAGGCCGCAAGATGTCGAAGTCGGAGGGCAATTTCGTCACGATCAACGAGTTGCTTGCGACGGAGAAGTTCGGCGGTCGCCAGTGGCCGGGCGAAGTGCTGCGGCTTGCGATGCTGATGACGCATTACCGCGAGCCGATTGATTTCTCGGTGAAGCGGCTTGAGGAGGCGGAACGTCTGCTTGCAAAGTGGCCTGCAGGTGATGCCGGCGAAACGGCCCCGGATGCATCCATTCTTGAAGCCCTCTCCGACGACCTGAACACGGTCGCGGCCGTCCAGGCGGTCCATGCACTGGCCCAGGCGGCTAATGCAGACCCGTCGAAATTGCCGTTGTTCGCAGCCTCCGCCGCCCTGCTCGGAGTCGCGCCGAAGAAGGCGGAGGTAAGCGACAACCTCTCTGCCGCCGTCCAGGCCCTCGTCGATATGCGGCTCGAAATGTTGAAGTCCAAGAACTTTGCCGAGGCCGACCGCATCCGCGACGAGCTCGCTGCCAAGGGCATCCAGCTCAAGGATGGCAAGGACAAGGAGACCGGCGAGCGGGTGACGACCTGGGAGGTGAAGCGGTAATGTCTGCACTTTCGGCAGAACTTTACGTGCTGAGCGGCGGCTGCCAGTGTGGCGCCGTGCGGTTCCGCATGGACGGCTTGCCGAAGGACGTTTCCGTCTGTCATTGCCGCATGTGCCAAAAGGCTTTCGGAGCGTACTACGCACCCCTCGTCGCGGTCGGCGATGCAGAAGTGAACTGGACGAGGGGGGAGCCGAAGCGGTTCTCCTCGTCCAATTTCGCCAAGCGCGGCTTCTGCGAAAATTGCGGCACGCCGCTCACCTACGAGGCACCCGACGGGCTGTCGCTCGCGGCGGGCGCCTTCGATGATCCGTCGCGGCTGCCGCCGACGGTGCAGTTCGGGGTCGAGTGCAAGCTCGCCTTTGTCGACGCCATCCCTGCCCTGCCGGAACGCGCGACGCTGGATGATCTCGAGGATGCGCCCTTCCTCACCGATGTCGTGTCCTACCAGCATCCGGACCGGGACACGGAACAATGGCCGGAGGCGAAATCGTGACCCAGCCGAACCCGAATACGAAGATGCCGAAATGGCTGCTTTACGGGCTGATCGCCAAGGGCGTTCTGGTCGCTGCGGTGATCATCGGCGTCACCGTTTATGTGACGATGCAATGAGGACGTCGAGATGAGCGAAATCCATAGCGGTGGCTGTCAGTGCGGTGCTGTCCGGTTCCAGGCGTCGAAGCTTGGGCGGCCGTCGATCTGTCATTGCCGGATGTGCCAGAAGCATTTCGGCTCCTTCTTCGGTGCCTTTGTCACCGCCGATCAGGCGCATCTCACCTGGACGCGCGGGCAGCCGATGCTCTATCGCTCCTCCGCCAAGGTGAAGCGCGGCTTCTGCGGCAAGTGCGGCACGCCGCTCTCCTATCACCACCCTGATGGTGTGGAACTGGCGATCGGCGCCTTCGACCATCCGGAGCGCTTCGAGCCTCAGGTTCAGGTGAACCATCACCAGCGGCTGCCCTGGATCGATCATCTCTTCGAAAAGCCAGCCTATTCCAGCCCTGAGATGGAGGCGTTCTTTGCCTCGGTCGAGAGCTTCCAGCACCCGGACCACGACACGGCCCAGTGGCCGCCGGAGGATGATCAATGACCCGTCAGGTGCATTCGGGCGGCTGCCAGTGCGGCGCGATCCGTTACAAGATCGCGGGCGAACTCGGCTATCCGCATATCTGCCACTGCCGCATGTGCCAAAAGGCGAGCGGCAATTTCTTCATGGCGCTTGCCGGTTCGCGTCAGGAAGATTTTCTCCTGATGCGCGGCGAGCCGAGCTGGTTCCAGTCGTCGGACCCGTGCGGACGTGGCTTCTGCAAGGACTGCGGCACGCCGCTCTTTTTCCGCACCAAGGGCTCGCCTTATATCAGCGTGACGATCGGCAGTCTCGACAAGCCTGACATGGCCGAGCCCGTTTCGCAGGACGGCGTCGAAAGCCGCGTCAGCTATTTCGACAAACTCTTCGGACTGCCGGAAAAGCAGACCGACCGCTCGGATCTTCCGGCGGGCAATGCCGGGATCGCCGCCACATCACGGCAGCATCCCGACCACGATACGGTGGCCTGGCCACCGAAAAGGACATGACATGACCAATGAATTGCGCAGCGTTTATCCTGAAATCGAGCCCTTCGAGACCGGCATGCTCGATGTCGGTGACGGGCATCAGATTTATTGGGAGCGCTTCGGCACCAGGGGTGCCAAGCCGGCCGTCTTCCTGCATGGGGGTCCCGGCGGTGCCACGGGCCCCGGCAATCGCCGGCTCTTCGATCCCGCTCTCTACGACGTGATGATGTTCGACCAGCGCGGCTGCGGCAAGTCCACACCGCATGCCTCGATCGAAGCCAACACCACCTGGCATCTGGTCGCCGATATCGAGCGGCTGCGCGAATTGATGGGTGTCGAGACCTGGCTCGTCTTCGGCGGTTCCTGGGGCTCGACGCTGGCGCTGGCCTATGCCGAAACCCATCCGGAGCGCGTCTCCGAACTGGTGCTGCGCGGGATCTACACGCTGACCAAGGCCGAGCTCGACTGGTACTACCAGTTCGGCGTCTCCGAGATGTTTCCGGACAAGTGGGAGCGTTTTTGCGCACCCATTCCGGAAAATGAGCGCCACGAAATGATGGCCGCCTATCGCCGACGGCTGACCGGCACCGATCGAGAGGAGCAGCTGCGCTGCGCCGTTGCCTGGAGTTCCTGGGAGGGAGAGACCATCACGCTCCTGCCGAACCTGGATTACACGGGCCGCTTCTATGAACCCGACTTCGCGCTCGCCTTCGCGCGCATCGAGAACCACTTCTTCGTCCATGCCGGCTGGCTGGAGGAAGGTCAGCTCTTGCGCGATGCCTACAAGCTCAAGGACATCCCCGGCGTGATCATCCACGGTCGCTATGACATGCCCTGCCCGGCGAAATATGCGTGGGCTCTGCACAAGGCGTGGCCGAAGGCCGATTTCCACCTGATCGAGGGGGCGGGTCATGCCTATCTCGAGCCTGGTATCCTCGACCAGCTGATCCGGGCGACGGATCGGTTTGCGGGGAAGAGTTGAATTTGAGAATTGCCCCTCACCCTACCCTCTCCCCGCAGGCGGGGAGAGGGAGTGAAGGCGGCGCCGTTTCGGCCTTCTCCCCGCTCGCGGGGAGAAGGTGGCGGCAGCCGGATAAGGGGCTGAGATCACCGAGTTGCCTGAGGACAACAGCATGACACGCGAAAAGATCACCCTGTTCGATACGACGCTCCGCGATGGCCAGCAGACGCCGGGGATTGATTTTTCTGTCGAGGACAAGATCGCGATCGCCACCATGCTGGACGAATTCGGCTTCGACTATGTCGAGGGCGGCTATCCAGGCGCGAACCCGACGGACACGACGTTCTTTTCCAGGAAGCGCACGCAAAAGGCCGGTTTCGTCGCCTTTGGCATGACCAAGCGTGCCGGCATTTCCGCGTCCAACGATCCGGGCCTCAGCCAACTCATCCAGTCGAAGGCGGATGCCGTCTGTCTGGTGGCGAAGAGCTGGGATTATCATGTGAAGGTGGCGCTTGGCTGCAGCAACGAGGAAAACCTCGAAAGCATCCGCGACAGCGTTCAGGCCGTGGTGGCTTCCGGCAAGCTTTCCATGGTCGACTGCGAACACTTCTTCGACGGCTACAAGGCCAATCCGGACTATGCCCTTGCCTGCGCCAAGGAAGCTTACGACGCCGGCGCCCGCTGGGTGGTGCTTTGCGACACCAATGGCGGCACGCAGCCGCCGGAGATCCGCGAGATCGTCCAGGCCGTGATTGCTTCCGGCATTCCCGGTGCCTCGCTCGGCATCCATGCGCATAACGACACCGGTCAGGCGGTCGCCAATTCGCTCGCCGCTGTCGAAGCCGGCGTGCGGCAGATCCAGGGCACGCTGAACGGTATCGGCGAGCGCTGCGGCAATGCCGATCTCGTCACGATCATCCCGACGCTCTGTCTGAAGGAAACCTATGCCTCGCGCTTCGAGACGTCGATCGACCGGGACAAGCTCGTTGGCCTCACCCGCCTGTCGCGCGCCTTCGACGAATTGCTCAATCGCTCGCCCAACCACCAGTCGCCTTATGTCGGCGGCTCGGCCTTTGCCACCAAGGCCGGCATCCATGCCTCGGCGCTGCTCAAGGACCCGAAGACCTACGAGCATGTAGAGCCGGAAAGTGTCGGCAATTTCCGCAAGGTCATGGTGTCCGATCAGGGCGGCAAGGCCAACTTCCTTAACGAACTGAAGCGTCGCGGCATCCGGGTCGCCAAGGACGATCCGAAGCTCGATACGCTGATCTCCGTCGTCAAAGAACGCGAGGCCTCGGGATATGCCTATGAGGGCGCGGATGCGAGTTTCGAGCTTCTGGCGCTGAAGACGCTCGGCACCGTGCCGGACTTCTTCGTGGTCGAGAGTTTCCGGGTCATGGTAGAGCGTCGTTTCGACAGCCATGGTCGGCTCAAAACCGTCTCCGAGGCCGTGGTCAAGGTTCTCGTCGACGGCGAGACAGTCATGTCCGTCGCGGAAGGTGATGGTCCCGTGAATGCGCTCGACATCGCGCTGCGCAAGGATCTCGGCAAGTATCAGGCCGAAATCCTCGATCTGGAACTCGCCGACTACAAGGTTCGTATCCTCAATGGCGGTACCGAGGCGATCACCCGCGTGTTGATCGAATCCACCGATGCGACCGGCGCCCGCTGGTGGACGGTCGGGGTTTCCGAAAACATCATCGACGCCTCCTTCCAGGCCCTGATGGACAGTATCGTCTACAAGCTGATGAAGAACCGCGAACTGGCCGGGCAGATCGCGGCGGAGTGAGATCGGCCGCGTCCAAACGATCGGTCTGCCTGAACGATGCTTCACAGAAATGAATTGGCGCCTGCAACCTTGCAGGCGTAATCCCGTTTCCAAGCATAACAAAAGTCAGGAAATACCATGGCCGACGTCTCCGCTCCCGCCGAGAACCGGGACAGCCTGAACGGCTTTCTCTTTGCGCTCTCGGCCTATCTGCTGTGGGGCTTCCTGCCGCTCTACATGAAGGCGCTCGCCCATATCTCGCCGGCGGAGGTGATCGCGCATCGTATCCTCTGGTCGATCCCGGTCGCCGGCCTGCTCTTGATCATCCTCAAGCGCACCGAGGATTTGAAGAAGGCGATCAGGAACCCGAAGATGCTCGGCATGGCCGCCGTCACCGCGACGCTGATCAGCGTCAACTGGGGCATCTATGTCTGGGCGATCGGGACGGGACACGCGCTGGACACGGCGCTCGGCTATTTCATCAACCCGCTGTTTTCGATCCTGCTCGGCGCTGTCATTCTCAAGGAAAAGCTGAAAAAGACACAGATTGCGGCCCTGTCGCTCGTCGTCATCGCCGTCGTCATCCTGACCGTCGAGGCAGGTCGCCTGCCGGTGGTGGCGCTGGCGCTGACCTTCTCCTGGGGCTTCTACGCCTTTTTTCGCAAGACATTGCCGATCGGACCGAACCAGGGCTTCCTGCTGGAGGTGCTGCTGCTGTCGCCTATCGCGCTCGGCTATCTCGTCTATCTCAACCTTCAGGGCGGCGGGCATTTCATGATGGGCAACACGACCGATACGGTGCTGCTCGCCTCAGCAGGTCTGGTGACAGCGGTGCCGCTCATTCTTTATGCGAACGGCGCCAAGCTCTTGCGTCTCTCGACGATCGGCATCATGCAGTACATCGCCCCGTCGATGATCTTCATCACCGCCGTGTTCGTCTTCAACGAACCCTTCAGCGCCGCCAAGGCCGTCGCCTTCCCATTGATCTGGTCGGCTCTCGTGATCTACACCCTGCCGATGCTCCGGCAGCGCTGATGAGTTCGCCTCGCCTCAGAGCTTGGAGATTGTCTCCGGGTCGCCTTCAGGCGTCTCGGCCTCAGCCCAGCGTGTCTTAATCGCCGGGACGATATCCTCGATCCGGTCGATGACCAGCGGCCGCACCAGATGGGCCGTGTGGATGAAGCCGGAGGCCGACATATGATCGATCAGCTCGAGCATCGGCTTCCAGAAATCATTCACATTCGCAAAGACCATCGGCTTGGCGTGACGGCCGAGCTGGCCCCAGGTCATGACCTCGACGATCTCCTCCAGCGTACCGATGCCACCGGGCAAGGTGACAAAGGCATCCGAGCGCTCGAACATCGCGTGTTTGCGCTCGTGCATGTCCTTGGTGATGATCAGCTCATTCAGCTGGCCGAGCGAATGGCGCGTCGCTTCCATATCGACCAGGAATTCGGGTATGATCCCCGTCACGTGGCCGCCGGCTGAGAGCACGCCTGAGGCCACCGCGCCCATGATGCCCTTGGTGCCGCCGCCATAGACCAGGCGGAGATTGTTTTCTGCCAGGGCACGGCCGAATCTGCGGCCGGTTTCCATGAAGGCGGGATCGCGTCCGGGCTGGGAGCCGCAATAGACGCAGACGGATCGAATCGGGGTTTTCTGTTCGCTCATGCGGGGCAAAAACAGGCTAGGCCGCTGCAGGTCAACAAATTTGGCTGAAAACCCTTGTCAGGCAGGGTGGATTGATCCATCGCCGCTTGTCGATTCATCGGGTTGAGGCTAGCAATTCCAAGGGAATGGCGGCTCATCCGCCGGGAGACTTGAGAAATGAAGAACCGTGCCCTCTGGGTGGTCCTGATCGTCCTTGCCATCGTCAGCCTGCTGATGGTTTTCGTCATCATGCCACGGCTCAACCCGCCTGTAGGTGATCTGCCGACCGTCAACGCTGCCGCCGACGCGGCGAAGTCTGCAGCCGATGAGGCTCAGGCGACAGCCGAAGGCGTCGTGCAAGATGTCGCCAGCGCAGCCAGCCAGAAGATGGATCGCCTGAAAGCAGAGGCGGAAAAGGCCGTCGACGGCATCTCCGCGCTTTTCGCCGAGGGCCGCACTCCGGGCATCGAAGCCTATACTGCTGCCAAGACCCTGGCTCAGGGTGCCCTGCAGGCACTTTCGTCCATCGAGATACCGGAAGGCCTCGATGCAACGATCATGGATGGGATCAAGACCGTACAGGCCGATGCCGCCAGGGCTCTGGAGATGGTTCAGCAACTGCCGGCCGATCCGGCAAAGGCCGCTGGCCTTGTCGCATCGATCAAGGACGCGCTGTTGGGCAAGCCGGTCACGCCCCCCGCTTCTGTCGCGGGAGCACCTGCGGAAATTGCACCGCGCTTCGACGTGCTGCGCGTCGAGCCCGATGGCTCCACGGTCATCGCCGGCAACGCCGTGCCGGGCGCCACCGTCGAGATCCTCAATGGGGATGAGGTCATTTCTTCGCAGACGGTCGACGGCACAGGCGATTTTGCCGCCGTGCTTGACCAGCCGTTGCCGCCCGGCGACCACGCGCTGCAGATCCGCGCCACGGCTCCCGATGGCAAGGTCGTCACCTCAGAAGAGGTAGCGACGATCTCCGTCCCCGAAGGCGGCCGGGGTGAGCTTCTGGCCATGGTCTCCAAGCCCGGCGAGGCAAGCCGTCTGATCACGCTTCCCGGTTCCGAGACTGCTCCCGCCGCAAGCACTCCAGCAAGCCAGCCGGCAACTGCGAGCCAGGCGACTACACCGACGGCAGCACCTGCCGCACAGGCCGGTGACGTTGCCCTCCCCGACCTGCCTGCTGCGGCGAGCGAGCTTGCCGGCTCGGCACCGGTCATGCCCGGCACGACCGACACGGCTGCAGCATCCGCGTCCGAACCGGTGGCCGAAGAACCGGCCGCTCTTCCGGGCGCGACCGAGGTTCAAGTCACTGCCGTGGAGATCGAAGGCGATCGTATTTTCGTCGCCGGCAAGGCACGCGCCGGAGCCACGGTTCGCGGCTTCGCCAACAAGACCGCCATCGGCGAGGCTGTGAGTGACGGCAATGGTAATTTCGTCATCGAAGGCGAGATGAAACTCGACGTCGGCAACCACATTATCGAGGTGGAATTGCTGGATCCGACCGGCAAGGTCGTGGTGCGCGCTTCGGTACCCTTCGAGCGTCCCGCCGGCGAGCAGGTCTCCGTCGTCGCCCAGACGGCACCGGCCGCAGCAGCTGCTGGGGCAAGCCCTGAACAGGCGGAGTTCGAGCGGCTGCGCATCTCGCTCACCAAAGCGATGACGATCCTGGAAAACCTTTTCGCCAACGGTCAGAAGCCGGCGCTGGAGCAGGCGGCAGCGGCGCGGTCTGCAACGGAAATCGGATTGCAGTCGATCATCGGCTTCCGTCCGTCTCCGAATGTTGGTCCTGAACTGGCAGCCGCCTTCAGCAGCCACGCCGCCAAGGCACGGGAGGCGCTCGCGCTCTTGCAGTCGGTGCCGAACGGCAATGTCGACGCATTGGGCGCCGCCCTGCCGCAGCTCGTCGCGCTGATCCGTGACCTGCTCAACGATCCGGCGCCCGCTCCTGCGGCGCAAGCACCGACCGCGCAGCCGCAGCCCGATGTTGCGGCAAACTCGCCTGCCCCGGTAACGGCGGCTGCCTCCGGCGAGCCGAAAACGATCCAGCAGGCGCCGCTCGAACAGAGTGACAGCAGCGTCATCATTCGCCGCGGCGACACGCTCTGGCAGATTTCGCGACGGGTCTACGGTCAGGGTGTCCGCTACACCACCATCTATCTCGCCAATGAGAACCAGATCAACAATCCGGACCTGATCGAGCCCGGCCAGATCTTCATGGTGCCGCGCGATGCGCTTCCCAATGCGGAAGAAATTCATCGCAAACGTCTGCGCGGCGAGGCGGTGAACTGAGCTTTCACAGTTCCGTTGTTGTATTCGCCAAGCCGAAAACATAAATGAGTGCAGGCGGCGATCCTCGAAAGGGATCGCCGCTTTTTGATCTAGATGCATGTGAGAGGGTCCGGGGATGGCTGAGACGAAGAAGAAGACGGTATCGGCCGACGACGGCAACCCGATGCAGACCCTCGTCAACCTCTGGCCCTATATGTGGCCGGCCGACCGCTTCGACCTCAAGATGCGGGTCGTGTGGGCGACCGTCTTCCTGATCATCTCGAAATTCGTCCTGATCCTCGTCCCCTATTTCTTCAAATGGGCGACCGACGCGCTCGACGGGCGGCTGGACATGGCCGGCCTGCTCCCGACATTCCTTCTGGGGGCAGTCGCGCTCGTCATTTTCTACAATCTCACCCGTATTCTTCAGGTTGGCCTCAACCAGCTGCGTGACGCGCTGTTTGCCAGCGTCGGCCAGCATGCGGTGCGCCAACTCGCCTACAAAACTTTCGTGCACATGCATCAGCTGTCGCTGCGCTTCCACCTGGAACGCAAGACGGGCGGGCTGTCGCGCATTATCGAGCGTGGCACCAAGGGCATCGAAACGATCGTGCGATTCACGATCCTCAACTCGATCCCGACGCTGATCGAATTCATCCTGACGGCCGCGATCTTCTGGTGGACCTACGGCTTCTCCTATCTCGGCGTCACCGCTTTCACCGTCTGGGCCTATATCTGGTTCACCATCCGCGCCTCCGACTGGAGAATCGGCATCCGCCGCGCGATGAACGATAGCGACACCGACGCCAATACAAAGGCAATCGACTCGCTTCTCAACTTCGAGACGGTCAAGTATTTCGGCAACGAGGAAATGGAGGCCAAGCGCTTCGACGCCTCGATGGCGAAGTACGAGAAGTCCGCGACCCAGGTCTGGACCTCGCTCGGATGGTTGAACTTCGGCCAGGGCCTGATCTTTGGCGTGGGCACGGCGATCATCATGGTGATGTCGGCGCTCGCCGTTCAGCGTGGCGAACAGACGATCGGCGACTTCGTCTTCGTCAACGCGATGCTGATGCAGTTGTCGATCCCTCTCAACTTCATCGGTTTCGTCTATCGTGAAATCCGCCAGGGCCTGACTGATATCGAGCAGATGTTCGATCTGCTTGAGGTGCAAGCCGAGGTTGTCGACAAGCCGGGTGCGACGCCGCTCGTCATCGCTCAAGGGGCCATCGCCTTCAAGGACGTGCATTTCCACTATGATCCGGACCGGCCGATCCTGAAAGGCGTGTCGTTCGAAGTCCCGGCCGGCAAGACGGTTGCCGTCGTCGGCCCCTCGGGTGCCGGCAAGTCGACCATTTCGCGCCTGCTCTACCGCTTCTACGACGTGCAGAAGGGCTCGATCACGATTGACGGCCAGGACGTGCGCGAGGTCACCCAGAAATCGCTCAGAGCCGCGATCGGTATGGTGCCGCAGGACACGGTGCTGTTCAACGATACGATCGCCTACAATATCCGCTATGGTCGACCGGCCGCAACGGAAGGCGAGATCGTCCAGGCGGCGGAAGTCGCGCAGATCTCGCATTTCATCAAGGATCTACCCGAAGGCTTCGACACCAAGGTCGGTGAACGCGGGCTGAAGCTGTCAGGCGGTGAGAAACAGCGTGTCGCAATTGCCCGTACGGTGCTCAAGGCGCCGCCGATCCTGATCCTCGATGAGGCGACCTCGGCGCTCGACACGACCACCGAGCACGAGATCCAGTCTGCCCTCGATATCGTCTCGAAAAACCGCACGACGCTGGTCATCGCCCACCGTCTGTCCACGGTGGTCGGCGCTGACGAGATCATCGTATTGAAGGGCGGGGAAATTGCCGAACGCGGGAGCCATGCAGAGCTTCTGGCCCAGGACGGCCTCTATGCCTCGATGTGGAACCGTCAGCGCGAAGCAACTCAGGCCGAAGAAATGCTTCGGCAGGTACGTGAAAGCGACGAACTCGGCATCGTCGTCCGGCGCCCGCCAGCCGTCTGACGGTGGCGGTCAACGACACCGAGCGGTCAATCCGCCCGGCATAGCCGATTGCGGCCGTCGCGTTTTGCCCGGTAAAGAGCAAGATCGGCCCGCCGGAGAGCGTGGTCTATCGTCTCGTGCAGCGGATCGAAATCGGCAAGGCCGGTGCTGATGGTGCCTGCGGTGCCGATGCCGGTCAGGACCGCGCAGTAGCGAGCGATATCGGCCCGCATTCGCTCGAGGATGGCAGCGGCCTGAGACGCATTCTCGCCGCTAAAGAAGGCAAAGAACTCCTCTCCTCCGGCACGTGCGATCAACACCCCATCCTCCTCATGGGACCGCAGGGTCTCGACAATCGAACAGAGTGTTACGTCTCCCTCGCCGTGCCCCAGCTCGTCATTGATCGACTTGAAGTGGTCGATGTCGATGACGGCGACGGCAAAACTCGTCTCACCTTCTTGCGCCGTCTCGATCGCCGAACCCGCCACCTGGAAGAACTTGCGACGGTTATAAGCATTGGTCAGCGGGTCGCGCTCGGCAGCGGCCGTCAGGCGTGCCTCGAGCTCCTTGCGTTCGGTGATGTCGATCAGCACGCCGGCAATGCCGCGAAGGCCGCCTTCCGGCGAAGCGACACAGGCCTTGTGCAGCATGACATGGCGCACGCCCGTGTCGGGCACGCAGACATCTGTCTCGACCCTGATGACGCCTCCCCTGCGCATCACTTCGAGATCCGATTCCCGATGCGCCTCGGCAACATCCAGCGGCAGAAAATCAGCGAGGGTCTGGCCTATGACGCTGTCGCGTTCGGTGCCGACAAAATGGCTGAACGCCGTGTTGCAGCCGAGATAGCGTCCGCCGACATCTTTCAGGTAGATTGGCGTCGGCAGATGGTCCAAGCCGTCCTGCCAGGCATCGAGCTTGTCCTGCAATGCGTCGAGTGCCTTCTGGTGTGTCTGCATAAGCTTAAGGTGACGCTTGGCGCGCAGAAGACAGCGCAGCAGCTGCGAGGTGCCCTCTTCCATCAAAATGTCGTCCACCCCGGCGTCGAAGAGCTCCGCCTGAAATTCTGACGTGGCGGCCCCCGTCACCGCGACCAGATAAAGGCCATTGCCACAGATCTCGCGCAGTCTAACAACCTGGACGATTGCGGCCTTGTCAGCGCAATCAAGGAAGCAAAGCGACGAGGTTCGCAGCGCCTCCGGAGCGGTGATCCGAGACGGCGAAAGGGACGCGATCAAGGCCGGCGGCGGCAGTCCGCGGGAGGAATGCCAGGATATCGTGGCGAGCGTTACCGTGTCCGTATCCGGTTCAATTTGCCTGGCGAGCTGCAACGGTCATCCCTTGCCCGGACGGCTCCGATGACGGAACCGCATTCCGGATCCTGCTTAAATCCAACACCCCTTTTTTAGGGTGCAGTTATTTACAAAGTCTCGCCAGGCTCGTGAGCAATTGATCTTTTTTGGGCCAAGCGTGGATTGTCACATGTGCTTTAGCTCGGCTTGATTTGACCGGCGGCATTGCCCATCTGCGGCTTTCAGAGTAGTCACGGGCGACACAATTCAAAGACCGAGGACCCCAATGGATCTGTTCGAAACCATCCGCAAGACGATCGTGCCGGTGCACAAGGAAGGCTATCCTTTCGTTGCCGCCTTCTTCGTTGCATCGCTGGTACTCGGCTGGATCTGGGATCCGCTCTTCTGGGTCGGCCTCATCCTTACCCTCTGGTGCGCCTACTTCTTCCGCGATCCCGAGCGCGTCACACCGCAGGATGACGACTTGGTCATCAGCCCGGCCGATGGTCGCGTGTCCTCCGTCCAGATGGTTGTTCCGCCGCAGGAACTCAATCTCGGCACCGAGCCGATGCTGCGCATCACGGTTTTCATGAACGTCTTCAACTGCCACGTGAACCGTGCACCGGTGCGCGGGCGGGTGACGACGATCGCCTATAAGGAAGGCCAGTTTCTCAACGCGGAACTGGACAAGGCTTCCACTGACAACGAGCGCAACGGCCTCGTCATCGAGAGTAAGCATGGAGCCATCGGTGTCGTTCAGATTGCCGGCCTCGTCGCCCGCCGGATCATCTGCTGGACAAACACGAACGAGCCGCTCGATGCCGGCGAACGCTTCGGTCTCATCCGCTTCGGCTCCCGCCTCGATGTCTTTCTGCCGGCGGGTGCGGAGCCGCGCGTTTCGCTTGGCCAGACGGCGATTGCCGGCGAGACCGTGATCGCCGAGTTCGGCTCGGCCAAGGGACCAGTCATCAGCCGCCGCAGCTGAGGAGAATGTTGATGGATGATCAGACCCCCTCGACCGAGTTACGCGGCAGCCCCCAGGCTGATACGGGCGCGCGCGGGCCGAGGCTCCGCGAAATCCCCCTCCGGCTGATCATTCCCAATCTGATCACGGTTCTGGCGATCTGCGCCGGTCTGACCGGGATCCGGCTCGCTTTCGAAAACCGCTACGAATTAGCCGTCGCCATGGTATTGGCCGCCGCCTTTCTCGACGGGATCGACGGCCGCGTCGCGCGGATGATGAAGGCGACGTCGAAATTTGGCGCGCAAATGGATTCGCTCGCCGACATCATCAATTTCGGCGTGGCACCTGCCCTCGTTCTCTATGTCTTTGTGCTCGACCAGGCCCGTTCGCTCGGCTGGATTGCCGCGCTGATCTACGCGATTGCTGCGGGCCTTCGCCTGGCGCGCTTTAATGTCATGGACGAGCGCGAGACCAAGGCACCGTGGCAGTCGGAGTTTTTCGTCGGCGTGCCGGCACCCGCGGGTGCGGCGCTCGTCATGCTGCCGGTCTATCTCGGTTTTCTGGGCGTGGCACCGGTCGGCATCTTCGCCTATGCGAGCACCGCCTACACTGTCGTCATCGCCTATCTGCTCGTCAGCCGTCTTCCTGTCTGGTCGGGCAAATCGGAGACGAGCCATGTTCGCCGCGATCTCGTCCTGCCGATGATTCTCGGTGTCGTGCTCTATGTCGCGCTTCTGATGAGCTTTACCTGGGAAGTGCTTGTCGTCAGTGTGCTTCTCTATCTTTGCTCGCTGCCGTTCGGCGCTCGCAGCTGGCATCGCCGCTACGGCACGCTGACAATCGGCGAAGAAACAGCGGAAAAGGGGCTTTCGGAGATCGATCGGGGCGTCTGATCCGGACATTCGTTCAAGCTTGAAGTATTTTTAAGCCCCGCCAAGCCGAAAAGCTTGCGCGGGGCTCTCCATATCTACTCTTTTTCTTCAAATTTGATTTGAGTCACAGCAACGGCCACGCTTTTGTCATGATCTCCGCAGAGAGAGCCGCAAACAAAAAACACTGGTCAGGAAACACTCCAAGGAACATAACGATGACGACCGAGAAGCAAGCCGAGCAGCAGAAGCCGGCAAATGAAAACCTGGCGCTGAACTACCGCCCCCTTGGCCTCAAGGCCGTGCTCGCGGCAGCCCTTATGCTGAAGCCAAAAGTGGCACCGAAGGTCGCCTGAAGGCTCGCGGGAAGAACAGCAATTCTGTGCATGGGAAGCTCGCTTCCCGTTTCCGGAATTGCCTAGAACAGGCTCATCTGCCCGTCGCCGGACTTGTCCGCGGTGGGCTTTTGTTTTTTCGGCGGTAGCGCCACCGGCGACTGCAGTTCCGGTCCGACATTCGCGACCTTGTTGACGAGGTCGGACACCGGGATCGCCTCGAAATAATCCTCTGCCGCGGGCTGCAGAAGATCTGCCACATCGCGCGGCTCACCATGGCGGCAATCGAGCCAGCGGCTGAAATCCTGCGGCTGGATCACCACAGGCATGCGATCATGGATTTCGCCGATGGTCTCGTTTGCCCCGACCGTCAGGATGCAGCCGGTATCGAGTTCGGAGCCATCCTTCGACATGTAGGTTTCCATCAAGCCGCCGAAACAGACGATCCCGCCGTTTTTCGGGCGGATCCAGTAGGCCTGCAGCTTTTCACCGCTCTCCTTTGGCGGCCGGTGCCACTCGTAGAAACCGGAGGCTGGAACCAGAATACGCCGGTGCCGCATCGCCGCGCGAAAGGACGCCTTCTCGTTTGCCGTCTCGGAACGGGCATTGATCAGCAGTGTGAATTCCTTGGGATCCTTGACCCAGGACGGGATGAGCCCCCAGCGTACCAGAACGGCCATGCGATCGGGCCGGTTCGAACCGGGTTCCGCTGGTGGTGACGCCACCGCCACGAGGATCGGCTGCGTCGGCGCGATATTGTAGCGCGGCGGAAAGCCCTCGAGCTCCATCACGCCGAGGATCTCCGCCACCTCTTCCGGGCTCGCTGTTAAGGCAAAACGTCCGCACATACGTCGTAGATGGCAGTCGAACCTGCCAGGGTCAAGGCGCGACGCGATGCTTGCAGGGGGCGGCAAAGCCCGCGATAATCGGGTCACACTGCTTCGTCGTCACGTTGCGATCTTCCGACCGGAGTTTCCTGTTCATGAGCATGCCCCGCCTCGCCTCTTCCGCCATCGTCGAGCGGGCCGGGCGTTATCTCCTCGTCCGGCGCGGCAATCCGCCCGCAGCTGACCTCTTTGCCTTTCCTGGCGGTCGCGCAGAGCCAGGCGAAACGCCAGAAGAAACGGCGCTCAGGGAGCTGTTCGAAGAAACCGGGATCGTCGGGCGTAATCCGCGTCTGTTCGAGACGGTCGAACTTCTGCCCGAGGCCGGCGTTGGTGGCAGCCATTTCCTGCTTTCCGTCTTCAAGGTCGAGGCAGACAGCGTTGGCGAAGCCGAAGCCCGAAGCGACGCGATCGAGGCAGGCTGGTTCCTGCCAGAGGAAGTGCTTGGGCTTCCCGTCCCCGAGAGCGTGCGCGATTGCATCCTGCGCCTTTCATCGCCTGCCCCGCTCGAAGGTGAAGCATGAGCCATATCACCGCGTCGCTCCGCCTCGTGGCTGCGCTTCTGGCGCTGGCCGGCCCCATATACGCACAAGAGAATCCGGGCGCCACGGTTCCACCTGTGGCAGACACCGAAAAGCCGACGCCCTACGACGACCGTCTTGCAAGGCTTTCGGAGATCATTGGAGCCGTTCACTACCTGCGCAATCTCTGCAAGGCTGATGGCGAGCCGGAATGGCGGCAGTCATTACAGGGTCTGCTGGAGGCCGAAACACGGGCCGAGCCGAAGCGCCGGGCGCGGATGACGGCTGCCTACAACCGGGGCTACCGCTCTTTCGCCTCGGTTTACACCTCTTGCACGCCGGCCGCAGTTCGTGCAGAGCAGAATTACCGTATCGAAGGGGCAACACTTGCCACAGAAATTACCGCACGTTTCGGAAATTAACGATTAATTCACCTCTTTTGGTCTGCCCCCGTGTCGTTTTGGCAAAAGGCTGATAGGGTCGTTAAGGACTGAGTAAGTGCTTCGAGGAATGCCCATGGAACCGCGCCGCAACGAAATCGACGAGATGATCGTTCACGAGAAGATGCAGGCTGCGCTGGAATACCAGAACGAAGCCTGGGCAGACGGCATGGCCGATGGGATCGAGCCCGAGATCATCGCCGAGGCTGCCTTTGCGCTCGCCATGCGCGAAACCATCCGCATTCACGGCGAACACGGCGCCGAGGCTGTTCTCGACGCGCTCAAGGCCCGGCTGCTTGCCGGCGAATTCTCGCCCGAACGCCAGCTTCAATAAGACAGCAATCGAGGAATAGAATGACAATCTCGTCGCGGGTCAGGCTCCTTCGCTTGACGAGCGCGTTGACGCTCATGCTTGCCTCAACGGTGACGGCTTCCCCTGCCCTCGCCCTCTCCGACATCAAGGATATCACGCCGCCAGCCGCCGAATTGTCAGAGCCGCCGTCGGACGAAGAGCTGGATGTCATCGAGGATTCGATCCCGGTGATCCCAGATCCGGATCCGTTAATCCGCTCGCCTGAGCCGGAAGAGGCCGTGGATGTCGAAGACATGGAGCCCGCCGGTCCGCCGGCCGAAGTCATCTACGACATCGACAAGGCGCCCGAACCCGTGCGACGCATGCGCGAACTTATCATGGAGGCCGCAAAGACCGGCGACATCTCGAAGCTGAAGCCGCTAATGAACCCGGGTCCAGATCAGACTGTCGTGCCGCTGCAAACGCCTGACCAGGATCCGATCGAGGCGCTGAAGGCGATCTCCGGCGATAGCGACGGCGTCGAGATCCTGGCGATCCTGCTCGACATCTTCTCCACCGGCTTCGTACAACTCGACAAGGGTACGGCCGACGAGGCCTATGTGTGGCCCTATTTCGTCGGAGAATCGCTTGGCCTGCTGACACCGCAGGAGAAGGTCGAACTGCTGCGAATCGTGACTGCCGGCGACGTCGCGGAGATGCAGGAATACGGCAATTACAACTTCTTCCGCGTCGGCATCACACCCGACGGTCGCTGGAAGTTCCTCACCGTCGGCGACTGACCACGATCCAGATTGCGGGGCAAACTGTGGGCTGTGATCGGAACTGCTTGTCGTCTAGATTGGCAGCGCCTAACTCAGACGGCATCGAAACAGCCCGGTGGACCCCATGCCCTCAGCCTTCCTGCCCGATCGCGCCTTTGCCCAGATAACGGGGGCCGATGCCGAGCACTTTCTGCAGAATCTCATCACCACCGATCTCGGGGCACTTACGGCCGATGAGTGGCGTCCGGGCGCGCTTCTGACGCCACAAGGCAAGATCTTCTATGACTTCCTGATCTTCCGCAGTGATAACGGCTTCATGATCGATATCCGCGTCGATCAACAGGAAGCCTTCGTCAAGCGCATGACGATGTACAAGCTGCGTGCAGCCGTGACGATCGAGACGCTGTCGGAAACGGGTGCGACGGTCATCTGGGGCGAGGCCAGCAACGGCGCCGCCGACCATCGGTTCGCGCTCGCCGGAACCGAGGTTCGCCGCCAACCGGGCCGGATCGATGGTGCTGGCGACCGGGGCGCTTACGATGCGCTTCGCATCCTCCATGGCGTGCCGGAATTCGGGCAGGACTACGCGCTTCAGGATGCCTTTCCGCACGACATCCTCTTCGACAAGTCGGGCGGCGTCTCTTTCCGAAAGGGATGTTATGTCGGCCAGGAAGTCGTGTCGCGCATGCAGCATCGCTCGACCGCACGGCGCCGCGTGGTGATCGTCTCGGGCGAAGCGCCGCTTCCAGCGTCCGGCTCGGAGATCACCATCGGCGGCAAGACGATCGGCACGCTCGGCACGGTCGCAGGCGAGCGCGCACTTGCGATTGTCCGCATCGACAAGGCCGGCGAAGCCATGGCGGCCGGCGAGCCTATCCTTGCCGGTGACGTGCCGGTATCGGTTGCCCTTCCCGGCTGGACGGGACTGACGTTCCCCAGCTCGGCCGAGGAAGCCTGACATGGGTTCGGCTGCCGCTCTGCCGTCCGCCCGCGCCTGGCAACGCATGCTCTCCGGTCGGCGTCTCGACCTGCTCGACCCTTCGCCGCTCGATGTCGAGATCACCGATATCGCCCATGGGCTTGCCCGCGTCGCCCGCTGGAACGGGCAAACCTCCGGCGATCATGCCTTCTCCGTTGCCCAGCACAGCCTGATCGTCGAGGATATCTTCCGCCGCTCCAATCCCAAAGCGACGGCTGACGAGTTGATGGTCGCGCTGCTGCATGACGGGCCGGAATATGTCATCGGCGACATGATCTCGCCTTTCAAGGCCGTCGTCGGTGGCGGCTACAAGGTCGTGGAAAAACGCCTGGAGGCGGCAATCCATCTGCGCTTCGGCCTGCCTGCCCATCCGAAAGCGGCGCTGAAGGACCTGATCAAGAAGGCCGACATGATCTCTGCCTATTTCGAGGCAACCGTGCTCGCCGGCTTCGCCGAGGCCGAAGCCCGCAAGCTGTTCGGCCAGCCCAAGGGCTTCACCCGCGACACGATCCTGATCGAACCGCTGCCCGCCTATCAGGCACAGGCAAAGTTCCTCGAACGCTTCGAAGAGATCGAGGCCGACAGGCAGTCGACGACCTGGGCCAGCACATGAGCGTCATCGTCGTTTCACCGCTCGCCCGAATTGCCGAGATGGCCGTGCGTCACAAGGCGCGGGAAATGATCAGCCTGCTCGCTGCCAATCAGGATTTTCACCGGCCGGCGGTGATCCAGGCCGAGCGGCATCTGAAGCTTGCGATGAACGACATCAGCTTTGCCGGGACCGGCGATCTGATCGCGCCGCAGGAAGCACATGTCGCCGAGATCATCGGTTTCGCAAAGACCTGGGATCAGACTCAGCCGCTTGTCGTTCACTGCTGGATGGGCGTGTCGCGGTCTCCGGCAGCGGCGATGATCGCGAGCCTTGCGGTTGCTCCCGACGATGACGACGATGCGCTGGCGAAGCGTTTGCGCGACGCCTCACCCTTTGCCACGCCCAACATGCGACTGGTGGAAATCGGCGACGAGATGCTTGGTCGTGGCGGTCGGTTCGTAAAGGCGGTGAAGGCGCTTGGGCGGGGCGCCGATGCCGACGGCAACACACCGTTCGTCTTGCCGCTTCCCGCGCGCGAGCCTGTCCAACCATGACAGCACCGGCGGAGATCGAGATCGGGCTCAATGCCGCGATCGTCGCCATCAACGCCCGCACCCCACGCCTGCTCGTGGTCGGAGAGGACGGCAACGCACTCGATGCGCTGCCCTTCGGCCCCTTCGATCCAAACCGGCACCGGACTATGGAGATGTCGCTCCGGCATACTGTCGAAGCACAAACGGCGCTCGAACTCGGATACATCGAGCAGCTTTATACCTTCGGGGATCGCGGCCGCCACAAGATGCCCGGCGATCAGGGGCCGCATATCGTATCGGTCGGCTATCTGGCGCTAACGAGGCTCGACACCGACGGCGATGCACGGCTCGAACTGTCCGGGGCCCGGTGGCGTGACTGGTACGGATATCTTCCCTGGGAGGACTGGCGGCAGGGGCGCCCGGCTCTCTTGGACCGTGTCATCCTGCCGGCCTTGACCGCATGGGCAGAAGAGGCGTCGGCCACGTCGCGCCGCTCACGGCTGCGACTTGCTTTTGGTCTCGATGACTTCCCCTTCGACGAAGAACACGTCCTGGAGCGCTACGAGCTTCTCTACGAGGCGGGTCTGGTCGAAGAAGCCGTGCAGGACGGGCGGGTCGAGCGATGCCAAACAGGTGTCACCCTGGGGCGACCGATGCGCCATGACCACCGGCGGATCGCCGCGACGGCGCTTGCCCGTTTGCGCAGCAAGATCAAGTATCGGCCTGTCATCTTCGAACTGATGCCGCCGGAATTCATCCTCACCGAACTGCAGGGCACGGTCGAGGCGATTGCCGGGCACCACGTGCACAAGCAGAATTTCCGGCGTCTGGTCGAAGGCGCCGAACTGGTCGAAGCGACGGGATCGACACAGGCCGCCACCGGTGGCCGGCCGGCGGCACTCTTCCGCTTCCGTCGCCAGGTGCTCGAGGAGCGGCCGGCTCCGGGCCTCAAGGTCGGAGGCCGGACCAGCGGTTGACCTCGCCTCCCCCTGCCCCATCTAGGCCTTGGACACCAATAGCCCAAGGAGCAGTACGGCATGGATTTGGATACGAACGAAGCGATCCTCGCGACACAGGCAGCACTGGCGCAGGCAAGCCAGCTTGCCGTCCAGTATTCCTTCTCTATCGTCGGAGCGCTTCTTCTCCTCTGCATCGGCTGGTGGCTTGCCGCCCTGCTCAGCCGTTGGACCCATGCCGGTCTCATGCGCGTGCGCGGCATCGACGAGACGCTGGCGCGCTTTTTCGCCAATGTCGTGCGCTACGGCGCCCTCATTCTCGTCTTCGTCACCGTGCTCGGCCAGTTCGGCGTTCAGACCGCCTCGATCATCGCAGCGCTGGGTGCGGCCGGTCTTGCCATCGGCCTTGCGCTGCAGGGCACGCTGCAGAACATTGCCGCCGGCATCATGCTTTTGGTGCTGCGCCCGTTTCGCGTCGGCGAATACATCGATACGGGCTCGATATCGGGGACCATCGTCGAGATCGGACTGTTCGCCACGGAGCTGAAGACGCCTGATGGCCTATACCGGCTCGCGCCCAATTCGACGCTGTGGAATGTGCCGATAACCAATTTCAGCCGTCTTCCAACCCGCCGTTTCGAACTGAAGGTGGGCATCGATTACAATGACGACATCGATCTGGCCGAGAAGATCATGCGTGATCACGCGGAGGCGGATAAGCGGGTGTTGAAGGATCCGGCCATCTCGACCCATGTCGACCAGCTGGGCGACAGCGCGGTGGTCATTACGCTGTGGTACTGGACGGCGGCCTCCGACTTCTGGCCGACGTCACGCGAAATGATCAAGAAGGTAAAGAAGTCCTTCGACGAGAACGGGATTTCCATCCCGTTCCCGCAGGTGACCTATCACGGCTCGCCGCAAATGGTCGCCCTACCCGAACGCTTCGTCGACGCTCGGGCGAAGGAAGCCTGAGCGTCACCTGCCGCCACAGGTGCAACCCAGGTTTTGAGATGAAAGGCAGCGGGGCTCAGCTCTCGCTCTGCTGCCCTGCAGTCTTTTCGATATGCCAGTCGATGATGCGCTGCATTTCGGCGAGCACTTCCAGCACACTGACAGTGTCGTCCTCGGTCATGCCCGCAGTGGTCTCGGCATCCGGGCCTTCCCCCACCTGTTCAGAACAGGACGCGGACTTGTGCGTCGCAAGCGTTGACCGCACTGCTGAAATTTCCTGGCAAGAAGATGTCGTGTCGGAGTGACGTGGGTCACAAGCGATTGCGAGATCATTTCTAGTAATGGATGCAGGTGTCGAAGCATCATGTCGGGCATCCCTGCCCTGGAGCGCGCTGTCCGGCTTCAAAAGTGTCGTCGTCATACTTGCCCCTTACACAGTCGTCGTTCGGTCTGCATTACCCCAATGCGATACAAACTGTATGCATGACAAAGGGCTAGGGGATTCGTTTTTGCCGGTCAAAAACCAGGAATCACGGGTGATAACTAGCGAAGCAAATACTGATATATCAGCAAGTCATTGGCAGACATGCATTTTTCGGCATGAAGGAAGTCCTCGCTCATACTGCGCCGCAAAACAGTCCGCAAACTTTGTCGTGAGGTCAGCGGAGCGAGATGTCGAGGCCGATGTCGAGCGTTGGAGCTGCCATGGTGATCTTGGAGGTCGAGATATAATCGACACCCGTCTCGGCAACGGCGCGAATCGTCTGCAGGTTGACGTTCCCCGAGGCTTCGAGGACAACGCGCCGGACATCCGAGGCGTAGTCGGCAGGGGTCAGGCCATGATGATCGCGATTGATCTCAACCGCTCCCCGCAGCAAATCCGACCCCATATTGTCGAGCAGGATGACATCCGGTCGTGCGCCAAGCGCTTCGCGCATCTGGTCGAGACCGTCGACCTCGACCTCGATCTTCACAAGATGGCCGGCATAGGCGCGCGCGGCATTTATTGCAGAGGCGACGCCGCCTGATACAGCGATATGGTTGTCCTTGATGAGGATCGCGTCGTCGAGCCCGAAGCGATGATTGGATCCTCCACCCAGTCGCACGGCGTATTTCCCGACTGCTCTCAGGCCCGGCAGGGTCTTGCGGGTGCAGGTCACCCGCGCCTTCGTATGGCTGATCTCGGCGGCAAAGCGCCCGGTGTAACTCGCCACACCGGAGAGATGCATGAGGAAGTTCAGCGCCACGCGCTCGGCCGACAGAACCGATCGTGCATTGCCGGAAATGCGGGCGATCGTCTGCCCCGGCGCTACCGTGTCACCTTCGGCAACAAAGGCCTCGAAGCGCAAGGACGGGTCGATCAGGCGAAATGCCGCTTCAGCCAGCGGCAGTCCCGCCACCACGCCGTATTCACGGCTGTTGAGGTCAGCCACCGCCGTTTTCTCTGGCCCGATCGTCGCATAGGTGGTGATGTCACCGGCCCGGCCGAGATCTTCCAGAAGCGCGTTTCGGACGAGGTCCTCGATCATCAGGGGCGAAAGCTGCGGGCGCAGGCTCGGGGTCATCGGCGTTTCTCCTCAGCCGGCCAGTTCGGCGGCAATGCGGTCGGCATCTTTCAGCGCCAGATAGGTACGTTGGCGCAGCGCTTCCTGTGGATTGGGATGGTCGGCGCGCATATGGGCTCCACGGCTTTCCGTGCGCAGATAGGCGCCAACGGCAATCAGTTTGGCGGTGGCGGTAATGTTTGAGAAGCGCACGCGCGGGCGCTTGCGCTCCAGAGCCACGAGTTCACGAATCAGCAGCTTCAGCCCCGCCTCGTCTCTGATGACGCCAGCATGGCGGCTCATCAGCCCGCGCAGATCCTTGAGCTCGGGGCTGTCCTCAACGGTGACGAGGTCATCGTTTTCGCCCGCGCTCGTGCCCCATTCATAGAGGGCCGATTCCGGCAGCATGCCCTTGATCGAGTTCAGCTATCCGGCCGGCAAAGACGACGGCTTCGAGCAGCGAGTTGGAGGCGAGACGGTTTGCGCCATGCACCCCGCTCGAGGTCACCTCGCCCGCTGCCCAGAGACCGTCCAGCGAGGTGCGGCCATCGGCATCCACGAGCACGCCGCCCATGTGGTAATGCACCGCCGGGACCACCGGAATGGGCTGACTGACAGGATCGATGCCGGCAGCCGTGCAGGAGGCAAAGACCGTCGGGAAGCGTTTGGCAAAATCTTTGCCGATCGCCTTGGTGCAATCGAGAAATGCGCCGCGGCCGGCTGCCACTTCGGCGAAGACGCCGCGGGCGACGATGTCGCGCGGTGCAAGTTCCGCGTCGGCATGCAGATCGGTCATGAAACGATGGCCTGCCGCGTTCACAAGGACAGCGCCATCGCCGCGCAGGGCTTCGGTCGCTAGCGGCGCCGGGTCCTGGCCGATATCGATCGCGGTCGGGTGAAACTGGACGAATTCCGGATCGGCGATCATGGCGCCGGCCTTTGCCGCCATGCCGACACCCGTGCCGCGCGCTTCGGCAGGATTGGTAGTCACAGAATAGAGATGGCCGACACCACCAGAGCAGAGGACCACGGCGCGGGCGGGAAAGGCGACGCGGGTCTTCGACTGGCCGGCATCCGGCCTTGCAATGACACCGGAGACGAAACGGCCTTCGGCGATCAGTTCCTCGACCACATAACCTTCCATCACCCGGATCGACGGCGTGCGCCGAACGGCCGAAATCAGCGCCTCCATGATCGCGCCACCCGCCCGGTCACCGGCCACGCGGACGATGCGTCGCTCGGAATGGGCAGCCTCGCGGGACAGCAGCAGATGACCTTCGAGATCGCGGTCGAAGGGTACGCCATAGCCGAGCAGATCATGCACGCGGTCCGGCCCTTCGGAGATCATCAGCCGCGCCATCTTTTCCTCGACCAGCCCGGCACCGGCTGAGACCGTATCGGCGAGATGCTTGTCGAAACTGTCGCCGGGGCTCATGGCAGCCGCGATGCCGCCCTGCGCCCAGGCCGAAGACGCGCCCTGCCCGATCGGGGCGGCAGCAAGCACAGTGACGGGGCGCGGTGCGAGCTTCAGCGCGCAGAAGAGGCCGGCCAGGCCGCCACCGACGATGACGATATCGTCGATGCCCTGCCAGGATTGCGGCCGCATGGATTCAAGATTGGTCGCCATTCAGCCCTCCCCGGCCGGCCGGTATTTCAATTTTTCAGATTGATCATCCGCTCGACGGCAAGCCGTGCGCGCCCCGCAATCGTGGGATCAACCGTGACTTCCTCCGTCATGAAGAGCAGGCTGTCGAGGATCTTCGGCAGGGTGATGCGCTTCATATGCGGACAGAGGTTGCAGGGCTTGACGAAATCGACCTCGGGCACTTCCACTTGAATGTTCGAGGCCATCGAGCATTCGGTGACCAGGAGAACACGGGCCGGGCGCTTCGTCTTGACGTAGTCGATCATGCCCTTGGTCGAGCCGGCATAGTCCGACACTTCAAGCACACTCGGATGGCATTCCGGGTGAGCGACTATCTCGATGCGTGGGTCGGCGCGCTTGTATTCCAGGAGTTCGTCGGCCGTGAAGCGCTCATGCACCTCGCAATGGCCCTTCCAGGTGAGGATCTTTTTCGTGGTCTGGTTAGCGACGTTCATCGCCAAATATTCGTCGGGGATGCAGAGGACGGTGTCGCTGTCGAAGCTGTTGACCACGTCAACGGCATTGGCCGAGGTGCAGCAGATGTCGGTTTCCGCCTTCACGTCGGCCGAGGTGTTGACATAGGTGACCACGGGAACGCCGGGATAGCGCTCGCGCAGCAGGCGGACATCGGCGCCGGTGATCGATTCCGACAGGGAGCAACCGGCGCGGCCGTCGGGGATCAGCACCGTCTTCTGCGGGTTGAGCAGTTTCGAGGTCTCGGCCATGAAATGCACGCCGCACTGGACAATGATCTCCGCATCGACGCTGACCGCATCGCGGGCGAGCTGCAGAGAATCGCCCTTGATGTCGGCGACGCAGTGGAAGATCTCCGGCGTCTGATAGTTGTGGGCGAGAATAACGGCGCCGCGTTCCTTCTTCAGCCGGTTGATCGCATGGATATAGGGCGCAAAGACCGGCCACTCGATCGCGGGGATGAAGTCGCGGACGCGCTCATAGAGATGCTCGGTCTCTTTGGCGACGGCGGGCGAATAGGTCAGATCCGGACGTTCCCAGACGCCGAAACGCTCGGCTGCGGTGCGGGACGCGCTGTTGGTTTCCACCAGATGCTGCGCTTCCATGGCCATCTCCTCCATTATTTATGCTCAAAGTGAGCATAACAAGCGCCAAAGAAAACCGGCGATCGCCGGTAGTGCCGATGTAGAAAGTTTCGCCCTCGATTGCAAGGGAGGTTTTAGCCCCAACTGCGGCCCTTAGAGGTCGGCTACGACCGACGCGTGACGAGAAGCGCTTTCCCTCATCGGGAAAAACGTTAGTTTGGCTGCTCCTTGAGGCAAGGCTCTGCGAGGCCAAATGTTCGAACTGTTGCCGCTGATCCTGATCGGCGTTCTCTTTGTCATCAACCGAGGTGCTGCCAAGCGTATCGACCGCCTCGAGAACGAACTCGGAGAGGTCCGCGAGCGGCTGCTCAGGGTGAGCGGAGCCACCGCAGCGCCGTCTACCATTCCGATGGAGACGGAAGAGCCGGCTGACGTTGCCCTGCCACAGACGGTCGCAGAGACCGTGACCGCGGAGGAGCCGCCGCTCGACGGCGCGCCGTATCAAAGCGCGCCTGCCTCCCTGCCTGAGGAGAACACTGAACTCGCCACCACTGCCGCTCATAGCAAAGCCGCGCCTGCCGCCCCTGCGGAAAGCCTGGAAAATCTCCTCGGCGCGCGCTGGGCCGTCTGGGCCGGCGGACTGGCTCTGGCACTCGGCGGGGTCTTTCTCGTGCGTTACTCGATCGAAAGCGGTCTGCTCGGCCCGGGCGTACGGCTGACGCTTGCCGCCCTGTTCGGTCTTCTTCTGATTGCCGCCGGCGAACTGGTCCGCCGAAAGGCATTGCCGAAGGCCGAAGCCCTCTATGCCAATGCCATGGTGCCTGGCATCCTCACGGCAGCGGGCGCGGTCTCGCTGTTCGGCGCGATCTATGCGGCGCATGGCATATATGAATTCATCGGCCCGACGCTCGCCTTCCTGCTTCTGGGGCTGACTGCCTTCGGTGTGCTCGGCCTCTCGCTGCTGCATGGCCAGGCGCTGGCCGGGCTCGGTCTCGTCGGCTCCATGCTGACGCCGCTTCTGATCTCGACCACGGCGCCGAGCCTTTGGACACTGTTCATCTATCTGACCGTCGCCCAGGTCGCGACGGCGCTCGCCTCGCGGATCAAGGGCTGGCTGATCGTGCCGGCGATTGCCCAGGTGCTGCTCGGGCTCTGGGCGCTCGTGGCACTCATCGATTCGGCTGACATAACCCCGATCGCCCTCTCCCTGATAGCCATGATCGCGGGGTGGATGCTGATCTGGCCGGGTGCAAAGGGTGAAGACCCGGCGGAGCCCGGCACACCTCTGTCTCTCGATGCGCTCGGACGGAGGATGGCATCGGGTCCGCTTGCGCTCGACATCACGCTTTCGCTCGCTGTCCTGCTGCCGGCACTCGTGATGCTGGATCGCGGCCCCACGGTCTCCTTGCCGCTGTTTGCCTTCGCGGCCCTGGTCGCAGCGCTCGCCGCCGCCGGCAGTGCCCGTCACGGCGCCTTCTGGCCGACAGCGCTGGCAGCCATCGGTGCCCTGATCGGGGCCGTGGTGAAATCCGGCTTGATCGCTCAGGCGCAAGTCCTCCTGCTCGGCTTCGGCTGGGACGAAACTTCCGTGGTCAGCCTCGGCGGTCCGGTCATGCTGATCTTCCTGGGGCTCGCCGCCGTCTTCGCCTTTATAGGTCTTGCCCAGAACCGCCGTCGCTTTGCCCAAGACCCGTTGTTCGCAACGGTCTGGTCCGTGATCGTGGCGATCCTACCGGTGATGCTCACAACCATCAGCTTCGTGTTTTACGGCACCTATACCCGGGACTGGGCGCATGGTCTCTTCGCGCTCGGCCTCGGGGCCGTGCTGCTCGCGGCCTGTGAGCATCTGTATCGCCAAGGCGCCCTGCCCGGCTTCCGACGCGGGGTCGACATCCTGCTTCTCGGCAGCTTCCTCGCCTTTGCGCTTGCGCTGCATTGCCTCACCGACGGCATTGTCACGACCATATTGCTGGCGCTCCTCGGCTTTGCCTATCTGATGGCGACCCGCAAACGAGCCTGGAGCGGGCTGCCCTGGATTATGGTGGCAGCGCTTGTCGGCGTGCTCTTCCGCATCTTCTGGGATCCGACGCTGGTCGGACCGGATGCCCTGTCGCGGACGCCCGTGTTCAACCAGTTGCTGCCCGGCTACGGCATTCCGGCACTGCTCGCCCTGCTCTCGGCCTATGAGATGCTGAACTGGCCGGGCCTCAGGGTTCGCAATGCGCTGCAGGGAATCGCCAGCCTTCTTGGCCTGCTCGCGGTCGCGATCCTGGTCCGTCATGCGATGAATGGCGGCATCCTGGACACGTCCGCTCCGACGCTTGGCGAACAGTCGATCTACACGCTGCTGGTGGTCGGCCTCTCCGGCATCCTGATGACGCTCGATCTCAAATCGCCGAGCCCGGTCTTCCGCTACGGCTCGATGGTCGCAGGCGGCATCGCCATCTTGCAGACGCTGAGCCTGCATCTCGGAGTGCTCAACCCCTATTTCACGGGCGAGAGCACCGGCAGCTGGCCGCTGATCAACCTGCTGCTGATCGGTTATCTCCTGCCCGGCCTCGCCTATGCAGGCCTTGCCTTCTATGCCCGCGACAAGCGCCCCCTTCCCTATGTGATCCTCCTGGCGCTGTCCGGTGCCCTGCTCGGTTTCGCCTGGGTGACGCTCACGGTCCGGCGCTTCTGGCAGGGCGAGTTCATTCCTTACTGGAAGGGTTTCGAGCAGGCGGAGACCTACAGCTATTCCGTGGCCTGGCTCGCGATTGGCGTCGGGTTGCTGGCGCTCGGCTCGCGCTTCGATGCGAGAAGCCTTCGCATCGCCTCTGCCGTCATCGTGATGCTGACGGTCGCAAAGGTCTTCCTTATCGACATGGCCAACCTCGAAGGCGTGCTGCGCGCGCTGTCCTTCATCGGCCTTGGCTTCGTGCTGATCGGCATCGGGCTCTTCTACCAGAGGATCCTGAGCGGCAAGTCGAGCCGATCTACCGATGTGGACGATGAGGAAGAGGCGCCGACGGGGATCTGATCAAGGGCGGTTGAACAATGGGACCTTGCGGGGCTAGATGCGGGCCGACCATAGCGAGGAATCTCGTCTTGACCGCCCTTCTCACAGCCGCCGACTTCGCCCCCCATGAGGCGCTCGCCGCCGATCTGCTTGATCACGCGACCGAAGGCGACGACGGCTCACATGACCTCGCGCATATCCACCGTGTCTTCAAGAACGCCATGAAAATTCAGGCGGGTGAAGGCGGCGATATGGAGATCCTCGCAGCCGCCGTGTTGCTACATGATTGCGTGGCCGTCGAGAAAAGCTCGCCGCTCCGGTCGCAGGCCTCGCGGCTCGCCGCAGAAAAGGCGAGCGGCATTCTAGCGGGGCTCGGCTGGCCCAACGAGAAGATTGCGGCGGTCGCGCATGCGATCCTCACCCATAGCTTCTCCGCCAACATCCCGCCGGAAACACTGGAAGCGAAGATGTTGCAGGATGCCGACCGGCTCGATGCGATCGGCATGGTGGGCGTGGCCCGCTGTTTCTATATCGCCGGCCGCATGGGTTCAGGCCTCTACCATCCCAGCGATCCCGGCGCCGAACACCGCCCGCTCGACGATCGCAGCTTTGCCATCGACCACTTTCCGGCCAAGCTCCTGAAGCTCTCCGACGGTTTCCAGACGGCGACCGGTCGCAAACTGGCTGAGGAGCGCCACGAGCGGCTCTATCTGTTTCTCTCCCTCTTCCGTGACGAAATCTGAAGGACTTTAACGATGCAAGTGACCGGGCTTTCCGTCTATCCCTTCAAGAGCGGTCGCGGCATTTCGCTTCCCGAGGCGCGGATCGATGCCATGGGCCTCGTGGGCGACCGGCGGATGATGCTGGTCGATCCCGAAGGCCAGTTCATCACCCAGCGGGAAATGCCCGACCTTGCCCGCCTCACGGCGCTCCCATCCGCCGCATCTCTTGTGCTTCGACTGGATGACGGGCGTGAGATGATGGTCGCGCCACCGCAGCCGGATAATCGCATGGATGTCACCATCTGGCGCTCGACCGTCAGCGCGGCGATGGCGCATGACAGCGTCAATGCCACGCTTTCCGACTGGTTTGGCCGGCCGATGAAACTCGCCTTCATCGACGGCGAAAGCCGCCGCGAGGCGAGCGCGGAATGGGCCGGCGACGGCACGCCGATGGGCTTTGCCGACGGCTACCAGATCCTGGTGACGACATCGGGCTCCTTGCGCGCGTTAAATGAGGACATGCAGCGGCATGGCGAAGGTTCTATCGGCATGGATCGGTTTCGCCCGAACATCGTCGTCGACTGCGACGAACCTTGGGCCGAAGATGCCTGGACCGGCATCGAGATCGGCGGCATCCGCTTCGATTTCGTCAAACCCTGCCCACGCTGCATCATGACCACGCAGGACCAACAGACCGGATCGCGCGTGGGCGCCAGCCCTATGCCGGCCATGGGCCGCATCCGCATGTCCACCGATCGCCGCGTGCCGGGCGTGCTGTTCGGCTGGAATGCTGTGCCGCGCGGTGAGGGCCTGGTGCGGGTCGGGGACGCGGTGACGGTGCTGGGCACGCGCGAGGCTTGGGCGATCAAGCAGCGTTGAGGGCGGAGTATAGGGTGGCCGCCAAAAGTGCGAGCGCTTCTCCCCCTTGGTGGGGAGAAAGCGATTTCGATGAATTAGTCGTGGCGGGAGCCACGGCTAAACATCTGAAATCGCAAGCGAGGGGGATCGTTCGCCGTGCCAACAGAACCGCCCCCCTCACCAACAAAATCTGAAGTTTAGGCGGCTTGCTTTCGCCTAAAGCTTCGATTTTGTATCCTCTCCCACAAGGGGGAGAGGTGGGCTCCACGTCCGCCATCCAACCTGACATTCATCAAATCCCCTGATGGCCAGTTCATCAAAAGGCGTTTCTGCTCGTCCATCGACTGCACTAATGTGTGATCGACAGAGGAGAATCCCCCGATGACGACCACCAGCCGCCCTGCCATGCCCTGGCTCATCATTCTCGCCGGATCGCTGATTGCGGTGATGACCTTTGGGCCGCGCTCGGCCATGGGCTTCTTCCAGCTGCCGATGCTGGCCGACCGGGGCTGGGATCGTTCAACCTTCGGGCTTGCGATGGCATTCCAGAACCTGTTCTGGGGTATCAGCCAGCCCTTTTTCGGGGCGCTCGCCGACAAGTATGGTACGGGTCGCGTTCTCGTCATATCGGGCGTGCTCTATGCAGCAGGTCTCGTGATGATGGCCAATGCTTCGGCGCCCATCTGGCTGCATATGGGCGGTGGCGTGCTGATCGGCCTTGCGATCGGTGCCGGCTCCTTCAGTGTCATCCTCTCGGCCTTTGCTCGCAATGTGACACCCGAACAGCGGTCGATGGCGTTTGGCATCGGGACGGCGGCAGGCTCTGCCGGCATGTTCCTGTTTGCACCCCTGAGCCAGGGTTTCATTTCGGCCTTCGGCTGGTCGGACAGCCTCGTCATTATTGCTGTCATGATGCTGGTCGTGCCGCTGCTCGCCTTTCCGCTGCGCGGCAATGCGCAGTCGGGCACGCAGTCCGGCAACCAGTATCAGCAGACGATCGCCGAGGCGTTGAAGGAAGCCTTCGCGCACAAGAGCTATCTGCTGCTGACGACCGGATTCTTCGTCTGCGGCTTCCAGGTCGCCTTCATCACCGCGCATTTCCCGGCTTATCTCGGTGATATCGGCATCGAGGCGAGCTATGCGGTCATTGCGATGGCGCTGATCGGCTTCTTCAACATCATTGGGTCGCTTGCGGCCGGCTGGATCGGGCAGCGCTATTCCAAGCCCTACTTCCTCGCCCTCATCTATATCGGCCGCTCGATCACGGTGACGCTCTTCCTGCTTCTGCCGCAGACGCCGGCCTCCGTCGTTGTCTTTGCCGCTGTCATGGGGCTGCTCTGGCTCTCAACCGTGCCGCCGACAAACGGACTGGTGGCGATCATGTTCGGCACGCGCCACCTCGGCCTGCTCGGCGGGCTCGTCTTCCTGTCACACCAGATCGGGTCGTTCCTCGGCGTGTGGATGGGCGGCTATCTCTACGATCACTTCGGAACCTATGATCAGGTCTGGTGGTTGGGTGTGGCGCTCGGCATCTTCGCGGCTGTGGTGCATTGGCCGATCCGTGAGCAAGCCGTCGAACGACCAGCACTGAGCGCGGCGTAATTTTGCCCAAAGTGAGATCATATTTCGGCATTCCGCCTGTGCCGGATCAAAATTCCCGTGTTTTCGCCCGAGCGAGACCGTCACAGAAAATTATTTTATTTTTCTTGAGGCGCCCGTTGACGGATTCCGAGCCAGCACCTACCTTGTGCGAGCTGGTTCGGATCCTGACGACGAACCATGAACGGCTCCAGTTATGGGTAGCCGAAGCCAAAGAAGGAGGTCAGCGAAATGCAAGTTGTATTTCTTGATGCCATCCGATCCTGGCAAACGACCCCGTGCCTCGTGGTGGCGAAACGCCATTGCGACTGCTCCTGTCGAATGTGACGCAGATTAAAGCCTGACATCAACAATCGACTATTGAAACAGCGCCGTGCCGGACGTGCATGAGCGGGGAATATCGTTATGAAGAAGCAAGTCATCGAATATGCCGGAATCCCGGTTGGCATCACCATACCCGACGGCGACAGGGTCAAGTTCATCGCCGTGAAATATCCCGTCATCGACCTCGACGGCGGTAGCTATCGCAACATCAGCGAACTTCAGGCCGCCATCCACGACCACATGGCGAAATCGGCTCCGGAAGATCAGGCCGTGTTCCTAGGTGCAGCCAATGCGCCGGTCGCATCGAGCGAGCGCAAGGTTTTCAACGCCGCCTGACAGAAGCCCTCACGTGCCGCGCCGGGCTCTAGGCCCCGCGGCCCGTAGACATGGCGATCCAGAAAATAGGATGTCAGCCGGAAGGCGGCAGCGAGGCTATCCGGATCAGCCGCCCGGTTCGTGCCGGGGGTCAAGAAATCCGGCAGCGCCAGCATCTTGTCCGCCCAGGGGGCGCCTGCCTCGCGGCTAACCGCCCTGCCCGACTTCGGCGAGACATACGCCAGATCATGACGCGTTGCCGTCGCGGCACATTCGCTCAAATCCAGCCCGAAGCCCAGATCATTCAGCAGCGCGAGCTCGAAGCGCACGAAGAGTTCGCCTGCCGTCGCCGGCTCCTCGAGATGATCGAGAATGACATCCAGTGCCTGAAATAGATGCGGGTGAGGATCACGCTCCGGCAAAAGTCGCAGCAGCGCTGCCAGCGCCTGCACGCCGTAGACAGCGGTCGCACTTTCCATCAGCCGCCCGGCACGCAGCAGCAGAGGCTCGATGCGAAACTCGCCCAGATGTTCGTCCAGGCGCGCACGCCAGGTGACTTCCAGACGATTGCCGGGCTGCAGAACCGGTTGCATGGTGCGTGAGCGACCGGAGCGCACCATGCCCAAATGCCGGCCGCGGCTGGCCGTCATCACCTCGGCGATGACGCTTGTTTCGCCATGCCGCCGCACCCCGAGAAGGATTGCCTCATCTGTCCATTGCATGCACGGGTTTTACCGCAGAGGCCGCGCGAGCGCGAGGGAATTCGCGCGCGGTCAGACGTCCGCGAGATAGCGCTGCACCCAGCCGCGCCAATGGGCAATCGCTTCGGTCTTTCCGGGATAGCGTTTCTCTTCATGCAGTTGCACGAGCGACTTCATCGCCTGGAAAAGCACCACCGACATGGCCTCGGCCTGTTCCTCCGGCAATTGCGAGCGCCAAAGCATGAGGATCTCGGTGATCCGCTTGCGCAGGCTTTCGCGAAGCACGCCCGGGCGTACACCCGGTTGCTCCCAGCGGGCATCGAGCAGGCTGAGCGCCAGACTGCGTTCGGCGGCATGGGCGACCAGCACGTCGAGCAGGCGGTCGGCAAGCTGGCCGCCATCGAGTTCCGACACCTGCGACCTGATCCGGTCGAGCGCTGCCTCGACATGTTCGGCGTAGCGGGCGACGAGGGCGTCGGCGAGCACATCCTTGTTGGGAAAGAACTGGTAGAGTGAGCCGATGGGTGCCGCGGCCCGGGCGGCGATCTCGGTCATGGTCGCGGCCCTGTAGCCCTGCTCGGCGAAGACGGCGGCGCCAGCATCGAGAAGCTTTGCCACACGGGCGATGCCGCGCTTGCGTTTCGGCTCCTTGGCGGTCGGCGCGGCCGACGCCTGCGATGTCGCCGCCGAACTTGACTTTTGCGAGGCCATGCTCATAAAACTCGTTTGTGAGGTCTACCTCATTTATTTTATGAAAACGCGCTTTCGTCCAGCCCTTTCCGGCAAGGGCTTCTCAGACGAAGGACGGAGACAGCCATGTCCCTGGACAAAGAGCACGGAACGCCAGCCCAACCCGGCCTGCTGACACCGCTTCCGGTCGTGCTTCGCTGGCTTGTCCTCCTCGCCCTGTCCGTTGCGATCTCCGGCGGGCTTTTCCTCGCGCATATCCCGGGCGCGCTGCTGCTCGGGCCCATGGTCGCGGCCATCCTCGTGGCCACCAACGGGGCACGGCTTTCGGTTCACCGCTATCCTTACATCTTCGCCCACTCGCTGATCGGCTGCATCATCGCCCGCTCGATTGATCTCGGAACGCTGTCGACGGTGGCAGACGACTGGCCGGTCTTTCTGTCCATCGTGCTTGCAATCATCGCCGCGAGCAGCCTGCTCGGCTATTTCATGGCGAAAGCCGAGATCCTGCCGGGCACCACCGCGATCTGGGGCACGTCTGCCGGGGCCGCCTCGGCCATGGTGCTGATGGCAGAAGCGCATGGCGGGGATGCGCGGCTGGTTGCCTTCATGCAGTATCTGCGCGTCGCCTTCGTCGCCACCGGCGCGTCGCTGATGGCGGCCTTTGTCTTCAACATCGAAGGCGGCGCAGCACATCCGGTCGTCTGGTTTCCGGAGACGGACTGGCTCGATCTGTCCTTAACACTGGCTGCTGCCCTTGCGGCAGCAATGGTCGGCGCCCGGTTCCGGGTACCAGCTGGTACCATGCTCCTGCCACTGGTTGCGACGACGGTCTTGCATGTGATGGGCTTCATCACCCTGCAACTGCCCGAATGGCTGCTGGCGCTCGGCTATGGCGTAATCGGCTGGCGGATCGGCCTGTCCTTCACGCGGCGGATCCTGAGACACGCAGCAAGCGCCCTGCCCCAGATCGTCGGCTCGATCCTCGTGTTGATGGCGTTCAGCGGCGGGCTTGCCTTTCTGCTGTGGTCGCTGCACGGCATCGACCCTTTGACCGCCTATCTCGCGACCAGTCCCGGCGGCCTAGATTCGATCGCGATCATTGCCGCGACGACGCCGGTCGACATGTCCTTCATCATGGCGCTGCAGACCATGCGGCTGATCTTGATCATCCTGATCGGGCCGACGATTTCAGACTTTGTCGCAAGGCGGGTGGCGAAGGGCTGAGCGCCCCTCGCTTGATCGGGTTCAGTCGCGGGGGAATTCCAGCCCCATTTCGCGGAAGCGCTCGGGGTCGTTGCCCCAATTCTCGCGCACCTTCACAAAGAGGAAGAGGTGCACCGGCTGTTCAAGGATCTCGGACATCTCCTTGCGCGAGGCCGTGGAAATCGCCTTGATCGCGTCGCCGTTCTTGCCGAGCACGATCTTCTTCTGGCTGTCGCGCTCGACATAGATGACCTGTTCGATGCGCACGGAACCATCCTTGCGCTCTTCCCACTTTTCCGTCTCGACATGCGAGGAATAAGGAAGCTCCTGATGCAGGCGCAGGAACAGCTTTTCGCGGGTGATTTCGGCCGCGAGCTGGCGCATCGGCAGATCCGAGATCTGGTCTTCCGGATAGTACCAGGGACCTTCCGGGAAGGTCTCGGCCAGATAGTCCATGATGTCGTCGCAGCCCGAGCCTGTTGTCGCCGAAATCATGAAGGTGCGGTCGAACTTTACAGTCTCGTTGGCTTTGGCCGCCAGCTCGAACAGGTCTTCGTGGCGAACCCGGTCGATCTTGTTGAGGACCAGGATCTTCGGCTGCGGCACATCCTTCAGGGCTTCGAGGATTGCCTCGGCATCGCCGCGCAGGCCGCGTTCGCTGTCGATCAGCAGCAGGATGATGTCAGCATCCTTGGCGCCGCCCCAGGCGGACGTCACCATGGCGCGATCAAGCTTTCGGCGCGGCTTGAAGATGCCGGGCGTGTCCATGAAGACGATCTGGGCGTTCTTGTGGATCGCGATGCCGCGCATGACGGCACGTGTCGTCTGCACCTTGTGGCTGACGATCGACACCTTGGCGCCGACGAAGCGGTTGACCAGCGTCGACTTGCCGGCATTGGTCGGGCCGATCAGGGCGACGAAGCCGGATCGGGTCGGGGTCTCGACGGTGGCTTCGCCGCCGTCTTGGGTTTCGGTGTCGGTCATATCATCCATTCAATTCGCGCCGGAGGCTTTGGCCCAGACGCCTTCGCGTTCGAGTATCTTGGTCGCGGCCACCTGTTCGGCGGCGCGCTTGGAACGTTCAATGCCGACTTCCGGCTTCAGGCCCGGGATCTCGACGATCACCGTGAAGCGGGGATCATGATCCGGTCCGGAGCGATCGGCAACCTTGTATGTGGGCGGCTTGCCAAATCTGGCATGCGTCCATTCCTGCAATTCGGTCTTGGCGTCGCGGCGAGCGCCATCGGCGCGGGCAGCACGACCCTCCCAGTATTTCAGGATGAAGCCGCGTGCGGCCTCCAATCCTGCCTCGAGATAAATGGCGGCAATCAGGCTTTCGACAACGTCTGCACGGACGTTCAGCATGTTCTTCGCGGTAATCTTCTTCACATCCGAGCCCGTGCGGATGAAGCGGTAGAGCTCCATCTTGTCGGCAACGGAGGCGCAGGCCTCGGCGCTGACCAGCTGGTTGAAACGGACCGACAACTCACCCTCAGCCGCGTCGCGGAATGTCCTGAACAACATTTCGGCGACGCATAGGCCGAGTACGCGATCGCCTAAGAACTCCAGCCGCTCGTAATCGCCCCTTTTGCCCCGCGAGACCTGGGCGCTGGCATGCGTCAGCGCCCGCTTCAGGCGGTCGCGGTCGGCGAACTTGTGGCCGATCGCAGCTTCAAGCTGCTCCCAATCCTTTTCGCCGACCACGCTTTTGTTCGTCATTCGACCACCTTGAACAGGCGATCCCAGCGCATATTGGCCGGCCACTTCCAGACTTCGCGGAAGGAAGTGTCGTTTCCAAGCGAGAAGAAGATCAGCGAGGCCTTGCCGATCAGGTTTTCAGCTGGCACGAAGCCGACGTCGAAGCGGCTGTCGAGCGAGTTGTCGCGGTTGTCGCCCATGGCGAAGTAGTGGCCTTCCGGCACGATGAATTCGCGGGTGTCGTCGCCGCGGGTGCCCTGCGCCTGATCAAGGGTGTCGTAGCTCACCCCATTGTCGAGCGTTTCACGGAAGACCGGAACATCGGTGCCGGGATCCATGCGGTAATCGGAGGTGAAGACGCCGTCCTGCACCTTCGGTACGGGCTGGCCATTGACCTGCAATACGCCACCGATCATCTGGATGCGGTCGCCGGGCAGACCAACGATGCGCTTGATGTAGTCGATGCTCGGGTTCGGCGGGAAGCGGAAGACGGCGATGTCGCCGCGCTCCGGCTCGCTTTCGAAGATCCGCCCCTCGAAGAGATCCGGCGAAAAGGGCAACGAGTACTTCGAATAGCCATAGGAGAACTTGTTGACGAAGATGTAGTCGCCAACCAGGAGCGTCGGCATCATCGAGCCGGACGGAATTGTGAAGGGCTGAAAGAACACGGTCCGGATCACCATCGCCAACAACAGGGCCTGGATGATGACCTTGACGTTTTCCCAGAGGGCACTTTGCTTCTTTTCTTCGCTCACGCGGATCGGTTCCTTTTTGCGAAAATCCTGCTCTCTCTAGTCGGTTCGCGGCGGCGCGGCAACCGCGCAGGCGCTTCGACCAGCGCGACCAGTTAACTCAGCGGTTTTCCGGAAGGGCCTCGACTATGACGAATGCCTGAGCATAGGGGAATTCGTCGGTAATGGTGAGGTGGATGACCGGACGATGGCCGGCTGGCAGCAGCCGTTCCAGGCAACGGGCAGCGCCGCCAGTAAGTTCGAGGCCCGGCTTGCCGTTCGGCAGATTGACGACGCCCATTTCCTTCCAGAAGACGCCCTCCGCAATTCCAGTCCCCAGTGCTTTGGCCATGGCCTCCTTGGCCGCAAAACGCTTGGCATAGGAGGCTGCACTGTCCTTGCGGCCATTGGCCCGCGCCTGCTCCTCCTCCGTGAAGCAGCGAGCGGTGAACTTCTCGCCGAAACGGGTGATCGATTTCTCGATTCTTCTGATGTCGACGAGGTCGCTGCCGATGCCGATAATCATGTCAGACGCTCGTTCCCTGGAGAGCTTCGGCCAGGCGGGCGCGGGCGCGCTCGGCAAGCCGTTCGCGGCGACGGGCCTGGAATTTCGCCACGGCGAAATAAATCACGCAATAAATGATGACACCACTGATGGCGGCCAACGGGATCGCTCCTACCAACATCGGCTTCAAAATCGGATGCCACATGCTCTCTATGCCTGACACGGAAAACTTCTTCTCGAGATCCACGCTTTTGGAGACAGGATCCCCTTTGCCGATCAGGCGGTGACCAACCTCCCATGTCGAGGCCCAGATGAGTGGGAAGGTCAGCGGATTGCCGAAGGCTGTCCCGATGGCTGCAGCAACCATGTTGCCGGCAATGAGATAGGCAATCGCGAAGGCGAGCAGAAAATGCAGTCCGATGAATGGCGTCCAAGACGAGACGACGCCTGCCACGACGCCGGCGGCAATCGCGTGAGGGGTGGCCGACAGGCGCAAGATCCGCTTGCTCAAATATTGAAACGACCGGATGAAGCCCCGACGCGGCCAAAAAAGCTCGCGTAGCTTTGTCAGTCTGGAAATCGGTTGCCTGCGTCGAAACAGCATGCGGGATATGTAGTGGATGCCGGACGGGTTGGGCAAGGAAAAGCGGCCAACAAGGTGGTCAAAACGCAAAGACGCCGGCAGGAACCGGCGTCACAGCATTGAGCAGATCTGGTCGGTGGCGAGATCAGGCGCGGCGGAACATGCCACGGTCGATTTCGCGCTGACGGTATTCCAGGTCAACCAGGTCGCGAGCGCCGTTCAGGTAGTTCATTTCGCGCTCTGCAACGGTCGGGACGCGAAGGGCGCGGGCGATTTTGCGGATCGGAGTAAACATCGTTTTTTCCTCAGTTCTTTCTCTTCATCTGTTGACTGGAAGATAATGGTGCGCCGCACAATCCACCAGAGACAAGAACTGAAGCCAGCCATGCACAAGGCGCATAACGGACAGGCCGAGGTTTACGATTTAGGCAGGATTGTGATGAAAAGTGAGGCAGCAAGGGCGGCTGAGAGGCGACCGGGCGGACATTATCCGCACCGGCCATGTCTGCCAAACGGCAGAGCGCTTCAGTCGTAAACGCGTTTCACCGTCGAGATGCAGTCGAGTTCCTTGAGCTCGCCGAGCAGCTGACTCAGCTGACGAAGGTCCCAGACCTCGAGATCGATTCCCATTTCAGTGAAATCCGTGGCGATCCGGATCATGTTGAGCACCCGGATGTTGATATCCAGACGGGCGACGCATTGTGCCACGGTCGCCAGCGTACCCGGCTCATTGAGCGCATTGATCAGGATGCGGGCAACGAAGCGCGATTTGTTTGCCTCGTCGAGATCCCAACGCACATCGATCCACCGCTCCGGCTCGTTTTCGAAGCGCTGCAAGGCCGACGCCTGTATCGGATAGATGGTGATGCCCTTGCCGTCTTCCATGATGCCGACGATTCGGTCACCGGGCACAGCACCTGCAGGTGCGAAATGCACCTCGGCATTGCCGGACAGGCCGCGAATCGGCAGCGGATCCGGCCCGTCACCCGCCGTCGGTGCATCACCCTTCGGATGGGCCGCACCGGGGATCTTGAAGACCATACCATTGGCGCTGTTCATCGCGAACCAGCCCTCGTCCGAGGATGGCTTCACGGTGACGCGTTCGTCCTGGTAGTCGGGGAAGACGGCCCGGAGAACATCAAGCGAAGAGGTTTCGCCGCGACCGACAGAGGCGATCGCGTCTTCCACGTCACGCTGGCCGAGGCGATGCAGCGCGGGTCTCAGCGTATCCTTGGAGAACACCTTGCCGGCGCGCTCGAAGGTGCGCTCCAGAATGCGCTGGCCAAGGCCTGCATATTGCTTGCGGATTGCCATGCGGGTGGCGCGGCGGATCGCGGCGCGCGCCTTGCCGGTGACGACGATCTCTTCCCAGGCGGCGGGCGGCACCTGGACGCCAGAGCGGATGATCTCGACTTCGTCACCATTCGACAGGCGGGTGACGAGCGGCATGATCGAGCCGTTGATCTTGGCGCCGACGCAGGTATCGCCGACATTGGTGTGAACGGCATAGGCAAAGTCGATCGGGGTCGCCCCGCGCGGAAGCGCGATCAGCTTGCCCTTCGGCGTGAAGCAGAAGACCTGGTCCTGGAAGAGTTCAAGCTTGGTATGCTCGAGGAACTCTTCCGGATTGTCGCCTTCCGCCAGTGCCTCGATCGTGTGGCGCAGCCAGGAATAGGCATTGCTCTCGCGCTGTAGCGGCTCGCTCGGATCGCCGTTCTCACCGTCCTTGTAGAGGCTGTGGGCGGCAATGCCGAATTCGGCGATGTCATGCATGCGCCGTGTGCGGATCTGCAGTTCGATGCGCTGGCGTGACGGGCCGACGATGGTGGTGTGGATCGAGCGGTAGTCGTTCTGCTTCGGTGTCGAGATATAGTCCTTGAAGCGGCCGGGAACGACGCGCCAACGGGAATGCACGATGCCGAGCGCGCGGTAGCAGCCGGGGATATCGTCGACCAGGATGCGGAAGCCATAGACATCCGACAGCTGCTCGAAGGAAAGCGACTTCGACTGCATCTTGCGGAAGACGGAATAGGGCTTCTTCTGCCGGCCCTTGACCGAGGTGTTCAAAAGCCCGTTCGCCACCAGCAGCTCGCGCAACTCGTCCTCGATCTTGGTGATCAGGCCTTCATTGCGGGTGGAAAGCTCCGCCAGACGGTTGGTGACGGTCTCGTAGGCTTCCGGGTTCATGTAGCGGAAGGAGAGATCCTCCAGCTCGTCGCGCATGTCCTGCATACCCATGCGGCCGGCGAGCGGCGCATAGATTTCCATCGTCTCTTCAGAAATGCGGGCGCGCTTGTCATCGCGCATGTGCTCGAGCGTGCGCATGTTGTGCAGGCGGTCGGCGAGCTTGACCAGGAGAACGCGGACGTCATCGGAAATGGCGAGCAGCAGCTTGCGCAGATTTTCCGCCTGCTTGGCCTTCTTGGTGACGAGGTCGAGCTTCTTGATCTTGGTGAGCCCCTCGACCAGGCGGCCGATATCCTCGCCGAAGAGTTCGTCGATCTCGGCACGGGTCGCCGACGTGTCCTCGATTGTGTCGTGCAGCAGGGCAACGGCGATCGTCGATTCGTCGAGATGCATGTCCGTCAGAATGGCGGCAACTTCGAGCGGGTGGGAGATGTAGGGGTCCCCGCTGGCGCGTGTCTGCTTGCCGTGCTTCTGCATGGCATAGACATAGGCCTTGTTCAGCAGAGCTTCGTTGGCATCGGGCTTGTATTTCTGCACCCGCTCCACGAGCTCGTATTGCCGCATCATTCCGATCGTCTCCACAAACGAAAAAGCGCGCCAGTCGAGACGACTGGCGCACACTCATCCTACAGTCAGAAGCAGACTAATTTCCGACAGGTTGACGATTAGTAATCGTCGCTCTTTTCCGGCGGAACGAGGCCTTCGATACCGGCGAGCAGCTCTTCTTCCGACATCTGGTCGAAGGTGAGCGTTTCCGGCAGTTCGTCCTCTTCCTCGCCCTTGCCGGCGGCGCCGGTGTTGGCGAGCATCGAGCTCGGCTCCTGCTCCGGCTCGTCGACTTCGACATGCTTCTGCAGCGAATGGATCAGATCTTCCTTCAGATCGTCGGGCGAGAGGGTCTCGTCGGCGATTTCGCGCAGAGCGACGACCGGGTTCTTGTCCTTGTCGCGATCGATGGTGATCGGCGCGCCCTGGGAGATCTGGCGGGCACGGTGGCTTGCGAGCAGAACGAGCTCGAAGCGGTTCTCGACTTTGTCGATGCAATCTTCAACGGTGACACGGGCCATTGCCTGTCCTTTGCGATCTTGAATGCGTGGGATTGACGGCTGCGATACAGGCAATGGCAGGCAAATTCAAGTTTTTCGTGCTGGCACCCTGCCAAGCCCAAAAATGAAGGCCGGAAAAGGCCCTCAATACACCACAATTCAACCACAGGCTGCTTGGATTGGACAATGTGATGCCCTAGATAGATTTTTATATGATCATTTCATAATTTAATGCATTGGTCATATCTTGAGGGGCAAGGTATTGTTTTGATTGCCGTTTGCCGAGACTGTTCATATTTGACCTAAGGATATCGGAATGTTCGATCCCCGCGAGAAAATTGCTCTCTTCATCGACGGCGCCAATCTTTATGCCGCGTCCAAGAGCCTTGGCTTCGACATCGACTATCGCAAGCTGCTCAAGGCCTTCCAGAAGCGCGGTTATCTGCTGCGGGCCTATTATTACACGGCCCTCATCGAGGATCAGGAATATTCTTCGATCCGTCCGCTGATCGACTGGCTAGATTATAACGGCTACAAGGTGATCACCAAGCCGGCAAAGGAATTCACCGACTCCATGGGCCGTCGCAAGGTGAAGGGCAACATGGATATCGAGCTTGCCATCGACGCGATGGAACAGTCCGAAACCGTCGACCATCTCGTTCTCTTCTCCGGCGACGGCGATTTCACCACGCTGGTCGAAGCGCTGCAGCGCCGGGGCCGCAAGGTCTCCGTCGTTTCGACCATGGCGACGCAACCGCCGATGATCGCCGATGATCTGCGCCGCCAGTCCGACCATTTCATCGACCTGATGACGCTGAAGGCCGAAATCGGCCGCGACCCGAGCGAACGCGGCATGCCGCGCGCCCCGGAACCGGCGACATCGAGCGAAGACGACCACTGAGGGTTTTGGGGGCACACTGCCCCTTATGCTCTAAAGCCGCTGCGATTGCAAAAACACCCCGTCTGGCCCGCTAAGCTTGTAGAAGGGCGACCATCTCACCGACAAGGGGTGAGAGGACTCGTGGATGCGACGGCCACACCCTCCCCTTGAGGGGGAGGGTCGGAGCGAAGCTCCGGGGTGGGGTGACGGCCCGAAGTTTACAGAGATCGTGAAAACGTCGAACTCGAAGCAGGGTTCACCCCCACCCGCCGCTTCGCGGCGACCTCCCCCCTTCAAGGGGGAGGTGGGGAGCGCGACGCCCACGGCCTCCATTCTCCCCACCTGTGGGGGAGATGTCACGCAGTGACAGAGGGGGGTGTTCTTGCTCCGCCCATCGCGGAAGGACCTAAGCAGGGTAGCTTTCCTACATCGCCTCGAAGGCGATATCCTGCGCGCCCTGCCAGAGCACCATCTTGCCCATGGCCTCCAGCTGCTCCCCACCCTTCGTCACCGTCAGAAAGTGATTGCCCGCCAACACGCCCATCTTGCTCGCAAATTGCGAGGAGCCATAGGCGAAGAGCAGTTCCGTTTCGCTGAAGCCGCCGGGATAAAGCAGGATGTCGCCGCGCGAAGGGTGCGCCGTGTGGTTTTCAAAGCCTGCCCCGAACTGGAAATCACCCAAGGGCACCCAGACTGCCTCTCCCGACCAGCGCGAATGGATCGCCTGGTTGCGGAAAGGCAGGAAGTTTTCAAAGATGCGGCAGGTCTCGGGCGCCTTTTCGCGCTCGACCCTCGCCTCGAAGACGAAGGGGCCGACGGTGACCTTCAAGAATTCCAGCGACATGCCACTCAACCCGTCTTCATCAGGCGCTGCTTCTGGCGGTTCCAGTCGCGTTCCTTCTCGGTCTCGCGCTTGTCATGCAGCTTCTTGCCCTTGGCGAGCGCCAACTCCAGCTTCGCCCTGCCCTTCTCGTTGAAATAGATCTTCAAGGGCACGAGCGTCATGCCCTCGCGATTGATCGAGGCGCGCAGACGGTTGATCTCGCGCTTGGAGAGCAAAAGCTTGCGACGACGGCGGGGCTCGTGATTGAAGCGGTTCGCCTGCAGATATTCCGGCAGATGCGAATTGATCAGCCAGATTTCCTCGCCCTCGTCGGAGGCATAGGATTCGGCAATATTGGCCTTGCCCTCGCGCAGCGACTTGACCTCCGTGCCGGTCAAAACCAGACCGGCCTCGTAGGTGTCGACGATCTCATAATTGAAGCGCGCCTTGCGGTTTTCCGCGACGATCTTGTTGACGGTGCGCTGCGAGCCTCTGGGGGCCATGATCAAATCTTCCGTTTCGCCCGGGATTTTGTCGTGTGTCGCCTGCGCCCGGGCGGGGCGTGGCGGGCATGACAGGTATGTAATGGAGGATGGGGGGGAAATAAAGGTGGGGCTGTGGGTGGTGGGCGATCAATCAGCGGACGCAAAGGACGAACAGACAAGCTGAAAACAACTAATGCTTTGGCAGTTGTTCGCGCCCATTTTGTTATGGGCGCTCAGAATGCTAAAATAGCACACAATCCACTTTAGCCACCCTCGGAAATCGCCGTGATTCTGTCTAGCCAGGCGCGATATAGATTTAGCCTACTAATGCGCAGCCTGTGGGTCTTCAGATACAATGAAGCCAAATCCTTGAGTGTCATGCCCCAACGAGAAACTGCGGTCCGGACGAGAGATGGGTTTACGCCTCCCCCTTCAATAGCAAAGATGATCTCAAAGAACGCAGAGTCCGCGCGAATATGCGGCCGTAGAAGCTCTGCGATTATGTCGGTGTCTGTTGCCAGCGTCTGGGTCAGGATCTGGCTAGTTGACCTGGCAAAGCGCCTCAAAGCGGTCGACCAAAAGCGATTGTCTGAGGAAGGATGATCGGTTTGTCTCCCAGACTCTAGGACCTTGGCGACCGCTTCCCAAAGTTCACGCTTGAGTTTCCCCTCTGCCGCCTCCATGGCGCAAATCGCCCAAAGCACGGCAATTTCCCCTGCATTGTTCGTCGTTTGACCTCCTGATCTCCAAGCACGCTCTCTTAGTGGTCGCAGCCCATCCCATAGCTTGAGAGTAAAATCCGCAGGCTTCTCAGCAGCAAGAATGGCGTTTGCGCCAATTTGACCGATTACGCACGCAGGCCGGTCTAGAGAATTCGACGCACCAGCATGAATAGGCGCTGTGGTCACCAATAGCTCAAAAGCAAATTTAGAAAGTTCCGAGCCTTCTTGAGGCACTCTATGAGCAGCGACTATCAAGATCGCCGCCATTCGATCGACGCGCCACAAGGGTGCGGCTTCGTCAATCCATTTGTACAGGTCATTTGGCATCTCAAGTTTGGATGACAAGCCGACAATAAGTAGCATGAGAACATTCAAGACATAGCCATCGCAGTTGCGAAGGTTCAGATGCCACCATCCGCGGTGTTCGCCTTCAAAAACTAGTCGCTCCAGCCACAACAAGCCAACTGTCGCAGCGTCCTCTCGAGAAATGACAGCCTCAACCACGTTATCGATAAACGACTGAAGAACAATCCGCTTCGTTTCGAGTTCTGATTGGATTTCTGCCGAAACGACAACAGAGGAAATGGAATCTCCCCATCCCAGATTCCGGCATGCTGTCGCGCTTGCACGAAGGAGCGCGAATAGGACCATTCCCTGTGGCAGCAGAATCCCTTCATTGTCGAACGCAAGCGGTGCTGCTTTGATTAAACCCGGCAAATCTTCGAACGACTGCTCGTCGACACATTGATTAACGAATACAGGATGAGGAAATCTGGCGAGGCTTTTCAAATATTCATTTGGTGCAATTTGTCGGGCTATCCCAAGCAGAAAGAGGCCATCAAGATAAACATGTGCGTCCAGTGCCGTTTCCCAAACCTCTTTGAAATCCGGCTTCTCTTGATAGGCACGGACATTACGGCCAACATATTCTTTGTCCAATGACAGCGTTCCGCAACCAGGATCAACCGTGCATCTGTCTACAATGCTGTCAATCTGTTGCCAAAAGCCCTTCTGCGCCTCTTGGTCAATCATTAACCGAGATGTCAGGGCATCGACGAAAACTTCCCATGCTCCGTAGCTATCCATCGAAAGAAAATCAGCTTCAATGTAACGGCCTTCAGAGAAGCCCACCGCAGAGATTTGCGCTTCCGCAAGTCCAAGGAGATATGCCAAGAGCCACCGCCCCGGCGGGATGGCTCCTTCCCGCTGTCCGAAAAGGAGAACAGCCTCGGCTAGATCAGGGAGGCCACTGTGGGTACACAACTCTACGAATTCGACGGTCAATGGGTGCTGATCAGCAGCATCTAAACGCTCTAAAGCACTTATTGCCGCGCTCCACTTTGCTGTGAGCGAAACGAGCTCGGACAGATCTGTTCTGGCCTCCAATACATTCCTAGCTTGTGTCAGGCCCTTTAACTTACGCTCCTGCCAATTCGTCATTCCCCCTCCTTCCGCAATGGCAAAAGATCGGAAATGGCTTTCGAATGTAGCCAAGTACGGCCGATCATCACGCGGATCGACATCGGGTCCGGCAACTTTACGATAAGACCGAGCCTCTCACCGAGTTCGTTGAAGCTTGGGCCGCAATGCCAGACCTCTTCATCTACTATTAGATAACGGTCGTGAATCACGGGCTGATCGTTTTTGTGTGGCATTATTCGAACAATTGGCGCTCGCCGACCAAGCTTTCTCCCAATTTCTTCTAGATCTTTGACAAACGCCAACCCTTGCTGAATCTGGAAGCCTTGCTCTTCACCGATCAACGTTTTCAGAGCCGATGAGCTCGTTAGTACGCGTGGAACAACGGATTCATTTTCGTTTTGCAAAGCGAACAAGCGAACTTCCCGGATGCCGAAGAAAGGGTCAACGAAGATGAGGCGTCTACGCGCCTGCTTCACGAGCCGGCAAATGAAGTCTTGAGCCTCCTTTTTCTTCGATGCTATCTCGCCATGGCTCGTTTGATCCCCTGAGGGGAAGGAGCCAAATAGGTGTTGAGGAGCTTGTTCCCGGCGCTCTCGCGCATGCCTGCGCGCATGTAGCCACACCAACCTTGAGCGCGCTCGGTCATCTATTGGGTCACCGACTTGCAAAACACTTGTAACACTACGTGTTGACACCTCATACTCTTGGGCCGGCTTCCGTCTGCCCCCCGCAGGTACCTCCACCCTTGCAACAGCGCTCTGCATGGCCATGCTCACGTTTATCTGCTCCATCCATGGATGAGGCTCTGAGAGTTTTAGAAGTCCGCGGTCCTTGCAGACCAGCGCCCATCCAATCTCACCAGTCAACTGAGGTGACTGATGTTCCGCGTAACCGCTTTTGGGGATCGCGAGCGTGGTCAAATCTGTCCATGCACCGCCACGCCGCTCGGCGATATGCAACGAGAGCGACGAGAGATCGGCCATCCGTTTCGAAGAACGCCGAGGCACTGCTTCGATAGACAGGGTCTCGCCCCCAACTGAGGGCCTTGCTGATGGAAACACATCGAAGGACGCACAGACAGGATCTGGCGCGAGTAAAGCCACTCCTCCTAGCCAACTTTCATCAGCGAAAGGGTCAAAGCCGAGATTTTGACGCAACCAGTCCCTCGCCTCGGGACTTTGTCCCAATCGCACGACGGCAGCTGGCGGACGCTTCATCGGAACTAGACGGTGTATCCTGGGACCGTCATGCCAAGGCATAGAGAAGGGGGCGGTTACGGACACCGAGAAACGACCCGGCACGGGTTCAGGACCGAACTCTGCAGCATGCGCCAAGATAGGCTTCGGTGCTTCCAACGAGATGCTTACTTTTCCGGCGGCGCATCCGTCGTACCAACGAATTGCATCTGCGGTCCCTATCCGGCTTGCGGAAAAGCCGCAGGTCCAACCGGGAAAACCTGGAACACTCCAGGGCTTTTGCCCTGCACGCCAGCCCGAGGGCGCCTCCATATCAAAAGGATAAAGCTCCACCCAACCAAACAAAAGATGTTGGATCTTGTCTGCTCGCAATGACGCTATGCGAACAACGGACCACGGATAGTCGGACGTCAGCTGCGACTGTTGCCAATCCCACCCGAGTTCACCAACGACGGTCATATCCCCTCCCTAGCAACGGCACCAAAGTCGCCCCCCCCCAAACGAAAAAAGCCGGCGTCTCCGCCGGCCTTCCCCTCATCCCCTCAATTCACCAGTCCCGCATGCTTCAGCGCCGCGTCGATCGCGGCCTCGGTCGAAGCCTCCAGCGTTGCCATCAGCGGTAGGCGGACGGTGCGGTTCATGCCGCGGGTGCGGTTCAGCGCATATTTCGCGCCGCAGAGGCCGGGCTCCAGGAAGATCGCCTTGTGCAGCGGCATCAGGCGGTCCTGATACTCCAGCGCCTTGGCATAATCGCCTGCGAGCGTCGCGGCCTGGAACTCCGCACAGAGGCGCGGGGCGACATTGGCGGTGACGGAAATGCAGCCGGTGCCGCCATGGGCGTTGAAGCCGAGGGCCGTTGCATCCTCGCCCGAGAGCTGGACGAAATCTGCGCCGCAGGTGATGCGCTGTTCGGAAACGCGCTCGATCTTGCCGGTCGCATCCTTCACACCGACGATGTTCTTGTGGGCTTTCGCAAGCGCGCCCATCGTCTCCGGTGTCATGTCGATCACCGAGCGGCCAGGGATGTTGTAGATGATGATCGGCAGCGAGACGGCCTCGGCAATCGCCTTGTAATGGGCAATCAGGCCCTTCTGGGTCGGCTTGTTGTAATAGGGCGTGACGACGAGCAGCGCATCGGCGCCGACGGCTTCGGCGTGCTGGGCAAGTTCGATGGCCTCAAGCGTGTTGTTGGAGCCGGCGCCGGCGATCACGGGCACGCGCTTGGCGGCGACTTCGACGCAGAGCTCAACGACGCGCTTGTGCTCGGCGTGGGAGAGTGTCGGCGATTCACCCGTGGTGCCGACAGGCACGAGACCGGAGGAGCCTTCGGAAATCTGCCATTCGACATGGGCGGCGAAGGCTTGCTCGTCGACGGCGCCCTCTGTCGTGAACGGCGTGACAAGCGCGGGAATGGATCCCTGATACATGCAATGAACTCCTCGGGGGCCGATATCCACGCTTCGGCCGCATTCTCAGATTAAATCGGGGGCACATTACTTCGCACCATCAGGTGCGACAAGCGCATCTGCAGGAGATTTGTGACAGTTTTCCGAGGCTTCGTTCGAGAGAATGTGATCGCTGGCTTTAGGCTTTTGTTAACCGCGTGCTCGGCCTACTCTCTCGTGTGATGCCATGGGTTCTGGTGTGTGGATGAAGATGTCGCTCTCTTACGGTTCTGTCCTTGGTCTCGGACTTGCGCTCGTCCTGTCGTCGACGAGTGCGCAGGCGCTTTCCGACGTGCCTGTGCCGCCAATGAAGCCGCTCGGCTTTGCCCCGAGCAAGGCGGCACCGCCGTCGCTTGAGACCACCGGCGCCATTCCGCGCGGCGAGCGGCTGGCTGCCGCCAATCCACAGCTGAAATCCGGCCTTGATGCGCTGTCTGATCGCAAGGGTGCGCAGGCGATCGCGATCCGCGACCGCATGCCCGCCGGGCTCGACCGGCAGATGCTGACCTGGTCGATCGCCATGTCCGGCCTGAGCGACGTGCCGGCGGCCGAAATCGCTGCTGCCCAGCGGCAGCTGACCGGCTGGCCGGGGCTCAAGTCCTTCCGCGCCAATTCGGAAAAGGCGCTTTTCCGCGAAAATCCGGCGCCATCCGCCGTTCTCTCTGCCTTTGGCAATACCGCGCCGGAGACGACGGAAGGCACGATGCTTCTGGCGCGCGCCCATCTCGGGTCTGGCGACACGGCGAAAGCGGCAAGCCTGATCCGCAATCTCTGGCGCAGCGATGCGTTGGACGAGGCGGCGGAAGACCGGATCCTCAAGGAGTTTTCCGCCCTGCTGCGCACCGCCGATCACCGGGCGCGCATGGATTATCTGATGTACCGCGACCGCGCCTCGCAGGCGAAGCGGTTTTCTTCGCTGGGTGAAGCGCAGTCACTCTACCGCGCCTGGGCGGGGCTGATCTCGCGCTCAAAGAATGTCGATGCGCTGATTGCCGCCGTCGACAAATCCTGGGCCAAGGATCCGGCACTCCTCTATATCCGCATCGAAAACCTGCGCCGGCAGCAGCGCTACGAAGAAGCGGCAAAGCTTCTCGAACAGATGCCGCGCGAGCGAGACAAGCTGGTCAGCGGCCGCGCCTGGTGGAACGAACAGCGGATCATCGCGCGCGGGCTTGCCGATCTCGGCCAGTATCGCGAGGCTTACCGCATCGTCTCCCGCCATGTGGCAACCGAAGCGACCGATATCGCCGACGCCGAATTTCATGCCGGCTGGTATGCGCTGAGGGCGCTGAACGATCCAAAGACGGCGGGCCGGCATTTCGCCCGCATTCTCGAAGTCTCGAACCGGCCGCTTTCGGCAAGCCGTGCCTGGTACTGGCTGGGTCGCGCCTCGGAAGCCTCCAAGGACGGCAAGGCGCGCGAGCATTTCGCCCGCGCCGCCCAGCATTCCAGCACCTTCTACGGCCAGCTCGCGGCCGCCCGTATTGATCGGCCGGGTATCCAGATCCCCTATCCGCGGCCAAGCCAGGCAGACCGCAATCGATTCAGCCAGCGCGAATCCGTCCAGGCGATCGCTCGCTACGAGGCGGCCGGTCATGGCTGGCGGGCGCAGAGCCTTTACCGGGCGCTGGCTGACCAGCTCGACAGCCCGGGCGAGCTTGCGCTGCTCAGTGCCCGGGCGGAAAACTCGTCCGGCGGCCATCAATTGTCGCTGCAGATCGGCAAGACGGCTTATGCGCGCGGCATCGACGTGCCGGCGCTTGCCTTCCCCGTGGGCGTCATTCCGGCGAGTGCCAATATCGCAGGCTCCGGCAAGGCGCTGGCTTACGCGATCGCCCGGCAGGAAAGCGCCTTCAATCCGGCTGCCATTTCGCCAGCCGATGCGCGCGGGCTTCTGCAGCTCTTGCCGTCCACCGCACGCGGCGTGGCTGCGCGCCACGGCATTGCCTATCAACCGGAAAAGCTGACGCGCGACCCGGGCTTCAACGCCACGCTCGGCGCCCATTATCTCGGCGAACAGATCGACGCCTTCGGAGGGTCTTATATCCTCACCTTCATCGCCTATAATGCCGGTCCGCGCAAAGTGCCTGAGTGGATCGAGCGCTACGGTGATCCGCGCGGCAAATCGATCGACGAAGTCGTCGACTGGATCGAGCGGATACCCTTCCCCGAGACGCGCAACTACGTCATGCGGGTGATGGAGAATTATCAGGTCTACAAGAGCCGGCTGGGCCAGAAGACCGATATCGTGCACGACCTGCGCTTCGGCCGCTGACCGCCCTGCCCTCTCAATGATTGCCTGATGACCGGCGGTGCTGGCTCCGCTAGGCTCTCTCGACATAGCGAGGGAGAACCGCATGGCCGACGTGATCGACCGCTTTATCACCGTTCCCGACGGGCTGAACCTGCATATACGCATTCATGGCGCAGGAAACGGCGGCATCCCCGTCGTTTGCCTGCCGGGGCTCACACGTAACGTGCTCGATTTCGAAGATCTCGCGCGGAAGCTGGCAGCTCCGCCCTATGACCGGCGGATCATTGCCATTTCATCGCGCGGCCGCGGGCTGTCGGATCGGGACCCGCAGCTGGAGCGCTACACAATCCCGGTCGAAGCGGGTGACGTGATCAGCGTGCTCGACGAAATTGGCGTGGACCGCGCCGCCTTCATCGGCACCTCGCGCGGCGGCTTGATCCTGCATGTGCTGGCCATGACGCATCTGGATCGCATCGAGAAGTTGGTGCTGAACGATATCGGCCCGGTCTTGGAGGTGGATGGGCTGAGGCAGATCCAGGGTTATCTCGGTAACAGGCGGATGCCTGACAATTATGCCGAAGCGGCGGAGATCTTGGCGGCAACCCATGGCGCGGAGTTTCCGGCGCTGAAGCAGGACGACTGGGCCGGCATGGCGCAGGCGCTCTATCGCGACATCGATGGAAAGCTCAGCGCAGATTTCGACCCAGCCATCGCCGCGCAGTTTCGTGCCGCAGACTTAAGCCAGCCCTTCCCCGACCTCTGGGCGCAGTTTGCGCTGCTTGCGGACAAGCGGGTGATGGTGATCCGGGGCGAACACTCGCGGCTTCTGTCCCGCGCGACAACGAACGAGATGGCTCAGCGGCATGCCCAATGCACCGTCGGCGAGGCCAAGGGCCAGGGGCATGCGCCGCTGCTGCATCTCAATGGCCTTGCGGAGGCGATCGGCACGTTTCTCGGCAGTTAAACCCTGCCGCAGATCGCACCAGCGATCGTCAAAATCCCTCCTTAAAAACGAAAAGCCCGGCACAAGGCCGGGCTTCCCTTATTCGATCTGGAGATCGAATTAGAACGAACGGATCAGGCGAACGAAGCCAGTCCAGTCCTTCGAGTCGGACTTGTTGTAGTCGACGGTTGCGTCGACCTTGAGGCCCGAAGCAACAGCGTAGGAAGCCAGAACGCCACCGGTGGTGTAGTCGACGTTGTTGAACTGCTCAACAAAGTTGACCGACGGGGTGATCGTCAGCTTTTCGGTTGCCTTGAAGCCGTAAGCAGCGCCAACGGTCCACTCAACGGTGCCGACGTAGGTCGACGGGTCAGAAGCCCAACCAGCATAGAGTTCGAATGTGCCCGGGCCGATAGCAGCAGCGCCCTTACCGACGACGTAGCCTTCGTCAGCCTTGGTGTCGTAGCCGCCCCAGAGGGTCAGGGTTACGGCGCCGAGGGTCGTGGAAGCCAGGCCCTGGATGCCGAATGCGCCAGCAGCGCCGTTCAGTTCGTCAACGCCGAGACCGATGGTGAAAGCGTCAGCCGAGTAGGTGTAGCTGACCGAGTCAAACTTGGCGTTCGAGATGAACGTGTCGTTTTCGCCGGAGATGCCGATGTCGTCAGCCCAGGTCAGGAAGTAACCAGCCTTGAAGCCGCCAACGGTGATGTAAGCCTGATCGAGCTGTACGTTGGTGTTGTCCGAGGTGCCTTCGAGACGGATGTAGGAACCGATCGTGCCAACTTCCGAGTCGTTCTTCGACTCGATAACCAGACGAGCGCGGGTCTGGAAGTCGTCGGTGTTGATCGTGGTCGTGTCGTTGGTGTTCCAGTCGTAAGCGAAACGAACTTCGCCGCCGATCTTGAGGCAGGTTTCGGTGCCGGGGATGTAGAAGTAGCCGGTGCCGAAGGCGTCGCAAACGCGAACGTATTCCATGGGCTCGGGCTCAGCAGCGACGATTGCGTCAGCAGCCTGTGCGCCGGAAACTGCAACGAGAGCTGCAGCGGAGCCGAGAAGAAGGCTCTTGATGTTCATTATTGACCTCCAGTCAAGTTTCGTATGGGTCTGGGTTAATTGGCTGAAGGACAGCATTCCCTGCCCCATCCCCGTCGGTTTCAGAAGACGGACGATCCACCGCCTCGCTTCCGAGGTTGAAAATACAAAACCCCGTCGGTCATGCAATCACCAAAGAGTGGAATGGACAGAATGTGGCCACCCTTCCACCCGGCCTGTTGCTGAAAGGTCACAAAGTTCGCTGCGGCACCCCATATCCATTTAGGGTTTGTTAAGAAAACCCAAAAAAACCGCCGCTTACACAGGCTCTTGGGTACATAGCGGAGGTGTTCCCATGCGGGTGTTCTTCTCATTTTGGCACAGGATTCCGCAAAAAGTTGCATTTAGAACCATGTCGGCTCGCCTCGAAGCTGCATCTTCCACAACGGCAGTTTCAGGTCTTAAGCGTGAAAATCGGCAGCAGATGGCCGTCTGGAGTGACAGAATCATGTCGTGATGCGGGAACGATCTCGGCTTTTTCATATGCGTTGTGGGGTCACCACCTGGCATTGGCACCCGCTCGCTAAAATGTTGAGAGCGGAGAAAAGGCCTTGCAATCGCTGAATCAAGCAAATAATCAGGCGTCACCGGAGAGGTGGCCGAGTGGTCGAAGGCGCTCCCCTGCTAAGGGAGTATACGTCAAAAGCGTATCGAGGGTTCGAATCCCTTCCTCTACCGGCCATTGCTTCCCCCTGCATATCACCATCACGCTTCGCATACTGCTCTCATGATCTCGAGCCTTCGAGCGAGTTCGTGCGCCTGGCTTCCTGCCACAGCTCCGTCAGAAATCATGGTTCCTGAGACGCGCAACTCGTCGCCGGGCTCGCGGCCAGATTGACGCGAATCCAGCAAGCAATTGAAAATACGAATTAAATCCTCAAATCACCAGGTGCGACCTCTATAATTGACTGGAGGTCAATAATGAACATCAAGAGCCTTCTTCTCGGCTCCGCTGCAGCTCTCGTTGCAGTTTCCGGCGCACAGGCTGCTGACGCAATCGTCGCTGCTGAGCCCGAGCACATGGAATACGTTCGCGTTTGCGACGCCTTCGGCACCGGCTACTTCTACATCCCCGGCACCGAAACCTGCCTCAAGATCGGCGGCGAAGTTCGTTTCACCGTTGGCGTTTCGCGCGATGAAACCACTGATGCCGGCGGCTTCGCTTCCGACTGGGGCACCAACACCCGCGCTCGTCTGGCCTTCGAAACCAAGAGCAATTCCGAAATCGGCACGATCGGCTCGTACATTCGTCTCCAGGGCGACTACAACGGCAACAACGATGGTGACACTGCTTCAACCAGCGACGTCTGGGTCGAGCAGGCTTACATCAGCGTCGGCGGCTTCCGCGCTGGTAAGATCCTCACCTGGCTGGACGACATCGGTACGGCTTCGGAAGGTGACGCGTTCATCGACAACGCTCGCTTCAACAGCGTGACCTATCTCTACGCTGCTGACGCATTCTCGATCGGCCTGGGTCTCGACGACACCAGCGCCTTCGCTGAAGGCGCTGACCTCGGCCTGCAGGGCTTTGCTTCGACCACGCTCGGTGTTGCCACCGTCTCGATGCGGGGCGCATACGACTTCGACGCTGAAGAAGGCCTCGTCGTTGGTAAGGTTGCTGCTGCTGTAGGTCCGGGCACCTTCGAACTCTACGCTGGTTACTCCACGGGCGCGAACCTTTACGTCGCATCGGCTCCGACCATCGGCGAGATCGAGTGGACCGTTGGCGGTGCATACGGCTTCAAGGCAACGGAAAAGCTGACGATCACCCCGTCGGTCAACTACTGGGAAGGCCAGGGCGGCCTCGACGCATGGGGCGCAGGCCTCCTCGGCGAATACCAGCTCGCTTCCGGCCTGAAGGCTTCGGCGACCGTCGACTACTACGACGCCGACACCGCGGCAGACGACAGCTGGTCTGGCTTCGTCCGCCTGACCCGCTCGTTCTAATCCACAGCGGTTAGTAAAAAAATGCGTTGGGTCCGGCTTCATCATGAGCCGGACCTTTCGCGCATTTTCGAGTTTTCTTGAATACGTTTCCCGACAAGGGCTTGGGCTCGTCCAAGTCGACATAATCCAGCAACAGACAGGAGCGCGAACGATCCATTCAGACAGTCCGATACGGGCTTAACACGAAAGTTTGTGCGGTTCTGCACTATACTTTTTATAAGTTATAACGATATCTGCGCCTGTGGGGACGGGCGGTGAGCCCGTTCGCGTGCTCGCCAAAGGGAAATTTGGGGGATACATGCAGGTGGAAATGCCGGCCGTTAAGGGTTTTGACGTCTTTGTGGGCGTGCCCGATTATTCGGTAAACTATCAATACAGACAGGGAACGATCCTGCACGAGGTGCGCGAGACCAATCTGCGCGAGCTGTTCGGCAAATATGGCGACCTGTTATGGATGAATGGCAGCCACAAATATAACGTAACCAATTTTATCGGAGAGCTTCACGATCTCCTTGATTTTCCGAGCTTCTCGACTTTTTCCCAGGAGATGCTCGACCAATTGATCGGCAAGTTGCGCAAACGCGGTAATAGCAATGCCACCATCAATCGAAAGATGGCGGCCTTAAGCAAACTGCTGCGAAAGGCGAACAAGATGGGAGACGTTCACAGTCTGCCTGAATTCAAGCGCCAGAAAGAGAAAGCGGGTCGCATTCGCTTCCTCGACGCGGAAGAAGAAGACCTGCTGTTTTCCGAAATCCGGGCGCATTCCGAACTTTATTACCGGTTTTGCCTCTTCCTGGTCGATACTGGCGCCCGCCTGAGCGAGGGTCTAAACCTGCGCTGGGGCGACATACACAAAGACCGCGTGACCTTCTGGGTGACAAAATCGGGGCGTTCGCGCTCGGTACCGCTCACCCAGCGCGCGCTGGCTGCCATTGAAGCGTCGGATCGTCGATATTCGGGCCCGTTTGCCGAGATCGATCAGCAGCGCTTCCGCATCGCCTGGCACAATGCCAAGGATGCGGTGGGTTTTGCCGACGACAAGGACGTGGTGCCGCACGTGCTGCGCCATACATGCGCATCCCGTCTGGTTCAGGGGGGGATCGATATCCGTCGTGTGCAGATGTGGCTTGGCCACCAGACGCTCACCATGACCATGCGTTATGCTCACCTGGCTTCGCATGATCTCGACATGTGCGTTCCGATCCTGGAACGGGCAGCGGCTTCGTGAGTCATATCGTCATGTAATTGCAAAAGGGCCGGCTTTGTCCGGCCCTTGCTCTTTATATTCTATAGTCTCCTGCCCTACGTCGAACGGTGGGCATGTAGTCTCAGGCCATCAGGCTCTTCAGGTCGAGCGCGGGATCGGCAATCGAAGCAGGATCGACCGGCCGGCCGATTTCCAGGAGCTTCTTGCCGGTCACATAGGCCTTGGCATCGTTGATCGCATCCACGGCGATGAAAACGCCCTTGCGGAAATACCAGATCGAGAGGCTGCCCTCGCGGGCACCGGGGCGCAGCACTGTCTGATCATAGCCCAGATTGAAGCCCGCGATCTGCAGCTTCACATCATATTGGTCCGACCAGAACCAGGGCTTCGGGCGATAGGGCTCGGATCCACCAGCGATCACGGCTGCGACGGCTTCGGCCTGATCCACTGCATTCTGCACGGATTCGAGCCGCACCTGCTCGCCATTCCATGCCTGAACGGCGCAGTCACCCATGGCGAAGATGGCGGGATCACTCGTGCGACCGAAACTGTCGACGACGATGCCGTTTTGGACCTCAAGCCCGGCATCACCAGCGAGGCGATCGTTTGGGATCACACCGATCCCGACGATGACGAGGTCGACGTCGATGACGCGGCCGTCCGAGAGCTCGGCGGCCTTCACTCTGCCCTCATCGCCGATCAACCGGGTCAGACCTGTCTTTTCGTGGATGTGGACGCCCTCGGATTCGTGAATGGCGCGGATCGCATCCGCCGTATCGGAAGCGGCAACACGGGCAAGAATGCGGTCTGCCATTTCGATCAGCGTGACGTCGAGACCGAGTTTGCGGGCGACGGCCGCGGCCTCAAGACCGATATAACCGCCACCGATGATGAGAAGCCGATGGCCCGGCTTCATCGCCTCGGCCAGACGATCGGCGTCGGCCTTGTCGCGCATCGTATAGACGCCATCGAGATCACCGCCAATCGCGGCCGGCAGGCGGCGCGGCGTCGCCCCGGTGGCGATGGCGAGGGTTTCATAAGGTATCTCGCTGCCGTCGAACAGCTTGACCACGTGCTTGTCACGATCGATCGCCTCGACCGGTGTTGGCAGGCGGATGTCGATCCCGTTCTCGCCATACCAGGCTTCTGGCCGGAACAGCAGTCGATCGAAGTCCATCTCGCCGAGCAGATACTTCTTGGAAAGTGGAGGCCGCTGATAAGGCAGGACCGGCTCGTTGCCGACAAGAGTGATCGGCCGATCGTCCTTCAGCGCCCTCAGCTTTGCGGCCAGTGCGAAACCCGCCTGCCCTGCTCCGACAATCACCAGTCGCTTTGCCACCTAACGCACTCCCTGCCGCCTGCTGTCCAACTCAGAATCGCAGCCTGAAGGCAGGCCACGACGCGATGCAGCAAGGCCTAGCTTTGTGGCGGTTTGCGGTCAAGTTTGCCTAGTGCTCGCCGGTCGAAACCGTCCATCGTGAACGACGTGCAGATCTCACTAAGCGCTACCTACGGCATTTCCGCCCGAAACGGCACAAACCACCAACTGACGAAGTGGCTGGCAAATCTTGCCAATTTGAAAGCTCGCCTGGATTTTACAGTTTGCATGCAGGATCTGGTAACGGACATCGGCTAGCATGTCATTCTAACTTGACACCGCGGGAGGGTAACATGCCCTTGCAGAGGATACCGGACGCAAAATCGGACATCCCTCGGGATCAGATCTTCGAGAAATTCAAGATCGACCGCCCCGGCAAGATCGTGTTTGTCGGCCACCATCTCAGCATGGCACGGTCGCAGCGTTGCCTCATCCGGACAATCTCACTTTACGGCGCCGATCTCGACGTCTCGCCGCATGTTCAGGTGCCGCCGAACTTCTTTCTGGAGATCCTCGGCATTCACGATGACATCGGCTGCACGCTGATCCGCCGCGAGGCCGAAAAGGTCACGGTCGGCTTCAACATGTTGATCGACCCCGAATTCCTGCACCGTGTCGTCAGGCTTTCCTTCGAAACAAGTCACTGAGATCTCGCGCCGACTGATCACCGCTTGCGCCTCTTGCGGGCGCCAGCGCGGCCTGCGCTTGCCGGGACGTCTGTTGAAACCGAATATTCAGCATTGGTAAAATTTGAGCGATCTTATTGATGCTACTGCAAATATTAGTGCTCACAGTGTGAGACAGAAGAATTTGGGGAGCCGGTCATGGCGATGGAAAATGCGACGCATCTGGCTGGGGTACGCTCGGAAATGTACGAGCGCAAATGGGAGCGCTTCTATGTTCGCCGGCCGGCCAAGGTGATGTCGGTTCGCCCCGGCCTCACCGGCATCACGATCCGCAGCTGCGAAGTGGTCGACATCTCGCAAGGCGGAGCAGCGATCGAACTGACGACCGCGATTGGCCTCTCCTCTCATTATTATCTGCAGATCGTCGGCCTTGCCGACAGGATCGGATGTGCCGAGGCCTATCGCAACGGCAACAGGGTCGGCGTGAAGTTCATCGCACCGATCTCCGAGCACATGTTGCACCGGATTGTCCGCGCCGACTTCATGCTTGGCGATGCCGTCAATACGCCGCTCAAGCCTTTCCAGAACGGCAACGGCGCCCGCCTCGGCCGCTGAGAACATATCCCCGGCAGATGAGGTCTGATCGCCGCGGATCCGGCTTGCTTCGGCCGCGGCGGCACTTATGGTGAGCGGATCGCTCTCGACCTCCGGATGCCGCTCCACGATGACCGCCTTTTCACGTTTCACGCCCCTCGCCGCTTCGCTCCCAGCAACCGTGCCCTTTGTTGGTCCCGAAGCCATCGAACGACAGCGGGGCCTTGCGGTTCGCGCCCGCATCGGCGCAAACGAAAGCGGCTTCGGCCCAGCGCCCTCCGTGCTCACACGGATCGCCGAAAAATCGGGAGAGATCTGGAAATACAATGATCCGGAGAACCATGCTCTCAAAGTGGCGCTTGCCGCGCATCTCGGACTGAAGCCTGAGAACTTCGTGATTGGCGAAGGCATCGACGACCTGCTCGGGCTGATCGTCCGGCTGGTGATCGAGCCCGGCTTGCCGGTCGTTACCTCGCTCGGCGCCTATCCGACCTTCAATTTTCATGTGAACGGGTTTGGTGGGCGCCTGGTCACGGCTCCCTACCGGGACGACCGGGAAGATCTCGATGCGCTGCTCGCATTGGTGAAGCAAGAGGATGCGCCGCTCGTCTATTTCGCAAACCCCGACAATCCGATGGGAAGCTGGTGGGATAAAGACAGCATCGTTGCCTTTGCCCGTGCCCTGCCCTCCACCACGCTTCTCATCCTTGATGAAGCTTATAGCGAGACGGCACCCGAAGGGTCGATCCCATGCGCAGATGCGCTGATCGATCTGCCGAACGTGATCCGCACGCGCACCTTTTCCAAGGCCTATGGCCTGGCGGGCGCCCGTGTCGGCTATGGCATCGGCACGCCCGGCACGGTCTCGGCCTTCGACAAGATCCGCAATCATTTCGGCATGCCACGGCTGTCGACCGAGGCGGCTCTGGCGGCGCTCGCAGACCAGGCCTATCTCGATGACGTCGTCGGGCGGATCAAGGCGGCACGGGACAGGATCGCCAGCATCGCGACCGCGAACGGTCTTAGCCCTCGGTCCTCGGCCACCAACTTCGTCGCGATCGATTGCGGCCGCGACGGGGTCTATGCCCGGGCCATCGTCGACGGGCTGATGGAGCACGGTGTCTTCATCCGCATGCCCGGCGTCGCTCCGCTCAACCGCTGCATCCGGGTCTCCGCCGGCCTGCCCGAAGATCTCGACCTTTTCGAAGCGGCACTGCCGAAGGTCTTGAAGGCTCTCGGCTGACCTCGCCACAATGAAAAAGACCGCGCCGGCCTTGTTCCTGCCGGTCGCGGTCTTTGAAAAGTGTTGGCCCTGGCCCCGTCCAAAGGTCCCCGCCACGTTCCCCACTCAGGGTTATTCTTGTCGTTCTCCTGCCGCGATCGCGGCCGGAATTCGTCAGTGCATGGTCATCCATTCGCGGGCGGCACGAAGCGCCTCGGCGAGTTGGATCTTGCTCATCGTCTGGGCGAGATCGGCGCGCAGCTCGGCGGCGCGGTCGCAGCCCTTGATCGCGGCGATGTTCAGCCACTTGTGTGCCGACACCAGGTCAACAGGGCAACCGCGGCCGGTCGCATACATCAGACCCATGTCGCGGAAGACATCAGCCCGGGTTTCGCCACCCATCGTGGCATTTTCGGAATTGTGCATTTCAAAGCGTGCCATTGGTTTTGTCCCTGTTTGCCTAGTTTCTCGGTCGTCCCTGTTTTTCCCTTGCGGGCCCTTCCGAAACGGCGCCGGATCTTTGTCCGGTCATTCTCGTGTCGGTCGGGTTCGGCGGGGTTTTTCCCTGCTCGTTTGATGGGTCCACTATGCCAAACGGTCTTCAAAACTCGCTTAAAATGCATCCTTAATTTGCTGAAAACAAAGTACAAAAGCTTCGTAAACTTCGGATTCCGTTAAGCATCGCTTCCCCTGCAACCCAAGGATTTCCGTTCAAAATTTACGAAAGCTTCACGCTGAGAAATCAACCGATTTTTCACCATGATTTCGGAAGGCAATTCGCGGAAATGCAGGATTTGCTGCGATCTGAGCCTTTCCACCGCTCGCTTTTTTCGGCGGATTGCATTTTACCTTTACGTGTGCGTAAGATAATTCTTAACCGTTGGACGGCTGCGGAGAGGACCGTCTCCGGCCACGGGAGCGAACCATCATCTCGGGAGGAGAGATCAGACCATGCGTTCCATCATCATTGCGGCAGCCCTTGCGCTTTCGGCCTTCACAGCCCAGGCCGCCGAGCCCATCGAAGGCAACTGGAAAACGGCATCCGGCGCCACGGCCCAGATCGCACCGTGCGGCGGCGCCTATTGCGTGACGCTGAAGAGCGGCAAGCACAACGGCAAGCAGATCGGCAAGATGTCCGGCAGCGGCGACAGCTACAAGGGCGAGATCACCGATCCGGAAACCGACAAGACCTATGCGGGCTCCGGCTCCGTCTCCGGCAATTCGCTGAAGATGAAGGGGTGCGTCATGGCCGTGCTCTGCAAGACGCAGACCTGGACGCGTCTCTGAAGCGATCGACATTCGAGAATAGCAAAGGGGCGCCGGCTACAACCGGCGCCCCTTCTGCATTCAAGGATTGATCACAGGGGCTGGCCCACATCGATGCGATTACCATCGGGGTCTTCGAAGACAAATGCCCGCAGGCCATAATCTTTGTCCTGAAGACGCTTGACCACTTTCAACCCTCGTTGCTGCACGAGGTCATGCAGCCGGTCGATGTTCTCGACCATCATATGGGCGATGTTGAAGACGGCAGCCTTGTGGTTCTTTTGAAGCGTGAGATGCAGTTCGGCGTCGTCGCGCTGCAGGATCATGAAGCCGACGGGGCTACCGTTCTCGAAGACCTTTCGAAATCCAAGCAGATCGACATAGAAGGCTTGGGCCCGCTCCATGTCCTTGACGGGCAAGGTCGCGGCAATGCGCCCAAACCGGAGGGCGACGTCGTGTTTTTCTGTCATCGGTGAAACCCTGTTGCCGGACGGCGGGTCGCATGGTGACGGTGCACCAAACGCGAGACCATTCGGTAAGGAGAGCTGGACGGGACGGTGCCCGTCGGTTTCCATTATGACGAGAAGCCAGAGCGAGGGAAGAGGCATTTCCGGACGCCCTGCATTTCAGTTAACCCTTCTGAATGCCAGATGAACCCACATCTCAGCCAGCATTCAGACCCGCTCCGCTATACCCGTCTCAACAGATCGGAAAGGAGCAAGGACATGGCCAAGCTGACACGGCGTCTCACCATCATCTCTTTGAGCATGGCGCTTTTCGCCTTCATGTTCGCGCAGCTCGTCGTCAACACTCAGCCGTCCGTGCGGCATCTTTCTTCGGGTCTCGTCGCAAGCTGCGCGCCGACCGGTCTCAACAGCTGCCGCCCGACCTTCTGATCGAAGCCAGGCGCGCAAGCTGCTCCGAAGAAATCTTGACGCATCCCCCATGACGTCGTTTGCTTGTCAGATTTCGTCTCCTATAATGCGCCATGAACACACGAATCCTGTCCCCAGCACCCCAGAACTCCATCAGCCCCGAGCCCTTTGCGCCTCAGGTCTTCACAGATGCGACGGCAGCCGTCGACGCGCTGACCGCGCTTTACGAGCGCAATACCAATTTCCTGATCGACGCCTTTTCGGCGCTCGCCAAGGGTGGCCCGATCGAAGGACGCTACCGCGCCTTCTATCCGCAGGTCAGCATCGAGACGACGAGCTTCGGCCATGTCGACAGCCGCCTCTCCTACGGCCACGTCACCTCGCCTGGCATCTACACCACGACGATCACCCGGCCGCAGCTGTTCAGGCATTATCTGAAGGAGCAGCTGGCGCTTTTGATGCGCAATCATCAGGTGCCGATCACGGTGTCTGAATCGGCAACCCCCATTCCGCTGCATTTTGCCTTTGCCGAAGGCGCCCATGTCGAAGCCTCCGCTGGCGGCCTCGTCGACATGCAGCTGCGCGACATCTTCGATACGCCTGATCTCACTGTTACCGATGACAAGATCGCCAATGGCGAATACGAGCCCTTGCCCGGCGAACCGCATCCGCTGGCCCCGTTTACGGCACAGCGCATCGATTATTCGCTGGCGCGCCTGTCGCATTATACCGCGACGAGCGCATCGCATTTCCAGAACTTCGTGCTGTTCACGAACTACCAATTCTATGTGGACGAGTTCTGCGCCTATGCCCGCAAGCTGATGGCGGACGGAAACAGCGACTACACGGCCTTTGTCGAGCCCGGCAACATCCTGACACCGTCGGGCCATTCAGAACCGGCCGAAGGTGTGGCGCTCGGCCGCCTGCCACAGATGCCGGCCTATCATTTGAAAAAGAAGGGCCATGGCGGCATTACGGTCGTCAATATCGGTGTTGGTCCCTCCAACGCCAAGACAATCACCGACCATATTGCAGTGCTCAGGCCGCATGCCTGGCTGATGCTCGGCCATTGTGCCGGGCTGCGAAACAGCCAGCGTCTCGGCGACTACGTTCTGGCGCATGCTTACATGCGTGAGGACCACGTGCTCGACGACGACCTGCCTGTCTGGGTACCAATCCCGGCGCTGTCGGAAGTGCAGCTTGCCCTGGAAGACGCGGTCGAAGAGATCACCGGCTACGAGGGCTTCGAGTTGAAGCGCATCATGCGCACCGGCACGGTCGCGACCATCGACAACCGCAACTGGGAACTGCGCGATCAGCGTGGCCCCGTGAAGCGGCTCTCCCAAGCGCGCGCGATTGCGCTCGACATGGAATCGGCCACCATCGCCGCCAACGGCTTCCGCTTCCGCGTGCCCTACGGAACACTGCTCTGCGTCTCCGACAAGCCGCTGCATGGCGAGCTGAAACTGCCAGGCATGGCGACGGCCTTCTACAAGACCCAGGTCAGCCAGCATCTGCAAATCGGCATCCGGGCGCTCGAAAAGCTCGGCGCCATGCCGACGGAGAAGCTGCATTCCCGCAAGCTCAGAAGCTTCTTCGAGACGGCGTTTCAATAATAAAGACAGTCCGGGCGGCCCGCAGGCCGCCCGGTTTCGTTTCACCCCCGCCAGGCGTCGAGCGTCTTCACACCGAACCGGACCTCGGGCGGAAGCTGGAAAATGAAATAGGGGTTGAGGGCGGGCAAGGCACTTGCCGCCTCCAGTCGATCCCGATGCTGGCCGTCCAATGTAATTGAGAGCGAGGCAAAATTCTGCAGCAACTGCTCTGGACGGCTTGCACCGACCAGGACCGACGACACGCCCGGTCGGGTCGAGACCCAGGCCAGAGCAACCTCCGCCATCGGTCGTCCGAGATCTGCCGCGACATCCCGCAGCGCATCGACGATCGCAAAATTGCGCTCGGTGAACAACATGCCGCCGAACGGATTGTCGCCGGAGAGGCGCCCCCCTTCGCGTGCCCCCTCGCCGTTGTCCGCATCGGCCGGCAATGCCGGCATCCGGTCCGCTTCTGACAACATGCTGCGGTCGTACTTGCCCGTGAGCAGCCCCGCGGCAAGCGGGCTCCAGGGGACCATGCCGAGACCCAGCTGCTGTCCGGCCGGCAGAAGCTCCAGCTCCACGGCGCGATCGATCAGGGAATAGGCATATTGCAAGCCGATGGGCCTTGGCAGGCCGTGCAGCTCCGCCAGCGTCGCCAGACGCGTGACGTACCAGGCGGGGGTGTTGGAGAAGCCGTAGTGCAGGATTTTGCCGTCACGGACCGCGCTCGCAAGCGTCTCCAGGACTTCCTCGACCGGTGTCGTCCGGTCCCAGACATGTATCCAGTACATGTCGATATAGTCCGTCTTCAGGCGCTTCAGCGAAGCATCCAGCGACTGACGGATGTTCTTCTTGCCGTTGCCGCCGCCATGCGGACTGCCGGTTCCCCGCGCGAAGCCGGATTTCGTTGCGACCACGAGGCGATCGCGCAGCTTGCGCTCGGCTATGAACCGGCCGAGCATCTCTTCACTCTGGCCGCCCGAATAGATGTCGGCGGTGTCGACGAAAATTGCCCCCCGCCTCGACAAAGGTGTCGAAGAGCGTACGGGAGACGCTTTCTGCCGCGCCCCAGCCGGCGGCGCCGAATGTCATTGTGCCGAGCGCCAAAGGGCTCACGGCGAGGCCGGAGCGACCAAGAGTGCGGTAGTTTTCCAGGCTCATCTGATTGTCTCCTTGGGAAGGTCTCTGTCACTCCATGGAGATAGCCCGGTCTCGATGCCCCGATTAGCGCTTGCGCCCGGCATGCGCTTGTGAGCAGTTTGCAGGAATGGAGCGCAACGAACTCAACGATCTGCTCGCCTTCGCCACTGTCGCCCGTGAGCGCAGCTTCACCCGGGCGGCGGCGAAGCTCGGCATTTCGGCTTCGGCGCTCAGCCATGCCATGCGCAATCTCGAAGCGCGGCTCGATGTGCGCCTCCTGTCACGAACCACCCGCAGCGTCGCCCCAACCGAAGCCGGCGAGCGGCTCCTCGAAACGGTATCGCCTGCGCTCGCCAGCATCGAGGAAGGGTTGGCGGGACTGGCGCATTGGCGCGACCGCGTATCCGGGACCGTTCGCGTAACGGCATCGACCTATGCCGCGCAGACGGTGCTCATGCAGAAATTGGCGGGCTTCCTGCTCGACCACCCCGACATAAAGGTGGAGGTCAATGTCGAGGATCAGCTGACAGACATCGTGTCAGAAGGCTTCGACGCCGGTATCCGGTTTCATATGTCGGTCGATAAGGACATGATTGCGATTCCCGTCGGACCGATGCTGCGCACGGTCGTTGTCGGCACGCCCGCCTATTTCGAAAGGCATCCACCGCCGCAGACGCCTGCCGATTTGAAGGATCACATCTGCGTCGGTTTCCGACTGAAGTCCGGCGCGGTGATGGCCTGGGATTTCGAGGAAGATGGCCGAGAGTTTCGCTTCCGCCCGTCAGGCCAGTTCATCGCCAATGACGGCCCGCTGATGGCCGCCGCGGTCCGGGCCGGCGCAGCACTCGGCTACGTGATGGAGGAGGAAGTGGCCGAGGACATCGCCGACGGAAGGCTGATCCAGGTTCTCGACGCCTGGTGCGTGCCCTTTCCCGGCCTGCATCTCTATCACCCGAGCCGCCGCCAACAACCGCCGGCACTTCGTGCCCTGATCGCAGCGCTTCGCGTCTGAATGCGTCTATCTTGTCGGGTGCGGCTCAAGTCTCGACGATCTCCGCCTCGCAGCGCACGGGGAAATTGACCGAATTGGCGATGAAGCATTTTTCATGCGCGTCGCCATGAAGGTCCAGTGCGAGCTCCGGAAAGGTACCGCGCTTTATCGTAACGATGGGTTTGAGCACGACATCGGTGAAGCGCCCCGTACCATTGGCATCCATCTCCATGACACCTTCGGCATGGTCTTCATAGGCAATGACAATGACGCCGGAGACGGCGCAGAAGTGCAGATACCAAAGCTTGTGGCAGGCCGACAGCGAGGCGAGAAAGAGATCTTCCGGGTTCCAGCGCTTGGGATCGCCGCGAAAGGCCGGATCGGCGGAGCCGAGAATATCCGGCTTGCCTTCCGCCGAGATCAGATGATCACGTCCATAGTCGCGGTAGCCGGAGGTGCCTGTGCCGGCATTGCCCTGCCACGTCACGGTCACCTGGTATTCGTGCCGCTTCTCGCTCATCGGTGCTCTCCTCTGCGATTCCTCCTTTGATCTTAGTCCTCGCGCCCGAGCCGGACCAGCATGGCACCGGAGAGATTTTTAGGGCCGGGCCTTGCATCGTCCGATCTAAGATATATCTTAGATACAATTCAAACAGAGCGAGAGATGATCATGAGACATTCCCAGAGCGGCCGGGGCGAATGCGGCAATCCCTTCCATGCCTTTCGCCTGGCGATGCATGCCATGCGCCGTGGCGCCCCCCAGGGCGGGCCGTTCGGTGGCCCCAGAGGACGTGGCGAACGCCGCCGCATGTTCGACGGCGGTGAGCTGCGCCTTGTCCTCTTGAAACTGGTCGAGGACCAGCCTCGTCACGGCTATGACCTGATCCGCGAGATCGAGAGCCTGTCGGGCGGTGCCTATGCCCCCTCGCCCGGCGTGGTCTATCCGACCATGACCCTGCTCCTCGACATGGGGCTTGCAGAGGAGCTGGAGAGCGATGGCCCGCGCAAGCTGATGACCATCACCGAAGCCGGCCGGACACATCTCGCAGAGCGGGCCGACGAGGTTGCAACTGCCATAGGGCGGCTGACCGCGCTTGCAAAAGTCAGCGAAAGAACCGATGCAGCCCCGGTGCGTCGCGCCATGCACAACCTGAAACAGGCCCTGCATGACTGTCTGTCGCGCGAGACAACCACGCGCGAGACGCAACTCGAAGTCGCCCGCATTCTCGACGAGGCGGTCGGCAAGATCGAAAGGCTCTGACCATGGCAAGATCCACCACCACAGTTCCGACCGAAAACGGCTGGAAATATCTGCAACAGCTTTGCAAGCACTGGGCGCACAAGCTCGAGGTTGAACTTGACGAGGAAAATCACAAGGCGATTGTCAAATTTCCGGAGGCGACGGCATTGATGCAGTCCGATGCAGCGACGCTCACAGTGCTCATCGAGACCGATGATCCCGAAAAGCTCGAAACCTATCAGGGCGTGGTGGCCAGCCACCTGGACCGGTTTGCCTTCCGCGAGGCACCGCTGCCCTTCGACTGGAAGGCGGCATGAAGCGATCCGCCTAACGACAAGAGCGGCCTTGCCAAATCATATCGGGGCCGCTCTAACTTGTCCGACAACAGGAGGACACGCCCATGACCGCACTCACCATTCCCGATCTCGCCGGCAAGGCCGTGCTGATCACCGGCGCATCGAGCGGCATCGGCGAGGCCCTGGCCCGGGCATTCGCCGCACAGGGCGCATTGGTCGGTCTGCACTACAATTCCAATGCGGAAGCGGCCCATGCCATCGCTCGCGACATCGAAGCCGCCGGTGGCAGCGTCGTTCTGGTGAAAGCCGATGCGGCGTCATCGGAGGCCATGGCAGAGGCGGTCGCGCATGTCGCCAAGACCTTCGGCCGGCTCGATGGCGTCATCAACAATGCCGGCAGCATGATCGCCCGTGTTCTCTATGAAGACATGACGGACGCCCATTACGACAAGGTGATGGATGTGAATGCCCGCTCGGTGATCGCCACCACCCAGGCTGCCGTGCCGCATCTCAAGCGTGAGGGCGGCTTCGTCATCAATACGACCTCGGTCGCTGCCCGCACGGGCGGCACCGCAGGCTCCGGCGTCTATGGCTCATCGAAGGCCTTTGTCGGCGCGGTCACCAAGGGCATGGCGCTGGAATTCGGCAAATACAATATCCGTGTCAACGCGGTCGCACCGGGCGTGATCACCACGGCTTTCCAGGACAAATATGCACTGCCGGGACAGCTCGATCAGGTGGCCGGCAGCGTACCCTTGAAGCGCACCGGCACACCGGAGGATTGCGTCGGCGCCTATCTCTTCCTCGCCTCGCCGATGCTCTCGGGTTACATCACGGGACAGACGATCGACATCAATGGCGGGCAGTTCATGCCGTGACGGCGATGGGCGCCGGTCTCGCCGGCGCCTCATTGGTTGGGCCGCGTCACCCCTCGCCTCTGTTGTGCTTCAGCCAGTCCAGACCGTTGCGCAGCGTATCGACCGCCTGGTCGATCTCGGCGCGCGAAATGATCAGCGGCGGCGAGAACAGCATGCGGTCGCCTGTGGCGCGCAGTACCACGCCTGCATTCACACACTGATTGCGCACGGCAGTCCCCGTATCATCAGGCTTCTTGAAGCGGCGGCGGGTGGCCTTATCGGCGGCGATCTGGACGGCGCCCATCAGGCCGACGCTGACGGCTTCGCCGACGAGCTCGTGGTCGGTGAGCGAGGCGAGCGCCTGAGCGAGATAGGGGCCGGTGTCGTCGCGGACGCGCTCGACCAGGCCCTCCTCTTCGATGATGCGGATGTTTTCGAGTGCTGCGGCAGCGGCCACAGGATGCCCTGAATAGGTGTAGCCGTGGTAGAAGTCGCCGAGCTCGTTGACCATGACTTCCGCCACGCGGTCAGACACCAGCACGCCGCCGATCGGCAGATAGCCGGAGGAAAGCCCCTTGGCGATCGGCGCGAGCTCCGGCTCGAAATCATAATGCTGGTGGCCGAACCACGAGCCCAGACGGCCAAAGCCGGAGATGACCTCGTCAGCGACGAGCAGGATCTGGTATTTGGCGCAGATGCGCTTGATCTCCGGCCAATAGGTCGAAGGCGGCACGATGACGCCGCCGGCTCCCTGGATCGGCTCGGCGACGAAGGCTGCAACATTCTCCTCGCCGAGTTCGATGATCTTCTCTTCCAGCTCGCGGGCGACCTTCAGGCCGAAATCTTCGGGCGAGAGATCTCCGCCCTCGGCATACCAGTAGGGCTGGTTGATGTGGTGAATGCCCTCGATCGGCAGGTTGCCCTGCTCATGCATCCATTTCATGCCGCCGAGCGAGGCGCCTGCTACCGTCGAGCCATGATAGGCGTTCTTGCGGGCGATCACCTGCGTCTTGGTCTCGTGGCCAAGCGCCTTCCAGTAGACGCGCGCCATGCGGAACCAGGTGTCGGAGGCTTCCGAGCCGGAATTGGAGAAGAAGACGCGGTTGATCTTCGGGCCCGTCTTTTCGGCGATCTTCTGGGCGAGCAGCGTGGTCGGCGGCGTCGTGGTACCGAAGAAGGTGTTGTAATAGGGCAGCTCCAGCATCTGGCCATGCACGACATCGGCAATCGACTTGCGGCCATAGCCGACATTAACGCACCAGAGACCCGCAAAAGCGTCGAGATACTGCTTGCCGGTCGAATCCCAGATATGCACGCCTTCTGCCCGGGTGATGATCTTCGTGCCTGATGCGTTCAGCTTCTTCATGTCCGAAAAGGGGTGAAGATGATGCGCGGCATCAATGGCACCGAGATTGGAGACGGCGGTTACTGGCTTGTTCATGGGTCGGATCCTCGGCCGGGGCGGAAGCTCTTGCTTTCACGGCCAAACATGGTCCGTGCGGCTGCCTTGCCTCGCATTGAAAGGCGGAACATTATCGGCTACGAACATGACCGTCCAAAACGCGTTTGGCAAGGCACCGATTGCCGCGTTCCTCCGGCCAAATCCGCCCCAAAAGCCAGCGAGAGTTTCCCCATGACAGCACCGACCGAGGCCGCCGATCAGACCGCAGCCGATCCTTCCGCGCGCATCGAGGTGCTGCTTGTCGGGATGAATGGCGACCTGCGCGGCAAGATGATCCCGCTGAAAGCCGAGGACAAGGTCTGGAAGAACACGGTCCGTCTGCCGGCCTCCACCCAATCGCTCGACATCTGGGGCGACGACAATGACGACATCACGAAGATCTCGCTGACGCTCGGCGATCCCGATGGCATCTGCATGCCGGACAAGAACTCGCTGACGACGCTGCCCTGGGGGCCTGCCGGCTCCAAGCAGGTGCTTGCCACCATGCATACGCTTGATGGAGAGCCGCATTATGTCTGCCCGCGCGCCATTCTAGCAGGTGTGATGAAGCGTTTCGAGGAGAAGGGCCTGAAACCCGTCGTGGCGACCGAGCTTGAATTCTACGTCATGGAGCCTGATTTCCGCGAAACCGGCGTGCCGATGCCGCCCAAGGCGCTTGTCATGAATGGCGAGGTCGAAGGCTACCAGCTCTATGACATGCGCGCGACGGCTGCGATGGAAGACTTCCTCGAGACCGTGCGCGCATACTGCGACGACATGGGCCTCCCGGCTGACGCGACGACCGCCGAATTCGGTCCCGGCCAGTTCGAGGTCAACCTGTTGCACAAGCCGGATGCGATGGCGGCTGCCGATGACTGCATCTATCTGAAGCGCGTCGTCGATTTCGCAGCCCGCCGCCACGGCTTCAAGGCCACCTGCATGGCGAAGCCTTATGGCGACCACGCCGGCTCGGGCCTGCATGTGCATGCCTCGATCATCGACAAAGACGGCCGCAACATCCTCGACGCCAAGGGCGGCGATCCGGTGAAGCTGAAGTCGATCACCGCCGGTATGCTCAGAAGCATGCAGGATGCGCAGCTGATCTTCGCACCCTTTGCGAATTCCTATCGCCGCTTCCAGCCGGGCTCGTTTGCGCCCGACAAGATCGACTGGGGTTTCGGCAATCGCGGCACCGCGATCCGCATTCCGGACAAGGACGGCCCTGCCGCCCGTATCGAACACCGTGTGGCCGGTGCGGACGCCAATCCGCATCTGCTGCTTGCCGCCATCCTCGGCGGCATCCTGCTTGGCCTCGACGAGGATCTTGATCCCGGTCCGGTCACGACGCCTGATAGCGCGCCTGAAAACCCTGATATGCTGACCTATGACTTCCTGACCGCCGTCGAGCGTTTTCGCGCATCCGCCTTCATCGCCGACATCTTCGGGGCCGAGTATCAGCGGATCTATGGCGACACCAAGCGCAAGGAAGCGATGGCCTACTTAAGGACCGTGTCGAGCTTCGACTACCAGACCTACCTGCCGCGGATCTAACCCCTATCCAGCCACCGGAAACCTTGCAGACGCGGCCCTCGGGCCGCGTTGTCGCATTTCGGGCAGGATTTGACGCTATAATTTTATTTCGTCACAAAACCATCACACGAAATCTTCGTGCCAAGTCACAGGCCAGCCCTCCAATTTCCTCCCTAAAATTAGGGTGACCACAAAAAATGCGGCTTGCCACCTCTGCACGAATATTCTTCTGTCCGTTTCCGTTAACGTGAACTGGGAGTTCCAAACGATGTCTATCCAGACGCGCCGGCTGCTCGGCACCTCTCTTCTCCTCACCTCCTTGATGTTTGGCGCAAGCCAGGCGCTGGCTGAAGTCGTACTTCATCGCGGCAATTCCGGCGAGCCGCAGACTCTCGATCAGGCCAATACCTCGATCGACATCGAAGCATTCATCCTCAAGGATCTCTATGAGGGCCTGACGATTTATGACGCCAAGGGCGAAATTGTACCGGGTGCGGCCGAAAGCTGGACCATCTCCGACGATGGTACCGTCTACACCTTCAAGATCCGCGAAAACGCCAAGTGGTCGGATGGCTCGCCGGTGACGGCTGAAGACTTCGTCTACTCGATCCAGCGCGTCCAGAACCCGGAAACCGCCGCGAAATACGCCAACATCCTCTACCCGATCAAGAATGCCGAAAAGGCCAACAAGGGTGAAGCGAAGCTGGAAGAAATCGGCGTCAAGGCCGTCGACGAGAAGACCCTCGAGGTGACCCTCGAGCGCGCAACCCCGTTCTTCCTCGAACTTCTGGCCCACCAGACCGCACTGCCGGTCTCCAAAGCCAGCGTCGAAAAGAACGGCAAGGATTTCGTCAAGCCGGGCGTCATGGTGTCGAATGGTGCCTACAAGCTCGAAAGCCACGTGCCGAACGACAACCTCGTCGTCGTGAAGAACGAGAACCACTGGGATGCCGCCAATACCCAGATCGACAAGGTCGTCTTTTACCCGATCGATGACCAGGCCGCTTCGGTTCGCCGTTTCGAAGCCAAGGAAATGGACCTCGTCTACAACTTCTCGGCCGACCAGATCGACCGCCTGAAGGATAGCTATGGCGAGCAGGTCCGCGTCTCGCCGTCGGCCTCGACCTACTACTATGTCTTCGACACCCGCCAGGAGCCCTTCAGCGACGTTCGCGTCCGCCAAGCGCTTTCCATGGCCGTCGACCGTGACTTCCTTGCCAATGAGATCTATTCCGGCGCTCAGCTTCCGACCTACTCGCTGGTTCCGGACGGTCTCGGCGGTTACGAGGCAGCCAAGGCCGATTTCGCCGAAATGTCGCAGCTCGACCGCGAAGACAAGGCGATCGAACTGATGAAGCAAGCCGGTTACGGTGAGGGCGGCAAGCCGCTCAACATCGAGATCCGCTACAACACCAACCCGAACCACGAGCGAGTTGCAACCGCCGTTGCCGACATGTGGAAGAACACGTTCGGCGCAACGGTGACGATGACCAATCTCGACGTGGCCTCGCACTACGCCTACCTCCAGGAAGGCGGCGCCTTCAACGTCGCTCGTGCCGGCTGGGTCGCCGACTACGCGGATGCTGAAAACTTCCTCGGCCTCAACGTCTCGACCAACACCTCGTTCAACTACGGCAAGTACAACAATCCGGAGTTCGACGCGCTGATGGCGAAGTCCTACACCGAAGGCGATGCCGACGCCCGCAAGAAGATCCTGCATGATGCCGAAGTCATCCTGATGCGTGATCAGCCGATCGCTCCCTTGATGAGCACGGCGAACCTGTGGCTGGTCTCCGACCGCGTCAGCGGCTGGCAGGACAATGCAGCCAACGAGCATCTCAGCCGCTTCCTTCGCGTCGCTGAATAATCTCGTCACGTGACCGGACGACGCACGGTTCAAGCCGCGCGTCGTCCATTCAGGAGCAGGACATGACATCCTTCGTGCTGCGGCGGCTGATGAGCGCCGTCCCGACGATCTTCATCGTCGTCACCATCTCATTCTTTCTGATGCGCTTTGCGCCTGGCGGCCCATTCAACCTCGAGCGCCCACTTCCGCCTCAGACGATGGCCAATATCATGGCCACCTACAAACTCGACCAGCCGCTGATCAGCCAGTATCTGAGCTATATCGGCAATGCCGTCACCGGCGACCTCGGTCCGAGCTTCATCTACAAGGACAACACCGTCTCCGAACTGATCGGCAAGGCCCTGCCCTATTCGATCCAGCTCGGCGGGATCGCCATCCTCGTCGCCCTGATCGGCGGCGTGCTGCTCGGGACCGTTGCAGCCCTCCGGCAAAACAGCACGCTCGACTTTGCCGTCATGTCTTTTGCGACTGTCGGCGTGACGATCCCCAATTTCGTCGTCGGTCCGGTGCTGACGCTTCTGTTTGCGGTGATCCTGAACTGGCTGCCGGCCGGTAGCTGGGGTGATGGCTCGCTACGTTACCTGATCCTGCCGGTGACCGCACTTGCCTTGCCGCAGCTTGCCGTTTTCGCCCGCCTAACCCGTGGTGCGATGATCGAGGCGCTGCATACCGACCATATCCGCACAGCCAAGGCTTACGGCCTGCCCTCGCGCGTGGTCGTCGTGACCCATGCGATGCGGGGCGCGATGCTGCCGATCGTTTCCTATCTCGCTCCTTGTGCCGCCGCACTTCTGACCGGCTCTGCCGTGGTCGAGACGATCTTCACCATTCCCGGTGTCGGTCGCTACTTCGTGCTCGGCGCGCTCAACCGCGATTATCCGCTCGTCATGGGCACCGTCATCCTCGTCGCCGTGTTCGTGATCGTCTTCAACCTGTTGGTCGACATCGCCTATGGCCTGCTCGATCCGAGGGTTCGCAATGACTGATATCACCGTTTCCTCCCAGCCGGAGATCAGCGGGCGGAGCCTGGCTCAGCTCGCGATGATGCGCTTCCGACGCAACAAGGCCGCCATCTCGGGCTGCGTGCTGTTGGCTTTCGTAACCCTATTCTCCTTCGCTGGCCCCCTGTTCGTGCCGCATAGCTACGACCAGGTCTTCTCCTCCTACGTCAACGTGCCGCCGAGCCTGACCCCGCGGCCGGATCCCGAGACGCTGCAGGACGTGGCCGAAAGCATCGCAAAGCGGGCACGCGTCACGCTCGATGAATTCTCCGTCGAGAGCGGTCGTTTCACCGCCGTGATCAGCTCCGCCTCTCAGATCGATCCGCGCACCATTCGCTATTTCGACCGCAACAACGAATTCAAGAACTCCGAAGTCGTTGCGCAATCGGAAGACGGACGCAGCCTGACGGTCTCCGGTACCGTGGACCAGATCACCTTCCCCTTCGGCACGGATTCCAACGGCCGTGACCTCCTCGTCCGCGTCATGCTGGGCGGCCAGATCTCGCTCGCCGTCGGTCTGGCGGCCAGCCTCGTCTCGCTCGGCATCGGCGTCGTCTATGGTGCGACTTCGGGCTATCTCGGTGGCCGCGTCGACAATGTGATGATGCGTATCGTCGAGATCCTCTACTCGCTGCCCTTCATCTTCCTCGTCGTTGTCCTCGTCGTCTTCTTCGGGCGATCGGTGATCCTGATCTTCCTTGTCATCGGCGCGGTGGAATGGCTTGAAATGGCCCGTATCGTGCGCGGCCAGACGCTGTCGCTGAAGCGCCGCGAATTCGTCGGCGCGGCGGAGGCGCTGGGGTTGACCGACTGGCAGATCATCCGCCGCCACATCATCCCGAACACGATCGGCCCGGTCATCGTTTTCGTCACGGTCATCGTGCCGAAGGTCATCCTGCTCGAGAGCTTCCTCTCATTCCTCGGGCTCGGTGTTCAGGCGCCGCTTGCGAGCTGGGGCACGCTGATCTCGGAAGGGGCCGCCAGCATGCAGAATGCGCCGTGGCTTCTGATCTTCCCGGCGATCTTCTTCGTCGTGACGCTGTTTTCGTTGAATTTCGTAGGCGATGGCCTGCGGGATGCACTGGATCCGAAGGACCGTTGAGCATGGACGACAAGACAAACAACGAAACCGTGCTCGACGTTTCCAACCTCAAGGTGACGTTCGCGACACCCGACGGCACGGTCGAGGCGGTCAAGGGCATCAGCTTTTCGGTGAAGAAGGGGGAGACGCTTGCCATCGTCGGCGAAAGCGGCTCCGGCAAGAGCCAGACCATGATGGGCATCATGGGACTGCTCGCCAAGAACGGCGATGTCACCGGAGAGGCCGTCTATGGCGGACGCAACATCGTCGGCCTGCCGATCAGCGAGTTGAACAAGGTGCGCGGTGCGAAGATCACCATGATCTTCCAGGAGCCGATGACCTCGCTCGACCCGCTCTACCGGATTGGCAAGCAGATATCAGAACCGCTGATCCATCATCGCGGCATGAGCAAGACGGAAGCACGCGCCCGCGTGCTGGAGCTCTTGAAGCTCGTCGGCATTCCTGACCCAGAGCGCCGCATCGACAGCTATCCGCATGAAATGTCCGGCGGCCAGCGCCAGCGCGTGATGATCGCGATGGCCTTGGCCAACGAACCCGACGTGCTGATCGCGGATGAACCGACCACTGCGCTCGACGTCACAATCCAGGCGCAGATCCTTGAGCTGCTGGCTGACCTGCAGAAGCGCTTCGGCATGGCGATCGTGCTGATCACCCACGATCTCGGCGTGGTCAAACACGTCGCCGATCGCGTGGCCGTCATGCGCAAGGGCGAGATCGTCGAAACGGGCAGCCGCGACGCGATCTTCGGCAACGCCCAGCACGACTATACCAAGATGCTGCTGGCTGCAGAACCGAGCGGCACCAAGCCGCCACCGGCTGACGATGCCCCGGTCGTTCTGGAAGGTCGCAACGTGACCGTCGATTTCGACATCGGCAGCGGCGGCTTCCTGCGCCCGAACCGCACCTTCCGGGCAGTCGATCAGGTCAGCGTCCGGCTCCGCCAAGGCCAGACCATCGGTATCGTCGGGGAATCGGGATCTGGCAAATCGACGCTCGGTCGCGCGCTTCTGAAGTTGCTCGCAGCCGATGGCGCGTTCCGCTTCGAGACCGCCGATATCACGAGCCTCGACCGCGCTGGCATGCGACCGTTCCGCAAACAGCTGCAGCTGGTCTTCCAGGACCCGTACGGCTCGCTCTCGCCGCGCCAGACGGTCGGCGAGATCATCACCGAAGGTCTCTACGTGCACGAGCCGCAGCTTAGCCGGGCCGAGCGTGATGCCCGGGCGATTGCGGCACTCAAGGAGGTCGGCCTCGATCCGGCGGCCCGCAACCGCTATCCGCACGAGTTCTCAGGCGGCCAGCGTCAGCGCATCGCGATTGCCCGCTCGATGATCCTGAAGCCGAAGGTCGTCATCCTCGACGAGCCGACGTCGGCGCTCGACCGTTCGGTGCAGCGTCAGGTGATCGAACTCTTGCGCGACCTGCAGGACAAGCATGGACTGTCTTACGTCTTCATCAGCCACGACCTATCGGTCATCCGCGCAATGTCCGACCATGTGATCGTGATGAAGAACGGAAAGATCGTCGAGCAGGGCGAAACCGAGGCAATCTTCGATCATCCCAAGGAGGACTATACCCGCGATCTGATCGCGGCTGCCTTCAGCCACTGAGCTCGGTTCATCCACAAACTAAAAAGCGGCGCCTCAATCGGGCGCCGTTTTCGTTCACGCCGGCGTCTGAGGTTGCGCCATGAGCACCTTAAGCTGTCCGGCATGGATCTTGATCTCGACATCGGCCGGCATGCGCAGGAGCTCTCCATCCAGCACGCAAGCCGCACCCTTGCGATGTTTCGGGAAATGGAGATGCACCTTCTCCGCGGTCGAGGCGGTGACCGCCTCGTTCTCCTTGAACTTTCCCCTGATGATATCAAAGGCCAGCTTGCCAACCCCCGTCGGCTCCAGCGGCTCCGCTAGGTAAACGCCGAGCCTGCCGCTATCGACGCGGTCGGCGAAGAACAGTGAATTATTGCCGAGCGGATTGTTGGAGACGGAGATCGCCGAGACCGGACGCTCCTCGCTGCGGCCGTCGCCATCGATATCGAATACGACCTCGAAGCGCGGGGGATCGAGCATGACGCCGAAGGCAGCGCTCGTGCTTGCCCTGATCTTGCCGATACGGGAGGCAAAATTCATCTGATTGCGCATCCGGACCATACGGGCGTGCAGACCTGCGGAAAACTGGTGCACGAATGGTCGCCCATTCGCCGTTGCGATATCGACGTCGACAACACTTGCCTCGGCCAGGAGGTCGAGCACCTTCCAGATATCAAGCGGCAGCTTCAGCGAGCGGGCAAAAAGGTTCATCGTGCCGGCGGGGATGATGCCGAGCGGCACGCCGGCCTCCCAGGCGATGCCTGCGGCCGTGGATATCGTGCCGTCTCCACCTCCGGCCAGAAGCGCATCAAGGTCGCTCTCTTTGCTCGCCTTTTCCAAAGATTGCACAACTTCATCGCCGCCCACGACATCGCAGACGAGAACGTGCCCCCTGGCTGCAAAGGCGCGCGTTGCAGTCTCGCAATAGGTCTGCATGTCGGTGGTCTTGAAGGTGCCACCGTCGCGATTGAGTACCGCCTTGATTTTCATGTCGCCCTTTCGCGGCCCTTGAGAGGCCAAAGCTCACAACGTATCGACGCCTCGAAAGTTTCGAGGGCCGCCTGCAGATCGATAGCGCGCGAGCAAATTTCAAGGTGGCGAGCAAAAGCCTTTGCCGCAGCGCACACAGATATGATAAAAAACAATTCCGTTCTAATGGCCTTCTGGCTCCCTTCTTTCATTTCGGCTTCCTCGGAAGCGCGTTTCGCGTGGCAAGGTTCTCTTGCGCGCCCATGGTGTTTTCATGACCGAATTCGCTTCTTCTCCCACCGCCGAACTGCAGCAGTCCCCGGCCCTGACGCCAACGACGATCATGCTGATCGAATTGGCGCTTGCCGCCGGCGGTTTTGGCATCGGTACCGGCGAGTTCGTGATCATGGGGCTCTTGCCGGAAGTCGCAGAGACCTACGGGGTCGCCGTGCCGCAGGCAGGCCATGTGATCAGCGCCTATGCGCTGGGTGTCGTCATCGGCGCACCGATCATCGCAGCACTTGCCGCCAAACTTCCGCGCAAGACGCTGCTCTTGCTGCTCATGGGCCTCTTCGCCGTCGGCAACTTCGCCAGTGCGCTCGCCACCGAATTCTCGACGTTCACGCTTCTTCGCTTCATCACCGGTTTACCGCATGGCGCCTATTTCGGCGTGGCGGCGCTGGTCGCCGCGTCCATGGCACCGCCGAACCGGAGGGTGCGGGCTGTGGGACGCGTGATGCTGGGACTGACGATCGCTACGCTGATCGGCACTCCGATCGCGACCTTCCTCGGCCAGATGATGAGCTGGCGGGCCGCCTTCTTCCTGGTGGCGGCCATCGGAGCACTCACTGTTGCTTTGATCGCACTCTATCTGCCGAAGGACGAAGTCGCGGAAGGTGCCAGCATCCGCCGCGAGCTCTCCGCCTTCGGGCGACTGCAGGTCTGGCTGTCCTTCGGTGTCGCTGCCGTCGGCTTCGGCGGCATGTTTGCGATCTTCAGCTATATCGCCAAGACCGTGACCGATACCGCCGGCCTCCCGGCCAGCATGGTGGCCGTGGTACTTGCCCTTTTCGGTATCGGCATGAATGTCGGCAATGTCGTCGGCAGCCGCATGGCCGACTATTCGCTGAAGGGGACGATCGGCGGCATGCTCGCCTTCAATATCGTGCTGATGGCGGTCTTTTCGCTCACCGCGCACAATCCGATCATGCTTTGCATCTGCGTCTTCCTCACCGGCTGCGGCTTTGCCGCCTGCCCGGCCGTGCAGACCCGTCTCATGGATGTGGCAGCCGACGCGCAGACGCTCGCCGCCGCCACCAATCATTCCGCCTTCAACATTGCCAATGCGCTGGGCGCCTGGCTCGGCGGCCTGGTGATTGCCGCTGGCTACGGCTACGCCGCCACCGGCTATGTCGGCGCGGTGCTGTCCGCCTTCGGCCTGATCATTTTCCTGATCTCCATTGCTTTGGAAAAGAGGCCGTCACGCGGCTGAGGCGGCCAGCAGGGTCCACTCGAGGGGACAGCCAGGAAATTGGTGGCCATCCTTTCGCGGGGGCGTGACACACTCGGCACTCTGGGATGAGCCGAGGTGCATCTCTGTGCCTACGGACAGAAAATGTGCATTCTTGCAGAAGTCCGGTCTATGTCCTTAATGGGCAGCGTTCAAACGCCAGACAGGAGTTTTCCATGCGCGCCATTGGTTTCTATACGCCTCAGCCCATCACCTCGGAGACGGCACTGGTCGACCTCGACCTGCCGATGCCACAAGCGTCCGGCCACGACCTTCTGGTCGAGATCAAGGCCGTCTCGGTCAATCCCGTCGATACCAAAGTCCGCCGCAACCAGACGCCGCCGGCCGGCGAAGCCCGTGTTCTCGGCTATGATGCCGCGGGGGTGGTCAAGGCCGTCGGTCCGGATGTCAGCCTCTTCAAGCCAGGAGACGAGGTCTACTACGCCGGCGCGATCAATCGTGCGGGCACCAATGCCGAATATCACCTCGTCGACGAACGTATTGTCGGCCTGAAACCGAAGACGCTCTCCTTCGCGCAAGCCGCCGCCCTGCCGCTGACGGCCATTACCGCTTACGAGGCACTGTTCGACAGGCTGAAGGTGAGCGATCCCGTCCTCGGCGCCGGACGGTCGATCCTGATTACGGGCGGTGCCGGTGGCGTCGGCTCGATTGCCATCCAGCTTGCCAAGGAGCTGACAGACCTTACCGTGATCGCCACCGCCTCTCGGCCTGAGACGGCGGACTGGGCGAAGTCTCTCGGCGCCGATCACGTCATCGATCACAGCAAGCCGCTCGCCCAGGAATTTGCCGCACTCGGCATCGACCCGCCGGGCTTCATCTTCTCGGTGACCCATAGCGGCCAGCATCGACTGGCGATGGCCGAGATCATCGCACCGATGGGCCGCATCTGCCTGATCGACGACTTCCCCGAAGGCTTCGACATCCTGGCCTTCAAGCAGAAGGTCGTCTCCCTACACTGGGAGTTCATGTTCTCCCGGCCGGTCTTCCAGACGCCTGACATGACCGAGCAGCACAAGCTGTTGACGCATGTTGCCGAACTCATCGACGCGGGCAAAATCCGCACGACGCTCGATACCGTGCTCGGGCCGATCACGGCGGAAAACCTGCGCGAGGCGCACAGGCTGATTGAAAGCAACCGCACGCGCGGCAAGATCGTGCTGGAAGGTTTTCCCGCCTGAGCCAGTTCTTGTCGGTCGCCGTCTCCGCGGCGGCCGCATCCTCCGCGATCAGGTGCGAACCGGAAGCTTCAGCGGCGCGCCTGTCTTGACGCTCCTGATCGCGAAATTCGACCGGATGTCGGTCACGTTGGGCAGGACCAGCAGCTTTTCCGTCAGCAAGGTCTCGTAGGCCGAGAGATTTTCAACGACGACTTCCGCCAGGAAATCGGACTCACCCGAAATCATGTAGCAGGCAACGACTTCGGGAATGTCGAGCAAGGCCTCGTGCAGCGCATCGGCATTCTCGCGCGTGTGGCGCGCCACCTTGAAGGCGACGAAGACCGTCAATTCAAGCCCCAGCATGCGCCGATCAAGATCGGCACGATAGCCACGGATGATACCGCTCTCCTCCATCAGCCTGATACGTCTGAGGCAAGGCGATTGCGAGAGCCCGACCTTGTTGGCAATCTCGACATTGGTGATGCGTGCATCATCCTGCAGAAGCTTGAGGATTGCGTGATCGAACTTGTCGAGTTTTGGCAGCAATTAAAACTCCAGCGCGTTATATTGGCATATTCTGCCAACTTACTAGCCCTCGGGCGTTTATTGCGCAAGGACACATCAAAGCGAACGGCATAAGATAGCGCGCAAGCATCATTTTCCGGAGCAGTCATGTCCGCCGTCGGCACCACTCCCCTTCCCGGCTCCGGCCGCTCAGCGCTGGGTGCATTGTCGGCGCTTTCCGTCGTCGTCATCTGGGCGTCGTGGCTGGTTTCTACACGTCACAGTGTCGGCGCCGGACTTGGCCCCCTCGACCTCAGTCTTCTGCGTTACGGTATTCCGGCGCTCGTACTGGCCCCGGTCTGGTGGCGTACCGGGTTGTTTCCCAAGGGAGCCATGGGACCACTCTGCCTGATGGTTCTCGGCTCTGGCGCTCCCTTCTTTCAGATCGTCGCCTTTGGCATGCGCCATACACCCGCCTCGGCGGCCGGCGTGTTGCTGCCGGGGCTGATGCCGCTGGCGGTCGCCGTGATCGGCATGGCCTTCCTTGGGGAACGCCCGGACAGATGGCGCAAGGCCGGAATGGTCGCGATCCTTGGCGGCGGCGGCATTCTGCTTGCCGGCAATCTGGGCGTGGACGGGCTGGGCTGGATCAGCTTCACCATTCTTCCCATCGGCGCGACGCTCTGGGCCGTCTATACCCATGCCTTTCGTCGCAGCGGTCTCGACGCCTTTGAGGGCGCCGCCCTGATCTGCGTCTGGTCGACCATTCTCAACCTCGCAGCCCTGCCATTTGTCGGCACACAGTTCCTGACCGCACCCTTGGGCGAGATCGCCCTGCAATCCGTCACACAGGGTCTGCTGTCAGGCTTGGTCGCCACCTTGCTCTACGGAACGGCCGTTCGTGCGCTTGGCGGGACGCAGGCTGCCGCCTATACCGCGATCACACCCGTCGCGGCAGCCATTGGCGGCGCCGTACTGCTCGCGGAGCCGCTTGGCATTTCGATCCTGGTTGCAGCACTCGTCACCGGGTTCGGCGTGTTGCTATCGACCGGGCTCTTGTCCCGACGGCAGCACGCAGGCTGACGGCCGTCATCATGCAGCAGAGAGCATGATCGCGGCACTGCCGGTCGGGCCCTCGCTCGGCTTCAGTGCCGCATCTTCGACAGCGACCAGGTTCTCCTGCCCCCAACGACCGATTGCCTGAAGCACCGGCTCGAGGCTGCGGCCAAGCGGGGTCAGCGAATAATCCACACGCGGCGGCACGACCGGATAGACGGTGCGGGCGACGAGGCCGGCGACCTCCATTTCGCGCAACTGTTTCGATAGCATGCGATGAGTGATCGATGGCAGGCGCTTCACCAGTTCGTTGAAGCGCAGCACTTCGTCCTTGAGGAGATGGTGGAGGATCACGCCCTTCCATTTACCGTCGAACAGCTGCAGGGTCGCCTCGATCTGGCAACCACCAAAGTCGGACAAGCCGGCGTTCATATCGCGTGCCATTCAAAATCCCTTCTCAAAAACTTAGACGCGGTCGGAAACCGACGCATCTGCTCCCACTTAGTCCCGATCGGCAGGCGACAAAAGTCTCCGTCCGGTCGGAATTTGTCGACACATCGTCAACAGGACGCTCGACGCTGAAACGCGCCTGAAAGTTTCATTGCTCGGAGATTGCGGCGAAGTTGCGCGTGCGAAAGGCTGGTCTCGTCATCGTGACAACCCGTGTGCAAGTCATTCGAATTACAACGAGATTGGGCCGCCGAAGGGAGTCGGCGGCCCAATCTGAATTTTGCGTGATCGGATCTATCAGGCCTGAATCACCACGACCTTGCTGCCGACATCGACGCGCGCATAGAGATCGATGACGTCGTGGTTCATCATGCGCACACAGCCCGAGGACATGGCCTGGCCGATCGACCAGGGCTGATTGGTGCCATGAATGCGGAACATGGTGTCGTTGCCGCCACGATAGAGATACATGGCGCGGGCGCCGAGCGGATTGTTCGGTCCGCCGGGCACGCCGCCTGCATATTTCAGGTTCCGCTCGGGATCACGGCGGATCATGTTGGGGGTCGGTGTCCAGCTCGGCCATTCAGCCTTGCGACCGACGTAAGCATTACCGGAAAGCGCAAGACCCGCGCGGCCGACGCCGATGCCGTAGCGCATGGCCCGACCGTTGCCCATCACATGGTAGAGCCTGCGCTCGGGCGTATTGACCACGATTGTGCCTGGAGCGTGCGGCGTCTCGTATGCCACTTCCTGACGACGCAGCTCGGGCTTGATCTTCTCGATCGGCACCTTTTTCAGCGGAAACGGCTCGTCCGGCACGTCGCCATACAGGGCCTGCTGATTGGGAACGGACTGGCAGCCGGCGATGAAGAGCGGCAGGCCAAACAGGAGACCGCGGCGGGAAATGGTCATGTTTCAGGCGTCCTCGGGATTACGATTCGTTGCCGAGGAGCCTAGGAATTTATGGTTAATGACGGGTTAAATGTGAAGGTGCTCGTTAAGATCGGTGGCGAAGATGGGGCGGAGGTTGGTGGGGAAACCGCTCTGCAATGCAAGAAAGGCGGCCTCTCGACCGCCCTTTCAATCCTCACATATTTGGATAGACCGGCCCTTCGCCGCCAATTTGCCAGCGGCGGTCCGTGCGGGCCTGCCTCTCGAACATTTACATGTTCGGATAGACCGGCCCTTCGCCGCCTTGTGGCGGCACCCAGTTGATGTTCTGGTTCGGGTCCTTGATGTCGCAGGTCTTGCAGTGGACGCAGTTCTGGGCGTTGATGACGAAGGTTTCCTCGCCGTCCTTTTCCACCCATTCATAGACGCCCGCCGGACAGTAACGGGTCGACGGACCGGCATAGACGCCGAGCTCGGAGCGCTTCTGCAGGTCCATATCCCTAACCTTGAGATGGACCGGCTGGTCTTCCTCGTGGTTGGTGTTGGACAGGAAGACCGAGGACAGGCGGTCGAAGGTCAGAACGCCATCGGGCTTCGGATAGGCAATCGGCTTGTGGTTTGCCGCCGGCTCCAAGGACTCTGCATCCGTCTTGCCGTGCTTCAGCGTGCCGAAGAAGGAGAAGCCCAGCAGCTGGTTCATCCACATGTCGATACCGCCAAGGCCGACGCCAAGCGCGGTGCCGAGCTTCGACCAGAGCGGCTTGACGTTGCGCACGCGCTTCAGGTCCTTGCCGATGTCGGTCGAGCGCCATTCGTTCTCGATCTCGATCGGCTCGTCATTGGCGCGGCCGGCAGCGATTGCGTCCGCGATCTTCTCGGCGGCCAGCATGCCTGAAAGCACGGCGTTGTGAGAGCCCTTGATGCGGGGAACGTTTACGAGACCGGCGGAACAGCCGATCAGCGCTCCACCGGGGAAGGACAGCTTCGGCACGGACTGGTAGCCGCCTTCCGTGATCGCACGGGCGCCGTAAGACAGCCGCTTGCCACCTTCGAAGGTCTTGGCGATCGCCGGATGGGTCTTGAAGCGCTGGAATTCCTCGAAGGGGTAGAGATAGGGGTTCTTGTAGTTCAGGTGCACGACGAAGCCGACGGCGACCATGTTGTCTTCGAGATGGTAGAGGAAGGAGCCGCCACCGGTCTTCATGCCGAGCGGCCAGCCGAAGGAATGCTGGACCAGACCCGGCTTGTGGTGCTCGGGCTTCACCTGCCAGAGCTCTTTCAGACCAATGCCGAACTTCTGCACGTCGCTCTCGCGCGACAGGTCGAATTTGGCGATCAGCTGCTTGGCCAGCGAACCGCGCACGCCTTCCGAGATCAGCACATATTTGCCGAGCAGCGCCATGCCGCGGGTGTAGTTCGGCCCCGGCTCGCCGTTTTTCTCGATGCCCATGTCACCGGTGGCCACGCCGATAACCGCGCCCTCGTCATTGTAGAGCACTTCGGAAGCGGCAAAGCCCGGATAGATCTCGACGCCGAGCGCCTCTGCATGGGCGCCCAGCCAGCGACAGACATTGCCGAGCGAGACAATGTAGTTGCCGTGATTGTTCATCAGCGGCGGCATCAGCATATTTGGGAGACGAATTGAGCCGGCTGGACCGAGGAAGAGGAACTGGTCGTCGGTCACTTCCGTCTTGAATGGGTGATCGGCTTCCTCACGCCAGCCGGGGATCAGCCGGTCGATGCCTACAGGATCGACCACGGCACCGGAGAGAATATGCGCGCCGACTTCCGCACCCTTTTCGAGGACGACAACGGTCAGATCCGGATTGACCTGTTTCAGACGGATCGCTGCCGATAGACCTGCGGGGCCTGCGCCCACGATCACAACGTCGAATTCCATGCTTTCGCGTTCAGGCAGTTCCATCTCGGTGCTCATCAATCATTCCTCGCCAGGCGGTGCTTTCCGCCATCCTCCTTGACAAAACCCAACCGGATTGTCGAGCCGAAGCGCGACGCGCCAAGGCGCAAATTCCGGCAGGGCGGTGTGAAGCGTGAGAATATCTTACGTGAACGTAAGGGTCAATGCGATGGTTTTGCCGCCGGCATGGCTCCTCTCGACGGCGGCAGATCTCAACCCGCAACGAAAATCGCCGCGTCCTGTTCCGCCTGCGCCAAAACCCGTCGCAGGCCAAAATCTGCCTTTGAACCCTTTCTCGCTTTGTCGCAGTCTCTGCCAAAACGCCAGCAGGGGAACACGACATGGCACTGACATATGGTTTCATCGGGCTTGGTCATCTCGGCCGCCATCTCGCCGGCAGCCTGGTCCGGGCCGGCTTTTCCGTCGTGGTCAACGATCTCGATCCCGACAATGCCAAGGAGCTGGTGGCAGCCGGCGCCCGGTTTGCAGCCGATCCTCAAGCTGTGGCCGAAGCCGCCGACGCCGTCATCACCTGCCTGCCCTCGCCCAAGGTCAGCGAGCGGGTGCTGACCGGCGAGCGTGGCATCCTCAAGGGGCTGAGACGGGGTAGCACCTGGATCGAGATGAGCACGCTCGACGAACAGGAGGTGCTGCGGCTCGGCAAGATCGCCGCCGATGCAGGGATCCGCATGCTGGAAGCGCCCGTCACCGGCGGCGTGCATCTGGCCGCCTCTGGCGAAATCACCGTCATCATCGGCGGCGACCAAGATCCCTACGACCTGCATCTGCCGGCCTTCCAGGCGATGGGCAAGCAGATCTTCCGCGCCGGACCACTCGGCAAGGCGGCCGTGATCAAGGTGATCACCAATATGCTCGCCTTCATCCACCTGATCGCCACTGGCGAGGCGCTGATGCTGGCAAAGAAGGGGGGTATCGACCTGACGGATGCCTTCAACATCATCAAGGCCTCCTCGGGCAACAGCTTCGTGCACGAGACCGAAGGCCAGGTGATCCTCAACGGCAGCTACAACATCAATTTCACCATGGATCTCGCGGTGAAGGATCTCGGCTTCGCGCTCGGCTTCGGCCGCGAATTCGGCGTTCCGCTCGATCTCGCCTCCCATGCGATGCAGACCTTCATTCGCGCCCGTTCGGCCTATGGCGGCGAGGCCTGGTCGTCGCAGGTCGTGAAACTTCTCGAAGACGCCACGGGCACCGACCTGCGGGCACCGGGCTTCCCGGCAGAGCTTTGAGCGATGCTAAGGTCGGGATTGGTAGCGGAGCGCCTTGCGGTCACCGGATTTTCAAGCGAAGAAGCCGCGAACAGTACAGGCTTGCACCATGTCTTCGCATCCGACCCTCTCGCCCCTCGACATCACCTCAGCACTGGACGGCCTGCACCCGGACCTCCGGATCCTCGGTCCCGAGGCACTGATCGGTCGCCATCCCGGAGAAGATCCGGCGAACCTCGATGCCGGCGTGATGGCGCAGCCGGCATCGACGGAGGCGGCAGCGGCGCTCGTATCCTGGTGCAGGGCAAACCGCGTTGCCATCGTGCCGCAGGGCGGGGTCAGCGGGCTTGTCGGCGGCAGCGTTTCCCATGTGGGTGAAATCATCCTGTCCAGCGCCCGGCTGAACCGGGTGCTAGCCATTCATCCGGGCGAGGAAACGGTCGAAGTGGAGGCAGGCGTCACGCTTGAAGCCCTACAAGCGGCACTGGAACCGCATGGGCTGACCACGGGCATCGACCTCGGCTCGCGTGGTTCAGCAACGATCGGGGGCATGGCTGCGACCAATGCCGGCGGCATTCTTGCCTTCCGCAATGGCGTAATGCGCCATCAAATCCTGGGCCTGGAAGCCGTTCTTCCCTCGGGCGAAGTCTTCTCGGACCTGACGCGGGTGGTGAAGGTCTCGGCAGGGCCGGATCTGAAACAGCTGCTGATCGGCAGCGAAGGCGCCTTCGGTTTTGTCACGCGGCTCGTGCTGAAAGTCGAGCCGATCCGCCCGCATCGGGCCGTGGCGCTCCTCGGCGTGCCCGATGCAAGCCGCGCACTGCGGGTCGCCGCGCGTCTGCGGCGCCATGGTGCACTCCAGCTGGAAGCCGCCGAGATGATGTGGCCGCGTTATGTCCGCGATCACGCAGCGCTCAAGCGCTTCGACCTGTCCTGGCTGGAGAAGGATGCGCCGGTGCTGCTGCTGGAGGTCTCAGGCGAGACGGCAGAGGCTGCAACCACGCTTCTCGAGGCAGAACTCGCCGAGATCTGGGAGGAGGCCGATCTTCAGGGCGGGATCGTCGCCCAGTCCTCCGATCAGGCGCGCCGCTTCTGGGATATGCGCGAGGATTCGGGCTTCTACTTCGCCGCGTTTCCGAACGCCCCGTCCTTCGACGTTTCGATGCCGCCCTCCGCTCTGGACGACTATGTCGCCGGACTGACGGATCGTCTCAACGCGATCGGCGAGGGTTTCGAGGCCTATGTCTACGGGCATATTGCCGACGGCAACCTGCATATCGCAATCGCGGCTGCCGGGCTCCTGCCCCTTGATCTGAAGGTAGCTGTCGAGGCGGCGGTCTATGATGGCATCCGCGCCTCGGGCGGCAGCTTCTCCGCCGAACACGGTGTTGGCTACGAAAAGCGCGCCGCCTATCTCACGCACGTCAACCCGGTGAAACAGGCACTTGCGCGTCAGATTAAGACCATGCTCGACCCCGAGACCCTGTTCAATCCGGGCAAGGTGCCGTTCTGAAACCGGTTGATCCGCAGATCGTCGGGGTTTCGGTTGCGGCCCAGCGCCGATAGACTGTCAACAAACACATCGCATCCATGGGAGGATACGCAATGGATCTCGGTATTTCCGGCAAACGCGCTCTCGTGCTCGCCGCTTCGCGCGGTCTTGGCCTCGGCATCGCCAATGCGCTTGCGGCGGAGGGATGCCATGTCCTCATCTGCGGTCGCACGGAAGAAAAGCTGAAGGCCAATGTCGCGGCGATCCAGGCGTCCGGCGGTAGGGCCGATTATGTGGTGGCGGACCTCGCGGATGCGCATTTCGTCGACCAGATGCTGCACGCGGTCCATCATACGCTCGGCGGCATCGACATTCTCGTCAACAATACCGGTGGACCGACGCCCGGCACCGTCGAGGACATGGATGCCGAAAAGCTCTACAACTTCTTCCAGTCCATGGTGGTCCGCGTCATCACGCTCACCAATGCGCTCGCACCCTTGATGAAGACGCAAGGCTTCGGCCGCATCCTCACCGTCGCCTCGTCGGGCGTCTTCGAACCGATCCCGAACCTTGCCCTCTCCAACACTCTGCGCGGTGCGCTGGTTGGCTGGAACAAGACACTCTCGGCGGAGCTCGCCTCCTATGGCGTCACCGCCAACATGATCCTGCCCGGCCGCATCCACACGGACCGTATCGACGAGCTTGATGGCGCCAATGCCAAGAAGCAGGGCAAGTCGCTGGACGAAGTGCGCGCCGCCTCGGTCAAGTCGATCCCGGCCCAGAGGCTCGGCCGCGTCGAGGAGTTCGCCGCCGCCGCTGCCTTCCTCTGTTCTAGCCCTGCGAGCTACATCACCGGCACCATGCTGCGCGTCGATGGCGGGGCGGCGAAATCGATCTGAGCGCCCCGGCGACCGCGGTCAAATTCGCATTCGCTAAAAAGAGAGCGATCGACTGAACGGGTTGGAAATCTCTTGGGTTTACTCAAACGAGAGAAACCTGGGAGATGAGAGTTCCCGTGATGACAGATGCCGGACATGAAGACCGGATGCTGCTGGCGCTTGAGCCCGCAGCTTTCGTGACCGAACCCGAACCGATCGTCGAAGAGCGCGCGCGCGTGCCGCGCTCTCGCAATGCCAGCTACGGCCGGATCATTGACCACTTCCTGACAAAGCTCGAGGGCTTCAACGATGAGCAAGAGGCGCCAGAGATGGCGCCGTTCGCTGACCGGCTCTATCACGAAGTTTGAGCGCGCCTCGGCCTATCCTCAACGTCGCCTCAGCCAGACCAGACCTGCGATGCCCGCAAGGGCGAGGACGGCCCCGTAGAGGATCCAGGGGCTCTGATCGATCATGAAGCTCGACGCTGGATAGGGAAAGTGACCCGAGCCCTGCCCTATCCAGACGAAGCCCATCAGGATGGCGAGAGCCGCGAGGCAGTGCAGGGCAATGCGCATGGGTGACATCTGTCGATCTCCAAGGTGAGGTCGACCATAGACCCAGACGCCAACAACGGCTAGAGGCGCCCGCTTGCCAGGGACCGTCGGTGCAATAGTTTGTGTCAGCGCGCCCACCTGCGCCCCGATGACAGCCGTCACAAAAAGGTCGCTTGCCCTCGCCGCCCCCCTGTGGCATCAGGCGCCCTCTTTCATGTCTCGGCATCGCCGAGCACGACCGGCTCGCCGGGTCTCACAAACAATCAGGCATAGATTAAGGGAGCGATGGCCATGGCTGAAGCGCTTGGGCTCGATTTCGGCACGACCAATACCGTTATCGCCGTCGCGGAGAGCAGCGACGCGACACATTCGGTCGCCTACACCTCGCCGGCCGGCACATCCGACAGCATGCGCACCGCGCTCTCCTTCCTGAAGGATCCGCAGCTTGGCGCAGGCGCCCTGAAGGTCGAGGCCGGTCAGGCGGCAATCCGTACATTCATCGACAATCCCGGAGACTGTCGTTTCCTGCAATCGATCAAGACCTTTGCCGCCTCCGCTCTCTTCCAGGGTACGCTGGTGCATGCGAGGCGCTTCCAGTTCGAAGACCTGATGGAAGTGTTCCTGAAGCGCCTGCAGGCCTATGCGGGCGATGGCTGGCCGGACGGGGCCAAGCGTCTCGTTGCCGGTCGTCCTGTCCATTTTGCCGGTGCCAGCCCCGATCCTGCGCTTGCCGTCACCCGGTACAACGAAGCGCTGACGCGGCTCGGCTTTCCCGAGATCCACTATGTCTACGAGCCGGTCGCGGCCGCCTTCTATTTTGCCCGTACGCTGAAGCGTGACGCGACGGTTCTCGTTGCCGACTTCGGCGGCGGCACGACCGACTTCTCACTGATCCGCTTCTCGACCGAAGCCGGCAAGCTCAGCGCCACGCCGATCGGCCAGTCCGGTGTCGGCATAGCCGGCGACCAGTTCGATGCCCGCATCATCGACCAGCTCGTGGCGCCCGAGATCGGCAAGGACAGCCAGTTCAAGAGCTTCGGCAAGCTGCTCGACGTCCCAAGCAACTACTACCTCGCCTTTTCACGCTGGAACCAGCTCTCGGTCTTCAAGACCCTGAAGGAATTCACCGACCTGAAATCCTTGGTGCGCCAGGCGGAAGAGCCGGAAAAGCTCGAACTCTTCATTGATCTGATCGATCACGACGAAGGCTACCCGCTCTATCAGGCGGTCTCCGCCACAAAGATGGCCCTGTCTTCGGCGGAGGAAGCCGATTTCCGCTTCGCGCCGCTCGGCAAGGCCGGCGAAAAGCGCGTGACCCGCCGCGACTTCGAAAGTTGGATCGCCGACGACCTCGTCCGCATGGAAGAGGCGCTCGACGAGGTGCTGGCGAAAACCAACACCGAGGCAGGCAGCATCGACAAGATCTTCCTCACTGGCGGCACATCCTTCGTGCCCGCCGTGCGCGACATCTTCCACCGCCGCTTCGACGCCTCCCGCATCGAAACCGGCGGCGAACTGGTGTCGATCGCCCACGGCCTGGCTCTAATCGGCGAGCGGGACGATATCGAACAGTGGGTGGCGTGAACCGGTCTGGCTAGACATCGATGAGACGGATGACGAGTTTCTTGCCGACCGATCTTGCCGCGCGCTCGAGCGTGTCGAGGGATACGGCGACATTCCGCGGATCGAGGACGCGCTCGACCTGTGTCCGGCTGGTTCCCATTTTTGACGCCATTTCCGATTTGGTAATCGACTGCGTCTTGCGTGCCTCTTCGATCTCCCAAGCCAGAACCCGCTTGATGGCCTCTCCATAGACCTCGTTCCGCTCGCCGAGTTCGTCGAGGAAATCCTCAAGGCTGCCGCCAACGGAAGGCTTCTCATCGGTCATGCCTGCTTCCCTTTCTCAAGTCTCTTCATCCGCCTCGTGCGTTGTAGGTGGTCCTTCCAGCGGTGGACGGCCAGTTCGATCGCCGCCTTCTGCCGGTCCTTCCCTTCCTTCCCGTGCAATAGGAGCATGATGTTGTCGTCGATACCGAAATAGGTCCTTGCCTCGACCCTACCGCTTCTGATCGTCGATCGAACTTCCCGCACCCCATCTCTCACCGGCCTGCATGTGGGCATTCCGATAGGCCAGCCGAACTCGACCATGCCTATATCTGAACCGATGATGTGCCGGTCGCGCTTATCGAGCGACTGAAGCCAGTCTCTGACAGGCTCGGCTCCGTCCTGCGTCATGAAGAACTTCGCAATGATGCGCTTCATCCGATCTCCTTGTACCTTATACGGTTCAAATCGACAATTGTGAAAAAAGTTGGCTCGCCTGCAACCGAGAACCATTTATGCGAGCATTGACGAGATATCGCTAGCTTTTCTCACGTGGCATGTATTCGCGCTTTCCATTTGCCTTCCGTCGGCCAAACGCACTAGAACAGCCCCATGATCCAGGCCCGCGACATGTCCTCCGCAGAGCTCGCCGCGCTTCTTGCATTTCATGCAGAGGCGGGTGTCGAGTGGCTCGTGGAAGATGATCCGGTCGACCGAATTGCGGCTTTTGCAGCCGAAAGGGCGGCGCGGCAGGTGGCACGGCCGGCAGCTGACACATCAGCCACCAACGCGCCGGCACGGAGCCTGCCGGGCCGCGGCGTAACTTCCTCCTCGGAGCGCCAGCCGGCGCGAGCGCAACCCGCCCAAGGCTCGGCGCTGCCGGCGATCCCGGACGAGAATGCGATTGCCGAGGCGCGCTTTGCCGCCGAAAGCGCGCGGTCGCTTACCGAATTGAAGACCGCCATTGAGGCCTTCACCAGCTGCAACCTGAAAACCTCGGCGCGATCGACCATCACGGCCGAGGGCGCTGGCACCGCCGGCATCATGGTGATCGGTCCCATGCCGAACGCGGATGACGACCGCGAAGGCCACGCCTTCTCCGGACGTGCAGGCCTGCTGCTCGACCGGATGCTGTCTGCCATCGGCCAGAGCCGCGAAAGCGTCACCATCACCACCGTCATCCCCTGGAGACCGCCGGGCGACCGTATGCCATCCGGCCCGGAAACCGCCATTTGCCGGCCCTTCATTGAACGACAGATCGCCCTTGCCGAACCCCGTCTGGTCCTCGTGCTCGGCAATTTTGCCGCCCGCTTCTTCTTCGGCGAAACCGGCACGATCCACGCCCTTCGCGGCAAGTGGCGCGAAATTGGCGCTGGCGGCCATACCGTCCAGGCCATGGCCACGTTGCATCCGCAGGAGCTGCTGGCCGCCCCTGCCAGCAAGGCGCTCGCCTGGATGGACTTGCTCGCCTTCTCCGAGCGCGTGAATCCTGGCCAAAACGGCTAAATTATCATCAGCATGAACAAATTATGAAGACAGCCATGCATTTGATGCAGGGCAGGATCGCAGCCATGTTTGTTGTCGAATCTATGCTGCACTGCGATATTTGAGTCTGAAAGTGGGAGGGACACTTTTAGAGGAAGACCGCCGTGAGCCTTCGCACCCGCCCCATCCACTGCAAGTTTGAGACGCTCCGTCTCGCCGGCGAGCACGGCCGTAGCGCAGGCCCCTACAACCGCAGCAGCAGCGCGGTTTCCGCTGAACAGCTGAGCGCGCGCTTCACCGGTCATGCCGGTCGCATTGCGCGCCCCGCCAGCGTCTTTTCCGAGTTCCGCACCTGACTTTCGACGATATCACCTGACAAAAAATCGGCGGCTTGCGGGGAACGCATATCAGAGCTTCCGCATTGTGCATTGCGGCATCGGTTTATCCGTGAACAAATATACCCGCACACATCGATATGCATGTAGAGCAGAGGATAACACTATGAACATCGCGTTCCACCCCGTCCGCAGCCTGCGCCAGGCCATGCACAGTATCGGCCACGCGGTCAGCGCCTCGGAAGAACTTTCCCAGGCTGCACGCAAGCGCCAGCAGGCGCAGGACCGTGGCGTCGAGCGAGCCTTGCAGCCGCTCGGATTCTGATCCCGTCTGCACGACACTCGGTTTCGTCGGGCCCGCCTTGGCGGGCCTTTTCGCGTTTACGGATTGGAATCATCTAGAAGCCGCCGACCGCCCCGAGGCGAGGATCAGACTTTCCCAGGCGTACAGGCCCACAGATCCGCTCATAGGCAAAGTCGACGATCGAAAACTTGATTGCCTGCCAGCTGCAATATTCCTGGAGGAAGTCGCGCTTGAGGATGCAGTGGTTGCGATCGCTATCGGGCCAATAGAGACAGCCCGTTTCCACCGCGCGGCGGAAAAGCCGCTGGAGATGCGTGCGGGAGATCATGAAGTGCTCGGCCATGACACGGGCATCGATCCGGCCGATATTATAGCCTTCGGCACCGGGTGAATGCTCCATCGCCCGGCGCATCAGCTCATCCATGACGAGGCCACCGGCCTCGGTCCACAGGAAGAGCGCCACGCGCGGCGGAGGCTCCAGCCAGCTCGGATTGAGACAGGCATGGCGGGCGATCTGGGGCTGGATGAGACGGAAGAGATCCGGCTCGGCCGCAAGTGTCTCGGCCCGGTTGCCACCATCCAGATGATCGAGGAGCTCCAGATTGGTCAGCAGCCATTGATACATGGCGCGGGTCGGCAGTTCCGTCGCCTCGTAGCGCTTCGGCCGACGGTTCGGATCGCCGACAATGCGGACGAACTTGTAGCTCAAAAGCTGATCGAGGAAATTGAGAACCGTGTTGCGGCTAGCAGCATTGTTCGAGGTGATGATTTCCCGCAGATTGGTCGTCGTCAGTCCGCTTCCCGGCTGGGTGGGATCATATTCAAGCTGCAGCGCAAAGGCCGCCTGGCTGAGCAGCCAGCGCTGGTGCGAAGCCAGCATGCGTGAAAGCCTTGGGCTCTGATCGAACTGGCCGCGCAGCTTGCCGGCATAGGCCCCCAATGCAGCGGCAAATTGAGGATGACTGGCGATATCGCTGGGGGAGAGCGTCATGACGCTCTCCTTGATCTGTACTTCCAGGCGGCACAGGAGATCGACACGGTCAGGCATCGCGATGCGTGCCGGTCCATTCCTCTGCTCGCCGCGGTCGTCCCCATTCGATCCCTTTGGCTGACGTGGACACTGGGTCCGACGCCTCTCTGACGCTGTTGTTGTGAAGGTAAACGAATTCCTGACGACGTTTCAATCCCTTATTGCCAAAGCGCGAGGGAAGAATGATATGGCGTTCATGATTGCGTCGCCTTGCGTCGTATTCGACATTTCACCTGCCCGGCGATACTGGCAGTATTCTCGTTCCCAATTGCGCCCCACGGAGGCCAAATGCTGTCCAGTCTCGCCTCCATCGCCACCCTGATGCTGTCGACGCTGCTGATGATGGCGGGCTTTGGATTGATGGGCTACATGCTGCCGATCCGCTCGCTCAACGAGGGATGGTCGACCTTCATCATTTCAGTGATTGCCACAGGCTATACCTTCGGCTTCACGGTTTCCTGCATCGTCACGCCGATCTTCGTGCGCCGTGTCGGGCATGTGCGGGTCTTCGGCGCTCTGATCACGCTCCTGACCGTCTCCATCCTGCTTTGCGCGCTCGTCGTCGAATGGTGGGCCTGGATGATTTTCCGCGGCCTTTCCGGCTTTGCGATTGCCGGCGCCTATCTCCTGATCGAAAGCTGGCTCAATGAGCGCGTGACGAATGACAATCGCGGCGCCCTGTTTTCCGTCTACATGGTGACCTGCCTCGTCGGCTCGATCGGCGGCCAGTACATCGTGCCGCTCGGCGATGTGAATGGGCCGAACCTCTTCATCATCTGCGCGCTGATCTTCTCGCTTGCACTCTTTCCTGTCGCCCTGTCGACGGCCAAGTCTCCAAGCCCGATTGCCGAAGCGCGCTTCGATCTGAAGCGGCTCTATCGCCGGTCGCCGATTGCCTTCTTCGGCTCGCTGCTTTCGGGGGCGCTGTCGGGCACCTGGGGCAGTCTCGGCGGCGTCTATTCCCAGACGATCGGCATGACCACGGCGCAAGGCGCCACGCTGCTGGCTGCCTTCCTGGCCGGTGGCGCAATCTCGCAGGTGCCGATCGGACGCATATCGGACCGCATGGATCGCCGCTTCGTGATGATTGCCTCCGGCCTCTTTGGCGTCGGCGCCTGCGGAACGATGATCGCTTTCGGCGCGGATGACCCAACCGCGCTCTACATCGCTGGCTTCTTCGTCGGCACCGTGCTCTATCCGGTCTATTCGCTCAACGTCGCCCATGCCAACGACCTCGCCGAGCCGCATGAATATGTGACGCTGTCGAGCGCCATCATGATCCTCTACGGCATGGGTACGGTCACCGGTCCGATCATGGCGGGCACACTGATGCAGTGGCTTGGGCCAACGGCGCTCATCTTTTTCCTTGGAATGGCCTTTGCGCTTTATGCCGGCTATGCGGCCTACCGCATCACCAGACGCCCTGATGACGTAACCCCGGAAGAAAAGACCGATTTCCAGGCGACGATCCTGCCGATGCAGGGGGCAGACAACGCCTCTCCCCTCCCCGAAGCTGATTTAGAGGAGCAGTTGGAGCTCGAAATCGAGCCGAGGCGCTAGGCTCAACCCTGTGGAGTCGATGCCTTGCGGGCCGCGCGCCGTTCAAGACCAAGCTGGTGTTCGCGGTAGATGATGAAGATGCCGGCGGCCACGACGATCGCCGCGCCGGTCAGGGTGGTCATCGTGGGCACCTCGGAAAACAGCAGATAGGCGGCAATAGAGCCGAGGATGATTGAGCAGTATTCGAAGGGTGCGATCGTCGAGACATCGGCAAAACGATAGCTTTCGGTCAGAAAGATCTGCCCCAGCCCGCCGAAGAAGCCGGCAAGGGCAAGCAGCCCGAGCACCTGCCAGGAGAGATCGGCCCAGCCGAAGAACCAGGTGAGCGCGGAGAGAAGAGCTGCGGTCAGCGAGAAGAAGAGGACGATGGTCGAGGTCTTTTCCTCGCGCACAAGCTGGCGAACCTGCAGCATGGCCCCTGCCCCCAGGATGGCCGAAACGAGAACGGCCAGGGCGCCGACGGCGGCTTCGGAGCCAAAGCCTTCTTCGCCGAACAGCGAAAGCTTCGGCAGGGAAATGATCAAGACGCCGACAAGCCCGATCACGACCGCCGTCCAGCGATAGAGCCTAACCGTCTCCTTGAGGAAGACCGCCGCAAACACGACGGCAATCAGCGGCATCGCATAGCCGATTGCAATTGCATCCGGCAGCGGCAGGTGCACGAGCCCATAGAAGCCTGCCCCCATGGCGCAAACGCCGAGCAAACCACGCTTCACATGGCCGACAGGGTTGTCGGTCTGGAACGCCTGCCGCAATTCGCCGCGCCAGGCGAGATAAACGAGGATCGGCACGATAGCGAAAGCAGAGCGGTGAAAGCTGATCTGGCCCGGCGGAATGCCACTACCTGCCAGCTTGATACAGGTCTGCATCGCAACAAATACGGTCACCGAGCAAACTTTCAGCACGATGCCGCGGAGAGGATTGGGGTCGGCAAAGGCCATGGTGATCAGATTCTTGCAGGCAGGCTATGCGCGATCGCACAGGGATTTTGAGCCGACGACGACGTCGCCTTAGACTCGGGCTGCCGTTTAGCATGCATGTCCGCCCGCTCCGCGCAAGTGCGGCGCAAATGCAGATATCGGGAGGTTAGACCCAGAAATGGCCCGGAAACACAGGGTTTCTGGCCATCCATCGTTAACCGCCTGTTCAAACGAGGAAATTATCTTTCCTGTCAATAAGTCATACTAATGCGGCGTCTTGCCGACTTTTCTGCTCGTTTTTTCAAACCGGGGTTTGGTGCCATGCCGCAGACCGAATACCAGACCAATACCATTTCAGAGATCCGCGCCACACCCCGGTCCATGCGCCTTGTCACCGAGAGTATCGGCACCGATCTTGAGCAGTTCAGCGCCGACAATGCTCATATCGTGCGCCAGATCCGCCTTCTCGCGATCAATGCCCTGATCGAGGCGGCGCGTGCCGGTGAGGCCGGCAAGGGTTTCGCCGTCGTTGCCAACGAGGTCCAGCGTCTCGCTCAAGGTGCGGGAGAAACCGCAGAGCGGTTTCAGGAGAATGTGCTCGGACGCATCCGGCAAAGCCGAACCATGGCGGACGATCTCGTCGACCAGATGGAAGGGGTCCGGCTGATTGACCTTGCCCAGACGCTCGTACAGTTCATCGTCCGCAATCTCTTCGAGCGCACGGCAGACGTGCGCTGGTGGGCAACCGACAGCGCGCTGTGGGAGGCGCTCGAACAGCCCTCGCCCGAACGAGCCCAGCATGCGGCCACGCGGCTCGGCGTCATCAACCGCTTCTACACGGTCTATCTCGACCTCGTCATGACCGATGCCGCCGGCAGGGTCATCGCCTCGGCCAATCCTCGCTTTCATCGTGGCCTCAAGGACCGGGATCTCTCCAACGAAGCCTGGTACCGAGCCGCCCGTACCTGCCAGAGCGGTGACGACTATGTCGTCGACACCGTCAAGCGCAGCCTCGTGCACGACAATCGCGACGTTCTCGTCTACGCCACCGGCATCCGGGAGGGCGGCCGCAGCGATGGCGCGCTTCTCGGCACGCTCGGCGTCTATTTCGACTGGAAGGCCCAGGGCCAGGCCATCGTCGAGAAGGAGGCGAACCTGCCCCCGCAGGTCGCCGAGAAGACGGAAGTCCTTCTGCTTGACGGCAACAACATGGTGATTGCCGCATCCCGTCCGGAGCGGATCTACACCCATTTCGCGCTCACCAATCCCAAACAACTCGCCAAAGGCAGCTATTACGATCAGAGCGGCGCCATCGTCGCCTTCGCAAAGACACTCGGCTATGAGGACTATGATGGCCTCGGCTGGTCCGGTGTGATCATCCAGACGATGGACAGCGACGAGACGCTGCGCCAGCAACTGCGGTTGAGATGACGCCGCCCACCCGGCTACCGGTATTACCGAAGATATTCTCCTGACTATTCTTGGATTTGAAGCCCGATTTCGGCCGTGAAATCCAAGAAACCCGGCTCTTGGATCAAGAGCTTTGTAAAAATAACTCGTGTTTTAACAATCGTTCAGAAATTGCTGCAATCATCGCGACAACTTGACCCCAGGCGGTCGCGAGCCCCAGCGCTCGTGCCGTGCCGTGGTGGCCAACCCCGCAGCGACCAGGACACATTATGCGCACAGATACGGGCCGGATCGTTCATCTGGCAGACTACCGCCCCACCGACTTCGTTCTGGAACGGGTTGATCTGACCTTCGAACTGGACCCGACGGAAACCAAGGTGGAAGCCCGGTTGATCTTCCATCGGCGCGAAGGCGTCGATGCGACAGCCCCCCTGGTGCTCGACGGTGACGACCTCACAATGACAAGCCTGCTCTTCGACCAGATCGAGATGGATCCGGCGCGCTATACCGCGACGCCCGAGAGCTTGACGATCCGCGAACTGCCGGAATCGACGCCCTTCGAGATCACCGTGGTCACGATGATCAATCCGGAGGCAAACACCCAGCTCATGGGCCTCTACCGCTCGAACGGCATCTATTGCACCCAGTGCGAGGCCGAGGGCTTCCGCCGCATCACCTATTTCCCCGACCGCCCTGATGTGCTCGCCGTCTATACGATCAACATCATCGCCGACAAGGCAGCCAATCCCCTGCTGCTTTCCAACGGCAATTTCCTCGGTGGCGCTGGCTTCGGCCCGGACAAGCATTTCGCCGCCTGGTTCGACCCGCATCCGAAGCCGTCCTATCTCTTCGCGCTGGTTGCCGGCGACCTCGGCGTGGTCGAAGACACCTTCACCACTATGTCCGGCCGCGAAGTGGCCCTGAAGATCTATGTCGAGCATGGCAAGGAGCCGCGTGCGGCCTATGCCATGGATGCGCTGAAGCGCTCGATGAAGTGGGACGAAGAGGTCTTCGGCCGCGAATACGATCTGGATATCTTCATGATCGTTGCCGTCTCCGACTTCAACATGGGTGCCATGGAGAACAAGGGCCTCAACATCTTCAACGACAAGTACGTGCTCGCCGACCCCGAGACCGCGACCGACCAGGACTACGCAAATATCGAGGCGATCATCGCGCATGAATACTTTCACAACTGGACCGGCAACCGCATCACCTGCCGCGACTGGTTCCAACTCTGCCTGAAGGAAGGCCTGACCGTTTATCGCGACCACGAATTCTCGGCAGACATGCGCTCGCGTTCGGTCAAGCGCATCGCCGAGGTCCGCCACCTGCGTTCCGAGCAGTTCCCGGAAGATGCAGGTCCGCTCGCCCATCCGGTTCGCCCGACCAAGTATCGCGAAATCAACAACTTCTACACGACGACCGTCTACGAGAAGGGCTCGGAAGTCACCCGGATGATCGCGACCATTCTCGGCCGCGACGACTTCAAGAAGGGCATGGACCTCTATTTCGAGCGCCACGACGGCGATGCCGCGACAGTCGAGGATTTCGTCAAGTGCTTCGAGGATGCGAGCGGCAAGGATCTGACCCAGTTCTCGCTCTGGTATCACCAGGCTGGCACGCCGCAGATCACCGTCTCCTCGGCCTATGACGCGTCTGCCAAGACCCTGACGCTGTCGCTCGAGCAGATGATCCCGGCAACGCCCGGCCAGAGCAACAAAGAGCCTATGCACATCCCGCTTCGCTTCGCGCTGATCTCGGAAAACGGCTCGGAAGCCACAGCTTCGTCCATCGCCGGCGGCGATGTCACGGGCGATGTGCTGCATCTCACCCAACGCGCCCAGAGCTTCACCTTCTCGGGCATCGGTAGCCGCCCGGTCGTCTCGCTCAATCGTGGCTTCTCCGCCCCGGTCACCCTGCATTTCTCGCAGAGCGCCGAGGATCTCGGCCATATCGCCCGCCACGACAGCGACCTTTTCGCCCGCTGGCAGGCGATCACCGATCTGGCCCTCCCCGTCCTGACGGATGCGGCTAAGACCGCCCGCGACGGCGGCTCAATCGCGACGAGCCAGGCTTTCATCGATGTGCTGCTCGCGGTTGCTGCCGACGAGGCGCTGGAACCTGCTTTCCGCGCCCAGGCGCTCTCGCTTCCGAGTGAGGCCGACATCGCCCGTGAACTGGGCGGCAACAACGATCCCGACGCGATCCATACGGGTCGCCAGGCCGTGCTCGGTGCCATCGCTACGGCAGGCGCCGACGTCTTCCACAACCTCTACGCCACCCATTCGGCTGCCGGCCCCTTCTCGCCGGATGCGGCAGGTGCAGGCAAACGCGCGCTGAAGAACCTTGCGCTGTCCTTCCTGTCGCTGGCGGAAAACACCCCGGCGCTGGCTGCCGAGGCCTTTGCCAAGGCCGACAACATGACGGACATGTCGCAGGCGCTCACCATCCTCGCGCACCGCTTCCCGGATGCGGGAGAGACGAAACAGGCGCTCGCTGCTTTCGAAACCCGCTTCGCCGCGAATGCGCTCGTACTCGACAAGTGGTTCACCATCCAGGCGACGATCCCGGGTGCGGCGAGCCTCGACCGGGTCAAGGCGCTCATGGCAAGCCCGCATTACCAACCGAGCAATCCGAATCGCGTGCGCTCTCTCGTCGGCACCTTCGCCTTCGGCAACGCGACCGGCTTCAATCGTCCAGACGGCGCTGCTTATGGCTTTTTTGCCGAGCAGATCCTCGCTATCGACCCGCGCAATCCGCAGCTTGCCGCACGCCTGCTGACCGCCCTGCGTTCCTGGCGTCTGCTCGAACCCGGCCGTGCCGACAAGGCGCGCGCGGCGCTGACGACCATCGAAGCCTCGGCGTCGCTGTCGACCGACGTGCGCGACATCGTCGAGCGCATACTCAAGGGCTGATCGACAGATCCGATCCGATGAAAAAGGCGCCGCGAAAACCGGCGCCTTTTTTCGTCGTTGGGCGTTTTCCGGCCTCTGAGTGCCAGCTATTTTTCCATCAGATTCAGCCTCTTGCAGTTACGCCGATAAAAAAGCGGAGTCGGAGCAATGGGTTAATATTTTCTTTACGCACCGGCTCTGGACAAGGCGAATCGGCCATGATTCCTTGGCGTCAGATTCGAGCAAGCGGCGCTCGAATCACACGAGGGACAGAGGCAGGGACGATGTTGGACGCGCGGCGGGTCACCGCAGCCGATGAGCGGCTGCGCATCAAATTTTCGGACAGGGGTGAATTCTTTACACGGCTCGGACGGCGGTTTTTCGGCTCGGCTTCGGCCGTACCGGGACAGGCCGCGGTATCCGTGCGCTCGAAGCGGATCGAGACCATTTTGCGTCGGGCGATCCCGATCCTTATTCTTGCCTTTCTCGCCGTTGTGGCGCTCGCCCGTACCATCGGCATCGTCAACGAACACCAACGCATGGCCGCAGCTGCCCGACAGTCGACGGCACTGATCGCAGCCACGGTCAATGCCGCGCTTGGCGATAGGCCGGCGCTGTTTGAGACCCGCGACCGCGCAGAGGCCGAGAAGCGCCTCGCCGCCTATCTCGATCGCGAACATTTCGCCAATGGCGCTCTCGTGCTGCTCGTCGATCCCACCGGCCGCGTCTTCGGCTCGTCACCGGAAGCTGCCGGCCAGGTCGGCTCCATGCTGGTCAGCCTGCTGCCGGAAGTGATGACGATCCGCAAATCCGGCAACCGCGCCGGCGCAATCGAAACGGATCTGAACGGCGTGCCCCATCACGCGATCTTCACACCCGTCGGCAACGATGGCGCCGTCATCGTCGCTGCCCATTCGCTGCAGGCTGTTGAAGATTTCTGGCGCCGCGAGCTGTCGCTGAACGTCACGCTGTTCACCTGCATCTCCGTCATCCTCTTCGTCATCCTCTATGCCTATTTCTACCAGGTGAAGCGGGCCCGCGAGGCGGACGATACCTTCCTGGAGTCCAATCTGCGGGTGGAAACGGCGCTCGCCCGCGGCCGCTGCGGTCTCTGGGATTTCGATCTGGAAAGCCGCAAGCTGGTCTGGTCGCGCTCGATGTACGACATGCTCGGCCTGACGCCCTCGACCCAGCCGCTGGCCTTCGCCGATGCCGCGCGCCTGATGCATCCCGATGACGGCAATCTCTATGCGCTTGCCCGCTCGGTCGGTCGCGGCAGCTCGCGGCACATCGACCAGATCTTCCGCATGCGCCACGCCCAGGGCCACTATGTCTGGATGCGCGCCCGCGCCCAGATCATCTCCTCCAACACCGGCGACCTGCATGTCATCGGCATTGCAATGGACGTGACCGAGCAGCATCGCCTCGCCCAGCGTTATGCCGAAGCCGACCAGCGCCTGGCGGACGCCATCGAATGCACCTCTGAAGCCTTCGTGCTCTGGGACAAGAATGACAAGCTGGTCGCCTGGAACGGCCATTTCCAGAAGGTCTACGGCCTGCCTGACGACGTACTGGTCCCCGGCAAGGAGCGCTCGCTGGTGCTCGCTGCCGCCGGAAAGCCGATCATCCAGCGCCGCATCGCCGATGCCGATGACGGCACCAATTCGCGCACCTCGGAAGTGCAGCTCGCAGATGAACGCTGGCTTCAGATCAACGAGCGCCGCACCCGTGACGGCGGCCTTGTCTCCGTCGGCACCGACATCACGCTTCTGAAGCGCCACCAGGAGCGCCTGCGCGACCAGGAGCGCCGGTTGATGGCAACCATCGGCGACCTCTCCGCATCGCAGAAGATCCTCGAGCGCCAGAAGACCGAGCTCTCCGACGCCAACGAGAAATATCTCGCCGAGAAGCAGCGCGCGGAAGCTGCCAACAAGGCCAAGTCGGAGTTCCTCGCCAATATGAGCCACGAACTCCGGACCCCGCTCAATGCCATCCTCGGCTTTTCGGAAATCCTGCTGGCCCGAATGTTCGGTCCTGTCGGTTCGCCGAAATACGAAGAATATGCAAAAGACATCCACGAAAGCGGAAAGCATCTCCTCAACGTCATCAACGACATTCTCGACATGTCGAAGATCGAAGCCGGCCAGATGAAGATCCGTTGCGAGACGATCGATCTCTGCCCGTTGATCGAAGAAAGCATGCGGCTCACCGCCATCCCGGCCGAAGAAAACAACGTCACCGTCGAGCAGCGTGTCGAAGCCGGCCTCTCGCTCGTTGCCGACCGCCGCGCGATCAAGCAGATCCTGCTCAACATCCTGTCGAATGCCGTGAAGTTCACGGACGAAGGTGGCAGGATCTCGCTTCGTGCCCGCAAGGTCGAAGGTGCCGTCATCGTCTCGATCGCCGATACCGGCATCGGCATCCCGAAAAGTGCCATTGGCAAGATCGGCAATCCTTTCGAACAGGTGCAGAGCCAGTATGCCAAATCGAAGGGCGGTTCCGGCCTCGGCCTTGCCATCTCCCGCTCGCTTGTCGCCCTGCATGGCGGGTCGCTGAAGATCCGCTCCCGCGAAGGTCAGGGAACGGTGGTGTCGCTGCGCATCCCGGATGTGAGGTCGACGGCTTCCAGCCTTGGGCGCAAAGCCTCTTAGGATTGAAGGATCGTCAAAGTTCGCAGTTGCTCAGGGCCCGCTATTGCCGAAACCTTGATGGCCGCCATGCCCTGGGCCAAGCTGAAGTCCCTCCAGCAAGTCCGCCAATTCTTCCGCGGCGAATTCGGGCAGATCTGGATTCTCCAGAAGCTGCTCAATCAACTCCTGGGCCTCGACCGGCTCGTGTGCCTTGATCAGCAGTGCGGCTGCACTCACTGAAATGATCCCCAGAAGCCTCGGGCTATCGCCTGCCAGGCTTTGAAGAGCTTCCGTTTCGGCTCTCGCAGCCTGAAGAAAATGATGCACGGCCTGCTCGTCTTGCCCACGGACCAGGGCCTGCTGAGCTTGCCCGGCGAAGACCTCGCTGCGCCGATGGGCAGACAACCAGGCTGAGTCATCAAACATGGACATGCCTCGCCTCCAATTGTCGAAATCCTACCACACAAGCAATTGCCGGTAAATTGCTTCGGCCCGCTCGCGCCTGTCGGCATTTCTCCGCCAGTCTGTAGGCCAGTACTTTTTCGTCACCCTCGTCCGTTCCAGAGATCTCCAGTCGCAACCAGTCCTCCGGCTCACCGAGCTCATCGCCCATCTGTGCAAGGTAGTAGTCAGCGCCTGAGCCGGTTTCAGCTCTCAGCACCACGACCAAACCAAGGGCGAGCTCGATGGCTGCTATGGCAATGGCCACCGCGCCGTTCTCGGTACGGGACACACCGTTGTTCCAGGCGCGCCGCATCCGCTCGTCGATCGGCCCCCAGCTAACCTCTGCCTGAACGCGACCGGCTGGCCCTGCGATCAACAGGGATTGTGGGCTCTCGTAGTGCCGGTCCAATGCAACGCCGGCCGCTTCTGCTGTCATCGACGCAATCGGTGGCGTGAGCCCGGGATGGCGACTGGCGAGGTCATGAAACGGCAAGGATGGCACATGAAAACTCCCGGCTCGATTGCGCGACGTTAGCAGCAGGCTCGACTGCAATCAACGCTTGCACCGGACATGTATCGTGCCGTGGCTACGACACCACCCGCGAAAAGACCTTCCTCACCGCCTTCGACAAACGCTTCACCTCTGCCTCGGCCGTTTTCAAGTCCGGGCTCTCCGCCGCTCGTGCGATGCGGTCGGTGAGACCGGCCGGGACATTGGCGGGATCGAAGGAGCCGTCGATGCAGAGGCGAATGACCTGCGACAGGTCCGTGTAGAGCTTGAGCGCCGAAAGGCAGATATCGAGATCATTGGGGTCGATGAGCGTGCCGAGCGCCCTCAGTGCGTCCGCCGTGGACAATTCGTTGGTGCGCACGCGGTGACCCTTCGCGGGGGCGACCAGCGCCAGATATTGTGCGATGAACTCGATATCGACAAGGCCGCCGGGTATGAGCTTCAGGTCCCAGATGTCCTTGGCCGGTTTCTCCTGTTCGATCAGGGCCCGCATTTCCAGGACGTCCTTGACGGTTTTGGCACGATCGCGCGGGGCTGCCAGCACCTCTTCGATGATCCGCTCCGCCTCGGCTACCAGTCCCGCGTCGCCGGACATCATGCGGGCGCGTGAGAGCGCCATGTGCTCCCAGGTCCAGGCCTCCTCGCGCTGGTAGCGGGCGAAGGATCGGAGCCGTGTTGCGACCGGTCCCTTGTTGCCGGAGGGCCGAAGCCGCATGTCGACCTCATAGAGCACGCCTTCCGCCGTCGGTGCAGACAGTGCCGCGATCAGCCGCTGTGTCAGCCGCGTGAAGTAGCGCACCGGATCGAGCGGCTTTGCGCCATCCGATTCCGCCGCATCGTCGTCATGCTCGTAAAGCAGGATCAGATCGACGTCGGAGCCTGCCGTCAGTTCGAAGGAGCCGAGCTTGCCCATGCCGGCGAGCGCCACGCGGCCACCGGGGATCTTGCCATGGGCCGCTTCCATCTCCGCGATGACCGCCTTCAGCGCCTCGTCGATGACGAGGTCGGCAAGGTCGGTGAAGGCATGGCCTGCTTGAGCCCCGCCGATCGAGCCGGTCAGCAGGCGAATACCGATCAGGAAGCGTTGCTCCGCGGCGAAGATGCGCAGTCGGTCGAGGATTTCCTCGTAATGCCGCGCGCTGGAGAGGAAACTCTTCAGGCGCATTCCGAGATAGTCGCGGGTGGGAAGTTCGACCAGAAGGCCCGGATCGAGCATGCCGTCGAAGACATGCGGCCGCTCTGCGATGATCTCGGCAAGCCTGGGCGCGGCCGCCATGATGTTGACCATCAGGTCGAGAAGGGCAGGATTGTTGCCGAGCAGCGAGAAGAGCTGGATGCCGGCGGGAAGCCCTGAGAGAAAGTTGTCGAAGCGCAGGAGCGCCTCGTCGGCCCGCCGGCTCTCGCCGAAGGCCTTTAGCAGGTCAGGTGTCATCTCGGTGAGCCGCTCGCGGGCTTCTACTGACTGCGTCGCCCGATAACGGCCGTAGTGCCAGCTACGGATCACGCCGGAGATGGCTTCGGGCCTTTCGAAGCCGAGCCCCTTTAACGTCTTCAGTGTGTCGGGGTCATCCTGCTGGCCGGTGAAGACGAGATTGCCCGTCGCGCTCGACAGACCCTCCTCCTTCTCAAAGAGACGGGCATAGCGCTTCTCGACGGTCTTCAGCGTCGTTTCCAGCGCCCGCGAAAAGGCCGTCGTGTCGATGAAGCCCAGCATGAAGGCTATGCGCTTCAGTTCGGCCTCGGTCTCCGGCAAGACATGCGTCTGCTCGTCATGCACCATCTGGATACGGTGCTCGACATCGCGCAGGAACCAGTAGCAGTCGGTGAGCTCTTCAGCCGTGTGCTCATCGATCCAGCGCGCCGCGGCGAGCGCCTTCAGCGCCTCCTCCGTGGGGCGGCAGCGGAGGTCCGGCATGCGACCGCCGGCGATCAGCTGCTGCGTCTGGGCGAAGAACTCGATCTCGCGGATGCCGCCGCGACCGAGCTTGACGTTGTGGCCCTTGACCGCGATTGCGCCGTGGCCCTTGTGCGCATGGATCTGGCGCTTGATCGAGTGAATGTCAGAGATCGCCGCATAGTCGAGATATTTGCGGAAAACGAAGGGCACGAGTTCCCTGAGGAACCCCTCGCCGGCTTTCAGGTCACCGGCCACCGGCCGCGCCTTGATGAAGGCTGCCCGCTCCCAGTTCTGTCCCCTGCCCTCGTAGTAGATGAGCGCTGCCTCCACCGGCACGGCAAGCGGCGTCGAGCCCGGATCGGGCCGCAGACGCAGATCGGTACGGAAGACATAGCCGTCGGCCGTGCGTTCCTGCAGGATGCGCACCAGACGGCGCATCATCCGGCCATAGGTTTCCATGGCATCGTCGGGGTCTTTCAGGATCCCGGAGTCGGGGTCGTAGAAGATGACGAGGTCGATATCGGAGGAATAGTTGAGCTCGCAGGCGCCGTGCTTGCCCATGCCGAGCACGATCAGCCCGCTGCCATCGGCGGGATTGTCGCGGTTCTTCAATTTGAGCTTGCCGCCATCATGGCCCAGCAGCAGCAGATGATTAATCGCAGCAGCAACGGCTGCGTCGGCCACAGCGCTCAACCAGGCCGTGGTGTCGCGGGCGGTAAAGACCCGGGCGAGATCGGCAAGCGCCGCCAGAAAAGCCACCTTGCGCTTGGCGCGCCGCAGCCTGGCCATGACCTCCGCTTCCCCAGGCACGGCACCGGATGCATCGGGCCTCCAGGCAGAGCGCGCCTCTTCGATCGCATCGAGGATTTGCGGTTCGATCGGCGCGGAGACAGCATCGAGCAGCAGCGACGGTTTCAGGTTGGCGAGATCGCGCAGATAGGGGGAAAGCGTGAAGGCGGAGAGCACGAAGCTCCGCAAGGGGCCATCGGCCGCAAGATGCTCGGCAAGCCCTGGCTCCTGTTTCGTCAGGTCTTTCAGCAGCGCATTGGCCGCCTTGAGCTCCGTCTGGTTCAGTGGACGGATCACGCCCTCTGCCACATCGGACAATCTGCTTGTCCTGCCGTTCCCCATCAGCGTCTCCTCTCCCGGCCGAGATTTCTAGCGAATCTCAAACCGGGTCAGGTTACGGCTTCAGTCGGGGAAAAACCATGGTCGCCGTCAGGCCGGGATGATCAGGATCACTGCGCGTGTCGGACAGCACAAGTCGCCCGCCATGCAGCGCCATGATCGCCTCGACCAAGGAAAGGCCGAGCCCTGTGCCTGGCTTCGACCGACTCTTGTCGAGGCGTACGAAGCGTTTCACCACCTCGGCGCGCTTGTCCTCGGGCACGCCCGGCCCCTGATCGGAGACGGCAATCTCCACGCCATCGGCCCCGCGCGACACACGCACGCGGATCTCTGAGCCCTCGGCACCCTGGCTGCCATATTTGATGGCATTGTCGATCAGGTTGGAGATCGCCTGCCCCACCAGTTCGCGATTGCCGCGCACGGAAAGGCCCGGCGAAATCTCGCAGATCATGGCCTGGCCCGCCTCTTCCGCCACCGGCTCGTAGAGTTCGGCACTGTCGGCGGCAATTGTGGAGATGTCGATGTCGGAAAGCTCGGCCGCAATGGAGCCGGCTTCCACGCGCGAGATCATCAGAAGCGCGTTGAAGGTGCGGATGAGCTGATCTGATTCGCCGATGATTGTCTCGAGCGCTGCCTTGCGGGCATTCGCATCATCCTCGTTCAGCGCATCGGCCGCCTTGTTGCGCAGTCTCGTCAAAGGCGTCTTCAGGTCGTGGGCGATGTTGTCGGAGACCTGGCGCAGCCCCTCGTTCAGTTGTTCGATCCGCCCGAGCATGCCGTTCAGCGACGATGACAGGCGATCGAACTCGTCGCCTGAGCCTGATACGGGCAGTCGCTGGGACAAGTCGCCGGCCATGATCTTCTGGCTTGCCTCAGAAACCCGATCGATGCGTCTGAGTGCATTACGTCCTATCGCGAACCAGATAACGATTGCGCCCATCCCCATGATCAACAGAGCCACCATGAGCGCCTGGCGGACGAGCAGCCTGAGCTTTCCGGGCTCGCCGAGATCGCGCCCGACGAGTACGCGGATGCCGTTATCCAGCACGAAGACATGGCCTGTCGCCAGATGACGCTTCACCGCGCCGCTGTCGGTGTAGCGCTGATAGCGGAAGGGAAAGTTGGTCCAGCCCTCCTCGTCGAAGACGCCGGGTTGCAGCGAGGCAACGTTGCCGGCGAGGATCTCTCCGTTCGGGCTCGCAATCACATAGAGGTTCGCCCCCGGCTCGACGGGCACGGCGTTCCATGGTTCGAAGCAACTGGTTGATACCGCCGCGCTCGAAGGCCCCCTGGATTTCGGTCACTTCCTGGCGCAGCGCATCGCGGGTCTGGTTATTGAGAATGCGCTCGGCAAGCCCCGTCACATAAAAGACGAGAAGGCGGCGCAGAGCGCAAACAACAGAATGTAGAGGGCGGAAAGCCTGACGGCCGTGGACTTGGCCAGCACCCCGAGACGGGACTTCAGCCGCATGTCAGCCTTCGTCCTTGATCATGTAACCGGCGCCGCGCACGGTCTTTAAGAGCGGCCGATCGAAATCCTTCTCGATCTTCGAGCGCAACCGCGAGACATGCACGTCGATGACATTGGTCTGGGGATCGAAGTGATAATCCCAGACGTTTTCGAGCAGCATGGTGCGCGTCACCACCTGGCCGGCATTCTTCATCAGATATTCCAGCAGGCGGAATTCGCGCGGCTGGAGCAGGATCTCCTTGCCCGCCCGCTTCACCTCATGGGAGAGGCGATCGAGCTCGAGATCGCCGACACGGTAGACCATGTCCTGCTCGGGCTTTCCCTTGCGGCGGCCAAGCACCTCGACGCGTGCCAACAGTTCGGAAAAGGCATAGGGCTTCGGCAGATAGTCGTCGCCGCCGGCACGCAGACCGGTGACGCGGTCATCGACCTGGCCTAGCGCGGAAAGAATGAGGACGGGCGTGTCGATGCCGCGCTTGCGCAGCTCGCTGATGACGGAAAGACCGTCGCGGCGCGGCAGCATGCGGTCAACGACCATCACGTCATAGGTGTTTTCTGTGCCCATGAAGAGGCCGCTTTCGCCGTCGCTCGCGTGATCGGCGACGATGCCGGCCTCGCGAAAGGCCTTGGTCATGTAGGCTGCGGCTTCCAGATCGTCTTCGATGACAAGTATCTTCATGCGCGCGACATTAGCCTCGGCATCCGCCACCGTATAGCCGGTTTCGCTCGACTTCGGCTGTCCCTGTTCCGCGATCCCCATGCTTCGTCCTTTCCTGAGATACGGCGCTTAACGATCGCCGGAAACGACAAAGGGCGCCGCCGGTCCAAGACCGCCGGCGCCCCTTGTCACATTTTGATCAGCCCTGGTTGATCGGGAGCGCCACGAAGCGGCTGCCGCTATCCGATTCGACCTGGAACAGCGCCCGGGTACGACCGTCCTTCTTGGCCTGCTCCAGAACCTTCTGGACGTCGGCTGCCGACGAAACCTCCTGGTTGTTGACCGAGGTAATCGTCTCGCCGGCCTTCAGGCCCTTGTCGGCGGCATCGCTCGACGGATCCACGTCGAGGATGGCAAGACCCTTGCCACCGTCGGCAGGGCGAACTGAGAGGCCGAGGCCCGACAGTTCCTGCTCGGCTTCCGGCGCAGGTGCGGCATCGTTTTCCGTGCCAGCGCTCGCGGCCTGGTCGGTCGGCAGTTCGCCGAGCTTGACCTTGACTTCGGTCGCCTTGCCATCGCGCCACAGCGTCACATCAACCGTTGTATCCGGAGCAAAGGCGGCAATGCGGCGGGCCAGATCACGGGGATCCTTGACCGGATCGCCATTCACGGCAGTCACGACGTCGCCCTGCTTGATGCCGGCTTCCTCGCCGGGCGAGCCTGCCTGCGGAGCAACAACCAGAGCACCGGCTGCCTCAGACAGGCCGAGGCTGTCAGCGATGTCCTGGGTTACCGGCTGGATCTGCACGCCGAGCCAGCCGCGCGATACAGTACCGGTTTCCTTCAGCTTGGCGATGACGTCGGTCGCAACCGAGGCCGGGATGGCAAAAGCGATACCGACATTGCCGCCCGAAGGCGAGAAGATGGCGGTGTTGATGCCGACGACTTCGCCGTTCAGGTTGAAGCCGGGACCACCCGAATTGCCGCGGTTCACCGCTGCATCGATCTGCAGGTAGTCGTCATAGGGGCCCGAGCCGATGTTTCGGCCACGAGCGGAAATGATACCTGCGGTGACCGTGCCGCCGAGGCCGAAGGGGTTACCGACAGCGACAACCCAGTCACCAACGCGGACCTTCTCGTCGTCGGCGAACTTCACATAGGTGAACTTCGTGTCCGGCGCGTCGACCTTCAGGAGAGCAAGATCGGTGCGGCTGTCCTTGCCGACGAGCTTTGCATCATATTCCTTGCCGTCGGTCATGACGATGGTGAAGGCCTGCCCGTCGTCGATGACGTGGTTGTTGGTAACGATGTAGCCGTCTTCGGAGATGAAGAAGCCGGAGCCCTGGGAGGTCGGACGCAGGCGCTGCGGACCACGCTCGGCGCGCGGACCGCGATCACGTGGGCCTTCCATGCCCGGACCGCCGAACTCCCGGAAGAAGCGCTTCAGCGGATGATCGTCCGGCAGGTCTTCGAAGCTGCGGCCACCGAAATTGAAGGAGAAGTTGCTTTCGTCGGATGATGCCGGCTGAACGTTCGACTGGACGCGGACGGATACGACCGCGGGCAGAACGGCCTCGACAACGTCACCGAAGCTCGGGACCTGCGGCGCGTTCACTTCGACCGGTGCGGCAAGCGCCGGAACCGCGGCGAACGGAGCAGCTGTCACCAGCATCATGGCGGCAAGGCTCGCGGCGGTGGAGGTCTTCAGGATCGTCTTGAGGGAGCGACCTTTGTTCTCGGACATTTGATCTACCTTCATCTGTTCTTCTGACTGGAGCCGCCGGACAACCCGGCGGTGGGAAGCGGTGGATGAAGGGAGATATAGGGGCCGTCACCTTACAGCGAACTGTACGGCAGATGAATTCTTGGTAATCTTTGGTGCGGTACAGGCCGGGCGCAGCAACAAAGCGGCAAAGCGGTCTTCCTTAGCCTCCAAGACCCCGGCAAACCTTCATCATTTGAATGGCTTACGGACGAATGTGGAAAAGTGCCCTGATCAAGGTTATGTTACTGAAGAGGTGAACTCATGGACAAGACCAGCGGCGACAAAAAGGCTACCGAATCTGTCACGCCCGCGCCGACAAAACGTCAGACGCGCCAGCCTTCGCATGGGCAGAATGTAAGGCCAGATGCCGACGATGTGGCTCGGGTCGAGCACGAGCGGCACAAGCATCTCATGGATCTACTCGCCAAGTGAGCGCTGAACCCGGATGGATCGAACTGTCCGGGGTCATTGCTCTCAATCGAGCCGCAGTCGCCATCACTGGTGAGAAGCATCTTCTGACCAATGCAGTGACGCTCGAAAGCGCGGTCATGAGTCCGCGAAACCTCTTCCTCTACGAAAAACGAGGATGACATCGGGGTACTCGGTTGCCGACTTATCGTGGCGCTCAGTCGTGCTCATGCCTTCATCCAGGGCAACAAGCGAACAGCCTGGCTATCCGGCATCATGTTTCTGAACATCAATGGATATGACGTCATCCTGCCGTCGGCGGAAGCGAACACGTTTATCGCGGAACAGATCAGAAAAGTTATTCAGCGAGATAAGACTGAATACGAATTCTTCAGCAGCCTGGATATCTTCATCGTGCCTCTGTAGTTTGGAAGCCGTTGCACTCCGCACCGATGAGACCGTGCGATCACTCCGCGTCCAGCACCTTCCTCAGCCGCGCTTCCTCTTCCGCCGAGAGCTTCGCCACCGGTTGCACGGATCGCCTGCGTGTATAGACCACAGCCACGATCAGACCGATGATGGCAAGCGCCGCCGGTGCGCCCCAGAGCCCGATCGTGCGTATGCTCAGCCGCGGCTTCAGAAGCACGAACTCCCCGTAACGCGAGACGACATAGTCGAGCACTTGCTCGTCGCTGTCGCCACCCACCAACCGCTCACGCACCACGACGCGCAGATCGCGGGCGAGCTCGGCATTGGAATCGTCAATCGACTGGTTCTGACAGACCATGCAGCGCAGTTCCGCCGACAGCGCCCGCGCCCGCTGTTCAAGCGCGGGATCGGCAAGCACTTCGTCGGGATTGACGGCGAAGGCGTGGATGGGAGCGAGGAGAAGGGCGAGAACAAGGACCAGGGAGCCCAGCATCCCCCGCCGCTGCCCCTCACCCTGACCTTCTCCCCGCAAGCGGGGAGAGGGAATTGCCGGCATCGGCGGGTTCGCCCTTCTCGCCGCTTGCGGGGAGAAGGTGGCGGGAGCCGGATGAGGGGCTATCTTCTGAAACCACGCCCTCACTCCGCAGCCTCCAGCGCAGGCTTTGCCGCAACCTTGGCCCGCTTCGGCGCGCCGACGCGCAGTCTGCGGTCGGACAGCGAGACGACACCACCGATCATCATCACGATCGTTCCGTACCAGATGCACAGGATCCACGGCTTCCACCATATGCGCACGACGATACCGCCATCCGCCATCGGGTCACCGAGCGAGACATAAAGCTGGCTGAAGCCGAAGGTGACGATGCCCGCTTCCGTCGTCGGCATCTGCCGCGCCGTATAGAGCCGCTTTGAAGACCAGACATCGGCCACCTCGACACCACCCTCGCGGATGGTGAAATGGCCCTGGTCTTCGGTGTAGTTCGGGCCTGTCGCTGCGCGAATGCCGTCGAAGGTCACGACATAGCCCCCGGCTTCCGCCGTCATGCCAGGCTTCATCTCGACCACCGTCTCTGTCTCGAACGTGGTCACGGCCACGACGCCGAGCACGGTGACGCCGATGCCGAAATGGGCCAGCGCCGTGCCGAAGGCCGACCGTGGCAGCCCCTTGAAGCGGCTCCAGGCGGTCGAGAGCGGATGCTTGCCGAAGCCAGCACGATACCAGAGGTCGGCAACTGCGCCGCCCATGACGAAAAAGGCAAGCGCCAGACCGCCCACTGCCATGACAGGTCCGCCATTCTGAACATACCAGAGGCCAAGACCAAGAACGAGCGAGAGTGCCGCTGCTACATAGAGCCGCTGAAGTGCGCCGAGAAGATCGCCACGCTTCCAGGCGAGGAACGGCCCAAAAGGCACCGCCAGAAGAAGCGGGATCATCAGAAGCCCGAAGGTGATGTTGAAGAAGGGCGGACCAACCGAAATCTTCTCGCCGGTCAGCGTTTCCAGGAGTAGCGGATAAAGCGTGCCGATCAGCACCGAAGCGGTCGACACCGTCAGGATCAGATTGTTGAGGACCAGCGCCCCCTCACGCGAGATCGGCTGGAACAGGCCTCCGGCTTTGAGCATCGGCGCGCGCAGCGCAAAGAGGGTGAAGGCGCCGCCGATGAAGAGCACGAGAATGCCGAGGATGAAGACCCCGCGTGTCGGGTCGGTCGCAAAGGCATGCACCGAGGTGAGCACGCCCGAACGGACCAGAAAGGTGCCGAGCAGCGATAGCGAAAAGGCGATGATCGCGAGCAGCACCGTCCAGATCTTCAAGGCATCGCGCTTTTCCATGACAAGCGCCGAATGCAGCAGTGCCGTGCCCGCCAACCAAGGCATGAAGGAGGCGTTTTCAACCGGATCCCAGAACCACCATCCGCCCCAGCCGAGTTCGTAATAGGCCCAGTAGGAGCCCATCGATATACCGGCGGTCAGAAAGACCCATGCGGCCAAAGTCCAAGGCCTGACCCAGCGCGCCCAGGCGGCATCGATGCGGCCGTCCATCAGCGCTGCAATCGCGAAGGAGAAGCAGACCGAGAAGCCGACATAACCGAGATAGAGAAGCGGCGGGTGGATGGCGAGGCCGATGTCCTGCAGGACCGGGTTAAGATCCTGACCTTCCGCCGGGATAGGCGAGAGACGGATGAAGGGGTTCGATGTCAGCAGAATAAAGAGCGTGAAGGCGGTGGTGATCCAGGCCTGAACCGCCAGCACATTGGCCTTCAATCGATCCGGCAGGTTGGTCCCGAAGAAGGCGACCATGGCGCTGAAGAAGGCGAGGATCAGCACCCAGAGGAGCATCGAGCCTTCATGGTTTCCCCAGACGCCGGAGACCTTGTAGATCATCGGTTTCAGCGAATGGGAATTCTCATAGACGTTCTGCACCGAGAAGTCGGAAACGACGTAGCCATAGGTGAGGACGGCGAAGGAGAAGCCGATCAGCAGGAACATCGCGTAGGTGCCGGTGGTCCCCACCGCCATCATCAGCGGCATCCCCGCGTCGCGCGCCAATCACCGGCAAGATCGATACGACAAGACAGGTGGCGAGCGCCAGAACAAGGGCATAGTGGCCAAGCTCGATGATCATTGGATCTTTTCCTTGCCGCTCAGTTGAACCCCTTGCGCCTCTAGACGATCCGCGACGTCCTTCGGCATATAGTTCTCGTCATGCTTGGCGAGAACGGTATCGGCGACGAAGACCTTGCCCATGCCCTCGAAGCGACCTTCGGCGACGACACCCTGCCCC
>JBJIOA010000042.1:0-179825 GCA_045377275.1 Allorhizobium sp. | reverse complement strand
TGAAGGTCGGGGTCAACCGGTCTTCCGGCGATAAACGGATAGCAGTCGCGCGTCGTAAACTGACAAGCGGGCAAAACCATCCATCTGATCACTGATGCAGTGTCTTATCGCCTTCGGAAACGTTGTAAAGAGAGATTTGGCTCAATTCCGTCACAGAATTGGTCTGGTTTTCGCCGCAATCGAAATATTGCAGCTTGATTATTCTCTAAATTGACCAGTCCCATTCCGAACTTATAGAACATTAGAGATCATTGAAAACCCTTGAGAATCAAGGTCGCCTCAAATAGTGCGTCGCAAAACGACAAGCACATTCAACCGAGTCGCGGTGGTCTAGCAACGGAAGGAAAATTTATCAACCGATCAAAAAAAACAATGAAACCCGCGGCGATCGGCACCGCGAAAAGAAGGAAAGGAGGAGGGGCTTGGGGACCCCTCCCCCCCTCTCTTCGGTCACGCTTTGTGGGGAGAGCGACCGAAGAAGAACGCATAGGCTGCAGGCAGAACCAGAATGGTCAGCACGGTTGCAACGAGAATGCCACCCATCATCGCGTAGGCCAGCGGCCCCCAAAAGATGCCGCGGGAAATCGGGATCAGCGCGAGGACAGCGGTCAGCGCCGTCAGCATGATGGGGCGGAAGCGGCGGACAGCCGAGCCGATGATCGCTTCACGCCGTTCCATACCAGCTGCGATGTCCTGGTCGATCTGGTCGATCAGAATGATGGAATTGCGGATGATGATGCCGAGGAGAGCGATGACGCCAAGGATCGCGACAAATCCGAATGGCGCGCCCGAAATGAGCAATGCTGCGGCAGCCCCGATGATGCCGAGCGGCCCTGTCGCCAGCACCAGCATGGCCTTGCCGAAATGCTGCAGCTGGATCATCAGCAGAACCACGATGACCAACAGCATGATCGGCGCCTTGGCCGCGATCGAATTCTGACTTTCAGCGCTGTCTTCTGCACCGCCCTGGATCTCAATCGCGTAACCGGCGGGCAAACTGTCGCGCAAGGATTGCATTTCGTCGAACATCTTCAAGGAGACATCGTTCGATTGCACACCATCCGGCAGGGTGGCCCGCACCGTGATCGTCGGCAAACGATTGCGACGCCATTCGATGCCCTGCTCCAGCTTTGGAACGACCTTGGCGATCTGCGACAAGGGAATGAAAGCGCCGAGATCGGTCGGGACATAAATCGAGTTGACCGCTGTCAGCAGGCGACGACTCTCCTCCGGCTCCCGGGCAACGATCGAGATCGTCTCCTCCCCCGCTCTTACGTCGGCAAGCGGCGCGCCGCTCATCGTTGCCTGCAGCATCTGGCGCAGGCGCTGTGACGAGACGCCAAGCGCGCGGGCACGATCCTGATCGACGACCAGCGTCATCGCGGGGACCGGCTCGAGCCAGTCGTCATGGACAGCCTGCAGAACAGGGTTCTGGTTGAAGTGCGCCTTCACCTGATCGGCAATGCGACGCACCTCGTCGCGCTCCGGTCCGCTCACACGCATCTGCACAGCCCATCCGGTCGGCGGGCCGAGGAACAGCCGATCAACCTTGCCCCGCACAGAGGGGAAGTCTTCCGCCAGTGTCATGCGCAGCTTGGTGATGAGACGTTCGCGCGCATCCTCATCCCTCGCCATGACCAAGAGCTGGGCATAGTTCGGATTGCGCAGTTGCTGGTCGAGCGGCAGGAAGAAGCGCGGCGCGCCCTCGCCCACATAGGTTGCGACAAAGCGCTGATCCTGATCGGTCAGCAGTTCCGCTTCAAGGCGCCTGGCCTCGGCCTCGACTTCCTTGATCGAGGTTCCCTCTGGAAGCCACATGTCCACAAGGATTTCCGGGCGCGACGATTGCGGGAAGAAGTTCTTCGGGATGAACTGGAAGGACCAGAGGCTTAACGCAAAGATGGCGAGCGTCGAGCCTATCACGATGATGCGGTGTTCTACGGCCCAGGAGACGGTCGCGCGGAGGCGACGGTAGAAGCTGGTGTCGAAAGCGTCGTGATGGCTGCCGGCATGGGCCCTCTGCTTCAGGATCATGTAACCGAGCCAGGGCGTGAAATAGACGGCAACGAACCAGGAAATGATGAGCGAGATGCCCACGACATAAAAAAGCGAGCGGACATATTCACCGGCGGTCGATTCCGCAAAGCCGACCGGGATGAAACCGGCCGTCGTGATGAGCGTTCCGGTCAGCATCGGAAAGGCTGTCGAGGAATAGGCGAAACTCGCCGCATCCAGCTTCTCGAGCCCCTCCTCCAGTTTTCGCTCCATCATCTCCACGACGATCATGGCGTCGTCGACCAGAAGGCCGAGCGCGATGATCAGGGCACCGAGCGAGATGCGCTGCAGGTCGAGCCCGAGTTCGTACATGACGGCGAAGGTCGCGGCAAGCACCAGGGGGATGGCAATCGCAATCACCAGACCAGAGCGCCAGCCGATGGAGACGAAGGAGACGACGAGCACGATCAGCAGGGCTTCGCCGAGCGCCTTCATGAATTCACCGATTGCCTCGCGAACCACCTCCGGCTGATTGGAAATCTGCGAGACCTCGAGGCCGATCGGCAGGGTCGCCTCGAAACGCTCCAGCGTCTCCTCCACGGCATCGCCGACATCGGTCACCTTGAAGCCCTTGGCCATGACGACGCCGACCTGGACGGAATCCTTGCCGTTGAACCGAAACTTGCGCTGATAGGGATCTTCCAGACCTTCGGTCACCGTGGCGATATCGCCCAGACGCGTGACCTGGTTGCCGGAATTCAGGCGCAGCTCTCGGATGTCTTCCGCGGCTGAGAAGCCGCCATCGACGGATATGCGGACGGACCTGGAGCCTGTGTCGATGCTCCCAGTGGCATCGATCGCATTCTGGCCGGCAAGCGCACTCTGCAGATCGGTGAAGGTCAGCCCGCGTTCGGCGAGTGCCTGGGAGGATACCTCGATGAAGATCTTCTGCGGTTGGTCGCCGAGGATTACGGCCTTTTCGACACCCTCAGTCGACAACAGAACGTCGCGTGCCTGGATCGCGTATTGCTTGAGTTCGGGATAGCTATAGCCATCGCCGGTTAGGGCATAGAGCGTGATATAGGTATCGCCGAACTCGTCGTTGAAGTAGGGGCCCAGCAAACCTTCGGGCAGCTCGTTCTCAATATCGCCAACCTTCTTGCGGACCTGGTAGAACGCTTCCGCTACGTCATCGGCATCGGTATTGCCCGTCACCTGCAGAGTGATGATCGCCGAGCCCGGCCGTGTGTAGGACTTGACCCAGTCCAGATAGGGCGTCTCCTGCAGCTTACGCTCGATCTTGTTGACGACCTGATCCTGCATGTCGGCCAGCGATGCGCCCGGCCAGAAAGCCTGCACCACCATGACGCGGAAGGTAAAGTCTGGATCCTCCTTCTGGCCCATGCGCATCAATCCGAAGAGACCTGTGAGGATGATCAGACCGAAAAGGAAACGGGCAATGCTGGGATGGGCGATGGCCCAACGGGACAAGTTGAACGAGCCCGGTTCGACAGGAGAGTTTGTCATGATTGAAATGTCCCGAAGGTAGGGGGCGCGGTGGGCTTACCGGGTGGCGGCGTCGGGCGTGACGGTGGCGGTTGCCGGATCAGCCTCGGCCGACCGCGACAGGTTCTCGTTGGCCAGCCGAACCTTCATGTCTTCCGCCATGAACTGCGTGCCTGCCACGACCACGAGGTCGCCGGGTTTTAAACCTGCAGACACCTGGATCCCCGTATCGGAAAACGTGTCGATCGTGACCGGTCGCGCATGAACGGTCGCGGCGGTGCGGTCGACGATCCAGACTTTCGGCTGCTTGGCAGCATCCTGGGCGAGGGCGGACAGCGGCAGCTCGAACAGATTCTTGTCCGCCGGTGCAAGCGCTGTGACACGCGCGGTCATGCCGAGCAGGATCTGTGGATTTTCGGGAAGCGTGATGCGCACGGCAAAGGTTCGCGACGTCGCATCCGCGCTGCCGGCAACTTCGCGAACGGTTCCCTTGAGGGCAAGGCCATCCTTCGACCAGAAGTCGACTTCGACCTCCTTGCCCGGGGCGAATGCAAAGATTTCATTCTCCGGCACTGCGATCAGTGCTTCCTTCTCGCCGTCGGCTGCGACCGTGACGACGGGGCTACCGGCCGCCACGACCTGGCCCGCGTCCGCGCTGATCGCAGTGACGATGCCCGGCTTGTCGGCCTTCAACTCGCCATAGGCGACCTGGTTTCGCGCCTGTTCCAGCGAAGAACGCTGGCTGTCGCGGGTGGCGAGGGCCTGGTTATAGGTGAGTTGCGCCTGCTCAAGCTGCGCCTTTGTCGTCACCTGCTGGCGGTAGAGGGCATCCGCACGTTTCAGGGCGAAGTCGGCCGTTTCCAGCTGGCGGTCGGCGGCGGCGAGGCTCGCCTCGGCACTGCGCATCTGCAACTGATAGTCCGTCACATCGAGGCGCGCCAGAACATCGCCCGGCATAACACGATCGCCGATATCGACCAGGCGCTCGATGATCTTGCCGGCCACGCGGAAACTGGCGGCAGCCTCACTGCGGGCCTTCACCGTTCCGGAATAGCGCAATTCGCGCGCGGTCGATGGCGCCTCGACCTCGATCACCTTTACGGGACGAAGGCTCGGCTGTTCCACCGTTTCCGCTCCGCCTTCCGTGCAGGCTGCAAGCCCGAAGGCGGCGAAAAGGGACAATGCGGTCAGGGACAGGCGGACGCTGGCGGACATAGTGGTTCCTCCCCGGCGGGGGTCTCAGACTTTGAGGGCTCGGATGGCGAATTCGGTCAGGTCTTCCGGACCAGCGCGATTGGTCTTGCCAATACACTGGGCAACCATCTGGGGATGGTGCAATGGCGAGGTCGCCGCGCCGAAACAGCGCGCCGCATGGGCCGGGTCGCCCTTGGCGAACTCTCCCTTTTCCATGCCTTCGGCAATGATGTCGGTCAGGATGGCCTGGATTTCGTCGATATGCTTGTCGATGACGCCCCAGCTCTGCTCGATAGCAGCCACGACCATGTCATGCACCTTGCGCTCATCGAGCATGGTGGCCACGGTGAACTCGAAATGCGTCATGGAATAGCGGCGCAGCCTTTCCTCCGCACTGACCGGAAGGGCAGCGATGGACTGGGCGATTGACAGGCTCTGATGCAGGAGACGGGCGCAGACACCTTCCAACAACTCGCTCTTCGAGCTGAAGAACCTGTAGATGTTGGCCGGCGACATGCCGAGTTCCTTCGCCACATCGGCGACGGTCGTCTTGCTATAGCCATAGTGTCGAAACTGCCCCTCCGCCGCCTGGAGGATGCGGGTGGCCATATCGGCTGCTTCGGTGGCCTGAACTGCGCTTGGTGTCATGATGATTTACGACTGACGATTTTTGATTTTCTTCAGTCGTAAATCAAAAATCGTCAACGGTCAATCGCCATTGTCACCCCCACGAGAACGCTCAGAACGAGAGAGGCGCACGAAAACAATGGCGAGCTGACACAGGAACGGCCAAGCCCCTGAAGAAAGAGCTAAAATGCAGATGCGGCGCGTGACTTTTAAAGGATGCCGGCGAGAGCGGCATGGTCGAGGGCCAACGAGTCCGTAAAACGGAGGCAGTTTAGGCTTGGAGAAAATGAATAAGTGGTGCCCGGAGGCGGATTTGAACCACCGACACGCGGATTTTCAATCCGCTGCTCTACCAACTGAGCTATCCGGGCATCTCGGCTGTCTTTCGACGCCTGCCGGCCTTTTGTGAAGACCGCCGGGGCATTTCCCCGGGAGCGAGCGGGGTTATAACATCTTGTTCGGCCATGTCCAGCGGCTTCGACCACTTTTTTGAAGAAGATGTGAAAATCGCTGAAAGGTGAACGAGAACAAGGGGATCGGGGGAAGTCGCGAACAGGCTTTATGGCCAGCGAGCGATCAGTCGCGGTAGTCGTCGTCCGCCTTGGACTCGTCGTCGGCAACCGGGATGGCATAAGAGCCCTTCAGCCAGCGCGAGAGGTCGAGATTTCGGCAGCGGTCGGAGCAGAACGGGTAATTGTCCCGCGTCGACGGGCGGCGGCATTCGGGGCATGGCCGCGCCTTGCGCAACGGCTCGACCTTGGCCGTCCGCTGTTCGTCTCCCTGCGACATCGTCAGCCCTCCGTCCAGCCGGTGTGCACGTCATAGCCCTCGCCCGAGAGCATCTGCAACGTTTCGAAGAGCGGCAGGCCGACGACGTTGGTGTAGGAGCCGACGATCTTCTGGACAAAGCTGCCGGCAATGCCCTGGATGGCATAGGCGCCGGCCTTGCCGCGCCATTCGCCTGACGCAAGGTAGCATTCGATGTCGTAACCTGACAGGCGCTTGAAGCGGACCTTGGTCTCGACGATCTTCTGGCGCTGCTTGCCATCGGGGCCGATCAGGCAAACGCCGGTGAAGACCCAGTGGCTGCGACCTGAGAGCAGATGCAGCGCCGAGGAAGCCTCCTGCATCAGTTCCGCCTTGGGCAGGATGCGGCGGCCGACCGCGACCACGGTGTCGGCGGCCAGGATATAGCTGCCTCCCCAGGTCAGATCCTTGCGCAACTGTTGATAGGCGGCGTTGGCCTTATCTGCAGACAGGCGACGGGCAAGCGAGCGGGGATGTTCTGATTTCTTGGGCGTCTCATCGAGATCCATCGGCATGAGACGCGCAGGCTCGATGCCGGCCTGCTTGAGGAGATCCACACGACGCGGCGACCCGGAGGCCAAAATCAGCTTCTGTCTCAGTTCCATGCGTGCGCGATCCTAAAGCCCCGGTGCGGTCCCAAGACTTACTTGAAGCGGTAGGTGATACGGCCCTTGGTCAAGTCGTAAGGGGTCATCTCGACCAGGACCTTGTCGCCTGCGAGAACGCGGATGCGGTTCTTGCGCATGCGGCCGGCGGTATGGGCGATAATTTCATGTTCGTTTTCGAGCTTCACACGGAAGGTGGCGTTCGGCAGCAATTCGGTGACGACGCCGGGGAATTCGAGGACTTTCTTCTTTAGCCATAGAGTGGTTGTCTTTCCTGGGGTTTTGGAGGGGCGCACGAGGGGCCCCTGAAAATGTGGGCGGAAACTACACAATCGCCCGGCATTTGTGAACCTTGTAGATTCGGCTTTTGGAATTTGTTTCAAGAGGGGCAAAACCGGCGCTAATCCGGGGCCAGAACCAGCCTGTCCCGGATCAGCTTCGTCAGGCGATCCCGCACGTCGCGATAGGCGGTGAGCCGCTGCTCGCGACTGCCGGTCTCGACCGTCGGATCCGGCATAGGCCAATATTCAACCTCGACCGCAGAAGACCGTGTCAATTCGAGCGCTGCGTGATGGGCTTCGGGCGTGAGAGTGATCACGAGGTCGAAGTAGTCGTCTTCCATATCCTCCAGCGTCTGGGGCTGGCGGCGGCCGAGCGAAAGGCCGATCTCGTCGAGCACGACATCGACGAAAGGATCGCGCTCCCCCTTCTTGACGCCGGCAGAGGCAACCCAGGTGCCTGACGGCAGGGCCTGTTTGGCGATCGCCTCGGCCATGGGGCTGCGAATGACATTCTGGCCGCACATAAAGAGAACAGCGCCGGGCCGCGACGGACGGCGGCTGTCGTCTGCCCCCTCGCTCATCGAGCCTATCCCCGCCAATAGAGCACGCAGACCAAGGTAAAGAGACGCCGCGCAGTATCGAAGTCGATCTTGATCTTGCCCGAGAGCCTGTCCATCAGCGTCTGCGAGCCGTCATTGTGGATGCCCCGGCGGCCCATGTCGATCGCTTCGATCTGGGACGGCGTCGAGGAGCGGATCGCCTCGTAATAGCTCTCGCAGATCATGAAGTAGTCTTTGATAATCCGCTGCAAGGGCGTCAGTGACAGGATGTGCACGGCGACATCCTCGCCGGCCTCCGTCTTAATCGAGAAGACGAGCTTGCGGTCCATCAACGACAAAAAGAGATGATAGGGACCGCCAGGATGGCCGGCAGGCTCGAAAGAGTTTTCTTCGATCAGGTCGAAAATGGCAACGGCGCGCTCATGCTCGACATCAGGGGTCGAGCGCCCGATGGTCTCGTCCAGCACGACATCTGAGAGCCGGAAGTCGCCCGCCGCCATGTGCTAGTCCCCGAGATTGAGGCGGATGGCGACGGAGCGGGCATGGGCTTCGAGCCCTTCCGATTTCGCAAGCGCAATCGCAGCGGGCGCAAGCTTGCGCAGCTGCTCCGGTCCGAGCCGCAGGATCGAGGTGCGCTTGACATAGTCCAGCACCCCAAGCCCCGAGGAGAAGCGTGCGGATCGCGCCGTCGGCAGAACGTGGTTGGAACCTCCGACATAGTCGCCGATCACTTCAGGCGTATGGCGACCAACGAAGATCGCACCGGCATTTCGGATGCCTTCGATCAGGGGTTCCGGATCATCGACGGCAAGTTCCAGATGTTCGGCTGCAATCCGGTTGGCGAGCGGAATGGAATCTTCCAGCTTCTCGACCTTGATGATCGCACCAAAGTCACGCCAGCTGGCCGACGCCGTCTCGGCGCGCGGAAGCGACTTGATTTGACGCTCGACGGCGGCTTCGACCGCTTCGCCCAGCGCGCGGTCATCGGTGATGACAATCGACTGTGCGCCCGGATCGTGCTCGGCCTGGGCCAGCAGATCGGCGGCCAGCCAGTCCGGATCATTGTCCTTGTCAGCGATGATCAAGACTTCGGATGGGCCGGCAATCATGTCGATGCCAACGGTGCCGAAGACCTGGCGCTTGGCAGCGGCCACATAGGCATTGCCCGGGCCGACGATCTTGGCAACGGGGGCGATCGTCTCGGTGCCATAGGCGAGTGCCGCCACGGCCTGAGCGCCGCCGATGCGATAGATCTCGGTGACACCGGCAATACTGGCCGCCGCGAGAACCGTCGGGTTGATGGCGCCACCGGTGGCCGGCACGACCATCACGACACGGGGAACACCGGCGACCTTGGCCGGCAGCGCATTCATCAGCACCGAGCTCGGATAGCTCGCGGTGCCGCCGGGCACATAGAGGCCGACGGCATCAATTGCCGTCCAGCGAGAGCCGAGGCCGACGCCAATTGCGTCTTCGTAGATGTCGTCTTTCGGCATCTGCCGGGCGTGATGGCGTTCGATGCGTTCGGCAGCAAGCTTCAGCGCGTCGATCAGCTCCGGCGCGGCGGAGGCGAGTGCGTCTGCAATTTCTTCTTCCGTAACCCGCATGGAGACGGTCGAAAAATCCACGCCATCGAAGCGTTTGGAATAATCGGCAAGTGCCGCATCGCCACGGCTGCGCACGTCGTCGATAATCTTGCGCACCACGTCGTTGACGTCGTCGGAGACCTCACGCTTGGTCGTCAGGAAGGCTGCAAAACGCGCCTCAAAATCTCCCGATGCCTGATCCAGCCAGATTGCCACGCCCCGTATTTCCCTCTTTGCATTTTCAATTCACAGAACCGCACATGAAATCTGCACGGACACACCTTGTCAGCCCGCTTCGTGTTCCGGCCGGGCTGTGGTTTCCCAGGCACCACCGGTATCGGCGAGCTGAGCCTCGATGCATTCCACTTCGAGCGCAACCATACCACCGCCGGCCAAGACGAGTTCAACAACGCCATCGGGGCCCTCGCCCTTCGGCACGTAGCGGATCGCGAGCAGGCTCATGACGTCCTCCGCCTTGCCGCGGTCGAAACCGATCGAGCGCACGGCTTCCACACGCTTGAAGCTCAAGGCCGCGCGGCGGCGCTCGAAGCTTTTCGTCGCACGCGCCGCCTTTTCCCAGACGAAGCGGTTGGCCGCCAGCGAAAAGAGACCCGAGCGAGCCGAAAAACTGAGATCGCCGACCTTGAAGACGGCATCCTGCATATGGGCCGAGATGATCGCGAGATCATCATTGTCGAGCGCCAGAAGCTTCAAGTCCGTCATGTCACCTCACCGTGCCGCCCGAAGACGGCCTTCCTGTCGAATTTCATGTTTTCGACATAGGTTGCGGCTTGTCCAGTGGCAACGGGGCAAAAAGACTTTTCGCCCCGCATCGCTCAGAAAGAGATGTCGCCCGGCAGGGTCAGTCGCTGATGCGCTCGACGATGGCGCCGCAGCGGGTGAGCTTCTCTTCAAGCCGCTCGAAGCCACGATCGAGGTGATAGACGCGGGAAACCATGGTTTCACCCTCGGCGGCGAGGCCGGCGATGACCAGCGACACGGAAGCGCGCAGATCGGTGGCCATGACCGGGGCGCCACGCAGGCGGGTAACGCCTTCGATGCGGGCCGTCTGGCCAGATAACGTGATCTTGGCGCCGAGGCGGGCGAGTTCCTGCACATGCATGAAGCGGTTTTCGAAGATCGTCTCAGTGACATGCGAGACACCGTTCGCGCGGGTCATCAGCCCCATGAACTGCGCCTGTAGGTCGGTCGGGAAGCCCGGGAAAGGTTCGGTGACGATATCGACCGGACGGATTTGATCACCATGGCCGATGACGCGGATGCCGCCCTCGACCGCCGACACTTCGGCACCCGCGCGGCGGATCGCTTCGATGGCTGTGTCGAGAAGCGAAATGTCGGTGCCTGACAGCGTCACGTCGCCGCCGGTCATGGCGACAGCCATGGCATAGGTGCCCGTCTCGATGCGATCCGGCAGGACACGGTGACGCGCGCCAGATAGGCTGGTGACGCCCTCGATCGTGATGGTGGAGGTGCCGGCGCCTGAAATCTTTGCGCCCATGGCATTCAGGCAGTTTGCGAGATCGACGACCTCAGGCTCGCGAGCGGCGTTGCCGATCACGGTCGTGCCGCGAGCAAGCGAAGCGGCCATCAGCATGACATGGGTCGCGCCGACCGAGACCTTGGGGAATGTGTAGCGGGCGCCGATCAGGCCGCCCTTCGGCGCCTTGGCATTGATGTAGCCGCCATCGATTTCCATCTCGGCGCCGAGCGCCGTCAGGCCCTCGATGAAGAGATCGACCGGACGCGTGCCGATGGCGCAGCCGCCCGGCAGCGAGACGCGGGCCTGGCCTTCGCGGGCAAGCAGCGGACCGATGACCCAGAAGCTGGCGCGCATCTTCGAGACGAGCTCATAGGGTGCCGTGGTGTCGGCCACGGTGCGGCAGGTGAAATGCACGGTGCGCGAATAGGAGCCGTCCTGATGTTCTCGGCGACCGTTTACGGCGATATCGACGCCGTGGTTGCCGAGAATGCGGATCAGGCCTTCGACGTCTGCCAGATGCGGCACGTTTTCGAGCGTCAGCGTATCGGACGTCAAAAGCGAGGCGATCATCAGGGGAAGTGCTGCGTTCTTGGCGCCCGAGATCGGGATGATCCCGTTCAACGCATTGCCACCAACAATCCTGATGCGATCCATGAGAGCCTGCGATACGGGCGAGAAATGCCCGCCTTTCCTTGAGAAGGTGTGAGGGGAAGCCAATCCGGCGAGGCTGGCTCTTTAGACGAAAAGTACAGAGGGTTCAATTGACGCTGCAACGCTCGGTTAATCACCGGGTTTGGACGAATTTGCGGCAGGGTCGGATTCCTCAGGGGCCACATCCGGTGATACCCGCGCAGCCGGCAAACCGACACCATCCTCAGCCTCACCGGCCCGGCGCGCCCGCGACTGCTGCTTTCGACGGGCGAGATTTTCCCTGAGTTTCGCCGCCGCGCGTTCACGCCGCAGCTGTTCGGCGTCGGAGAGCGCACGTTTTCCACGATCGGCAAGCGGCGCGGCTTCGGGCCGGCCTTCGTCCGCTTCGCCCTTGTTTTCCGGGTTATTCGTCATGAGCGCGTGATAACCGATCGAATAAAAATCGGAAAGTCCCTTCACATCACGTCACAAAACTTGGCCACCCGAACGCTTTATGGCTTGCGCACCCCAAAACTCTGTGGCAATAGGCGCCTCGTTCTGGGCGGCACACAATCTCCGCCCGCCAGATGCTGCTATAGCTCAGGGGTAGAGCACTCCCTTGGTAAGGGAGAGGCCGAGAGTTCAAATCTCTCTAGCAGCACCATTTCGCTCAAAACCATCCAGATTTCACTTTGCCTTGCAGGAAATGGTGCGTTTTGCGCGCGCACGGGCGCAGAAAATCAATTGAGATGCTTCAGCGCAAACCCGCCTCGTTTTCGATTATCCGGGCAACTCGACGGCGTTCGGCCCTGGACGTGATCTGCCGCGCGAACACCCGTGTCGGGACCAGTATGGACTCCTCCGCCTTGTTTCGCCCAAGTCGGAATGATCTTTCGGCCGCCACAATGCGGTCGTGCCAAGTATAGCTGCCGACAGCGAGTATGGACACGGCGTCGGCTGCGGCAAGCTCATCCCGGGCCTCGCCCGAGATAAGCACGCTCGACAGCAGGTCCTCAAAGGAACCGAGATCAAGGAAATCGCCGCTGCGCAACGGACCTTGTACGAGTTCGCTCCGTCTATCAGCAGGCGAGAAGCCCGCTCGGTCGACTTCGCTCAGGGAATAGACCTGCTCACGGTCGGGATAAGAAAGTTGCAAGAACACCGCCTGGATGAAAATAGTCTCTGAGCTCATATTCGTGACGATGCAACGCGCCGCAACGGTATCCCCGCCTCCCCTGGTGATCAGGATCTTGGGTCTTATCTGATGCCGGTAGCTCGAGTAAAAGAGATGGAGATAGAGCATCCAGACGCCCAGCATCGCGAGGCTCGACAGCGCTGAAATGATGGCGTGATTTTCTTTCAGCCAGATCCACATGACGCCACTCCCTTCTCCTTCCCAACGTCTCTCGGGAGAGAAAGTTTCTGCGGTCAGAGGGACTGGTTGAATGCGCGAAGATGAAGGGCGTCGGCCGAGCGACGAACCACCTCGGCCACCTCCGTCAACTGCTTGGCGATCGGGCTCGTCTTGCGCCAGATCATGCCGACCGTGCGTGAGGGCTGAGGGTCGGCGAAACGGACGATCGAGACGTCGGCTGAGCGGGTCTCGACCGGCATGGCGATCTCCGGGATCAGCGTCACGCCGATGCCGGCACCGACCATTTGCACGAGCGTCGAGAGCGAACTTCCGTCGAGGATCTCGCGTGGTCGGACCGTGCCCATGTCGCAGAAGGAGAGTGCCTGCTCACGAAAGCAATGGCCTTCCTCCAGGAGCAACAAACGCATCTCGCGCAGCATGTCGCGGCTCGGTACGGGCTTCTCAGCATCCTCCTTGGGACGGACGAGCACGAAGCTTTCTTCGAACAGGGGCATTTCGGTCAGTGAGGGCTCGGAAACCGGCAGGGCGACGATCGCGGTATCCAGGCGGCCTTCCGCCAGTTCCTGCAGAAGTTTCGGCGTTACGGTCTCGCGAACATGAATGTCGAGATCGGCATTCTCTTGGGTCAGCGCCGAGATCATTGCGGGCAGCAGATAGGGGGCGATCGTCGGAATGACGCCGATGCGGAGACGGCCCACCAGATGCCGGCGGTGAGCACGGGCAAGATCACCCAGTTCATCTACCGACCGCAGGATATCGCGCACCCGAACCAGAAACTCCTCTCCGAAGGCCGAGAGGCGCAGCTGTCGGGCAGCCCGTTCGAAGAGTTCTGCACCGAGCGCTTCCTCCAGTTCCTTGATCTGAACCGATAGAGCCGGCTGGGAAATCGAACAGGCTTCGGCCGCCCGTCCGAAATGGCCATGTCGGGCCAGCGCCTCGAAATAGCGTAGCTGCCGGAGGGTGAAGTTTATCATAACCCTATCCTATGGAACCGATCATAAATTCCAACTTACATTAATCGAAACCCTTTGCTAGAACAATTCCAGATGACGTCGGGGGATCGCCTTTGAGGGGGTGATCCTGCCTTGTCTGTTTCCGCGTAGAGGCAGATGAAGACGGATCAGGCGAGACCTTTCAAAGTCTGTCGCCATTTCATCGGATTGTGATGCGGACATGCTCTTCAGAAGCAGGTCATCCATCCGATCCTGGACAAGCGGGTTCTTCAAGGAGGTACAATATGGATACCATGAGCAACAAAAACGCCGGCAAATGTCCGGTGATGCACGGTTCGAACACCGAAACCGGCGCAACTCCGATGGCCTGGTGGCCGAATGCGCTGAACCTCGACATCCTGCACCAGCACGACACCAAGACCGACCCGATGGGCAAGGGCTTCGACTATCGTGAAGCCGTGAAGCAGCTCGACGTCGCCGCACTGAAGGCGGACATGAAAGCCCTGTTCCGCGACAGCCAGGAATGGTGGCCGGCTGACTGGGGTCACTACGGCGGCTTGATGATCCGTCTCGCCTGGCACTCTGCCGGCTCCTATCGTCTGGCCGACGGCCGCGGCGGCGGCGGCACGGGCAATATCCGTTTCGCACCACTCAATTCCTGGCCTGATAATGCCAGCCTCGACAAGGCGCGTCGTCTGCTCTGGCCGCTTAAGAAGAAATACGGCAACAAGATCTCCTGGGCCGACCTGATCCTCTTCGCCGGCACCGTCGCTTACGAAGACATGGGCTTGAAGACCTTTGGCTTCGCCTTCGGTCGTCCCGATATCTGGGGTCCGGAAAAGGACGTCTACTGGGGTGCGGAAAAGCAGTGGCTGGCTCCGTCCGACAGCCGCTACGATGACGTGACCAAGCCCAACACGATGGAAAACCCGCTTGCCGCCGTGCAGATGGGCCTCATCTACGTCAATCCGGAAGGCGTGAACGGCAAGCCGGATCCGATGGCGACCGCCGCTCAGGTCCGTGAAACCTTCGCCCGCATGGCGATGAACGACGAAGAAACCGCAGCGCTGACCGCCGGTGGCCACACCGTCGGCAAGGCACACGGCAATGGTGATGCCCAGGCACTCGGCGTCGAGCCGGAAGCCGGCGATCTGGAAAACCAAGGCTTCGGCTGGATGAACCCGAACCAGAACGGCAAGGCAAGCCTCGCCGTGACCTCGGGCATCGAAGGCGCATGGACCGCCAACCCGACCGTCTTCGACATGGGCTATTTCGAGCTGCTGTTCGGCTACGACTGGGAACTGACGCACAGCCCCGCTGGTGCACAGCAGTGGCAGCCGATCGGCATCAAGGAAGAGCACATGCCGGTGGACGCCACCGACCCGTCGATCCGTCGCATGCCGATGATGACCGATGCCGACATGGCGATGAAGGTCGACCCGACTTACCGCGCCATCTGCGAGAAGTTCATGGCGGACCCGGCCTACTTCCAGGACACGTTTGCCCGCGCCTGGTTCAAGCTGACCCACCGCGATCTCGGTCCGAAGGTTCGCTACATCGGTCCGGAAGCTCCGACCGAAGACCTGATCTGGCAGGACCCGATCCCGGCTGGTGCCAAGAACTACGATGTCGGCGCCGTCAAGGCGAAGATCGCAGCTTCCGGTCTGTCGATCGCAGAACTGGTTGCCACAGCCTGGGACAGCGCCCGGACCTACCGCCAGTCTGACATGCGCGGCGGCGCGAACGGTGCCCGCATTCGTCTGGCTCCGCAGCGTGACTGGGAAGGCAACGAGCCAGCCCGTCTGGGCAAAGTACTGGCTGTGCTCGAGCCGATCGCGGCCGAATATGGCGCGAGCGTTGCCGACGTCATCGTGTTGGCCGGCAATGTCGGCGTGGAGAAGGCGGCCAAGGCTGCGGGTTACGACCTGATCGTGCCGTTTGCCGCCGGTCGTGGCGATGCCACCGCCGAGCAGACGGATGCCGAAAGCTTCAAGCCGCTCGAGCCGCTGGCCGATGGCTTCCGCAACTGGACCAAGAAGGACTATGTGGTCAGCCCGGAAGAAATGCTGCTCGACCGCGCCCAGCTGATGGGTCTGACGGGTGCAGAAATGACGGTGCTTCTCGGTGGTCTGCGCGTACTCGGAACGAACTATGGTGGCACCAAGCATGGCGTGTTCACCACCCGCGAAGGCCAGCTGACGAACGACTTCTTCGTCAACCTGACCGACATGGGCTTCACCTGGAAGCCGACGGGCAAGAACTCCTATGACATCTGCGACCGCAAGACCGGTGAGAAGAAGTTCACCGCGACCCGCGCCGATCTTGTCTTCGGTTCGAACTCGGTCCTGCGTGCCTACGCGGAAGTCTACGCCCAGGACGACAACCAGGAGAAGTTCGTCAAGGACTTCGTGGCTGCCTGGGTCAAGGTGATGAACGCCGATCGCTTCGATCTCGAAGCCTAAGAGCTACGGCAACGAGCCTCGTGCCCCGAGGCTCGGAACCGCTAGAAGAAGCCGGAGATGCAGCCGCCTCTCCGGCTTTTTGCCGTCAGCGAAGGAAGGCACGGAAGCGGCCCAGGGACAGGATGAAGAAGACAGCCGAGATAGCAATGAGTGCCAGGATCTGAGGCCAGACGACGTCGAAGCCAGCATCCCGGAACAGCACCGCCTGGGCCATGATGACGAAATGCGTGTTGGGGGCCGCCGACATGATCCACTGGATTACCTCGGGCATACTTTCGCGCGGCGTCATGCCGCCGGAGAGGATCTGTAACGGCAGAAGAACTAGCATCAGCAGGAGACCGAACTGCGGCATGGAGCCGGCGACGGTGGCGAGGAAGATGCCCATGGATGTCGCGGCAACCAGTTGTAGCGCCGCCCCGATGAGGAAAAGGGTCATGGAGCCCTGAAGAGGCACCTTTAGCGCGCCTTGCACGACGACGAAGAGCGAAAACACCGTCGCGAGCAGCACCACCAGGCCCATCGACCAGATCTTGCTCAGCATGATTTCCGCAGGCGTGACCGGCATGACGAGGAGATGTTCGATCGTGCCGTGTTCCCTCTCCCGAATCAGGGCTGCACCGGTCAGGACGATCGACAGCATGGTGACGGCGGAAATGACTTCGTTGATCGATCCGAACCAGCCCTTGTCGAGCTCGGGATTGAAGCGTGCCCGGAGCGACAGACCGACGCTCACCTGGTCCGCTGGGTCTCCCCGGTTCAGGAAATCCGTCACTTCACGCGTGACGATTTCCTGAATGTACCTGCCGCCGGAAAAGGCCTGGGTCATCTGGGTTGCGTCAACGTTGAGCTGGATCTTAGGACTGCGGCCGGCCAAAAGATCGCGCTGAAAACCGGGCGGGATATCGAGTACGAAGGTGTCGAGGCCGGCATTCATGCGGGGATCGATGTCAGCAGGTGTGATCATCTGCGGGGCTAAGAAATAAGGCGGGTAGAGCGCGCTTTCGATGCGCAACGAGACTTGCGACCGGTCTTCATCGACAATGGCGACCGCCGCCTTGTTCAGCGTCTCGGGCTCGGCGGTTGCGGCCGTGTAGATGTTCAGGGTGAAGGCATAGACGATCAGGAGGAGCAGGGCCGGGTCGCGGGCGAGACCGCGGAGTTCCTTGATGCCAAGCTCGAGAATGTTTGCCATCCGCATGGGTCACACCGCCTGCTTCTTCAGGAGGCAGGTCCCGGCGATGAGAAGGAGCGGACCAATGATTGCCAGCGCCAGCAGTTGCGGCTCGAGATCGGCGAAGGTCAGCCCCTTGGAGAAGACACCGCGTGAGATGGTGACGAAATGGCTCGCAGGATAGATCTGCCCGATCAGAGCCCCTGCCCCCTGCAGAGCCGAGACTGGCGACAGCATGCCGGAAAACTGGACTGCCGGGATGATCGTGATCAGCGTGGTGCCGAAAATCGCGGAGATCTGGCTCTTCATGAAGCTCGACAGGAGGAGACCGAGCGCGGTTGCGGCGAAGACGTAGAGCAAGGCTCCCAGCGCCAAAACCGCAAAGCTTCCGGTGAGCGGGACCTGGAAGCCGAAGACGGCGAAGGCGGTTAGGATCAGGAAATTCAGGAAGGCGATGCCGATATAGGGCAATTGCTTGCCAAGCAGGAATTCGAGACGCGTGACAGGTGTGACGTAGAAGTTGATGATCGAGCCGAGTTCCTTTTCACGCACCACGCTCAACACCGACAACATGGCGGGGATGAGCATCAGCAGGAGCGGGATGACCGCCGGGACCATCGAGACCAGGCTCTCGACATTTGGATTGTAGCGATAGCGCAATTCGATCTCGAAGGGCGCCTGAGTGACCCTGTCGCCATAGACTTCGCGAGCCTTGCGGGCGAGCCAGGTCGCGTGCATGCCCTGAACATAACCCGAGACGGTTTCGGCCCGAGCCGGCATGGCGCCGTCGATCCAGGCACCGACTTCGATACTGCGATTGCCGCGCGCAAGATCGCGGCCAAAGCCGGGCGAGATCTCGATCGCGAGACTGATGTCGCCGGCGCGCATGCGGCGGTCGAGCTCCTCGTAGTTGGCCAGTGGAGGACGCTCGATGAAGTATCGGGAACCGGCGATCTCCGCGATGTATTCCCGGCTCAAGACCGTGTCGTCGCGGTCGAGTGCGGCGAAGGTCAGGTTCTCGACATCGAGATTGATGCCATAGCCGATGACGAACATCAGAATGAGGCTGCCGAGCATGGCAAGTGTCGCACGAATGGGGTCACGGATAAGCTCGAGCGCTTCACGGCGACTGAAGGCGAGCAGCCGGCGACGATCAAGCAGCGGGCGATGACCTTTCACTTCCGTCGACGAAGCGGATGCTGAGTTTGCAGCGTCTTTAAACTCGCCAGAGCGAAAAGTGGGCACGCCTTCTTCGCCGATCGCCTGCTCCAGATGATGGATGAAGGCCTGCTCGAGGTTTTCGGCGCCACAGCCTGAAACGATTGCCTCAGGCGTATCGGTGACCAGAACCTTGCCGGCATGCATCAACGAGATCCTGTCGCACAATGCCGCCTCGTTCATGAAATGGGTCGACACGAAGATGGTCACGCTGTCGCGCCGGGAGAGATCGGCCAGCAAAGCCCAAAAGCCGTCACGCGCCACCGGATCGACACCCGAGGTGGGTTCGTCGAGGATCAGGATGTCAGGACGGTGGATCAAGGCGACGGCGAGCGACAGCCTCTGGCGCATCCCGAGCGGCAGAGCATCGGGCAGTTCTTCCAGCGTCTCGACCAAGCCAAACCGGTTCGCAAGTTCCTCCAGCCGCGGCCCAATTTCGGCATCCGGCATCCCGAAGAGACGGCCATGCAGTTCGAGATTCTGCCGAAGCGTCAGCTCGCCATAAAGCGAGAAGGCCTGGCTCATATAGCCGACGCGGCGACGGATCGCGATGTCCTTGGGATCGACGGGATGGCCGAAGACCTTCGCCCTGCCCTCGGTCGCGCCCAGCAGCCCCGTCAGCATTTTCATTGTCGTCGTCTTGCCACAGCCGTTCGAGCCGAGAAAACCAAAGATCTCGCCGCGCGGGATCTCGAAACTGACATTGTCAACGGCCGTGAAATCACCGAAGCGCATGGTCAGATGCTCTGCACGGATCGCGATGTCGCCGACATCCGGCCCTGGACGTCTCGCAATCCGCAGCGGTTCGTTTCGGCCACGTTTCTCTTCGGGCAGCAAGGCGACGAAGGCAGCATCGAGTGTCGCGGTTGCCGTTCTCTCACGCAACTCGTCCGGTGTCCCCGTATCCAGTATGCGCCCGCCGTCCATGGCGACCAGCCAGTCGAAGCGCTCGGCCTCTTCCATGTAGGCGGTCGCCACGATGACGCTCATGCCGGGACGGTCGGCCCTGATGCCGTCGATCAGTTCCCAGAACTGCCGGCGCGACAATGGGTCGACGCCAGTCGTCGGTTCATCAAGGATCAGAAGATCGGGATCGTGAATAAGGGCGCAGCAGAGACCGAGCTTCTGTTTCATGCCGCCCGATAACTTCCCTGCCGGACGATCAGCGAAGGCCGTCAAGCCGGTGGAGTGCAAGAGGCCGGCAATGCGTCGCTCGCGCTCGTGCCGATCCTGGCCGAACAGGCGGCCGAAGAATTCGACATTTTCGAAGACCGAGAGCGTCGGATAAAGGTTCTTGCCCAGTCCTTGCGGCATATAGGCGATGCGCGGGCAGGATTTGCGGCGGTGCGAGGCACGCGCCATGTCGCCCCCGAAGACCTCGACCCGACCTGTCTGGACCCTGCGGGCGCCGGAGATGAGCGACAGGAGGCTCGACTTGCCGACGCCATCAGGGCCGATCAAACCAACCATACGACCTGCCGGCACATCCAGCGAGACATCGTTGAGCGCCAGCGTCTTGCCATAGGCAAGGCTTACCCTTTGAAGGCGCACGACAGGATCGTCCGATCGCGTTTGCGCCACAGCGTTCATGTCACTGCACCAGTGTCGTCGTCAGGCTCTCGGGCCAGGGAGCAGCAGGATCGAGATTGACATAGGCGATCCCTGGCAGGCCTGTTTTGACCTGCTGGATGTACTTCTTGAGCAAGGCCTCGGGGATCTTCGCCTTGACGCGGAACATCAGCTTCTGTCGCTCCTCGTCGGTTTCCACCGTCTTAGGCGTGAACTGCGCGACATCGGCCACGAAGCTGATCCTGGCCGGGATGGTATAGGCCGCAGCGGCGTCGAGCACTATGCGGGCTTCGCTTCCGAGCGCGATGCGCCCCACCTCTGCCGTCGGCAGGAAGAAGGCCATGTAGACATCGGAGAGATCGACGATGTTCAAGACGCGACCGCCTGCGCCCAGAACTTCGCCGAGCTGGGCAACGCGGTATTGCACGCGACCATCTCTTGGCGCTCTTAGCGTGCTGTCGGCAATGTCGGCATCTATGCTTTCGATTGCGGCCGAAGCGGCAGCAACAGCGGCTTCGGCATCGATCACCTGAGCCCGGGCTGCACCGATTGCAGCCTCCGACGCCGCCACCTGGGCTTTCGACGCGGCCAGAGCTGCACGCGCGCTTGCGGCTGCAGCACGACCGTCATCAACCACCTGCTGGCTCGTGGTGCGGCTTTCCATCAGCCGTTCCGCGCGGGCAAGGGTGGTTTCGGCTGAGTTCAACTGAGCTTCGCGCTGGGAAACCGTCGCAAGGGCTGCCTCGCGCTCGGCCTCCCGCTGGGCAACAATGCTTCTGGCGGTATCGACGGCGACGAGCGTGCGGCGGTGTTCGGCCAGGGCCTGACGGCGATGTGCGTCGAGCTGGTTCGTGTCCATCAGGGCCAGCACCTGCCCGGCGCTGACGAAATCACCTTCGTCGACAAGAATGTCCTTCACCCGGCCGCCGGTCTTTGTGGAAATGTCGATTTCCACCGCCTCGATGCGACCATTGCCATGCGCGATGTTGGACGGCAGGCCGTCCCCTTCAAAGGTCGTCCAACCGTAATAGGCCCCGCCGCCCACCACGATCACGAGCAATGCGACCAGCCAGCCGCTTTGACGCTTTGCCATCCGCCATCTCCAAGATCCACCTGACATGGCCGGATATCGGCTTCACCAGGATGGCATAGACATAGATGCTCAGCCGGTCGGCGAAGTTGATCCACGTCAATTAGAGATTGCCGTACCCAATCAGCTCGCCTCAGCAAAACGCCGCCCCGGCGAACCGGGACGGCGTCTCTCTGGCGCAACGAACCATGCGTCTAGAAACCGCTGGCAAGCCGGCGGCGAAGATCTCCGATAGCGGGTGTGGCCTGTTCCTCAAGCCGCCGTTCCCAGGCAAGCGCCGTGTTGACGATGACGCCCAGGTCATCGTAACGCGGTGTCCACTCCAGAACCTGTTTCGCCAAGGTGGAGTCCGCCACGACAAGCGACGCGTCGCCGGGACGGCGCGGCGCGTATTCGACGCGGAAATCAGTATTTGTGGCACGACGCACCGCTTCGATAATGTCGAGCACCGAATATCCCTTGCCGTAGCCGCAATTGGCCACCAGCGGCCCGCCGCCCTTTCGCAAGTATCGCAACGCCTGGAGATGTGCATCCACGAGGTCGTTGATGTGAATATAGTCCCGCACACCAGTGCCATCCGGGGTATCGTAGTCGGTGCCATAGACGGACATCGAGGTCCGTTTGCCGAGTGCTGCCTCACAGGCCACCTTGAGCAGATGCGTGGCACCGACGGCGGAATTTCCGGCGCGCCCCTTCACATCGGCACCTGCGACGTTGAAGTAGCGCAGCGCCACATAGCAGAGACCATGGGCACGCGCCGTGTCGCGCAGCATCATCTCGCTCATCAGCTTGGACTGTCCATAAGGTGATTCCGGTCGAAGCGGCGCATCCTCCCGCACCGGCAGCGGCTTGTCCGGCAGACCGTAAACGGCGGCGGTCGACGAGAAGATGACCTTGTCGATCCCTGCCTTGACGGCGGCCGACAAGAGACGGCGGGTGTTTTCGGTGTTGTTCTCGTAATAGCTCAGGGGATTGGCGATCGATTCCGGCACAACGATCGAGCCTGCGAAATGGATGATCGCCTCAATGTCGTTCTCGGCGAAGATCTGCTTGAGGACGGTCGGCTTGGCGATATCGCCCAGATAAAAACGTGCCTGGGGCGCAACGGCCCAACGAAAGCCCGTGGACAGCCGGTCGACCACAACCACCTCTTCCCCGGCATCGAGGAGAGCCCACACCATGTGGCTTCCGATGAAGCCTGCGCCACCTGTTACCAAGATCGCCATGACTTTTCTTCCCGTGTTCTTCTTGTCGGGATATGAAAAGCATGCGCATCTTACGGAGTGCTTATCGAAAGCCTCCAAGCTACTGAAACAGCTCACCTATTCGAATTCTTCGTAAAGTTCGAGTAAGCCGTTTCGGTCAAATTTTAGCGATCCACCGCCCGATCGTTTCGGGAGATCAGAGCGCCTTGATATAGCCGCTGAGGCGCTCCGCTGCGTCTTCGATATGGGCGGGGTTGCGCAGGAAGCACGCCCTCAGAAACGGCAGTCCACCCTCGCCGAAGGCCGTGCCCGGTGCCATGCCGACGCCGGTCTTGTCGACAATATCAAGGGCTGCCTTGCGGCTGTCGGTGATGCCATCGATCTTCAGGAAGGCATAGAGTGCTCCTTCCGGCTTCAACGTCTCGACCCTGTTGGTGGCGATCAGGGCATCGCAGAGGATATCCCGGGACGCGGTTGCCCGCGCAATATTCTCCCGGATGAAATTGTCGCCGTGATCGAGGGCGACGACCGCACCGCGCTGCATGAACTGCGCGACGCCCGAGGTCGAATACTGGATGAGGTTTTCGAGCACCTGACCGAGTTCCGGCGGGGCAACGATCCAGCCGACGCGCCAGCCTGTCATCGACCAGTTCTTCGAGAAGGAATTGGCGAACATCACCTTGTCGCCCTCCTCCATCACGTCGAAGAAAGACGGCGCCCGTTCGGATGCACCGTAGTAGTAGAGCGCATAGATCTCGTCGGCGAGGATCCAGATGCCGTGGCGGCGGGCAATCTCGAGGATGGCCTTCAGGTCTTCGCGGGTCGCCGTCCAGCCGGTCGGGTTTGACGGCGTGTTGATGAAGAGCGCCTTGGTCTTCGGCGTGATCGCCTTTTCCAACTGATCGAGATCGAGCACCCAGCGGCCATCGGTGAAGGAAAGCGGGACGCAGACCGATTTTGCGCCGGCTATATCGATCGCCGAGACGATGTTCGGCCAGCAGGGCGAGAGATAGATCATCTCATCGCCGGGCGAGGTCAGAGCCTGGACTGCAAGCGCAATGGCCTGCATGCCCGAAGCCGTGACGTAAAAATGTTCGACCGGCAGATCGACGGCGAAGTGGCGTTTGTAGTAGCGCGAGAGCGCCTGGCGGAGTTCAGGAATTCCGCGCTGCCAAGTGTAGAAGGTCTCCCCACCGAGCAAAGCTTCGCTTGCGGCGCGGTTGATGAAGTCGGGTGTCGGCAGATCACCCTCACCCGCCCAGAGCGGCAGAAGCCCGTCACGACCGCGTGCGTAATTGATGATCTCGACGATACCGCTTTCCGGTGCGGCGAGCGCGCGGGGGCTGAGACTGTCCACTAGGGTCATGGGAAATTCACTCCTTCAATCGGTGCCGACTGTCTAACCGATCACCGGGTAAAAATCCCATGATATTCCTTGAGGACAAAATCGATCCTGCTGATGGGTTCTGTGATCCGCAGCCGGATCGCAGAGAGGTTTCAGCGAGTCTTCAGCAGGTCGCGGATCTCTGTGAGCAGCTGCACGTCAGCCGGCGGTGGAGCAGCTTCAGAGGCCTTCAGCTCTTCCTTTTCCATCGACTTGCGCAGCGAGTTCACGCCCTTGACCATCAGGAAGATGATCCAGGCGAGGATCAAGAAGTTGATGACGACGGTGATGAAGTTGCCATAGGCGAAGACGGCACCCTGCTCGCGGGCGGCGGCCAGCGTCTCTGCCGTGACATTGCTGCTCAAAGGCAGGAAGTAATTCGAAAAGTCGAAGCCGCCGAAAATGACGCCGACAACGGGCATGACGATGTCCTCAACGAGCGAGCTGACGATCAGGCCGAAGGCACCGCCGATGATCACGCCGACGGCAAGGTCCATGACGTTGCCGCGGGCGATGAATGTCTTGAATTCGTGTAGCATAGTCCCCTGCTCCTAAATGGTCCCGAGAGTTGCCGGCGCATCACCGGTCCGAGATCATGGTTAATCAATCTTCACGCTTTCGAAAATGGTAATTCGGCACAGGCCGCCATCCGGTTTCGACTAAGGTCAATACTCGAAACGATTTCAAAAGACGCAGACATGCCATAAGGTTCCGGCTCGGGCGCAGTCGAGGAGGAAAAGGTGTTCCCAGGCTGGATCATCGTTGCGTCAGCGATCGGTTACCTGTTGTTCCTGTTTGCCGTTGCGAGCTACGGGGACCGAAAGACCCGTGTGCATGGCGTTCCCGCCGGGGGACGGCCGGTCGTCTATGCGCTGAGCCTCGCCGTCTATTGCACGTCGTGGACCTATTTCGGCGGTGTGGGCCTCGCTGCGCAGCATGGTCTGGAATTCATGGCGATCTACATCGGCCCGATCCTGATGTACACGCTCGGCATGCCGATCCTTCGGCGGATCGTCGAACTCGCCAAAACCGAAAAAATCACCTCCGGCGCTGACTTCGTAGCGGCGCGATACGGCAAGAACCCTGTCGTCGGCATGCTGGTCACCGTGATCTATCTGGTCGGCATCATCCCCTATATCGCGCTCCAGCTGAAAGCGGTCTCAAGTTCGGTCGCAGCCGTCATGGACCCGACCGCTTACGGCATCGGCACCGGCAATCTCTACTTCATTGACTTGCCACTGATCGTCGCCTTCATTCTTGCTTGCTTTGCGGTGATCTTCGGCACGCGCCACACGGATGCAACCGAGCACCAGGACGGCCTGATCCTTGCCATCGCCATGGAATCGGTGGTCAAGCTTATCGCTTTCTGGACACTCGGCGTGTTCGTCATCTGGGTGATGTTCGACGGCCCAGCCGATCTCTGGCAGAAGGCCACCGAGAGCGAGGCGGTCATGGCCGCACTGACGCATGAAACACCGCCCAGCCGTTGGCTGCTTTTGATTGCGCTTTCGGCCTTCGCGATCATCATGCTGCCTCGGCAGTTCCACGTGACCGTGGTCGAAAACCGCACACCCCGGGAACTGAAGCTCGCCGGCATCCTAATGCCGATCTATCTGATCGCCATCAACATCTTCGTCCTGCCGGCGGCAATCGCCGGTGTGTTGATGTTCGGCGGCAGCGGCGATGCAGATCTCTACGTGCTCTCGCTGCCACTTGAAGCCGGCTCAGGCTTCGTGTCGCTGCTCACCTTCATCGGCGGCTTCTCAGCCGCAACCGCCATGGTGATCGTCGCCTCGGTGGCGCTGGCGATCATGGTGTCGAACGACATGGTCCTGCCGATCTTCCTGCGGCAGAAGCTGTTGGGGCGACCCAGCCAGCGCGAGGACTTCGCCAAGACGCTCTTGCATATCCGCCGCACGGCGATCTTCGGCGTGTTGCTGCTCGGCTATGTCTATTTCCGCTCCGCCGACAATACGACAGGACTCGCCAAAATCGGCCTTTTGTCCTTCACCGCCATCGCACAGATCGCACCGGCCATGTTCGGCGGCCTGATCTGGCGACGGGCCAATGCACGTGGTGCAATCGCCGGGCTCACCATCGGGTTCCTGGTCTGGGCCTATCTGCTCTTCCTGCCGAGCCTCGGTGCAGAAGATCACTCCTGGATCGCGTCCGCAGTGCTGGGGTTCCTGTTGCCCGGTCTATCGATGTTCGAGCCGCAATATGCGGATCCGCTGGTCAATGCGACAATCTTCAGCCTGCTGATCAACACACTCGCCTTCGTCATCGGTTCGCTCAGCCGCAATCCGCGCCCGGTGGAGCGTATCCAGTCGGCAATCTTCATCAAGCGGCAGCCCCGTTCCAACTCCGCAACCCGGGGATGGAAGACAAGTGTCGCCGTCGGCGACCTCAAGGCTGCGATTGCCCGCTACCTCGGCAACGAGCGGATGGAGCGGTCGTTCCGGTCCTACGAGCAGACGGTTGGCCGCAAACTCGCCGACGACAGTCCGGCGGACATGGCCTTCATCCATTTTTCCGAACAGCTGCTCGGCAGCGCGATCGGCTCCTCTTCGGCACGTCTGGTCCTGTCACTGATCCTGCAGAAGGCCGAGGATCCATCGGCCGATACGGTCTGGCTGCTCGACCAGGCCTCGGAGGCACTGCAATACAATCAGGACATGATGCAGACGGCACTCGCCCAGATGGAGCAGGGCATCGCCGTCTTCGACGCGTCTGACCGCCTGACGATTTGGAACCGGCGCTTCCGGACGCTGCTGGACCTGCCGGAGCATGTCGGCCAGGTCGGATTTCCGCTGCTCGACATGATCGCCATTCTGGCGCAGCGAGGCGATGTTCCGGCCGGTGACACACAGGCTATGATCCGAAGCTTCCACCAGTTCGACAGGCCGTTCCAGATGGTGCTCGCCGGTGGACAACGGATCATCGAAGTGCGCTGCAACCTGATGCCAGACAAGGGCCTGGTCGCGACTTTCAGCGACATTACCTCTCGCGTTGAGGCTGACCAGGCCCTGAAGCAGGCCAATGAAACGCTGGAGCAACGCGTCAGCGAACGCACGGCCGAACTGACACGGGTGAACCATGCGCTGGCGGAGGCGCGCGCGGCAGCCGACGAGGCCAATATCGGAAAAACCCGCTTTTTTGCCGCGGCCGGCCACGACATCCTGCAGCCGCTGAATGCCGCGCGGCTCTATTCCTCGTCACTGGTCGAGCGGCTCGGCGATTCCCAAAACAGCGCGCTCGTCGGCAATATCGATTCCGCTCTGGAATCGGTCGAGAGCATTCTCGGTGCCGTTCTCGACATTTCGCGTCTGGACACCGGCGCGATGAAGCCACGCTTTTCCAGCGTGCCGCTAACCAGCCTCTTGCAAAGGATCGAAACCGATTTCGCGCCGATGGCTCGAGAAAAGGACATCAAGCTCGTGGTGATGCCGACAACGCTGTCGGTCCGCTCGGATCCGACCCTGCTGCGCCGCCTCGTCCAGAACCTGGTTTCCAACGCGATCAAGTACACGCCGTCAGGCCGCGTCGTGGTCGGCGCCCGCCGTCAGGGCGACAAGGTGGTGATCCAGGTGACCGACAGCGGCATCGGCATTCCCTCGTCGAAATTCCGCACCGTGTTCAAGGAGTTCGCGCGGCTCGAAGAAGGCATGCGAACAGCATCCGGTCTCGGGCTCGGCCTGTCGATCGTCGACCGCATCGCCAAGGTGCTGCAACACCCGGTGGAACTCGCATCAAAGCCTGGCAAGGGAACGACGTTCAAGGTCGTCATGCCTCTTGACGTCGCCAAGCCGGCCACCAAGGGCGTCGTAGCGATCGATGCCGGCAGTCGCACCACGCCGGCAATGCAGGGCTTCCGGGTGCTGTGCATCGATAACGAGCCGCAGATTCTCGAAGGCATGCAGCTCCTCATTTCAGGCTGGGGCTGTACGGTCGAATGCGCAGGCTCGATCGCCGAGATGGACGAACTGATCAAGTCCGGCAAGGCTCCGGATCTGGTCATAGTCGATTACCATCTCGACGATGGCAGCGGCATTGGAGCAGTTCTCAGGCTGAGAGCACTGACGCAGGCCGACATCCCCGCTCTTCTGATCACGGCCGATCGCTCAGCCGAGGTGCGCGCGGAAGCGGAGCGCCATTCAATCACCCTGCAGCACAAGCCGGTGCGGCCTGCTGCGCTTCGTGCCTTTATCACGCAAGTCTCCTCGCAACGCAGTGCGGCCGCCGAGTAGCTCTTGCGGATAAGCGGGCTTGCGACGCCCGACCTCACCAGCTTTTCAAGGCGCGCAGCGTCGGGGTCTTCTTGAAGACGTGATCGTTCATGCGCCCCATCAGACGATCGAGAAGCGAGACCGCCTCGACCACGGCCGGCCCCTTGTTCAGCATCACGCATTCGGCCCGCGCCGCCATGGCGGCATCGGTCATCTCGCCGCGTGTCGGAATGCCCTGTTTGACCATGTCTTCCAGCACCTGGGTCGCCCAGATGCATGGCACAGAGGCAGCCTCGCAGATCCAGAGGATCTCTTCCTGCATTTCCGCCAGCAGTTCAAAGCCGATTTCCGCCGCGAGATCGCCACGTGCAATCATCACGCCGAACGGCCCGCGCTGGCGTGCCCGCGCGATCAGGGCCGGAAGATTGGTGAGCGCAAGCGGCTGCTCGATCTTGGCGATCAGGCCGAGCTGCCGATCGATCCTGCCGTGGCGAGCGAGGACGTCGTCAAGCAGATCGATGTCTTCCGGTCGACTGACAAAGGAATAGCCAATGAGATCGGCGCATTCGATGACCATTTCCAGGTCGGCTTCGTCCTTGGTGGTCAGCGGCGAAAGTCCAAGAGCTGTGTCTGGAAGGTTTATGCCCTTTTCCGGCTTCAAGCGTGTGCCGCCGGATTTGGTGCGACGAACGACGATGACCGCCTCCTCCTCTGCTACACTTTCGACAACCGCTTCGAGCTTTCCGTCATCGTAACGGAGCCGATCGCCGACGGAGAGTCGAGTCACCATTTCCGGCAGGGAGACCGCTGCGGAGTGCAGGACTTTCTCATCGATGCGCGGTGCGGCGTTTGCCACTAGGCGGACGCGGTCCCCGATCTGCAGCCTTAGTTTCTTGTCGACCGAGGCCACCTCGCCGGTCCTGATCTTCGGGCCGGCAATGTCCATCAGAACCTTGATGTCACGTCCGCAGACGCCGGCGGCTTCCCGGACGAAAGCGGTCATGGCGCGCCAGGCCTCCGGATCGTCATGGGCACAATTGATGCGGGCGACATCCATTCCGGCCCGGACGAGGTCCAGGGTGAGGTCCGGACCTTCGGCGGCCTGACTGGGCAGCGTCACCATGATCCGCGTCCGGCGTCTGGCCAGCGTTGTGCCGAAGAGGGCACCGGTTGAGGCCTCAAGCCGCGCCTCGCCAGCGAAAAAATCCGTTTCTGTCGGCATGGCGGGTGCCCCTGCCCGGACGCCCGAGAGCGATGCCAGCGCATGGATCACGGCATCGATCGTAGGCAGGACCCGGCTTTCCAAGCGGCCCATCGAAGAGAGTTCCAAGCGCCATGAGGCGGCGTTGCAACAGCCGGATATCATGACGGCGCAGAGCGAGGTAATGGGCCAGATTGACGGTCGCAGGGTCCGCTTCACCATGCCCTGATGATGAAAGCGATGCTCCGTCGAGGATCGTTTGCCTGAGCGTTACCATCTCAGTGTGAATTTCAGCCGCACGAATGGTGGCGTCGGTGGTCTCTCGCATGTTCATGATCGGCCCTGCCTGATTGTTGCAGAACGCTAATCCCGGCTTGTTGACAGCCCAATGACAGTCGATGTCGCAGGGATCTCAGAGCCTGAGGCTCCATACGGTCGCGTTGACGACGACACCGGGTTCGGCCACGAGCCTTGCCGCCCGTACCGGTTCGAAGCCGGCAATCCGCTTGGTGCCGGCCACGCGCCCGCCATCGGCGAAAACCTCCAGCGAGCCATGGTCGAGGAAGATGCGCAGACGGCGAGCGCCGGCGGCCTTTGCCAGATAGCGCGGACCCGGCGGCTCTTCCGGGTGGTCGAGATAGCTGTGCAAGATCTCGAGGCCTTCCTCATGCTGGGCAATGGCGAGGCGAATTTCCGGGTGGTCGAACTCCAGGCGAAACGCGCCACCAGCCTCGGACAACTCGAAGGCTATCTCGGCGGCACCATGCGGCAGCTCGATGCGTTGACCCGACGCCAGCCGGGTGCGGTCGAGCATGCGCGCGCGCAGGCTTTCGGCAGCGCCAATGGGAGGCGTCAGCAACGTGTCTCCTTCGAGGACAAGCGTGCGCGGCAGGGTCATCGCAGAGGGAAAATCGACCGTCGGACCGGTGTCCGCCCAATTGCCGAGCCAGCCGATGCCGATCGGCGTGTTGCCATCGACGAATGCCTGGAAAGCATAGTTGTCGGTGCCGAAATCGAGCTCGCGGCCGAAGGACTTGGCGAAACTACGACCATCGAACCAACCGATGTCGATCATCGTCAGATTGCGTCGACCTGTCTCCTTGTCCTCGCCGTTCATCAGGCCATAAATCAGCGCCCAGCGGGTCGCGGGATCACGGTAATCGCCATCCATGGGCAGAAGGCAGGGGCATTCGAGGGCCGAGGTTTCATAGCGCGTCTCGGTGTAGAGTTTGCCGACATAGGTCCAGCCGGCAGCGGCCGTATTGTCCTCGGTCTGGTACAGCAGCACCACGCCGCCCTTGTCGCTCTGACTGCCGAGCAGCATCTTCCACAACCCATCTGGACCGCGAAAAACATAAGGGTCGCGGAAATCGAAGGTCAGACCCTCGCCATCCGGCCTGCGGGGCAGGAAGACCTCGGCAGCACCCGCGCTGAACAGATCGGTTGATGTCGCCGTCAACTGGATTTCCTGTTCGGGAATTCGGTCGGCAATCTTCTCGGTGAAGAAGACGCGGATGCCGGGCCCGTCGGTGCGCGCAATTGCCGAACCGGAAAAAGCACCACCGCGCTTGTCTGGCCTGACCGTCAGTTCTTCCGAGGGGAAAAGGAAGACCGGCAGATGCCGCCAGCGCAAATAGTCGGAGGAGACGGCGTGACCCCAATGCATGTTGTTCCAGATGCGTCCATGCGAATAATGCTGGTAAAAGAGATGCGGGCGTCCTCCGAAACGACCGAAGCCGTTCGGGTCGTTCATCCAGCCGAAGGGCGGGCGGAAGTGATATCCGTCAGGCAAATCCGGCGGCTCGTTCGCCGGATTGGTGTGGATGACAGTGATACCGGTTTCAAGAACATCGGAGGGCGTGAACCAGTAAGCGACAGAGAGCGACGTGACCGCCATGTCATAGGCGAGTGTTACAGTGCCTCCGCCGAAGACCTGATAGATGCGAAAGGAGTTTTCTTCCGCATTCGAAGCCTGCACTTCACCAAACTTGCCATTTGCACTGTGCAAGGACACTGCACCCGGCTGATCTGGCGTCACCGCCTTGAGCCAGAGATGCAGCACAGCGTTCACAGGGAGTTCGACCTCGATAGCCCTGTAATGTTCCGGTATGCCGGTCGCTGTCGTCATTCGCGTCTCCCTTTTTCTCTAGCCAGCGCTCAACGGGAGGAGCGCGGCCACTGTTCCATCTTCGCCTGTCACAGAGGCTTTAGAAAACCGTCACGGGCGCTTCATCCGAAGCACCTAATGCGACCAGAACGAAATTGTAGATCGGAGCCCTGCTCATGCGTCTCGCCGTTCTCGTCCTCAGCCTGCTTTTGACCCTCGTCACGGGGGCTGCAAGCCTTGCCCCCATTCCTCCGTCCAATCGCGCGGCCCTCATTCACGAGCGCCTGACTAAGGCCAACCTCAACCGCGATCATGTCATGGTCGTGGCCCATCGCGCCGGCTGGAAGAAGGAAGGCGTCGTTGTTCGCGCCGAAAATTCGTTTGCTGCCATCGACCACGCCGTTTCGACCGGGGTTGAAATGGTGGAGCTCGACGTGCGGCGCTCGAAAGACGGCGCCCTTGTCATCATGCATGATGAAACACTCGACCGCACTACCACCTGCCGCGGAAAAGTGGCCGAGTTCACCCTTGCAGCGCTTAGAACCTGCCGGCTCGTGGTCGAGGGAGACCGTCACCCGACAGACGAGCATGTTTTTACGCTCGAAGAGGCCATGCTGCATTCGCGCGGCCGGATCCTGATCAACATCGACAACAAGCTCGAGCCGCAAGCCCTGGTCGAGGTCGCCGATCTCGCCCGCAGCTTTGGGATGACCGACGGTGTGCTCCTGAAGATGGCTGTGTGGAATGCCGAGCGGCTTCAACTCGCTCGCGACATCCGCCGCGTCATCGGTTCCGAGTTCGCTTTCATGCCGATCCTCGCCGATGACGCCGTAACCGAGCCCGCATTCATCGACCGTACCCAATCAGCGCTCGGCGCACCGGCCGCCGAACTCGTGCATTGGTACAAGGATGCCTCGAAGCCAGTTACCTCTGACGGCGGGCCGCTGCTTTCTTCACTCGCCCGCGCGGCAGCGGTCCGCAACAACACCCATCTTTGGATCAACACCTATCCGATCACCGACCGCCCTGAAGGCATGGTGGCTGGCGGACGTGGCGATTATCTCGCGCTGGAGACCGGACGTCCCGAAGATGTCTGGGGCTTCTTCGTTGATCGGGGTGTGACCATCATCCAGACGGACGAGCCCGAAGCGGTGATTGCGTGGCTCGACGCCCAAGGGCTGCGGAGGTCTTATGCGCTAACAAACTGAGATCGGAAATAGAAAGGCGGCCCGAGAGCCGCCTTTTGCAATTCATGCAGGGCCTGACTTCAGGCAGCCTTGGCGGCTTCACCGTAGGGGTCGAAGCGACCGTAGAAGGTTTCGCCCTTGGCGGCCATGTCCTTGAGCAGCGGCGTCGGCGTGAAGTGCGGGCCGTAATCCTTCGCGAGACGTTCGCAGAGGCTTACGAAGTTTTTCACCCCCATGCCGTCGATGTAGGACAGGGCGCCACCGGTGTAAGGTGCAAAGCCAAAGCCAAGGATCGAGCCAACATCGGCTTCGCGCGGGTCGGTGACGATGCCTTCTTCGACGGTGCGGGCGGCTTCCAGTGCGATGGTGGCGAGGAAGCGTTCCTGCAGCGTCTTGACGTTGACGCCATCCGGCTTCTGCTGCGGGTAGAAGTCCTTCAGCCCCGGCCAGACATGCTTCTTGGCGGGCTTTGCCGGATAGTCGTAGAAGCCCTTGCCGTTCTTGCGGCCGAAGCGCTCTTCCTTTTCGACCATGCGAGCGACCAGCTCCATGTGGCGCGGGTCGACGGCCTTTTCGCCGAGATCGGCGACGGTTGCCTTCAGGATCTTGTAGGAGAGGTCGATCGCTACTTCGTCGTTCAGCGCCAGCGGACCGACCGGCATACCGGCGAATTTCGCGGCATTTTCGATCATGACCGGTGGTACGCCTTCGATCAGCATGTTGTAGCTCTCGGCCATGTAGCGCAGGACGCAGCGGTTGACGAAGAAGCCGCGGGTGTCGTTGACGACGATCGGGGTCTTCTTGATCGCGGCGACATAGTCGAGGGCGACAGCAAGCGCCTTGTCACCGGTTTCCTTGCCGAGAATGACTTCGGTCAGCATCATCTTCTCAACCGGCGAGAAGAAGTGGATGCCGATGAAATCGACCGGGCGCTTGGAGTTTCCAGCGAGACCGGTGATCGGCAGCGTCGAGGTGTTGGAGGCGAAGATCGCGCCTTCCGGCAGCACAGCCTCGACCTTCTCGATGACGGCCTTCTTGACGTCGCGGTCTTCAAAGACGGCCTCGATGACGAGATCGGCGTCTGCGAGCGTGCCGTAGTCGTCCGAGGGCGTGATCAGCGACAAGAGCTTGTCGCCTTCGTCCTTGGTGAGCTTGCCCTTACCGACGGCGCCGGCAACGAGGCCTTCCGAATGGGTCTTGCCCTTGCCGGCGGCCTCCATGTCACGGTCGATCAGAACCACGTTGATGCCGGCTGCAGCCGTCACATAGGCGATCGAGGCGCCCATGAAACCGGCACCAACGACACCGACCTTCTTGATCTCGGACTTCGGCTGACCCGCCGGGCGACGGGCACCCTTGTTCAGCTCCTGCATCGAGACGAAGAGCGAGCGGATCATCGAATAGGCTTCGGTGGTCTGGACGATCTCGGTGAAGTAGCGCTGCTCGATGCGCAGGCCCGTATCGAAGGGTACCTGCAGGCCTTCATAGACGCTTTTCAGGATGGCAAGCGCTGCCGGATAATTGCCGGCGGTCTCGCGGCGCAGGATGGCGGAGGCCGCCGGCCAGAGCTGGGCCGCGGCCGGGGTCCAGATGCCACCGCCAGGAACCTTGAAGCCCTTTTCGTCCCAGGGGGCGACCGGCTTCAGACCATCCTTGATCATCTGTTTTGCGGCATTGATCAGTTCACCCGGCTCGACAACCTGATGGACAAGGTTCATCGCCTTGGCGCGGGCAGCCGACAGCGTCTGGCCCGTGGTCATCATCTGCAGGGCGTCCTGCGTGTTGGCGAGACGTGCAACGCGCTGCGTGCCGCCGGCACCAGGGAAGATGCCGACCTTGACTTCCGGCAGGCCGATCTTGACCGACTTGGCGTTCGAGGCAACGCGCCCATGGCAGGCGAGCGACAGTTCGGTCGCGCCACCCATGCAGGTGCCGTTGATCGCCGAAACCCACGGCTTGCCGCAGGTCTCGATCTTGCGCCAGAGCCAGGTCATGCGACCGGCGGCGTCAAAGAGCTTCTTGACGGCGGCCGTCGGGTCTTTCGCCTTTTCTTCTTCGAGCATGGAGAACATGCCCTTGATCATGGTGAGGTCGGCACCGCCGGAGAAGGACGACTTGCCGGAGGTGAAGACGACGCCCTTAACGCCATCGTCGGCGCAGGTCTGGTCGACGATCTTCTCGATCTCGTCCATCACTTCCACGGTGAAGACGTTCATCGACTTGTCCGGCATGTTCCAGGTGACGAGAGCGATGCCGTCTGCGTCGGTCTCGATGGTGAAGTTCTTGTAAGTCATATCTTACTCCTCCCGGAAATCAGACGCGTTCGATAACGGTTGCTGTGCCCATGCCGGCGCCGATGCAGAGCGTCACCAGCGCGGTGTTCAGATCGCGGCGTTCCAGCTCGTCCAGAACCGTGCCGAGGATCATCGCGCCGGTGGCACCGAGCGGATGGCCCATGGCGATCGCGCCGCCGGCGACGTTCATCTTCGAATGGTCGACATTGAAATGCTGCATGAAGCGCAGAACGACGGCGGCGAAGGCTTCGTTCAGTTCGAACAGGTCGAAGTCGGAGATTTTCATGCCCGTGCGCTTCAGGAGCTTTTCGGTCACATCAACCGGGCCGGTGAGCATCAAGGCCGGATCGGAACCGATATTGGTGAAGGCGCGGATGCGGGCGCGGGGCTTCAAGCCCATGGCCTCACCACCAGCCTTGGAGCCGACGAGAACGGCGGCAGCACCATCGACGATGCCAGACGAGTTGCCGGCATGGTGGACGTAGGTGATGCGCTCGATTTCCGGATGCGCCTGGATGGCAACGGCTTCGAAGCCGCCCATTTCGCCCGGCATCTGGAAGGATGCCTGGAGGCTTGCCAGCGACTGCATGTCGGTGCCGGGGCGCATGTGCTCGTCGCGGTCGAGGATGACGAGGCCGTTGCCATCCTTTACCGGGATGACCGACTTGGCGAAGTTGCCGGCAGCCCAGGAGGCGGCGGCGCGCTTCTGGCTTTCGACGGCATAGCCGTCGACGTCGTCGCGGGTGAAGCCATACTTGGTGGCGATCAGGTCGGCGGAAACGCCCTGCGGCATGAAATAGCCGGGGAAGTTGACCGAAGGGTCCATGTACCAGGCGCCACCCGACATGCCCATGCCTACGCGGGACATGGATTCCACGCCGCCGGCAATCACGATGTCGTCCGAGCCGGCCTTGACCTTGCCAGCCGCGAGGTTGATCGCATCGAGACCCGAGGCGCAGAAGCGCGAGATCTGCATGCCAGGGGCTGCGAAATCATAGCCGGCCTCGAAGGCAGCGGCCTTCGGGATCACGGCGCCGGCTTCCATGACCGGATCAACGCAGCCGAAGATGATGTCATCGACGGTGGACGTGTCGAGACCGTTGCGGTCACGCAGCGCTTCCAGCGTCTTGGCGGCCAGGCGCGGCGTCGGCACTTCGTGCAGCGAACCGTCCTTCTTGCCGCGCCCGCGGGGCGTGCGCACGTGGTCGTAAATGAAAGCGTCAGTCATCATCTCTCTCCCTTGGGCGCATGGGGGCGCCGGAATTTTTCCCTCTTCTCCCCAGCGGGGAGAAGTGCCGAGCGAATGCGAGGCGATGAGGGGGCCGATTGCGCAAGCGCCCCCTCATCCGGCCCTGACGGGCCACCTTCTCCCCGCTGGGGAGAAGGGAAGACTCAAAACGCTTCCGCGGCCATTTCCATAAGGCTGTCGGCGCCGGTTTCGATGCGGGCCTTGCGCAATGCCGTCTCCGGCATGACCTTTTCCATGTAGAAGCGGCCGGTCAACAGCTTGTTCTTGTAGTAGTCGGCATCGCCCGAGCCTGCGGCCAGGTTGTCGTTGGCGGCCTTCGCCATCTTCGCCCACATGTAACCGAGCACGACGAGGCCGAAAAGGTGCATGTAATCGGTCGAACCAGCACCGGCATTGTCGGGCTTGGCCATGGCGTTCTGCATGAACCACATGGTGGAAGCCTGCAGGTCGTTCAAGCCCTTCTTCAGGCTCTTGGTGTAGGCCGACATATTCTCGTCGCCACGGTTTTCTTCGCAGAAATCGCCGATTTCCTTGAACAGCGCCATGACCGCACGACCACCGTTGAGTCCGAGCTTGCGGCCGACCAGGTCGAGTGCCTGGATGCCGTTTGCGCCTTCGTAGATCATCGCGATACGGGCATCGCGGACATACTGGCTCATGCCCCATTCTTCGATGTAGCCGTGGCCGCCATAGACCTGCTGGGCCATGACCGCATGGTCGAAACCCTTGTCGGTCAAGACGCCCTTGAGGATCGGCGTCATCAGACCGAGCACGTCGTCGGCGAGCTGCTTTTCAGCGGCGTCGCCCGAGCGGTGCGCGATGTCGGACTTCAGCGCCGTCCACAGCGTGAAGGCGCGACCGGCCTCGTTAAAGGCCTTGATGGTCAGCAGAACACGGCGGATGTCCGGGTGGACGATGATCGGATCAGCCTTCTTTTCCGGCGCCTTGACGCCAGAGAGAGAGCGGCCCTGGATGCGCTCGCGGGCATAGTTGGCGGCGTTCTGATAGGCGATTTCGGAGATCGACAGCCCCTGCAGGCCGACGCCGAGGCGGGCCTCGTTCATCATGACGAACATGGCAGCCAAGCCCTTGTTCTCGGCGCCGATCAGATAGCCGGTCGCCTCGTCATAGTTCATGACGCAGGTGGCGTTGCCGTGGATGCCCATCTTGTGCTCGATGGCACCGCAGGTGACCGTGTTACGGCTGCCTACCGAACCGTCGTCGCCGACCATAAACTTCGGCACGATGAAGAGCGAGATGCCCTTGGTGCCTTCAGGCGCGCCTTCAATGCGGGCCAGCACCAGGTGGATGATGTTGTCCGACATGTCGTGTTCGCCGGCCGAGATGAAGATCTTCTGACCGGAAATCTTGTAGGCGCCGTTGCCATCAGGAACCGCCTTGGTGCGCAGGAGGCCAAGATCGGTGCCGCAATGGGGCTCGGTCAGGTTCATGGTGCCGGTCCAGACACCCTCAACCATCTTCGGCAGATACTTCTGCTTCTGCTCGTCCGAGCCATGCTCGAGGATGGCTGCGATTGCGCCCTGGGTGAGGCCCGGATACATCATCAGTGCCATGTTGGCGGACGACATGTATTCGCCAACTGCCGAATGCAGCGTATAGGGCAGGCCCTGGCCGCCGTATTCGGCCGGAACTGCGAGGCCCAGCCAGCCACCCTGACAGTAGGCGTCGTAAGCCTGCTTGAAACCTTTCGGCGTCTTGACCGAACCGTCATCCGAACGGACACAGCCTTCCTGGTCACCGGAGAGATTGAGCGGGAAGAGCTGCTCTTCCGCGAGCTTCGCTGCCTCGCCGACGATCGCCTCGATCATGTCGGGCGTTGCGTCCTCGAAGCCGGGCAGGTTGTTATAGCGCTCCAGGCCAAGCACGTCATTGAGAATGAAAAGCGTGTCGTTTACGGGGGCCTTGTAGACGGGCATCGGGCATCTTCCTCCAAAGACATGATTTCCGACGGGATCGGATTGGGTCTGCTTATACAAATAATTGACGTGCGCGTAAACGTCAAAGTTTTTGGCTGCGGCATTTTTGTGCCGGATGCAGCGTCCGCCCTTTCGTGCATGGCTTCTAACGAAAGGTGCTTGTGCGGGCGTGACGGGAGACTGAAGACCTCCGCATTCACCGATTTCTCGCGAAGCTTAACGGCTTGTTTACCATGTTTCATGAAAGGTTGCGTTCGAAAGCTGGTGATCCATCCGCGATTCCGACGCGCCCTCATCACCCTTTGGGCAAGAGGCATTCGTCGAGGTCATACAGGACCACCTGGACGCATTCGGACGCACGCTGCGTCCGGCACATCGAGGCGAGCAGAACCATGAACGGATCGCGATCCCAGACCCAACGGCCCGGCAACCCGTCCTCGCTGGATGCGTTGAACCGCACCATCGAAGGGCTTGAGGCTCGCATCGAGGGACTGATTGGCCAACAGAGCGCGCGCAGCCGCAGTGCAGACGAGCCGGTGGCACGCTCCCTGCCCGGCCGCCGCGCCGACGACCTTCCGCGCAGCGAGCGCGATGTCCGCGACACCCGGCCGGATCCGCTTGCCGAAATCCGCCAGCGCCAGCGCGCGCTCGAAGAAAGTCGTGCACGCAGTTCCGACCGCAGCCTCTACAGTCGCAGCGAAGAACCCTTGCCGCGAGCGACGGTGCGCGAGCCCCTGCCGCCGCTTTCCGATCCGCAACCGGCCTATGCCATGCGCGCTGCCGTCGCACCGCCTGCGCGCGCCAGCCAGGACATCTCGGAAGCGCTGAGCGGCCTGCGCCGCGAATTGAAACAGGATATCAGCGAAAGCGTGTCGCGCGAGATTGCCGGCCTGCGCAACGAGATGCGCTCGATCCGTCAGCTTGCTGAAGAAAGCCGGCCGCAGGACGACATGCGCCAAGACATTGCCCGTCTGGCCGAAAGCATCCAGCGGCTTGAGGGCATCAAGGCTCCGGGCACCGACGGACTGCGTGAGGACTTCGACGACCTGCGCTCGCTGATGGACGGCCTTGCCCGCGAAGATTCAGTGCGTCGCATAGAGCGCCGCTGGGATGACGTCGAGGGTCGCCTCGACGGGCTCGACACCGGCGCCATGCGCGACGAGATCATCCGCATTGCCGACCGGCTCGACGACATCAAGTCCCAGCTCGGCGGCATGGGCGACACGCGCGCTATCCGAGCTCTCGAAGACAAGCTTGTGACCGTCGCGTCAGCACTCGAACACATCGGCGCCCACATCGATCCCAACGAGCGCAAGCTCACCGAGCAGTTCGCCTCGCTCGACATGCGGCTCGACGAAATCACCCGTGCCATCGCGGCTGGCAGCCGCAACAGCGGCCCGGGCAACGATCCAGCAACCTTCCATCGGCTGGAAGAGCGGCTCTTGGGCCTCGCGCGCCAGATCGAGACCCTCTCTGAAACGCGCACACCGCAGCTGCCGGATGCCTCGCACGAGATGGCCGAGCGGCTGGAGCTACTGACAGAACGCATCGAGCAATTGTCGACCGAGCAGGGCGCCGTCCGTCTCGAAGAGCGTCTGGACCATCTCTCCTACATGCTGGAAAAGGTGCAGCGGCCAGCGCCTGCGCCGGAACTCACCGGCTACCTTGCCGACATCTCCCGCAAGATCGATGCGCTAGATGGTGGAGCTGTCAACGACCGCCTCGCAGACAGGCTCGAAATGCTGGCGCGCCACATTGAGGAGCTCGACGCACCGCAGCCGGTCGCCATGATCGATGACACTGCGCTGCGCAACCTCGAAGACCGGCTGAATGCCGTCGTCGATCGCCTGGAGGAAACGAGTTCCTCTGCCTCCATCAGCGAAACCGCCAGCCTCAAGGGTCTGGAAGACCAGATCGCCCACCTCTCCCAGCTGATCAGCCAGCCCTCGCCGTCCGATCCAGAGGTCTCTGGCCGGATCTCGGCCCTTGAGGATTATGTTGCGACGAGCGACGAATACATCATCGAGGCAGCCCGTCAGGCCGCCGAAACCGTCATGGCCAATTTCGCCCAGCGCTTCCCCGTCGGTAGCCAGGCGGCATCGGCTGACATTTCTGCGCTGTCGGCCCTGTCCGATCACCTGAAGCAGCTCGAAGACTATAGCCGTCATTCGGAAGAGCGGACCCATCGCACCTTCGAAGCCCTGCATGACACCCTCGTGCAGATCGCCGGACGCCTCGACGAGTTGCACCATCTCGGACAGCAGCCCGAAGCCACGCCTGTCTTTGCCCAGGCTCCGATTGCAGCCGCACCGACACCGCGCGCGCCCCAAGCAGCAGCGCCGGCTCCACAACCGCCGCATATGGTCGCCGAATCGGCTGCGGAACCGACACATCCGATCGATCAGGAACTGCTCGCGGCAGCGGACGATTTCGCCCAGACCATGACCGCACTGCCGGTCATCGATGCCGCCCGCGAGAAGAAGGTTGCGAAGCCCAGCTTGCTCGCCGGCCTGGGCAAGAAGCTCATGCCGGGCAAGAAAGCGCCGAAGGCTCCTGCAGAGCCTCGCCAGATGGTCGATCCTTCGCCATCGATTGACCCGGTCGATGTGCTGCCGCCCGACGATGCCAATGAACTTTTGGAGCCCGGCTCCGGCGCACCCGATGTGCGCAAGATCCTCGAACGCGTTCGCGCCAGCCAGCAGGCAACCAAGGGCGCTAGCGCTGCCGGCGCCGACAATGGTGACCGGACCGACTACATCGCCGCCGCCCGGCGCGCCGCCCAGGCGGCCGCGATGGAAATGGATCGCGCCCAGAAGGCAGCGCCCTCGGGCAACAAGACCATGGCCGATGTGAAGGCCAAGGCGAAGTCGGGGGAAACCTCCCTCTTCGCGCGGTATCGTCGCCCCATCATGATGGCCGTGGGCGCTGTGCTCCTCGTTGCCATGGCCATGCCGCTCGTCAATACGCTGACCCGCAGCGATGCGCCCGCCGTTGTCGAAGAGACCGGCCCGAATGAGACGAGCGAGGCCGTCATTGCAGATCCCGCGGTTGAGACCGCTGATGCAGCCGATATCCAAGGCGACACCGGCGCAGCCTCAATTTCTGCAGCGTCTGTTCAGGCAGAGTCTCCAGCCGAGACGGATGAAGATCTTGTCGTCGCTCAGGAGCGATCGGTGCCGCCTGCACCTGTTCAAGCGGGAGAGACCGCCCCTGTCAGTGCTCTGATGGCACCTGCGACCAGCGCTCCGGGCCAGACGCTCGAAGCACCAACCGGAGTTGCCGATGCTGCGGCCAATGTGGTCGTTGCCGAGGAAATCGCACCGGCTGCGCCTGCTGCCGAGATCGTCGTTCCCTCTGAAATCACGCCGCCATCGCTTTCGATCGCCGCCAAGAATGGCGATCCGGTCGCGCTCTTCGAGATCGGCGCCCGTTATACCGAGGGTCGTGGCGTCAAAAACGACTTCGCCGAAGCGGCCAAATGGTATCGCCTTGCAGCCGATAAGGGTTTTGCACCCGCTCAGTACCGGCTCGCCAATTTCCTTGAAAAGGGAACGGGCGTGGCACCCAATATCGGCGAGGCAAAGCACTACTACGAGATGGCCGCGAATGCCGGCAATGCCAGCGCCATGCACAACCTCGCCGTCATCTACGCCTCCGGTAAGGACGGCGCTCAGGACTATGCCAAGGCGGTGGAATGGTTCGGCAAGGCCGCCGATTATGGTATTTCGGACAGCCAGTTCAACCTCGCGATCCTGAGTGCCCGTGGCAACGGAACCTCGCCGGATCTGGTGACGTCCTACAAGTGGTTTGCGATCGCAGCCAAGGGTGGCGACACGGATGCTGCGCAGAAGCGCGACGAAGTCGCCAATGCACTGAAGCCGGAAGAACTCGAACGCGCCCGCGCCGAGGTCGACCTCTGGAAGGCCAAGGAGATGGACCCGGACGCCAACTCGGTCAATACGCCCGACGAATGGGCCGGCAAGGGCCTGAAGACCGCAAGCGTCGACATGAAGAAGGCGATCCGCAACATTCAGGCCATTCTCAACAAGAACGGCTATGACGCCGGAACGCCCGATGGTGTGATGGGCGCCAAGACAGTCTCGGCGATCAAGGCCTTCCAGACATCCATCGGGGAACAGCCGACGGGTCAGGTGACGGATAAGTTGGTGACCGAGCTTCTGGCCCGCAACAAATGATGCGGCTGTCATAAAAGACCGCGAATAGGGGTCTATGACGGGCTCTCGAATTGACTTGAATGTCCGTGAGGCGCAGAAAAGAATTCAAAGGGGAGCAAGTCCGATCAAGGACTTGCGCCTATCCAGCATGAGAGAGAACAAGGGGCTGAGCGCCCTGACGTGACCGCGCACCCAGGCGCGGCTACCCGCATTTGAGGTCCTGACGTGACGATCTATCTGCCGATCGCCGAGTTGTCGGTCAACGTGTTCATCATTCTTGGAATGGGCGCGGCTGTCGGCTTCCTCTCGGGCATGTTCGGCGTCGGCGGCGGCTTCCTCATCACGCCGCTCCTGATCTTCTACAACATTCCTCCAGTCGTCGCCGTTGCAACCGGCGCGAACCAGGTCGTGGCTTCCTCCGTATCCGGTGCCATTTCGCATTTCCGGCGCGGTACGCTGGATATGAAGCTCGGAACCGTCCTCCTTATAGGAGGTCTGGTCGGTGCGACGATCGGTGTCTACATCTTCTCGTGGCTGAGACGTCAGGGCCAGCTCGACCTGATCATCTCGTTGCTCTACGTCGTGTTTCTCGGCACTGTCGGCGGATTGATGCTGGCAGAGAGCCTGCGAGCGCTTCGACGGGCCGCCCGCAATGAGGCTGTTCCGCTGAAGCGCCCGGGGCAGCACAATTGGGTGCATCGCCTGCCCTTCAAGATGCGCTTCAAGAAATCGAAGATCTATCTCAGCGTCATCCCGATCCTCGCACTTGGCTTCGGCATCGGCATCCTGACATCGGTAATGGGTGTCGGCGGCGGCTTCATCATGGTGCCGGCCATGATCTATCTGCTGCGCATCCCTACCAACGTGGTCGTCGGCACCTCGCTCTTCCAGATCATCTTTACCACCGCCTACACGACGATCGTCCAGGCCGCGACCAACTATTCGGTCGACATCGTGCTTGCTTTCATCCTGATGGTGGCTGGCGTGATTGGCGCGCAATATGGCGTGCGTGTTGGACAGAAGCTGCGCGGCGAACAGTTGCGCGCGCTCCTTGGGCTTCTTGTGCTCGCAGTTGGCGTCCGCCTCGCGATCGAACTGGTCGTGACGCCCGACGACATCTACTCACTGGCGATAGGGGGCTGAGATGAAGGCAATTCTCCTCGCCCTTGCTCTGGTTACAATCCCTGCTTGGTCGACTCTGGCTGCGGCGCAGGATCCGCTGGCAACACAGCTTGCGGAACGCGAAGGCCTTGAGATCGGGATCTCGACCAGCGAAATCGCCATCACTTCGGATTTTTCCGGCGCTGATCTCACCGTCTTCGGCGCACTCACCAACACCGACCAATTGCTTCTAGCAATCGGGCAGTATGATGTGGTGGTGACGTTGGAAGGGCCCCGCGACTGGACGACCGTGCGCCGCAAAGAGCGGCTATTCGGGATCTGGGTCAATCGGACGTCGCTGACCTTCGAACAAATGCCCGTCTCCTATTCCTTGGCCAGCACCCGGCCGGTGGAAGAAATCGCGGAGGATGGGGTTCTGACTTCGCTCGGCATCGGCATCGATCACCTCGCGCTAACGCCGACGGGGTTCATCAGCAATTCAGCAAACCTCAGAGAGTTTCGCGAGGCGTTTCGCAGGCTGAAACAGAATGGTGGTCTCTACCAGCGCGACACGGGCGGTGTGCGCTTCGTATCATCGAGCCTTTTTCAGGCGACACTTCGGCTTCCCGCCAATATCCCGAATGGTGTCCATACGGTGCATGCCTACCTGTTCAAGTCGGGCGAATTCATCGGCGAAAGGGAACTGCCGCTGCGCGTCATCAAGACGGGTCTGGAAGAAGCGATCACCGAAGCTGCCCACGAGCAGCCGCTGGCCTATGGCACGTTTGCCGTGCTGCTTGCCTTGATCACGGGATGGGCTGCGAGCCTGATCTTCCGGAAGGATTGAGCTTAGCCGGTCTCCATTCTTGCCTTGACCTCGAGATAGGCTTCCGTCAGCTCGCGCAAGACGTCGCGGGCTCCGGCCTCGCGTTCAGCGCCCAGATGGATCACCCTCAGCTCGGCCATGAAGGCCTCCCAGAGTTCGGGGCCACCACGCTCAAGGATCTCCGCACGGATCGACAAATCCTCACTGACCGGTCGATGTCTCCTGCCCCAGGCTCCCATCGCGGCGAGCAGCGGCACAAGCTGGATTGCAGGCTCCGTCAGGCTATAGACACCCTTTTGCCTGTGCGACGGGTCGTCTGCACGGGAGAGAAGCCCATTGGCGACCAGGCGCTTCAGTCGGTCGGCCAAAATGTTCGAGGCGATGCCCTCTTCGGAGTTCTGCAGAAGCTCGCGAAAATGCCGGCGATTGCCGAACATCACGTCACGAACGACGATCAGGCTCCAGCGGTCGCCGAGCACCTCCAACGTCAGATTGATCGGACAGCCCGAGCGCTGAGTCATGACACACCCCCAAAAACCGATTGCGCTTTGCCATCAGATGAAATACCGATCAACCGGTTTCAATATGCAATCAGTTTTCTGGGAGGACTACGATGCGTAAATTGATCGGCTGGAACCTGATGTCACTGGACGGCTATTTCGAAGGTGAAACGCCGTGGGACCTATCCTTCCACCTGAGCGCCTGGGGAGAAGACCTGCGTCGATACTCCCTGTCGCTTGGCGAGGAGACCGACTTCATCGTCTTCGGCCGCAAGACCTATGAGGGTATGGCTGCCCATTGGCAGGACGCGACGGAAGAGCTCGAGATCAAGGCCTATATGAATGCCAAGCCCAAGGGTGTTGCCAGTCGAAGCTTGAACGAAGCGCAATGGAATAACACGCGTATCATTCCCAATGCCGTGGCCGATCTCCGCGCCATGAAAACCCAGCCTGGCAAGACGATCTTCGTCTTCGGCAGTGCAGAACTACAGCACTCGCTTCTGGAGGCAGGACTGATGGACGAGGTTCGTGTCTGCCTTGCCCCTGTTCTTCTGGGAAGAGGCAACCCGTTGTTCAAAACGGGTTCGGAAAAGAGGCTGTCACTGCTTGAGGCACGGCCTATCGATACCGGCGCCGTCATCCTGCGGTATGCAATCACAACAAGCTAACAGACAGGCTCAACCAAGCAGGTTTCCGTAGCGAACCGAATAGATCCGGTCGCGGCCGAGCAGGTGGGCGATCAGGTCGGTACGGGCGAAGAGGCCAGTGAAAGCTTTGTGGCGCAGATCGAGGCCGCCGGTGGTCACGCCGAAGGACGGCATGACCATGCGCAGGCCATCCGTCGCAAAGCATGGACGGCGAACCGATTTCTCCCGGCGGCGGACTGTGGCCGAGGGATGAAGATGACCTGCCACTTCGCCCTTGCCATGGGCAAGTGAAGGCTCGTGGCGGAAGGTAAGGCCGGCGAGTGAAAACTCGTCCATCGACACGCCCGGCAAAGCCGTCGTGCCATCCGGATCGTGATTCCCGTTGATCCAGATGATGTCTCGTCCGGCGACCAGACCATGGATCATCTCGCGAAATACCAGTGGCATCAGGGCCGAACCGACGCGGTCATGGAAATTATCGCCGAGGCTGATGATCGTCGCCGGCTGATAGCGGTTCACCACGTTCTCGAGCAGACGAAGCGTTGCCAGCGTGTCATAGGGCGGCAGCAGTTGGCCGCGCCGCGCAAAGGCGGCGCCCTTTTCAAGATGCAGGTCGGAGACCACGAGGGTCCGGTGGTCAGGCAGATACATGGCGCCGGTCAGATCACAGACCGCAGCTACGCCCGAAAGCGCAATCTCGGCCATCGTTTCCCGTGTCTCTGTTGGCGCGAGGTGCCTTGCCGTCATACCCGTCATGTCTTCATTCCGCAGCATCGGGCCTCGTCATAGCCGCTCCGCATGATTCATGCCATGGCTTCGGCGATCAGATCTTCTGCGGCCATGGACAGCACATGCTCCTGGGCTTCGCCGGCGACCGGCTCCTTGCCGATCTCCAGCATGACCGGCACGGCGAGCGGCGAGATCTGGGTGAGGCGCTTGTGCAGGATGTGCCCTTTGATTCGCTCCAGCATATCGGCAAGCCGGGCAATGTCCAAAAGTCCGGCGGCGGCATCCTGTCGCGTCGCCTGCATGAGGATATGGTCCGGCTCGTGGCTGCGCAGCACGTCATAGATCAGGTCCGAGGATACCGTCACCTGGCGGCCGGACTTTTCCTTGCCAGGATGCCTCTGCTCGATCAGCCCTGCAATGACGGCACAATTGCGAAAAGTGCGCTTCAGCATGAAGCTCTCGTCGAGCCAGGTTTCGAGATCGTCTCCCAGCATGTCTTGGTCGAATAAGTCTGCGAGGCTCAAGGCGCCACGCGCGATCTGCGAGCCCATATCTTCGAGCCCCCAAATGGCAAGCGCGTAGTCGGTCGCGACGAAGCCCAGGGGCTTGGCCCGCATGCGCTCAAGACGGCGGGTGAGCAGCATGCCGAGCGTCTGGTGGGCAAGCCTTCCCTCGAAGGCGTAGATCACCATGTAGAAGCGCTCGCCGCGCGGGAAGGTCTCAATCAAGAGGTCTCCGCGCTTGGGCAGAACGGACTTCTCCGCCTGCAGCGACAGCCAGTCGCGCACCTGGTCGGGCAGGCCGGTACGCCGCTCCGGATCATCCAGCATGGCACGGACCTGCTCGGCCAGATAGGTCGAAAGCGGGAACTTGCCGCCGGCATAGGCCGGGATTTTTGGGTCCATCGAAAAGGCGTTGGAGACGAGGCATTCGTTGTCTCTGATACCCTCAAAGCGCAGCACCTTACCCGAGAAGAGGAAGGTATCGCCCTGGGTTAGTTGTTCGAAGAAATATTCCTCGACCTTGCCGAGCGTCATGCCGCCGCGGCCGATCGAGCCCAGATGGTTGCGCTTGACCAGCCGGACATTGAGCATCGGCATCTCGACGATTGTGCCGAGATTGAGGCGATACTGCTGGGCGACCTGCGGGTTGGAGACACGCCACAAACCGTCCTTGCGGCGGCGGATGCGGGCGTAGCGCTCGTAGGTTCGAAGCGCATAGCCGCCGGTCGCGACGAAATCGACGATGCGGGCAAAGGTTTCGCGCGGCAAAGCGGCATAGGGGAGCGCCGTCGTCACCTCGCGGTACAACTCCTCCTCGTCGAAGGCATCGGCACAGGCCATGCCGAGCACATGCTGGGCCAGCACGTCGAGAGAGCCTTCGCCGACAGGGGGCGTATCCTGGGCGCCGATGTAATTGGCATCAAGGGCTGCCTGGCACTCCATGACCTCGAAGCGGTTGGCCGGCACCAGGATCGCCCGGGACGGCTCGTCCATGCGGTGATTGGCGCGGCCGATGCGCTGGGCAAGGCGCGAGGCGCCCTTAGGCGCACCGACATGGATGACGAGATCGACGTCGCCCCAGTCGATGCCGAGGTCGAGTGTAGACGTGGCAACAACCGCGCGAAGCCGGTTTTCAGCCATGGCGGCTTCCACCTTGCGGCGCTGGGAGACGTCGAGCGAGCCGTGATGCAGCGCGATCGGCAGGTTGTCGTCGTTTGCTGTCCACAGTTCCTGAAACAGCATCTCGGCCTGCGAGCGGGTGTTGACGAAGAGGAGCGTCGTCTGGAACTCCTTCAGCACCTTGTGGATTTCGGGGATGGCGTAGACCGCCCGATGCCCAGACCAGGGGATGCGATCCTCGGTCTGCAGGATGGTGATGTTGGGTCGCGCTCCCCCTTCGACCGTGATGAGACCGGCCGCCGCCTCTCCTTCCTCAGGCTGGGCGACCAGCCAGCGGCGCAGGTCCATGGGCTGGGCTACAGTTGCCGAAAGACCAATGGTCTTCAGTCCGGGAGCGAGCTTCCTCAGGCGCGCGAGGCCGAGCGACAGCAGATGGCCGCGCTTCGAGGTCACCAGGGAATGCAGTTCGTCGAAGATGACGTAGCGCAAATCCTTAAAGAACCTGATGGCATCGGAATGAGAGAGCAGCAGGGCCACCTGCTCCGGCGTGGTGAGAAGAATATCCGGCGGATTGGTCTTCTGCCGCTGGCGCTTATGAGCCGGTGTGTCGCCGGTGCGGTTCTCGATGGTGATCGGAAGCCCGATCTCGGTGACGGGCTTCATCAGATTGCGCTCTATATCGACGGCGAGCGCCTTGAGCGGCGAGATGTAGAGCGTGTGGATGCCGGTGAATGCCTCGCCCGGTTTTTTCCGGCCGCGCTCGGTCAGTTCGGTCAGCGACGGCAGGAAACCTGCGAGCGTCTTGCCTGCCCCGGTCGGCGCGATCAGCAACAAGCTTTCGCCACCATTCTCGCCGGATCTCGCCCGGGCTAAAAGCTCCAGCTGATGGTCACGCGGTTGCCAGCCCTTTTCGCCGAACCAACGGACGAAGGGGGCAGGCAAAAAAGCAAGGGCGGAATCAGCTGTCGTCACCGCCCCAAGGTAGTGGACGAGCAGGGAAAGAGAAGGGGCGAAAAGGCCTTAACGCAGCGCGATATAGCGGTCCGAGCGGTGGTTGACTGCGAGGAAGAGGTTCAGCACCACAGCTCCCACCACCGAATAGAGGACTACGGACGGGCTGACGACGGCAAAGGCGAGCGCCATGACGCAGAGGTCGAAGGCGAGCTGCACAAGGCCGGCGCGGATGCCGAAGCGGTCCTGGATGTAGACGGCGAGAATGCCGAGGCCGCCGAGGCTGGCGCGGTGGCGGTAGAGCGCCAGGAGACCGAAACCGAGCAGCAGGCCGCCGAGAATCGCTGCCCAAATCGGCGCGATGCTCTGAATTACGAGGAAGCGGCTCTCGATTTCGACGATGAAGGAGGTCAGGCCGACGGCCACGAATGTCTTGATGGTAAAATCGAGGCCGACGCGACGCAGCGAAAGGATGTAGAAGGGCAGATTGAGCAGGAAGAAAAGGAGACCGAAGCTCCAACCGCTCCAGTAGTGGAGCACGAAGGCAAGGCCGGCCATGCCACCGGTCAGAAGGCCAACCTGGGCGAGGAAATAGAGGCCAAGTGCGGCGATCAGACTGCCGGCCACGAGGCCCTGCAGATCTTCTGCCGGCGTGTGGCGTGTCGGGTTCGAATTCCAGATTCCCAGCATGCTCGTCAACGGCGCCATCTTGCTCTCCAGACCTTGACCTCCCAAGCACAAATTGTAACCGAGATCCCCTGAGAAACAAGGAGGATAGGTCAGCAAAACTGACCTATTGAGCAAATCGCAAGAAAGCTGCTCGTCACGCCCTCCGGCCAGCAAGAAACAGTATGCCGGAGACTGGTTTTCCGCCATCCATGCGAATGGTCGTGTGCAGGAGCTTCACGAGGTCAAAGCCGTTTTCCTCGAGACGCTGTCTCACATGTTGCTCGGTATGGGCATAACGCAGGCTCGGCGCCAGGAGAAATCCGTCGCCTTCGCCTGCGTCTTCGATCGAGAAAGCGAAGAGCGAACCGGGCTTCAGAAGCTTTGCAGCGAGCGCAAAGGCGTTGGCGAGGTCACCCAAATACATTAGCACGTCGGCCGCCGAGACGAGATCGGCGCGATTTTCTGCGAGGCCTTCATCGAACAGGCCTGACTCCGTCGCCTCGAGCGACAGATCGGTCTTCGCCAGGAAATCGTAGAGTCCCTTTTCCTCGGCCTTGGCGAGCATGTTGGCCGAGAGATCGAAGCCTTCCAGGCGGCTCACTCTGTCGCGGATCTCAGCGCCAAAGAGTCCCGTGCCGCAGCCGAGATCGACGGCGAGATCGAAGCGCCTGTCATTATGCTCGACGATCAGCCGGGCTAGCTTGGCCGGGACCGAATAATCCAGCTTCTCAACAAGTGCCGTGTCGAAACGATCGGCATAATCATCGAAAAGCGCCTCGACATAGCGAGACGGTGGCTGGTCCGGGATATCTTCGGCCCCGAGCAGAGCCAGTTTCAACTGCGCGCCGAACAGATCTTCCGGGTCGAGCACAAGCAGTCTGCGCAGAGCGGGTATCGCCTTTCCTGCCTGCCCGGCCTTTTCCGCATAGTCCGCAAGACGCAACAGACCGGCCGGCCAATCCGGCACCAGTTCCAAGGCCTGTTCCATCAATTCGACTGCTGCCTCATGTTCGCCATTCTCAGCGAGCATGCGCGCATAGTCGGCACGGCGGTCGGCGATGACGTCGCCGGACGAGAACTGGGTGGGGTGCATCGAAGAGATCCTTGCGCCTGCCAGCATGGGGTGATCCAGCATGGAGCGGGCGCGCGGTCTTGACCGATCCCCGGAAAAAACTCAAGTCCTATCGCAAGCCGCTGCTTTGCCGGCTTGCAGGGCGGGCCGACTGCGCCCATATCAGCGGACGATAACAGGAGACACGCATGGCTGATGGCCTCAATCGATTTCTCGGCGACACGCCGGGCCGCACGATCGTCAAGCTGATCGTCGTTTCGCTCATCGTCGGTTTTGTGATGTCGATCTTCGGGCTTGATCCGATGGATCTGCTCGACGGCATCCGGTTCTTCATCATCGACCTCTGGTACACGGGTTTTGACGCCCTTGGTCGGGTCGGGCAGTATCTGCTGATCGGCGCGACGATCGTCATCCCCGCCTTCATCCTGCTCCGCCTCTTTGCGTCTCGGAGCTGAGGGCGTCATGGCCGAGCTTGTCTTGCATCGCCGCCGGCTGATCCTGATCTCGGCCGGCGTCATGACGGCGGCGATCGCCGGCTGCCGATCCACCGACATTCTCAACCCCGATGAAGGCCAGGCCCGGGCCGAGACGGACGCTGCGTTGCCGATGGTGAACAAGCTCCGGCAATCACGTGGCCTCTCCTCTCTCTCCCGCAGTCGCCCCGCAGAAGTGGCGGCTATCGCCCAGGCCAAGCGCATGGCACGCGCTGGCGAGATGTCGCATCTGATCGGCTTCAACGACAGCTTTGGCGCCCGCATGAAGGGGCACGGCGTACCCTTGCCAGCAGCCGAAAACATTGCGGCGGGCCAGGATAGCGTCGAGCGTGCCGTGCAGGCCTGGATCGATTCCAAGCGGCATCTCGACAACATGACCGGCAGCTTCAACGGGCTCGGCGTCGCCGTTGCCTGGGATTCCGCTTCCGGCAACCGGCCGTATTGGGCCATGGTGCTCTCGGCCTGAGTGATTCTGTTGCTCCGGTCCTCGCCGGAGCCCTACATGCATAGTTCATCCTCTTCCGCCCCCCGGACCATCGAGGTCAGTCATCGCAGCGTGCTTGCGATCGCGGTGCCCATGACGCTCGGTTTCGTCACGACCCCGCTTCTGGGGCTAACCGATACCGCCGTTGTCGGACGCAGCGGCGACGCGGCCCAACTGGCGGGGCTTGCGATTGCGGCGGCACTCTTCGATCTGCTTTTCGCCAGCCTGAATTTTCTCCGGGCGTCGACCACGGCACTTGTCGCGCAGGCACAGGGGCGCGGCGAAACGACTGAACTCTTCGCCGTCTTCTGGCGCTCGATCGCGCTAGCAATCGGTTTCGGCTTGCTGATCCTCGCGGCGTCTCCGCTCATCATCGGCTTTGGCCCCGCGCTGATGGGCGCCGATGGTGGCGTTCAGGCAGCAGCGGCGACCTATATCGGCATCCGTATTCTGGCGGCTCCCCTGACGCTTTCGAATTTCACCCTGCTCGGCTTTGTGCTCGGGCGCGGGCTCGGCTCCGTCGGGCTTGCGCTGCAGATCCTGCTGAACGGCGTCAACATCGCCATGTCGATCCTGCTTGGTCTGACTTTCGAATATGGGATTGCAGGTGTCGCCTGGGGCACCGTCATCGGCGAGTTCGTCGCCATGATCGCCGGCTTTGCCTTCGTCTTCTGGCGCTACGGTCACGCCGCAATCCCGCAGGTCTCGATGATCACCGACCGCGCCAAGCTGATGGCGCTTTTCCGGCTCAACCGGGACATCCTGATCCGCACCTTCTCGCTAATCACTGCCTTTACAGTCATGACGCGGATCGGGGCCGGTTTCGGCGCCGTGACGCTCGCGGCCAATGCGGTTCTGATGAACTTCTTCATGATCGCCAGCTTCTATCTCGATGGCATGGCAACGGCGGCAGAGCAGATCACGGGCGAAACGATCGGCGCCAAACAGCGGCGCGCCTTCGAGCGCGCGGTGAAGCTGACTGGGGTCTGGTCCTTCGGCCTGGCTCTGGCGAGCCTTGCCTTCTTCCTGGTCTTCGGGCCCGCGATCATCAGCTTCATCACGACGGCCGGAGATGTGCGCACCGTTGCCGAGACCTATCTGGTTTACGCGGCCCTCACGGCATTGACCGGGGCGCTCGCCTTCCACATGGATGGGGTCTTCATCGGCGCGACTTGGTCATCCGACATGCGCAATATGATGCTTGTCGCGCTGGCGGGCTATCTCGCCAGTGTCGCAGTTCTCGTTCCACTGTTTGACAATCACGGGCTCTGGATCGCGCTCAACGTGTTTCTTGGTCTACGCGGTCTGTTGCTGCTTGCGCGGCTGAAACCCAAGACCAATCAGACTTTCACCGAAAGCCAGTGATCGAGCCTCGTGTCGCGCAAGTCGCGGATATTGGCGACCGCTTCACGATCGAGCAGGCCCGACAGGCCCCGGACGATCCGTCCTGGCAGAGCCGGTCCTTCATAGACCATGCAGGAATAGAGCTGCACGAGATCGGCGCCCGCACGGATTTTCTCCAGCGCAGTTTCGGCTGAGGACACGCCGCCGACCCCGATGATCGGCAGAGAGGGGCCGACCCGTTTACGCATACGGGCAAGCACAGCAGTCGACTTGTCAAACAACGGGGCTCCGGACAGGCCACCCGCCTCCCCTGAAAGCGTCGGGTCCGCCAGACCCTCGCGCGACAACGTGGTGTTGGAGACGATGAGGCCATCGAGATCATGCGCCGCCACGACCTCGGCTATGTCATCCATGCCTTCTTCCGTGAGGTCCGGTGCGATCTTGAGGAGGACCGGCAGGCGCTTGCCGGCGCGCAAGGCTTCTTCCGAACGCGCTGCGAGCACGGCAGACAGGAGCGCATCGAGGCTCTCCTTGGCCTGCAGATCACGCAGACCCGGGGTGTTCGGCGACGAGATGTTGGCGGTGAAATAGGTCGCGACGGGATAGAAGCGGCGGATGCCGGCGACGTAGTCGGCAATCCGGTCCTTGGCATCCTTGTTGGCGCCGATGTTCACACCGACGATGCCTGAGCGGTTAGCGCGGGCGATGAGCCGGGCCAGCGCCGCCTCATGCCCCTCGTTGTTGAAACCGAGGCGGTTGATCACCGCGCGGTCGCGCTCAAGGCGGAAAATACGCGGCTTCGGATTGCCGGTCTGAGGCTTGGGCGTCAGCGTACCGACTTCGGCGAAACCGAAGCCAAGCGACAGCAGTGCATCGGGCACCTCGGCATTCTTGTCGTAGCCTGCGGCCATACCGAGCGGGTTCGGGAAGTGAATGCCGGCAACCGTCTGGGCAAGACGCGGATCGACAGCCGCCTTGCAGGTCGGGACGAAGCCCGTTTTCAACGCGGCAATCGACAGCCCATGGGCGGTTTCCGCATCGAAGAGGAAAAGGCCACGACGGCCGAGCGAGAATAGGTCCAGCATCAGTGTTTCTCCTCGACCATGTCGGGAAAGACGTGCAGTCCGTCAGCACCGAGGACTAGGGGCTTTTCCCAGAGCACGGCGTCGAGCGGCAAGTCTGCGTAAAGATGCGGGAAAAGATCTCCCCCGCGCGAGGCCTCCCATTTCAGGGCCTCACCGAAGACGGCGGAATCGACCGCGACAAGCAGCAGACCGGACTGGCCGGCAAAATGCAGGCGCGCAGTCTCCACCGCCTGGGCTCCCGTCGAGAAATGGATGTAGCCGTCCTTCAGATCGATGGGCGCGCCCTTGAAAAGGCCCGCCACGCGTGCCTCCTGCCATAATTCTCGCGGTACGATCTTGTATATGGTCTTTTCCAAGGTCCGGTCTCTCGCAGATGATGAGGGTCGAGGCGGGTTTGCCGCAAACGCGGCCAAATGTCCACGCCGGGAGATACGGACGACAGGAGGAGAGACAAGATGTCCATCGGCAAGACAGTTCTCACACTGGCGGCGCTCTCGCTCGGCGCTTCCTTCGCCATGGCGCAGGATGCTGGCACTGACCGCTTCACGCTCGAGAAATCCGAAAGCGGCTTCGTGCGGCTCGATCGACAAACGGGGGCTGTAACGCTCTGCACCGAAGCCGATGGCACACTCACCTGCCGGATGGCGGCCGACGAAGGTGCTGCTTACGATGCAGATCTCGCCCGGCTGGAAAAGCGGGTCGAAGCGCTCGAAAAGCAGATCGGCGAAGGCGCGGCCGCTAAAGGCGGCGAGCTTCCGAGCGAAGCGGAGATCGACCGCTCGATCGGCATCATGGAGCGCTTCATGCGATCTTTCTTCGGGCTGGTGCAGGAATTTCAGGGCGAGGAGCAAGGTAAGCCGGACGACCCCGTTCCGAACCGAACCTGACCACAAAACGGGCCTCGTTCAGCCATTCGTTGCACGACCATTGTCTAGTGCGCCGTCAAGCGCTAAAAGAATGAGACGCATTCGCGCGCAAAATGACATCGCTCTTGGGAGGGGGCTGTGACATGGCTGCATCGACCTTCATCATCGCCGACGACCATCCGCTGTTCCGGGGCGCCCTGCGCCAGGCTGTGACCGGCATCGACGGCACGCAAACCATCATCGAGGCCGGCGACTTCGAAGCTGCCCGCAAGGCGGCCGCCGAGAATTCGGATGCGGACCTCATGCTGCTCGATCTCGCCATGCCCGGCGTTTCCGGTTTTTCCGGCCTGATGGCGCTGCGCGCCGAATTCGCGAGCTTGCCGCTGGTCATCGTCTCTGCCACCGACGATCCCGTCACCATTCGCCGCGCCCTGGAGCTCGGTGCCTCAGGTTTCATTTCTAAGTCAGCGGGGATCGACGAGATCCGTGCGTCGATCCAGTCGGTGCTGGAAGGTGATATCGCCACGCCCGCAAGCTATCAGGGCGGGCAGGAGACGGATCCTGACGTGGCCGATCTTATCAACCGGCTGCGCACACTTACGCCGCAGCAAAGCCGGGTGCTCGGCATGCTCGGCGAAGGCCTGCTCAACAAGCAGATTGCCTATGAACTCGGCGTGTCGGAAGCAACGATCAAGGCGCATGTCTCCGCGATCCTTTTGAAGCTCAAGGTCGACAGCCGGACCCAGGCCGTCATCCAGCTCGGCAAGATCAACATGGCCATGGTCGCCTGACACTGGCGAGAGGATTTTATTCCTTTTTTGCTTTACTAACGGTCTTTGCTGATCTATTGTTTTCGCCATTGCCGGACCGGGGATTAGAAGTGTTCCGGCGCTGAAGAGGCGCGAACATGCTTTCGCATGACAGCATATGGGCCGCGATCGATCGGCTGGCGGAGCAGCATTCGCTGACGCCTTCTGGTCTTGCGCGCCGCGCGGGCCTAGACCCCACCTCCTTCAACAAGTCCAAGCGTGTCGGTGCCGATGGTCGGATGCGCTGGCCCTCGACCGAATCCATCGCCAAGGTGCTGGAAGCGACCGGCGCCAGCCTGGACCAGTTCATGCGCTATGTCTCACCAGACGCCTTGCGCGGAAGCCCGCTGCCGCAGGGGACATTTCCGCCGCAGGCAAGCTCGATCCCACTGCTCGGCATGGCCCAGGCAGGTGCAGGCGGGTTCTTCGATGATGGCGGCTTTCCTGCCGGCCAGGGCTGGGATCTCGTCGAGTTCCCGGCGGCCCCCGGCCGCAACAACGGGGTCTATGCGCTGGAGGTCCAGGGCGAGAGCATGAAGCCGCTCTACCGAGACGGCGACATCCTGATCGTCGAGCCGGGTGCGCAGGTCCGCCGCGGTGACCGCGTCGTGGTAAAGACCCGCGAGGGCGAAGTCATGGCGAAGATCCTCGCCCGGCAGAGCGCGAAATCGATCGAATTGCAATCGCTCAATCCGGACCACCCTCCGCGCATGCTGGACCTGGGCGATGTCGAATGGGTAGCGCGCATCATCTGGGCGAGCCAATAGGAAAACGCGCCTATGCGACGGATCAGCACCTTCATCGCCGGCGCAGTCGGCCTCCTCCTGTGGGGCTATCTCGTCATGGCAGCCGGAGCGACGCTCCGGGACGATCCCGTCGACTACAATATCGAGGATCTGGACGTACCCGACCCGTCGGAGCTCGACCTACCCGATGTCGGCTCCTTGCAGGATGACAAGGTCGAAGAACCGGCAGTGATGGAAGTCAGACGGCAGGTGCGCATCATCGAGCCGGATGCCTTCGGATCTCCGGCCTTTGCCGACGCGCAAAACCTCGAACGGGTGGCGGCGCGGGCACCTTTGTCCGACGCAGCGGAGCGCACGAAACCGAAAGTGGTTCTCCTACATCGGCCGTCGAGCCTTGCTGCCGGTGTCGTCGCCTTCGGACCGGATCAGCGCGTACGCCTCGCCGATCTGATCGAGACGCCCGTGGACCGCAGCTGTACCACAGCGGAGGGCGACGTCTGGCCCTGTGGCGCCATGGCGCGCACGCAGCAGCGTCAGTTCCTGCGCAACCGGTCGCTCACCTGCGAAACCGGCGCAACCGCATGGCAGGGCGAGATCCGCACACGATGCTGGGTGGGCGTTCAGGATGTGTCCTCCTGGCTTGCAAAATACGGATGGGCAGAGGCGGAGCCGGGCTCCGCACTCGCCGCACTGACCGAGGAAGCCCGTGCCGCAAGACGCGGGCTTTTTGGTGAGCCCGCACAACGCGCCGGCACGCTCCCTTGAAACGCCCAGCCGGCCCTCCTACTCTTTGCCCACTGCAACTGGAAACCATCTTACATGAACAAGCCCGTATCCCCGGAAGAAGCCCTGATCTTCGTCATGGTCATGGCGTCCGCCGTCGACAATGCCATGGCCGAAAAGGAACTCGTGCGGATTGGCCAGCTGATCGATATTCTTCCGGTCTTCGAGAATTTCGACAAGCAGCGGCTCATCGAGGTGTCGCAGCGCTGCGCGAGCCTGCTTTCCGGGCCTGAGGGTCTGGACATCGCGCTCGAGACCATTCGCGACGCCCTGCCGGAATGGCTGCACGAGACCGCCTATGCGCTGGCTGTTGAAATCGTCGCGGTCGATCTCACCGTTCGCGCGGAAGAAGTGCGCCTGCTGCAACTGCTGCGGGATCGTCTTTCGCTTGACAAGCTCACCTGCGCCGCCCTGGAGCGCAGCGCCTCTGCCCGCTATCGCAGGGTTTGACAGGCTCAGAAGAGCCCAACCGGGAAATAGCGCAGATAGATTTCTTCGAGCCGCCCGTCCTTTGACAGCGCAGCAAGTGCGCTCTCGAGCGCGGCGGCAAGGGCTCCATCCTGCCCGCCGACCATGATGGTCATGCCTTCGCCGAGATGGCGCTCGGATAGAAAGGGCCCCTCGAGAAAGCTGCAGCAGCCGGCAGCTTCAGGGCTCATCATCCAGAAGGAGAGTTGCAGGGCATCCGCGAAGACCGCTTCGACCTCCTTCTCCTTCAGTCCAGTCATGAGGGCGCCCTGATCCTCGAAGGTCGTCGGCGTGATGCCGGGAAAGAAAGCCTTCAACATGGCTTCATGCGCGGTATCCCTGACGACGCCAACCTTCCGACCGGAGAGCGCGTCGACATCCTGACGCGCAAGGGTAATGTCGTTTCGCATCAGGAAACGTGCGGGCAACAAGAGATAGGGCCGCGTGAAATTGAACTTTCCGCGCAGTTCTTCCGTCACCGCGACGCCCGCCATTACCGCTTCCCCCTGTCCGCTTTCCAGCGCCGACGTCAGCTGTTCATACGGCAGGGCCTGGATCTGGCAGCGGGCCTGAAGGCCCAACTCATCGCACAGCGCGCGGGCAAGATCGATGTGGAAGCCGGTTAGCCGACCGCTCTGATCGGTGAAGTTGAAGGGCGGAAAATCCGTGGTGGTCAGAAAACGCAACCGAAGAACGCTGCTGACATCCGGCCGGACCAGCCGCTCGCGGGCATCGAATAGGACCGGAAGGTCGGTCCCCTGCGCCCGCGCAGGTGGCGCGGACATGAGCGAAACGAGAAGAATCGCGGTGATCCAGGGCCACAACCCCGCAAAATCTAGGGATGTAACTTTTGCGCGCATCTCTATCATCTTCAACCGGGGTCAAGGTGGGGCGTCGTTCAGACCGGACGACGTGTAGCAGCTTGGTGTGGACGAGGGAATACGGCCCGCGGATGGTTGCCGCGCGCCTTGGGTCATTGCGGGGGCAAGACCAGCGGAGCGCGGTAGGCGCGGCCGACGTGGAAAGTTTGGCCCGGCTGAAATGCGAAGCGCGCTTGCTCCATGTACTCGGCATTTCCAAGCCGCTGATTGCCCGCATGGCAAAACGCGCAGCCGCCAACGGGACCTCCGTCGAGGCCGAACTGCTCGCCAGCGGCGTCGTCGAGGAAGAGGCCTATTTTGCGGGTCTGGCGCGGATGTACGGCTTGCCGTTCCTGACGGAGATCGACCCTTCGCTGCTTGTGGATCATGCGTATAGCGATACCCAGCTCGCCGAGCCGCGCATGCTGCGGCTGCACTATAGCGACCGGCCGCCAGTCGTGGCGATTGCCCCGCACATTCTCAACATGGAGGGTCTCGCAAAACGCTTCGGTCGGAACGGGCCGGGCGTTGGTTCCCTGATCGTGACGACACCGACCGCCATCCGGCTTGCCAGCTGGAAAGTGGGGGAGAACAGACGCGTAGGCCAGGCCGTGCGCGGTCTGTTCGACACGCTGCAGCCGCTTTCGGCGCGGCTCGTGGTGACCGGGGACCAAGGCTTCATCGCCGGCGCCGGGCTCTGTCTGATCTGTCTCTTTGCGATCATGGCGCCGATGCTCGCCGCCGTCATCAGCCACCTTGCGCTCTCCCTCTTTCATACGGCAGCCCTCATGCTGCGCATGGCCGTCGTCTCGCATGGGCGACGCCACCGGTTCTTAGAAGCAAAGCTCGAATATGGCAGCGATGTTCTGCCGGTTTACACGGTCATGGTGGCGCTTTACCGGGAGGCCGATGTGGTGCCGCAACTGCTCGCCGCCCTTGATGGGCTCGACTGGCCACGCAGCCTCCTGGATGTGAAGCTGGTTTGCGAAGCCGATGATCACGCGACGATCGAGGCGATCCGCCAGTTGAATCCAGGTCCGCATGTCGAGGTGGTGGCCGTGCCGGCCATGGCGCCGCGCACCAAGCCCAAGGCCCTCACCTATGCCCTGGCCGGCGCACGCGGCGAGTTCCTCACCATCTACGATGCCGAGGATCGGCCACATCCGCAGCAGTTGAAGGAAGCCTATCACGCCTTCCGGCTCGGTCCGCCCGATCTCGCCTGCCTGCAGGCGCCGCTGGTGATCGGCAATGGCGGCGAGAGCTGGATCAGCGCCATCTTCGCGCTCGAATATTCGGCGCTGTTCCGCAGACTACTGCCGGCCCTCGGCTATTATCGCATGCCGCTGCCGCTCGGCGGCACCTCCAACCATTTCAAGACCGCCCTCCTCAAAGCCAGCGGCGGCTGGGATCCCTACAACGTCACAGAGGATGCCGATCTTGGCATGCGCCTCTACAGAATGGGGTATCGCTCCTCGACCCTCACGCTGCCAACTTATGAGGATGCGCCGACCGAGTTCCGGATCTGGCTCGCGCAACGGACCCGCTGGTACAAGGGATGGCTGCAAACCTGGCTGGTGCTGATGCGCAAGCCCCTGCAAACTGCGCGCGACATGGGATTCCTACCCTTCCTCGTCTTTCAGCTGCTGGTGGGCGGCATGCTGATTGCAGCGCTCAGCCATCCCGGCCTGATCGTCTTCCTCACATTTCTGGTGATCTCGCTGATGCAGGCCCCGGCTGCGCAGCCGAGCCTCTTTACGACGATCCTGCTCGCCATGGACATCTTCAACATCCTCGGAAGCTACACGATCTTCTTCGTGCTTGGCGCAACGCCGATGAGCAAAGGCGAGAAGGAGGGCGTCGGCTGCAAATGGGCGATGATCCCGGTTTACTGGATGGCCGTGTCGCTTGCGGCCTGGAAGGCCGTGATCGAACTCAGGCTGAAGCCGTTTCACTGGAACAAGACACCGCATCGGCCAAGCCGAGCCGTTTTGCAGGCGTCCGAGTGATTGCTCCAAACCCGGTCGCACATTAGTGTCGCAGCAACGCATCCAACCGGGAAACCACGATCATGGTGACACTGCTCGGCATTTCGGGAAGCCTGCGCAAGGGCTCGCTCAACACCGCCCTCTTGGGCGCTGCCGCAGCCCTGCCGGCGGACGGCTACCGGATGGAAACAGCCGGCATTCACGGCATACCGCTTTATGACGGTGACCTCGAGGAAGCCGAAGGCATTCCAGCAGCTGTGGCGGCTCTCAAAGAGAAGATCATTGCCGCCGATGGCGTGATCCTGTTCACACCCGAATACAACAACGGCATTCCCGGCGCCTTCAAGAACGCGATCGATTGGCTGTCGCGTCCCTCATCCGACATGGGACGGATCTTCGGTGGAAAGGCCTTTGCCCTTGTCGGCGCATCGCCTGGAAATTTCGGCACGCTGCTCAGCCAGAACGCCTGGCTCTCGGTGCTGCACACGCTAGGCTGCCGAACATTCTCGGAGAAGCGGCTGATGGTGTCGCGGGCGCATACGCTGTTCGATGGCGAGCGCACGCTGACGGACGAAGCGACCATCAAGCGGCTGGGGGATCTTCTGGCGGCGTTCGCGAAGTTTGCGAGGAATTAGCGAGAAGAGACTGGAGCGGGTGAAGGGAATCGAACCCTCGTATTCAGCTTGGGAAGCTGCTGCTCTACCATTGAGCTACACCCGCGCGCGTTCTGACGAATCCAACAGTTCGGGCTGGGTGTCAAGCCGAATGGAATATAAAGGGGCGCGGTTGCGCCCCCCTTTCGTCAGGGCAAACGGAAGTGTTTCGACAGCTTCAGGCCCTGTGCCTGATAGTTGGAGCCGAGGCCCGTGCCGTAGAGGCCCTCCGGGCGCTCCTGCATGTGCTCATAGACCAGACGGCCGATGACCTGGCCGTGTTCTAGGATGAAGGGCACTTCGTGGCTGCGGACTTCCAGAACCGCGCGACTGCCTGAGCCGCCGGCCGGTGCATGGCCGAAGCCCGGATCAAAGAAGCCGGCGTAATGCACGCGGAACTCGCCGACCAAGGGGTCATAGGGCGTCATTTCGGCCGCATAAAGTGGAGGGACATGCACAGCTTCGTTCGACACGAGAATGTAGAATTCGTCCGGATCGAGGATCAGATCATTGCGGCCACGGCTGTAAAGCGGCTCCCAGAAGTCGAGGACGTCGTGGGCGGCCTTGCGATCGACATCGATGACCGATGTGTGGTGCTTGCCGCGATAGCCGATCAGACCGTCCGGCCCCGAGCCGTTCAGATCTATGGAAAGCGCAATCCCACCGCCGGAAATGTTCGGGATGTCGCTTGCGACAAGCGTTTCCGCCTTGTGCAGATCGAGCAGTTCAGCCTCGTTCAGAAGCGCGTGGCCGACGCGGAAGCGGATCTGCGACAGGCGCGAACCGCGCCGCACGATGATCGGGAAGGTGCGCGGAGAGATCTCAAGGTAGAGCTGGCCCTTGTAACCGGCGGGCACCTTGTCGAATTCCTGGGCGTAGTCGACCATGACGCGGGTGAAGATATCCAACCGACCCGTCGAGCTCTTCGGATTGGCCGACGCCGAGATCTCCGCCGGCAGGTCCAGGCTCTCCATTAGGGGCACGATGTAGACGCAGCCGGTCTCGAGAACCGCACCCTGCTCAAGGTCGATCTCGTGCAGCGTCAGTTTCTCAAGCTTATCGGCAACCGTGCTGTTGCGACCCGGCATGAAGCTGGCTCGTACCCGCATCGCCTTGCCGCCGAGGCGGAGGTCGAGGCTCGCCGGCTGGATCTGGTCCTTGTCGAGCATCACCTCGCTCTTCAGCTGGCCGCCACCGAACAAGGCGCCGATCGCGCGATCGGACAAAATCCCGGGCTTCATGGTCATTTTCCCAATCCTGTTTGGGCTCGACAAAACCAAAGCCCACCAATTGACGCAAGGCCTCGGAAGGCGTAATTGCTGCCTTATCCCGTGGTGATTTGGCCGGTCGGCTTGCAGCCACGTTAAACAAGTGGCTAAATAGATCGGGTTTACGAAACCGGTCCGTTCACGCGACCGGTTTTTTTGTGTTCGAAAGGCACGTGCATGAGCAAGAACTGGCGCCCGGCAACGCAACTCGTCCATGGCGGCACGCTGCGCTCTCCTTATGGCGAGACCTCGGAGGCGATCTTCCTCACACAGGGCTTTGTCTATGAAAGCTCGGAAGCGGCCGAAGCCCGCTTCAAGGGCGAGAACGACGGCTATATCTACGCCCGTTATGGCAGCCCCACCAATGACATGTTCGAAAAGCGCATGTGCATGATGGAAGGCGCCGAAGATGCGCGCGCCATGGCGTCCGGCATGGCGGCTGTTGCCGCTGCCGTGCTCTGCCAGGTCAAGGCCGGCGACCATATCGTCGCTGCCCGCGCCCTGTTCGGCTCCTGCCGCTATGTCGTTGAAACGCTGGCGCCGCGCTATGGCGTGGAATGCACGCTGGTCGATGGCCGTGATCTCGCCAACTGGGAAGCCGCGATCCGGCCGAACACCAAGGTCATGTTCCTCGAAAGCCCGACCAACCCGACGCTCGAAGTGATCGACGTCGCCGGCGTCGCCAAGCTCGCTGATCAAATCGGCGCGAAGCTGATCGTCGACAACGTCTTTGCGACCCCCCTCTTCCAGAAGCCGCTCGAACTCGGCGCGCATGTCGTCGTCTATTCGGCAACCAAGCACATCGATGGCCAGGGCCGCTGCCTTGGTGGCGTCGTGCTTTCCTCGAAGGAATGGATCAACGAGAACCTGCACGACTATTTCCGTCACACAGGTCCCGCTATGTCGCCGTTCAACGCCTGGACGCTGCTGAAGGGCATGGAGACGCTGCCGCTGCGCGTCAAGCAGCAGACGACCAGTGCTGCCGCGATTGCCGATTTCCTGGCGGAACAGAGTACCGTTGCAAAGGTCATCTATCCCGGCCGCAAGGATCATCCGCAGGCCGACATCATCGCCAAGCAGATGACCGGCGGTTCCACGCTGGTCTGCTTCGAGCTGAAGGGCGGGAAGGAAGCAGCTTTCAAGCTGCAGAACGCCATGGAGATCGTCAAGATTTCCAACAATCTCGGCGATGCGAAGAGCCTGATCACCCATCCGGCGACCACCACCCACAAGAACCTGACCGACGAAGCCCGCGCCGAGCTCGGCATCTCCGGGGGCACGGTTCGCTTCTCCTGCGGGATCGAGGATACCCAGGACCTGCTGGACGACTTCGCACGGGCCCTCAAAGCCATCTGAGCGTTACATCTGCGCTCCGCAGCGCAAATATTTCAGCCGCGACAGGCGTTGCGGCTGGAGCATTGCCCTTGACGGCCTAGCTTACCTGGTTATCCCTTCAAAAGGCATGGTGTTTGTGTGTCGCCCTTGCTGCGGCCACAATGAGCGCCATCTCTATCATTGTTGATGACAAGCTTTCTCAAGGTCCAGGCATGTATCGCGCGCTGACACGGGACATAGAGGTTCTGGTCGAACCTTACTATCTCGAGGAACAGTCTGACCCCGATGACAGTCGCTACGTCTGGGGCTACCGGATCGTGATCTCCAATCATTCGGGCAAACCCGTGCGGCTGACCCATCGTTACTGGCACATCACCGACCAGAACGGACAGGTGGACGAAGTGAGCGGCCCCGGCGTGGTGGGCGAACAACCGCGCCTCGATCCCGGCGATACCTACGAATACTCGTCCGGCTGCCCGCTCGATACGCCGTCGGGCATGATGTACGGCACCTACCGGATGGAAACCGACGACGGAGAGAGCTTTGACGTCGAAATACCGGCCTTTTCCCTCGACAGCCCAGGCATGGTCCGCACCCTCAATTGACGATTGCCAGTTGAGTTGACCGGCCCCGGCCGCTATCTGGAGGCAGAGATCGCGACGCCATCCAGAGGGCCCAAAAAGGCATGAGTATTACCCATCTCGTCACCCATAGCGGCGGCTTCCATGCCGACGAACTCTTGTCGAGCGTGATCCTGACACGACTGTATCCCGACGCGACGATCGTGCGAAGTCGCGCGCCGGACTGGATTACGCCTGCCTCCGACCGCATCATCTACGATGTCGGTGGCGCCTATGACGCCGAAGCGCAGATCTTCGACCATCATCAGCGCGGCGCACCGCTTCGCGACGATGGTCAGCCCTACAGCTCCTTCGGACTCGTCTGGAAGCATTATGGGCGCGCCTATCTCGCAGCCATGGCTATCCCGACCGATCATATCGAGGCGATCCACCAGAGCTTCGATTCGAAGTTCGTTCTGCCCATCGACCTGATGGACAATGGCGCGCTCAGCCCCGCAACGGCCGGGCCGTTGGCCGATCTCACCCTGCCGAGCCTACTCGAAACGCTGAAACCCGTTTTCGATAACAAGGAGCCTGGCGCCGACGATCTCGGCTTCCAGTCTGCCCCTCGATTTCACGGATGATCGTAGAAGCTGCCATCGGCCAGCGCGCGGCCAAGCTGCGCGCCGAGACCATGGTGCTGGAAGCGATCGCGGCGACAGGCGAAGGTCGCGTCCTGGAATTGCCCATGGGAATGCCGTTCCGCCCGGCCATCATCAAGGCAGGTGCCGACCACCTGCTCTTCGTCATTCATCCCCGTGACAAGGACTGGTGCATTACCGGTATCCGCAAGGCGGAAGGCAGTTTCGAGCAGCGCGCGGACCTGCCCTCTGCCTGGGCAGGTTTGAGCAATGGCGATCTGGAGGCCGCCTGCGGTGTGAAGGGCGCCACCTTCTGTCACAACAGCCGCTTCATCGCAGCAGCACGTTCGCGTGACGCGATCCTCGCCATGGCGGACATCGCGGTAGAGCAGGCGATCGGCCATCGCATGGCATCATCAGAATGGTAAGGCTTACGGGCGCTCGCAGCATTCACACATAAAAGGCCGGATCGCTCCGGCCTTTCTCGTCTTCATTACTCTGTTCGATCAAGCCGGCGTCAGTTCGCCCGGCTCGAAATCATAATTGGTCGAGCAGAATTCACAGGTCACGGTGATCTTACCGTCTTCGGTGCTCGCCTCGATCTCTTCGGCGGAGAAGCCCTGGAGAACCCCCTTCAGGCGCTCGCGGGAGCAACTGCAGCGGTCGTAAACTGCCTGCGGATCGTAGGCGCGCACGCCCCGCTCGTGGAAGAGGCGGAACAGCAGCCGTTCGATGCCCACCTGCGGATCGGTCAACTCGTCGGCATCGATCGTCTCGACCAGCATGCGGGCCTCATCCCAGGCGTCGTCACCGTGCAGATCTACATCGCGGTCGTCGCCGTCGCCGCCGTGGAGATCCGGCTGGCGCATCCGCTCTGGCGCATCCGGCAGGAACTGCGCGATGAGACCCCCTGCCCGCCACGTGCGACGCGGCTTGCCTTCGGCATCCCGATCGAAGAGCTCGGCGGCTCCCAGGCGTACGCGCGTCGGGATCTGCTCCGACTGGCGGAAGTAGACGCCGGCAATGTCTTCAAGCGACGTTCCGTCAAGCGGCACGATACCCTGATAGGGCTGCATGAAGGAGCCCTGATCGATAGTGAAAGCGAGCACGCCCTCGCCGAGCAGCTCCTCGGGCGAAGCACGACCGGCCGCGACGGCATCGGCCACTGCCTGCTCGTCGAAGCGGGCATAGGCGCGCACGTTTTCAGGCGAGCTGAAATCGGCAACCAGGAGGTCGACCGGGCCATTGCCCTTGGTCTGAACCGTGAACTTGCCTTCAAACTTCAGCGATGTGCCGATCAGTACCGTCAGGACGATGGCTTCGGCGAGAAGCCGCGCTACCGGTGCCGGATAGGCGTGGCGATCTAGAATGGAATTGATCAGCGGTCCGAGCTGCACGGCACGGCCGCGCACGTCGAGGCCCTCCACCTGGAAAGGAACCACGCGATCATCGCCGGCGAAACCGAATTCGCCGAGTTCTACTTGTCTCGTCGACATGAATGTACTCCTAGCGCTGTCTGCGCCACATACAGGGCCCGAGCGGCCCGATCAGAAAGGGCACAAATGGGATCACCCGCGCCAAAGGTCAAGACAGAAGCCGGGCTCGCATGAACGGCTTCAGATCGCGCCTAGGCACCAGGCCAGGATCGACTTCTGCGCATGCAGGCGGTTCTCGGCCTCATCGAAGACCACCGACTGCGCGCCATCGATCACTTCGTCGGTAACCTCTTCGCCGCGATGGGCCGGCAGGCAGTGCAGGAAGAGCGCTTCGTCCTTCGCCTTCTTCATCAATTCCGCATTGACCTGGAAAGGCTGGAAGACGTTATGGCCACGCGCCTTGTGCTCCTGGTTCATCGACACCCAGGTGTCTGTGATCACGGCATCCACGCCGGCGACCGCACGATCGGCATCGTGGCAAAGCATGATCTCGCCGCCATTGTTGCGGGCCCAGTTCAGGATCTTGTCATCGGGCTCGGATCCGAGCGGCACGGCCATATTCATCCGATAGCCGAAGCGGGCAGCGCCTTCGACCAACGAATGCAAGACATTGTTGCCATCGCCGGTCCAGGCAAGTGTCTTGCCCTTCACCGGGCCACGATGCTCTTCGATGGTCATGATGTCCGCCATGATCTGACAGGGATGGGTGAGATCCGTCAGCGCGTTGATGACCGGAACCGTTGCATGCTCTGCCATCTCCAGGAGGCGGGCATGGTCTGTGGTACGGATCATGATCGCATCGACATAACGCGACAGAACCTTGGCGGTGTCGCCAATGGTCTCAGCGCGACCGAGCTGCATTTCCGTGCCCGACAGGAACAAGGTCTCGCCACCGAGCTGACGCATGCCGACATCGAAGGAAACACGCGTGCGGGTCGACGGCTTCTCAAAAATCATAGCCAACATCTTGCCGGCGAGCGGCTTGTCGGCGGTGCCGGCCTTGGTCGCCTGCTTGCGGGTCTTCGCGTCCTCGAGAATGCCGCGCAGGTCCCCGGCCGTCATTGCGGAGAGATCAAGAAAATGCTTCGGAGATGCCATGAAAGGGTCCTGTCTTAGGCAGACGCTGCGACTGCGGCCTTGGCGCGGATCTGCTCCGCGGCGTGTTCGATACGGGCGAGACCGTCACGGGCCTCTTCTGCCGTCACGGTCAGCGGCGGCAGAAGACGGATGACATTGTCGCCGGCGGGAACGCCGAGCAGATGCTCTTCGCGCATTGCCATCAAGAGTTCGGTGTTCGGAACCTTCGCCTTGATGCCGAGCATCAGGCCTTCGCCCCTGATCTCCTCGATCACATCTGGGTAACGATCCTTCAGCGAGGCGAGACCCTGGCGGAAGACGAGGGCTGTATCCCGAACATTGTCAAGGAAACCGTCGCCGAGCACGACGTCAAGCACAGCATTACCGACAGCCATACCGAGCGGGTTGCCGCCATAGGTCGAGCCATGCGTTCCGGGTTTCATGCCGTAGGCGGCCTCTTCCGTCGCCAGGCAAGCGCCGAGCGGGAAGCCGCCGCCGATACCCTTGGCGACCGCCATGAGGTCAGGCGTGATGCCGGCCCATTCATGGGCAAAAAGCTTACCCGTGCGACCAACTCCGCACTGCACTTCGTCAAGGATCAACAGCAGGCCGTGTTCGTCGCAGAGGTCGCGCAAGGCGCGCAGCATGTCTACCGGGATCGGACGAATACCGCCCTCGCCTTGCACAGGCTCAACAAGGATTGCAGCGGTTGCATCAGAGATGGCCGCCTTCACAGCATCGAGATCGCCGAACGGCACCTGATCGAAGCCGGGCGCCTTGGGACCGAAGCCTTCGAGATACTTCTCCTGGCCGCCGGCGGCGATCGTCGCGATGGTGCGGCCATGGAAGGCGCCTTCCATCGTGACGATGTGGAACTTCTCCGGATGGCCCTTGGCAAAGTGATAGCGACGCGCCGTCTTGATCGCGCATTCGAGAGCTTCGGCGCCGGAATTGGTAAAGAATACGCGGTCGGCAAAGGTCACATCGGTCAGACGCTTGGCCAGCACTTCCTGCCCCGGCACCTCGTAGAGATTGGAGAGGTGCCAGACCTTGTCGGCCTGATCCTTCAAGGCACCCACGACATGGGGATGGCCATGGCCGACTGAGGTGACGGCAACGCCGGCGGCGAAGTCGAGATAACGCTCGCCACTTTCCGTCACGAGCCAGACGCCCTCGCCTCGCTCGAAACGCAGCGGCGCCCGATTGTAGGTCTGGTAGAGCGGCGTAGCTTCGGCCATGGCTTTCACGTTCCTTCTCGACGATCCGCCCAGCGGGCGGCGCGGCCCTTTCAAGGCCTCGAAACAATTAAAAATGCCGCCTTGCGGCGGCGCGGGCACTATCAGCATTTCACCCTGCGATGTCAACGAATTCCGCAGGAATCGCAGGAGTAGGCGCCGATTTGGCAGCCTCGCGCCAGACGCGTGCGCGACAAGATTCCACCTGTTGCATACTTGACTCACTCGGGAAGCAAGTTGGGGAAAACCGGAAAATCGATTCCAGATGATTCCCCCGACTCTTGTCACGGAGTCAGCGTGCCACTAGGTTAAATTTCATTAATAGATTGCATGCGGCGGAAGTGCTCACCGACAGTAACGAGGCGGTTATGTTTCGAATTCGTTCGAAGCAAGGGTGACGGATTCTGCCATGACAGACGCGAGCGGCGGAGAGAAGTGGCATGACAACTGCGCAATGGAGTGACGACAGGGTCGAGAGACTGAAGCGACTGTGGGCCGAAGGCCTCAGCGCAAGCCAGATTGCAGCACAACTCGGTGGCGTGAGCCGAAATGCCGTTATCGGCAAGGTGCACCGACTGAACCTTCCGGGCCGGGCCAAGGCAGGTGGCAGTTCGACTGCGGCACGCCCGGCAAAACGACCGGCGCAGACGCAGCGTCCGGCGACCTTCCAGAACCGCCCTGCGGCAGCGGCGCCTACGCGAACCGTGACCCGCGCGGCCGGTGCGACAATGCTGAAGGAAGAGATCGAGGTCGACGCTTACGAGGAAGTCGAAGTTCGCCGCCCGCTGAATGTGGTCGTGCCGATTTCGCGCCGCCTCGCCCTGACCGAACTGACCGAGCGCACGTGCAAGTGGCCGATCGGCGATCCGATGAAAGATGATTTCCACTTCTGCGGCTGCGAAATTGCCGATAGTGCACCGTACTGCACCTATCATGCGAAGCTCGCCTACCAGCCGGTCAGCGAACGCCGCAAAGCCGCTCGCTGATATCGAGCGAAGCTTGGAGTTTGAAACGGGTCCCTCGGGGCCCGTTTTTCGTTACCGCCTGTCGCCCATGAAAAAGGGCCGCAACGGACAATCCGCGCGGCCCTTGATACATAGTACATTCGGATGGTCAGGCTTCCATCGAGTATCCCGCACCGCGAACCGTGCGGATGACATCCTGCATGTTCGAGAAGTTCAATGCCTTGCGCAGACGGCCGACGTGCACGTCTACGGTGCGCTCATCGACATAGATGTCATGTCCCCAGACGCCGTCCAGAAGCTGGGACCGCGAATAGACACGCCCAGGCGAAGCCATCAGGAATTCCAGGAGCCGAAACTCAGTCGGTCCCAAACGGACCTCGCGGCTCTTGCGATGCACACGATGCGTCTCGCGGTCGAGTTCGATGTCGCCGCAACGCAGGACGCTGGACAGGACCTCGGGCTTCGCACGCCGCAGCATGGCCTTGACGCGGGCCATGAGTTCCGGGGTCGAGAAGGGCTTCACGACATAGTCGTCGGCACCTGTCGCCAGACCACGGACACGCTCGCTTTCCTCACCGCGCGCAGTCAACATGATGATCGGCAGTCGCTCGGTCTCAGGGCGCACGCGCAGACGGCGGCAGAGCTCGATGCCGGAAACGCCTGGCAGCATCCAGTCTAGGATCAGGAGATCCGGTATACGTTCCTGAAGCCGGATCTCGGCTTCGTCGCCCCGAAGTATGGTCTCGACCTCATACCCCTCGGCTTCCAGGTTGTAACGCAGGAGGACCGACAGGGCCTCCTCGTCTTCGACTACGGCAATCTTCGGCTGCATCGATCTTCAACCTCGCTGGCCATCGTCACTCGGTGATCGCACCGACGGAAGAGGTCAGATCTTCCTTCGGGCGCTCACCCTCCGGCTGGGCGCCGGTGGTCATGTAGTAAATGGTCTCGGCGATGTTCGTCGCATGGTCGCCGATGCGCTCGATGTTCTTGGCGCAGAATAGGAGATGGGTGCAGCTCGTGATGTTGCGCGGGTCTTCCATCATGTAGGTCAGGAGCTCGCGGAACAGCGAGGTGTAGATCGCATCGATCTCCTTGTCGCGGTCACGGATGGACTTCGCCTTTTCCGCCGAACGCGTCGTATAGACGTCGAGCACTTCCTTGAGCTGGGCGAGAGCGAGATCCGACAGGTGCTCCAGACCACGAGCAAGCTTGCGGGGTACGCCGGTTGCCTGAATAGCGACCACGCGCTTGGAATTGCTCTTGCCGAGGTCGCCGACGCGCTCAAGGTCGGCGGCGATGCGAAGCGCACCGATGATTTCGCGAAGATCTGAGGCAACCGGCTGACGCTTGGCGATCGTGATGACTGCCTTGTCGCCGATCTCACGCTCCATGGCGTCCATCAGCACGTCATCGGAAATAACCTTCTGGGCAAGCGCGGCATCGGAGTTCACCAAAGCGCGCACGCTGTCGGCAACCATTTGCTCTGCCAGACCGCCCATTTCGGAAATGCGGCGCATCAGGAACTTCAGTTCCTCGTCGAAGGCCGAATAGATGTGAGTGGAGCCCATTTGAAACGTCCTTGAATTTGAGTTCAGCCGTGGATGACGCAAGGGCTCAGCCGAAGCGGCCCATGATGTAGTCCTGGGTGCGCTGGTCATCCGGGTTGGTGAACATCTTGTCGGTGTCGTTCTCCTCGACCAGATTGCCGAGGTGGAACATGGCGGTGCGCTGGGAAACGCGGGCTGCCTGCTGCATCGAGTGGGTCACGATCACGATCGTGAAATTCTCGCGCAGTTCATGGATCAGTTCTTCGACCTTGGCGGTCGCGATCGGGTCGAGTGCCGAGCAAGGCTCGTCCATCAGAATGACCTCAGGGCTGACGGCGACGGCGCGCGCGATGCACAGACGCTGCTGCTGGCCGCCGGAAAGGCCCGTACCGGCAGCATCAAGACGGTCCTTGACCTCGTTCCAGAGGCCAGCCTTCTGCAAAGCGGTCGCGACGATCTCGTCCAACTCCGCCTTGTTTCGCGCGAGCCCGTGAATGCGCGGACCGTAGGCAACGTTCTCGTAGATCGACTTTGGGAACGGGTTCGGCTTCTGGAAGACCATGCCGACCTTGGCGCGCAATTGCACCGGGTCAACCTTGGCGTCGTAGATGTTTTCGGCGTCGATCAGGATGCTACCCTCCACACGGCAGCTCGCGATCGTGTCGTTCATGCGGTTGATGCAGCGCAGGAACGTCGACTTGCCGCAACCCGACGGGCCGATAAATGCAGTCACGGAACGGGGACGGATGTCGATGTCGACGTCCTTGAGGGCGTGCTTGTCACCGTAGAAGACCTGCACGTTGCGGGCGGTGATCTTGGGTTCAGTCATTGTCGGGGCTTTCGTCGTGGTCATCTTGGTCGCGAGATTGTTCATCATCTTGGAACTCCTTACCAGCGACGCTCGAAGCGGCGGCGAAGAATGATTGCGATCAGGTTCATGAGGATCAGAAACACCAGGAGCACGATGATGGCACCGGATGCGCGCTCGACGAAGGCGGGGTCGCCGCGCTGGGTCCAGTTGTAGACCTGGACCGGCAGCGCCGATGCCGGATCAAAGAAGCCTTCCGGCGGGGCGGCAGGATATTCGCGAACGAAAGCCACCATGCCAATGAGAAGCAGTGGTGCAGTCTCGCCAAGCGCCTGGGCAAGGCCGATGATCGTGCCTGTCAGAATACCCGGCATGGCGAGCGGCAGAACGTGGTGGAAGATCGATTGCATCTTCGATGCGCCGACGCCAAGTGCTGCATCGCGGATCGAGGGGGGCACGGCCTTGAGAGCGGCACGGGTCGCGATGATGATCGTGGGCAGCGTCATCAGCGTCAGCACGAGACCTCCGACGACGGGCGCCGATTGCGGCAGCCCAGCATAGTTGATGAACACGGCGAGACCGAGGATACCGAAGACGATCGAAGGAACAGCCGCAAGGTTGGCGATGTTGACTTCAATCAGGTCGGTGAACCAGTTCTGCGGCGCGAACTCCTCAAGATAGATCGAGGCAGCAACCCCGAGCGGCAACGACAGGCACAGAACGATCAGCATCATGTAGGCAGAGCCGAGGATTGCGACGCCAAGGCCGGAGGCTTCGGGCCGGGTATCGGAGGCGTCTGGCGCTGTGAAGAAGTCCCAGTTGAACCGCGTCGTCAGAATACCTGCATCCTTCAGCGCGTCTGCCAGACGCAGCTGCTCGGGTGAGGTATTTCGGTCTAGCGCCGCGCTCTCCATGGTTACCCGGCCCTTGTAGTAGCCGTCGACGCGGCCAGAGGCGAGGAGGTCGAACGTTACCGTGGTGCCGATGACCTCGGGATTTGCCAGCACGTAGTTGCGCAGGCTTGCGGGTGCTTCTTTCGAGATGAGTTCCGCTGCCGCTTTGGCATTCATGCCTTCAGCCGAGATGCCTTTTTCCTGCATGGCTTGCGCCAGGGCCGCTTCGATCAGCGGCACGTAGCCGAAGGTCGAGACCTTGGAAATCTCGGCGCGATCGCGGTTACCGGACTTGTCCAGCTTCGCCGCATCAAGGTTGACGTCGAGCGAGATGTAGGTCTGGCGGAAGGACGACAGGCCATTCGACAGGATTGAGGCGAGAAGACCGACAAGTGCCAGAACGCCGATGATGACAGCGATCAGTCCCATCATCCGGAAGCGGGCTTCGGCTGCATTGCGGCTACGCGTGCGAGCATCGGACGCAAGGATCGACTTGGGTTCAGCGGCCTTGGGGGCAGCCTCGAAAGCGGTGATGTCGGTCATTCGTACTGCTCCCGGTACTTGCGCACGATGTAGAGGGCCACGATGTTGAGGCAAAGCGTGATGACAAAAAGCGTGAGACCGAGCGCGAAGGCAACAAGGGTCTCGGGGCTTGCGAATTCGGTGTCACCCGTCAGTTGGCTGACGATCTTGACCGTAACGGTCGTCATCGCCTCGAAGGGGTTGAGGTCGAGCTTTGCCGCAGCCCCCGCGCCGAGCACGACGATCATGGTTTCACCGATCGCGCGACTTGCAGCGAGCAGGATGGCGCCCATGACTTCCCGGGAGGGCTGCCGGAAGAATGACGCGCTTGATCGTTTCCGACTGCGTCGCACCAAGACCATAGGATCCGTCGCGCAATGTCTGCGGTACGGCATTGATGATGTCATCGGACAGCGAGCTGACGAATGGGATGATCATGATGCCCATCACGATACCTGCCGTCAGCACCGACGAGGACGATGTGCCGAGACCGAGGGGCTGGGCGAGCCAGTCGCGGATCAGCGGGCCGACCGTCACAAGAGCAAACAGACCGTAAACAATCGTCGGAATGCCGGCCAGAACCTCGATTGCCGGTTTGGCAAAGCTACGCAACGTCGGGCTGGCATATTCGGACAGGTAGATTGCAATCAGCAAGCCGATCGGTACGGCCACGATGAGAGCCACGAAGGAGACGTAAAGAGTACCCCATAGGAGCGGAAGAATACCGAGTTCCGAGCCACCGCGAAACTGCGGGTTCCAGACTGTCGAGAAGAAGAATTCCGTGGCTGGATACATCTTGAAGAAGTTGATGGTCTCGAAGACCAGCGAACCGACAATACCGACGGTGGTGAGAATGGCGATCGTCGAGGAGCCGATCAACAGGGCCGTGACGAAGGTCTCGCTGACATTGCGAGCCCGCATATCCGGGCGGATCCGGCTCAGAGACCAGAGCCCAAGGCCAAGCGCCAGCGCGAGAACTGCCACGGACATGACCATGGAACCGGTACGCGCTGCCTCGCGGTACACCTTTGCGGCTTCGAAAACTTCAACCGGCACGTCACCTGCCAGCGCGACACCGACTTCGGCAAGACGTGCTCGCACGGTCGTGACGTCGATTTGACCATCGACAAGGGCGCTTGCGCTTGCATCCTGATTGGCAATCATCGCGTCGAGCCCGCCGGCGATGCGCCGTACATCGGACAGGACGAGGCTACGTGCGCCACCCTGCGGGATCACGCTATCCGGGATCAACGCGTTGGCGCGATCTTCGACAATGATCGGCTGTACGAAAAGCCACGCCAGCATCAGCAGAAAGGCAGGGACCGCGGTGAATAGGGCAACCGTCTGACCGTAATAGCCTGAGAGTGAATGAAGTTTGGTGCCCCTGCTGTCGGCGAGAGAGCGCGCACGGCGTTTGCCGAGGACGAAGCCGATCAATGCGAGCACCGCAAGAATGAGAACGATGATGCCGCCACTCATATGACAATAGTCCCCTGCCAAACAAAAAAGGCCGGCGGCACATCATGCGCCGCCGGCCGATGCATCAGATTAGTTCAGCGGTGCCATCGGCGTGCGGGCCTTGACGGCTTCCTGCGTCTTGGCCAGTTCCGGGTCGGAAACGAGGCCGTAGGCAGCAAGCGGGCCATCCGGGCCGGCCATTTCGTCAGAAACGAAGAACTCAACATATTCCTGGAGGCCAGGGATGACGTCGAGGTGGGCGTTCTTGACGTAGAAGTAGAGCGGACGCGAAACCGGGTACTCGCCCTTGGCGATGGTCTCAACCGAAGGAACAATACCGCCCATGGTGGCTACGCGCAGCTTGTCGGTGTTGTTCTGGTAGAAGGAAAGACCGAAGACGCCGATGCCGTTCTTGTTGGCGTCGACGCGAGCGAGCGTCTCGGTGTAGTCGCCGTCGATATCAACGGATACGCCGTCGGTGCGCAGAGCCATGCAGGCGTCTTCGGCCGCATCCTCGTCACCGTTGTTTGCTGTCTTCAGGGCTTCGAAGGCACCATTTTCTTCGCAGCCAGCGATGATCACCTTCTCGTCGAAGACTTCGCGGGTACCGTGCTTGGTGCCGGGGATGAAGGCGAGGATCGGCTGAGCCGGCAGGTCAGCGCGGATTTCGTTCCACGCCTTGTAGGGGTTGTCGACCAGCTGGCCGTCCTTGACGACCTTGGCGGCCAGAGCGTTGTGCCAATCAGACGGGGTGAAGGCGAATTCAGGACCAGCAATGTCGGAGGCGAATACGATGCCGTCGTAACCGATGCGAACTTCTTGGATGTCGTTCACGCCGTTGGTCTTGCAAAGCTCGATGTCGGACTTGCTGATGCGCGAAGAAGAGTTTGCGATGTCGATGGTGTTCTCACCCACGCCTTCGCAGAGCTTCTTGCGGCCAGCGCCAGAACCGCCGGATTCAACGACCGGGGTGGCGAAATCGGTGTTTTCGCCGAAGGCTTCAGCGACGATGGATGCGTAGGGCAGAACGGTGGAAGAACCAGCAATCTGGATCTGGTCGCGGGCTACAGCAGCGCCGGCGAAGGCCACGGAGGCCGCCAAGGCAGCTACGGAAAGTTTCAGAGCGTTCATGATCATCTCCCGGTGAGGGCTTGTGTGTCTTTGCGGCCGTTGCAGCGTCTCCCAAGCAGCGGCGACTGCGTTCTTAGCGGCTCTTCGCCCTCGCTTTTATGTCAGTTCGATGAAACATTTGTGACAAAAATAGACACCATATTACAATCACTTAGCCGGAATGCCCTGCGGCAGAATAGCGTTTTATGTCAAAACCGTACGGTGAATACGCTCCCCTCGCCAAGCTCGGACCTGACTATCAGGCGCGCACGATGGCGGGTGAGGATATGCTTGACGATCGCAAGGCCGAGCCCGGTCCCCTTTTTTGAACGGCTATCCTCGACATTGACGCGGTAAAACCGTTCGGTTAGGCGCGGCACATGTTCTGCCGGAATGCCGGGACCATGGTCGCGGACGCAGACTTCCGTTGCACCGCCAGCATCGCGCCGGAGCGCAACCTCCACGACTTCCCCGTCTTGACCATATTTGCAGGCGTTTTCGATCAGGTTTTCGAAGACCTCGACGAGTTCGTCGCGCTCGCCCAAGACTTCGATCTTCTCCTCGGGGAGGTCTAGGCGGATCTCGACGCCGAGCTCGGCTGCCAGCGGAGCAAGACTGTCCCTGACATGACCGAGGATCGGCGCAAGCTCCACGCTCTGGTCTGGCGCGACATGAGCCTTGAGTTCCAGCCGAGAGAGGGACAGGAGATCGTCCACCAGGCGGCTCATACGGTTTGCCTGATCCAGCATGATGGCGAGAAACCGGTCCTTGGCCTTCGCATCGTCGCGGGCGGGCCCCTGCATGGTTTCGATAAACCCGCGCAGCGATGCGAGCGGCGTACGCAATTCGTGACTGGCATTGGCGACAAAATCGCTGCGCATGCGATCTAGTCGACGTAGCTCCGAGATATCCTTGAACGACAGAAGGAAATAGGATGCGCCAGCTGCCTTGTCGGCATCGATCGGCGCGACCCGCACCACATAGACCCGCTCTGAGGGGTGACGCTCGGAATGCTCGATCTGGTTGGGCTGGGAGGTTTCGGTCGTTTCCCGGATCATGTCGAGAATGCCGGGGGAGCGCCAGCGGGTTGAGACATGCAGGCCGACGACGAGCTCGCCGAAAACCTTCTGCGCCGCCTGGTTCTGGGCAATCAACTCGGCCTTGGGACTGAGGACGAAGATCGGCATGTCGAGACCGTCGAGCGATGCAAGGATAAGGGGAAGCGGATCAGCCGGCGGATCAAGCTCCGTGTTGGTTAGCGTCGGCGCGGCCGGCATATCGTCTTCGGGCAGTTGCCGGAAGACCACGAGCACAAACAGCAGGACGAACAGGGTGATTGCATAGCCTGTGGCGGCGCCCGTTGCCCAGGCACTCACAGCGAGGATGGCGGCAGCGAGAATGTATACCCAACCCGAAAGAAGCTGCCGAAGATCTCTGCGCCAACCACCACCCTTATCGTCCTGCATGCGCGCTCATTCTCCACCTCGACCTCATCCAAGCCTGATAGTCGCGATTCATGACAGAAGTTACACCGCCACACCATCGCCTCCCAGGCCTTTTCCCGAGGCATCGTCGGCTCACAAGAGGGAACCGAGATGCTTGAACTTCATTTCGGCTTGGGCTCAAGTAAGAACATCTGAAACTGACAAGGCAAGGGAGCCGGGATGGACGCGCAAACAGAAAGCAGGGCGGTAACCCTGTCGGTTGGGGGAACCCAGAAGGTCTTCGACATCGACCTACCGGACCTGCCGGACTGGATCGAAGACAAGGCGCTGAAGTCCGGGGGCTTTCCCTATGACAAGAAGCTCTCCGAGAAGGACTATGAGAAGGAACTCACCCAGCTTCAGATCGAGCTGGTGAAGGTGCAGTTCTGGATGCAGAAGACCGGCGAACGCGTGATGGCCTTGTTCGAAGGCCGGGATGCAGCCGGCAAGGGCGGCGCCATCCATGCGACACTTTCCTATATGAACCCCCGCTCCGCCCGCGTTGTCGCCTTGACCAAGCCGACGGAAACCGAGCGCGGTCAATGGTATTTCCAGCGCTATGTCTCGCACTTTCCAACGGCCGGCGAGTTCGTTCTGTTCGACCGCTCCTGGTACAACCGCGCCGGCGTCGAGCCGGTCATGGGCTTCTGCACGCCCGACCAGTACGAGAGTTTTCTCGAGCAGGTACCGCGCTTCGAGAAGCTGATCGACCGGGAAGGCATCCGCTTCTTCAAGTTCTGGCTGGATACCGGTCAGGAAATGCAGCTCAAGCGCTTTCATGACCGCCGGCACGATCCCCTGAAGTGCTGGAAGCTTTCACCGATGGATATTGCCGCCCTAAACAAGTGGGACGACTACACGAAAAAGCGCGATCGGATGCTGAAGGAAACCCACACTGAGCGTGCGCCGTGGACGGTGTTGCACGCCAATGACAAGCGTCGCGCGCGGTTAAACCTGATCCGCCACATGCTGCTGTCGCTCGAATACGAGGGCAAGGATGTCGAGAAGATCGGCAAGCTCGACAAGAAAATCATCGGCAGCGGCCCCGACTTCCTGAAGTGACCCTATTTTTTGGGGAGTGGCCGTCGCCACCACCCCATCACGCTTGCGGACCGTCACTGGCCGGGCAGCACGCGGATCGCGTAAAGGTTTACGCCGCGTCCGCTGCCTGCAAGATCCGCATTGATCAGCAGGCGGCCCGGGGTTGAGGGTGCCATGCCGTTGTCGAAGGAGACGCGGAACAGCGCATCGAGCTTCTGAGGGTTCACAGTGAACCGATGGCGCGGGCAATCGCCCATGCGCGGGAAATCGCATTCGACCGAGATCTGCACAGGCTCATCGTCGATCGACTGCACGGTGAGTGCGATGGTAGAGGTGCGACCGGCCATCTCGCGCAGGACTTCCGTTGGCACCGTCACTTCGATCGCGCCCGCCTCGTCACCGCTGCGCGAGACAATCTGCGCGGCACTGCCGTCGCTGGCCGTGACGATGTCGACGAGCGCATTTGCCCGGGGACGAAGCGCCGAGACCTGCTGCGGCGCAAAGACCTCGATCCAGTCATCCGAAAAGCCACCGCGTGCATCGAGCGCCTGCGGCCCGGCAGGCTCTGACGGGGAAGTCGCCTCGGGTGCGCCGGTAAAGTCTTCGGCTTCGGCGCGCGGCGGCGGATTGGGTACCGAGGTGTCACGCTCGGCCTCCGTCAGCAGCAACCCGGAAGAGTAGATCCACCATGCGCCGATCCCAAGCGTCGCCAAGAAAATCGACATGATGGTCAGTCGCGCCACAATCCCGCGGCGCCGGCGTGGTGCCTGCAGGGGACGCTCGGACCGCATGTCCGGCATCGGCCCTTCATCATCGGCATGCGCGTCAACGGACGCCCTCGCCGCGATCTCGGGCTGCTTGTCGAGAGAAGGCTCGCGATAGCCTGTTTGGGCGCCAAGCGGCGGATCACCCGCGGCGAAGCCGGGCTCGACACGACCGGGGCGCCGGTCTGGCGGCGTGGTTGCCATTGGCTCGGCAGGACGCATTGGAGGCGGAGGCACAGGCGCAGTCGGCGGTGGAGCAGCCGATTCCGGACGCACCTCCAGTCGGGCGCGCTCTTCGAGCTCGATCGAATGGATGAGCGTCTCCAATCGGCGGCGCTGATAGTTTATGGATTCGGGGTCGTCGATGTTCTGCTTGCGCAGGCCCGTTTCGAGCGCCTGGCGGGCAGACTGATAGACCCGGGCACGGGCCTCCGCATTCGAACGGTCGGCGCGCTCCAGGGCGTTCCTGATGGCCGTTTCCAATCCACTCATTGGCCGCCATACTCCTTCGGGGATCGCCCCTGCCACATCGCAATCATAGTTTCGATTCGGTAAACTCAGGATATTTCAAGCACAAGCCCGGAAAACCCGTATGGCGCCGAATAAACACAGGAATGAGGCCGAGCGGTCGATGGCAAGGACCCCACAAATGGACAAGTGCTGTGCACGTTGACCATAGGACCGGCTTTCCTCGGCGTCCATGATCTGTTATTTGACGTTTGCGTAAACGTAAACTTCATGGGAGGTGAAGTGATGGCCCTGCCGCCGATCCTAAAAGACAATCTGAGGCTCCCCGTCGTCGCCTCGCCGCTCTTCATCATATCGCATCCGAAACTGACGCTCGCCCAATGCAAGGCGGGGATCGTCGGCTCGTTCCCGGCACTGAATGCCCGGCCGGAGGCGCAACTCGACGAATGGCTGGCCGAAATCACCGAGGAACTCGCAGCGCACAACGCAAAGAATCCGGATCGTCCGGCCGCACCCTTCGCGGTCAACCAGATCGTGCACATGTCGAACAAGCGGCTCGAGCATGACCTGATGATGTGCGTGAAATACAAGGTACCGATCGTCATTTCCTCGCTCGGCGCCGTGCCGGAGGTCAATGCCGCGGTGCATTCCTATGGCGGCATCGTGCTGCATGACGTGATCAACAACCGGCATGCCAATTCGGCGATCCGTAAAGGCGCTGACGGGCTTATCGCTGTGGCGACCGGTGCGGGCGGCCATGCTGGCACGCTCTCGCCTTTTGCCCTTGTCCAGGAAATCCGGGAATGGTTCGACGGACCACTTTTGCTCGCCGGCGCGATTGCCAATGGCGGTGCGGTGCTCGCTGCCCAGGCGATGGGCGCCGACATGGCCTATATCGGCTCGCCATTCATCGCGACCGAAGAGGCGCGTGCGTCTGACGAATACAAGCAGGCGATCGTCGACGCCCACGCCAACGACATTGTCTACTCCAACTATTTCACCGGCATTCACGGCAACTATCTGAAGCCATCGATCGTCGCCGCCGGCATGGATCCCGACAACCTGCCGGTTGCCGATCCCTCGAAGATGGACTTCGACAAGGCGACCACCGGGGCCAAGGCCTGGAAGGATATCTGGGGCTGCGGCCAGGGCATAGGCGCGGTGAAGGCCGTCGAGCCGGTCGCGGCCCTGGTCGACCGGTTGGAGCGCGAATATATAGGCGCAAAAAAGGCGATTTGCGGCTGAGACCGGCACTGCTAGCGTCCCCGCAACACTGATTTGCGGGGACCCCACATGCGTCTATCCACCTTGAGCCTTACGCTTGCCGCTCTGGCCGGCAGCGCCTTTGCCGTCAACGCTGCCGACGGCGCCTATAAGGAGTTCAAATCCTGGCAGGTGAGCTGCTCGCAGACACTGTCCTGCAGTATGCGCCAGTTCATCTCAGACAGCCCTGTCTCGGGCTTCGACCTGCAGCGCAGCGGCTTGGCGGAAGCGCCCGTCGCGCTTTTGATCTCCCCGTCCGAGACCGCGCTTCTCGAGGGCGAGGATGAGATTGCCGTTGCGATTTCGGTCGATGGCGGGGCGCCGGTGAGCTTCGAGAACGCCGACATCGCTGTTGACGCGAATACCGCCGCACTCTCGCTGTCCGGCGACTTCATCGGCAACGGCCTCATTGACCGCCTGAAGAATGGCACCACGGCGAAGATCACCATCTCCCGCGGTCGAATGACCGCAGAAGGCGAGATCCCGCTGGCTGGCGCTGCCGCAAGCCTGCTGTTTATTGACGAGTTCCAGAAACGTGTCGGTCACGTCGATGCCATGAGCGCCAAGGGCAATAAGGCCCCAAATCCGTCGCCGCCAGTCTCGGACATCCGCCGCTTCGCGGACTTTCCGGAAACCGTGCGGGCCCGCTTCGCCGAAGGGGGCGAATGCGCGGAAACGGAAGAAGCCATGCTTGACGGCAACGCGCTTGCCCACAAACTTGCCGAGGAGCAGACACTTTATGTAACGCCCTGCGGCATGGGCGGCGCCTACAATTTTCCCTATGCCGTCTTCGTGGACGTCTATGGCACGGTATCGACGCTGCCTTTCCCGACGATGCAGGAGGGCGCACCGAGTGCGACAACCAGCGCCTTCAATCTCAGCTATGATCACGACGCAAAGACCTTCTCTGCCTTCTTCAAGGGACGCGGCGTGGCAGATTGCGGAACCTTCAACGAATGGAAGCTCGCCGAGGGCGCAATTGGCCCGCAACTCGTTCTCGTCGAGGAGGCATTCCGGGATTGCCCGGCCGAAATCGACGAAAACGAGACCATCGATATTGCAAACTGGCCGAAGACCTGGCCGTTGCGGTAAACGGAAGGCCAGCGCGGCGGCTGCGGAATTTTTCCATCGCCGCCGAAATGCGTCTTGAAATCAGTAGGCAATCCCTGTATCAGCCCCTCACCAAACGCGACGGGGTTTTTCCCGGCACAGCGGGCGCCGCTTTAGCTCAGGTGGTAGAGCACATCATTCGTAATGATGGGGTCGCAGGTTCGAGTCCTGCAAGCGGCACCATTTCCCGAAATATTGTAAAGCCATTCCCTTCCCCGCAGAGACATTCTGTGCCATGAGCGCCGTCGGGCGCGAGTGCCGTAAACTTTAGTACGGGCTCGGGCGGGTTGATTGACGTCTCTCCTGCTGCAGCGCGATTACGCTGCCGTCCACTTTACCCAATTCCATCGATCTGAACGGCAAAAGGGCCCCGACAAGCGAGGCCCTTCCACGACATGGTGGTGATCGTCCGATCAGATCCAGTATGGCGGAACGCCATAGTAGTCGTAGACCGAACGGCCATTGTTGCGATACCATTCGTCGCTGTCGTCAGTAGCGCGCGGGGCACCTTCGACTTGCTCCTTGGTCAGGTCGATGCGATAGCCATCAAGGCTCTCGTCATAGGTCAGCTTTTCCCAGGGGAGTGGGTAGTAATCGTCGCCGATACCCCAGAAGCCGCCGAAACCGAGAACCGCATAAGCGACACGGCCACCCTTCTTTTCGAGAATGACGCGTTGAATGGAGCCGATGCGGTCGCCATCGCGGCCATAGACGGCTGTGCCTTCGACCTTGTCGCTGGCGATCAGGCTCGGAGTATCCTTGACGTAAGGATCCTGGCCGGCGGCCGTGTTACGGTTTTCCTGCAACATGGGAAGTCCTCCTTCTTGGTTGTGCATGCAGAGGTAACGGGCGCCCCAGCGCATGGTTCCTCACAAACCACATGCAAAGCCGGGCGACGCAATGTTGACGTTTACGTCAAGGTTATATAGCCTTCCCACACTTGCACTGCCGGTGCGAAAGCATAAGCTTTCGGGGCCTGAGGAGGAACCAGTCCCGAATGGGCGTGCCTGGCAGACCAATGATTTTCGGGAGGATTACATGACGGAAACCCTGAGCCGCCTCAGCGGCCGCGCCGCAGAAAAAATCTGGGTCAACTCCTATCCGGCATCGGTTCCGGCCGAGATCGCACCGCATGCGCATTCTTCGCTCGGGGCGCTTTTCGAAGCGAGCTGCGCGAAATTTGCCGATCGCCTCGCCTTCTCCAGCATGGGCCGCGGCATGACCTTCCGCGAACTGGAACAGCAGTCACGCAAGGTCGGGGCCTGGCTGCAGTCGAAGGGCCTCGTGAAGGGTGACCGCGTAGCCGTCATGACGCCGAACATCCTGCAGAACCCTGTGTCTGTATATGGCATCCTGCGTGCTGGCATGACAGTGGTGAACGTCAACCCGCTCTATACGCCGCGTGAACTCGAGCACCAGCTCAAGGATTCCGGCGCCAAGGCAATCATCGTTCTGGAAAACTTTGCCCATACGGTCGAGCAGGTCGTGGCGCGTACCGACGTCAAGCATGTCGTGGTCTGCACCATGGGCGACATGCTGGGTTTGAAGGGTCACATCGTCAATCTCGTCGTCCGCAAGGTGAAGAAGCTGGTCCCGGCGTGGTCGATCCCGGGTCACAAGGGCTTCAAGGCGATGCTGGCCGAAGGCGAGAAACTTGCGCTGAAGCCTGTCGACGTGGTTTCCAGCGACGTCGCCTTCCTGCAGTATACCGGCGGCACAACCGGCGTTTCCAAGGGCGCGACGCTTACTCATGCCAACCTGCTCGCCAACAAGCAGCAGATCGCGCTGTGGCTCGAAGCTGCCTTCGCAGGACAAGGTCGTCCAGATGTCCTGAATTTCGTCTGCGCGCTGCCGCTCTACCATATCTTCGCGCTGACGGTGAATTCGCTGATGGGCGTGGCGCTGGGCGGCCACAACCTACTGATCGCCAATCCGCGTGACATTCCAGCCTTCATCAAGGAAATTCAGAGCTTCAAGGCGCATGTCTTCCCGGGCCTCAATACGCTGTTCAACGCGATGATGAACAACCCGGAATTCAAGAAGATCGACTTCTCCTCTCTGATGCTGGTGCTCGGTGGCGGCATGGCGATCCAGCGTCCGGTTGCCGAACGCTGGCTCGAGATGACCGGCCGTCCGATCACCGAAGGCTACGGGCTGTCCGAGACGTCGCCGGTTGCGACCGTCAATCGCCTCGACGTCCGCGAGTTTTCCGGCATGATCGGCCTACCGCTGCCTTCGACCGACATCGAGATCCGCGACGAGGACGGCGCTACACTGGCGATCGGCGAAGTGGGCGAGATCTGCATTCGCGGCCCACAGGTCATGGCCGGTTATTGGCAGCGTCCGGAAGAAACCGCCAAGGTCATGAGCGACGACGGCTTCTTCCGCTCCGGCGACATGGGCCTGATGGATGAGCGCGGCTATGTGAAGATCGTCGACCGCAAGAAGGACATGATCCTGGTCTCCGGCTTCAACGTCTATCCGAACGAGATCGAGGAAGTGGCCGTGATGCATGCGGGCGTGCTCGAATGCGCCGCCGTCGGCGTGCCAGACGAGCATTCGGGTGAGGCGGTGAAGCTCTTTGTCGTCAAAAAGGACGAGAACCTCACCATCGACGAACTGAAGGCGCATTGCGCTGCCAACCTCACCAACTACAAGCGGCCTCGCTACATTGAATTCCGCACCGAACTGCCGAAAACCAATGTCGGCAAGATCCTGCGGCGAGAGCTGCGCGACGGAAAATAAATCGATTTAAATTTGGGGAGGCTCTAGCCTCCCCTTCGTCTTGATCCCGTCTCAACTCGCTAATAAGGTCCCCGACATCATCGTCGAACCAGGGACATTCCGATGCAATCCATCATCGACACGCTGACGAGCACGGTCGCCGCCACCCATGCCGAAGACCTGCGCGCCGCCTTTGCCGCCGATCCTGAGCGCTTCAGCCGGTTTTCCGCTTCGCTCGACGATCTGTTGATGGATTATTCCAAATGCGCCGTGAATGACGACGTGCTCGAACAGCTCGAGCAGTTGATGACGGCGGCCGGCGTTGCAGAAAAGCGCGACGAGATGTTCTCGGGCGCGCCGATCAACTTCACGGAAGGTCGCGCCGTTCTCCATACCGCGCTTCGCAACCGCGCGAACCGTCCCGTCATGGTCGATGGGCGCGATGTCATGCCTGACGTCAACGGCGTTCTCGAGGCAATGGGGAAGTTCGCTGACGGCATCCGCTCCGGCGAGATGAAGGGTGCCACCGGCAAGGCGATCACTGATGTCGTCAATATCGGCATTGGCGGCTCGGATCTCGGCCCTGTCATGGCGACGCTCGCGCTCTCCCCCTTCCATGACGGACCGCGCCTGCATTTCGTCTCCAACATCGACGGCGCCCATATCGCCGATACGCTGAAGACGCTTGCACCCGAGACCACCCTTTTCATCGTCGCCTCGAAGACCTTCACCACCATCGAGACCATGACCAACGCCCAGACGGCGCGTGCCTTCATTGCCAGTGCGCTCGGCGAAGCCGCCGTCGGTCACCACTTCTGCGCCGTCTCCACCGCCCTCGACAAGGTTGCAGCCTTCGGCATCGATGCGTCACGCGTCTTTGGCTTCTGGGACTGGGTGGGCGGTCGCTATTCGATCTGGTCGGCGATCGGCCTGCCGCTGATGATCGCGATTGGCCCCGACAATTTCGCCGACTTCCTTGCCGGCGGCCATGCCATGGACGAGCATTTCCGGACCGCACCTTTCCGGCAGAACCTGCCGATGGTGCTCGGCGCGCTCGGCGTCTATCACCGCAATGTTCTGGGCTACCAGACGCGGGCGATCCTGCCCTATGACCAGCGCCTGTCGCGCTTTCCGGCCTATCTGCAGCAGCTCGACATGGAATCGAACGGCAAGAGCGTGACGATCGACGGCAAGCCCGTCCACGGCGCGTCGGGTCCGGTCGTCTGGGGCGAGCCTGGCACGAATGGCCAGCACGCTTTCTACCAGCTGATCCATCAGGGCACGAGCGTCATCCCGGCCGAGTTCCTGATCGCAGCCAACGGCTTCGAGCCGGAGCTGCGCCATCAGCACGAATTGCTGATCGCCAATTGCCTGGCGCAGTCGGAAGCGCTGATGAAGGGCCGCACGCTGGCTGAAGCCAAGAGCCAGCTGACCGCCAAGGGCGTCTCCGATGAAGAGGCCGATTTCCTGGCGCCACACCGCGTCTTCTCCGGCAACCGCCCGTCGATCACCTTCGTCTACGAGCAGCTGACCCCCTTCACGCTCGGCCGCCTCATCGCGCTCTACGAACACCGCGTCTTCGTCGAAGGCGTCGTCTTCCGCATCAATTCCTTCGACCAGTGGGGCGTGGAGCTCGGCAAGGAACTGGCGACGGGGCTGTTGCCGGTGGTGCAGGGGAAGGTTGCGGCCACAGGGCATGACAGTTCGACGGCGGGACTGGTCTCGGCGCTTTCGGAGCGGAAGCTGGGGTGAGTGGGCCGAGTGCAGCTTGTCATCGTACAACTCAATCCAGGCTTTTAAGGCGGGGTCCTTTTGCACGACGACCAACTGACCATCACTTCGGCTCAAGTCCGAGCATTGGTAACCGAACAGTTCCCGCAATTTGGGCATCAGCACGTCGTTGCACTGCAGACGGCGGGAACTGTCAATGCGATCTTTCGGATTGGCGAGAGACATGCAGCCCGCTTCCCCCTCCAGATGATAGATACCGCCAACTGCCTGCAACTCCTCAAGCGGGAAGCCGAAGCCAGTCGCGAATTCCATGAATACTGTCCCTTTCCCAGCCCGGAACCGATTGGAATTGGACGGCAGGGCGCAGGGTTTCCGATGCCATGGCTGGTTCAGACCTGGATCGATGGCGACGTCGCTAATCCTGGCGGTCTCAGCACTTCAGACGATTTCGCGCGCGATCTTGCTCACTTGATCAGCACGTTGCGCCAGGTTGACCTAAAGGGGCGGACCTTTTCCGGTCCCGGTCGAGGCGGAAAGCTGACTGATCACGACGCCTGGATGGAGGTCTGTTTCAAAAAGAGCGAAGGCCTCCTGGATGTCGTGCGCTTGCGCCGCATGTGGAAACGCCTTCGCGTGCTTCCTTCTTCGCAGGCCGAGGCAATGTGCCACAAGGATCTCATTCCGACGAACCTGTTGGTGAAGGGAGAGCGTCTGATCGGCGTGCTCGACACAGGTGGGTTTGGTCCGGCCGATCCGGCCCTCGATCTCGTTGCCGGATGGCATCTCTTCAACCGCGATACCCGAATCACTTTCCGGGAAACACTTGGCGTCGATGACCTGGAGTGGCAACGAGGAGCTGCTTGGGCGTTTCTGCAAGCCATGGGCCTGGTCTGGTACTACAAGGACACCAACCCCGTCATGGCCGAACTGGGCAGAAGCACATTGTCCCGACTGGTCGAGAACGACCTCTGATCAGTGCTCTGGCACCTGAAAGAAAGCCGCTCTTTGGTGCATCCTCAGAACCCAATCTCCGCTGCCGTCGGCGGGTTGGCCCCTGCCCGCGACACGGTTACGGCCGCCGCCTTCGCGCCCACCGTCAGCGCCTCGCGGACAGCCTCTTCCGAGAGCGTTGCGACCTTTTCCTTGGTCAGCAGACCCTGGCGCTTGAGCGATGCCAAGATGCCGGCGTCGAACGTATCTCCAGCGCCGACGGTGTCGACCACCTCGACCTTATTGGAAGGCACTGAGACCTTGAAGTTGGCGGTGTAGCCGGTCGCACCTTCAGCCCCCTTGGTCAGCACCACGAGCTTGGCGCCACGCGTCAGCCAATAGGCGGCGCGTTCGTCCTGGCTGCCCTGAAGATCAAACCAGTCGAGGTCTTCGTCGGAGAATTTCAGGATGTCGGACAGATCGGCCATGCGGGCAATGCGCGCCTGATGAGCTGCCTTGTCCTTGATGAAGCCGGGGCGGATGTTGGGGTCGAGCGAGATGACACGGGTCTTGTGCTCACGGGTCATCAGCGCTTCGTAGGTCGAGCCGCAGGGTTCCGGGATCAGGCTGATTGCGCCGAAATGCAGCGCCTCGCAGCTATCATCGAGCTTGGGCAGATCGGCTTCCGTGATCATCCGGCCTGCCGTGTTTTCGTCGTAGAAGGCATAGGATGCCTGGCCGTTGGTGAGCTTGACCAACGCGATCGTGCAGGGACGCGAGAGCGTGGCGCAATAGCTGAAATCGACACCCGAAGATTTCAGTGTGTCGCGGAGGATATCGCCCAGCATGTCGTCGGACAGACCGGTAAAAAAACCGGTGTCGATGCCCAGCCGACCGAGGGCGATCGCCGTGTTGAAGATCGCCCCGCCCGCATAGGGCGCAAAGGCGCGCTCGCCGAGCGTGGTTTCGCGTGGCAACATGTCGATCAGTGCTTCGCCGCAACACAGGATCATCTCGACCTCCCAAGGCTTCCGTTTCAATCGATTTAAACGAAGCCGCCCTGATTTTCCAGTGCGACTTTGGGCATTCGCTCAGGCGAGTGACGAAATCCCACCATTGCGACCCGACCATTCGAGCGGGGCATCGAGGAAGGCCTCGACCTCCGACAGCGTCTTCTCGTCGAACAGCTTCTGGTCGCGGGCGACGGCGAGCACGTTGCGCCAGGTGGCGATGTAGTGGAGCTTAACCTTGCCGTCGTCAAAGCGCTGCTGAGCTTCAGGGAAGATGCCGTAGAAGAAGAGCGCGATGCCGTGATCGACCACACCTCCGGCAGCGCGGATGGCATCGATGAACTTGAACATGCTGCCGCCGGCCGTCGTCAGGTCCTCGATAACGAGAACGCGCGCCCCTTCCGGCATATGGCCCTCGATCTGTGCGTTGCGGCCATGGCCCTTGGGAGCCTTGCGGACATAGATCATCGGCAGGCCGAGGCGATCTGCGAGGAGTGCGGCAAAGGGAATGCCCGCCGTCTCGCCGCCGGCGATGCAGTCGAACTGCTCGAAGCCGGCATTGCGCATGAGCGTCGCTGCGGCAAAATCCATGACGGTGGAGCGGACGCGCGGATAGGACAGAAGCTTGCGGCAGTCGATATAGACTGGGCTCTTCATGCCGGACGAGAGCTTGTAGGGCTCGGCCGCATTGAAATGCACCGCCTTGATCTCCCAGAGCATCTTCGCCACGAGTTCGGCCATCACGGCGGGATCGGTGAAGGGGGTCTGGATCATGGCTTTCTCCTGTCAAACACGGTCAGAAGCGCAATAGCAGCAACCCGCGCCGCCCGCCAGATGGGCGCGCCATGGAACATTCGTCGTCAGCGGGCCTTTAGTGCTCGCCGAACCACAAAGGAATACAAAGCCATGGACAACATCCTCGTCATCCAGCCGCTCGTCGCGCTCATTGCCGGCGTTCTCATCCTGATCATGCCGCGCCTACTGAATTATGTCGTCGCGATCTATCTAATCGTGATCGGCGTGCTTGGCCTCTGGCCGCAGCTCGGCTCGCTCGGAACCTGAGCGCGTCGCTGATCAGGCGACGTCCCAGAGCAGCGGGAATTTCGGATCGAAGACGGTGACCGGACCCGCACCGGTGAAGATCTTCGCCGGAAACTCGACCGGTTCGTCGCGCTTCACGAGGGTTATCCTCTCCTCGTTTGCGGGCAGGCCATACCAGGCCGATCCGTTCAGCGACGTAAAGGCCTCGAGGCTGTCCAGCGCATTCTCCTGTTCGAAGACATGGGCGAGGCAGCTCATCGTGTTGATCGAGGTGTAGATGCCGGCGCAGCCGCAGGCGCATTCCTTCAGCGGATCGACATGCGGCGCGCTGTCGGTGCCAAGGAAGAAGCGGTGATCGCCTGAAACGGCCGCCTTGCGCAGGGCCTGGCGGTGGTTCTCGCGTTTGGCGACAGGCAGGCAGTAGTAGTGTGGCTGGATGCCGCCGACGAGAATGTCGTTGCGGTTGATGATCAGGTGATGGGTGGTAATCGAGCCCGCCAGATTGCGCTCGGCGGAGCGGATGTACTGGATGCCGTCCTCGGTCGTCACATGCTCCATGGTCACCTTCAGCTCCGGCAGTCGACGGCGGAGCGGATCGAGAACCGTGTCGATGAAGACCTTTTCGCGGTCAAAGATATCGATCTCGGGCGTCGTCACCTCGCCATGCACGCAAAGCGGCAGACCGATCTTGGCCATGCGCTCCAGCACCGGCATCGCCTTTTCCATGTCGCGCACGCCGCCATGGGAATTGGTGGTGGCACCGGCCGGATAGAGCTTCACCGCCGTGATCAGGCCGGAGCGCTTGCCCTCCTCCACGTCATCGGGATTGGTGTGTTCCGTGAGGTAGAGCGTCATCAATGGCTCGAAGCGGTCGCCTTGCGGTACCGCCTTCAGGATTCGCTCGCGATAGGCACGCGCGTCATCGGTCGTCACCACCGGCGGGACAAGATTCGGCATGATGATCGCACGGGCGAAGTGGCGGCTGGTGTCGGCGATCACGCCTTCCAGCATGGCGCCGTCGCGCAGATGCAGATGCCAGTCGTCGGGGCGGCGGATGGTAAGGGATGACATGGGGCGAGCCTCCGGCTTGACGAGAACTCGCCGCCCTTAGCATGTCCATTCCTTGGGATCAAAGGATCAGGCGACCCGTTCGTTTGCTGATACGATCGTCTTTTCCGCTTCCTCCATTTGCTCGCGGCGATCCTGCTCCATGATTGCCTGGATCCGCGGAAGCGCTCGCTCGAAGGCGGCCACACAATCTGGATCGAACTGGGTGCCAGCGCGGCCGAGTATATGCTCGACGGTGCGCTCGAAGCTCCAGGCCGGCTTGTAAGGGCGCTCCGTCGTCAACGCGTCGAAGTTGTCGGCAACGCAGACGATGCGGCCGGAGATCGGGATCGCGGCCCCCACGAGACGGTTCGGATAGCCCTGACCGTCCCAGCGCTCATGGTGGCTGGCGGCAATCTCCGAGGCCAATTGCAGCAGCGAGGAACGGGAGCGCCCGAGGATGTCGCTGCCGATCTCGGCGTGAGACTGCATCTGGCGATATTCGGCTTCCGTCAAGCGGCCCTGTTTCAGAAGAACCGTGTCGGGCATCGCGACCTTGCCGATGTCGTGCATTGGGGCCGCGAGCCGAATGTCGTGGCAGACATGGCTCGGCAGACCCAGTTCGATCGCGATCGCTTCCGAATAGGCAGCGACACGCAATGTGTGGCGGGCCGTTTCCGGGTCCTTGTATTCGGCAGCGAGCGTCAGGCGATGGATGATTTCCTGCTCGCGTTCACGCAGTTCGCCCACGGCACGTTCGACCTCACGCCGAAGCCACTCGGCCTGATCGGCAAGCTGGCGACGGGCACGGGCGAGGCTGACGATGTTCTGCACGCGCGCCTGAAACTCGACAGGGTTCACCGGCTTGGTCAGAAAATCGATCGCACCGGCATTGAGAGCCGCCATGCGGGTCGTCATATCCTTGTCGGCGGTGACGAAGATCACCGGGACGTTGGCATATTTCTCGAAACGGACGATCTCCGTGTAGAGCTCCACCCCGTTATAGACCGGCATCTGGTAATCGATGATGGCAATGTCGAAATCGAGCTCCGGCAGGGCTGACAGCACAGCGTCGGGGCTCGCAAAAGGCAGGGCTTCGCAGTGATCGAGCTTTCCGACGAGCTTCGTCAGGAGCTTCAGATTGGTGCTGTTGTCGTCCACCAACAAAATACGCATGAACGCCTCCGTGCTTCTCAGGCAACCAGTTTGAATTTCAGCGCGAGAATTTCCTCGCCCAGCAGTTCGATATCCGCGGCCTCCGGTCTCTGGCTGCGCAGCGCATGGGCCTTTACGGCCAGATCATTGAGCCCGACATTCGAGGCCGCGCCCTTGATGGTATGCAGGACCCGGTCGATCTTCTCCGGATCGTTGCGGCGAAGGGCCTCGTTCAGCTCGTCGAGCAGACCGGCCGCATCGTCAAAGAAGGACTCCACCAACTCCTGGAACACCTCTTCGCCCAGGGCATCCACCAGTTCGGCGTGACGCGCTTCGTCCAGCCCTTCGATGCCGAGGGCAGGCATGGCCTGAAGCGGGATTTCGGCAAGATTGAGCTCAGGCAATTCGAGCTTCTGGGGGGCGGTTGTCGTTGCCGCTGCCGGCACGATTTCGCGGGCGGAAGACATGGTATGGGCAATCATTTTCTTCAATCTCTCAAGTGTCACTGGCTTGGATTCAAAGCCCTGCATGCCCGCTTCCAGGCAGCGGCGTCGGTCATCGTCGGAAGCGTTGGCGGTCATGGCGATGATCGGCGCATCGGCAGAGGGGCCGCGCTCGGCAATGATCCGCTTCGTCGCCTCGATGCCGTCCATGACGGGCATTTGCATATCCATGAGGATCAGGTCGAAGGCTTGTTCGCGAGAGATGGACACGGCTTCGGCACCGTCATTGGCGATCTCGACATCCTGGCCCAGACGCGCCAGAAAACGGGTGGCGACGATCTGGTTGACCTTGTTGTCTTCGACCAACAGGATGCGGCAGCGCGGCAGCGTCTCTTCGGCGACGACCTTGGCGGCGAGGCCATTTGCCTCCTCGCGGGTGACCGGGACAACGCCCAGTTCGAACCAGAAGATCGAACCAACGCCGACGGTGCTGCTCATTCCAAGCTCGCCGCCCAACTTCTCGACGATCTGCTTGCATATGGTGAGGCCGAGGCCCGTACCGCCGTAGCGCCGGCTGATCGAGGCATCGACCTGAGAGAAGGGCTTGAACAGCTTGTCGAGCCCCGCCTCGTCGATGCCGATGCCGGTGTCTTCCACCTCGAAGCGGATCATCAGCTTGCCTTCGCGGTAAAAGTCCCGCAGGCGCAGCGTCACCGTGCCCTGGTGGGTGAACTTGACGGCATTCGACAGCAGATTGAGTAGAACCTGACGCAGGCGCGTCGGGTCGGTCTTGACGTAAAGCGCTTGTAGAGAATCCGGCAGGTCGAGGATCACGGTGTTTTCGTGATCATCGGCGCGGCCGCGGATGATGCTGACCGTGCTTTCAGCGAGCGCGCAAACGTCGAAGGCACGCTCTTCCAGCTCCAGCTTGCCATGCTCGATCTTCGAGAAGTCGAGGATCTCATTGATGATCTCAAGCAAGGCTTCGCCGGACGAGCGGATGGTTTTGACGCTCTGGATCGTGTCGTCGGGCAGTTCCGAAAGCTCAAGCAGTTCCGACATGCCGAGGATCGCGTTCAGCGGCGTGCGGATCTCGTGGCCCATGGTGGCCATGAACTGCGACTTCGCGCGGTTTCCGGCATCGGCCGCTTCATAGGCCTCGCTCAATTGGGTCGCCATGACCTGCAATTCGTGGCTGGACTGACGGACCGAGCGAAGCTGTCGATTGAGCGTGACGACGAGGAAGACGACCGATACCATCAGCAGGGTCAGCATGACGGTGGAGGTTCGCTCCAGGTTGAGGATCGTTGACCGGCTATCGGCCCGCTCATGGCTGACACGGGTATTGGTATAGAGCAGGAAATCCTCTGCCACGCGCCCCATGGAAACCAGCGCCGCGTCGAGCTCTTCCAACTGTTCGGAGGTGGGCACCGTCCCGGCCGCGTAATCATCGAAGATCGGCTGGACGTTGCGGACACCGTCCGTCACGGCGGCGATGTAGCCGCGAATAAGCTCGTCGCCGGAGAAATAGGTCCCGAACTTCGCCTGATCGAGGATGGCGACGCGGGAATAGAGGATGTCGTAGCGCAACGACAGATCGTCGAGCAGTTGCGGATCCTCTGGATCGGCTTTCGCGCTGCTCAGGCTATGACTGAACTGTCGTACTTCGCGGTCCAGTTGATAGACCGACCAGAGCGAATTTTCGCGGACGCCATCCTCCATGATCCGGTATTGGCGCGCGATATCGACGAAGAGCACCAGAAGCACGATCAAAAGCACCGCAGACACGGTCTGCAGAACGAAGGCAACGATGCCTCCGCCTGCGAATTTCCGTGCTTTGGCGCCTGTCAATATCACTTGATGACCTCGATTTCCTTGATCTGCCAGACAGACCGCGAGAAGTACTTCTCGTTGAACAGGTCTGCATTCAGATCGAATGGATAGACCAGCATCAGCGGGCCCTTGTCGCGGATCGACATCGGCTTGCCATCGATCTTCGTGGCGAGGATCGTGTCGAGCTTCGCATCTTCGGCCGGCACATCGGCGGCGTAGTCGTTCAAGGCGCGGACCTTCAGGCTCGTGCCGGTCGCACCAACCGCAGCGAGAATTTCGCGCAGGAGCGGACCTTCGAAGGTGACCTTGCCCTCGGTCCAGGGCGTTTCCATTTCGCCTTTGCGGCCTTTCAGCTTCTCCAGCATCGCCATATCGAACTGGGCAGTGTCACCTGCGTTGGTATTCGAGATCTCGCCCATCACCGTCAGGATGACAGGGCCGGTCGGAGCTTCGAGTGCCAAGGCGGCGGTCGCGGAGAGTGCGCTTGCGAGAAGCGCTGCTATAATGCTCTTCATGGTTTCTAGTCCTCTGGTTAAGCCGAACGCAGTTCAGGATGCACGGCGCCCGCGCCGAGATGATCCGAAAGCAGCTTGCGGAAGGCGACCGCTTCAACCGGCTTGTGCAGGAAGTCCGTGATACCTGCGGCCTTTGCTTCCTCGCGCAGACGCGGCTCGTCGTCCGCCGTCACCATCACCACAGGAACATCACGGTAACGGTCCATCAGGCGCACGGCCTTGACGAACTGAAGCCCGGACATGCCCGGCAGCAGGTGGTCGACAATCAGCATTTCGAAATTCTCTGCATGACACAGCATCAGAGCCGTGTTGCCGTCGCCGGCAACCTTGATTTCCTCAACGGTGACCTTCCTTGCGAGGTGCTTGATGATCATCGCATTGGTCGGATTGTCTTCGACGATTAGTATGGCCATTTCCAAACCCCCATGAACACGCCCAGCACGGGCTCCGTCAGCCTTCCAGGCCGGACGGGAACGGCGTTAACCTTTCATGGAGGAGTTGTATCAGGGGGAGGCTGAAATTCGCTGAACCAAACCGATACAATTTTACCGATGGCACACTTAATTAGAACTTAAGAATTTTCGTAGGCTCGACTATGCCTTGAGCCAAACAGGTTCAGAACGTATCGAAGGTGAAATCGGCTGTCCGACTGCGTTCGATGACCAGCCTGCCGTTGGGCAAATCGTTGCTTTCTACTTTCGCTTCGATCTGTGCCGGTGTGAGACCATAATGGGTCCAGCGCGCCACGAGCCTGCGCTCCAGTTCGCTGATCGGCGGCGCCACCATGACGGTGAGGTCGAACAGATCCGCAAGGCTCGCCCAGCGTCCCTGTTGCAGCAGCAGATAATTGCCCTCGGCAATCACGATGTGATCTTCTGCGGCAATGCATCGGGCGGCAGAGATTGCAAGTTCGCGGTCACGATCGAAGACGGGCGTGAAGACCTCGCCACCGGCCTTGACCGACCTCAGGAGGTCGCCCAGACCCCTGACATCAAAGGTATGCGGAGCGCCCTTGCGGGCGAGATCGCCGCGCTCTTCAAGGATCGCATTGTCGAGGTGAAAGCCATCCATAGGCAGGACCGCGCTGCGGTGGCCCCTCTCCGTCAGAGTTTCGTGCAAACGATCTGCCAAAGTTGACTTACCCGCGCCCGGCGGTCCGGCCACACCGACGAGCAGGCGAATGCCATCCTGCGTCCGCCGCTCGATCTCGGTGATCAGATCATGCAGCCCAGGCGTCATGCGGCGCGCTCGACCTCTGGGGCCGGACGGGCGCCGGTCATGAAGGCGACGGCGTCCGACATGGTGTAGTCCTTCGGATTGATGACGCAGAGACGCTTTCCGAGGCGGTGAACATGGATGCGATCGGCCACCTCGAAGACATGCGGCATGTTGTGGCTGATCAGCACGATCGGCAGACCGCGCGAGCGCACGTCAAGGATCAGCTCGAGCACCTTGCGGCTTTCCTTGACGCCGAGTGCGGCCGTCGGCTCGTCGAGGATGACAACCTTGGAGCCGAAGGCCGCAGCGCGCGCCACAGCCACACCCTGGCGCTGGCCGCCGGAGAGCGTCTCCACCGCCTGATTGATGTTCTGGATGGTCATCAGACCGAGCTCGGAGAGCTTGTCGCGGGCGATCTTCTCCATTGCAGGCCGGTCCAGCTTGCGGAACAGGCTACCCATGAGACCCGGTTTGCGAAGCTCGCGACCGAGGAACATGTTGTCTGCGATCGAGAGAGCCGGCGACAAAGCGAGGTTCTGATACACAGTCTCGATGCCCGCCTGCCGCGCTTCGATTGGCGAGCGGAATTGCACCGGCTTTCCATCGAGGCGGATCTCGCCATCGTCGGGTATCACGGCGCCGGAAATCGCCTTGATCAACGAAGACTTTCCAGCGCCGTTGTCGCCGATGACAGCCAGGATTTCGCCCGGATAGAGGTCGAAGTCCGCGTGATCGAGAGCCGTGACGCGACCGTAACGCTTGACCAGGCCACGGGCTGTGAGAATGGGTTCCTGGGTCATCAGCCTGCTACCTTTCTGATCCACTGGTCGATTGCGACGGCGGCGATGATGAGTACGCCGATCAAGAGATAGGTCCATTGCGGGTCCGTGCCGATCAGGCGCAGGCCGAGCTGGAAGACACCGACGATCAGCGCGCCGAAGATCATGCCGAGGATAGAGCCACGTCCGCCGAAGAGCGAAATGCCGCCAATCACCACTGCCGTGATGGATTCAATATTGGCGAACTGTCCCGCTGTTGGGGAAACCGACCCGATACGGCCGATCAGCGCCCAGCCTGCCAGTGCGCAGATGAGGCCGGAGAGCGTGTAGACGGAAATCAGCATGCCCTTGACGTTGACGCCTGCGAGTTCCGCTGCATCCGGATCGTCACCGACCGCATAGACGTGGCGGCCCCAGGCGGTGTGGTTCAGCACGTACCAGAGGAGTGCCACGAGGAGCACCATGGCAATCACGCCATAGGTCAGCACCGCGCCGCCCATGCGGATGTTCTCGCCGAAGAATTTGAGGATCGGTGCGTTCGCGTCGATGTCCTGGCTGCGGATCGTCTCGTTGGCGGAATAGAGGAAGTTGGTGGCAAGCACGATCTGCCACATGCCGAGCGTGACAATGAAGGGCGGCAGCTTCATGCGTGCAACAAGCACGCCATTAATAAAGCCGCAGAAGGCGCCCACGCCGAGACCGCAGATCACGGCAAGCTCGGGAGGGAGGCCATAGCGGAAGGCAAACTGGCCCATGACCACAGAGGAGAGCACCATGATGGCGCCGACCGAGAGATCGATGCCCTTGGTCAGGATGACCAGCGTCTGCGCTGCTCCAACAATTCCGACGATGGCAACCTGCTGGAGAATGAGCGTCATCGTGAAGGCAGAGAAGAACTTGCCGCCGAGAATGATGCCAAAGACGGCGATCGACAGGACAAGCACGATCAGCGCCACGGCTGCCGGGCTCGAATGCAGGAAATGCTGAAAGCGCTCTAGGGCACTCTTTTCATGACGGTCGAACGAGGCGACTTCGGTCGAACTCGACGACAGGACCTTTTCAAATTCTTGCGGGGTCCGCGTCTCGGGATTGGCCGGCTGCATGGGTCATCCTCCCTGCCGTTGGTCTCAGTATTTTACATGAAGGATACGCCCGGCCTGCCGCCGCGCAAAGGCCGGGCGTTGCGCCAAGCGGCGGGAGACGAGCTCCCGCCGACGTTTCAGTTCAGGCGCAGGAGTTTCGGTCAGCCCCAGCACTTCTCGGTGCCGACCTTGGTGTCGATCGACTCGACGCCGGCGGCCGGCTTGTCGGTGACGAGAGCGACGCCCGTGTCGAAGAAGTTCTTGCCTTCAGAGGCCGCCGGCTTTTCGCCGGTGTCTGCGAACTTCTTGATCGCTTCGATGCCGAGCGATGCCATCAGCAGCGGATACTGCTGCGAGGTCGCACCGATGACGCCTTCAGCGACGTTCTTGACGCCCGGGCAACCGCCGTCGACCGACACGATCAGCACGTCACCTTCCTTGCCGACCGCCTTCAGCGCTTCATAGGCGCCGGCGGCTGCCGGTTCGTTGATGGTGTGGACGACGTTGATGGATGGATCCTTCTGGAGAAGGTTTTCCATGGCGGTGCGCCCGCCCTCTTCATTGCCGTTGGTGATGTCGTGGCCAACGATGCGCGGATCGGTTTCATCGCCGATCTTGTTGATGTCGACGGTGTCGATGCCGAAGCCCTTCATGAAGCCCTGGTTGCGCAAGACGTCGACCGACGGCTGCGAAGGCGTAAGGTTCAGGAAGGCGATCTTCGCATCCTTGGCGGCGTCGCCGAGGGTGGCAGCAGCCCACTTGCCGATCAGTTCGCCGGCGAGAAGGTTGTCGGTGGCGAAGGTCATGTCGGCGGAATCGATCGGCTCGAGCGGCGTGTCGAGGGCGATGACGAGAAGACCTGCGTCGCGAGCCTTCTGGACGGCGGGAACAATACCCTTGGTGTCGGATGCGGTGAGCAGGATGCCCTTTGCGCCGTCGGCAATGCAGGTTTCGATGGCGGCAACCTGGCTTTCGCTATCGCCGTCAACTTTACCGGCATAGGACTTGAGCGTCACACCGAGCTCGGCGGCCTTGGCGGTCGCGCCTTCCTTCATCTTGACGAAGAAGGGGTTGGTGTCGGTCTTGGTGATGAGGCAGGCAGAAACGTCGGCTGCCTGTGCCGGGGCGGCGAAAACAACGCCGAGGGCCAGGGTCGACAGGGCAGCAGTGATCAGAGACTTTTTCATTTAGTAATCCTCCCGAATGGTGTCGGCCAGCTCCTCCGGCCGCAGCGTGTCGGCACGGATCACCTTCCGGCGATCCGATCGGCTGCCATCAGGCATCCACTCCTCCACGGACCCATTTAGAACATGACGACATTTCAGCTGTCAATAAATAAATCCAGTTGAATTATTAAATCGGTGTGACATTCTGCGAGCGCTTTCGTAAAAGGAAGCGGTCGGGAGGAGCGGCCTCAAGTGTCACAGGATGATCATGCACGACTGGCGGATCCGGCGCCCAGGGTGAGCGCCGGCGGCGGCTCGAACCAGGTGCGCGTGCGCGCCTACAACGAGCGGCTCGTGCTATCGCTCGTGCGGCAGAATCCCGGCTGCTCGAAGGCCGACATCGCGCGCCTTACAGGTCTTTCAGCCCAGACCGTTTCGGTGATCATGCGCTCGCTCGAGAGCGACGAACTCCTGATGCGCGGCGAACCGATCCGCGGCCGCGTGGGCCAGCCCTCCGTCCCGATGTTCATCAACCCAGAAGCCGTCTTCTCTTTCGGCGTTAAGATTGGCCGCCGCAGCGCAGACCTCGTGCTGATGGATTTTGCAGGCACAATCCGGGAGCAACGCCACCGCACCTATCGCTACCCCCATCCGGACCATCTGCTGCCTTTCATCTGCGACGGCATCGCCGCCATGGAAGCTGAGATGGACGAAACCACGCGGGCCCGCATTGCCGGGATCGGCATTGCCGCCCCATTCGAACTCTGGAACTGGGCCGAGGAAGTCGGCGCACCGGAAGGGGCGATGGATATCTGGCGCAAGGTCGACCTTCAGGTCGAGGTCCAGAGCCGCATGGCGCATCCCGTCTATCTGCGCAACGACGCGACCAGTGCCTGCGGGGCAGAACTGGTGTTTGGCGCAGGCCAGCGCTATCCGGATTTCGTCTACTTCTATATCGGCTCGTTCATTGGCGGCGGCATCGTCGTCAATTCGTCTCTTTTCGTCGGTCGAACCGGGACCGCAGGAGCGATAGGGCCCCTGCCCGTCCGCGACAAACACGGCCAGACGCGCCAGCTTCTCGATATCGCCTCGATCTTCGTACTCGAGAACCTGCTCAGGGAGCGAGGCATCGATCCGCAGCCTCTCTGGTATGCGGCGGAGGAATGGATCGACTTCGGCGAGCCACTGGAAATCTGGATCCAGGATACAGCGGCGGCGCTCGCCCAGGCCGTAATCGCGGCCGCGTCAATCATCGACTTTGCCGCCGCGATCATCGATGGCGGCTTCCCGGCCTGGGTTCGCCATCGCCTGGTCAAGGCCATCATTGAGGCGATGAACCGCCTCGACCTGCAGGGCGTGGTCATTCCCGACATTGTCGAAGGTGAAGTCGGCGATCAGGCCCGCGCCATCGGCGGCGCCAGCCTGCCGATCTTCGACCGCTATCTCATCGATCAAACCGTGTTGTTCAAGGATACCACCCATGCTGAAGGGCATTGACCCACTATTGAGCCCCGAGCTCCTCGCCACCCTGCGCGCCATGGGGCATGGCGACGAAATCGCGATCGTCGACGGCAATTATCCGGCGTTGGAGCATGCAAGACGGCTGGTTCGCCTCGACGGGCATCACCTCGTGCCCGTGCTAAACGCGATCCTCAGCGTGATGCCGATCGACGACTTCGTGCCGGAAGCGATCTTTCGCTCTGTCGTCGGCGGCAAGCCCGACCAGATCGATCCGGTGCATCAGGAGATCATAGACTGCTGCGCCCGCCACGAGCCGAAGGTCCCGGTGACCAAGCTGATCGGCGCTGATTTCTACAACCGGGTGCAGGCCGCCCATACTGTCGTACAGACGGGTGAGCCGCGGCTCTACGCCAACGTCATCCTGCGCAAGGGCGTCATCTACCCCTGATCGGGTGGCCGCACTCAGCCCTCAAGGGCGCGCGAGATCCGTCGGGAGAGTTCCACGGGATTCTTCAGAACGATGGCACGGCTGGTGCGCTCCACAAGCTGTTCGCGCGCCAACCTCGACATTTCGCGGGACACCGTTTCGCGGCTCGCACCGATATGTTCTGCCAGCTCCGCATGTACCAGCGGTGGCGAAATGATCCGCTCGCGCCCGCCATCATTGCGCACACGCGAAAGCCTCAGCAGCGTGTTGTAGAGCCGGTGCTTGGTGTCGAGGAAGGACAGCTCCGACAGGCGGTCGTTCATCGCCCTGATGCGCTTCGACAAAAGCTGCAGCAGCGCCAGCGCGACGTCCGATCTCTGCCGCAGAATGTCGAGAAAAACGATGCAGGGGATCACGGTCACCGTTGCGTCGCTGACAGCCATGAGGCTTGCAGAGCGGGCCATGTCATCGATGGCCGACTGCTCGCCGAGGATGTCACCGCGCTTGAAGCTGCCGAGAATGGCTTCCTTGCCGACGGAGAAGCGCAACACGGCACGGATCTCACCCGTCTGGACGATGAAGACATCCTTGGACATATCCTCGAAGTCGACCAGACTTTCGCCAGCACTCAACGTGCGAGAATGGCAGCGCAAAAGCCATTCGCGGTCTTCTTCCGGGGTCAGACCAGAAAAAATTGCGCATCCGCGCAGTGTCGGAAGCGTGGTTGCCGGGAGCGGCAGGGCGGAGCCTGTCGTAGCGTTTGCTTTCATTTACGGATTACTTGTCGCGTTCATGACGATGGAGCTTACTTATTCGCCGGCACCGATACTTAGCAAGATATCGAAAACCAAGACCCTTACAATTCGGCTACCGCAGAGCATCGAATTTCATTCAATTTGAAACAATGCAGAAACCGGTGCGTAAGAGTCAACCGATGGAACCCGACGAAGGTCCCCATACGTCCGTGAGGGCAAAGCCCCGCTCGAAGGGATCAAAGGGATCGAGCGCCACCTGATGCAGGCCAAAAGTGAAGCCGCGACCGCTGATGGTAGGGATAACTGCGGGACGACCGGCGACATCTGACAGAGCCGAGAGTCCGATCTCGAATTCGGAGCCGATGATCGACCGCGAGAGCATCACGTCACCGACCTTCGCCTTGCCACGCGCGTGCAGTGTCGCAAGATTGGCCGAGTTGCCGGTGCCGCAAGGCGAGCGATCAACGCGGCCTGGCCACATCGTGGTGCAGGTGCGGATTGCACCGTCAGGATCGACATCACGGAACATCACGTAGGCAACACCCGAGATAGCGGGGATTTCCGGATGAACCACGGGGATCCTGCGATTGATCTCTTCCTTCAGGATCATGCCGGCCTCGACCAGTGCCCGCGCATTGCCTTTCTCGATCGTCAAACCGACCTGGCCCACATCGACAAGCGCATAGAAGATGCCGCCATAGCTCAGATCGAAGGTGATGCGACCCCACTGCTCGGTGTCAAGTGTCACATCCAGTTCGTGCACGAAGGAGGGCACCATGGTGAGCTTGACGCGCTCGCAGCGCCCATCACGGCAGGTAGCTGTGGCCTTGACGAGGCCGGCTGCCGTTTCCAGCATGACGATTGTCTCTGGCTCCTGCATTTCGACCATACCGCTCTCGAGGAGCGCCGTCGTCACGCAGATCGAGTTCGATCCCGAACTCGCATGGGCCTGATCCGGCTGAAGAATGACGAAGGCTGCGTCGGCGGCGGGGTTCTTGGGTGGCAGCAGCAGATTGACCGAACCGATCGGCGCGCCGCGCGGTTCCAGCACCAGCATACGCCTCAGCGCCTCGCCCTTGGGATCAGTGTTGAGCCACAGCAATTGCTCCGCCACGCTATCACCCGGAATCTTCGGCACGCCGCCGACGGCGACCTTTCCGATTTCACCCTCGGCGTGAACGTCGAGCAGTTGAAGAGTGCGCTTCCATCTCATGTCATTCCCCCATGCCGGTCGATGGCCCCGTTGCAAAAAGGGCTCCTGCCCTTCAAGAGCACAAGCTTATGCGTCATCTCAAGGGGAGACATCGCAGGCAATGACCTGCAACGTTTCAGGCGCCGTGTTAAATCAGGGGAAGGTGATATCCAAGTCCTTTTGTCGCGCCTATGCGAAAACGGCTTCTGCAGCCGCCTGCAGGCAAGCCAACGGAGCGACATTTCAATGAGCTTGCAGTCGGCGCAGCGACCGGCAACATCATATTATTGTGGAAGGAGAACGAATGGCGCACCCGAAAGGATTCGAACCTCTGACCCCCAGATTCGTAGTCTGGTGCTCTATCCAGCTGAGCTACGGGTGCTTGCCAAAACCGACTGTGCGTCGGCGTGTGGCGATCCTCTAAAACGGGACGATCAGGATTGCAAGCGCCCATTTGAAAAAAGAGTCATTTTCCTGTCACGTGCCTTGCCGTGCGACCTTACGCGCGCGCGCGCCAATCGTCGAGAGCCACTGGCCTGTCGGGGATTTCGACGCGGAACATGGTGCCGGGACCCGGTTTTTCCACAAGGGCTATCGTTCCGCCATGGGCGATCACAAGCTCGCGGGCAATCGCAAGGCCGAGGCCCGTGCCGCCGGAACGCGCCGAACCCCGGAAGGCGGTGAACAGGTTTTCCCTTGCCTTGCGCGGCATGCCAGGACCTGTGTCGTCGATGACGATGGCCACAACCGATCCGGTTCGCTGTGCGGATACGGTGATGCGGCGGACGTGCTCGGGATCGTCAGGCGTGAAAGTGGCCAGCGCCTGGACGGCATTGCGGCAGATGTTGTGAATGACGCGGAAGAGCTGTTCGCTATCGGCATCCACTTCGATGTCGACGCCGACATTGTCGATGAATTCGATGCCCGCCTCGTGGCTCAGATGCAAGAGATCCCGAACCTCCTGGCAGACTTCCGACAAAAGGAAGCGGCGACGACGCGGCTCAGCTTCCGAGGTCTGGCCATAGGAGAGAACCTCGCTCGTATACCCGACGGCGCGATCAATGGTTCGCAAGAGCTTGGGGGCAAAGCTCTTGACCAAGGGATCGTCGACATCGACCAAGCGGTCGGACATCAGCTGGGCCGAGGCGAGGATGTTGCGCATATCGTGATTGATCTTGGAAACGGCGAGACCGAGGTCGGCGAGAGTCTTCTGCTGACGCAGAGTTTTCTGCAACTGGTCCTGCATCCGCGAAAGGTGACGCCCCGCGACCGCTATTTCGTCATTTCCTGCGGTCGTCGGCAAGACGCGGGCGGGATCTTCGGGATTTTCCGCAAACACCTGCATGCTGCGGGCCAGACGCCGCACCGGCATGATCATCACGCGATTGATCGCCAGGAACATCAGCACGGCAGCGATAATGGAGATAATCAGCGAGATGAAGAGGATGTTGCGGGCATAGCCGAGCATCGCCTTGCGCAGCGGCGCTTCGTCCATAACGATCTCGACGGTCACGTCACTGCCTTCAGCGATGGGCCCGTAGACACGCAAAAGGCGGTCGCCGCCGAAGATCAGCGTGTAGAAGGCGTCGCGGATCGATCCGAGCTCCGAATAGTCCGAGAGGTCGAAGGCGGCATCCACTTCGTTCGGCATCTCGGTCACGGCAAGCAGGCGCGAGGTGCCGTCCTTGCGAAGCACGATGGCCTTGGTTCCCGTGGTCGTCAGCGTATCTTCCTGAACACCACGGGGCAGTTCCAGCGGCTGGAGCCCATCGATCACCACTCCGGCGGCAGCCGCCGTGTTTAGCCGATCCTGCAGCCAGCGCTGGCGCATGGTGGCAACGGACGGCGCAAAGATCAGGATCTCGGCCAGCATGACGAAGGCGATTGTCAGCCACAGGAGCTTGCCGGACAGTCCCCTGATTCGGGACGGCATGGCATACCCCCCGGAGAGGTCGGCCTGCAGATGATTGTCCTGCCGGTCGAGCATCGGCCCTCATTCCTCGTCGTTCCGGCCTACCCAGAATTGTTGCGGCATCCGTTACGACTTCACGTCAGTGTGAAGCTGTCTCTTTATGCGTACCACGGCCAAGCGGCCAAAGAACATGAAAGTTTGGTCATGTTCTGTGCGTGATCACCCATATAAACGATGGAGGCGGCGTGGCGGATGTGTGGCGGAACACGGTTTTTTTGCCTTTATTCGCAAGATAAGGGCGAATGCCCGCCTGATTGACTCCTACGCGCCCTGACACTATAAGCCGCGCACGTTCGGATACAGGCGCCCGGCGGCGCTCACCCGTGCGACGAACCAAAACGCTGTTGCAATTTGCACATCCAAGAAGGGCCGCACACCGCGGTATTAAATAAATGTCAAAGCGTACTTTCCAACCTTCCAAGCTTGTTCGCAAGCGCCGCCACGGTTTCCGTGCGCGTATGGCTACCAAGGGCGGCCGTCAGGTCCTCAACGCACGCCGCGCTCGCGGTCGCGCGAAGCTCTCGGCCTAAGGCCGCATGAGCCCGACGAGACTGACGGGCCCATGACGTCCACGGACTCCAAGACATCTGTTGGCCGGCTCAAGAGCCGGCCTCAGTTCCTCGCCGTCAGGCACGGCGAAGCGCGCAAGGGTCGCACCTTCCTTCTGGAGGTTCTCGACCGCAAGGATGACGCGCCGCCCCGCGTGGGCTTCACGGTCACCAAGAAACATGGCAATGCAGTGGAACGTAACCGCATGCGGCGCAGGCTGAAAGAAGCCGTGCGACTGAATGCGGCGTTTGCAATGCAGCCGGGACACGACTATGTCATTGTCGCCCGGCGCGAGGTACTCGGTATGCCATTCGATCAATTGTCCCGGCAATTGATCCAGCGCATCGAAAACCGCCAGACGAATAACTCCCGGTCGAACAAGACCGCTCCCAGGAAAGAGTGATGCAGAACAACCGCAACTATTTCATCGCGATTGCCTTATCGGTGGTGATCGTCCTCGCCTGGCAGTTCTTCTATATGAACCCGCGCATCGAGGCGCAGCGTCAGGCTCAGGAGGCGCAGATCGCCCAGCAGCAGGCACAGACCGAGCAGCAGGCGACGAGCCCTGCAGCCACGGTCGACGGCAGCTTGCCGGCGGGTGCTGCCGTCAATCCGGAAGCAAGCCGCGATGCCGCCGTTGCCACGACCGCACGCATCGCGATCGAGACCCAGGACCTTGAGGGTTCGATCAACCTGACCGGCGCCCGATTCGACGACCTGAAGCTCAGGCAGTATCGCGAGACCGTCGACCCGACGAGCCCGATCGTCACGCTCTTCAACCCTGCCGAAACGCGTGATGCCTATTTCGCTGAACTCGGCTTCATCGCCGGTGAGAATGCCGGATCGGTTCCGGGTCCGAACACCGTCTGGACCGCACCGGAAGGTGCCACGCTCACGGAAGCGACACCGGTGACGCTCACCTACACGAACGAGGCCGGCCTCACCTTCTCCCGCACCATCTCGGTCGACGAACACTACATGTTCACCGTCGAGGACCAGATCGCCAACAATGGCGCCGCCTCCGCAAGCCTCGCGCCCTATGGCCGCGTTACCCGCTACAACAAGCCGAGCACGCCTTCGATCTTCGTTCTGCATGAAGGCTTCCTCGGCGTTCTCGGCGCCGAAGGCAGCCTGGTCGAGCACGACTATTCGGATATCGAAGAAGCCGCGATCACCAATGCCAAGGCGACCGGCGGCTGGCTCGGAATCACCGACAAGTACTGGGCCGCATCGCTGATCCCGCAGCAAACGCTGCCGTACGAATCGCGTTTCTCCTACTTCACCGACGGTCAGGCCCGTTTCCAGGCCGACTACAAGAACGATGCCGTGAGCATTCCGGCGGGACAGAGCACCTCGGTCAAGACCCTTCTGTTCGCCGGCGCCAAGCAGGTTCCGGTCATCGACAGCTATCAGGAAAGCCTCGGCATTCCGAAGTTCGACCTGATGATCGACTGGGGCTGGTTCTACTTCATCACCAAGCCGATGTTCCACCTGATGGATTACTTCTTCCATCTCGTCGGCAATTTCGGCGTGGCCATCCTGCTCACCACCATCGTCGTCAAGCTGCTGTTCTTCCCGCTTGCCAACAAGCAGTACGCCTCCATGGCCAACATGAAGCGTGTGCAGCCGAAGCTCGAAGAGCTGAAGACCAAGTATGCCGACGACCGCATGGGTCTGCAGCAGGCGATGATGGCGCTCTACAAGGAAGAGAAGATCAATCCGGTGGCCGGTTGCTGGCCGGTGCTCTTGCAGATCCCGGTCTTCTTCGCGCTCTACAAGGTCATCTACGTCACGATCGAAATGCGTCATGCGCCGTTCTTCGGCTGGATTCAGGATCTCTCCGCTCCCGATCCGACTAGCCTCTTCAATCTGTTTGGGCTGCTGCCCTTCACCCCTCCGCTCTTCCTGATGATCGGCGTCTGGCCGCTGATCATGGGTGTGACCATGTGGGTTCAGATGCGCATGAATCCGACGCCGCCGGATCCGACCCAGGCGATGCTGTTCAACTGGATGCCCGTTATCTTCACCTTCATGCTCGGCACGTTCCCAGCTGGCCTCGTGATCTACTGGGCGTGGAACAACACGCTGTCGATCCTGCAGCAGGCCTTGATCATGAAACGTCACGGTGTGGAGATCGAACTGTTCAAGAACATCGCCAATACGTTCCGACGGAAACCGGCACAGACCAAGTGACGATCAGAAGCCCCGGCCTAGCCGGGGCTTTTTCTATGGTGATCGAGATTTAATCCCATGTCAGACCCCTCCGCCACACAACACTCCTGGCTCGGCATAGCTCTCGTTGCCGGCTCTGCTTTTGCGTGGAGCTATGGCGGGGCGATCCAGCGTTTCATCGGCGTGGAGGATGGCTGGACGATCGTGTTCTGGCGCTGCCTGTTTGCCGGCCTCTTCCTCCTTGCCTTCATGCTGATCCGCGACGGACTCGGCGGCACGATCCGCCTCTTCCGCGCCTTGGGCTGGCCAGGGACCTTCATCGCCATCGGATTTGCTTCTGTTTCCACGCTTTTCGTGCTGGCAGTCACCATGACACCGGTCGCGAACGTTGTGCTCTTCATGGCCTCGATACCCCTTTTTGCAGCACTGCTGGCGCGCATTGTGCTCGGCGAGCCGATCACGCCGGTCACCTGGGGCTCCATCGGTGCCGTCATTTTGGGCGTGGGCATTATGGTTTCCTCCTCCGTCGGGGAAGGTGGCTCGATTCTCGGACTGACGCTTGCAGCAGCTATCCCGGCGATCTTCGCCTGCATGACGGTGGTAACCCGCCGCTATCCGGGAATCCGCATGACGCCGGCCGCCTGCGGCGGCTCCTTCATCGCGTCAGCCATCGCTGCAAGCCAGGCCGGCGCCTTTGCCGTCGGCTTCCAGGATCTCACCTTGCTCTTCTGCTTCGGCGCCCTCAATCTCGGGCTCGGCATGGCGCTCTACGTCACCGGTGCCCGGATGATCCCCTCGGCACTCGCGGCGCTTCTCGGCACGGCCGAGATGATCCTTGCGCCTGTCTGGATGGTGCTTCTGCATAACGAGATTCCGTCCGGGCGTACGATCATCGGCGGCGCCCTCGTCATGGCCGCGCTGTTCACTTATCTCATCAGCCATGCGCGACAGGCGTCGCGGCCTGTTCCGACCTCTGCTGCTTGACTTTCCAGGCCAAAACCCGGATCTGTCCGGCTGAAGAAAGGCCCGCCCCATGACCGAGACACACGACAAAAACGACCAGCCGCTTTTTGGCCGCCCCTGGATCTTCATCCGCGGTGTGCCGTCGATGGAATTCCTGCCTCCGGAAGGGCCCCTCGAAGTGGCGTTCGCCGGACGCTCGAATGTCGGCAAGTCGTCGCTGATCAATGCGCTCGTCGGCCAGAAGGGTCTGGCGCGCACGTCGAACACGCCCGGTCGCACGCAGGAACTCAACTACTTCGTGCCCGACGGCTATTCCGGCCAGGCAGGCGACCTGCCGCCGATGGCGCTCGTCGACATGCCCGGCTACGGCTATGCCCAGGCGCCGAAGGAACATGTCGATGCCTGGACGAAGCTGGTTTTCGATTATCTTCGGGGCCGCGCGACGCTGAAGCGCGTCTATGTACTGATCGACAGCCGTCACGGCATAAAGAGGAACGACGACGAGGTGCTGTCACTGCTCGACAAGGCCGCCGTCTCTTACCAGATCGTGCTGACCAAGACCGACAAGATCAAGGCGCCAGGTGTCGTGAAGCTGATTGCGGAGACGCAGGAAAAGATCAAGAAGCGCCCCGCAGCCTTTCCCGTCGTGCTATCGACATCTTCTGAAAAAGGTGATGGCCTCGACCAATTGCGCGGGGCAATCAGCGAGGCCATCGGTCGGAGCCTTTGACGCTCAGGCTCCGATCAGATCGGCCCGATCAGGCGGTGACCGAGCCGAACCGTATTCCTTACATCTTCGGCAGGATCACCGCGTCGACAACGTGAATGACGCCGTTCGACTGCTTGACGTCGGCGATGGTGACGGTCGAGACGCCGCCGTTCTCGTCGGTCAACGTGACCTTGCCGTCTGCGGCCTTGCCCTTCAGGACACAGCCGCCGACGGTCGCCACATCGGCTTCACCGCCATTGTCGGAGATCATCTTGACGAGGGCTTCCGCCATCACCTCCGACGCCACGACGTGGCAGGTCAGAACCTTGGTGAGCTGTTCCTTGTTCTCAGGCTTCAGCAGCGTGTCGACCGTGCCGGCCGGCAGCTTGGCGAAGGCATCATTGGTCGGAGCGAAGACGGTGAACGGACCGGCGCCCGACAGGGTTTCAACGAGACCGGCTGCCTGGACGGCGGCAACCAGCGTCGTGTGATCCTGCGAGTTGACGGCGTTTTCGACGATGTTCTTGGTTTCGAGCATTTCACCACCGCCGACCATCGGATTGGCGGCATAGGCTGCGGCAGCGCCGGCCAGGATGGCTGCGGAGAAAGCGAGAGGGCGAAGAGCGGTCTTGAACATTACGGTTTCCTCTTATCCTTGGTGTTCTCGATCGTGTCCCTGCGGGTTCGGGCGGGACATCGGGCGTTCCTCAGTCGGAACACCATCAAGGACGGAGGCTCGTTCAGCTAAGTTTCAGGCGGCCCGACAAAATCGGCCGCCTGAAATTAATCCATTGGATTTATGAGAAAATTTCTTCGTCAGGGACGAACTTCGCCGAGCGCCACGACAGGCCCGGTGGCTTGTCCGGTTGGCGACCCACCAAAAGGCTCAAGGCTGACAGCAAGCACGACACCTTCGGTCAGGCGCGCGCGCAGTTCCTCGGGAACATCGACTTCGCCCTGCCCGGTCTGCGGCAGCACGCCAAGCGATATCGGCGGCTGTTCACCCTCAACGAGCCAAAGTTCGAGCGACTTCTGATCTGCCCCGCCACTGGCGACCGGCGTTACGGCGAGCCGGCCTGAGCTGCCGTCGTAGCGCGCATGCAGGGCAATCGCCTGGTTCTCGCCAGCGAGATCGGCGGTGAGCGCGACTTCAGGCTTCGGGCGCATGCGTTCGGCGTAGTCGAACCCGACGAAGAGGCCAAGCGCGGCAATCGATGCAAAGCTCAGGCCGCGCCAGAGTACCAGCGAATTCCACAGGCTGGCCTTTGTCGCCGCGACTGCGGCAGGAGACTTAAACAGCCGTTCCTCTATCTTCGAAAACAGCTGATCCGGCGGCGGCGCCTCGGCGTAATCGTCGTTGAATTGGGTGAGGTTTTCTTCCCAGCGCTTGACCATGGCGGCAAACTGCCGGTCGTGGCGCAGGCGCGCCTCGACCTGTCGTCGCTCGGATCCGCCGAGGACGCCGAGAACGTATTCGCCCGCGAGGACTTCATCCAGCGACCGGTCTCCCTTGCTCTGGTCAGGCGTGCTCATCCATGCACTCTCTCAGTTTCAAAAGGCTGCGTCGCAGCCATGTGCGCATCGTATTCAGCGGAACCGCGAAATGATCCGCCAGTTCCTGATAGGACAGTCCTTCCACATAGGCCTGGCGAACGGCGAGCGCCCTGTCAGGATCCAATGCCTCCAGGCATGTGTCAATGCGGCCGCCTTCCGATCTCAGCACCGCATGCTTTTCCGGATCCGGCGCGAGATCGGCGATGTCGACCGCGGCCTCGATATCCTCCCCCTGCGGTCGGCGGGCTCTCAGCCTGTCGATACAGTGGTAGCGCACGATCGCGCAAAGCCACGGATAGGCGCTGTCGCCCTCGCCCGTATAGCTGCCGGCCTTGTGCCAGATCTTGACGAACACATCCTGGAGCGCCTCTTCGGCCTCGCCCCTGTCTTTCAGCATACGCAGACAGATGGCGAAAAGTTTCGCCGAAATGCGACTGTAGAGCAAGGAAAAGGCGGCACGGTCCTTCAGCGCTACCCGCGCCAGCAGATTGCCGATGTCGTCGCGTTCCATGGAGCCCCCTCACGCAGTGGCCAGGATATAGCGCGGCATCTTCGGTGGACAATGCGACGAGAAGAAGAGCATGTCACGCCGCGCTTATATTGCGAACCGATTATTCCCTCATGGCGACACATGCGCTAAAAGGCCGCGATCCAAAGTGAGGTTTCCCATGTCAGCTTCCGAAAGCGAAACGCAGGCTCGGCTTCTCGCCCAGGCCCTGCCCTTCATGCAGCGCTATGAAAACAAGACCATCGTCGTGAAATACGGCGGGCATGCCATGGGCAATCCCGAACTCGGCAAGGCCTTTGCCGCCGATATCGCGCTTTTGAAGCAGTCGGGTGTCAACCCGATCGTCGTTCATGGCGGCGGCCCGCAGATCGGCGCCATGCTTGCCAAGATGGGCATCGAATCGCGCTTCGAAAACGGGCTTCGCGTCACCGACCAGAAGACGGTCGAGATCGTCGAAATGGTGCTGGCCGGTTCGATCAACAAGGAAATCGTCGCGCTGATCAACCAGACGGGCGAATGGGCAATCGGGCTCTGCGGCAAGGACGGCAACATGGTCTTTGCCGAAAAGGCGCAGAAAAAGGTCCGTGATCCCGACAGCAACATTGAGCGCGTGCTCGATCTCGGTTTCGTCGGCGAAGTGGTCGAGGTGGACCGCACCTTGCTCGACCTGCTCGCCCGCTCCGAAATGATCCCGGTCATTGCACCTGTTGCTCCCGGCCGTGACGGTCATACCTACAACATCAATGCCGACACCTTTGCCGGTGCGATTGCCGGCGCGCTCAATGCCTCTCGCCTGCTGTTCCTCACCGACGTGCCGGGCGTGCTCGACAAGAGTGGCAAGCTGATCAAGGAATTGTCTGTCGCCGAGGCGCATGCGCTGATCGCTGACGGCACGATCTCGGGCGGCATGATCCCGAAGGTCGAGACCTGCATCGAAGCAATCCAGGCCGGCGTCCAGGGTGTGGTCATCCTCAACGGCAAGACGGCCCATTCCGTGCTGCTCGAACTCTTCACCGAGACGGGTGCCGGCACGCTGCTCGTCCCTTGAGACCTCGAACCTTGTCCGCTGCCGGTCACTCGATCGGCAGCGGTCTTTCCAGCTTCTCGCTCCCGGGCGTCATGGTCCGCATCGAGGCAACTGCGATCAACACGATCGCATATGCGACGAAGTTGTAGATGAGGCCGAGGCTCAGGCCTTCGGAATAGACTTGTTTCCCCGTCATGCCTGCTGCCGCATTCCGCGCCAGATCGGAAAAGAAGATCTCGCTGACGATGGCGATCCCCAGCGCACTGCCCACCTGCTGGATCGCCTGAAGGGCGCCTGATCCGCCACCGGCATCCTGCGGCGGCACACCGGCCAGAACGAGCTGGAACATCGGCGCAATCGCGATGCCCATGCCGAGGCCGCTGAGCAGGAACCAGGGCAGGAGCGCCATTCGGTCGATGGTCTCGGCGACGGTCTGGATCTCCATTCGCAGCAGGCCCATGCCGATCGCCACCATGACGACGCCGGCAACTACTCTGATACGCGGCGCAATACTGCCGAGGCGGCCAGAGATGAGCGAGGCGACGAAGATGCCGACGGAAAAAGGCACGGTGGTCATGCCCGACTGCAGCGGTGTGAGGCCATAGCCCTGCTGCAGGAACATCGCGAAGATCAGGAAGAAGCCCGGCAGGGTCGAGAAGAAGGTCGCGGTCATCAGCGAGCCGATCACATAGTTGCGGTTCTTCATCAGCGCCACCGGCAGAAGTTCCGGCGCCTTCATGCGATGCTGCCGGCGCTCCCAGAGGCCAAAGGCGATCCCAAAGGGAACCGCCATAGCCAGCATGACGAAGCACCAGGCGGGCCAGCCAAAGCCGCGGCCTTCGATCAGCGGGAAGACGACGCAGAAGATCGCGAGGGCTGCCAGGATGATGCCACCGAAATCATTCTTCAGGCCGGGCTTCGGTGCCAGCGCCGGGATCAGGCGCCAGCCCAGCAGGATTGTGACGATCCCGACAGGGATGTTGATGAGAAAAATCGGCCGCCAGCCGAGGCCGAGCACATCAAGGCTGATCAGCCAGCCGCCGAGGATCGGGCCAGACACCGAAGCTAGCCCGGCGCTCAAGCCGAAGAGCGAAAAGGCCGCAGCCCGCTCCTTCGGCGGAAACATCATCTGGGCGATCGCCAGCACCTGCGGCGTCATCACAGCGGCGCCCGCCCCCTGAAGCAAGCGTGCGACGACCAGCCAGCCGATATCGGGTGCCAGACCACAGAGCAGTGAGGCGACCGTGAAGGCCGCGACGCCAACGAGAAACACCTGTTTCTTGCCACGCACGTCACCGAGCCGGCCAAAAGGTAGCAAGCCGAGCGCGAAAACCAGCACGTAAGCGGCCACGACCCATTCGATCTGGCTGGAGGTAGCGCCCAGTTCGGATTGCAGGCTCGGCAGCGCCACGTTGACGATGGTGACATCGAGCAGGTTCATGAAGTTTGCCAGCATCATGACCGCTAGCGCCGTCCAGCGCTTGGGGTATGGATGCGCGGTTTCGGCACTGATCGAGGCTATCGCGGGTGTCTTGGTGTGCACTTTTGTCTCCCCGCTCTCGGCGCGCTTGCTGCGTCCGGTGTATCGCGCGGCGGGATGGGTCGCAACGGGGCAAGGGTGACCGCCATGGTGAGGCGGGCAGGCGGGCATGGTGGCGTTCCTCTCCCTTTGCGGGAGAGGAAGGAAAATCGAAGGCTTAGGCGAGCGCAAGCCGCCTAAGCTTCAGATTTTCCCGGTGAGGGGGTCCGTTCCGTCGGCAACGCCCTAACCGAGCCCCCCCTTCTGGCGAAATCTGAGGTTTGGCCCTGATCGGGCCAATTCCTCGATTTCGCTTTCTCCGCCGCAAGGGGGGGAGATCACCCTCACACCAAAACCAGCAACAGCACCCCGAAGACGATCAGCACACATCCCGCAATCTCCAGCCGGTTGATCTTCTCCTTGAAGAACAGCACCGCAGAGGCAAAGGTGAAGAGCATCTCGACCTGGGCGAGCGCCTTGACCACAGCCGCCTGCTGCAGCGTCATCGCCGTGAACCAACCGAATGAGGCCGTGGCGCCGACGAAGCCGACGAGGGCGCTGACTTTCCAGGCAGAACGGACGCGGGCGAGTTCCGTCCGATCGCGCCAGGCCATCCAGGCGAACATCGACAGGGTCTGGACCGTGATGACGATGCAGAGCGTATAGCCAGCCTGCGTCACGGCATCGGGTTCTGGCAGGCTCGGGGCGAGCGACAGCGAGGCGGTGCGATAGGCAATCGCCGAGATGCCAAAGAAAAAGCCCGAGGCCAGACCGACCAGAGCCGTCGGGCTTCCAACCGAGGTGACAAGGCTCATCGGCGTCAGCGCTGTGCGCGCCACCGAAATCAGCATCACACCGAGGATCGAGACCAGGATCGCCGCAACCGTGCCCAGCCCAATTGTTTCGCCGAAAAGAAGAAGCGCCAGCAGGGCCGCCTGGGCGGGTTCGGTGCGCGAATAGGCCGTACCGACGGCGAAGTTGCGGAATGAAAAAAGGTGCACGAGTAGAAAGGTCGCGGCAATCTGGGCGACAGCGCCGATCAGGGACCAGACGGCAAAGGTGGCACCCGGCACCGGCAACGGACGGCCAAGGCCTAGATGCAGAATGGCGAGGTAGAGAAAGGCAAAAGGCAAGCCGAAACCGAAGCGCACAAAGGTCGCGCCGGTCGTGCCCATTCTGCCTTTCAGATGTTTTTGCAGCGTTGAGCGCAGATTTTGCAGGAAGGCGCTGCCAACCGTGATGAGGGCCCAGAGTTCCATGGGAGCGTGTCCGGAAAAGCCGTGTCGTGAAGAAAGCGATGACGGCGGAAAGTCGAGAAGGCGGTGGCGGACCTGGAACTCAGGTCCAGGCGATACGGCTTACGCCTGACGCTGCCGGATCGTGCCCGCGCTCACCGGATGGAAACGCGACGGCAGACGCTTGCGGTCCTGCAGGACCACGACCCGTTCCATCGCCGAAATCGACATCTTCTTTCCCATCTTTTCCAGATAGCACTTCCCGAAGCGGCGACCAATGCTAATTAGGGTCAACGCGCCTGGTATCATCAGGCCAACCGCACTGCCCCCAAGAGGACCCGATGAACACCCCAGCCAAGATCCCCTCGCCCGCCGATTTTGCCCATGTGCGCGACTGGGTCTTCGACCTCGACAACACGCTCTATCCGCATCACATCAACCTCTTCGCTCAGATCGACACGAACATGACCGGGTTCGTTGCCGAACTTCTGCAGATGGAGCCGGCCGAAGCGAAACTGCTGCAGAAGCGCTACTACCATGAACACGGCACGACGCTCGCCGGACTGATGCTGCACCACAAGGTCGATCCGAACGCGTTTCTGGAGCGGGCGCATGCGATCGACTATTCTGCCCTGATCCCGGACGAGGCTCTGGGCACTGCGATCAAGCAGCTGCCGGGCCGCAAGTTTATTTTCACCAACGGCACGGTGGCGCATGCGGAAGCCGCTGCCCGGGCACTCGGGATCCTCGACCATTTCGACGACATCTTCGACATCGTCGCTGCCGATTACGTACCGAAGCCGGCGGGCGCCACCTACGACAAGTTTGCAAGCCTCAATCGGATCGACACGAAACATGCGGCGATGTTCGAGGACCTGCCGCGCAATCTCATGGTGCCGAAGTCACTCGGCATGAAGACCGTGCTGCTCGTGCCGCGCAATCTGGATACCGCGATCCTCGAGACCTGGGAGCGGGTCGAGCATATCGATGTCGATATCGTCGATTATCTCACCGACGATCTCACGACCTTCCTGCAAAGGCTGCTCGCCGACGAGGCGTGAGCGGAAGCTTACGAAAGTTTCATGCAGCTTACAGAGAGTTAAGTAGGTCCAGGGTCTTCCCGCCGCTACGCTCATCCCATCGAAACGAAGCACTCGAAAGGATACCCGAATGAACGGCAAGACCCTGACGCTGGCCGCCGTGGCAGCCTCCCTCCTCATCGGTACCACCGCCGGTGGCGCGTTCGCGCAGGACCGCGGCGAGCGCCGTGGCCCGGGCCGTGGTGGTCCGGAAGTAATGTTCGTGCAGATGCTGCAGCAGCATGACACGAACAAGGACGGCAAGATCAGCAAGGAAGAAGCGACAGCCGCAAGCACGGCCATGTTCGCGGCCGTCGACGCCGACAAGGATGGTGTCCTGACACCTGGCGAGATGCGCCAGCATCGCGAAGCGATGCGTGAAGAGCGGAAGGCTCAACGCGAAGCCATGCGCGCCGAACGTCAGGCCGACCGCGACACCGCCGAGGCCGATGCTCCCACGTCTCCGCCCGGCGAAGGTCCTCAGGAGCAGGCAATGAACGATGACGGCCCGCGCGGCGAAGGCATGCATGGCAAGCGTCACGAGGGCAAGCGTCAAGAGGGCAAGCGGCACGGCTGGCACAACGAACGTGCCGAAAACCGTGGTGGGTCTGATGGCATGCGCGGCCCCGGTCGCATGATGCGGGTGGCCGATACCGACGAAAACGGTCAGATCAGCCAGGCAGAAGCAACCGCCATGGCCGACCGGATGTTCACCCGGATGGACCGCAACAATGACGGTTTCATCAGCGCCGAAGACATGCCGAAGCGGCCTGTCATGATGCGCTGATTGGCAGATCAGAAAGCCAGATGAAGAGACGGGCGGCCCCTTATGGGGCCGTTTCTTCGTCGAGATCATAGAAATCGGCGATGATCTTCCAGGCCTCTTCAGCGGTCTCGGCAAACTGGAAAAGCTCGAGATCTTCAGGGGCAATCGTGCCGAAGGCAGCGAGCGCCTCGAAATTGACGATGTCCTCCCAGAAGGCGCGGGAGAAAAGGATCAGCGGGATTGGCGCCATGCGCTTCGTCTGAATGAGGGTGATCGTCTCGAAAAACTCGTCCAACGTCCCGAAACCGCCAGGGAAGATCGTGATTGCCTTGGCGCGCATCAGGAAGTGCATCTTGCGGATGGCGAAGTAGTGGAAGTTGAAGCTGAGCTCCGGGGTCACATAGGGGTTCGGTGCCTGCTCGTGCGGCAGGACGATGTTAAGACCGATCGAGGGTGCACCGACCTCCTGAGCCCCGCGATTGCCGGCTTCCATGACACCCGGGCCGCCGCCGGTCACCACGACATATTCCTGATAATCACTGTGTTGCGCCTGCTGCGAGCAGAGTTGGGCAAACTTGCGGGCTTCCTCGTAATAGACGGACGCGTTTTCCAGGTTCTTCTTCTGGATATCGTTCTTGGCCGCCCAGGCCGCTTCGCCAGGTGCCGGGATGCGCGCGCCGCCGAACATGACCACCGTCGACTTGATGTTCCGCTCGGTGAGGATCATCTCCGTCTTCAGCAGTTCAAGCTGCAGACGGACCGGACGCAGTTCCTCGCGGCAGAGGAACTCATCATCGACATAGGCGAGCGTATAGGACGAAGACGCCGATTGCGGCGTGCGCGGAATGACCTGCGCAGTCTGCTTGTCGGTCGAGCTATCCTTCAGTGGATCCCAGGATCCGTCCTTGCGCCTGTGCTTGCCGTTCTTCCACCGTGCCATGCCTCTTCCTTTCCAAAGCACAGAGCTCCTGCGGCTGTTTTCTTCCAGCCCTTTATGCGCTAGAGCTTTGCGCGAATTTTCGATCAGGTCCTGATCGTTTCCATCCCCACGGTAGACAACGAAGTTTAAGGAATTCAGATGAGCGCCTCCGATCTCACCCAGCTCGAACACGTCATCGAAGCGGCTTTCGACAACCGCGATACGGTTTCGACCACCACCAAGGGCGAGATCCGCGATGCCGTCGAGACCGCGCTCAACCTCTTGGACAGCGGCAAGGCTCGCGTCGCGGCCCGCGGCGAAGACGGCAGCTGGGTCGTGCATCAGTGGCTGAAGAAGGCGGTGCTCCTCTCCTTCCGCCTCAACGACATGGAAGTCGTCAAGGGCGGCCCGGGCGCTTCGACCTGGTGGGACAAGGTGCCGTCGAAGTTCGAAGGCTGGGGCGAAAGCGAATTCCGCTCGGCCGGCTTCCGCGCCGTGCCGAACGCCGTCGTTCGCCGCTCGGCTTATATTTCCAAGGGTGTCGTTCTGATGCCGTCCTTCGTCAATCTCGGCGCCTATGTCGGTGAAAACACCATGGTCGACACTTGGGCGACGGTCGGCTCCTGCGCCCAGATCGGCGCGAACGTGCATCTGTCCGGCGGCGTCGGCATCGGCGGCGTGCTTGAGCCGCTGCAGGCCGGCCCGACGATTATCGAGGACAATTGCTTCATCGGCGCGCGTTCGGAAGTCGTCGAAGGCTGCATCATCCGCGAAGGCTCTGTACTCGGCATGGGCGTTTACATCGGCAAGTCGACCAAGATCGTCGACCGCGCCACCGGCGAAGTGATGTATGGCGAAGTGCCGCCCTATTCCGTCGTCGTCGCTGGCTCCATGCCGTCGGGCAATGCCGTCATGGCGAATGGTCTACCGGCGCCGCATCTCTACTGCGCCGTCATCGTCAAGCGCGTCGACGAAAAGACCCGTTCGAAGACCGGCATCAACGAATTGCTGCGCGACTGAGCCTGATGGCGAAGCCGGGGCGTGTGACGACCATCGGCTGGGCGCTCTTCCTCTGGGACGGGCGCATCGGTCGGCTCGTATTCATCCTCGGCACACTTTTCTGGATGATGACGAACGCGGCTGTCATCGCGTTCGTGACGGGGTCGGACGATATTTCACCCGGGGCGTTCTCCCTTTTCCTCAGCTCTGTGAGCCTCTCGCTTGTCTCCCTGCTGATGCTCGGAACAAAGCGGCTGCACGACATCGGCATGCCGGGAATGGCATCCATCCTGCTGGTGTTGCCGGCGTTTTCACTGATCGTTTTCTCGTCCTCTGCATCTGGCCACCAGCCGAAGAAGACAATCGCTACGGGCCGGGAACCGACATGCGTTCGTCGTGAGCGGTGGGTGACAGGCCCCGGCGGATCGGCTAAGTCTGCCTCATCTTCTCAAGGAACCGACGGCCGGGCTGAACCGGCGCTCGGCCAATCCCGTAAAAGTGTCCATGACCGCTACAAATCCCGTCGACGTCCTCCAGGCTCTCATCCGCTGCCCCTCCGTCACGCCTGCCGAAGGTGGTGCGCTCGATGTGCTTGAAGGCCTCCTTTCGCCTCTCGGCTTCAAGGTCGATCGAATGGTCGCGAAGGATGAGGGCACGCCCGATATTGAAAACCTCTATGCCCGTGCCGGTGCGGATGGTCCGCATCTCATGTTCGCCGGGCATAGCGACGTAGTGCCCGTCGGCGCGGAAAGCGACTGGAGCGCCGGTCCGTTCTCGGGCGACATCAGAGACGGCATGCTCTATGGCCGTGGCGCCGTCGACATGAAGGGCGGAATCGCCTGCTTCATCGCGGCCTATGCGCGGCTGGTCGAAACCGGCAAGGTGCCGAAAGGTTCGGTCTCGCTATTGATCACCGGCGACGAGGAAGGCCCTGCGGTCAACGGCACGATCAAGCTTTTGGAATGGGCGGCAGAGCGTGGAGAACGCTGGGATGCATGCCTCGTCGGCGAGCCGACCAATCCCGATAGCCTCGGCGACATGATCAAGATCGGCCGGCGCGGCTCGGTTTCGGGCACGGTCACGATCAAGGGTGTGCAGGGTCACGCAGCCTATCCACATCTTGCCGACAATCCGGTGCGCGGCGCACTTTCGCTGGCCAAATGCCTCATGTATCCGGCCTTCGACCAGGGCACGGAGAACTTCCAGCCGTCCAATCTCGAAGTCACTACCATCGATGTCGGCAATGCGGCGACGAACGTCATTCCGGCTTCGGCGCGCTTCAAGTTCAACATCCGCTTCAACGATGTCTGGACCGCCGACAGCGTCAAGGCCGAGATCATCCGCCGTCTTGATGAGGCCGCAGTCGATCCCGAGCTTCGACCGGACCGCGCTGCGATCGGCTACGATATCGTCTGGTCGGAGCGGCCAAGCCATGTGTTCCTGACGCGCAACAATGCGCTGATCGCCTCGCTCTCGGATGCAATCGAGACGGTGACCGGCAAAACGCCGCAGTTATCGACCACCGGCGGCACGTCCGATGCCCGGTTCATCAAGGATTATTGCCCGGTCGTCGAATTCGGCCTCGTCGGCCAAACGATGCATATGGTCGACGAACGGGTCGCCGTTTCGGATCTGGAAACCTTGACCGTGATCTACCAGACCTTCATCGAACAGTGGTTCGCCCATGCCGACGTTTAAGGAGGTCGAGTTCTATCTCAAGGGCCTCTGGCTGCTGTTCAAGCAGGATCCATCAGGCTTTTCCTATCTCGACCTCAGCGATCGCGGTGCGATGCGCTCCTTCTGGGCGATCCTCTGGGCGCTTCCCGCGATCCTCATCTCGTTTGCCTGGTGGCGGCTGCTCTATCTCCAGGGGCTGCCGGAGGGGACGGAGACCGGGGCACTCTTCTTCTTCCGCCTTGCGCTGGTCGAGGCCTCGAACTGGCTCTTTCCGCTGATCCTGCTGGGGGTTCTCTGCTGGATGATCGGGATCGGCGAGAAATTCGCATCCATGGTCGTGGTCATCAACTGGCTCGCCGTGCCGGTCTCCTATTCCTACGGCCTCCTGGTCCTGCTGATGATGTTCGTGCCCGGCGTGGCAGGCATCGTGGCTCTCTTGTGGTTCCTGCTGATGATCACGGTCATCGCGGCGCTCTTCCGCATCATGCGGATGATCGTCGGCGACCAGTTGCTGATGGTCTCGACCATCGTTCTCATCCTGCTCGTGCCGGCCATGATCATTGCCGAGCTGCTGGAACGCTATCTCGGCGTCTATCCCGGTTGAGCCTTGGTCTCAGCCGCTGAACGGCTCGTCGCCGGGATAATCCACAGCCATGAAAAACAGTCCTTCCGGCGGGGCGACAGGCCCGCAGGCGGCGCGGTCGCGGGCTTCGAGCGCTGCACGCACATCCGCAGGCGTCATCTTGCCCTCGCCGGCGAGCTTCAGCGTGCCGGCGAAAGACCGGATCTGATTGTGCAGGAAGCTCTGCGCCGTGGCGCGGATCTCGATGAGATCGTCGGAGCGCGTGACATCCAGGCGATCCAGAGTGCGGACAGGGCTTTTCGCCTGGCAATGAGCCGAGCGGAACGTAGTGAAATCGTGATGTCCGACGAGCTGTTGGGCTGCCAGATGCATCGCCTCGTGATCGAGCGGCTTCGGCACCCACCAGGCACGTTTGTCCTCGAGCGCGAGACGCGCCGGGCGGGTGATGATGCGGTAGAGGTAATGCCGGCGAAGCGCCGAGAAGCGTGCATCGAACTCATCAGGCACGGCCTGTACGTCGAGCACGGCGACCTGTTCCGACGCCATGGCCAGATGGGCGTTCAGCGCATTGCGCAGCTTATGCGGCACCCAGGCGCGAGAGAGATCGGCATGGATGACCTGGCCCATGGCATGCACGCCGGAATCGGTGCGGCCGGCGCCACGGATCACGACAGTCTCGCTGGTCAGCGACAGGATCGCCTGTTCGAGGGCGGCCTGGATGGAGTGGCCATTCTCCTGGCGCTGCCAGCCGACATAAGCCGAGCCATCATATTCGATGGTCATGCGGAAACGCGGCATCAGGCGATCACCTTGCCCTTGGGAAGTGGCGTACCACGCAGGAAGTCTTCCGCGTTCAGGGCCTTGCCGCCGGCCTTCTGGAGACGGACGAGGCTGATTGCGCCTGTGCCGCAAGCGATCGTCAGGTGATCGTCAAGGGCGGTACCGGCAGCCGCCAATACTCCATCCTTTTCAGCGAGACGCGAGGCAAGGAGCTTGACGCGCTCGGGCTTGCCGTTGACCTCGACCTCGGTCCAGGCGCCCGGGAAGGGCGAGAGACCCCTGATATGGTTGTGGACCTCGGTTGCCGAACGGGAGAAGTCGACGCGGGTCTCGGCCTTGTCGATCTTTGCCGCGTAGAGCACACCGTCTTCGGCCTGAATGACCGTTTCCAGAGTACCCGCTTCAAGCTTCGCCATAGCCTCGACCATGGCTTCGGCGCCGACCACGCTCAGGGCGTCGTGCAGATCACCGGCAGTCATATCGGGACCGATCGTCACCTTTTGGGTGAGTGCGACGGGGCCTGTGTCGAGGCCCTTGTCCATTTTCATCACCATCATGCCGGTTTCGGCGTCGCCGGCCATGATGGCCCGCTGAATCGGCGCTGCACCGCGCCAGCGCGGCAGCAGCGAGGCGTGGCCATTATAGGCGCCCAGCCGGGTGCCGTTCAGGATCCCCTCGGGCAGCAGCAGGCCATAAGCGACGACGACAGCGACATCGGCGTTCAGCTCGACGAAGGCTTCGCGATCGGCCTGGTCGCGGAAATTCAGAGGGTGGCGGACTTCGATACCGAGCTCTTCGGCGGCCTGATGGACCGGCGACTTCTGCAGGTCGAGGCCACGGCGGCCGCCGGGACGCGGCGGCTGCGAATAGGCGGCGACGATCTCGTGGCCCGCCGCATGCAGCGCTTTCAGGGTTGCGACGGAGAAGTCCGGCGTGCCCATGAAGATGATGCGAAGTGCCATACTGTCTGCCTCAAGCGGTTGCTGACGCCAAGAGCGTTTCCGGCGAAAACGGAGTCGCCGTCAATGCTCTATCAGTTTGTTTTTACGCAATTCCGGACGCAAAACCGCTTCGCACTTCTGCTGGATTTGCTCGATATCAGATCTTCTGACGGGCGGCCTTGGTGAACCTCTTGATCACCATCTCGCGCTTCAGACGGGAGATGTGGTCGATGAAGAGAACGCCGTTCAAATGGTCGATCTCGTGCTGGAGGCAAGTGGCGAGCAGTCCATCGGCTTCAGTCACGGTTTCCTTGCCGTCACGGCCGATCGATTTCACCGTGATTGCGGCCGGGCGTTCGACCTCGGCGTAATAGTCCGGGATCGACAGGCAGCCTTCCTCGTAGACCGAGCGCTCGTCGGAGCTTTTGACGATTTCCGGATTGATATAGACGAGCGGCGCTGGCTCTTCGCCTTCCTTGGCAAGATCGATCACCAGCAAACGGCGCGGCACGCCGACCTGGATCGCGGCAAGGCCGATGCCCGGCGCTTCGTACATGGTTTCGAGCATGTCATTGATCAGCTGCTCGAGCTCGGCATCGACGCGCTCGATGGGCGCGGATACCTGACGCAGCAGGGGATCGGGCAGGATGATGAGAGGCTTGATGGTCATGGCCTCCCTTAGCGCAACTTCCCCACGGAGGAAACGGAAAAAACGCTTCCGTTTCTCCGATTCTGAGCCAGATCAGGCTGCCCGGCGCTCCATCATGCGACGTCCCTGCGGGGCAACATCAGTACGGGTGCGGATCTGCGACAACTGCTCGACGAGAGCAGCGACCTCGGTCCGCAGGCGGCGCGTCTCGTCCGACGTGCGTTCGACCATGTCGCTATTCTCATGGGTGAGCAGGTCCATGTTGCGGGTGGCTTGGTTCACTTCATTGAGGCCGATCGCCTGATCCTTGGCGGCCGTCGCGATGTCGGAAACGAAGGTGTCGATCGCATCGATGCGCGTGATGATGTCGGTCAGCGCTTCGCCGGTGCCGGTGACGAGGCCAACGCCTTCCTTCACCTGGGCGGAACTCTGGGAAATAAGCTGCTTGATTTCCTTGGCCGCATCGGCTGAACGCTGGGCGAGCTGGCGGACTTCCTGGGCGACCACGGCAAAACCCTTGCCGGCATCGCCCGCACGGGCTGCCTCGACGCCGGCGTTTAGCGCGAGCAGATTGGTCTGGAAGGCAATTTCATCGATCACGCCGATGATCTTCGAGATCTCGGTGGAGGACTTTTCGATCGCATCCATGGCAGAGACAGCCTTCGACACGACCGTGCCTGATGTCTTTGCTTGCTGTTGCGTATCGCGCACTTCCTGCGAGGCACGCTCGGCATTTGCGGCCGTCTGGCTGACGCTGACGGACAACTGCTGCAAGGCGGTGGAGCTTTCCTGGACGCCGCTTGCCTGGCGGGTGGTGCGGCTTGCCAGTTCGCTGGAAGCGTGAGCGATCGCATCGGTTCCGCTCAGAATGCCTTCCGAGGCGCGGCGGATCGCGGCAAAGGAGACGTTCAGGCGATCGACCGTATCGTTGTAGTGCCCTGCCATCTCCTTGAAGTTCTCCGGCAGATCGGTGGTCATGCGGGCTTCGAAGTCACCCTGGGCCAGCGATTCCAAGCCACGACGCAAGTGCTCCATGGCGATCGCCTGATCGGCTTCGAAGCGCGCACGCTCTTCCTCGAGTGCCCGGCGCCGGCTTTCCAGCTCTTCCAGGTAGACGGAAATCGAATAGTCCATGTCGAGCATGGCGGCCTTGACCACGGCGCGCATCCTGTCGGCGAGCGAGGCGGCATGCTGTTTGCCGAACGGGAAGGGCCAGTGCTTGACCAGGATGCCGGCCAGAAGTTCGCCCACCAGCATCGAATAGCCGCCGATATACCAGCGTGGCTCGAGTCCGATACGGGCATGGGCCTTGCCGACTGCGGTGACGCCACGCACGTAGTTTTCATCGAAATTGCCGCTCGCGACTTTGTCCCAATGACCGATCTGTGCGCTTTTTGCGCCATTCATATGGGCGCCGTCGCGGAAATGTGCGGCGGTCTTTCCGGTCTTCGAAATCTTGGCGTAGAACTTGTCGAGTGCCCCGCCCAGGACATCCTTGATCGTAGGGCGAAGCTCGGCGAGCGTACCGCGCGTCTTCTGATCGATTTCGAGAAACTCAAGGCGTTCGGAAAGGTCGTTCTGGGCTTTGTTGGTCATGATGCGATGCGCACTCTCAGGATGACGATTGTCATTCAGAACTGTCACGGTTTGCTGAACAGTTTCTAAACGCACGGCGACAAATCAGGCCGCCGTGCGGGGTCGCGGTCGGTGGCTCAGCCGGCCATTCGATAGCCGGTGCCTGCTGCGTGATGCGTCGCCGACCCGGTAGTCTTGAAGCCCTGGAGAGCCTGGACGAGGCGACCTGCCTCCTCTCGCAGCGTTGCCGTCTGGGCCGAGCTTTCCTCGACCATGGCGGCATTGCGCTGAGTGATCTGATCCATCGAGGCGACAGAGGTGTTGACCTCGCGAAGCCCGCCCGACTGGTCGGCGGCAGCAAGCGCGATCTTGCCAACGATCTCGTTGATCTCGCCGATGCGCACGATGATCTTGCCGAGCGCATTGCCAGCGTTGTTGACGAGGCCGACGCCCGCTTCGACCTGGCTGGAGCTCTGGGAAATGAGGTTCTTGATCTCGCGAGCGGCATTGGCGCAGCGCTGGGCCAGTTCGCGTACTTCCTGCGCCACAACCGCGAACCCGCGTCCGGCCTCGCCTGCACGGGCCGCCTCGACGCCGGCATTCAGGGCCAGAAGGTTGGTCTGGAAGGCGATCTCGTCGATCACACCGATGATCTTGGAAATTTCGTCCGAGGATTTCTCGATCGCGCCCATGGCATCAACGGCACGGGAGACGACCTCTTCCGAGACGCGTGCTTCGGTGAGCGCCACGCCCACGACATCGGAGGCCTCCTTGGCACCGTCGGCGGTCAGGGTGACGTTTTGCGTGAGTTCATGCAGGGCGGCCGTGCTTTCCTCCAGCCCGGCGGCCTGCTGCTCGGTGCGCTGGGCGAGGTCATCGGTGGCATCCGAGATGGCGGCTGTGGACTTGAAGATTTCATCGGCGGACTGGCGCACGGTCACGATGGTTGAGCGCAGGGCTTCGACCGAGGCGTTATAGTCATTGGCCATCTGGACGAAGTTGGCCGGCAGATCGTTCGGCAGCCGGGCATCCAGGTCGCCTACGGAGAGCTTGGCGAGCACGCCGCGCAAGGCGGCAAGCGCGGTTGCCTGCTCGGCCTCGGCCTTCAACCGGGCATCCTCAGCCGCCTGCCGCTGTTCGGCGAGGATCGCGAGATAGACCGAGATCGAATAATCCATGTCGAGGAGGGCTGCCTTGACGATAACAGAGATCTCTTCGGCGAGGGCCTCCGACTTCTGCCGGCCGAAGCGGCTCGGCCAGCGCTCGCGGGCGACGGCATGGACGAGTTGCTCGAGCACGAGCGCGTAGCCACCGATATACCAGCGCGGCTCGAGCCCGATCCGGGCATGGGCCTTGCCCACCTTGGTGACGCCTTCGACGTAGCTATGCGTGTATTCCGCCGTGCCGACGATGCCCCAATGCTCTTCCTGGCGCTTCTTCGCGCCCTTCATATGATCGTCATTGCGGAAGAAGGCGGCGGTTTCCGGGACCTTGCGGACCTTGTCGTAGAAGATGTCGAGCGCACCGCCGATATGCTTGTGTATCAGCGGTCCGAGGCGCTTCAGCGTTTCGCGTCCCTTGTCGTCGAGCCCCAGAAAGCGAAGGCGATTGTTCAGGTCGGAATTGTCGGGGTGGGACATGGGCAACGCGTCTTTCTACAACCACAGGAAATATCAGCAGGTGCTGATTTACACTCCCAAGGGAGCGCTAAAATGGTAAATCTTTGGTTGCTCGCCAAAGGCAGCTTTTCGCCTCACCTTCGCGTTTTCCGGCCACCCGGCTCGGCCACTTGCGTTTCGTCAAGTCTGGCCTCGAAATTTTTTCACAATTGGCAAAGCGCAAACAACCGCTGAACCCCTTGTTCACTCTTTGATCTGCATGGCCTCGGCGAATCAGCTATGGTCGCCGTATGAACATTCAGGACATTCCGGCGGTGACCATCGGCTCAGTCACCCTTTCACCCCTCTTCCTCGTAGCGATTGCCGCGGTGATCCTGCTTCTCCCTGTTGTGGCGCTGATCCTCGTATCAGTGCGTGGGGCCGCAGCCAGGGCAAGGCTGATGGAGGAAACGGCGCGCCGGGACGAAGCTGCGGAAGCGCGGCTTGCGGAACTGCTGAAGGCGCAAGCCGAAATGCAGGGACGGCTTGCAACCATGGCCGAAGTGTTTGGCAGCCGGCAGGCCGAGCTCAATCAGTCGATCAGCCAACGGCTTGATGGCATGACACATCGGCTGGGCACGACGATCACCGAGCAGACAAAGTCGACGCATGACAATCTGCGAACGCTGCAGGAGCGACTGGCGGTGATCGATGCCGCACAGAACAACATCCAGTCGCTGGCCAAGGATGTCGTCGGCCTCCAGGCGATCCTGTCCAACAAGCAGACGCGCGGCGCCTTCGGCCAGTCGCGCATGGAGACGATCGTCGCAGACGGACTGCCGATGGGCGCCTATGCGTTTCAGACGACACTCTCCAACGGATCGCGCCCCGACTGCACCATCCGTATGCCGAACAATTCGCCGCCGCTGGTGGTCGATGCGAAGTTCCCGCTGGAAGCGTGGAACGTGATCAGGGAGACCGAAAATCCGGAGCAGAAGAAGGCAGCATCGCAGCAGTTCCGCCGGGATATGGAGGTGCATATCCGAGACATCTCGGAGAAGTACCTGATCGCCGGCGAGACCCAGGACATGGCCTTCCTGTTCGTGCCGTCGGAATCGATCTTCGCGGAGATCCACGAGAACTTCGAAGGCATCGTCCAGAAGGCGCACCGACAGAAAGTAGTAATCGTTTCCCCTTCCCTGCTGATGCTCTCGATCCAGGTAATCCAGGCGGTGCTGAAGGACCAGCGCATGCGCGAGCAGGCGCACCTGATCCAGGGCGAAGTCATCCGATTGATGGAAGACCTTGGGCGTCTTGATGACCGGACGCGAAAGCTTCAGAGCCACTTCCTCGCGGCCCAGAAGGATGTCGAGATGATCATTACCTCCTCGGACAAGCTGGCCAAACGCGGCGCCAAGATCGAAGCCATGGAATTCGAAACACCCGGCGGACGAGAGGATGGCGACGATGCGCCCAGCCGCGCCGTCGAGAGCCGCACGGGTCTCCTCAAGCTCAGGGTTGTTGACGAGGACTGAGACCCGGTCCAAAAGAGCGCGACAGCCTAGAGCATTCAGGGAGGCACCGCGCTCATGATCACCGTCTTCGGCTCCATCAACATGGACCTCGTCGCCACTACGCCCAGGCTGCCAAAGCCGGGTGAAACGGTCGCCGGAACGGGATTTGCGACGGCAGCAGGTGGCAAGGGTGCAAATCAGGCGCTGGCAGCCCGGCGCGCCGGGGCTGAAGTGCGCATGGTCGGTGCCGTCGGGCGAGACGAGTTCGCAGGCCCGGCGCTTGATCTTCTCGACAAGGCTGGGACCGATCTTTTGGGTGTGGCCCGCGTCGAAGGTCCGACCGGCACCGCGCTCATCCTGGTGGGTGGCGACGGCGAGAACATGATTGCCGTCGTGCCGGCCGCCAATGGTACCGTCAGCGCTGCGCAGGCCGAGAGCGCGGTCGAGGGCATGCAGGATGGCGATATCCTGATGTTGCAACAGGAAGTGCCAGCAGGTTCGGTCAAGGCGGCACTTGAGAGCGCGAAAGCCCGAGGCGTCCGCACGGTGCTCAACATCGCACCCCTCATCCCGGAGACAGAAGCTCTGGCGGCGCTTGCGGATATCGTGATTGCCAACGAGACAGAATTCGAACGACTGGTCGGCCGTGACAACCTGACAGGTGAAGAGCGGGAGCAGATCCTCCTCGACATGCATGGCAAGACCGGTCAGATCCTGATCGTCACCCTCGGCGCCGATGGCGTGATCGCTGCCGAAGGTGGCGCTCTGCACCGGACCAAGGGCCTGAAGATCGTGCCGGTCGACACGGTCGGCGCTGGCGATACCTTCTGCGGTTATCTTGCAGCGAGCTTGGATGCCGGCCTTGCTTTCGGCGATGCGCTGCGCCGCGCTGCGGTCGCCGGGTCGCTTGCCTGCCTCAAGGCCGGTGCCCAACCCGCGATTCCTGACGCGGGCGAGGTTGCAACGGCCCTCTGAAGCTCAGCAGACCCCATAAGTCTGATTTATTCAACTTTAAGCAATGGAACATAGCATCGGTCGCGATCGGGGTATGCGAAAGCATGCCCGGCCGCGCCATGAGGGTGTGGAACGAATGTCCCTGCGTCCTGATCCTCAGTTTTCGAGGTTCCCATGTTCGCCTTTTTTACCCGTTCGATCGCCGCCAAGCTCCTGGTCGTCACCGGCGTTGCCATCGGACTTGTGCTTTTCCTTTCCAATCTCGTTTTGATTTCGCAGACCCGCGACCGTGTTCACGCGCTGACCATGGAACAGGCGGATGCCGAGGCGAAATCGATCGCCCGTGAAGTGGCCGGCGATATCGGCGAACTAGCGAGTGCGGCCCGCACGATGGCCGGCGTCATCGGCCGCGGCCATGAGGGGCAATCCTTCGACCGTCAGGGCATCACAAACATCCTGAAGGCCAATCTCGAACAGAACCCGTTCGCTTTTGGAAGCTGGATGGCGGAAGAGCCGGGTGGCATTGACGGCCGCAAGGACGACGTCAAGGGACAGGCAAACCTGGGCGCCAATGACGACGGGATCTACACCCCCTACTGGTCCAAGGATCGCAATGGCGCGATCCAGTTCTCGACCTTCGCTGCCAAGTATGACGCCGAATGGTATGCGCTTGCGGCCAAGAGCGGCAAAGGCGCGATTACGGCTCCCTATCTGGCCGAAGGCACCGATGTGCCGACCACAATGAGTTCCATCGCCTACCCGGTATTCTCCGGCGGCAAGATGATCGGCGTCAGCGGCGTCGATATCTCGCTTCTGTCCCTGTCCGACAAGCTCAAGGCGCTCAAGCCTTTCGAGACCGGGCGCGTGCTGCTCGTGGCACAGGGCCAGCAATGGCTGGTGGCTCCGACGGACGAACTCTTGATGAAGCCATATGAGGAAGCCGGCGCAGACGCACTGAAGACGGCTCTATCAAGCGGTACCGGCAACCTCGTTCCCAATCTGGCGGACGCCAATGGCGAAGGTTTTGACCGGTTGCTCTTTCCCTTTGCCGTGCCGGGCGTGAACACGACCTGGGCTGTTATCATCGACATCCCGCATGCAGCGATCAATGCACCCGTCGAAGCGCAGACGCTGATGATGATCGTTGGCGGCCTGATCGTGCTCGGTGCCGTCATGCTGGCGCTCTTCCTGGCTGTTCGTTCGATCGCTCAGCGCCCGTTGCATGGTCTCGTCGGCGACGTCGAGCGCATGACCAGGGGCGACTATGCCAGCGACGTCTCGAACCAGGATCGCCAGGATGAGATCGGTCTGGTTGCCAAGGCGCTCGATGGCTTCCGCCACAAGCTCGCCGAAAGCAACATGCTTGCCGCCGAAGCCGATGCACAGCGCAAGGCCGCTGAAGGCGAGCGCCGTCGCAACGAAGACGAACGCAATCAATCCGCATCTGTGCAACAGCATGTCGTGACCGCGCTCGGTAGCGGTCTCGCGCAGCTCTCTCAGGGCAATCTCACCTATCGGATCGCTGACGAGTTCCCGGGCGAGTACGCTGCCCTGAAGCGCGACTTCAACGATGCTGTGACAAGCCTCGAACAGGCGCTCGCCTCCGTTAACGGCAGCGTGGTCAACATCGCCGCCGGCACCAGCGAGATCTCCGAAAGTGCTGCGGACCTTTCCAAGCGCACCGAACAGCAGGCGGCAAGCCTCGAAGAAACTGCGGCGGCTCTCAACGAGTTGACCGAACAGGTCAATTCGAGCGCCGACAATGCGGGGACCGCGGCAAACACCGTTTCGGTTGCCGTGAAGGATGCCGAAAAGTCCGGCGAGGTGGTGCAGAAGGCAGTTGCCTCGATGCATGGCATCGAACAGTCGTCGCAGGAAATCTCCCGCATCATCGGGGTCATCGACGAGATCGCCTTCCAGACCAACCTGCTCGCGCTCAATGCGGGTGTGGAAGCGGCGCGTGCCGGGGAAGCCGGAAAGGGCTTTGCAGTAGTCGCGCAGGAAGTCCGTGAACTCGCCCAACGATCGGCTACGGCTGCAAAGGAGATCAAGGCGCTGATCAATGCCTCGGCCGCTCAGGTCAAGGATGGCGTCGAGCTTGTCGGCGAAGCCGGTCAAACGCTCGAAAAGATCGCCCAGCAGGTCATGCAGATCAACGGCCTCATCCGCCAAATCTCCGCCTCGGCCAGCGAACAGGCCTCCGGCCTCAAGGAGGTTAATGCCGCGGTCAACCAGATGGACCAGGTCACACAGCAGAACGCTGCGATGGTGGAAGAGACGACGGCGGCCAGCATGGCGCTGCGCAACGAGTCCGATACGCTGCGCGGCCTGGTGGCGAAGTTCCAGGTCACGGGTGCCGCCGCGCCCGTTGCGGCCCTGCGTGCTGCGGCGGAGACGATGCGAAGCCCAGCGACCTCAACTGCTGCAAGCCCCAGGGCACCGGTCTATACGCCGGCTCCTCGGAAGGTGGCCGCAGCAGGTGGTGCTGCAGCAAGCGCCGACAATTGGGAAGAGTTCTGAGGTTCAGAGCCCAAGTCCAAATCAAAGGGCGCTGCCGAGGCAGCGCCCTTATTCGTTTGGTCAAAGGCGGGCAAAGCGCTCGATCAAAAGATCAAAGAAGCCGTCGGCATCGACGCTGCGCATGAAGGTCGCATTCGACGTGCGGCCGGAGACGCGCCACCAGTCGACAACAGTCATGCCGACCGTTAGCTCGGACTGCAGCTCGATCTCAACGTTGCAGTGGCGACCAGAGAAAAGCTCTGGCTTCAGAAGGTAGGCAACCACCGTCGGATCATGCAGCGGCCCGCCATCCGAGCCGTATTTCTCCTCGTCGAAGCGCTCGAAGAATTCCAGCCACTCGACCATGACCTTGGCCGGCTTTGTCCCGAGCGCGGCCATGCGGGCAACGCGGGCCTTGGTGGTCATCAGCTGGTGGGTGACATCGAGCGGCATGATGGTGACCGGGATGCCTGAACCAAGGACGGCAGCCGCGGCATGCGGATCGACATAGATGTTGAATTCAGCGGCCGGCGTGATGTTGCCCCCCTCGGAGAAGCCACCGCCCATCATCACCAGTTCCTTGACGCGCGGGGCGATGTCCGGCGCCTTCTGAAGCGCAAGTCCGACGTTCGTCAGCGGGCCGAGCGTGCAGAGCGTGACTGTGCCTGCCGGCTCGTTGCGGACCGTCTCGATGATGAAGTCCACGGCGTGCTGGCTCTGGATGGCCATGGTCGGCTCAGGCAGAACCGCACCATCGAGACCCGTCTTGCCATGGACGTGTTCTGCCGTAACGAGCGGCCGGACCATCGGGCGATCCGCGCCCTCAAAAACCCGGCGATCGGTCTCGCCGCAGAGCTCGCAGACGATGCGGGCATTGCGGCTCGTCATCCTGAGCGGCACATTGCCGGCGACCGTGGTGATCCCGAGCAGGTCGAGTTCATCGGGGCTGGCAAAGGCGAGCATGAGGGCGGCGGCATCGTCCTGACCGGGGTCAGTATCGATGATGATCTTGCGGGGTTCTGTCATGGGGCAATCCTAAAGTCGAAAGGCCGAGGCTTGGAACGTGGGGTCGCTTTTGTCAAGCAAGACAGTGCTTGTCGGGGGCCGTGCGATTTCCCATATTTGGCTGACAACGACAGTCCTTCAGGACTGAACAAGGGAATGAAATGACGCGCAACAGACTGCCATCCGAAGCCTTCATCATCACCTTCGACACCGGTGACGGCAGCGCCTTTCGGCGCCCACGGGGTAGCGATGGCTACCCGCCCTATGACATAGAGCGATTGCCGCCGCAGAAAGGCAGCGAACGGCTGCGGGTGACGCTCGCCGTGGCCGGCTTCGCAGAGGACGAACTCGATGTCAGCGTGGAGGCCAGTCAGCTCGTGATTCGTGGTAAGCAGGCCGAACGCGAGGAGGCAGACTATCTCTTCCGCGGCATTGCCTCACGTCAGTTCCAGCGGGTCTTTGCCATCGAAGACGGCATGGAGGTGACCGGGGCCTCGCTGAGAAACGGTCTTCTGGCAATCGAGATCATCCGGCATGATCCCGTGCATCTGGTAAGGAAAATTAACATCTCCACCGCAGAATGAAGTTCGCGGCAATGTTCTGCCGCCTCTCCCTCATTCGCGGAGGATCGGAATGTTACTCAAAGAAGCCTCATCCCGCCTGACGAAATCCGAACTGGCGCATCTCGGCGCCGGCGAAGTGGGCTATATCAGGAAGATGAAATCGGACGACGTGTCCCGCTGCTTTCCGGAAGCCCCGGAAATCGATCCAACGCTGGATCTCTGGGCGTTGTTTGCCGCAGACGGCACGCCGATCCTGCTCACCGACAACAGGTCCAGCACCTTCTTCAAGGCAGCAGAAGACGACCTGAAGACTGTTTCGCTGCACTGAAAAGTGCAGCGAGCCGCCATCTAACAGAGATGCGAATCAGCGCTTTTGAAATGTGAGATAGGCCGATGACCGGCCTTCACGCCGAGCCTTTGCTTCATAGCGTGTCCCCGGCCAGCCCTCATAGGGCGTGAGCCAGTCGCTGGCATTGCGGGCCAGCCACTTAAAACCACCATGGTCGCGGCAATGTTGCAGCGTCCAGTTGACGTAGGTGTCGATATCCGAGGCGAAGCAGAAAATGCCTTCCGGCTTCAGGACCTTGTGGAAGCGCTGCAGATTGACCTGCGAGACGAAACGACGCTTCCAGTGTTTTTTCTTGGGCCATGGATCGGCATAGAGTAGATCGATCTGGTCGATCTGGCCTTCCGGCAACCAGTCCAGCAATTGGGTCGCGTCATCATCATAGACGCGAATGTTCTTCAAACCCTCGGCCTCGACGACAGCGAGCAATTTCGCCATGGAATTGACGAAGGGTTCCACACCGATGAAGCCGGTGGTCGGATTGGTCCGGGCCCGGTGAACGAGATGCTCACCGCCCCCGAAGCCGATTTCGAGACGAATCTTGTCGACAGGAACAGGGAAGAGCGACTTGAGATCACCCGGCACCGACGACGCGAGGTCGACCTTCAGTTCCGGCAGGACGGTTTCCATGCGCTCGACCTGTTGCTCGCGCAACGGCTTGCCCTTTCGTCGACCGAAGAATGCTTCGGTCGACCTCGTCCTGCGTTCCTGTTCCGTCATTCAGATCAAGCCTTGATCGCATCCTTGAGCGGCTTGACCAGATCCAGCTTCTCCCAAGAGAAGGAACCGTCGCGGCCAGCCTTGCGGCCGAAATGGCCATAGGCCGACGTCTTAGCATAGATCGGCTTGTTCAGGTCAAGATGGCGGCGGATGCCCGATGGGGACAAATCCATGACCTTACGGATGCCGGCTTCGACCTCGTCTTCGGTCACCTTGCCGGTGCCATGCAGGTCGACATAGACCGCCAGTGGCTGGGCGATACCGATGGCATAGGCGATCTGGATCGTGCAGCGGTCGGCAAGACCGGCAGCGACGACGTTCTTCGCCAGGTAGCGTGCTGCGTAAGCGGCCGAGCGGTCAACCTTGGTCGTGTCCTTGCCCGAGAAGGCGCCACCGCCATGGGGGGCTGCACCGCCATAGGTGTCGACGATGATCTTGCGGCCGGTGAGGCCGGCATCACCATCCGGGCCACCGATGACGAACTTGCCGGTCGGGTTGATATACCAGGCGCAATCGTCGGCAATCTTCAGGTCGCCCAGTGCTTCCTGAATATAGGGCTCGACTACTTCGCGAACCTTCTTGGAGTCCCAGCTCTCGTCGAGGTGCTGGGTGGAGAGAACGATCGACGTTGCTTCGGCCGGCTTGCCGTCAACGTAGCGGACGGTAACCTGGCTCTTGGCATCAGGGCCGAGCTTGCCAACATCGCCCTCGCCCTTCTTCCGGGCGGCAGAAAGGATCTGCAGGATCTTGTGCGAATAATAGATCGGCGCCGGCATCAGGTCCGGCGTTTCCTTGCAGGCGTAGCCGAACATGATGCCCTGGTCGCCAGCGCCTTCGCTGTTGGAACTGTCGGCTGCCTTGTCGACGCCCTGGGCGATGTGAGCCGACTGCGAATGCAGGAGCACATCGATCTTGGCCGTCTTCCAGTGGAAACCATCCTGCTCGTAGCCGATGTCGCGGATCGCCTTGCGTGCGGCAGACTTGAACTTCGCGGGGTTGATGACCTCGTTGCCATTCTTGTCGGTCTTCATAAGGCTCGGCGGAAGACGAACTTCACCGGCAATAACGACACGGTTGGTGGTGGCAAGCGTTTCGCAGGCGATGCGTACGGTCCAGGGATCGACACCAGTCTTGGCGGCTTCGCGGTAAACGAGATCGACGATTTCGTCGGAGATTCGGTCACAAACCTTGTCCGGATGACCTTCGGATACGGATTCGCTGGTGAAAAGATAATTCGCACGCATCGGGATTCCCCTCAAAGTATGGATGGCGGGCATCGTTACTCAGTTCGAAACCCGATGACAAGGACACAACCACATAAATATATCTTTATGTGAGTAAATTTTTCCTTCCGCGAGCACAAAAAAAGCGGCCCTGCGGCCGCTCTCTTTGTCAGGCGTGTGTCTGAGTTCACTCGCTGTCAGCTTCAGCCGCAAGCGCCTTGACCAGGTCGACGATCTTGCGACGGACCTTGGCATCGCCAATCTTTACGAAGGCGCGATTGAGTTGCAGGCCTTCGGAAGACGACAGGAAGTCGACAACGTAATTCGAGCTGGAGGCTTCCGCCATGCCCGAACCCGCCGGCTGCTCGCCCGGCGCATCTTCGAAGAAGAAGGAAACCGGCACAGTCAGAATGTTGGAGATGTTCTGTAGGCGGCTTGCACCGACGCGATTGGTGCCCTTTTCATACTTCTGGATCTGCTGAAAGGTGATCCCGAGGCTTTCACCAAGCTTCTCCTGGCTCATGCCAAGCATCGTACGACGAAGGCGAATCCGGCTTCCGACATGGATGTCAATCGGGTTCGGCTTCTTCTTGTTCTCGATCATTAATGTCGTCCTGACAAAATTGTTGGCGTTGCGACCATAACCCCTTGCCCGCCAAACCATAACGAGACGTTGTGCTCGCCATCGATCATCTTTCAGCATACTTGCAGATTATCGGTCGGAGCCACTATGCAATTTTAGGGGTTTTTGGTCAATTCGTCCGCCTAATAAAACCCAGACTAGAAATTATAGCCAGAAGGCTCAAAGACGCCAGCACCAACCAAAAGTTTAAATTGTGGTTGTGCATGTTTTCTTCCGGAACAGATTCTACACCGAAGGTTGCATCCGCTGCTCCGACGACATCGAGAGAAAGTCCCTCAATGACACGCCCATAGGGGTCGATAACTGCGGAAATGCCGTTATTGGCCACACGGATCAACGGCACGCCGGTCTCTACGGCGCGCAAACGGGCCTGAAGGAAGTGCTGGTATGGGCCCGGGGTTGCGCCGAACCAGGCGTCATTGGTGACGTTCAAGATGACACTAGCGCCGGCGAGATCAGGTGCAACTTCCGCCGGAAAGATCGCCTCGTAGCAAATCAACGGATAGATACCGAGGCCTGAAGGAAGCTTCAATGGCGTGCGGCTGGAGGCGGCGGTGAAGCCGCCGGGCAGGCTGATCAGCTCCTCTATCCCGAATTCCCGCAACAGGCCCTCATAGGGTACGTATTCGCCAAACGGTGTCAGGTGCACCTTGTCACTCGCGGCAAGGATCTGACCCTTGTCGTCGATCATGTAGACGGAATTGTAGTAGAGCGGCATCTGGCCGGCGCCGCGTTCTTCCGCCCTGACGGCGCCGGTCAGGAGGATTTGTCCGTCCTCAAGCACATCGCCGATCCGAGCCAGAGCGTCGGGGTTTTCCGTCAGGATGAAGGGGACGGAGGTTTCCGGCCAGACAATCACATCCGGTCGGGGCTTGCCTTCCACAGATGGGGCTGCCGTCAGCGCCAAATGCTTCTCGAAAATGCCGATGCGGTCTGTGTTCTCCATCTTTTGCGACTGATCGATCGATGGCTGCACGAGGCGGACAGTAAGCGTCTTGTCCGCCGGAGTGACCGGCGCGACATGCAGGCGGTACGCGCCGTAGCCCAGATGAGCGCTGAGAAGGCCCGCGGCCAGGAGCAGGCCTGGCCAGGCCCCTCGACGGGTGCCCAGAAGTGCCGGAGCTGAAAAGACAAAGACGGCCAGCGGTGTGATGGCGAGGACTCCGAGCACTTGGCTCGACTGCATCATCAAGGGGACAGGCATGGCGGCGTAGCCGATCGCATTCCAGGGGAAACCGGTCGCGACAAAGCTGCGGAGCCACTCGGCAAAGCCGAAGGCGGCAGCAAGTGCTGCTATGCGGCCCATCCCGTCAGACCAGGCGAGACGCGCAAGCATGGTGGCCAGCCCGTAGAAGATCGCGAGCACGGCAGGCAGACCAAGCACCGCTAGCGGGATCGCCCAGGCGAATTCATCCGCTTCGAGAAGCAGGGCATTTCCGAGCCACCAGAGGCCGCAAACGAAATAGCCGAGGCCGAACAGCCAGCCCGTCCAGAAGGAGGACCACAGCCCTGCCCTGCCGGTTTCGGCATTGCCGGTCGCGCCGTCCAGCAGCCAGACCAGCAGCGTAAAGGAAATGAACATCGACGCGAAGATGTCGAAGGGCGGAAGGGCAAGCGCCCCGATCGCACCTGCGAGGACCGCGAGCCCTGCCCGCCTGAGCCCCCACATGAGCAGGATCCTCGCTGCCAAAGCCTGCATGTCCACCCCTTCTGCCCCGAATCAATCGCGGGCAGTCTCCCGAAAAAACGGAGGCCATGTCGCGGTATTCGATGCCTTGGGGTGGCGACTGTCAGGCTGACGATCGCTCAGTGCTTTCCGCCTGTGTGACCTGGGCTTCCGGCGCCGACTCAGCGGCGGGTGGTACTTCGGACTTTGGTGCGCGCGGCTTGGCTGCGGCTCTTGACCGCGGCTTTGCCGCAGTCTCACCCGGTGCAGGCGCGGAGGTCTTCGGGGTTTTTGCCTCAGCAGCCTCTTCCGCACGGGCCTCGACATCACCCTTGGTCGTCGAGCGACGGCGGGCGCCGGCGCGCTTGCGGCCGATCCGGACGCGCTTGATGCGCCGTGGATCGGCATCCAGGATGTGAAATTCAAAGCCTGGCATTGCCTGGACAACTTCGCCACGCGCCGGGATGCGTCCAAGGGCCGAGAAGATCAGACCACCCAGGGTGTCGACGTCTTCGATGCGGTCGGCAATGTCGAAATCCGGGCCGATCGCTTCGGCGATCTCTTCGAGTTCGACACGGGCGTCGGCGATAATGACGTCGTCAGAAACGCGGCTGAACATGACTTCTTCGTCGTCATGCTCATCATCGATGTCGCCGATGACCATTTCAACGATATCCTCGTGGCTGACGAGACCGTCGGTTCCACCATATTCGTCGATCACGAGCGCCATCTGGGTGCGTGCGGCCTGCATGCGGCTCATCAGGTCCGAGGCGAGCATTGAGGGCGGCACGAACAGAATGGAGCGGATGATGCCGGCTTCGGCGACCGTCTTGCTGAGGTCGATGCGCGCCAGATCGAAGTCGATCTTCGGCTTGGCAGACTTCTCGATTTTTTCGGTCTTGTCAGCTTTCTCACTGCCATTTGCTCCGTTGGCTGCCTTGGCAGCTACGCGCCTTCGACTACGGGCCTGCTTGGTGACGTAGGAGAGCAAGTCGCGGATGTGGACCATGCCGCGCGGATCGTCCAGCGTATCGGCATAGACGGGCATGCGCGAGCGACCGGACACGTCGAAGATGGTCATCAATTCGCCGATAGTCACACTCTGATCGACCGCTTCGATATCGACACGCGGGACCATGATGTCCTCGACGCGGACCTCGCGGAAGCGGAGAATGTTGTTGAGCATCGCCCGCTCTTCGGGCGTGAAGGCTTCGCCGAGGCTGGCATCGGCGCTCAGGGCGACCGTCAGATCTTCGCGCAGGCTCGTGGAGGAGGATGGCTTCAGGATGCGGCCCAGTCGGGCCCAGAATGAAGGATGTTGGCGTGCCGAGCTTTCCGCTCGGGTAGGACTACTGCCCTCGTCCGAAGACGATCCTTCGTTACTTTCTTTGGCCTCGGGGGCCGTTTTCGTCGCAAAATCGGTCATTGTTCCAGACTATCAGATGGGGTCCTGCCCCGCATAGGGGTCAGATAGGCCAAGTTCTGCCAGAATGCGAGTCTCCAGCGCTTCCATTTTTTCGGCATCGGTCACTTCGATGTGGTCGTAGCCGAAAAGATGGAGAAATCCATGAACCATCAAATGGGTCAGATGATCCTCGAAACTCTTTTCGAGATCGACTGCCTCACGCTCGACTGTCTCCCGGGCGATGATGATATCGCCGAGCATCGGACCCGGCATCTTGCCGGGGGTCACCGGGAAAGCGGGAAAGGACAGGACGTTGGTCGGCTTGTCCTTGTTGCGCCACTCCGCATTGATCTCGCGGATCATCTCGTCGTCGCCGAAAACGAGAGAAACCTCTGTCGGCTGCTTCGGGAAGGGCTGAGCCTCTTTCGTAGCGATATAGGTTTCTGCCGCACCGAGCACGCGTAGAGCTAGAGCCTCCAACGCGGCCTCATCTGCCCAACCGTCGCTCTCGACGGCAATCTGTATATCCAACTGGCTCATCGTTTGATCGCAGAGCGGGCTTAATGCTCGCTCTGCTCGCTCTCGTCCTGTACCTTGTACTTGGCGTCATAGGCCTGCACAATGCGGCCGACAAGCGGGTGACGCACAACATCGGTATCCTTGAAGCGGACGACCGAGATGCCTTCAACGCCCTTCAGCACGTTCAGTGCCTCGACGAGACCCTGAGGTTACGCCGCGCGGCAGATCGACCTGGCTCGGGTCGCCCGTGATGATCATGCGGCCATTCTCACCAAGGCGAGTCAGGAACATCTTCATCTGCATTGAGGTCGTGTTCTGCGCCTCATCGAGGATGATGGCCGCGTTCGCCAGCGTACGACCGCGCATAAAGGCGAGCGGTGCAATTTCGATGACGCCGGCCGTGATGGCACGCTCGACCTTGTCGCCCGGGATCATGTCGTAGAGCGCATCATAGAGCGGGCGGAGATACGGATCGACCTTTTCCTTCATGTCGCCGGGCAGGAAGCCGAGGCGTTCGCCCGCTTCGACAGCCGGACGGGTGAGCACGATACGATCGACAACGCCACGCTCCAGCAGCTGGGCGGCGTGGGCCACGGCGAGATAGGTCTTGCCGGTACCAGCCGGCCCGACGCCGAAGACCATTTCCGACCGTTCGAGCGCGCGCATATAGGCGTCCTGTGTCGGAGTGCGGGCGGCGATCGTCTTCTTGCGCGTAGAGATCTGCGCCATCGACAGCTTCGCCTTCCGCTCCATCGTCGGAAGAGACAGTTGATCGTCGGCGGCCACCGCCATTCGGATCGCACCTTCAACGTCCGAAGCGTCAACCGAGCCGCCGCTCTGCAGGCGGGCGTAGAGGAAATCGAGTGCGCGGCGGGCCTGGTTGGTTGCCTGCAACTCGCCCGTTATCGCAACCGAATTACCGCGGGCACGGGCCTCGATCTGCAGGCGCTGCTCAAGCAGTTTCAGATGCTGGTCGAATTGGCCAAAAAGCTCGCTCGCAAGCCTGTTGTTCTCGAACGTCAAAATGAAGTGATTGGCGTCGGTCGCAGTTGTGCGGACATTGCGCGAGGGTGAAGAAACCACTTCTGTTGCGTTCAAGCGATCAGGCTCCTGTTGCGATCAGGTTCAGGCCCTCACTCTAACCCTCTGCCACCTCGGCAAACAAGCTGTTTGGGCCGGCTGCGGTGATTCGTACCTGTATAATGTCACCGATTTGCGATGACTTTGCATCAACATTCACAGACTGCAGCCAGGGCGATCGACCGATCAACTGACCCGGCATGCGACCCGGCTTCTCCAGGAGCAAATCGATGGTCTTGCCGATCATCGATTGCATGAAGGCCTGCTGCTGTTCAAGCAACAGCGCCTGGAGCCGTGCCAGGCGTTCCGTCTTCACATCCTCGGCCACGTGATCGGGCAGATCGGCACCGGGTGTTCCAGGACGTGTCGAATACTTGAACGAATAAGCCTGCGCGTAGTTCACTTCGCGGACAAGATTCATCGTGTCCGCGAAGTCCTGCTCCGTTTCGCCCGGGAAGCCGACGATGAAGTCGCCGGACAGCGCAATGTCGGGACGCACGGAACGGATGCGCTCAATGAGGGCGACATATTCGCTCGCCTTGTGGCGGCGGTTCATCGCCTTGAGGATCCGGTCGGAGCCGGACTGCACCGGGAGATGCAGATAGGGCATCAGCATGCGCAGATCACGATGTGCCTCGATCAAACGGTCATCCATGTCCCGCGGGTGGCTGGTGGTATAGCGCAGGCGGGCGAGTCCCGGGATTTCCGCCAGCTTGTAGAGGAGGTCACCGAGGCCAATCTCCCGGCCCTTTTCGTCTTCACCATGCCAAGCGTTGACGTTCTGACCAAGCAGGGTCAGTTCGCGCACGCCTGAATCGACGAGGCGACGGGCTTCTGCAAGCAATTGGGTGAGAGGACGCGAGACTTCCGAGCCACGGGTATAGGGCACGACGCAGAAGGTGCAGAACTTGTCGCAGCCTTCCTGCACGGTGAGGAATGCCGTGACCGAGCGCGGCTTGCCAATGACCCTGGTCGGATCGGGCAGATGCTCGAACTTGTCTTCCAGCGCATATTCGGTGTCAACCACGCGCTCGCCTGCGCGGGCCTTGTGCAGGGCCTGCGGCAGACGATGATAGGTCTGCGGACCAATGACGACGTCAACGGCCGGCTCGCGACGGGAGATCTCCTCGCCTTCGGCCTGGGCGACGCAGCCAGCGACGCCGATCATGAATTCCTTGCCTTCTGCCGCGCGCGCCTTCTTGTGCTCGCGCAGGCGTCCCAGTGCCGAATAGACCTTTTCGGCGGCCTTTTCACGGATGTGACAGGTATTGAGCAGAACGAGATCGGCCTCTTCCATGACCTCGGTCGGGGCATAGCCGTCTGCCGCCAAGGCATCGGCCATTCGGCCGCTGTCATAGACATTCATCTGGCAGCCATAGGTCTTGATGAAGACCTTGCGGGTGTTGGCGCCCGGCATCGGGGTATCGGGGAGGCTCGCGGTTTCCTGGGTCATGGGCCGCTATTTAGTGGTTTTCGGTGCGCGATTAAACTGAAAAATGAGCGCGGATGATTGGCAATGATTATGTAAGAGTTCTCATCAATAGCGCAGCTTGCCTTGTTGACGGGCGTTGGCCCGCCACAGTTTCTTTCGGGCATCGGGCGTCTCTAAGTGCTGGTACTTCCCTCCTGAAAACTTCGGCCAGTCGAGCGCCAATCCCGCCTTTACAAGTTCGGCAGCAATATCACGACCATCAGGCAGGAAACACTCGGCCACGACGCGATCATAAGACAGGTCGGGGCGCAGTTTTGCGGTCACAGTCTGCCCCTTGCACATTTGTACCAGAGCCCACTTGGACTTCGCACCCCAAGGATGATCCAACTCAGGCGCATCGATGCCGGCAATGCGGATGTGCGTACCATCAATGACGATTGTGTCGCCATCTACAACCCAGCACTGCCCTCTGAGCGTTCGTTCGACTGTTGGAACGGATGGCGCAGGTGGCAGTCGCACCACAACGACAGGCGGCGGAGCAGAGTAAGAGTATCTGGACCGACGCCTTGTCCTGCGCATCAGAAGTCTAAACAGGATCCGAAACATTCCGCTCCCCCAGCACATATCGCGGGCAGGATGACGCAATATCTTTCAAACTACAGCTACAGGCAGCGCATCAGCGGCGATGCCGACCGCGCAGATGGGAGAGCAGCAGGGTGCGCAGCTGTTCCTCGATGCGGGTGGCAAGTGTCTTGCGGCTGTCGCCCTTTTTGAACTCCACCGTCTCGCCGAAGGTCACGTCGACATCGAGCGCTCCGGCGCGCAAGACGCCCATCAGGTGCTCCATCAGCCCGACATCACCCGGCCAGCCGGCGATCGGACGGTGATAGCGGCCCATGGGCATGCCCTGAACGCGGGTGTAGGCGATCGCGGCCGGCTGGACATGTACCACCGCGTCGTCTTCGGGTGGCAGAGCGGCTGCCGCGGCACCGAAGAGCGAGGACTTGATTCCGAGGATGCGGTTACCATCAGACGTCGTGCCTTCCGGGAAGAGCACGACGATTTCGCCATCGGCCATGCGGGCCGCGATCTCATTGACCTGGTCGCCGGTTCGGCGCTTTTCCTCGCGCACCACGAAGATGGTTTTCTGCAACCTCGCCAGGAAGCCGAAGACGGGCCAGGACGCGACCTCGGTCTTGGCGATGAAGGTCACGTCGGCGAGCGAGCCGAGGACGAGAATATCCTTCCAGGAGGCGTGATTGGCGGCGATCATCAGCGGACGGCGGGTGTCGAGCGTGCCGTGGACATGCACGCGAATCCCGAGGAACCAGAGTGCTAGACGATGCCAGTGGCGCGGCAGGCGCCGGCGAAGCTGCCAGTCGAAGCGGAGTGCAAGAAGCTGGACCGGGATCATCAGGCCCGAGACAATCAGCAGCACCATCAGGAAGAAGCCGACCCTCAGCCAGTTGATCACGCGGGCCTCACTGGCATGGCAGGCATCGGCTTATTTCTCGTCCTTGGATAGCGGAATGCCGTAGAGCTCCAGGCGATGGCCGACGAGGCGGAAACCGTGTTCACGGGCGATCCGCTCCTGTAGCGCTTCGATCTCCGGTGAATGAAATTCGACGACTGTGCCGGTTTTCAAATCGATCAGGTGGTCGTGATGCTCTTCCGGAACGGTCTCATAGCGGGAACGGCCATCACGGAAATCGTGCCGCTCGATGATGCCGGCGTCTTCAAAGAGTTTGACGGTGCGGTAGACCGTGGAGATTGAGATCTTGGCGTCGATCTTGGAGGAGCGACGATAGAGCTCCTCGACATCCGGATGGTCGTCGGATTCTTCGAGGATGCGAGCGATGACGCGGCGCTGCTCGGTCATGCGCATGCCCCGTTCGGCACACAGCGCTTCCAGCGATTTGAGGGCGTCATTCATTGTGTAAGCATATCCGCAGATGGTCGGCTGGTTCAACCGACCGGTTAGCGAAGATCGCGGCGCATGACAAGCGCGGAGGACCGGCGGCCGTTTTCATCCGTGTAATAGGCTGGGCGCTCGCCGGCCTTTTCAAAGCCAAGTTTGCGGTAGAGGCCCAGTGCCGCATGATTTCCGTCATCGACTTCGAGGAACATGGATTCGCCACCCCGCGACTTCGCTTCGCGCAGGGCCGCCTGCATCAGCCGCCAGCCGAGGCCGAAGCGTGCGACCTTGTCGCTCACTGCAATCGTCAGGATTTCTGCTTCGCCCGCAACCTCGCGCGCCAGCACGAAGCCTGCGAGCGGCGCCTTGAAGATCAACGCGTTCGTCTGCCAAGCCGCAAAACCGAAGGTGTTCGGCTGGAGAAGCAAGCTTAAGAACTCGCCATCGCCCCAGTTGCGGGGAAAACGCTGACCATGGAGTTCCGACACCGCGCGGCAATGTTCGGAGGTCATTTCAACGATTTCGAATTCGGGCTGGCGGTAGAACAGGCTGTCGCGCATGTCAGGCTCTCGATACGGCAAACCCGGTCTGCGGTTTGGCATCCGGTCCCCTGAGATAAAGCGGCTTCGGCTTGCCCTGAGCTTTCGCCACTGCTGAAATGCGCGCGACGATCTCGATCGGGTAATGGTCGGGGCCGGTCTCGGCATTCCGGTCGGCGACGAGGGCGGAGGCCGAACCGACGAGGACGACGCCGGAAGCGGCTGCGCGCGCGAGATAGTCATCGAGCTCGAGCAGCAGCGGCTCATCCTGGGGAACACCGTTCACAAAGCTTTGGGCATAGACCTGGTCGCGGTGGGCATTGATCGCGGCAAGGATCGACCCGTCCGTCGCCGACATCGTCTGCGCAAGCACTTCCAGCGTGGAAACACCGACACAATCGACGCCGAGCGCAAGAGCCAGGCCACGGGCGGACGCGACACCGACACGGATGCCGGTGAACGAGCCGGGACCGACGGTCACACCAATGCGCTCGATATCGCCGAGCGCCAGCCCTGCGTCAGCAAGCGCCTCGTCGATCATCGCCATCAGCCGTTCGGCATGGCCACGACCGATGGTTTCGCTGACACTCCCGATGAGCTTGTCCGCCTTCGAATCAAAAACGGCGGCTGCGCAGTCCACACCCGCCGTGTCGATCGCAAGAACGATCATGTCGTCTCCAGTCCGGTCAAATCAGACCGCTTCGACTTCCTGCACTTCGGGCACGAAGTGGCGCAGCAGGTTTTGCACGCCATGCTTCAGGGTCGCCGTCGAGGACGGGCAGCCTGCGCAGGAGCCCTTCATGTTGAGGAACACCTTGCCGTCCTTGAAGCCGCGGAAGGTGATGTCACCGCCATCCTGGGCAACAGCAGGGCGGACGCGGGTCTCGAGCAGTTCCTTGATGGTCGCGACGATCGTCTCGTCACCGGCATCGAAGAATTCCTCATCGCTATCTGTCTGTGCTGATGTCGAGGCTGTGCCCATGACCGGCGCGCCGCTCATGAAATGCTCCATGATCGTGCCGAGGATTGCCGGCTTCAGGTGGTGCCATTCCGGACCGTCCTTGGAGACGGTGACGAAGTCGTAGCCAAAGAAGACGCCGGTAACGCCCGGGATCGCGAAAATGCGCGCCGCAAGCGGAGAAGCGCTCGCGCTGGCTGCATCGCGGAACTCGGCAGTGCCGGTTTCCATGACCACCTTGCCGGGCAAGAATTTCAGGGTCGCCGGGTTCGGCGTGGCTTCGGTCTGGATGAACATAAAGGCCTCCGGGCGGTGAATGCACCGCTAAAGATTAGAATGTTTCAAAAATAGACCCTGCACGCCTCATCTTCAAGACGTGATCGGCAGGATGCTCAAATTAGCAAAGCGCGTCGATTTCCTCATTGGTCAGCGTATCCGGCAGAACCGTGACCGGGATCGGGAAAGCGGCAGCCCGACCGGCGATCATCGAGACGAGAGGGCCCGGACCTTCCTTGGTCGAGCCGGCCGCGAGAACGAGGATCGCGATGTCGCGGTCTTCCTCGATCAGACTGTTGATCTCGGGATAAGCGCTTCCCTCACGGATGATAAGCTCAGGCTCGATACCGATGGTGTCGCGCACGGTCTGGGCGGCCTTGGCCATGATGGCCTCGGCCTCTTCGCGCGCTTCCGCCCGCATGATCTCCTCGACACCCAGCCATTGCTGGAAGTCGCCTTCCGGAATCACGTAGATCAGCACCAGTCCGCCATTGGAATTCTTGGCGCGGCGGCCGGCATAATGGACCGCGCGCGAGCATTCCGGGGTGTTGTCAATCACCGCCATGAACTTGCGGCGGTGACCTTCAAGACGTGACAGACGCGTTGAAACCATAGAGAACCCCGCCGCCGGATCGATGACATGTGACGCGGGCGGGCTCCGGGCGGACCCGCCAGCGACCGAGACCTTATCGCACGAAGCCGATGATGTCGCGGACTTCGTTCATGGTCTTTTCGGCGCGAGTGCGGGCACGCTCGCCGCCGTCGCGCAGGACCGCATCGATATGACCGGGGTCTTCCATCAGGCGGCGCATCTCGGCATTGATCGGGCCGAGTGCCGCGACGGCCAAATCGATCAGTGCCGGCTTGAAGACGGAGAACTGCTGGCCGCCGAACTCAGAGAGCACATCGGCCTTCGACTTGTCGGCAAGGGCTGCGAAGATGCCGACGAGGTTGTCGGCTTCCGGCCGACCCTTGAGGCCGTCGACTTCGCTCGGCAATGCGTCCGGATCGGTCTTGGCCTTGCGGATCTTCTTGGAGATCGCGTCTTGGTCATCCATTAGGTTGATGCGCGACAGATCAGACGGATCCGACTTCGACATCTTCTTGGTGCCGTCCTTGAGGCTCATGACGCGGGGCGCCGGCCCATCGATCAGCGGCTCAACCATCGGGAAATAGGCATGCACCGGCTCTTCGCCGACCTTGATGTCGATGCCGAGGCCCGTAGGCTTGATCTTGTCGTGGAAGTCCAGGTTGAACTTCATGGCGATGTCGCGGGCGAGTTCCAGATGCTGCTTCTGGTCTTCGCCGACGGGCACATGGGTGGCGCGGTAGACGAGGATGTCTGCGGCCATCAGGCTCGGATAGGCATAGAGACCGAGCGAGGCCTGCTCGCGATCCTTGCCGGCCTTGTCCTTGAACTGCGTCATGCGGTTCATCCAGCCGATGCGGGCGACGCAGTTGAAGATCCAGGCGAGTTCCGCATGCTGCGGCACCTGGGACTGGTTGAAGACGATGTGCTTCTTCGGGTCGATGCCGGCGGCGAGGAAGGCGGCCGTGATCGAGCGGATCTGGGTCGCCATATCCTCGTGGACGAGCTGGGCCGTCAGCGCATGCAGATCGACGACGCAGTAGATGCAGTCGTTGTTTTCCTGGAGCGCGACGAACTTCCTGATGGCACCGAGGTAGTTTCCGAGATGGAGATTGCCGGTCGGCTGAACGCCGGAGAAAACCAGCGGCTTGAACTCAGTCATAATTATCCTCAACAGGCTGGTGGAGGGCCCGATCCTCTGATCGTGTCGGTCACGGCTTATGCACGGCGGGCGGGGCGCAATCAAGCGCTCACTTCAGTGGAGACCGAGGGGTCTGCTGGCGTCAGCTCAATTAGATCCCAGAGATTGCCGTAGATGTCCCGGAAGACGGCGACGGTTCCATAGGCCTCATGGCGCGGCGCCTCCTGGAAGACGACACCGGCCTTTACAAAGCGCGCATGGTCGCGGGCGAAATCATCCGTTTTCAGGAAGAAACCGACGCGGCCACCGGTCTGGTTGCCGATCGCGGCACGCTGGGCATCGTTCGACGCCTCCGCGAGCAGAAGCGAAGCGCCATCTGCACCTGTCGGACGGACCACCAACCAGCGTTTTCCGTCGGGCAGTCTGGTGTCCTTCAAGCATTCGAAGCCGAGGGCCTCGCAATAGAAGGTCTTGGCCCGATCATAGGTGTCCACGACCAGACTGACGAGAAAGAGGCTGTTTCCGCTCATGAAATCGCACTTTCGGTTCGATGTGTGACGAAGTGCCCGCCGATGTCACGCATAGGGAAATTTCCTCCCGGAATCGAGGGGTTTAGGGAATGAATTGGCGATGCGCCGTGAGCGTAATTCGAGAGCCAAGGCAGGCTCAAAAAGCCAAAAAGAGCAAAGCGCACCAAATTTGACACATTTCAGGGAATAAAAACCCTCCGAAAGCGATCTGGATCGCTCCAAAGAACAATCCCATTCCAGAAGGTCACTCATGCGCACTTTGTTTCGCGTCGCGCTCGGCTGCGTTCTTTCGCTCTGTCTCCTCTCGCCTGTCGAGGCCGTCGAGAAGAAGAAGCGACACTTTTTCATGAAACACGATACTGCTGTCGCCTACACGCTGCAGCGGGTCAGCGTCAAAGCGAACTGCTTTCCCGACGAATTGAAAGCGATCCTCGCTCACATCGCCAAGAAGACCGGCAAGAAGCCGGTGGTCACTTCCGGTCACCGGCCCCGCTCCGGTCGCTCACAGCACAGCCATTGCTTTGCAGCGGACATCCGCGTGCCCGGTGTGCCTGAGAAGAAGATCGTGGCGGCCGCCCGCAGCGCGCCCGGCATCGGCGGCATTGGGCGCTACTGCAACGGCATCGTGCATGTCGATATCGGTCCGAAGCGCACCTGGAACTATTGCTGATCCTGATCGGCCGGGCTGGCAACGGTCTCGTCCGCTGTCTTTTTCCTGCGCTTGAGGCTGCGGAGCACCAGGCGCCAGTCGGCGCCGCCAATCAGGAAGGCGATGCCGAAATAGACCGGCATGGCAATCGCAACCAGACCTCCCAAAGCCATCAACTGGTCGAAGAGCGGGCTTGATGGTGAAAGCCAGGCTGCCCAACGATCGGAAAGGTAGACGAGCAGTCCGGCCATGATGGCGGAGGCGATCATCAGACGTAGCGTCCGCGTCACAAGCGACCACTCGAAAACGAGATGGCCACGCCACAACAGCACTGAAAACAACAGAATGGTGTTAGTCCAGCCGGCGGCAGCCTCGGCCATGGCGATGCCGCTCTCCTCGAAGATCGGGAAGAGCGTGATGGCAAGCCCCGTGTTGAGCGCAACCGAGACCATGGTAAAACGCATCGGCGTTTTGGTGTCCTCGCGGGCGTAGTAACCCGGCTGCAGAGCCTTGATCAGCACGAAGCCCGGCAGGCCGATACCATAGATGGCGAGGATCGAGGCGACGACCGCGGTGTTCTGTTCGGAGAAGGCGCCACGCTCGTAAAGCACGCGGATGATCTCGTCGGACAGCACCCAGATGGCGGCGGCGGCCGGCAGCGTCAGAAACAACACGAACTCGATCGAGCGGTTCTGCAGCCCCTTCGCCTCATTCACGTGCCCGCCTTTCAACGCACGCGCGAGCTCCGGCAACAGTACGACGGCGACCGCAACCCCCACCACGCCGAGCGGCAGCTGATAGATGCGATCGGCATATTGCAGGGCGGAGATCGCCCCCTCTTTCGTCGAGGCGATGGCCTGACCGATGAGCTGATTGATCTGGGTGATGCCACCTGTGATCGCGGCGGGAACGGCCAGCACCAGCAGGCGCTTGACGTTGGGGGTAAAACGCGGACGCTTGAAACCGATGCGGATACCGGCATGACGCACGCCGATATAGACTACGGCCATCTGCAAGAGGCCGGCCCCCAGCACGGACCAGGACAAGGCCCAGGCGGTCGCGGCGGGATCGGCCCCCGTCCATAGCGCCCAGCCGAGCGCACCGATCATCAAAATATTGAGGAACACAGGTGCAATGGCCGCCGCAAAGAAGTGATGCAGCGAATTCAGCATGCCGCTCAGCATGGCCGTAAGCGACATGCACATGAGATAGGGGAACATGACGATCGCCAGCCGAACGGTCAGATCGAACTTTTCCTGATCATCCGCAAAGCCTGGCGCAATGATCCACTGCACGAGCAGCGGCATGGAAAGCTGCATGCCGATGGTAAGGATCAGGAGTACCGAGAAGAGGACGCCGAAGACTTCCTCGGAAAATCGCTTGGCGCCATCGATGCCGTTCGCCTCGATCTCCTTGGCGAAGAGCGGCACGAAGGCAGCGTTGAAAGCCCCCTCGGCAAACAAACGACGAAAGAGGTTGGGGAAGCGGAAAGCGGCATAGAATACGTCGGCCACCGGACCGGTGCCGAGTGCTGCGGCCATCAGCGTTTCACGGGCGAAGCCGAAGATGCGGCTGCCGAGTGTCGCCCCGCCGACTGTCATGAATTTCTTGACGAGGCTCATGTCTCAGGCCCGTGCCTTCTTCGGCACCGGCGCAGCGCGCGGTGGCGGCGCGATGATGCCAGAGGGCATGTTGTCCTTGAGCTCGTCGGGCTGCTCGGTCATCACGGGCTTCAGGCGGTTGGCAATATTGGCCTGCCTGTTCTCGTTGGTCACCTTCTGGCCGACGAGATCGGTGACGTAGAAGGTATCGATGACCTTTTCCCCGAAGGTGGTGATCCGTGCCGAATGAATGTCCAGCGACAGGTCCGACAGAACGGCGGTGATTTCGGCAAGAAGACCGATTCGGTCGAGGCACTCCACCTCGATGACCGTGAACTTGTTGGACAGCGCATTCGAGATACGGACATCCGGCTGAACCGGAAAGGTCTTGTTTCGCTTCTTGCCCTTGGTGCGCGTGGCAATGACCTCTGGCAGGCGTTTGCGACCCGACAGCACGTCCTCGATCATCTTGCCGATCGTGGCGGCGCGGCGCATCTCGTCCTCATCGATCGGGAATTCGCGGTTAATCAGGATCGTATCCAGCGCGCGGCCGTCCGATGTGGTGAAGATCTGGGCGTCGGCGATATTGGCGCCGGCAGCCGCGCAAGCGCCGGCGATGATCGACAGCAGGCGTGGGTGGTCTGGCGAAAGCACCGTGATTTCGGTGATCGCGTGGAACTGGTGGGTGCGCACCATGGTGGCGAGCGCCTGTCCCGATTTGTCTGTCTGGCGAATGAAATGGGCGTGACGGATCTGGTCTTCGAGGTCGACCGAGAGCAGGTAGGGCTCGTAATGCAGCTTGGTGTAGGTGCGCTGTTCCTTCTGGCTCCAGCCTTCGAGCGCCTGGCTGAGCTGCTCGGCGGCATGCTTGGCGCGCTCCTTGCGCGAGACCTGGGAAAAGCCGCCGGAGAGCAGAAGCTCGGTCTCGTAGTAGAGCGTGCGCAACAGCTGGCCTTTCCAGCCGTTCCAGACACCGGGGCCCACCGCACGGATATCGCAGATGGTCAGCACCAGCAGCATTTTCAACCGGTCGAGCGACTGCACCTTTTCGGCGAAGTCTGTAATGGTTTTGCGATCATGCAGGTCGCGCGTCTGGGCGACCATGGACATCAACAGATGCTGGTCGATCAGCCAGGCGACCATTTCAGTCTGCTTGGGCGAGAGGCCGAGACGCGGGCAGAGCTTGCGGGCGACCTTGGCGCCGGCGATCGAGTGATCTTCCTGCCGGCCCTTGGCGATGTCGTGCAGGAGAACCGCGACATAAAGCGTCTGGCGGTCCTCGATTTCCGGCATGATCTTGTTGGCGAGCGGATGGATCTCCTCTGCCTTGCCCTTGTCGATCTCGGAGAGAACCTCGACGGTGCGGATGAGATGCTCGTCGACGGTGTAGTGATGATACATGTTGAACTGCATCATCGAGACAATCTTGCCGAATTCCGGCATGAAGCGCCCGAGAACGCCGGCCTCGTTCATGCGCCGCAGAATGAAACCCGGATCCCTGCGCGAGGTCAGGATCGACAGAAAGAGGCGGTTTGCCTCCTCGCTTTCGCGGAACTCGTTGTTGATCAGCGACAGCGAGCGTGTGACGGCCTTCAGCGCGTCCGGATGGAATTCGAGCCCGTTCAGATCGGCCACATGGAAGAGGCGCATGATCGACATCGGGTCTTTCTTGAAAACGCCGGGATCGGCAAGCGCGATGCGGCCGCGATCATCGATGAATTCACTGGCGCCGGGGATCTTGCGCGGACGGTTGGCAAACCGGCCGATCATGCCACCGATGCCGGGGGCGGCCTTTGCCTGCTGATCCTCGAGCGCTGCTGCAAAGATGCGCGTGAGATCGCCGACATCCTTGGCCACAAGGAAGTAGTGCTTCATGAAGCGCTCGACGGCGGAGAGACCCGGGCGGGCCTGGTAGCCCAGGCTTTTCGCGATCTCCGGCTGGATGTCGAAATAGAGCCGCTCTTCCGGCTTGCCGGTCAGATAATGCATGTGGCAGCGGACCGCCCAGAGGAAATCGTCGGCCTTCTGGAAAAGGCGCCACTCGTGGCGGGAGAGCACGCCGAGGCGCACCAATTCGCCGGTGTCGCGGACGTGGTAATTGTATTTGGCGATCCAGAAAAGGGTTTGCAGATCACGCAAGCCCCCCTTGCCTTCCTTGACATTGGGTTCGACGAGGTAGCGGCTGTCACCGGCCTTGCGATGGCGCTCGTCACGCTCGGCGAGCTTGGCGGCGATGAATTCGGGCGCGGTTCCGGTCGTCACTTCCTGATCGAAGCGGCGCTGCAGCTCGGTCACGAGAGCCTCGTCGCCGCAAATACGGCGTGTTTCGAGGATCGCGGTTCGAATTGTCATGTCCGTGGTCGACAGGCGGATGCATTCCTCCACCGTGCGGGTGGCATGGCCGACCTTGAAGCCGACATCCCAGAGCAGATAGAGGACGAACTCGACCGCCTTGTGCATGGCGGGACCGGCCTTCTGCGGCAGCAGGAAAAGCAGGTCGATGTCGGAGCCCGGCGCGAGCGTTCCGCGGCCGTAACCGCCGACGGCCGCGACAGCCAGACCGTTCGCGTCCTTCGGATAGACATGGGTACGGGCGAAATCGAAGATCACCGAGATCAGCTGGTCCTGGATCCAGGAGATGCGGTTTGCGCAGTTGAGGCCACTGCCATCTTCGAAGAGCTTCAGCCGCGCCTGTTCGCGAGCCTCGGCAGAGGCCTTCTTCAGGATCGGCAAAAGCTTGGAGCGGGTCTCCAGCATATTGCCGCATCCCGCCTCTGCGATGGTCTTGCAGGACGCACGGAGCGCGTCGATGTCGAGGAGATCGTCGAAGGCAAGCTCTGCAGTGGCCATGGGCGCGGCATCATCTCTTGGGACCGGGGAATCAACCGGAATGGGTGGCGCTATAGCGCTTTTCGGGCGCGATTGACAGGCACTCTACCGGTCAAGGCTTGCCAAGTTGTTTCTTCAGATCATAGAGCGCATCCAGCGCCTGGCGAGGCGTGAGGTCGTCAAGATCGAGTGAGCGCAGGGCCTCCTCGACCCTCGACGGGCCAGATTTCTGGATCTCCTCACGGCGCACGGCGACCTGAAAAAGCGGCAGGTCATCGATCAACTGGGCGGCCGGGTTTTTGCGGTCGCTGTCTTCGAGGCGGGTCAGAACTTCCCGGGCGCGGGCAACGACGGCAGCCGGCAAGCCGGCGAGACGAGCGACCTGGATACCGTAGGAGCGATCGGCGGAACCGGGGCCGACCTCATGCAGGAAGATGACGTCGCCGTCCCATTCCTTGACCCGCATTGTGACATTCGACATGCGGGCGAGCTTTTCCGACAGTGCTGTCAGCTCATGGAAGTGGGTAGCGAAGAGTGAGCGGCAGCGGTTTGCCTCATGCAGGTGCTCGACGGCGGCCCAGGCGATGGAGAGGCCGTCGAAGGTGGCGGTGCCGCGGCCGATCTCGTCCAAGATGACCAGCGAGCGATCGGTTGCCTGGTTGAGGATCGCGGCCGTTTCGACCATTTCGACCATGAAGGTGGAGCGGCCGCGCGCCAGATCATCGGAGGCGCCGACGCGGGAGAAGAGCCGATCGACCACGCCGATATGGGCGGCACCGGCAGGCACGAAGGAGCCCATCTGGGCGAGGATGGCGATCAGCGCGTTCTGGCGCAGGAAGGTCGACTTACCGCCCATATTGGGACCTGTCAGCAGCCAGATAGCGCCGGGGCCTTTGGTATCATTGGGCGAGAGATCGCAGTCATTGGCGATGAAGGGGCTCGCGGCCTGACGGCGGAGCGCCTGCTCGACAACGGGATGGCGGCCGGCGGTGATCGCAAACATCCTGGATTCATCGACCAGTGGGCGGCAATAACCCTGTTCTTCGGCGAGTGCGGCAAGGCCTGATGCGACATCGATGACAGCCAATGCGCGGGCGGCAGCCTTGATGGGTTCTGCGGCCGCGACGACCTGGCTCACCATCTGATCGAAGGCAGCGAGTTCGAGCGACAGGGCTTGTCCTGCGGCGTTCGCGATGCGGCTTTCGAGGTCGGCAAGTTCGGTTGTGGTGAAGCGCATGGCGTTGGCCATGGTCTGGCGATGGATGAAGCGAGACTTGGCCTCGTCGCTTTCGGTCATCGGGCCGGCGTTTCCGGCGGTTACCTCGATGAAATAACCGAGCACATTGTTGTGCTTGATCTTCAGCGACTTGATGCCGGTCTCCTCGGCATATTGCAGCTGCAGGCCGGCGATGACGCGGCGCGACTGGTCGCGCAGAGCCCTGAGTTCGTCGAGTTCCGGGATCGCGCCGTCGCGCAGGAAACCGCCGTCGCGCTTCAGGAGCGGCAGTTCGTCGGCAAGCATCGCCGCGAGGCTGGAGCCAAGATCGGCAGGTAGCGCCGCGAGATCAGCAAGAGCATCAGACAGTTCCGTCGGCAAGCGGGCCGGATCGAGCAGTCGGCCAACCTCAGCAGAGGCTGCGAGACCGGCAACGATGGCGCCGAGGTCACGTGGGCCACCGCGATCGAGCGCCAGGCGGGAGAGCGCGCGCGGCATGTCGGGCACGCGCTTCATGGCGTCGCGCAGGCGGTCGACGAGGAGGCCGTCTGCCAGCAAATGAGCGATCGAAGTCCTGGCGGTCGGCAATCGCTTCCGGGTCTGTCAGCGGCGACATCAGGCGCTCTGCCAGCAGGCGGGCGCCGCCGCCGGTGACTGTGCGGTCGATGGCCTTCAGCAACGAACCGTTGCGGTCGCCCGAGAGCGTCTTCACCAGTTCGAGATTGGCGCGGGTGGCGGGATCGATGAAGAGGGTGCACGCCGCGTTCTGGCGTTCGGGCAGACCGAGCGGCGGGCGCTCGGAGATCTGGGTCTTTTCGACATAGGCGACGGCGGCGGCAGCAGCAGCAATCTCGGCTCGGGAGAAAGCGCCGAACCCGTCCAGCGTTCCGACGCCGAAGTAGCGAGCGATGCGGCCTTCGGCGCTGGCGCTGTCGAAGAGCACGGCAGGCTGGGGCACGACGACGCGACCGAGCACGTCGAAGGCGGGCTTGAGCTCTTCGTCGTGGAAAAGCGTGTCGGGCACGATCAACTCACGCGGCTCGATGCGCAGGATGTCGGCGAGAAGGCGGGTCTCGGTTGTCTCCGCGAGGCGGAAGATACCGGTGGAGATATCAATCCAGGCGAGTGCCAGCTGCGGGGCAGAGCCACCCCGGATGCGGGCGAGCGCCATCAGGTAGTTGGATTCGAAGGGCGAGAGGAGCTTGTCCTCGGTGATCGTGCCCGGCGTGACGAGCCGCACGACGTCGCGCTTCACAACCGATTTCGAGCCGCGTTTCTTGGCCTCAGCCGGATCTTCGATCTGTTCACAGACGGCGACGCGAAAGCCGAGCGAGATCAGTTTCTGCAGATAGTCGTCGGCCGCATGCACCGGCACGCCGCACATCGGGATATCCTGGCCGAGATGCTGGCCGCGCTTGGTCAGCGTGATGCCGAGTGCACGGGAGGCATCGACCGCATCCTCGAAGAAGAGCTCGTAGAAATCGCCCATGCGATAGAAGAGCAGGCTGCCCGGATTGGCAGCCTTGATCTCGATGAATTGCTCCATCATCGGAGTGGCCGTCGCGCGGCTCTCCTCCGAGGTCAGCTCGGCGACGTTCAGGACATCACTCGGGGTGGCTTGATATAGCGTCACGGGCTCAATGTTTTCTTGAAAAGGAAGTCGTGCAACACTAACGACTTAAGGCGAGGAAAAACAACCAGGATGGGCCGGCGATCGCCCGCTGCCCACAACAAGGTGAGGGGAAGCATGGCAAACGAGAAGACGACCGGCCGGACGAAAGTCTCGGTGACGGAACAGGAAGCGCTGGACTTTCACTCCCAGGGCCGCCCCGGCAAGCTCGAGATCACCCCGACCAAGGCGATGGCAACACAGCGCGACCTGTCGCTCGCCTATTCCCCCGGCGTTGCCGTTCCCGTGAAGGCGATCGCCGCCGATCCGGCTACAGCTTACGACTACACCACGCGTGGCAACATGGTCGCCGTCATCTCGAACGGCACCGCGATCCTGGGGCTCGGCAATCTCGGGGCGCTCGCCTCCAAGCCGGTCATGGAAGGCAAGTCGGTTCTCTTCAAGCGCTTTGCCGACGTCGATTCGATCGACATTGAGGTCGACACGGAGAATGTCGACGAGTTCATCAACTGCGTGCGTTACCTCGGCCCCTCTTTCGGCGGCATCAATCTCGAAGACATCAAAGCGCCGGACTGCTTCATCATCGAGAGCCGGCTGCGCGAGCTGATGGATATTCCGGTCTTCCATGACGACCAGCACGGCACAGCGATCATCGCGGCTGCCGGCCTGATCAATGCGCTGGAGCTGACCGGGCGCGACTTCAAGACCACTAAGCTCGTCTGCAATGGCGCAGGAGCTGCGGCGATTGCCTGCATCGAGCTGATCAAGGCCATGGGCTTCAACGGTGAGAACATTATTCTCTGCGATACCAAGGGCGTGATCTATCAGGGCCGCACCGAAGGCATGAACCAGTGGAAGAGCGCCCATGCCGTCAAGACCGACCGGCGATCGCTGAAGGAAGCCATGGTCGGCGCTGATGTGGTCTTCGGATTATCGCAGAAGGGTGCCTTGTCCTCGGACATGATCGCCTCGATGGCGGACAACCCGATCATCTTTGCGATGGCCAATCCGGACCCGGAAATCACACCTGAAGAGGTCGCTGCCATCCGCTCCGACGCGATCATGGCGACAGGACGTTCGGACTATCCGAACCAGGTGAACAATGTTCTGGGTTTCCCCTACATCTTCCGCGGTGCGCTCGATGTGCGTGCCAGCCAGATCAACGACGCCATGAAGATTGCCGCCGTCCGCGCGCTCGCCGATCTGGCGCGCGAGGATGTGCCTGACGATGTGGCGGCCGCCTATCAGGGAGAGCGGCCGCGCTTCGGGCCGCAATACATTATTCCCGTGCCCTTCGACCCCCGCCTCATCTCGGCAATCCCGGTTGCCGTAGCCAAGGCAGCAATGGAAAGCGGCGTGGCGCGCAAGGAGATCGACGATCTCGGCGCCTATGCGCATGAGCTTTCCGCGCGGCGCGACCCGATCGCCGCTGCCACGCAGCGCATCTATGAGCACGTGCGCAGCCACCCGAAGCGCGTCGTCTTTGCCGAGGGCGAAGAGGAGCAGGTGATGCGGGCGGCCATCTCCTTCGTCAACCAGGGACTGGGGACCGCCATCCTGCTTGGCCGCGACGAGCCGCTCAAGGCGACCGCCGAACGAGCCGGGATCGACCTCGACCGCCCCGGCATCGAGGTGGTCAATGCGCGCATGTCGACCCGCGTCGATGCCTATACCGAATATCTCTATGCCCGCCTGCAGCGGAAGGGATACCTGCATCGCGATGCGCAGCGGCTGATCAACACCGACCGCAACCACTTCGCCGCCTGCATGGTGGCGCTCGGCGATGCCGATGCCATGGTAACAGGCACGACGCGCAATTACTCGACGGCACTCGAAGACGTGCGTCGCTGCATCGACACGGCACCCGGCCACCGGGTGATCGGGGTGTCGCTGGCTCTTGCCCGTGGGCGGACGATCGTGGTGGCCGATACCGCCGTGCACGATATGCCGACAGCAGACGAACTCGCCGATATCGCAGAAGAAGCCGCCGGCGTCGCACACCGGCTCGGACTGGAGCCGCGCGTGGCGCTGCTGGCCTATTCGACCTTCGGCCATCCGACCGGCGAGCGCTCGGAGCGGGTGCGCGAGGCGGTGAAAATTCTCGACCGGCGCGGGGTCAACTTCGAATATGACGGGGAAATGGGCGCCGACATTGCCCTCAACCAGCACCGCATGGAGCAGTATCCGTTCTGCCGCCTCTCGGGCACGGCCAATGTGCTTGTCATGCCGGCGATCCATTCGGCGGCGATCTCGACCAAGATGCTGCAGGAACTGGGCGGCCTGACCGTGATGGGGCCACTGCTCATTGGCCTCGAAAAGTCGGTACAGATCGCGCAGATGGGTGCCAAGGACAGCGATATCGTCAATATGGCGGCGATCGCGGCCTATAACGCCGCAGGTTAAGCAAATACTGGGGCGGCTTTCGCGAGCCGCTCCATGTCGTCCTCGATCTCGCGTTTCAGCCAGCGTTTGAATTTCTCCACCTTGTCGGAGCGCCTCGCGTTCTCTGATGTCACGAAGTAGTGGCCGAAGCCGGTTTTGACCGCCGGGCCAAAAGGCGCGACGAGCTGGCCGTGCTGGAGTTGGTGCGAGGCAATCGTCTGCCAGGCGAGCATCATCCCCTGCCCCGCCATCGCCGCATCGAGGCAGAGCGACGCTTCGCTGAATGTGTGGCGGGCCTTGATCTTGGCGCCAGACAAACCCACCTCCGATAGCCAGACATCCCAGGTGAACATGGCCCTGCCATCAATGACCTTTGGCAGATCAATGATATCGGCGGGTTCGCGGAGCTTTTCAGCCATGGCCGGGGTGCAGAGCGGGGCGACACGCTGCTCGAGGATGAGTTCCGCCTTGAAACCCGGCCAGTGACCGCGCCCGACGCGGATCCTGAGGTCGACATCCGTCTGGCTGGCTTCGGTCAGGCGGTCATTGGCATCGATGCGCAAGCTGATTTCGGGGAAGCGCTCCGAGAAAGCCGCGATGCGATGCACGAGCCAGCGGGCAGCGAAGACCGGCGCCACGGAAATGGTGAGCAAAGTGTCGTCGCTTCGTCTGGCGAGCGCCACGGCGCCCGAGAGGTGGCGAAAGCCATCGGAAAGACGTGCCAGAAGATCGGTCGCCGTTTCGACCATGACCATACCGCGACTGGTACGCTTGAACAGCGGGCGGCCGAGCTGCTGCTCGGTCTTGATGACCTGCTGGCTGACGGCGCCAATGGACACGCCAAGCTCGTCCGCTGCGGCCTGGAGCGACCCCAGACGTCCCACGGCTTCAACGGCGCGCAGGCCGTTCAAATGCACCTGATTGAGGTTCTTCATATAGAAAAGCTAAAGCCTCTGCGGACAAAACTCAATTGAAATTGAGGCCAGCGTAGCCGAAATTACAACCATTCAGAACGCAGACGTTACTCCCACGCTGCGGTGACGAGGTGAAACCATGTTCAAGTTTCTCTGGAGACGATACGAAGCCACGCCATGCGAGGCTGCCGACTGGCGACACGATCCCCTTGGACATCCGGCGCTGACAGGCATGAGCCTTCGCGAGCTAGCCGACCTGCCGATGGTCGCGGAGGTGCCCATGCGGGTGGGCAAGCCTGAGCTCGCCCATGGTCGCCGACGTGACTTTGCTCCAGAGCTTTCTGCCCGATGTGGCGTGTCACCGTGAGAAGACATAAGCGAGGCCTTGTCTTTCGGCTTCGTCGCCCCCTTCATCTCCCTGCCGGGGAGAAGAGACGGCCGTCAGCTGGCGCTGGCGAAGCGGCCGGCGTCCGCGCCGTAATAGTTCACGTAACGGCCGGAGATGCTCGAGATCGGCAGAATGATCAGCACATCCGTGGTGTTGAAGGCCTGGTCGACGACCGCACCATTGCCGATCATGGCGCCGAGGCGCAGGTAGCCCTTGATCAGCGGCGGCATCGAGAACAGCGCGCGGCGAGCATTGACGGCTTCCGACGGCATCAGGTCCATTTCGCGATAGAGATGCGGCAGGGCGTTGACAGCCCATTCGCCGCGAGCGACGGCGTTGTGATGTAAGAAGGAAAGAGCGAGCGCATGCTCCTCCGGCTGCGTACCGGGGAAGGAGGCGCAGCCGAACATGGCGTCGATCCTGTTCTGCAGCGCATAGGCCCAGCAGCCCTGCCAGAGCAATTCAACCGTACGCTTGGTGCGGTATTGCGGCAGCACGCAGGAGCGACCGAGCTCCATGAAGCGCTTGTCCTTGTGGCGGGCAACGAGATCGCTAACAGCGAATTCGGAGCTCGAATAAAAGCCACCATGGCTCATCGCCACTTCGTGGCGCAGCAGGCGATAGGTGCCGACGATCTGGTCTTCCGTGTCGCCCTCGATTCCGTGGTCGAGAACGAGCAGGTGATCGCAGAGACCGTCCCAATGATCGATGTCGCGGCCGCGTCGGGCGCAATCCGGATCGACCTGCGCTTTCATCTCCTCGACGAAAACCCGGTAGCGGACGGCCTGGGCCGCATCGATCTCGCGTTCGCTTCTCGCGATGCGTGTCTCAAGGTTGCCGATACGCCCGAGCAAATTGCGCGAGGCGGGCTGCCCGAGCGGTGCCGCATTCGGGTTTGCCAGGGGAAGGTCTCGTTCGATCAGTTCCACGCTCATGAGATCTATCCAGCGTTGAAGTCACGGGCCTTTAAACACGACACTGCTACAGGAAAGTGACAAAACTTCGGAAGCCTCAGCCGCCCCTCAGGCCTCGGGCGGTTTCGGCTTGCGGTGCTGGATGATCTCGTCAACGACGATGCAGATGGCGCCGATCGTGATGAAGCTGTCAGCCAGATTGAAGACCGCGAAAGACCAGGTCTGAGTGTAAAACAGGATGTAATCGACTACATACCCGTAGGTGAAACGGTCGATGATATTGCCGAGCGCGCCTGCGATGATCATCGCAAAGCCAAGATGGGCGAAATGCTGCTCGGGTCCTGTCTTGCGCCAGAGCCAAAGGACGAAAGCGACGATAACGAGGCGCAGGCCGATGATGAACCAGGCGTCGAGATGCGACAGCATGGAAAAGGCAACGCCGAGATTATGCGTGCGGTAAAGCGCCCAGAACGGCATGACCGGGATCAGCTCGTGCATCGGCAGATAGACTTCCACCGCATATTTGATTGCCTGATCGAGGATCAGCACGATCACGATGAATGTCAGAACCGGCAGCGGCCGGTTGAAGGCTGCAAGCATGGTCACTTGGCTCCGTCGAGGGCGAGCAGGTGGCGCCGGACTTCGAAGAGCATGACGCCGGTGGCCACCGCAAGGTTCAGACTGTCGGCCATGCCGACCTGTGGGATCCGCGCCAGCTTGTCTGCAGCCCGGGCGAGATCATCCGGCAAACCCGACTGCTCATTGCCCATCATCAGGATGACCGGCTTCGACTTGTAATCAATGGTGCGGTAATCGACGGCGCCGGCGAGATGCGTGGCGACGAGGCGAGCATCGACAGATTTCTTCCACTTGAGAAAGTCGGCGGGTGTGGTTTTTACCAGTGGCAGGGCGAACATCGAGCCCATGGTGGCGCGCACTGTTTCCATCGAGAATGGATCGGTGCAATCGCCGACGAGGATGACGCCCGAGGCACCAGCGGCGTCGGCCGTGCGGATGATCGTGCCGAGATTGCCGGGGTCGCGAACACGGTCGAGCGCGATCCAAGTTTCCGAGTTCCTTGGGCTGGATGTCCTTAAGCGGTGTCCAGCGCTGTTCGAAGACGGCGGCGACCATCTGCGGATTGTCGCGCCGCGTGATCGAGGACATGACCTTTTCGCTCACTTCCAGCACAAGGCCGCCTGCTGCAACCGTACGGGCGGCGACCTTCTCGACCATGGGCTTACCCTTGCCGGCCTTGGCATAGACCAGCGTGCGGATAGTCCAGCCCCGATCGAGCGCGTCGATGACAAGCTTCAGACCTTCGGCGAGGAAGGTGCGGCTTTCGTCGCGGCTCTTCTTCTGGGAAAGCGCTTTGATGTCCTTGATGATCGGATTGGCGAGGCTGGTGACCTCCTTGACCTGGCCGACCCGACGCGGGCCATCGTGGCGGAAATCATCGCTCATTTCGGCACCCAGCGGCTGAAGAGAGAGGTGGAGAGCGCACGCCCCGGCGTCTTGCCGTCGAGGCCGGCCTCGCGGATGACGAGTTCGCCTGACTCGACGAGGCCGCCCTTGCCGCGCATAGTTTCGCGCATCAACTCATGGATGGAATAGAAGCTCGCGCGTATGGAATAGGCAGTGAGCACCAGGCCGACGGCCTTGGGCGCCAAAAGCTCGCGGCAGATGTCGAGCATCAGCGGTAGATGGTCGAAAAGCTGCCAGACTTCACCGTTCGGACCGCGGCCGAATTTCGGCGGGTCGGTCAGGATGATGTCGTAGCGATGGCCGCGGCGTTCCTCGCGCAGGATGAACTTCATCGCGTCCTCGCAGATCCAGCGGATCGGCGCCTTATCGAGGCGGCTCAAGGACTGGTTCTCGCGGGCCCAGCCGATCGCCTTCTTCGACGCGTCGACATGGGTGACTTCGGCACCGGCAGCAGCTGCCACAAGCGAAGCGACGCCGGTATAGCCGAAGAGGTTCAGGACCTTCAGCGGCCGATCGGCAGCCTCGATCTTCTCCTTCATCCAGCTCCAGTGGGCGATCTGTTCCGGGAAGACACCGACATGGCGGAAGGCAGTGAAGCGGCCGTGGAAATCGACGCCGAGCAGGGAGAGCGGCCAGGTTTCGCCAAGCGCCTCACGCTGGAAGCGCCAGCGACCCATACCGTCTTCGTCCGTATCGCCCGTGAATACGGCGTCCGCCTTATCCCAGACATGGAATGGAAGCGCCTTTGGCCAGAGCGCCTGGGCTTCGGGGCGAACGATGCGATGGGGGCCATATTGCTCAAGCTTCAACCCATCGCCGCTATCGATCAGGTGGAAGTCTCCTGCACCTGAGGATTCGAGGATCAGCGGCACGCGCTCGGTCGGGCGATCACCATTGCGGACCGTCAGGACGCGGGCGGGTTCAGCCGTCACATCGGGCGATTGCGGCTGGGGCTTTGGCTTATGTGCCTCGGCATCACGGCGCGGCGGGCGGGCCTGGCGCTCGTCCCTGCCCTTCGACGGATACGGCTTTGCAGATCCGGGCCGTGTGTCGCCACTGGCTTTCGCCTTCGCTCCCGGAAATGGCTTGGCGCCGGGGCGACGTTCCTTGTTCTTCACGTCAATGATCCGTGGGTCGTGTTCGTTTGCGCCAGCCCATAGCATTGCCGGCCCGGCGCGGAAAGGAAATTTGCCGCGGGTCCGATTGCCCTGATGTCACTTGGCGCCAAGTTGGGGAAGCGTCGAACCGGCAATCTGTTCAGCCCTTGTCTTCTGGCGATCGGCCTCGGCCTGCCATTGCTGCGCCTCACGAGATTGGCTGCGCGCCTTCTTCCGGTGTTTGCCCTGGGTGAACCAGGTCACAACGGAGCCGAGGAGCACACCGAACATGACTGCAAGAATGAGGAAGACAAAGAAGGGCGCGGAAACGGACAGAGCCTGATCCGCCGGATTGAAGGGGTTGAGTGCGAGGCTCACGACGCCGCGATTGGCGACGGCCAGAACGATCATCAGCACGCCAAGGGGCAAGAACACCACGAGGCTCACGACTTTGCGGATCATCTGCACAACTCCCTGTTCACTCCAAGGCGACTGCAGTCACCTCCATGGGCTCAAATTAAGCACAGGGGCGGAATTTTCAACGTGAAAAGCGCTTATTCGTCGTCCTCGTCACCCATTCCCGGGTTGAGGCGCTCGCGCAGTTCCTTGCCCGTCTTGAAGAACGGCACCCACTTCTCTTCGACGAAAACAGTCTCGCCCGTGCGCGGGTTGCGTCCCGAGCGGGAAGGACGGTTTTTGACAGAAAATGCGCCAAAGCCGCGCAGTTCGACGCGATTGCCACCAGCAAGGGCGTCGGTGATCTCGTCCAGAACCGCGTTGACGATATTTTCGACATCGCGATGATAAAGATGCGGATTGCGGGCCGCGACGATCTGCACCAATTCCGACTTTATCACGCGGACCCCCTGAAATTTCTATTGTGACGTTGAGCGGCGATAACGTTGCCAAAGCAAAAAAGCTCAGTCAAGGAACAACTTAACCATAAATTGCCGTCTTTGCGAGAGATATGACGAGCGTCACACGCAATATCGTGATCGCGAGGGTCACATTTTCACCCTGCACCTGCTGCATGTCTTGTTAGGCGCCTTCTTGCAACAAGTCTGCCATAATCCATATTGGCAAGGCCGAACGGACATGCGAAACGACGGTCAGGCGGCTTGCTGACGGCCACCGCCACAATATTACGGATACTAGGGAATGCTGGAAGCGACACATCAAGGCCTGCCGCCGCTGGAGCGCCGATCCGAAGCCGATGCCTATCGGCGGGCGGTCAGCCATTCACGTCGCGTCCGGCGTCTGCGCTTCCTTCTGCCTGTCGTGGCCCTGGCCATCACGCTGGCATTCGTTGCGGTTTCCTTCGTGCGCAGCCTGATGCCCGATGAATTGCAGATCGAGTCCGCGACGATCGAAGATGGCAAGGTCGTGATGGAAAAGCCTGCGATTGCTGGCCGCAACGACGAGGGCGTGCGTTATTCGATGCGCGCCGAGCGGGCGCTGCAGGACATCAAGAATCCCAACATCATCGCGCTCGAGACCATTGCCGCTGCCGTGCCAGTCAATGACAAGATCATCGCCCGTGTCGTTGCCTCGAGCGGCATCTTCGATCGTGGCGCAAACACCCTCAACCTCGACAAGCCGTTCACCCTCAATCTCAGCAGCGGCATAGACGCCCAGTTCAATTCCGCCAATCTCGATATCGCCGGCGGCACGATGAAGACAAATGATCCCGTCGCCATCCAGACCAAAGGCGCGTCGATTGTTGCGAACTCGCTCGAGATGAAGGATAAGGGGCGAACCATGATCTTCGCGGGCAGTGTCAAGTTGAACATCGAGCCGTCCGCCATTCAAAGCAATCGGTCCACGGAAGCCGCCCAGCCATGATTCACAGCACCTTCGCCAAGTTTTCCTTTGCTGGCATCCTTCTGGTTTCGGCAGGCCTGCTCGCCGGACCGGCAGCGGCGCAGACGACCAACAGTCAGATGAACGGCCTGAAGCTGTCCAACGACCAGCCCATTCAGATCGAAAGCGATCAGCTTGAGATCCGCGAGCAGGAAAAGAAGGCCTTCTTCACCGGCAATGTGAAGGTTGTGCAGGGCACGACGACGCTGCAGGCCGGGACCATGGTCGTTCACTATCGCGGCGAGGGCCAGACCGTGACGCAGGGCAATGCCGACATCGAGAAGATCGACGTGGCTCAGAAGGTGTTCCTCTCTTCCGGCACACAGCAGGCGACTGCGGACACCGGATATTTCGACATGGCGCAGCAGCTCTTCGTGCTCGAAGGTGAGCGAGTCGTTCTTTCCGAGGGACAGAACGTCTTTGTCGGCTGCAAGCTCACCGTCCAGATGAATTCCGGCCAGGCCAAGCTCGACAGCTGCGGCCGGCGCGTTCAGATTCAGCTCGACCCCAAGTCACAGCAGAGCAACTGACGGGTCCGCGTGAACGTGCACATTCCATTCTTTTCCAAAGCGAAGCAGCCCAAGAAGGCGGCGAACCCGACAAGTCTGCCGGGCGACAAGTCGCGCTATGAAGGCACGCTGATCGCCCACGGACTGACGAAGACCTACAATTCGCGCCGCGTCGTCAACGGCGCCTCGCTGGTGGTTCGCCGCGGCGAAGCCGTCGGCTTGCTCGGCCCGAACGGCGCCGGCAAGACAACCTGTTTCTACATGATCACGGGTCTGGTGCCCGTCGATGCCGGCACGATCTCGATCAACGGCAATGACGTTACTTCCATGCCGATGTATCGGCGCGCCCGTCTTGGCGTCGGCTATCTGCCGCAGGAAGCGTCGATCTTTCGCGGGCTGACGGTGGAAGAGAACATTCGCGCGGTGCTCGAGGTCCATGTCTCCGACAAGCGCAAGCGCGAAGAAAAGCTCGACGAACTGCTGGCCGAATTTCACATCGAAAAGCTGCGCAAGTCGCCGGCAGTCGCGCTTTCCGGTGGCGAACGCCGGCGCCTCGAAATTGCGCGCGCTCTTGCAACAGATCCGACCTTCATGTTGCTGGACGAACCTTTTGCGGGCGTCGACCCGATCTCGGTCTCCGACATCCAGAACCTTGTGCGACATCTGACGGCACGGGGCATCGGCGTGCTCATCACCGACCACAATGTGCGTGAAACGCTAGGACTGATCGACCGCGCCTATATCATCCATGCCGGTGAAGTGCTCACCCATGGCCGGGCCAACGACATTGTCAACAATGCCGATGTGCGCCGTCTCTATCTCGGCGAACAGTTCAGCCTCTGACGGATCTTTGAAGAAAAGACCGCCTCGCCCCTACCGCGGCTTGACCAAAACGAAATAAAAAGCAATTTTTGGGCCAAGTGGAATTTCCCGCCAGAATAGGCGGGATTGCGGGGAAATGTAGGGGAGTCGAACGTCCGCCATGGCCTTATCCGCCAATCTGTTCCTGCGACAAAGCCAGTCCCTGGTGATGACTCCCCAGCTGATGCAGTCGATTCAGCTGTTGCAGATGACTCACCTCGAACTTATGCATTTCATCGCGCAGGAAGTTGAGCGGAATCCGCTGCTCGAAATGGCGGCAGATGATGGCGATTTGGGCGGCGAGGTGCCGGACAATGCCGATCGCCACGGCAACACGGCGCAGGAAGACCACGCCGCTTCCGCCGATACCGGCTCGTCTCCATCGCTCGACAGCGACTGGTATGAGAATGGCGCGAGCGAGCGGCTGAACGATCGGCTCGATACGAATTACGATACGGCCTTTGCAGACGAAGGCTCCCTGCAGCGGCCAGATGCGCCGGAACTGCTTGGGCAGTGGAAATCGATGCCGGGTCAGTCCGGCGACGGGAGCGAGGGCTACGACCTCGACGACTTCGTTGCGGGCCAGGTGAGCCTCAGGGACCACCTGAACCAACAAGTCCCGTTCGCACTCCCTTCGGCCTCCGACCAGTTGCTCGCCTCCGTGCTGATCGACCATTTAGATGAAGCGGGTTATCTGCGCGTGGACCTCGACGAGGTGGCCTCTCGCCTGGGTTTAAGCCGTACGGATGTGGAGGCAGTTCTTGCGACCCTCCAGACGCTCGAGCCAGCCGGGGTCTTTGCGCGCAGCCTCAGCGAATGCCTGGCGATCCAACTGCGCCAACGTGACCGCTACGACCCGGCGATGGCAGGCCTTGTCGACAATCTCGAACTGCTTGCAAAGCGCGATTTTGCCTCGTTGAAGAAGATCTGCGGAGTCGATGAGGAAGATCTCGTGGACATGCTGTCCGAGATCCGCAAGCTCAATCCGAAGCCAGGCAGCAGCTTCGAGCACGCGGTTAGCGAATCGGTGACGCCTGACATCGTCGTGCGTCCCGATGGGCTCGGAGGCTGGCAGGTCGAGCTCAATCCGGATGCGCTTCCGCGCGTGCTCGTGAACCACAGCTACATGGCGACCGTTGGGCGCGCGAAGGCGTCCAAGGATGCTCCGGACCAGGCCTTCATGTCGGAATGCCTGCAGAACGCCAACTGGCTCACGCGCAGCCTCGACCAGAGGGCCCGGACGATCACCAAGGTCGCAGCCGAGATCGTTCGGCAGCAGTCCGCCTTCCTCGACCACGGCGTCGATCACCTGCGTCCACTGAACCTGAAAACGGTCGCCGACGCCATCAAGATGCACGAATCGACCGTCAGTCGCGTAACGACGAACAAATACATGCTTACGCCGCGCGGGCTGTTCGAACTCAAATACTTCTTCAGCGTGTCGATCGCCTCGGCGGAAGGCGGCGACAGCCATTCGGCAGAAGCCGTGCGCCATCGCATCCGCGCCCTGATCGAAAAGGAAAGCCCTGAAGCGGTTCTCTCCGACGACGATATCGTCGATCAACTGAAATCATCAGGCGTCGATCTCGCCCGACGCACCGTGGCCAAATATCGCGAGTCAATGAACATCCCTTCTTCCGTCCAGCGACGTCGCGAAAAGCGCGCCATGGCCAAGGTTTCGGCCGGCTGACGGCCCCCTTCCCACCTGAAAGATTAACAGGAGATTGACTCTTTCCCCTTAGGCGGCTAGAAGCGCGCCGCACTCGACAGCGCACACTGTCAACCGAAGGCAGATCCTTCGACGACGCCCGACAAACGAAGGCACAGACTAACCTAACCGTTCGAAAAGCTTGGACGCGGCCGTCGCTTGGCGTAAAATGGATACGCAACCAATCATAAGAAGGGAAACTCCATGAGTGTGCGTGTATCCGGCAAGCAGATGGAAATCGGTGAAACGTTCCGGCAGCGGATCGAAGATCGAATCCAGGATGCGGTTACCAAATACTTCGACGGAGGGTATTCCGGGCAAGTGGTCGTCTCGAAGTCGCAGTCGCGCTTCGCGGCAGATTGCCTGGTGCATCTCGATACCGGCGCAAACCTGCATGCCGCAGGTGAGGCCAATGATCCACAAGTGGCCTTTGACACCGCTTTCGAGCGCGTCGAGAAGCGCCTGCGCCGATACAAGCGCAAGCTGAAGGATCACCACGCGGGAGAAGCGCAAAACCCGTCGATCGAGGTCGCCTACACGGTTATGGATTCCGTCGACGAGGATCACGAGGAACTTCCCGAGGACTATGCGCCGACGATCGTTGCCGAGAGCACCAAGAAACTTCGGACCATGTCCGTCGCGACTGCGGTTATGGCTCTCGATATGACTGACGAACCGGTTCTTCTGTTCAGAAACCCGGGAAGTGAACAATTGAATATCGTTTATCGTCGGAATGACGGTAATATCGGGTGGATCAATTCCGCCAACATCAAAGGCTGACGGTCGATCTGGGCGGCTACCGAAAGGTGGCCGCCCGAGCTTCGGCCCGAGGCATGAAGGACATTGATATGGCATTGGCAGATTTGCTGCAGCAGGATGCTGTCGTACCGGCTCTCCGGGTGAACTCCAAGAAGCAGCTGCTTCAGGAACTTGCGGCCAAGGCCTCCAAGCTTACCGACATTCCGGAACGGGAAATCTTCGACGTGATCCTGCAGCGCGAGCGTCTCGGCTCCACAGGCGTGGGCAACGGCATCGCCATCCCGCATGGTAAGCTTAACAAGATCAGCAAGATCACGGGTGTCTTCGCGAGACTCGAAACGCCGGTCGACTTTGAAGCGCTCGACGATCAGCCAGTCGATCTGGTCTTTCTTCTTCTGGCGCCGGAAGGCGCCGGAGCGGATCACTTGAAGGCCCTGTCACGCATTGCGCGCGTGCTGCGCGACCATGATCTGGTGGCAAAGCTCAGGGCGACAGAGTCGGCCTCGGCAATCTACACTTTCCTCAACGAGGAACAGGCGTCGAACGCCGCCTGAGCGACTGCATTCAAGTCCAGACAATAAAAAAGCGCCCTCTCGGGGCGCTTTTATTTTATTCACGCGATATCACGTCTGGTCACGCCTTGGCGGCATCCTCGGCAGCGGCCTCCGACTTCGGGCCGCCCTTGGCAACACCGACCATGGCCGGACGCAGTACCCGCTCGCCGATGGCGTAGCCGGCCTGAACGACCTGGACGACCGTGTTGTTGGGCACGTTCGGATTCGGCACCTCGAACATCGCCTGATGGAAGTTCGGATCGAACTTCTGGCCTTCAGCCTCGATCTTGCGAACGCCATGGCGCTCAAGCGTTGCCAGCATGCCGCGCTCGGTCATTTCGACGCCTTCGATCAGAGCGGTGACGGTCGCGTCTGCGCCGGCACGAGCCTCGTCGGGCAAGGTCTCGATCGCGCGGCGCAGGTTATCGGAAACGGAGAGCATGTCGCGGGCGAAGCCGGTCACAGCATAGGACTTCGCGTCCTTAATTTCGCGATCGGTGCGGCGGCGCAGATTGTCCATTTCAGCGGCCAGCCGCAGGAAACGGTCGCGCAGATCGGCATTTTCTGCCTTCAAAGCGTCGATCGGATCATTCTCCTGCGCGGACCCGGCCTCGCTTTCGTTCGCAACCCGTCCTCCTTCGGTGGTCGCGGTTGCTTCTGCCTCGGTAGCTGCCGCGTCAGGTCCGTTCTTGTTGGTTTCTTCGGTCATGACGTTCTCCGGATGATGTCTCGTTTTCGAAGCTCAAAGCTTTCGAATGCGTGCCCGATATCAGGGTTTGACGAGAAAAAATCAAGGGTTTGTAGGGAAATTGGCTCACCGCGCGCCGCGCGAGAGCCTCGCCATCAGCTGAGCGGTGTAATCGACCATTGGCACGATGCGCGAATAGTTGAGGCGGGTCGGACCGATCACGCCGACGGCGCCAACGATGCGGTCTTCGCCATCACGATAGGGTGCTACGATCAACGAGGAACCGGAAAGCGAGAAAAGCTTGTTTTCCGATCCGATGAAGATCCGAACTCCTGGACCGCTTTCGGCCAGATCGAGGATTTCGATCAAGCTTTCCTTGCGCTCCAGATCGTCGAAGAGCAGGCGCAGTCGATCGATGTCCTCGGAGCCGGCCAGACCTTCGAGCAGATTGGCGCGACCGCGGACGATCAGGCGGGCGGGCTGTTTCTCTGCCACTTCGCCCGACCACACGGCGAGGCCACGTTCGACCAGATCCTGTGACAGGGTGTCGAGTTCTGTCGCCACCTGTGCCTTCAGGTTTTCGATCTGGCCACGCAGTTCGCGCAGCGTCTGACCAGTCAAATTGGCGTTCAGAAAATTGGCCGCTTCTGTCAACTGCGAGGCGGTTACCCCTGCCGGCAGTTCGATGATGCGGTTTTCGACCTGGTTATGCTCGCCGACGAGGACGGCGAGCGCCTTGGTGGGCTCGAGCCGAATGAATTCAACATGCTTGAGAATGGGATCGTTCTTCGCTGAGATGACGAGGCCTGCTCCGCGCGACAGGCCGGACAGCATGCGGCTTGCCTCGGTCAGCATGGCCTCCATCGGCTGATCGGCACTGGAGGGCCTGATCTGACGCTCGATCTCATCCCGCTCGCCTTCGGAAAGGTCGCCGACCTGCATGAAAGCATCGACGAAAAAGCGCAGACCGGCCTGCGTGGGCAGGCGCCCGGCGCTGACATGCGGCGCATAGATGAGGCCGAGTTCTTCGAGATCGCTCATGACGTTGCGCACGGAGGCCGGCGACAGTGACATGGGCAGTAGACGCGAAAGATTGCGCGAACCGAGAGGATCACCACTGTCGAGATAGGTCTCGACGATACGGCGAAAGACCTCCCGGGAGCGATCGTCCAGGGATGCGGAAACGTCTGCGACGGTCGTCTTCGGTGATGCCATTATCGGAGCGAACATGATCTCAGAAGTTTCATGCTGGAAATATAATCACTGCTCCCAAGATGACCAAGGGGTATTTCACCACGCATGAGGCTCTCTGCGCTGCGGCATGGTTTTTCTTTGCAAATACGCTGCTCGATCCTTAGAAGGCAACTGACAACCCAGGAGATTGCAATGCGGCCATCCGGCAGAAAAACCGATCAAATGCGCAAGGTTTCGTTCGAGCGCAACTTTTCCAAGCATGCAGAAGGCTCCTGCCTGGTGAAGTTCGGCGACACGCATGTACTGTGCACTGCGAGCCTGGAAGAGAAGACCCCGCCGTGGCTGCGCAATTCCGGCAAAGGCTGGGTGACGGCGGAATACGGCATGCTGCCGCGCGCCACCGGTGACCGCATGAAGCGCGAGGCCGCCTCGGGCAAGCAAAGCGGTCGCACGCAGGAAATCCAGCGCCTTATCGGCCGGTCGCTTCGGGCAATCGTCGATCTCGAGGCCCTCGGAGAGCGCCAGATCTCGATCGACTGCGACGTCATCCAAGCGGATGGCGGCACGCGCACGGCAGCGATCACCGGCGCTTTCATTGCCCTGCATGACTGCCTGAAATGGATGGAAGCGCGCAGCATGATCAAGGTCGAGAAGGTCCTCAAGGATCATATCGCGGCCGTTTCGTGCGGCATCTTCGCAAGCCAGCCGGTGATCGACCTTGACTATCTGGAGGACTCGGCTGCCGAAACGGACGCCAACTTCGTGATGACCGGCTCCGGCGGCATCGTCGAGATCCAGGGCACGGCAGAAGGCAAGCCGTTCAGCCAGGACGAGTTCCTGACGCTGCTCGGTCTGGCACGCAACGGCATCGACGAACTGGTGGCCCTGCAGAAGCAGGCGATCGGCTGAGAAGAAGGGCCGCATGATCGAAGGGATCCTCGAAACCGCACTTTATGCTGAAGATCTGGACAAGGCAGAGGCGTTTTACGACGACGTCCTCGGCCTCGAAAAGATCCGCCGCGGCGGCAACCGGCATCTCTTCTATCGGTGCGGGCCCGGCGTCCTTCTGATCTTCAATCCGGCAGAAACAGAAAAGCCCATAGTCGATGACCGTTTCCCCGTCCCGACCCACGGGACAAGGGGTCCCGGCCATGTCTGTTTCATCGTCAGTGACGACGATCTCGATGCCATGCGCAGTCGGCTGCAGAAGGCCGGGATACCAGTCGAAGCCGAACTGACATGGCCGAACGGCGCACGCTCGATCTACTTCCGCGACCCGGCCGGCAACAGCCTGGAATGCGCGTCCCGCACCCTTTGGACTTCTTGAACGGACCTATCGCATGCGCAAACTCGATACCCGCACCATCGTCGTTGCCAGCCACAATGCCGGCAAGATCGCCGAAATCGCCGATCTGATCGGCCCCTTCGGGTTTTCTGCCAAGTCGGCGAAGGACCTGAATTTCGTCGAGCCTGACGAAACCGGCACGACCTTCGAAGAGAATGCAGCGATCAAGGCACTGGCCTCGGCCAAGGCTTCCGGGCTGCCTGCGCTCTCCGACGACAGTGGTCTCGTCATCGATGCGCTCGACGGCGCTCCGGGCGTCTATACGGCGAACTGGGCCGAGCGCGAGGATGGCAGCCGCGACTTCCAGATGGCAATGGAGAAAGTCGAGAAGGCTCTCCAGGAGCGCGGTGCGACGGATGCGGCTCAGAGGACTTGTCGCTTCGTCAGCGTGCTTTGCCTCGCCTGGCCGGATGGTCATACGGAATTCTTCCGGGGCGAGGTCGAGGGCGTGGTTGCCTGGCCCCCGCGCGGCACCGCCGGTTTCGGCTATGACCCGGTCTTCCAGCCCGAGGGACATGCGCGCACCTTCGGCGAGATGACGGCGGACGAGAAGCACGGTTGGAAGCCGGGTGATGCGGAGGCTCTGTCGCACCGTGCCCGGGCCTTCAAGCTTTTCGTCGAAACCTGCCTGGAGGCATGACGCCTTGACCGAAAGGCCCTTCACGCTCCTGCCCGACACTGGCGAGCCCGGTTTCGGGGTCTACGTGCATTGGCCCTTCTGCGCGGCCAAGTGTCCGTATTGTGACTTCAACAGCCATGTGCGGCACCAGCCGGTTGATCAGGCGCGCTTTGTCGCCGCCTTTCTCGCCGAACTGAAGTCGGTGCGTGCCATGTCCGGGCCGAAGACCGTCACCAGCGTCTTCATGGGCGGCGGTACGCCCTCGCTGATGGATCCCTCGACGGTCGGCGCGATCCTCGACGGCATTGCGGCCAACTGGCATATGCCCGATGACATCGAGATCACCATGGAGGCGAACCCGTCCAGCGTGGAGGCAACCCGCTTCCACGGCTATCGGGCAGCTGGTGTCAATCGGGTGTCGCTCGGAGTGCAGGCCCTGAACGATCCGGACCTCAGGTTCCTCGGACGATTGCACGACGTGGCGGATGCATTGAAAGCCATCAAGCTCGCGCGAGAAATCTTCCCGCGCATGTCCTTCGATCTGATCTATGCGCGTCCGAACCAGACCGTCGAAGCCTGGGAACGCGAACTGAAGGAAGCGATCTCTTATGCGGTCGATCATCTCTCGCTCTACCAGTTGACGATCGAAGAGGGCACGGCCTTCTACGGTCTGCACAAGGCGGGCAAACTGATCGTCCCGGATGACGAGCAAGCCGCCACACTCTACGAGGCGACACAGGAGATTACCGCACGCGAGGGTCTGCCGGCCTATGAGGTTTCCAACCATGCCCGCCCGGGCGCGGAGAGCCGCCATAACCTGACCTACTGGCGTTATGGCGATTACGCCGGCATCGGTCCAGGCGCCCATGGGCGCCTCACCCAGGGTCGCGCGAAGATTGCAACGGTCGCAGAGCGGCATCCGGAAACCTGGCTTACGGCCGTCGAGCAGAATGGTCACGGCATTATCGAACGCGAAGAGCTCGATCACGAAGCGCAGGCCGACGAGCTTCTCCTGATGGGCCTTCGGCTTCGCGAAGGCGTCGATCTCGCCCGGTGGCAGCAACTGTCCGGCCGCGATCCGGATCCGGACAAGGAGCAATTCTTGCTGGATCAGGGCCTCATCGAGCGATTGGGCAATTCCCGCCTGAGGGTCACACCTGCAGGCATGCTGATCCTCAACGCCGTCGTCGCGGATCTCGCCTGCTGAAGAGAAAGCGACGATGCCGGTCGACCCCGCTTTTGCCCGTTTCGACATGGCTCGCCTCTACGACGCCTTCAACCATCATGGCGAAGACGGCGATTTCTATGAAAACTTTCCTGAAGCGCCCTGCCGTGTCCTCGACATCGGATGCGGCACGGGATCGGTGACGCTGAGGCTGGCGCGGCGCGGGCACAAGGTGACGGGTGTGGATCCGGCAGAGGGCATGCTGAAGGTCGCGCGCGCTAAGGATGAGTATTGTCTTGTCGACTGGGTCCAGGCGACGGCCTCAACCTTTGAACTCCCTGCCCGTTTCGACCTCGCCATCCTGACGGGACACGTCTTCCAGGTCTTTCCCGACGATGCCGAAACCCTGGCTGCCTTGCGCAACATTCACCGGCACATGGCGCCTGGCGGTAAGCTGATCCTCGAAAGCCGCAATCCGCTGGACAGAGCATGGGAAGGCTGGACTCTGGGATAAGCATACTCAGCGGCTCATCGACGGCATCGGGCCGGTGGAGGTCTATTACCAGATCAAGAACGTGGAAGCCGAACACGTGACCTTCGATGCAGTCTTCACGATCGAAGCCACGGACGAGACGCTGGTCAGCGAAAGCCGGCTGAGGTTTGCGCCCGCAGAGACCATTGAGCGCCTTCTCAGGACTGCCGGTTTTGTCGAGGTCGAGCTACTTGGCTGGTGGGATGGTACGCCCTATTCGGCAACCAGCCCCGAGATCATCGCGATCGCCCGGGCCTGAAACGGCGGGCGGGCACAAAAAAGCCACCGCGCGCCGGATGGCATTCGCGGTGGCTCTTTACGTTTGGCTTAGAGGCTTACTCGTTGATCAGACGGCGCAGAAGCTCGATTTCCTGCGACAGCTTCTGATCGGCCGAGATCAGTTCCTCAATCTTGCGAACCGCGTGCAAAACTGTCGTGTGGTCACGCCCACCGAAGCGACGGCCGATCTCCGGGAAGGAGCGCGGGGTGAGCGTCTTCGACAGATACATCGCGATCTGGCGCGGCTTGACGATGACGCGGGTGCGGCGGTTCGACACCAGTTCCTGGCGCGAGACGTTGTAATGGCGGGCCACCACGCGCTGGATGTCTTCGATGCGCACGCGCTTCTGGTCGCCGGCGCCGACGAGATGGGCCAAAAGTTCATCGACACGCTCGATCGACAGGTTCGGCTCGAAGGAACGACGGAAGAGCAGCTGGTTGAAGGCGCCTTCCAGGTCACGGCCGCTGCTGGTGATGTTGCGGGCAACATGCTCCAGGATCTCGGCCGGGATGTCGATCGACGGATCGTCCTTGCGGGCGACGTCGAGGCGCGACTTCATCATGTCGAGGCGCATTTCGTAGTCGGGCGCTTCCATCTCGATGGCAACGCCACCCTGGAGGCGCGAACGGACGCGGGGATCGAGCGATTCGAGTTCCCAGGGCGCACGGTCAGCAGCCACGACAACCTGCCTGGCGCTGTCGAGCAGCATGTTCAACAGATGGCAGAACTCGTGCTGGATCATCTTACCCTGCAGGAACTGCATGTCGTCGATGATCAAGAGATCGATGTTGCGCAGCGAGTCCTTGAGCGTCAGGGCATCATTGTCGCGGATCGCGGTTGCAAAGCGCCACATGAAGTATTCGGCTGTCAGATAGACAACACGCGGCTGGCGCGGGCTCTGGATCGCCGCATTGGCGATCGCTTGCAACAGGTGCGTTTTGCCGAGGCCGACAGAGGAATGAATGAAGAGCGGGTTGAAGCGCACGGCGCCGGCACCTGCTTCTGCAATCGTCTTGGCCGCGGCAAGCGCCACGCGGTTCGAGGACCCCTCCACGAAACCATCGAAGGTATAGCGGCTGTCGAGTGGCGAACCGAACAGCGGGCCTGCCTGTGTGCTGCGTGTGCTCGACGGTGCATGGGTCTGGGCAGAAGCGATCTGGCCGACGGTCTGCGGCCCGGCCTTGCGCGGCGAAGCCGGCTGGCTGACGTCCGATCCGACCGAACGCTCCTCGACGACGGGACCACGGGTGCTGCGGCTGGCGCTGCGCACCATAATTTCGACCTTCAGGATCGAAGGATCTTCAGCCTGGAAGATCGACGTGATCAGGTCGAGGTAGCGGTTGTTGATCCAAGACTTCAGAAAGGTTGTCGGTACGGTCAGGCGCACAACGCTTTTCGATGCGGAATGGAGCTTCAGGCGCCCAAACCAGCTCTGGTATACGTCCACACCAACCTGAGCCTTCAACCGCTTGCTGAAACGTTCAAACAGAGCATCATGCTTCATCTCGGCATTGTCTCCTGCCCCTTCGGAGCATGCGGCGCCGAGCGCCGACTGTGCATTGTCCCCGTTCGCCAACGCACCGGCCGTCATAGAGTTCATATGCATTTTGCCGCCTTCCAAATTCATTCCAGGTGCCGGGCGTATTTGTTGTCGCCCGACAGCCGCTTCATCTCTAGTCGATCCCCAAGGGATCGACGGTCCCCGAACACATCGCGCCGACTTCAGCCAAAAGTCGGCTCAACGCGCCATCGCCCCCTCACGGCGTTGGCAGTGCCCACACGCGCGACATCCTCGTCATGCCGCACATACTTGTCCGTGTCGTGACCACCGGCCACGATCAAGGCGCAAAACCGCCACCACTCGGAAACGGTAGAGTTTCCGATGCAATGTCGATCACTTTATGAGAAAACGGAATGGAAACACTCCGTCCCGGCAAGAGCGACATGTCACGACTGCATTCCTGCCGTCCGGACCATCGTTTTCGGCCATTGGCTGGCCTCTTGCTGAGAAACATTAAGGCAGGATCAAAAGCCAAGATCAACACCGATTTTTAGGCTATCCGGCGCTTGGACCATTGACTCTTCGTACTTCATTTTTGCGTCACATTCGGGCGAAAAAGAATCGCTTTTAAATCAAGGAGATTCCCAAACAGGCACAAGATAGGGCGCTGGCAATGCGAAAAAATAAAATTTCTCTTGACTCTTGAGGGTGCCAATCTACCCCAACGTGAAGGCGCCCCGCTCCTCCGCACCTCCCGCAATTATCTGAAATCATTATATTTTTCATGTCACCAGACTGACAAGATGCAGTGCAACAGAAAACTCTAAAACATCAATTTTCGGTTGACGAAAACAATAACGACAAAAAGCCCGGCGGGACGCCAGGCTCTTTGAAAAATGTCATAAAGGTGTCTAAAATTAGACAGCCAGAGCCTTCACACGAGCGGCCAGACGCGAGATTTTTCGCGATGCGGTGTTGGCGTGAACCACGCCCTTGGTGGCAGCGCGCTGGATCTCAGGCTGGGCAGCCTGCAGGGCGTCCTTGGCAACAGCTGCGTCGCCGGAAGCGATGGCCTCTTCGACCTTGCGGATGAAACCACGGACCCGCGAACGACGAGCCTTGTTGACTGCAGTACGGGCAGCGATCTTGCGGGTCGCCTTCTTCGCCGAAGTTGTGTTGGCCATGATGCCTCTCTCGAATTCAAACCAAAGCCCACCATCGCCGCGTCGGGTCGTTGCGACCTGCCATACCAGCACTTGGGGAGCTGTTTCATGGGAAAAGCGCATCGGCTTTCCCAACCGTGGGCGGGCATATAGCGGGAAAGCGCGAATGCGTCAACGCGGATTCTGCAGATAACGCGCCTTCCCTTGCGCTTATCTGTGCTTGAAGGCGGGCTTCCGCTTCTCGACGAAGGCCGCCATGCCCTCCTTCTGGTCTTCGGTCGCAAACAGCGAATGAAACAGCCGGCGTTCGAAGCGTAATCCTTCGCTCAAGGTCTGCTCGAAGGCGCGGTTCACGGCCTCCTTGGCCATCATCACTGAAGGCAGCGAGAATGAGGCGATCTTGGCGGCGGCTTCCAGCGCCTCGTCCAGCAGGCGCTCGGGCTCGACAACGCGCGCCACAAGACCGGCACTTTCCGCTTCTGCGGCATCCATCATCCGACCGGTCAGACAAAGATCCATGGCCTTGGCCTTGCCGACAGCGCGGGTGAGGCGCTGCGAGCCGCCCATACCGGGAATGATGCCGAGGGTGATCTCGGGCTGGCCGAACTTTGCAGTCTTCGAGGCGATGATGAAGTCGCACATCATGGCGAGCTCGCAGCCACCGCCGAGCGCAAAACCGGAGACGGCGGCGATGAACGGCTTGCGGAAGCCGGCGATGTGGTCCCATCCGCCGATGAAATCGCCAGTATAGGTGTCGACGAAACCAAGCGACTGCATCTCCTTGATGTCGGCGCCTGCAGCGAAGGCCTTTTCAGAGCCGGTAAGCACCACGGCGCCGACGCTCGCGTCGGCCTGCAGTTCGCTCAGGAGTTGGCTGAGCTCGCGCATGACGGTCGAGTTCAGGGCATTCAGCGCCTGGGGCCGATTGAGCGTTATCAGCGCAACGCGGTCACGCCGTTCAATCAGCAGGGTTTCATATGACATGGCTTCCTCCTCCACGACCCGAAGGCCTCATTTCTGGCAGTGACGACAATAGAATGTCGAGCGGCCGGATTGAACTATCCTTTCGACGGTACCCCTGCAACCATCCGTGAGGCAGCGCTCGCCCTCCCGATCATAGGCGCGGAAGGAATGCTGGAAGTAACCGAGCGTGCCGTCCGCCTGGATATGGTCGCGCAGCGATGAACCACCCGCCTCGATCGCATCGGCAATGACCTCGCGGATCGACTGGGTGAGCAGTTGAAGTTCCGCCTTGGGTTTTCCCTTCGCCGTGACCAGGGTGGAGACCTTGCGGGTCGGCGACAGATGCGATCGCCAGAGCGCCTCGCAGACGTAGATATTGCCGAGGCCTGCGATGACCTTCTGATCGAGCAGAGCACCCTTCAATGGCTGGCTGCGACCTGCAAAACGGCTCGCCAGATAGTCCGGGGAGAGGATATTGCCGACAGGCTCGGGGCCGAGATCACGAAAGGCTGGATAGGTGTCGAGCTCGGAGCGCGCCATCAGTTCCATGAAGCCGAAACGACGCGGGTCATTATAGACGACGCGGACAGGGCCCTCGGGACGCTGCAGATGAAAGACGACGTGGTCGTGTTTCTCATCCTTGCTGCGCTCGTGGTGAAAGACGCCGGGGAGGTTTGCCTCAGCTGTCGCTTCGATACGGAACGAGCCGGACATGCCGAGATGGGCAATGACCGTCAGATCGTTCTCAAGGTCGAGGAGCAGATACTTCGCCCGACGGGACAGCGCGAGGATACGCCGACCTTCGACCCTTGCGGCAAAATCGCGCGGCAGAGGAAAGCGCAGATCTGGCCTGCGCAGCTCCAGGCGCTGCAGACTGGCGCCTTCCATGGCGGGTGCTAGGCCGCGCCTGACTGTCTCAACCTCTGGCAATTCCGGCATTTCAGCCCATCTTTCTGTTTGAACCGCTTCTTTAAAGGTCTATAGACCAGCGAAGCCAAGGCTTCCCCTGCGCAGATAGCGCGCGACAAGCCTTTTCGCTATGGTCCGCCGACCGTTCCGATATGTGGAGTGAACCGATGACTGCAAGCCGCATTTCCGCCGATGGCGGCATGGAAACCTCCTACGGGTTCCGCCAGGTCGACGAGCAGGAAAAGCAGGGCCTGGTCAACGATGTCTTCCACAAGGTGGCCAAGCGCTACGACATCATGAACGACGTGATGTCGGCCGGCCTGCACCGTGTCTGGAAGGATGCGATGGTGGCAGCTCTCAATCCACGCAAGGATCAGAACTACAAGGTGCTCGACGTTGCCGGCGGTACTGGCGACATCGCCTTCCGCATCGTCGAGGCATCCAACCGGATGGCGCATGCGACCGTTCTTGACATCAACGGCTCCATGCTCGGCGTCGGCGCCGAACGGGCGGAAGGAGAAGAAGGGCCTTTC
>JBJIOA010000041.1:0-64145 GCA_045377275.1 Allorhizobium sp. | reverse complement strand
ACCACCGGCTTCAGCTCCTCAGGCGGTTCGCCAAGGCCGAGCGGCATATCGGGTAGGATCGAGTTGTTCTCGTAACCGTCGCCCAGAGAAGCCGGCTTGCTATCAAGGCGCGTGGAAAGCGCTCCAGATCCGACTTGATCTCCTGCCCCATCTGGCGCAGCGGATTCAGTGTCTCGCGGATCGTATTTGCGGGATTGAGCGAGCGGATGTCGTTGACCGAATTCTTCAGATCATCGAGTTCTGCCTCGCGCAGGGCCTCGTCGAACTGGGCACGGAATTCGCCTGCAGTTTGACGCAAGCGCTTGGTCATCTTGCCAAAGGCCCGGATCATCGGCGGAAGGTCTTTCGGACCGACCACGACGATCAGGATGACGGCGACCACCAAAAGCTCGGTCCAGCCAATATCCAGCATAAAAACGGGCTCCTGATGCCACGCAAGGGCGCCTCAAGACGGGCGCCGGTCTTCCGACATTTCAACGAAGAACGGGCAGCCCGAGGAGCCGCCCGTCCGATCGGCTAAAGCCAATCACTTTACCTCGTCGGCCTTGTGGTCAACCGTCTTCGTCACCGTGGGCTGTGCGTTGGAGGCGGCCTGCTTTTCGCTCTCGTCCTCGTCGCTCATGCCCTTCTTGAAGCTCTTGATGCCCTTGGCAACGTCACCCATCAGTTCCGGGATCTTGCCGCGACCGAAGAGAAGCAGGACGATCGCCAGAACGATGATCCAGTGCCAAATGCTAAACGAACCCATGCCTGCCACTCCTTAGATTTTCGTTTCCCCGATGTAGGGGCTTTGCGGTGTCTTTTCAAACACCAAAATGTCCTTGGGCTCAACCGCAATCGTCACGTCGCGCACACCCGGTGACAACATGTCGGCCCTGATCCGCGCTCGCACCGGCCGCTCTGTCCCGGGAACGGCGAGGTCGAGCAGTTCGACAACGCCGAGAAAGCGTCGCGCGATGATGCGGGCCGGAATGGCGCCGCCGGTCTCACGGACAGAGAGACCAGACAGTCGCACGGCCACTTCAACCTCCGAGCCTTCGTCAATGTCGCCGGAATTGGCGGCGCCCAAGGGCGTCTCGACGCGACCACCACGCACTTTCCCGGAAAATTCGTTGATCTCAGAGAAGAAGGCAGCGGCGAAAATGTCGTTGGGGCGGCGATAGAGATCATCCGAGGTCCCAACCTGCACGAGCCGACCATTCTTCAGCAATGCGATCCTGTCCGCCATGCGCATGGCCTCTTCGGCGTCATGGGTGACGACGACGGCGGTCGCGCGGGTTTCACGAAGAATTGCGAGCGTGTCAGCACGCACGGTGTCCTTCAGACGCGAATCGAGCCCGGAAAAGGGCTCGTCCATCAGGAGGACGCTTGGCCGGGGTGCCAGCGCCCGCGCCAGCGCCACGCGCTGCTGCTCGCCGCCTGAGAGAGCATGCGGAAACTTCTCGGCATAATGGGCAAGCCCGACGCGCTCGAGCGCAGCCATGGCTTCCGACACCGCATCCCTGCGCGGCAGCGCGGTCAGGCCGAAGCGCACATTGTCGAGCACGCACATATGCGGAAAAAGCGCGAAGTCCTGGAACATCAGGCCGATGCCCCGCTTTTCCGGCGGCAGGAACGTGCTGGGACCGGCGACCTCCCGGTCATTGATCAGCACCCGGCCGGACGCCTGGGCCTCGATGCCAGCGGCAATCCTAAGCAGCGTGGTCTTGCCGGAGCCGGAGGGCCCGAGAAGGCAAAGCACTTCACCAGGTTCAGCCGTCAGCGAGACGCCACGGATCGTCTCCTTGCCGTGATAGCGATGCTGAATATCCTCGAAGGTCAGGCGCGCGGCAAAGGTCACGCCCGCCGTGCGCTGGCCGTCTCCATGCTGGATCTTCGCTGGGTTCATTCTGCCGTCCGCGCGGCTCATTCCGGATCGGCGCGTTTTTTTTTAAAACCGCACGACCCGGCATCACCGGTCACCGTTGAAAAAGCTGACCCTATTCCTCTGCTTCACCGCCCGGAGTCAAGAGGCCGAGTTCCTCAAGGTCGAGCTGCGTGATCGGATCTTCTTCGTCGGTCAGATCGTCATGGGCCATCGGAAGCGGAATATTGAAGTTGGCGGGTATACGGCCTGAGAGCAGCCCTGCGCCCTTCAACTCTTCGAGACCCGGCAGATCGCGCAGCTCTTCCAGGCCGAAATGATCGAGAAAATCGCGCGTCGTGCCAAGGGTAACAGGGCGGCCCGGCGAACGACGCCGCCCGCGAAACCGCACCCAGCCCGCCTCCATCAGCACGTCGAGCGTGCCCTTGGAAGTCTGAACGCCTCTGATGTCCTCGATCTCAGCGCGCGTCACCGGCTGGTGATAGGCAATGATCGCCAGCACTTCGAGGGCGGCACGCGAGAGCTTCTTGACCTCTGCCTCGTCATTGCGGATGGCAAAGGAAAGGTCAGCTGCCGTGCGAAAGGCCCAGTGGTCATCCACCTGCACGAGATTTACCCCCCGCGCGGCATAGTCGGCCTTAAGCTGGTGAAGGATTTCGGTTGCGGAAATACCGCGTGGCAGCCTCTCCTCGATGAAAGCCGTGGAGACCGGCTGGGCCGATGCAAAGACAAGGGCTTCTGCGATGCGCAGCGCCTCGCGGCGATCGAGTTCGGCCCGCAGGCTTGCGGCATGACCGCCCTCACCCGCGTCTGCCCCCTCTTCCGGCTCGAGATCATCGACATCGGCCATAGCAGCCTCACTCCACCGATTTCAAAGCTTCGCCCCTCGGGCCGCTGCGCATATAGATGGGCTGGAAGGCCCCGTCCTGGCGAATCTTCAAGCCGCCCCTCGCGTACCAGCTCAAGCGAGGCTGCAAAGGCGCTGGCAATCGCCGTCACCCGCTCCTCCGGGCTCGGAAGATAACGCAGCAGGAAATGGTCGAGCGCCGTCCAGTCGGAAATCTCGCCGATCATCCGGGTCAGGATACCGCGTGCATCCGAGAGCGACCAGACCCGGCGCTTCTCGATCGTGACCTGGGTGATCGCCTGGCGCTGGCGAAGTGAGGCATAGGCAGTCAGCAGGTCGTAGAGCGACGCCTCATAGGCGCTCACCGCGCGCGAGGGCACATGCTCCGGTGCGCCGCGCGGGTGGACATCACGACCGAGACGATTGCGGTTGATGAGACGGCTTGCGGCCTCACGCATCGCTTCCAGCCGCTTCAGACGGAATGCAAGCGTCTGGGCCATCTCCTCCCCCGAGGGACCATCATCCTTCGGCTGCTGGGGGATCAGAAGCCGCGACTTCAGATAGGCCAGCCAGGCTGCCATCACCAGATAGTCGGCGGCAAGCTCGATGCGGATGCGCCGGGCGCTCTCGATGAAAATCAGATACTGCTCCGCCAATGCCAGCACCGAAATGCGGGCAAGATCGACCTTCTGGTTACGGGCGAGGAAGAGCAGCAAATCCAGCGGCCCTTCGAAGCCAGCGACATCGATCAGAAGAGCGGGGTCGCTTGCGGCCCTATCCTCGACTGCATCCTGCCAGAGGCTGTCCATCGGCGTCGGCGCCGGCGTCTCCGCTTGAGAGGGCCGGTTTAGGATCGTCGGCTGGACAGGGCCGCGCACCATCAGGCCACCGCCAACAAGGTGGCGAATTCGTCGCGCAGCGCCTGCTCGTCGGCCTTGTCGGGAAGGCCGAAAGCTGCTTCCACGGCATCCGCACGTTCGCGTGCCTTGCCGGACAGCTCGGACACGGCAGCCGCAACGGCTTTCATCTCGTCCATATGGCCATGGCAATGCAGGACAACGTCCAGCGCGGCGGCAATGCGTACCGCCCGCTCACCGATTGTGCCCTTCAGTGCATTCATCGAGATATCGTCGGACATCAGCAGCCCCTCGAAGCCGATCGCCTTGCGCACGATCTCCTCGGTGACAATACGCGAGGTAGAGGCCGGATGATCGGGGTCGATGTCGGTATACACGACATGGCAGCTCATGCCCATCAACTCCTGGGCCAGCGCCTTGAAGGGCACAAAGTCATGGGCTTCCAGCTCAGCCCGCGGCACGGTCACGACAGGCAGATCGTGGTGACTATCGGCCATACCCCGACCGTGACCCGGCATGTGCTTCATGACCGGCAGCACGCCGCCAGCCTTCAGGCCATCCGCTGCCGCCTGTCCCATCTTCGCGACGACATGCGGATCGTTGGAATAGGCCCGATCACCGATAACGTTGGAGGCCCCCGGGATCGGCACATCCAGCACCGGCAAGCAGTCAACATTGATGCCGAGCCGATAGAGATCGAAGGCATGCAGGCGCGACATCAGCCAGGCGGCTCGAAGCCCCTTCTCAGCGTCCCGGTCATACAGCGCACCGAGATCGGCGCCGGAGGGATAACGTGGTGCGATCGGCTCCCGGATGCGCTGAACGCGCCCACCTTCCTGGTCGATCAGGACCGGGACTTCGGCCCCGCCACCGACGCTCTCTCGCATTTCGGCAACCAAATCCCTGACCTGCTCGGCCTCGCCGATGTTGCGGCCAAAGAGAATGAAGCCCCAGGGTTGTTCATCGCGATAAAAGGCCTTCTCGTCAGCGCTCAAGCGCTGGCCGAGGCAACCGAGGATCATGGCTTTGGCGGGTCGGGACTTTGATGTCATGGCAAGACCATATCGAGAGGAAGAAGAATGCGAAGGCCCCGGGAGTGAGCGCAGAGCCCTCATACACAAAAAAGAGGCGGAACACGCGGTTCCGCCTCTCAATAATCTGACAATCGGATCCGACCTCAGCGCGAAACGAGGCAGCTACCGCCGGCTGCACGATACTGCTCGCAGAGCGCGACAGCGTCGGCCCTGGAGCCAGCGACAATTCGCACGCGGTAGAAAGTGCCCTTGCCGGGGATGTCCGCCTGACGGATTTCCCAGGGCTTACCACCCAATACGCCAGCAAACTTGCTGGACAGGTTGCGATAGCTCTTCTGAGCGTCGGCCTCGGACGGCAGGGACGCGATCTGAACGCCGAAGCTGCCCGCAGGTGCTGCCGCGGCAGGGGCAGGCGTTGCTTCGGCCGGAGATGCGGCAGCAACCTCGGCCGGGGCGGCCGGCTGCGCCGGTGCAGCCGGGCGAAGGTTACCCTGATCCGTCACCGTGCCGACGACATTGACCGGCTGGTCTGCCGGGCGGGTCGACGGGACGGGTGTACGCGATGCTGTTGCATCTGCGGGAGCCGATATGGCCTCTGCGGCTGGTGTTGCGGCGGCGAGTTCAGTTGCAGCGGCCGTCGTCGCGGCCGGGGCAGTCGCAGACACCGCGGCGTCGGTCGCACCGTCCGGGGTCACGACGCGGGTGTCGACCGTTCTGACGGCATCACCGGCATTGGTGTTCGGCACGCTTGGCGGTGCGAGCACTGGAGCGTCAGCTGCGGGTTGCGATGAAGGCGCCGACGCGGTCTCTACCGGTGTCGGCGTCGGTTCAGCCGGAACTTCCTGCGCAACAAGCGTACCGTCCGGACGAACGATCATCGTGCGCACCTTGCGCGGCGTAATGGTCGCCGGGTCTTCAGCGGCCGCCTGCGGCGGCTGGCCGTCTGGGAGCAGGCGCGGATCCTCGGTTTCGCCGACGGGCGTCGCCAGGGCTTCGTTTCCGCCGTCCATCGGCAGCGTTTCGGGAATCAGGGTACGCTGGACGACGTCGATCGGCTGCTCTTCAGAAGATATCAGGCTCGGCTGCGTCGGATCTTCGACCCCATTGCCCGCAACACGATCGTAAACGGCCTTGTCCTGGTTCGGGACGGACTTGCCGCCCGGATCGTCCGGGACGATCTTCACCGGCGACTTGTCGGCAGCGATCACCTGCGGTTCGCCGCTGCTCAGCGTGCCGACGGCACCGCTGCCAAGCCAGGCATAGAGGCCACCGGCGCCGGCAAGCAGCACGATCACGGCAGTGCCCGCCATCAGATAAGGCTTGATATGGCGGAAACGGAAGCCCTGACCCTCACCCGAAATGGTGATGTGTCCGCGGCTTTCGGGTTCCAAAGCACCCGACGAGGTCATCGAAGTGCGGAAATCTTCCTCCAGCGCCTTCTCGAAAGCATCGAAATCGTCGAGCGCAGCTGCAGGCGCGCGGGTGGCCGCTGCTGCGGCCGGTACAGCCTCCGGAGCAACACGGTTGACTGCGGCCGTGTTCGGCTGGCGTGCTGCGGGGACCACGGGCTGCTCGAACAGAGTTGCCAGTTCGGCATCAATGTCGATGTCGTAATCCGGCTGGGTCGTCTGTGCGGGGCGCACGTCGGCCACCGGAACGTCTGGCACGTCCATACCGCTTAAGGTCTCGAGCAAGTCGTCCTGCTCAGAGATCTCGGACGGATCGAAGGCAAAGCTGTCATCGACCGGCGCAGCAGGGCGCACGGGTGCGCTCGGCATGCCGGGTGCAACCACCGGAGCTTCGACAGTCGGGCGCGCGACAGCCGCTGCGAAGGCGGAAGCCGGGACCGTCGGTGCGGCAACATAGGCAGGTGCCGACGTGCTAGCGCTGTAGGACGGTGCCGTCACCGCAGGCTCGACCCGGGCCGGCGCAACGATCGGAGCAGCAGCAGCAACCGCGAAAGCTGCGGGGCTTACCGCCGGTGCGGCTTGTTGCGGCGTCTTCTGGGGGGCCACGTCGAGATCAGAAAGATCAAGCTCGATATCGTCCAGCTGCAAATCGAATTCCTGATCCTGGAATGGATCGAATTCCTCCTCCACAACCACAGGGGCGGCACTCTGAACCACAGGCTCTGCGGCCTTCGGCGCAGTGACGGCATCTTCGTCGAATGCCAGTTCATTGAGGAAATCGAAGCTGAACTCGGCGTCGTCGCGCTCGACAGAAGCAGCCGTCGGAAGCGGCGCAGGTACAGAATCTACTGAGGCCAAACGCGGCTCTGCGTCTACGGCGAAGTCGTCGAAATCAGCGGAAATGGCAGGCGAAACGATCGGCTGGACTTGTTCCGATGCCGGCGCGCTTGCTGCAATTGACTCCACCGGACCGGCAGCCCAGTCAAAGCTTGACTTGCCGAAATCCAGCGCCATCGGCTCCTGTGCGACCGAAATCCTCGACGCCTTCGGCATATCGACCTCGGCCAAATCGACGGAGGGCACATCGCGTGGCGGCTCTACAGCCAGCTGCGACTCCGGGCGACGGACCGGCTGGGCGGAAAAGTTGGCGAGCGGCAGCCGCAGGCGCGGCGGCTCAGCCTGCGGCGGCTGCGGAGGCACCACGGGCGCGGCAGGGAGCACGTCTGCATCAGCGACCGCAAACTCGAGTTCGTCGACAAGATCGAAGGCTGCTTCCGGCTCGATCTGTTCGGCGACAGGCGCGTGGTCGACGCGACCAAGGTCCGGGCCATCAGCGGCGGCCAGACCTAGATCCGACCCATAGGCACCCTCATAAGCCGAAACGGGCTCAGAGTAGTTAACAGGCTCGGACACATAGGCTGCCTGAGGCGTAGAATAGGATACGACAGGCTCAGCTTCGAAACGCGGTTCTTCGCGGTAATGAGCCGCAGGAGCACCGTCAACGATCGCCGGACGTGCAACCACCGGCTCGGGTGCCGGCAGTTGCGGCGCATAAGACGACGGCGCAGGCGAGGCTTCGTAGCCTTCGAACTCGCGCATCAGCTCGTCTTCGAGATTGAACTCGGCCGAGCCCATGTCGGGCGCCTGCGGAAAAGATACCACCGGCTCGCGTTTCAGCGGCTGATCGAACCCAACGATGCGGGCGAGTTCAGCCAACGGATCATCATCCGCGAAACCGTCCCCCTGCGATCGAATGCTGTTTGCAGCCTGCTTTTGTACCATTACCTTTTCCACTCACTCACGCGACTCAACGCCTGCCAGCGCAATGTGGGGAATTGGTGACGATACTATCGCATTTCTACCGGAGCTTCGGTGCCAGTAATGGCAAGTCCCGACTTCAACACGGAGGCGACAGCATGCACCAGCCCAAGCCTGGCGATGGTTAATTCTCTATGTTTATCGTTAACAAAGCGTAATTCGGGCGAATCCTTGCCCTTGTTCCAGTGAGTATGGAGCGAGCTTGCCAGATCATGCAGGTAAAATGCAAGTCGATGCGGCTCCTGCGACAGTGCTGCCGCCTCGATGATCCGGGGATATTCGGCAAGCTTGCCAATCAATGCGAGCTCCGTCGGATCTTCGATCTGTCCCATTACGGCACTGGCGAGGTCGAGGTTCTCGACTTCGAGATCCGGGAACGCTTCCTTCGCCTGGCGCATGATCGACATGCAGCGTGCGTGCGCATACTGCACGTAGAAGACCGGATTGTCCTTCGACTGCTCGGTCACCTTGGCGAAATCGAAGTCGAGCGGCTCGGAATTCTTCCGGTAGAGCATCATGAAACGCACCGAATCGCGGCCGACTTCCTCGACCACTTCACGCAACGTGACGAAATCGCCCGAGCGCTTCGACATCTTCACCGGCTCGCCGTCGCGGTAGAGCTTGACCAACTGGCAGAGCAGCACGGTCAGCTTCGACTTGCCTTCCGAGACGGCGCGGTTCACGGCTTCCAGCCGCTTCACATAACCGCCATGGTCGGCGCCGAGGACATAGATCATCTCGGAGAAGCCGCGGTCGAACTTGTCCTTGAAGTAGGCAACGTCAGCGGCGAAATAGGTGTAGGAGCCATCCGACTTCATCAGCGGACGGTCGATGTCGTCACCGACCTCGGTCGAGCGGAAAAGCGTCTGCTCACGATCTTCCCAGTCTTCCGGCAGCTGACCCTTCGGCGGCGGCAGCGTGCCGCGATAGACATGGCCCTTGAAGGTCAGGTCGTTGATCGCGGTGCGGATCTTCGCGGCATTGTTGGCATGCAGCGTGCGTTCGGAGAAGAAGATGTCGTGATGCACATTAAGCGTGGCGAGATCATCACGGATCATAGCCATCATCGCGTCAATGGCCTTTTCCTTGACGATGGCCAGCATATCTTCTTCCGGCATGCCGTAAAGCTTAGTGCCGTATTCGTCAGCAAGCGCCTTGCCGACCGGCACGAGATAATCGCCCGGATAAAGCCCCGTCGGGATCTCGCCGATATCCTCACCGAGCGCCTCGCGGTAGCGCAGGAAGGCGGAGCGTGCGAGCACGTCGATTTGCGCGCCGGCATCGTTGATGTAGTATTCCTTGGTCACCTCGTAGCCGGCAAAGCCGAGCAGATTGGCGAGCGTGTCGCCGACGACGGCGCCACGGCAATGGCCGACATGCATCGGGCCAGTCGGATTGGCCGAGACATATTCGACATTGACCTTGTGGCCCTTGCCAACGGAAGAGCGGCCAAAATCCGTACCCTGCTGGATCATGGTGGAAAGCAGCCGCTGCCAATAGGCGACCGAGAGACGAATGTTGATGAAGCCCGGACCGGCGACGCCGACCTCGGCGATATCAGGATCCTGCTTCAGCTTCTCACCGATGAGATCAGCGAGCGCGCGCGGGTTCATGCCCATGCCCTTGGCGAGCACCATCGCGGCATTGGTCGCGGCATCGCCATGGCTCGCATCGCGCGGCGGCTCGACAACGATGCGGCTGAAGTCGAGGCTGTCGCGCTTCTCGCGCACCGCCTCGATCTCGTCGAGCGCTGCTTTGATCCGGACTTCGAAATCGGCGAAAAGGTTCATGGCGTGTCCCTGCGCGCCGGCGCTCTGCCCCGGCGTTTCCTGAAGAATTTCGTCGGGTGCCTATCGCAATTCGGGAGTCCGGTCAAACAGCTCGCGATGCGTTCGCACCGCATAGGTGTCGGTCATGCCGGCCAGATAGTCGCCGACATGGCGGGCCTTTTGCCCGTCATTGAGGCCCGAGATATGGTTGACCCAGAAGTGGCTTTTCATCAGCTTCGGGTCATTCATATAGGCGTTGAAAAGATCGGTGACGATCTCGGCAGCCGCCGCGCGGATGCGCATGATGTCGGGATGGCGATAGATCCGGCTGAACAGCAGCTTCTTGATCGCCTTGTCCGTCTCGGCCATCTGGTCAGAGAAGGTGGCGATGGTCATGGGGGCCGCCCTCACCTCCTCGACACTCTGCGGTTGGACCGTCTTCAGCCGCTCCTGTGCCACGCTGATCACGTCTTCCACCATGCGGGTGATCTGCCGGCGCATGATCTCATGGGTGAAGCGGTCGGGATCGAGATGCGGATAACGATCGCGCACTTCCTTCATCAGGCCGGCGAGAAAGGGCACGTCTTCCAGCATGTCGAAGGTCAGGTAACCCGAGCGCAGACCATCGTCGATGTCATGGGTGTTGTAGGCGATGTCGTCGGCAATAGCCGCGACCTGCGCCTCCAGGCCGGCAAAGCTCGCCAGCTCCAGATCATGGATCTCGCAATAGTCGAGGATCGGCTGCGGAACCGGGCCACGGGTGCCCTGCCCGTCTTTCGTCAGCAGCGGTCCATTATGCTTGACCAGTCCTTCGAGCGCTTCCCAGGTGAGGTTCAACCCGTCGAAATCGGCATAACGCCGCTCCAGCTTGGTAACGATGCGCAGCGACTGGGCATTGTGGTCGAAGCCGCCATAGGGCCTCAGCACCTCGTGCAGGGCATCCTCGCCTGTGTGACCGAAAGGCGTGTGGCCGAAGTCGTGAACGAGCGCCACGCCTTCCGCCAGATCCTCGTCGAGCTTCAGAGCACGCGCCAGCGCACGGGCAATCTGCGCCACCTCGATCGTGTGGGTCAGACGCGTGCGGTAGTGATCGCCATCCGGGCCGATGAAGACCTGCGTCTTGTGCTTGAGGCGGCGAAAGGCGGTCGTATGGACGATGCGGTCACGGTCGCGCTGGAATTCGGAGCGGGTGAGGCTTCCCCCTTCTTCGAAGAGACGGCCGCGGCTCGCCCAGGGATTGGTCGCATAGATCGCCCGTTCTCCGGTCCCGAAACCCAATGCTGCTTGATCGATCGTCATGCGCGTGCCGCTTGCTCCCCATTGACGCAACTCTCGTGCCTTCATACCTATAGCGGACAAAGCCGCAAGGCGATGCAGGTTCCGAAGGGTCTTCGGCGCGGCTCGCCGGATCAAAAGTCGCGCAATTGCGTGACATTGTGGTGATTTGCGACGAATAGAACCGTTTTCACCGGACCTTGAACCCGGCAGGAGGCAGAATGAGCACCGAAACCGTTACCCTTTCCGAAGCCGCTGCGAAGCGAATTGCCGCGATCGTTGCCGCTGATGCCGAGAAGTCGGCGCTGCGCGTTTCCGTCGAAGGCGGCGGCTGTTCCGGTTTTTCCTACAAGTTCGATCTGGACGGCCAGCCTGCTGGCGACGACATCGTGATCGAGCGAGATGGCGCTACGGTGCTGATCGACCCGATGTCGATCATCTACATGGCTGGCTCCGAGATCGACTTCGTCGACAATCTGTTGGGTCAGTCCTTCCAGATCAAGAACCCCAATGCGGTGGCGAGCTGCGGCTGCGGCACCAGCTTCTCCGTGTGAGTGATGCATGAAAATAGCCACCTGGAACATCAACGGCGTCAAGGCGCGCATCGAGAACCTGTGCCAGTGGCTGAAGGATAGCAATCCCGATATCGCCTGCCTGCAGGAGATCAAGTCGGTCGACGAAGGTTTTCCGCGCATGGAGATCGAGGCCCTCGGCTATCACGTCGAGACCCATGGTCAGAAGGGCTTCAACGGCGTGGCGCTCCTCTCGCAAGATGAAGCCTCGACGAAGTCAACCGCGGCCTGGCCAGGCGACGAGACCGACGATTTACAGGCCCGTTTCATCGAAGGTGTGTTTTCCGTCGGATCGGCGGTGTCGCTGCGTGTCGTATCGCTCTATCTACCGAACGGTAATCCATCCGACGACCCGGTCAAATATCCCTACAAGCTCGCCTGGATGGCGCGCCTCGAGGCCTTTGCGCGCGATCGCATGGCGCTCGAAGAGCCCTTGATCCTTGCCGGTGACTACAACGTCATCCCTGAGCCGCATGATGCCAAGGACCCGAGCCAGTGGGTCACGGATGCACTCTTCCTGCCGCAGACACGCGCAGCATTCCGGAGGTTGGAAAATCTCGGCTTCGTCGATGCTGTGCGTGCGACCAATGACGAGACGCCGCTCTTTTCTTTCTGGGACTATCAGGCAGGCGCCTGGCAGAAGAACAATGGCATCCGCATCGACCACCTCATGCTTTCGCCCGAGGCGTCCGACCGGCTGCGCTCGACGGCGATCGAAAAACACGTGCGGGCCTGGGAAAAGCCGTCGGACCACGTGCCGGTTGTCGCGCATTTCGCGTTCTGAGCGGCGGGCCGAAATCAGACACTGAAATGGGCGCCAAGGCGCCCATTTTCATATACACCATCAGCCACGAAGGGTTCAGTCGTTCTGCTCATAGACCTGCGGCGCAAGCGCCACAGCCACCCTGCGGTCGTCTTCGGTGGCGAGCGAAAATGCACGCTCCTGCAATTCCTGCATCCAGGGACAATCCTTGGCGCTGCAACGATCCAGGGCTGCAGTCAGGAAAGCGAGACCGCGCACCGTCTGGCCTTCTTCGAACAGCACATTGCCGAAGATCGACATGGCTCCGGCATGGCCGCTCTTGCGGGCCATGTTCAGCCACTTCTTGGCCTGCTGAACATTCACCCTGCCGCCTTCGCCGGCAAGGATCATGCGCGCCAGTTGGAACTGCGCTTCTGGCACCCCAAAGGTGGAGGCTACCTGGAAATAGATCTGCCGTGCCTGCGCGAGGTCCGCCTTGACGGGGCTGTTCGGGATCCCCTGCCGATAATAGCGGGCAAGCGAAAGAAGCGCGTTGACGAAGAAACCGGTATCCGCCGAACCCGGCTCTACACCCTGATTTGCGATCTCCGCATAGATCTTGAAAGCCTCGAAGTCGTTTTCGACGACGCCGTCACCGGCCGCATACATGTTGGCAAGCGCCCAGCGCGAACCGGTATGGCCCTTTTCCGCTGCGTAGCGATAGGCCTCAACGGCCTCTTCCTTCTGGCCCTTCTTGTAGGCGTTGAAGCCGAACTTGAAGAGATCGAAGGGACCGGATTCCTCTGTTCACGCCGGCATTCATATCGAATGCACGCGCGGACGGGCTCGACGACAGCAATAGAGCCGCCGTCAGAAGCATTGCCGAAGTCTTCCAGTCACAGAGACGCATGGGTCTGCACAATTTCCAAGTCATGATGGACATCAGAAGCCTCGCCCCGCTTGTGCGGCGAGTTCACCTGCGCCCGATTTGAAGAATACATCCAACCGATGAATAGACGGTTCATGACCGATTGCCCGGTCGGAGCTTCCGTCACTGCTCCTTCTTGTTCTTGTCTGCATGGGAAAGAGACTAGACCCGATTTCCGGCAAGACCGGGGCGATCGATCGCGCCCTATCCATTTTCTCTTCGAGACAGTCTGGACGCTCCCCAAAAGCGACCGAAGTCATTGCTATCAGCACCGAATTTTCGCCCCAGAGGCTCATGTGAAACTCTTAACACCACGCTCGGAAACAGCCCCCGCCGTCTCACGCAACACCGGTGCTCTTCGTTTGTGGCGGGAAATGGACAAATTCGGCCAATGCGCGGTCTCGCAAGAACGATAGACGAAATGTTGCAGAATCATCACATTCTGGAAAGCTGAAGGACCGCAACGTGGCCCCAAACGAAAGAAGCCCGGACAAGCCGGGCTTCGATCGATTTGACATCGGAATGATCAGAAGCGAACCTTGAGCGAGGTCGAGACTGCTGCTGCAATGTCGTTATCATAGGTGTACGACACATCGTCACCATAGGTCACGCCATTGGCAACGACCGCACCCGAACTGCCAGAGGTCAGGATGCTGACGGCACCAGCCACGCGAAGCTCAACATTCTTGGTCGGTGTATAGGAAACGCCAGTGCCGAATGTCCAGACGTCGCTCTGAGCGCCAAAGCCCTGCGAGGTGCCGCGATCCCAGGTAACCGAACCTGCGACGCTCCACTGCTCATTAAGCTTGTGGCCGATACCACCGCTCACAGTCCAGCCGTCACGGTAGATCAGGTCAAGCGAGGTCGCCTGGTTCGCACGAGAGCAGCTCGTAGATCCCACTACACAGAACGGAATTGACTGCAACTGGCTCCAGTCTGTCCACTTCAATGAGCCAAACGCCAACCAATCTGGCGCGATGCCTGACTGAAGCTTAAGCTCAACAGAGTCAGGCATCGTCGTCGAGCCATAAACAGCCGTATCGCGGCCGGCGATAGGGTTGCTACCGAAATTAACTGGCAAGCCGCGCAAATCGAGATTGCCGGTAATATCATCGAGTTTGACTTCACTGTTATAGACCAAGCTCGCACGCAGGGCATATTCTGGGATCTCGTATGCTGCCCCGATGCGCCAGCCGTAGCCGTCACCCTCAAGGTTAAGGCGACCGATACCTGACAGGCCACCAAGCGCGGCCGGATTGAAGACGATGCGCTCTTTGAAGCCATCAACTTCCTGATAGAAACCGCCGCCGATGACGCGCAGCTGCCCTGGACCCACGTCGAACTTGTATGAGCATGTCAGCCCGTAATTGTGACTGTTCACCTTAGTCTCAACGTTCTGGTTGGCGCCAGCCCAGTTTGCACCCGGCTTCGTGTGCGCGCCCCACGGCTGTGAGTAGTCAGCCAAACACTCGACACCCTCCGAAAGGGTCGCCTTAAAACCCAACCTTGGAACGAAGTAGTTCTCAGAGTCATCTGCTGAATTCGCGCGAGTGTTCAGATTCCCGCCTCCAGCAGTCGTGTTGGCAGTATTGGTGTCTCTTACATTCTCGACACGGCGCTGGGGAGCGACATACGTCACACCACTTTCGAACGTGTACTGGCCAGGATCGAACAGAAGGTCGATGTTGTAACCGCCACGTTCAAGACCGCCTGCCTGCGCGCCTCCCACGAATGCGCATGCTGCGATCAGGCCGAGGGCCGTTGTCTTCATCAAATGGTTCGCCATGTCTCTCCCCAATTCAGGCAAAACTGTGATTTGGCATACTAGACATGTGCGAGAGGATGGCAATCCGGTGACGGCCATCACAGGATTGTTCCCTCACCCAAATTTTTACGTAACGATCCTTACGCGCACGTCAAAACGCCCGAGCCTTGGACAAAAATTCTCGGCCACCTTCCAAAAATCTTGCTTTGCGAGAACAGAATTCTACACGAAACACCATGCGTTGCGCGTGCGCCACAGTATTGCCGATCATCGCCTTGGTCGAATTTTATGCATCTCGTCCGGCCCAGGCAGGCAATCAGGACCTTGGCAACGAGATAACGCTCAGAATCAATATGAAACAGAGCAAAACACCCTTTTCAGCATGGTGCAGCGCAAAAAAGATAAGGCCGGATGCAAGATCCGGCCTTTAGAATTTCATTCCTGAAGCTTTTGCAGATCAACCTGCCTCGATAACCCGCGAAAGCGCGGTCAGGAGGCTCGCCTTCTGCACTTCAAGCTCCTGCTGACGTTCGCGCTCGGCAGCCACCACCTCCGGATTGGCATTGGCGACGAACTTCTCGTTGCCCAGCTTTCCGGCGATGCGGCCCAGTTCCTGGTCCACCTTGGCGATTGCCTTTTCGATTCGAGCCTTTTCGGCAGAGAGATCGATCAGGGCCCCCAGCGGCAGGCAGGCAGTTGCCTCGCCGACGACGATCTGGGCAGCTCCCTTCGGCGCGGCATCGGCAACGGTGATCGTCTCGACACGCGCAAGACGCTTGATCGCAGCATCGTGGCGCAACAGCCGTTCCTGGGTGACACCATTGGCGCCGACGAAGACGAGCGGGGCTGTCGCGCCCGGCGGCACGTTCATTTCCGAACGGGCCGAGCGGATGCCGGTAACGAGATCGATGAGCCAGTTGATGTCCGCAGCGGCGTTCTTGTCCGAAAACTCCGGAGCCGGCCAGCTTGCATGGCAGAGGAGCGTATCGCGGGAAGCCCCCTCTCCTGCCGTATGGGCCCAGAGCTCTTCCGTCATGAAGGGCATGAAGGGATGCAAGAGCTTGTAGATCTGCTCGAGCACAAAGGCCGCGCAAGCCTGCGCTTCCTTCTTCGCCTGTTCATCCTCGCCCATGAAGACGGGCTTGAGCAATTCCAGATACCAGTCACAGAACTGGTTCCAGACGAAGCGATAGAGGCTGCCGGCGGCGTCGTTGAAACGATAGTTCTCGATCGCCTCTGTTACCTCGGCTTCCGTGCGGGCAAGTTCCGTCAGGATCCAGCGGTTGATGGCGAGCGAGGTTGTCTCAGGCAGGAATGCCGGATCGGCCTTCACGCCGTTCATTTCGGCAAAGCGCGTGGCGTTCCACAGCTTGGTGCCGAAGTTGCGGTAGCCAGCAATACGCGCCGGGTCGAGCTTCACGTCGCGACCCTGCGCTGCCATGATCGCCAGCGTAAAGCGCAGCGCGTCGGCACCGTATTCATCGATCAGCTCCAGCGGGTCGATGACGTTGCCCTTTGACTTCGACATCTTCTGGCCGTTCTTGTCGCGAACCAGCGCATGCACATAAACCGTGTGGAAGGGCTCGACCGGCTTGCCATCCTCGTCCTTCATGAAGTGCAGGCCCATCATCATCATGCGGGCGACCCAGAAGAAGATGATGTCGAAACCGGTGACGAGAACGTCCGTCTGGTAATATTTCGCCAGTTCCGGCGTATTGTCCGGCCAGCCGAGCGTCGAGAAGGGCCAGAGCGCGGAGGAGAACCATGTGTCTAGCACGTCCTCGTCGCGCGTCAGGATCTCGCCGGGCTGGAAATTCTTCGAGCTTCTCCTCCACCCAGGCCTTCCAGGGGCCTTCATGGGCGATGTAGTGCTGGATCGCAGAATGCAGCGCCTCTTCCTCGGTCTTCTCGACGAAGACCTGGCCGTCCGGGCCATACCAGGCCGGGATCTGGTGACCCCACCAGAGCTGGCGGGAAATGCACCATGGCTCGATGTTCTCCATCCACTCGAAGTAGGTCTTTTCCCAGTTCTTCGGCACGAAGTTGGTGCGGCCTTCGCGCACGGAGGCAATTGCAGGCTCGGCCAGCGTCTTGGCATCGGCAAACCACTGGTCGGTCAGCATCGGCTCGATGACGACGCCGGAGCGATCGCCGAAAGGCTGCATGATCTTCTTCGACTCGACGTAAGGCACATCATTGCCTTCGCCATCCTTGACCGTGACGGCCAGGCCTTCGGCATTGATGGCATCGACGATGCGCTTGCGGGCTTCATAGCGGTCAAGACCACGATACTCGTCCGGCACCAGATTGATGTCGTCGACCTCGGCTTCGTTTGGCAGATGGCCGGTCTTGGCGATCTCCAGCGCGCGCGCTGCATAAACGGCGTAATCCTCGCCGTCGCCACGCATCTTCGCCTGGGTATCCATCAGGCGATAAAGCGGGATCTTGTTGCGACGGGCGACCTGGTAGTCGTTGAAGTCATGCGCGCCAGTGATCTTGACCGCGCCCGAGCCGAATTTCGGATCGGGATATTCGTCGGTGATGATCGGGATCAGGCGGCGATGTTCCTTCGGCCCGACCGGGATCTCGCAAAGCTTTCCGACGATTGCGGCGTAACGCTCATCCGACGGATGAACAGCGACGGCGCCGTCACCGAGCATGGTTTCAGGCCGCGTCGTCGCGATCGAGATGTAGTTGCGCTCCTCCTGGAACGTGACGTTGCCGTCTTCATCCTTCTCGACATAGGTGTAGGTCTCGCCACCGGCCAGCGGATACTTGAAGTGCCACATATGGCCTTCAACTTCCTTGTTCTCGACCTCGAGATCGGAAATCGCCGTCTCGAACTTCGGATCCCAGTTGACCAGCCGCTTGCCGCGATAGATCAGGCCTTCCTTGTAGAGCGAAACGAAAACCTCAAGAACGGCCGCCGACAGGCCTTCGTCCATGGTGAAGCGCTCGCGCGACCAGTCACAGGAGGCGCCGAGGCGCTTCAACTGGTTGAAGATCAGCCCGCCCGATTCTTCCTTCCACTCCCAGACCTTCTCGATAAAGGCCTCGCGGCCCATGTCTCGGCGCGAAAGGTTCTGGCCGTTTTCGGCCAACTTGCGCTCGACGACCATCTGGGTCGCGATGCCGGCATGATCCATGCCCGGCTGCCACAGCACATCCTTGCCGCGCATGCGCTCAAAGCGGACCATGATGTCCTGCAGCGTGTTGTTCAGCGCGTGACCCATGTGCAACGAGCCGGTCACGTTCGGCGGCGGGATCACGATGGTGAAGGTGTCCTCGCCCGGCTTCGCATTGGCGCCCGCACGGAAGGCATCGGCGTCTTCCCATGCTTTCGCGATTTTCGGTTCGACGGCGGCTGAATCATAGGTCTTTTCGAGCATTTTCCGACCGGATTTTCGAGTTCTGGATGTTGGGTTGTAAATAGGACAGCCCAGAGACGAGTCAATAAAAAAGGCCGCTCTTGCGAGCGGCCCATGATCCCCAAAGGGACTGCAATCAGCGTCGCGGACCGCGGGCGACGCGTTCGATTTCCTCGCGCACGAGGCGCTCCACCAGCGTCGGCAGATTGTCGTCGAGCCAGTCTTTGAGCATCGGGCGCAGCATCTCTTCGGCGACCTCGTCGAGCGAACGGCGCTCGGTGCCATCAAAGGCGGCGGCGAGTTCGGAGAAGGAGCGCGAAACCTGCTCGACGGTTGCGGCGGAAACAAGGGCGGTCAGATCTCGCCCTGCGTTCTCAGGCTCCTGGCGCAACTCGACCGCAGCGGCGGTTGCCTGCATGCCCTCCTCGAACGACGGCTCTGCCTGATCCATGGCGGGCTCCAGGAAGGTCGGCTCCTTGCGCTCAACGCGAACCTCAACAGAGGCCATCCGGGCGATTGCCGACGGCTCCGAAGAAGGCTCAACCTGGCGTTCGGCGGACTGTGCCGGTGCCTGCACTTGTCCGGCAGCGATTGTCGGGCGCAGCTGCTGGTCTCGCATCTCGGAGAGACGCGTCGGCATCACGGGTGCCGAAGCGCTTTGCTGCGCATCGTTGGCCGAAAACTCGCTGTCGCGGCGCGGCTGCGAAACCGTCACATGGGCAGTCGTGTCGGACAATTGCGGCGGGCTCGGACGCGCCGTGCGCTCGGATGCAGACCGCACGCGGGCTGCAAGATCGGCAAGCGAGACGCTTTTGGGCGCCTCTGGAGCCATATCGACAACCGACTCGCGGCGCGGCTCGACTTCGGCGCGCTCCATATCCCGCTGCGGAAACAGGGGAAAGGCGGATCCGGCATCATTGGCGGCCACGAAATCGCCGCCGTCATAGCCCATATCCTCGTTGATATCGCCCTCACCGCCAGCCAGCGACGCTGCATCCTGCGTCAGGCTTCCACCGTTCACGGGATCATTGCTTTCGATGATCCGGCGAATTGATGCCAGGATCTCTTCCATGGACGGTTCACGCGCTACGCTTGGCTGAGCCATACTAATCCCCGTTGTCCTCAGAAATTCTCGGTCAGGAAACACGGCCCGCACCGATTCGCGCTCACCCTAGGATACGCGCCTTCCGAAAAAAATCACGCGCGTCGAATGAATTGCCTTGATGCACAGCTTTGTTGCGCAGCAACGAAAAGGCCCGCACGCGGCGGGCCATGGATGCTCTCGTGAAACCTTGCGCCTCAGAAGACGAATTCGGCAGCCTTGCGGAAGCCCGGAAGCGGCTTCACGGCAGCGTTGAAATATTCGGTATAGGAGGTGATTCCGCCGTTCTTGACATAGAGGCGGGCGCGGGCCGCATTGCCATAACCGACGACGGCGACAAGGCGACCACCCTCGCGCAGCTGTGCAAGCAGGGATTCCGACAGCTCCTCGACGGCACCATTAACGAAGATCACGTCATAAGGCGCTTCGGCGGCATATCCGTCCTCCAGCTTGGCGGAGACGACGGCGACATTGTCATAACCGAGTTCGGAGAGCGTTTCCGTCGACTTGGCGACCAACGTCTCGTCACTCTCGGTCGCGACCACGGAACCGGCAAGCAGTGACAGAAGCGCTGCCGCATAACCGGCGCCACAGCCGATCTCGAGTACCAGGTCATCCTTGGTGATGGCCGCCAACTGCAGGAGCTTGGCAAGCGGCGACGGCTCCATGATGTAACGGGCCGGATTGCCATTCGCGGCAGGTGCCACCTGCATGTCCTCGTCGATATAGGCGAGCGGCTTCAGCTCGGCTGCAACGAAGGCTTCGCGCGGCACCGTGAGGAAAGCGGTCAGCACGGAATGGGACGTAACGTCCGTCGTCCTGATCTGGTTGTCCACCATCTTGGTGCGTGCTGCTGCGTAATCCATCATTTCATTCGCGCCCCGTGTCGACCGGCCATAGCGGCTCATTCCACCCGTGTCTTTAATTGCAGGGCGAAACGCTTTCAAGCCGGTCTTCCCCTCGCACACGAGAATATCGCAGCCGCCAAGTGACGCAGTTCAGACACCACGGAGCAGTCTGCCGATATCAACGACACCGTCCGGAGTAATTCAAGTCATGTAAACAGAGAGTTCGGATGGAGGCCTCGCCCGGAATTGAACCGGGGTACAAGGATTTGCAGTCCTCTGCGTCACCACTCCGCCACGAGGCCATCCGAGTAGAAAAGTGCGTGTGGTGGGCGGCATTTAGAACGGATCGAGAGTGAGCGCAAGGGGAAATTCTTCAAATCTCGCGGCGCTCCTGTGGAAGCCCGAAAGCGCCCGTCCCCGCCCGATTTTCCTCAAGAGTCTTCGCGCCAGCGACGACGATCGAGCAGGCGTGTCGCGGCCATGGTGCTCGCGGCTTCCGCCAGTCGACCAGGATCCGTCATGCCGGATGTGTAAAGCCGGATCACCGCCTTTCCGACTGCTTCGCGGTGGCCGTCATCGGGATAAGCGGGCTCGGTCGGTTCGGCTGCCCGCATCGCGTGATCAATGATGTGAAAATCTTTCGGCGTCAGAATCAAGGAACTCTCCGCCTGAAATAAAATGTCCATGTGATTTGACCTTTCCGGGAACCAGACGGCGACTGCCGTGTTCGGTATCCCGTTTGAGTCCACCGAGCCTATCGGGTTGGAACCATCAGGTCATTTCACTATGACATGTGCTCCTTCGCGTGCCTCAGTCCTCTCGGCCGGAACGCGGCGTAGCCTTGCGGCGATTCCACCAGACGGTCATCCGCCGGCGACGACGGCGAACGGCCGGCAGGTCGTGCGAGAGAACGATCAGGCCAAGCGGAACCATCCAGAAGCCGAGGACCGGCAGGAATCCCAGAAAGCCACCGCCGACAAGCGCAGTTCCGGTCACGAATTCGACCGGCCTTGGAGCGCGGAACGGGTATTCGAGCCCACCCAGCACAAGGCGCCCTCGCTGTTGGTCGAGCCGATACCGACGTTCTGGCATTCATGAAACTCCCTGCGTTTCAGCGGTTTTGCTTGCCTTTTCCACGGCCCTCCAGATGGTGAGCCCACAAATAAAAACAAGACGATGACATTTTTTTTGAAAAACCGCTTGGCAAACGGAGCGAGCATCAGTATTACCCCGCTCACACCGCGCCAAGCGGCTGTTCCCTGGTAGCTCAGCGGTAGAGCATTCGACTGTTAATCGACAGGTCGCCGGTTCGAATCCGGCCCGGGGAGCCATCTCATTTCAAAGCCCGCGCCTGACAAAGGCTGCGGGCTTTTTGATTTCTGGCACCGCGTGCTCTCCTACAAGATCTAGGGTGGACGTTCCGGCTATGGTTCCGAAACCCCCTCTTCACTTTTCGCTGCTACATCCCTCCTCGTACGAAAAAGAATGCAAGGAGGACGGCCGATGTGGCTCGAGCTTCACGATGGGGACGGCTTTCCCTTCTACGTCAACATGGACAACGTGGTGGATTTCCGCTGGTACGAGCGGGAAGGCTACACGTGCCTGCTGACGACTGCCCCCGTCGCCGAAAAGCTGCATCGCCTTTATGTGCGCGAAAACGCCCAGGAGATCATGGCCATGCTGCGGGCCGAACAGGCCCGACGGGTCGCCCCCGCACGCTCCGCCGCCTGAAGGTCAGCATGCAGGCTGATGCCAGCGCGTGAGATTCGTGACAGCGGCGTGATCTTGTCGCACTAACCCTTCGTATGGCTTTGACAGCCAACGAAGAAGAACAACGCATGCCGCAATCCGCCAAGACGCTCATCCTGTGGTTCCGCAAGGATCTCCGTGTTTCAGACCATGCCGCGCTCGCAACAGCAGTGGACGAGGGGTTCCGTATAGTCCCTCTTTATATAATGGAGCCGGAGCACGCCGGAACGGGCCCGCTTGGGGCTGCTCAGGCCTGGTGGCTACATCACTCGCTCGAAGCCTTCGGGGAATCGCTGGCAAGGCTCGGCTCCAATCTCATCCTGCGAAGCGGCGCCGCAGACACCGTGCTCTCGGACCTGATCACGGAGACCGGCGCTTCGGCCGTCTTCTGGAATCGTCGCTACGATCCTTCAGGCATCTCAGTCGACAAGGCCCTGAAGGCGAAACTGATCGCTGACGGCATCGACGTGCGCACCTTTGCTGGCCAAATCCTGCACGAGCCGACGAAGCTCAAGACCGGGGCCGGCGGACATTTCCGTGTCTACACGCCCTTCTGGAAGGCACTGGACGGATCCGGCGAACCGCCAGAGCCAATCCCGGCTCCGAAGTCGCTCACTGCGCCTGAGCATTGGCCGAAGAGCGAGGCGCTTTCGGACTGGGGCCTGCTGCCGACCAAGCCGAACTGGGCGAAAGACTTTGATAGCGAATGGCAACCCGGAGAAGACGGCGCCAGGAAACGCCTTGAGGATTTCATCGCATCCGGCCTCAAGGGCTATCGCACCCGCCGCGACTTTCCCGGCGAAGCGCATGTTTCGATGCTATCGCCGCACCTCGCGCTCGGCGAAATTTCGCCCGCCTCCGTCTGGCACGCGACGCGCGGGCTATCGGACTCCTATTCGAGCGAGGACACTATCCACTTCCGCAAGGAGCTCGTCTGGCGCGATTTCTCCTATCACCTGCTCTTTCATTTTCCCGATCTCGCGACCAAGAACTGGAACCCCAAGTTCGACGCCTTCCCCTGGCGCGATGCGCCGGACCTGCTCAAAAAATGGCAAAAAGGCCAGACCGGCTATCCGATCGTCGATGCCGGTATGCGCCAGCTCTGGCAGACTGGTTTCATGCACAACCGTGTGCGCATGATCGTCGCCTCTTTTCTCATAAAGGACCTTTTGATCGACTGGCGGGAAGGTGAGCGCTGGTTCCGCAACACGCTTGTGGATGCCGACCCGGCGTCCAATGCCGCCAGCTGGCAATGGGTCGCCGGCTCCGGCGCCGACGCCGCCCCTTTCTTCCGCATCTTTAATCCGATCAGTCAGGGCGAGAAATTCGATCCCGAGGGCGCTTATGTCCGACGCTTCGTGCCGGAGCTGAATGACATGCCGGCCAAGTTCATCCACAAGCCCTTCGACGCGCCCTTCGCGGTTCTGAACGAGGCCGGCGTCAGCCTTGGCAAGACCTATCCGCAACCCATTGTCGATCACGGCAAGGCCCGGGATGCCGCGATGGCGGCGTTTCAGGGGTTGAAGGCGGAGTGAGGAGTGGGGCTTTCAGCCTTGAAAGTCCGTTGAGATTGTTCGCTTGATCCATCCCCTACCCCCCGCTAAAATGACCACATATAGTCATTTCCATGAGGTCCCCATGTCGAGCATGAGTGTTGCCGATGCCAAGGCAGGTTTTGCGAGCCTCGTGGACGATGCCGCCAATGGCGAATTCGTGACCATCACCCGTCATGGGAAACCTGCCGCCATGCTGGTCAGTGTTGAGGCCGGAGAGGCAGCGAAACGGGCGATGGTGAAGCCGAGGCCGAACTTCGGCGAGTTCCTACTGTCCTATCCCGGCCCCGCCGATCTCGAACGTAACCCATCCCCCATGCGGGATGTCGAGCTTGAGTAGCGGCTTCCTGATCGACACGAACATCATCTCGCTTCTTTCGCCCGACCGGAAGCAGGCGCCATCTGAGGCGACGAGGACGTGGTTCCGGGACCAGGGCGACGTCCTCTATGTATCGACCATCACCTTGGCCGAGATCGAGAAAGGCCTGCGCCGCCTGCATCGTCGCGGCGGCATCGACCGAGCGCAGCGCCTGAGTGCATGGCTCGATTCGATCACCGAAACTTTCGGCGACCACGTCCTCCCCGTTGATCCCATCGTCGCCCGGATCGCCGGCGGCCTCGATGATCTCGCCACAGCAACGAGTGCCCATCCGGGCTTCGCCGACATCCTGATTGCCGCGACCGCCAAGGCCTATGGGCTGGCCTTGATTACCGCCAATATGAGACACTTTATGCCTCTCGACGTGGCCTGTGATTTTCCAGGAGCCCTCCGAACCTAGCCTCCTCCCCTGAACGCATTTTCCCTCCCCTCGGCCCACCGCGAAAAGCCATTCCTTGCCTTCGACGGCCTCCAAGCCGAAAAGACCTGTTCACGTTCCGCGCTGACCGCCCTCCGCATAATCTTGTCCAGAAGGACAAAATTGCGCGGCATACCGGTTTTCTTCCCCGCGCATTTGGTTCTAGTGTCAGCGTCAGACAAAAAAGGCAGGCATCATGGCATTTCACCCCTCCGTGCTCGAGGCGATCGGCAATACGCCCCTCATCCGGCTGAAAGGCGCCTCGCAGGCGACCGGCTGCACCATTCTCGGCAAGGCCGAATTCCTCAATCCCGGCCAGTCGGTGAAGGATCGCGCCGCCCTCTTCATCATCCGTGATGCCGAGCGGCGCGGACTGCTGCGCCCCGGCGGCGTGATCGTCGAAGGCACGGCCGGCAATACCGGCATCGGGCTGACGCTGGTTGCCAAGGCGCTCGGCTATCGCACCGTGATCGTCATCCCGGAGACCCAGAGCCAGGAAAAAAAGGACGCGCTGAAGCTGCTCGGCGCCGAGCTCGTCGAAGTGCCGGCAGTGCCCTACAAGAACCCGAACAACTATGTGAAGATTTCCGGGCGGCTCGCCGCCGAGCTTGCGAAGAGCGAGCCGAATGGGGCGATCTGGGCCAACCAGTTCGACAACACCGTCAATCGCGACGCCCATATCGAGACGACGGCGAAAGAGATCTATGAGCAGACCGGCGGCGCCGTCGATGGCTTCATCTGCGCCGTCGGCTCGGGCGGCACGCTGGCCGGCACCGGGATCGGCCTTCGCAACCGCAAGCCCGGCGTCAAGATCGGCATCGCCGATCCGGAGGGTGCAGCGCTTTACGAATACTACAAGAACGGCGAGCTCAAGTCCTCCGGCTCTTCGATTACCGAGGGCATCGGCCAGGGCCGCATTACGGCAAATCTGGAAGGCTTCAAGCCTGACTACGCCTATCAGATCCCCGATTCCGAAGCGCTCGACATCGTCTTCGACATCGTCGAGAACGAGGGCCTCTGCCTCGGTGGTTCCTCGGGCATCAACATTGCCGGCGCGATCCGTCTGGCCCGGGAACTCGGCCCCGGCCACACGATCGTGACGATCCTCTGCGACTACGGCAATCGCTACCAGTCCAAGCTTTACAACCCGGACTTTCTGCGCTCCAAGAACCTGCCAGTCCCGACCTGGCTCGAAAAGCGCGTCGCCTTCGACCTGCCCTTCGAGACAGTTTGACATTATTGAAAGCACTGCCATGACCACCATCGCCCTCTACCGCGACGATTTCTATCTCTCGACGGCGGAGGCGATGGTCACGGCCCTGCATGAAGACGGTGCGGTCGAGCTCGACCAGACCTGCTTTTATGCTGCATCCGGTGGTCAGCCGGGCGATACCGGCTTCTTCGAGCGAGAGGACGGCAGCCGGATTGCGCTCATCGAGACCCGGCATGGCGCCACCAAGGACGTGATCCTGCATCGGCCGGCTGAGGGCGAGCCCCTACCCTTGGTCGGTGAAAAGCTCGTCCTGCATGTCGACTGGGCCCGTCGCTACAAGCTGATGCGCATGCACACCGCCTGCCACCTGCTCTCCGTCGTCTGCCAATTTCCGATTACGGGCGCTGCCGTGGGTGAGGAGGAAAGCCGCGTCGATTTCGACATGGGCGAGACCATCGACAAGGATCAGGTCACGGCAGACCTGATGAAGCTCGTCGGCGAAAATCACTCTGTTTATCTCCAGTGGATAACCGACGAGGAGCTCGCGGCCAATCCCGGCATCGTCAAATCCAAGAACGTCCGCCCGCCCGTCGGCCTCGGCCGGGTATCCCTCGTCTGCATCGGCGAGAACTCCGCCGTTGACAGCCAGCCCTGCGGGGGCACACATGTTTCGGAGACCCAGGAGGTCGGTGCGATTCATATCGCCAAGATTGAAAAGAAGGGCAAGGAGAACCGCCGGTTCCGCATTCGCTTTGGAGCCCCGGAGACCTAGGCCATAGGAACGTACGGGAGAAGTGCATGTCCGGTGAGAAAAGCCGTTTCGTCGTGTCGGCGGACTGGGTCGAAAAGAACCTCGGGGCACCCGGATTCAAACTTGTCGATGCCTCCTGGTATCTTCCAGCCCAAGGCCGCAACGGGGCCGTCGAACATGCCTCCGGCCATATTCCGGGTGCGGTCTTCTTCGATCAGGACGTGATCGCTGACACCTCGACCGGCCTGCCCCATTCGCTCCCGTCTCCCTCCTTCTTTTCCCAGGCCGTTGGCCAGCTGGGCATCTCTGCCGAGGATACGATCGTCGTCTATGACGGTCCCGGCTTCTTTTCGGCACCGCGCGTCTGGTGGATGTTCCGTGTGATGGGCGCGCGCCGCGTCTATGTGCTCGATGGCGGTATCGACGGCTGGAAGGCGGAAGGCCGGAAGCTCGAGACCGACCTGCCGGAACCGGCACCTGTTACCTTCGAGGCACAGTTCGACCGTTCGAGGATCACCTCCTTCGACCAGATGTCGGCGATTGCCGACGAGGGCGACAAGCAGATTGCCGATGCCCGCCCGGCCGGTCGGTTCACCGGCGAGGAGCCGGAACCGCGTGCCGGCATGCGCTCCGGTCATATGCCGGGTGCGCGTAGCGTGCCTGCCTCATCACTGTCGGAGAATGGCCGCCTTAAGGATCTCGCGACGCTCAGGTCGATCTTCACCAGTGCGGGTATCGATCTCAACAATCCCGTCGTCACCAGCTGCGGCTCAGGCGTGACGGCAGCCGTCGTGACGCTGGCGCTCGAGAGCCTGGGGCATACCGACAATTCGCTGTATGACGGCTCCTGGTCGGAATGGGGCTCGAAGACCGACACGCCCGTCGTCACCGGCAAGGCCGACCCGCTCGGCTCGAAGACATCCGGACCGCTGACGGCCCATGTCACCCGGCTCGAAGATGACGGCGCCGCCGAAATCCAGCCTGCCGGTGCCGGTCAATATCCAGACGGCGATCATGCGCACGCATGAGATACCGCTCTCCTTCTACCGCTTCCTGCATCGCCAGGTCGGCGCGCGCTGGCATTGGTATGAGCGCCTGCGTTTGCCCGACGAGCAGCTGAAGGCGATCATCCACGCGCAGAAGGTGTCGATCTCGGTTCTCTATGTGAACGGTGCGCCGGCCGGCTTCTACGAGCTCAGCCAGGAAAACGACGATCTCGTCGAGCTCTCCTATTTCGGCCTTTTCGAGCATGCGCTGGGGCTCGGCATCGGCAAGTGGTTCCTGCTGCAGTGTCTCTATGCCGCCTGGGCGAGCAATCCGAAGACGGTCACCGTCACCACCAATTCGCTCGACCATCCGCGCGCGCTGCAGCTCTATCAGCAGTTCGGCTTTTCGCCTGTTGGAACCTATGACGCTCTGGTCGATCCCCTGACAGATCAGGAGCTGTTGGCGCTCATCAAGCGCGACGGCTGATGCCGTCGCTTATTCCTTCCGCTTCAACTTGACAGACGTCGCCTCATCGCCGGAACCGGACGCGTCGTCGTCGCTTGCGGTTGCCTCGGCGCCCTGGTTGTCGAACCAGTTGGCGATGAGCCCGGCATGGAAGGCAGCCATCTCGTAGCAATAGGTGATCTCGCGGGCCTCGGGATCCCAGAAGGCATTTTCGACACCGCAGGTCTTTCCGGTGATCTTGATGCCGTCCTTCAGATTGTAGCCCTCGCCGAAGACGGTTGCGATCGTCTCCAGTGCGCCAGCGCTCTTCAGCAGATCGGCAAAAGCCTGCAGATCCGCGTTACCTGCCGGTTCGTAACTGATGTCGAAGCGGGTCTTGGCGCCTTCCTTCATGTGGGTAGCAAGCAGGCTCATCCAGCTGTCTCGCGCCTTCTCATACTCGAACAGGCATTCCTCGCGACGATCCTCGGGAAATTCGAGCGAATCGGCAAACTCATCGAAGAACTCCGCATTCGCCCCGGTCATCATGCAGACGATCGAATAGGCACGCTGGCGATCCAGGCCATGGGTGCCCATGAAGTCATCTTCCTGCGGACCATCCTCATTGGCTTCATCGAGCAGGAACCAGCCATCGGCGGCATCCTGCATGGTCGTGTAGAGATCCTCGTCCTCGGCGCCGAGCAATAGCACAGAGGAGAGCGCATCGACCGCGTCCTCCTCACGGCCGAGGACCGGCAGATTGAACTCGGAGACCAGCATGTGGCCGGCCTCGTGGAAGAGGATGAAGATGGCATTGTTGACGACGAATTGCTGGCCTTCCTCCACCTGTTCGGCAGTCAGATCTTCTGCCTGAACACGCGTGGTTAGCTGGAAAAGCCATGCTGCAGCGAAGGCCAGCATGATTGTTGTGACGGACTTGAGCGACAGCATATGAGAGACCCCGAACCCCTGATACCTCGCCCATTCTCTACAGCAGAGATGCGGCGAGAGAGAAGCACCATTTCTGGCAAACGCGGTGTCTGCCAATGGGTAATCAGGTTGCCGGCACGCGCTGCATCACATCATGTCGAATCTGCGCCTCGAGTCCTTCAATTCTGGCCGCCTTCGGCTTTAAGCAGCGCCTTTTTGGTTGAGGTCCGGATGAACCTTTGCTGACCGCCAGCTTCAGTCGAAATTCATAGTCGTCCTGCCAAAGCTTGCCTCACGACAACTGCAAAACGGAGGACAGTCCATGGACAGACGGTTTTTTCTGACGATTTTGGCCGGCGCGCTTGCGTCGCCGGGCGTTGGCTTCGCACAGGAGGCCCCGACCGAAGAGATGATCATGCGGCGGCTGGACGCAGCACCTCAGCGGCAGATCGCCCCGCGGAACCGGGTCACCATCGACGAGTTCAAGCGGCGGCCGGAGCTTCGGCGCCAAGCTCCCTCGATCGATATCCAGGCGATCAACTTCGCCACAGGCTCGGCGGAGATCCCGCGTTCGGAGTTTCGCAAGGCGCAGCAGATCGCGCGTGCCATGGAACAGCTGCTACGTCGCCGGCGAGCGGTTCGCTTCCTGATTGAGGGCCATACGGATGCGGTCGGTTCCGCCTATTCCAATCAGGTCCTGTCGGAGCGCCGGGCTGCCTCGCTCAAGATGCTTCTGGTGCGCGAATTCGGCATTCCCTCGCGCGTGCTGGAAACCGTCGGCTATGGCGAAGATTACCTGCTGATCCCCACCGAGCGGTCGGAATGGCGTAACCGACGCGTCACGCTGCGCCGCATCGACGACTTCATCCGCTGATCCTGTGTGCTTGAGGGAGGCTCAGTGTTCTGGCCCTCCCTCAGCGGGTTGACGCGGCCGCCACGAGGAACAAGCGGCTCCCACCTGCGTTCCCTCAGCCGGAACCTGTCCCACGGAGCACTCGATGCCGCATCAATCCCCCATCCGCTACCATGCCGATCTTGAAACCCCGTCCGCTGACGAAAAGGAGGCGATCGAAGACATCAAGGAGAGCATGCTCTACATCATCGAGAAAACGCATGAGGATCTTGGTCACGCGCAACGGAGCGTGCACGCCAAAAGCCACGCACTGCTCGAAGCCTCCGTCACCGTCCATTCGGATCTTTCGGCCGAACTGCGGCAAGGCATCTTCGCCGAACCCGGTCGGACCTATCCGGCAATCATCCGCATATCGACCATCCCCGGCGATCCATTGCGCGATAGCGTCTCACTGCCGCGCGGCTTCGCCATCAAGCTGTTCGATGTAGAAGGCGAACGACTGCCGGGCAGCGAAGGCGATGTCACGCAGGATTTCCTGTTTGCCTCAGCGCCGGCTTTCGCGGCACCGGATGCCGCAGGTTTTGCCAAAAACCTCAAACTGATTTCCCGCACCACGGATAGGGTCGAATGGGCCAAGAGTGCGCTCAGCTGGATCCTGAGACCAATCGTCAAAGGACTGGAAGCCATGGGCGCGGATGCCGGCGCGCTGAAGGCGATGGGCGGCTACCCTGAGACCCATCCGCTGGGTGAGCATTACTACACCCAGGTTCCCTTGCGCTTCGGCGACTATGTGGCGAAACTCGACATCGTGCCACGGTCCGAAAGCTTCAAACGCTTGGTCGACGACAGGATCGATCTTTCCGAAGGTCCCGACGTCCTGCGCGAAGCGGTCGCCGAGGTTATGGCGCGCGATGGCGGAGAATGGACCCTGCGCGCACAACTCTGTCGCAATCTTGAGACACAGCCGATTGAGGATGCCTCCGTGGTCTGGCCCGAAGAAGACAGTCCCTATCTGGAGATCGCGACGATCAGGGTTGGCCCACAGACCGGCTGGTCGGAAGGTCGCTCCAGGGCCGTTGACGACGGGCTGACCTTCCGCCCATGGCGCGGCATCGAGCTGCATCGGCCGCTCGGCAATGTCATGCGCGCGCGCAAAGAGGTCTATCCCGTCGCAGCAGCTAAGCGCAGCGCCTTGATCGGCTGTCCGATGCATGAGCCGAAGAGCCGGCCCGATCTGCCTTGATCTAGGCATAAAAAAACGGGCCGGCCGATGGGAAGGCCGGCCCGGATCGGCCGCATACACGTTACATTTTACGGACCTGACGCAACGTAAGGCGACCGGAGAGTACGGCCTTACGCTACGTTAAGCACTGCTTCTGGCGCATGCGCCGGGTAACCGAGCGCTTCTGCGACCGGCTTGTTGGTGATGCGGCCCTTGTGGACGTTGAGACCGTTGCGCAGGTGCCGATCCTCTGCAATCGCGCGCAGACCGCGATCGGCAAGCGCCAGACCATGGACCAGCGTTGCATTGTTGAGCGCATGGGCCGAGGTGATCGGCACCGCACCCGGCATGTTGGCCACGCAGTAGTGCACGATGCCATCGACGACATAGGTCGGATCGGAATGGGTCGTGGCATGGGAGGTTTCGAAGCAACCGCCCTGGTCAATCGCAACGTCAACGACGACAGCGCCCTTCTTCATGCCAGACAGCATTTCGCGGGTCACAAGCTTCGGGGCTGCGGCACCGGGGATCAGGACTGCGCCGATGACGAGATCGGCGGAGAAGCATTCCTGCTCCAACGCATCGATGGTCGAATAGACGGTGTGGACGCGGCCGTGGAAGATATCGTCGAGCTGGCGCAGACGCGGCAACGAGCGGTCGAGGATCGTAACGTCAGCGCCGAGGCCGACGGCCATCTTGGCCGCATGCAATCCGACAACGCCACCGCCGATGACGGTGACCTTGGCCGGCAGCACACCCGGCACGCCGCCAAGCAGGATGCCGCGGCCGCCATGGGCTTTCTGCAGGGCCGTCGCACCCGCCTGGATCGCCAGTCGTCCGGCGACTTCCGACATCGGCGCCAGAAGTGGCAGGCCACCGCGCTCGTCGGTCACAGTTTCATAAGCTACCGCAGTTACGCCCGAATCGAGCAGACCCTTGGTCTGGTCCGGATCCGGCGCGAGGTGGAGATAAGTATAAAGAATCTGGCCTTCGCGCAGTTGCACCCATTCAGAGGGCTGCGGTTCCTTGACCTTGACGATCATGTCGGACTTTTCGAAGACGTCCTTGGCTGTGGCTGCGATCTTCGCGCCAGCGGCGATATAGGCATGGTCGTCTGCGCCGATGCCGGCACCTGCGCCCGTTTCGATCAGGACATCATGGCCATGAGCCACATATTCTCTGACGGCACCGGGGGTCAGACCCACACGGTATTCATGGTTTTTGATTTCCTTCGGGCAACCGACACGCATCAAACGTTCCTCTCTTTTATTCGCAGCCTGCGCTGCTTTGTTTCAGATAAGGAAATTCAAACACTCTCCGCGCAAAATGTCCTTGCAAAGTGAGGCCTGGGACATCAGACAATTCGCAGCTTCTTGCGTCTGGCGGCTGCAAAACGGAGAAATCTACGAATGGCGGAACTGGATGCCATCGATCGTGCTATTCTGAAGGCGCTTCAGGAGAATGGCCGGATGACCAATGCGGAACTCGCCGAAAAGGTCGGCCTCTCGCCCTCCGCCTGCTCGCGGCGTCACGACATGCTGGAAAAATCCGGCGTCATCAGCGGCTATCATGCCCGCCTGTCGCACAAGGCGATCGACTACAAGATGATGGTGATCGTGCACATCTCGCTGTCGGGCCAGTTCGCCAAGACGCTGACCGAATTTGAAGCCGCCGTGAAGCGCTGTCCGAACGTCCTGGTTTGCTACCTCATGTCGGGCGAATACGACTACATCCTGCGTGTCGCTGCCAAGGACCTCGAAGACTATGAGCGCATCCACCGCGACTGGCTCTCGGCGCTTCCGCATGTGGTGAAGATCAATTCGAGCTTTGCGCTTCGTGAAATCATCGAACGTCCCAATGTGGGTCTTTGATCGAGGATCCTGAAAATCCTAATGATTTGTTTTAGGCCGTTCTTACGGATGCTGCGTAAGGTCATGCCATTCCTTTTTGTATTCAGGACGGCATCATGAGCAATAATCTCGGTATGGATGTTCGCAAATCACCCCGCAGCCGTTGCCGGCTCGACAGTAAGATCCGCTATTTTCACCAGCAGGCGGATGCACGCGTCATCAACATTTCACGCACAGGCCTCGCGCTCGAACTCGCCGCCAAGCTGACCGCCGCCGCAGGCAGTCAGGTGACCATCGAAAACGAGGATATCGGCCATCTGGAAGGAGTCGTCCGCTGGAACTATGGCGGCCGTATCGGCATCATGTTCCGACCGAACAGCAATTCGATTGCCAAGGTCGCGGCCTATTTCCGCAACTACCATCAGGAAGTCCGGCCGGTCCTGCGCGGCTGAGCCCTTCGGACGCAAAGTTAACGGTAAACACCCCGCATAACCGGCAAAACACCCAAAATCTCCTGAGGATGTCGCTCGTATTCTAATCACCTTGGCCAGATGCCGTTAAGGCGTGTGGCCGAGGTTTTCTGCGTTTCTTTCAATCCATTTGACGGAGCGCAATTTTATGCTTGCTGCCAAACTCAATCCCGACGGCCGCCGAAGCCAACGTATCCGGTGTCACATCAGGGGCACGCTGGAATTCATCGGCCAGAAGTTCAACGTGCGTATTCTCGACATTTCCCGAACCGGCATGGCCCTGCATCTCGAGGGCTGGATCGAAGCCAAGCGCGGCGCGACTGTCACTGTCAGCTGCGCCGAACTCGGCCACATCGAATGCACCGTCCGCTGGTACCGCGCCGGCAAGATGGGGCTCGAATTCGAGCAGACCACCAATGCGGTCGCGCAGGTGACTGCATATTTCCGCAATTTCCATCGCGACCCACGCAATCTCGTACCGGCCTGACAGAGGAGATGGCAACGTCTCACCCCTGTCATTTTAGAGGTGCAAGCCTCTTGAAAGCGACCTAACCTGCGTCGCTTTCAGAACCTGTTTTCGCGAGGCCCCCATGCCGTCTTTGCTCGATCTCCATCCGATTTCCCGCCGCTCCTTCTTGAGCGGCATTGCCGCATCGGCGGCTCTCGTCACGCTTCATCCGTTTGCGGCGCGTGCCAATGGCAACCAGGCCCATCTCAGGCTGATGGAAACCACCGACATCCACGTTAACGTGATGCCTTACGACTATTATGCCGACAAGCCCAACGACACGATGGGCCTTTCGCGCACCGCAAGCCTGATCGATTCCATTCGCGCCGAAGCCGGCAACTCAATGCTGATCGACAATGGCGACTTCCTACAGGGCAATCCGATGGGCGACTACATGGCCTATCAGAAGGGCATGAAGCCCGGCGACCTGCATCCCGTGATCAAGGCGATGAACGTGCTCGGCTATGATTGCGGCACGCTCGGCAATCACGAGTTCAACTACGGCCTCGACTTCATGTTCAATACGCTGGCGGGTGCGCAGTTTCCCTTCGTCTGCGCCAACCTGACCAAGGGGCAACTCGCTTCCGATCCGAAGCAGGATCCGCTCTATTTCAAGCCCTACCACATCATCGAAAAGCAGATCCGTGACGGATCGGGGGCGACCAGCCCTGTTAAGGTCGGCTTCATCGGCTTCGTGCCGCCGCAAATCATGCTCTGGGATGCGAAGAACCTCGAGGGCAAGGCGATGACGCGCGACATCCTGCAGGCCGCGCGCGCCTGGGTGCCGCAGATGAAGGAGGATGGCGCCGACATCGTGATTGCGCTCTCCCATTCCGGTATCGACGGGAATGGTGAAAGCGAAGGCATGGAAAACGCCTCGCTTTATCTCGCAGGCGTCGAGGGTATTGACGCGATCTTCACCGGTCACCAGCATCTGGTCTTCCCCGGCCCGAAGGATTTCGAGAACGTGCCGGGTGCGGATGCGGTCAAGGGCACGCTGCTCGGCAAGCCCGCCGTCATGGCCGGCTTCTGGGGCTCGCATATGGGCCTGATCGACCTGCTTCTGGAAAAGGACGGCTCGAGCTGGAAGATCGTCGACTTCACCTGCGAGGCACGCCCGATCTACCACCGAGACGACAACCGCAAGGTCGTGGCCGACGTCAAGGACAAGCCCGAGGTCATCGCCTCGGTCGCGACCGAACATCAGGCGACGCTCGATTATGTGCGCACGCCGGTCGGCAAGACGTCCGCGCCGCTCTACTCCTATTTTGCGCTGGTCGCCGACGATCCGTCGATCCAGATCGTCTCGATTGCCCAGTCCTGGTACATCAAGGACATGTTGAAGGATGGGCCGCACAAGGATCTGCCGGTGCTGTCAGCGGCGGCCCCCTTCAAGGCAGGCGGTCGCGGCGGCGCCGATTATTTCACCGACGTGCCCGCAGGCGATATCGCGATCAAGAACGTCGCCGACCTCTATCTCTATCCGAACACCATTCAGGCCGTGGCGATCACCGGCGAACAGGTGAAGAACTGGCTGGAAATGTCGGCCGGGATCTTCAACCAGATCGAGAAGGGCGCAAAGGATGCGGCCCTGGTCAATCCCGATTTCCCGTCTTACAATTACGATGTGATCGACGGCGTGACCTATCAGATCGACCTGACGCAGCCTGCCCGCTACGACAAGGACGGCGTCGTCGTGCATCCGGAGGCGAGCCGCATCGTCAACCTGCAGTTCGACGGCAAGCCGATCGACCCCGGCCAGACCTTCGCGGTCGCGACGAATAATTACCGCGCCGGTGGCGGCGGCAAGTTCCCCGAAATCGCCTCCGACAAGGTGATCTTCGTCGGCCCGGATACCAATCGCGACATCATCGTCCGCTACATCGTCGAACAGGGCACGATCAATCCGTCGGCCGACGGCAACTGGTCCTTCGCACCGATCGGTGAGACCACCGTTGTCTTCGAGACCGGCCCGAAGGCACGCGATTTCCTCGCCGACTTCAAGGGCGGCCAGATCGAGGATGCCGGCGAAGCGGCAGAAGGATTTGCGAAGTTCCGCCTGACGCTCTGAACAAGGCAGAGGGCGCATCCGCTCAACAAGAACGGAGTCGATTCAAACCGTTGAATCGATTCCTTAAACTGCTGTGGCAAGCGCTGGCGGAGATGCCAGGTCCATGGGGCAATTCGAAAGCTGTTCTTCGAAGGCGCGGATCAGCCAGGTGCCGGCAGGCCCAGGCGGATTATCGGTCCGCCTGATAGCATAGAGATTGTAGGAACCCTGCTCATAAGCCGGCAGATCGAGATGGACGATCCGGCCGCTTGCCATGTCTTCGCGGATAATCGAGGCCGGAAGCCCGCCCCAGCCGAGACCGCCACGGATCAGCTGATGTTTCGTTGCCATGTCGCTGACCCTCCATGTCTTGAACGACAAGACATTGAAATCGCGCCCCGACGTCAGATCCGAGGCGTCGCTGACGACGATCTGGGTTTCCTCGCGCACGTCCTGCAGGGACAGCGTGCCTCTGTGTTTAGCGAGCGGATGATCGGCCGCTGCCGCCGGCAGAAGGAAATTGTGGCCTATCCGGTCGACGATCAGCGTGTCATCCTGCCGGGTCGGTGCACCGCCGATGCCGATGGTCGCCTTGCCGCTCATCACCAGTTCGACCAGCCTTCCGAGTTCCCCCACTTCCAGCCGCAGCGAAACGGATGGAAACTGCTGCTGAAATTCGCGGAGCACCGCCAGCATGGCGCCGGTCGGCACGAGCACGCTGATCGCCACCGAAAGCTCCGCCTCCAGCCCCTGATGCATGCTGCGGACCTTGGCGCGCATCACCTGTAGATCGCCGACGATGCGGCGGGCGTCGGTCAACATGGCCCTGCCCTCTTCCGTCAGCCTGGGTTGCCGCGTGCCGGTCCGCTCGAACAGCGTCACGCCGAGCTGGCTTTCCAGGTTGCCGATCGTATAGCTGACCACCGACTGGGCGCGGTTGAGCTGCCGGGCGGCGGCCGAAAAACTCCCGGTGTCAGCCACGGTGAGAAAGACCTGCAACTGGTCGAGAGTGGGATTGGCATCCATGCGGTCGGGCATCCATCCAGTTATTCGATATGACCAATCTAGATTATCACAGTTTTATTGATGCGTGCTCGGACATAGATGCATGGCAGGCCTGCTCCCAAGGGCCCACCACCATTCGAGGAATTGCACATGTCTTCCATCCTTCTCGTCACCTCCAGCCCGCGTGGCTCGGAATCCCTCTCGAACGCGATCGCCACCGAGCTCGCCGAGAAGTTCGCCGGTGAGACCGGCACGCTGGTCCGTCGTGACCTCGTCGAAACCCAGCTCGACCACGTCGACGGCGCCTTCACCACCGCGATCCGCAAGCCTGCCGATGCACGCAGCGCTGAAGAAGCCGCTTCCGTCGCCATGTCCGACGCACTCGTCGCCGAACTGATGGCCGCCGACACGATCGTCATCGGCACCGGCCTCATCAACTTCAACATCTATTCGTCGCTGAAGAGCTGGATCGACCACATTGCCCGCGCTGGCCTCACGTTCAGCTACACGGAAAACGGCCCGGTCGGTCTTGCCAAGGGCAAGAAGGCCTATCTGGTGCTTGCTGCCGGCGGCATCTACTCCTCCGGCCCCGGCGCCCCGATGAACCATGCTGAACCCTATCTCAAGACGGTCCTCGGCTTCCTCGGCATCGAGCTGGTCGAGACTGTTTATGTCGAAGGCGTAGCATACGGTCCGGAAGCCGCCGAAAAGGCCGTGGCTTCTGCGAAGGCCAAGGTCGAGGAACTGGCGCGCGCCGCCTGAGCTCATGACGCTCCAACGCGGCAGCCACGCTGCTGCCCTCATTCAGCAAACGGCAAGGACCTTCAGTTGCCGTTTGCCGCCAAGACAGGCGCTGTCTCGTTCCCCGCCCGGGACAACCGCTTGTCGCGGTGCGCTTGAAGCCGCGCGACGTTGGTCAGTTCCGAGACAATCTCCGCGCTCACATCGGATGCGATACTGTCGACCGGCTGCGGCCGGCCCAGCAGATAGCCCTGCAACTCATCACAGCCGGCAATGCTCAGATAACGGGCCTGATCCACCGTCTCCACACCTTCCGCCACCACCCGCATGCCGAGCCCGCTGCCGAGATCGATGATCGTGCGGACGATGGCGTCCGCCGTCTCCTCGGTTCCGAGGGCTGACACGAAGCTGCGATCGATCTTGATGACGTCGAAGGGGTAGCGGCTCAGATAGCTCAGCGACGAATAGCCGGTGCCGAAATCGTCAAGCGCAATCCTCAAGCCCAGCGTCTTCAGATGGCCGAGAATGAGGCGTGCCCGTTGATCGTCGTCGATCAGCACGCTCTCCGTGATCTCCAGCTCCAGCTGATGCGGCGAAACACCCGATTCGCCGAGGATAGCCTCGATCCGCTCCAGAAACTGCGGATGGCGGAACTGCACCGGCGAGACGTTGACGCTGATATGCAGATGCTCCGGGAAACCGGTTGCCAGACCGCAGGCCTCGATCAACACCCATTCTCCGAGCTCGATGATCTTGCCCGAGACCTCGGCGACCGGGATGAAATCGCCCGGCTGCACCATGCCCCGATCCGGATGTTTCCAGCGCACCAGCGCCTCGTATCCGACGATCAAAGCATCCGATGCCGAGACCCGAGGCTGGAGATAGAGCTCGAACTCGCCGCGCTCCAGTCCTCGCTCGATATCGGCTTCGAGCGCGCGTCGCTTCTCGATCAGTTCATCCATGCCCTTGCGGTAGGATCTGAAGGTGTTCCGGCCGGATTTCTTGGCATGATAGAGGGCGATGTCAGCACGACCGATCAGTTCGTCGAGCTCACCCGCATGTTCGGGGCAAAGCGCGCCACCGATGCTGACACCGCATATGATGCGTTCGCCCTGGCCGGTATCAAAGGGTTGCCGGAAGCCTTCGACCAAGCGACGTCCGAAATCTTCGCATTGGGCTTCGAAATGGCAATTGCCGAGGATGACCGCGAACTCGTCACCGCCGAGGCGGGCCGCCATGTCGGCGGGACCGAGTGCCGAGGTCAGGCGACGTGCCGTCTCTTTGATCACCTCGTCGCCCGCGGGGTGCCCGTAGAGATCGTTGACGTCCTTAAAATGGTCGAGATCGACCAAGAGAATCCCGCAGCCCCATCCATCGTTCGCCTGCTCGACATGGGTTGCGAGCGTTTCGGTAAACAGAGCGCGGTTCGGGAGGCCCGTCAGCGGATCGTGCTGGGCGAGATGACGCATGCGGCTTTCGACGGCCTTGCGCTCGCGCAGATCGACGAGACAGCTGATCCGGATATGCCGACCGCGATATTCGATGTTCCGCCCTCGAGCCTCGATCGGGATGGTTGAGCCGTCCTCGCGGACGATCTGAAATTCGCGCGACACGTCCGGAGCCGGATTGGGATCCTCAATCAGCATGCGCCGCCCGGCCTGATCGACAAGATCGAGGATCGAAGTGCCAATCAGATCGGCAATCTTGCGACCCGTCAGCACCTCGAACCGCTCATTGCCGTCAATGATGACTCCGCTTTCGTGCATGACGATCGCTTCAAAGGTGGCGTTGGCGAGCGCCGTCACCCGCTCCGCCTCCTCCTGGTCCCGAACCTGGGCTTCAAGTGCGCTGCGATTGCGTTCCTGGTGCTGGATATTGTCCATCAGGTGGTTGAACAGCCGGGTCAATTTCTCGGCCTCATCGCCCGGATCGACCGCCAACCGGTCGCCAAGGTCGGCCTTGCCGGATACAAGTTTCGACAAAGCGTCCTCGACATGGCCTACACCCAGCCGCGTACCATGTTCAGCAACATTCAGGCCGATGTCTTCGGCCTCGGCCGTCACACGAACGGGGAAGAGCCTGTCGAGCGTCCAAAAGAAGGCATAGCCGAGGCCGAAGGCCCAGTAGAAGTTCAGCGCCGAGCCGAAGATCTGAATGTAGAGCTGATCGAATCGTCCACCGAGTGGCAACCGATCGACCGGCGCCAGCAATGCAAGTGCCACTGTTCCGGCGACACCGGCAAAGGCGTGTACGCCGACGGCTCCGACGGCATCGTCGACCTTGAGCTTTTCCTCGAGATACTGGTTGCCGAGGATCGCGACGATCGCGCCGAGCGCGCCCGTGAGAAGCGCGCCACCGGGCTCAAGAAGGTGGCAGCCTGCCGTGACGGCGACCAGCGCACCCAGCATGCCGCAAAGCGCCTTTTCCGGCAGCACCACGCCATCCTGCCTTGCCCCGATCACGTATCCGACGCAGGTGCCCATGCCGCCGGCGAGAACTGTGTTCAAGATGATCGGCGCTACATCTGCATTGGCCGCTAGGGTGGAGCCGCCATTGAAGCCGATCCAGCCGAAAAACAGGATGAGGCCACCGGTAGTTGCCAGAACCGGATTGTTACCGGCAAGACGCACCGGGCGTCCCTCTGCATCAAAACGTCCACGTCTTGCTCCGATCACCAGACAGGCAGCAAGTGCGACCCAGCCGCCCGTGGCGTGCACCACCGTGGATCCGGCGAAATCCACGAAGCCGAGATTGGCGAGAAAGGCGCCTGAGTTCGGCCCGATTGCCGTTCCCCAGACCCAGTGCACGAAAATCGGATAGATCAGCGTCGACAGGACAATCGACCCAAGCACATAGGCCGAGAGCGTCATGCGCTCGGCGACGGCACCGGAGACGATCGTCGCCGCCGTCCCGCAAAACATCACCTGGAAGACGAAGAACCCGGCGAGCCAACTGTCGAGGCCCTGCAGCAGGAAATAGTCAGGATCGAGCCCGACCGGCAGGACGCCGGAGCGACCAAAAGCGAGCATGAAACCCACGACAGCGAAGCCGACAACGCCGAATACAAAATCCAGCAGGTTCTTCTGGGCGACATTGATGGAATTCTTCGAGCGCACCATGCCCGCTTCAAGAAGCAGGAATCCCACCTGCATCATCATCACCATGCCGGCGGCGGCCATCAGCCAGGCAAGATCCGCTGAGGCCTTGGCTGCTTGAACCGCTGCTACGTCAGCAGCATTGGCAGGAAGCGCCACCCCCAAGACGAGGCTCGCTGCCAAACCATTGAAAGCAAGAGGTGAAACAGAGCGAAACGCAATGACCACTGGAAAACCCGGACAATATCTCAGGGGCCAGTGTTGCGGTGCATCATTAACATTCTGTGATCGCGAAGAAACAATTCTTCGCAATATCAAGATGCAACGTCAGACGATGCGCGTTTCCTCGCCATCACCAAACAGCGCCGGACCATTCTGATCGATGATCTGCTGCGCCTTACGGAAGGTGCAGTCGAGAGCGTCATCAAGCGAGGTGAAGACGTCGGCGCGAATGAACTTGCGCTCGAGCACCCGACCATCCACAGTCTTTACGATGCGACCGGCCAGACGATACTGGCTGCCTTCACGCATGGGCTCGGCGTGGATAACGCAGTCGTTGTAGGTCTGCGGCTCTGCCATTGGCTTGGCGGCAGTTTCGGAAGAAGAACCGCCGGTGAAGATCGAGAGGATGCTGGACAGGATAGACATGGCCTGACCTAGCACAACCAGGCCTGCCGAGGAAGAGCAGGAAGGGCGACTTCCCGCGTCATGATGGCATGATACAGTCGGCTCCGGTCGGGAGGACCGTCGGAGGCGTGAGGATGCGGATCGTCATGGGCTTGTTGCTTGCACTCGTTGTTCTCGGCATCGCGGCTATCGTCCTTCTCTATCTGCGACCACCGGTCCTCGCGCTCGAACGAGAGGCAGAGATCGGTGCGGACAAACCGCTTGATTCGCTTGCAGCACTGATCGCTGACAGCGAGAGTAAAGCAGGCCGCATCCGCGATGGGCTTGCCAAGCAGATCGTCTGGGCGGATCCCGCAAGGAAAACGAAGACCCCGCTCTCGGTGGTCTATGTGCACGGTTTTTCCGCCTCGTCCGCCGAGGTTCGCCCGCTGCCCGACCTCGTGGCACAAGCGCTCGGTGCCAATCTTTTCCTCACCCGTCTCACCGGTCATGGCCTTGATGATCCGGACGCCTTGGGCCTTGCGAAGATCGATGACTGGGCGGCGGATGTCGGCGAAGCGCTGGCAATCGGTAAACATCTGGGTGAACGGGTCGTCATCATCTCGACGTCCACCGGCGCCTCGCTCGTCACCTGGGCACTCGGTCGCCCGACCCTTGTGGACAGGATCGCGGCTTCGGTATTCCTCTCACCCAATTATGGCGTGCAGGCTTCCGGCAGCTTTCTGCTGACCGGTCCGTTTGGCGCCCAGCTGGCCCGTCTGATCATCGGCGAGCGTGGCGGATTTGAACCGATCAGCCCGCTCAACGCACACAACTGGACGACAAGTTACCCGGTGGCAGCGCTCATACCCATGGCGCAATCGGTCCGGCTGGCCAGCCACACACCGGTAGAGGAGATCCGCGTTCCCGCCCTCTTCATTCAGTCTGCCGAGGACAAGGTTGTCAGGCCGGATCGGACGGTGGCGATTGCAGCGCGCTGGGGTGCTGATCATGCGCTCGTCGATCCGGGTCCGACCGGAGACGCCAACAATCATGTGATTGCCGGCGATACCTATTCGCCCGAGACCACCGAGCCAATTGCGACGATCATCGTCGACTGGCTTGCCGGCCAGGGCATCAGATAATCAGGTTGGCGAGGATCTCGTTTTCGGTGATGTCCTCGAAGCCAAGACCTGCCTGATCGAAACGGTCGAACAGCTCTGCAAAATTCTCGCGCTTGCCCGTCTCGATACCGATCAGGATCGAGCCGAAATTGCGCGCCGACTTCTTCAAATACTCGAAGCGGGCAATATCGTCTTCGGGCCCAAGCAGGTTGAGGAAGTCGCGCAGCGCGCCTGGACGCTGCGGCAGGCGCAGGATGAAGTATTTCTTCAAACCGGCGTAGCGCATCGCGCGTTCCTTGACGTCGGGAAGCCGCTCGAAATCGAAATTGCCGCCGGAGACGACGGCGACGATTGTCCGCCCGCTCAGGGCGACGCGCGGCAGAAGGTCAAGGGCCGCCAGCGCCAGCGCCCCTGCGGGCTCGAGCACAACACCCTCGACATTCAGCATGTCGGTCATGGTCACGCAGATCGCGTTTTCCGGTACGATCAGCACCTGGTCGGGGCGGAAGGCCTTCAGCGCTTCGAAATTATGGTCGCCGATGCGGGCGACGGCTGCCCCATCGACGAAATTGTCGACCTTTGGGAGCGTGACAACCTTGCCGGCCTCGAGGCTCTTCTTCAGGCTCGGCGCGCCCTGGGGTTCGCAGAAGATCATCGCCTCGGGCGAAACTCTGCCAGCCAGATAGCCGGTCATGCCCGACGACAGACCGCCGCCGCCGACCGGCATGATGACGAGATCCGGCGTCACGTCATCGGGCAGCTGCTGCATGACCTCGGCCGCCACCGTCGCCTGGCCCTCGATGATGTCGGGATGGTCGAAAGGCGGCACCATATAGCCGCCGATCGCGTCGACATGTTCGCGGGCAGCCTGATAGCACTGGTCGAAGATATCGCCGATCAGGCGAATGGTGATGAATTCGCCGCCGAAGATGCGGGTCTTGTCGATCTTCTGCTGCGGAGTCGTCACCGGCATGAAGACCACGCCCTGAACGCCAAAATGGCGGCACACATAGGCAAAGCCCTGGGCATGATTCCCGGCGGATGCACAAACGAAAGTGGTGCCGGAGGGGCTGTCGACAACGATCTTACGGAAGAAATTGAAGGCTCCGCGAATCTTGTAGGAGCGAACGGGCGTCAGGTCTTCACGCTTCAGGTAGACATTGGCACCGTAACGGGCGCTCAAATGCTCGTTGAGCTGCAGCGGCGTTTCGGGAAAAAGCCCGCGCATGGCTTCCAGCGCTTCGTCGACCTGATCGGGGGTCACGTCAGCCTCCGTTGAATTTTGGACAGAGCCCCGCTATGGCATAGTCATCGGGCAGAGACAAAGCCTCTTTGCGCTGCAACAGACGGAAGTCATTCCTTGAACACCAATCTGCTCCGCTCCGTCGTCTATATCGCAGCCCTGTGCGGGCTCTATCTGTCCACGGCCATGCTCATCCCGGCCATGGTGGACCTCTATTACGGCGACGCGCACTGGTCTGTCTTCACGGTGTCTGCCGCCATGGTTGGCGGCCTGTCGGTCACCGCTGCCATGGCGACACGCGGACCACCACCGGCGTTTTCCAAGCGCATGGGCTTCTTGCTCGTCAACGTGCTCTGGGCCACTTTTTCGCTGGTCGGTGCGATCCCGATCTATTTCTCCGAACTCGACCTCACCTTTGCCCAAGCACTGTTCGAATCGGTTTCGGCAATCACCACGACCGGATCGACGGTTCTTGCCGGACTGGACGACATGGCGCCCGGTCTCCTCGTCTGGCGCTCGCTGCTGCAATGGCTGGGCGGGATCGGGATCGTGGCGCTCGGACTGTTCGTGTTGCCATTCCTCCGAGTGGGCGGGGTCTCCTTCTTCAAGATGGAATCCTCGGACATCGCAGACAAGCCGTTCGCACGCATCGCGACCTTTACCAGCGCCTTCGTCGCGATCTATGTCGCGATCACCCTCATCTGCATGATCGCCTATGATGTCTTCGGCATGAGCCATTTCGATGCGCTCAACCATGCCCTGACGACGATCGCGACCGGCGGCTTCTCCACCCATGACGCCTCGTTCGGCTATTTCGACAGCTATGCGCTTCGCGGGATCGCAACCTTCTTCATGACGGTGTGCAGCCTGCCCTTCTCGATCCTGATCGTCTTCTTCATCAAGGGGCGCCTCGACGCCCTGCGCGATCCGCAGATTCTCGTCTTTCTTGGCTATCTGGCAGCCTTCGCCATCTCTGCCGCACTCTACAACCACCTGCGCAACGGCGTGGACCTGCCGCTGGCACTCTCGCATTCCCTGTTCAATTTCGCATCGATCCTGTCGACGACGGGCTATGCCAGCGAAGACTATACGCTCTGGGGACCGTTTGCGGTGGCCGCCGCCTATTTCGCCACCTTCATGGGCGGCTGCTCCGGCTCGACGGCCGGGGGCATCAAGGCCTATCGTTTTGTCATCATCTTCAACATCATCGTGACAGGTCTGAAGCGGCTCATCTACCCGAACGCCGTCTATTCCGTGCGCTACGGCAACCAGATCGTCGATGCCGACACGCAACGCGCCGTGTTCCTGTTCTTCAGCGCCTATATCTTCATCTGGGTAATCGGCAGCCTCGCCATGGCGCTCGCCGGCTACGATTTCGCCACGGCGTCATCGGCCATGATCACGGCGCTCTCGAATGTCGGTCCCGGCATCGGATCGTTGATCGGCCCGGCCGGAAACTTCGCGACAATGCACGATCCGGAGCTCTACATCCTGTCGCTCGCCATGCTGCTCGGCCGTCTCGAAGTGCTGACCGTCATGGTGCTCTTGGTACCAATCTTCTGGCGGTCTTGAGCATCAGGCCAACGTGATTGCGCAGAGCCGCTCTGCGCTTGACGCCCGGGCCTCGTTCTTCCCACACTCCCGCAAGATCAATGCGGGAGAATCACGTGTCCCTGGTGTCCTCAGCCCCTGCCCGCGGCCTTGCCGTCACCCTCGTCGGTGCTTTCCTTTCTGCGGCACCGGTTTCGGCCGGCCCGCTTCTCGACGCAGCGATCGAGGCGGAGAAACTTGCGGCACAAAACGATGCGAAGGCCGCCTTCGAGGCGATGCGCTCGGGGCTTGCGGCGTTCAGCCAGAGCCTGCCGCTCACGGTTCCCCGCGCCGTCTTCATCACGGAAGTCCCGAAGGCCTACAGGGCCTATACGGCGAAGGCGGAACCGGTCTACGTCACCGGCGAGAAGCTCATCACTTATGTCGAGGTGGCCGGGCTTAAATGGCAGCCGGCGCCCGACAACCAGCGGCAATCGCATTTCACCGTCGATCTCGAACTCACCGACGACGAGGGCAAGACGCTTGCGCTGCAAAAGGAATTCGGCAACTTCACCTTCACCGCCCATTCGGACGCGATCGAGGTCTACACGCATCTGACGCTCGACGTGGATGGCGCCAAGCCCGGCGCCTATGTGCTGCGCTACACCGTGAACGACGTGATCGCCGAACGCTCGACGCCTTTCGAACTGCCCTTCACGCTGAAGGACAAGAGCTGAACGCCCAGTTGGGGCGTCCAGTTTTTCGGATCAATTCGCCATGGTCGAGCGATGTGCCCAGCCGGTCATGCGCTTTTCGAGCCAGGCCATCAGCGCGTACATGGCAATGCCCTCAACCGCGAGCGCCAGAAGCCCGGCAAAGACCAGGGGCACGTTGAACTGGCTCTGGGCCGAGCTCATCATGTTGCCGAGCCCGTAATTCGAGGCAACCGTCTCGGAGACAACCGAACCGACAAAGGCGAGCGTAATCGCGATTTTCAGCGAACCAAAGAAATAGGGCATCGAGCGGGGAATGCCGACCTTCAGCATGATGTCGAGCTTCTTCGCACCCAAGGCCCGCAGCACGTCCTCGGTTTCCGGCTCGATGGTCGCGAGGCCCGTCGCCACATTGACGACAATCGGGAAGAAGGAGATCAGAAAGGCGGTCAGCACAGCCGGCACCGTGCCGATGCCAAACCAGATGACGAGGATCGGCACCAGCGCCACCTTGGGGATGGCGTTGAAGCCAATCATCAAGGGGTAGAGCCCGGCATAGATGGTCTTCGACCAGCCGATGAAAAGACCGAGCCCCAGTCCGGCGACGACGGCAATCAGGAAGCCGAGCGTCGTTGTGTAGAGCGTCTGCAGCGAGTTCTTCCAGATCGGCGACCAGTATTGCACCACCGCCTCGAAGACCCTTGATGGCGCCGGCAGGATGGTCGGCGGCATGTCGAGCGCGACGACCGTCAGTTCCCAGATGGCGAAAAGCGCCAGCGTGTAGAGGAAGGGTGCTGCCCGCACCCAGTTGATGCGCTGCATCAGGGGCTTGACCACCGGGCGGGTCGGGGCTGTCTCGATCGTCATCGTCATGCCGCCACCCTCGCCTTTGCGATCTCGCCGTGCAGCACATGCACCATGTCGTTGAATTCGGTCTCGTACATCAGTTCCAGGTCCCTTGGTCGCGCGAAGGGAACCGTGTGTTCCTTGACCACCTTGCCGGGCCTTGCACTCATCACGAAGATCCGGTCGGCGAGGAAGACTGCCTCGCGCAGGTCATGGGTCACAAGCACGATCGTCACGCCCTGCGCTGCATGCAGATCGCGGATGACGCACCACAGTTCCTCACGGGTGAAGGCATCGAGCGCGCCGAAGGGTTCGTCGAGCATCAACAGTTCCGGTTCGTGGATCAGCGCCCGGCAGAGATTGGCGCGCTGCTGCATGCCGCCGGACAGCTGCCAGGGGAATTTCGAGCCGACGCCCTTCAGGCCGACGATCTCCAGGAGGTTCTCGGCCTTCTCGACATACTCCTTCTTGTTCGCTCGAAGCCGATGGCGATGCTTCTCGACGATTTCGAGCGGCAGAAGAATGTTTTCGAGCGTCGTGCGCCAGGGCAGCATTGTCGGGTTCTGGAAGGCCATGCCGACGATCGAGACCGGCTTGGTCACCTGCTGGCCGGCGACGATGACGACACCGGATTGCGGGATGTGCAGCCCGGTCACGAGCTTCATCAGGGTGGACTTACCACAGCCGGACGGGCCGACCACGGCGGAGAATTCGCCCTTGTCGACGCGCATGGTCAGGCCGGATACGGCAAGCGTTCCGTCGGCGCCGCCATAGCGCATGTCGACATTGTCGATGGAAACGAGGTGGGACATCGGGGCTCCTTTAAGCCTGTCTTCCTCTTCTCCCCAGCGGGGAGAAGTGCCGAGCGCATGCGAGGCGATGAGGGGGCGTCAAGGCATAAGGTGTGCCAGCGTCGTTGCTTCGCCCCCTCATCCGGTCCTGCGGACCACCTTCTCCCCGCTGGGGAGAAGGGGAAGATCAAGGCAGCATCCGCTCTTCCTTGGCTGGCAGGAAGCTTCCGTCGAAGACCTGCTCGGCCGTGACATTGCCCTTCAGGCCCATGGAGACCTTGAGCGTCTCGATCGAGGCGGAAAGGCGCGCCATGTCGACGCTGCCCATGCCGTTTTCGACGACATAGGGCGTCTTGATGTTCATGGCGTTGGCCATCTCGAGACGTTCCTTCTCGATGTCGGCGTTCAGAGTTCCATTGCGCTTCAAGACGGCGGCTGCACCCTCTTCCGGATTGGCAACGGCATCGGCAAAGCCCTTGGCGAGCGCCTTCAGGAAGCCTTTCACAGCCTCAGGATTTTCGGCAGCGAAGTCGGTATTCACCAGAACGCTGTTGCCATAAAGGTTCAGGCCGTTATCGGCCATCAGGATTGTCGCGATGTCGTCTGCCGGAATGCCTTGCGCCTTGAGGTTCAGGATGACCGAGAAGGCGAAGCCGAAGACGGCATCGACATCGCCCTTGGCGAGCATCGGCTCGCGCACGGGAAAGCCAATCGATTCGATGGTGATGCCGCTATCGTCGATGCCAGCGGCCTGCTTGAAGGCCGGCCACTGGGCAAAGGCGCCATCCGGCGGCGGAGCGCCGAGCTTCTTGCCTTCGAGCGACTTCGGATCTTCGGTGACGCCAAGCGACTTGCGGCCGACGATTGAGAAGACCGGCTTGTCATAGACCATCATCACGGCCTTGACCTTCTGTGACGGATCCTCATCGAGGAACTTGATCACCGAGTTGATGTCGCCGAAGCCCATCTGATAGGCGCCGGTTGCCACGCGCGGGATCGCCTCGACCGAGCCATTGCCCGAATCGATCGTCACATTGAGGCCTTCCGCTGCGAAATATCCCTTGTCCTGCGCCAGCAGGAAGCCGGCGGCCGGGCCCTCGAACTTCCAGTCGAGCGTGAACTTGATGGCCGTCTCGGCATGTGCCTCACCGACCGGCAACGTCACGCCGGCCGTCAGCCCGGCTGCGAGAACGGCGGCCGAAAAGAGACGTCTTGTGATCATGGATTTGAGCTCCCCTTGTTTTTGATGGGCCCATCAAAGCAGGAAACGCAGAACCCGCAAAGCGGAAAATGCTCAAACTTTCGTCAAAAATCGATCTGCACAAATTTGGCGCATTGGGTCCATGCCGCTCAAAGCGATCAAGGGCCAGCCAGGCGGGTACGCGCCAGCGCTAACAGTCAAATAAGAAATAGCAGTATTGGTGCGGACGGCGGGGATCGAACCCGCATGACCTAAGGCCGAGAGATTTTAAGTCTCTTGCGTCTACCAGTTTCGCCACGTCCGCATGCGGGCCCTGTTTCGATCAGATCGACGGACGCGTCAAGGGTGGCGGGCCAATGCTGTGGCCCGCCCCGTGTCATCGGTCACTCAGCTCGCCAGCGCATCCAGGAATTCGACGCCGATCTCGCGGGGGCTGCGCCATTTGACGGCGCAGTCATGGGTCGTGCCGTCCTCCAGGCGCAGGCGGAACTGAGGGGGAATGTCGGCGGTCGATTCGAAGCTCATCTTTGCGCCGAGAGGCGACAGATTGCGAATCATGCAGTCGAAGGTGGAATGGCCGCCGGGGAGGATGGCGCGGCCGGCCTTGAGCGCCCGCAGGCGGGGCTGGCGACGGCGTTCTGGCTGTTCCATGGCATGCATCCTTTCAAGTCTTACAACCCCGTACCATGCGCCAAGGCGCTCAAGAGACCCTTGAAACGATCGGTCGCATTTTACCGATCGGGCAGCACAGTTGTCGCAGAAACGAAAAAAGGCGGAAGCTTGCGCCCCGCCTTTTGACAACAGTCAATTCAATGCTCAGGCGAGCTTGGCTGCGAGCTTCGCCACATGGGCGCCCTGGTAGCGGGCACCTTCGAGTTCGATCTCGGAGGGCTGGCGCGAACCGTCGCCGGCCGTGATCGTGGAGGCGCCGTAGGGCGAGTTGCCCATGACTTCGCTCACACCCATCTGGCCCTGGAAGGCATAGGGCAGGCCGGCATAGACCATGCCGTGATGCAGGAAGGTCGGGATGAAGCCCATGATGGTGGTTTCCTGGCCGCCATGCTGGGTCGCGGTCGAGGTGAACATCGAGCCGAGCTTGCCGGTCAGCTTGCCCTGGGCCCAGAGGCCGCCGGTCTGATCCCAGAAATTGCGCATCTGCGAGGCGACCGTGCCGTAACGGGTGCCAGCGCCGACGATGATGGCGTCATACTGGTCGAGCTCGGCCGGATCGGCGATCGGCGCCTGCTGGTCCATCTTGTAATAGGACGCCTTTGCGACTTCTTCCGGCACCAGTTCCGGCACGCGCTTGACCGTGACGTCGGCGCCGGCCGACTTTGCGCCTTCGGCAACGGCATAGGCCATGGTTTCGATGTGACCGTATGCGGAATAGTAGAGAACCAGTACCTTGGCCATGTCGTATCTCCCTTTGAACATGCGGCCCCGCCGCGCTGTGGATGTGCGACATGTAGCGCATTCCTCGTCGGCGACCAGTCGCGCCTGCGGGAACGCAGTGTTCAATCAATGAGTGCCTTTACTTCTCTTTGCGGACATAAAACGGTAACCTCTCGGCCCCCGCCTGCCCCTTTCCCATAGGACTTAATCCATGACCTCGACGATCAAGACCGCCGCCATGCTCGCCATCGGCGACGAACTCCTGTCCGGCCGCACCAAGGACAAGAATATCGGCCATCTCGCCGACCTGCTGACTGTCGCCGGCATCGATCTGAAAGAGGTCCGTATCGTCTCGGACGAGGAGGATGCGATCGTCGAAGCGCTGAATGCGCTCAGGTCGAAATACACCTATGTCTTCACCTCGGGCGGCATCGGCCCGACGCATGACGACATCACGGCCGATGCCGTATCCAAGGCCTTCGGCGTGCCTTGCCTGCACGACCCTGACGCCATGAAGCTGCTCGGCGACATGTATGCCGGCCGAGGACTGGAATTCACCGAAGCTCGCCAGCGCATGGCGCGCATGCCGGAAGGCAGCCGCCACATCCCGAATCCCGTTTCGACCGCCCCCGGCTTCATCATCGGCAATGTGCATGTGATGGCCGGCGTCCCGCAGGTCTTCCAGGCGATGATGGCGCATGTGATCGAAACACTGCCGGCCGGCCAGCGGGTGCTGTCGCGCTCGATCGCCTGCCCCTTCGGTGAAGGCGATATCGGTACGGCACTCGGCGCCATCCAGAAGGCCCATCCGGAAACCTCGATTGGTTCCTATCCGCATTTCGACGGCCGGCGCTTCTCGACGGAACTCATCGTCCGGGCGCGCGATCAGGCGGTTGTCGATGCGGCAGCGGCCGATGTCGAAGCGATGATCGATGCGATCCGGAACGAGAAGGATGCGGCGGCCACGCGCGATCTCGGCACCGGCGAGGTTGCCTGAGCGCGCTTTCCTTGGCGCCTCAAACCCCTCCTGACTTGACCTCGGTCAAGGCGGAACAACGTAACGGAACCCATAGTTATCTCATGCGGACAATAAATAAGGGCCGCAAGAGGAGACGACCATGGGTTACCGCACACTTCTTGCCATATTGGACACACCGAAAACCACGCAACAGGTGACGGATTTCGCTGTCGCCATTGCCAACCAGTTTCAATCACATGTGATCGGCGCGCATGCGGAGGCCGTGGCCATGGTGCCGCTGGTCGCGCCGATGGAAATCCCGGACCCCGCCACCGTCCAGGCGCTGCAGGACATGGCGCATCAGGAGACGGAAAGCGTGGAGCGCATCTTCCGCGAGATCGGCAACCGCGAAGGCTTCTCCCATGAATGGCGCAGCTTCGTCACATCCTCCGGCTTCAATTCCGCCGCCCTGATCGACAGCGCGCGTAGCGCCGATCTCGTCATCGCCGCCCAAGGTGAAGCGGGCATGCTGTCCGAGACCCGTTCCGAACTCGAAAGCTTCCTGTTCGAAAGCGGCCGGCCGGTGCTGCTCATCCCGCATATCCTGAAGGCGCCGAAACCGATCCGCCGGGTGCTGGTTGCCTGGAACGGCTCGCGCGAGGCGGCGCGTGCCACTTTCGATGCCCTGCCCTTCCTGATGGCGGCCGAAGAGGTCGAGATTTTCACCGTCGACGCCTCCGACAGTTCCACCCAGACCGGCTCCATGGCTGGCGCCGAGATCGCTGCTTCGCTTGCCCGCCACGGGATCAAGGTCACGGTCACGGCATCGGAAAAGACCGGCCTCGACCCGGCGATCGCCATCGAGAACCGGCTGTCGGACAGTTCCATCGATCTCCTGGTCATGGGAGCCTATGGAAACAAACGCTGGTGGGAAATGCTCTTCGGCGGCGTCACCCGCACGTTGCTCGATTCGATGACGGCACTGACCCTTCTGTCGCGCTGATTGGTCGGCTGATCGGGCGGGAACGCAAGGCCTTGCCAGAGGCTTCGGATTCCCGCTAATAGCAACGGCCAAAGACTGGAACCCTTAAAGGGGACAAGCTTCGCGCGGTGACTGCCGCGCGAAACGCGTTTCAGGGCCACGGACAGCGCGGCCCGCCGCAAGGGATCCGGTCGATGGCGCCGCAATCCGGCGCGGACGATATCATCCAGCCAGCGGAGCCCGCATCTCATGTCTCTTCCCGATAAAGCCTTCCCCGTTTCCTGGGATCAGTTCCACCGCGATGCGCGTGCGCTTGCCTGGCGCCTCGCCGGTCTCGGCCAGGAATTCCGCGCCATCGTCTGCATCACCCGTGGCGGCCTGGTACCCGCGGCGATCATCTCGCGCGAGCTCAACATCCGCCTGATCGAGACTGTCTGCGTCGCCTCCTATCATGACTATGTCAACCAGGGCGAAATGAACCTGTTGAAGGGGATCACTGCCGAACTGATGGTCAATGGCGGCGAAGGCGTGCTCGTGGTCGACGACCTCACCGACACCGGCAAGACGGCGCTTGAAGTGCGCGAAATGATGCCGAAGGCCCATTTCGCCTGCGTCTATGCCAAGCCGAAGGGCGTGCCGACCATCGACACCTTCGTCACCGAAGTCAGCCAGGATACCTGGATCTATTTCCCCTGGGACATGGGCTTCACCTATCAGGAGCCGATCGCCAAGGGCTCCAAGGGCTGATCTTAAGCCCTCCTGCCGTCATCAAACCCGCCTGTCATCCGCAGGCGGGTTTTTTCTTGCCCGTTGGCAGCGCGCTCATCCGCGCTCAACACTTCGCGCCATCCGCCCCGCTTATTCGGGTCGCGGCAGTGATCGCATGGAACAATTCTGCCTCTCGTCCGTATGGCTCTCGTGTTCCACTCCCAACGGTAGAGAGCAACTGATGGCCACCCTCCACTCGCCGCCGACAGCCTCGAATGCCTATCCGGCTTCGGCGCTGTTCGTCCCCTTCCCCTTCGTCTGCTTCACGCTGACGTTGATCACAGACATCCTCTATTGGCGGACGTCACATCTGATGTGGAGCAATTTTTCCGACTGGCTCTTGTTCTTTGGCCTGATCTTCGGCGCCCTGTCGGTCATTGCCGGCCTCATCGATCTCGCCCGCCCCGCAACCCGTGCGCTGCGCCCGAGCTGGCCCGCAGTGCTTGCCTATTTTGCTGTCCTGGTGCTCGCCATCATCAACAGCTTCATCCATGCCGGAGACGGCTGGACGGCGATCGTGCCTTACGGTCTTGCCGCATCCCTGATCACCGTGATCGCGATGATTGCCTGCGTCTATCTCACCGCCGAACAGCGCAGCGCCGATGCCTGGAGAACCCCATGACCCGCACGCCCCTCACACTCCGTTACGCCGCCCTCGCCTCGACCGCTGTCCTGGTGCTGGCCCTTGCCGGCTGCAGCGATGACAATAGCGATTTCGACGTCTCCAGCCAGATCGGCCCCGACCCGGTCCTGCCGGAACCGAGCCAGTCGCTCGTACCGGACCTCAAAGTCGCGGAGGTCATTGGCTGGGGTGAGGACGAGACGCCCGATGTCATTGATGGCTTCACGATCACCGCCTATGCGCGTGATCTCGCCAATCCGCGCACCGTGCACACGCTGCCGAACGGCGACGTTCTCGTGGTGCAAAGCAAGGCGCCACCCGGCAAGCCGGTGGAGCGGCCGAAGGATGTCATCCGCGGCTTCATCATGTCGATCGCATCGGGTGGCGGCGGGGGCGACAAGCCGACCAACCTCATCACGCTGCTCCGCGATACGGACCGTGACGGCACGGTCGATGAGCGCCACGATCTGCTCACCGATCTCAATTCGCCCTTCGGTCTCGCTTTCGCCGACAACACGCTCTATGTCGCGGCAGCCGACGCGGTCCTCGCCTATGACTACCAGCTGGGGCAGAACGAGATCACCGCACCGCCACGCGTGCTCACCCCCTTGCCGGGCGGCCCGATCAACCACCACTGGACCAAGGATCTGGCGCTTAGCCCCGACGGCCGCTTCCTCTACGCCTCGGTTGGCTCCAATTCAAACGCCGGCGAACGCGGGCTGGAGGCTGAGAAAGGCCGCGCCGCCATCTGGCAGGTCGATCGGGAGACCGGGGCTTCGCGCGTCTATGCGTCTGGCCTGCGCAACCCGAACGGCCTGACCTTCAACCCGGAAAGCGGTGCGCTCTGGACCGTCGTCAACGAGCGCGACGAACTCGGGCCCAATCTTGTGCCCGACTACATGACCTCGGTGCAGGATCGCGGTTTTTATGGCTGGCCCTGGAGCTATTTCGGCCAGCATGTCGATCCGCGCCTGCACTCGCCGCGCCCCGACATGGTCGAGCAGGCGATCAAGCCGGACTATGCGCTGTCGAGCCATGTCGCAGCCCTCGGTCTCGCCTTCTCGATGGGCATGGCGATGCCCGAGGATTATGGGAACGGCGCCTTTGTCGGCAATCGCGGCAGCTGGAACCGTGACCAGTTCAATGGCTACAAGGTGCTCTACGTGCCGTTCGAGAATGGTGCGCCAACTGGCGAGGCACGTGACGTAATAACGGGCTTCCTCAATGGCGAGGAACAGGCGCGCGGCCGCCCCGTCGGCCTCGGCTTCGACGGCACTGGTGCGCTGCTTGTCGCCGACGATGCCGGCAACACGGTCTGGCGGGTCGCGGCGCAGAATGCGACCGCCCTTTCCGAACCGCTCGGCACGGACGAAATGCCGCCGGGCTCGCCGGTCGCCGAGGAACAGGCAGGCACGGCCGAAGCGGTCGAAGGCACAACGCCGGCATCTACACCCGCCGCTGGCACGCCCGCAACGGAAACACCTGCGCCTGCTGCACCTGCCCCGGCCGCGACAACGCCGCCGCCAGCCGAAGATCCGGCCGTCGCACCGACCCCGGATGCGCCAGCCAATACCGGCGATGGCACGCTCGCGCCCCCGACCCCGCCGCAGACGGATGTCCCGGCGACGGGACCGGAAGGCGCCGTTCAGGAGGCAACGCCTGCAACGCCAGCGCCTTCTCAGCCCTAACCTTTTGCGGCTTCGAAAGATCAGAAAGCCCTCCGCCACACTGGCGGAGGGCTTTCGAGTTGATCACGCCGGTTCCCCGGTCAGTCCGGCAGACGCCGATCATAGTCCTCCTTCAGCTTCAGCCAGCCATCCCAGAAAGGCTCGGCCCGCGCGCCATCGAGCTTGGCCTTGAGAATGTCGAGATGCATGTGCCAGCCGGCACCAACCATGAGCAGATTGGCACGGTCGGAGATTCGGCGGTGGGTGATCGTCAGCAGGACCTCGTCTCCCTCCGCCTTCAGATCGAAGGCGACCTCACCGGTCTCGCCCCAGGTGAACACGAGCCGCCTGTTCTTCTGCACTTCGAGGACACGGCTTGCCATGCGCATCTCCTCACTGAAGCCTTCCGGCCGAGCGCCTGGCGGGTCTGTCAGTTCATCGTTGCGCCACACCAGTTCGAAGGTCGAACCCGCCTTCTCCTCCATGCTACCTGCGGCGAGCCATTTGCGCCGCATCTCGCCATCGGTCAGATATGACCAGATCCGTGAAGCGGGTCCCGGTAACAGGCGTTCGATCACCAGCGTTGCAGGCTCGCTCAGTCGGCCATAGGGATTTACGTCCAGTCTTTCCGTCATCGTCATTCTCCATCAGGTTGCTGTCGGGGAAATGCGGCATCCTCCGCGTGAAGGAGCCGTTCGAGGACATCCAGCCGGCCGGTCCAGAAGTGCTCGTAGGCGCTCAGCCACTGGTGGGCACCGGCAAGCGGCCCCGGATCCAGTCGGCAGAGGTGGGTTCGGCCTCGGATCTCGCGGCGTATGAGGCCGGCGGCTTCCAGGACCTTGACGTGTTTGGAGGCGGCGGCCAGCGACATGGAGAAAGGCTCGGCCAGTTCTCCGACGCTCCTTTCCCCTTGCGAAAGGGCCGCCAGCATGCGCCGACGCGTCTCATCGCCCAGCGCGTGAAAGATTATGTCCAAGGGATTGTGAGAAACATCAACCATAAGGTTGAATATCGATGATCGCCAACCGATTGTCAACCAGGTGGTTTAATAATGAGCGATCGGTACGAAACGCTTAGAAAAGCAGGAGTGCACCGAGAACCAGCAGGATAAAGCCGCCGCCGATAATGAGCGACCAGGCGGAGAGCGCAAAACCCGGCTTTGCGCCACTGTCGGATTGCGCGGAATATTCGGTTGAGCGTCGCACCTCGGTGCGCATCTCGTCTTGTCCCGGCTCCATCGCCATCAGATCCTCCGTGTCGTTACCTCACGAGGTAACCCGCCGACATGTCTTCGGTTCCGATGCCGCCTCCGGAGCCCCGCCTACCACTGTCGAGGGGAACCCTGCCCGCCCTCCTCCGTTTCACCGACACAGAAGGAGAGGCTTACTATGAACACGCGGTCGAAATTTCATCTGATGGCACGGGCCGGTTATGGCGCGCGGGGTATCGTTTTTCTGATGATTGCGGGGCTCGCTCTGTTTTCAGGCATCGCCGGCGGTGAGGCAGATACGGAATCGGCCCTCGAAACCATCCTGCAGCAGCCATTCGGGCGGATCTGGATCGGGCTGATCGGTCTTGGGCTCGCCGGTTTCGTGGTCTGGCGGCTGGCCCAGGCACTGGCCAATGCGGATGGCCACGACGAAAACGCCAAGGGCTACATCATCAGAGGTGCGATGTTCGGCAGCGCGATCACCTATGCCGGTCTCGCGATGACCGCTCTGACGCTCGCACTTGCCTATGGGTCTAATAGTGGGTCGGGAGGTGAAGCGGGCCTTGCCGCCTGGATCATGTCCCAACCGTTCGGGCGCTATCTCGCCGCGCTGACCGGTCTCGGCTTTGTCGTCGGTGGCTTGGTGACGTCCATCAAGGGCCTGCGTCGCGGCTTCGGTAAATATCTGGACCTCGATGCCGACAGCAATTCGCCGGCTGTGCTCATCTCGATATACGGCCTCGTCGCCCGCGGCGTCGTCTTTGCGATCGTCGGCGGCTTCTTTGTCTATGCGGCCTTTACGGTCAATCCAGAACAGGCTGGCGGCACCGCGGAGGCACTGGCCTGGGTCCGTCAACTCCCCTTCGGCAGCGTGGTCTATGGCGTCGTCGCGCTCGGTCTCGGCGCCTTCGGTCTCTATAATTTCGTCGAGGCGCGTTACCGGCGCATCAATGCGCCCGATGCCGGCGACCTGCGCCGCCAGCTACCGATCGGCCGTGCAAACTGACGCATAAGAACGACCGTCGATAACGTCGCCTGCCACTACAGCAGATCCTGCGACGGCACGATGGTCATGCCCGGGGCAGCAGACAACGCGGCATCCAGCATGGCGCGGGCGATCGCGTGTGGAGGGTTCGGCTTGATGGAGGGCGGCAGGACCGGATCCAGAATCGAAAGCACCCTGCCGGCCCAATGCTCCAGCGGCCGCCGCTCGGGGCGCGGACCGTCGATGAGTCCGGGACGAACCAGCACGGTCCTTTCGAAGCCGAGTTGACGGATATCACGCTCCGTCTCTCCCTTGACCCGACTGTAGAAAAAGAGCAACTCCACGTCCGCTCCCTTTGCTGAGTTGAGAACGAAGGTTCGCGCGCCATGGGCCTTGGCCAGCCTTGCATTCTTCAAGGGATAGTCGTGGTCGACCTGACGGAAGCGCTCACGTGATCCGGCCGTCTTCAGCGTCGTGCCGAGAGCGCAGATCACCGCATCGACCGCCCAGATCGACGGATCCTGCGGAAGATTATCGAAATCGATCACCGGCGCCGAAAGGCCAGCGCGTTCCGGCAGCGGCCGGCGGGTCGGGGCGGTCACCGTCGATACGCGTGGGTCGGCGAGCGCCAGGTTGAGGACATGGCCCCCAACAAGTCCGGTGGCGCCCAACAGCAACAGATGCATAATCCCATCTCCTTCAGTCCAATGTCTCGCCTAAGGGCCAGTGCCAAGGCGCGATGCAAATCTCAATGCCGGCCGACACTGCCCGTTCCAACATACGAACGAAAGAAGCGCCGCATCGCTGCGGCGCTTCTTCATTTCCCTATTTAGCGATTTCCCGAATTTTCTCAGGCGGCCGCACGATAGCCTGCCGAGCCGGACGATGCGCCACCCTCCAGCTTGAAGCGGGCGAGCTGTGCCTGCAGCTGGCGGGCTTCGCCGGCGAGAACCTGGCTGGCTGCCGTCGTCTCTTCGACCATGGCTGCATTCTGCTGGGTCATCTGGTCCATGTGGTTGACCGAGGTGTTGATCTCGCCGAGCGCTGCCGACTGTTCTTCGGCGGCACGGGCAATCGTCACGACGTGGTCGTTGACGCGGTTGACGAGCGATTCAATTTCCTTGAGCGCCTCACCGGTGGACAGAACGAGCGACACGCCGCCCTTCACTTCCTCGGCCGAGGTGTTGATCAGGGTCTTGATCTCCTTCGCCGCATTCGCCGAACGCTGTGCCAGTTCGCGAACTTCCTGAGCGACGACGGCGAAACCACGACCGGCTTCACCGGCGCGGGCTGCCTCGACGCCTGCGTTCAGCGCCAAGAGGTTGGTCTGGAACGCGATTTCGTCGATCACCGAGATGATCTGGCTGATCTTCTGCGAGGACTGCTCGATGCGGCCCATGGCGTCAATCGCATTGCGGACGATGTCGCCCGACTTGCCCGCGCTCGACTTGGTCTCGTCCACCATGTGCGAGGCTTCCTTGGCGCGCTGGGTCGACGTCTTGACCGTGGTGGTGATTTCCTCAAGCGCTGCGGCGGTTTCTTCCAGCGAAGCGGCCTGCTGCTCGGTGCGGCGGGCAAGCTGGTTGGCGGCCGACGACAGTTCGCCGGAATTGCCGGTGATCGTGCCAGCGGCATTCAGGATGTTCTGCATGGTCTGGCGCAGTACGGCCATGGTCTGGTTGACGTTGCCCTGGAGTTCGGCGAAGGCGCCCTGGAACTGGCCCTGCATGTCGTGTGTCAGGTCGGCATCGGCGAGTGCCGCAATGACGCGGCGCACTTCGGTCACGCCGCGATCGACGCTTTCGACAAGCTCGTTGACCGAGGCTGCAAAGCGCTGCAGATCGGCATCCTCATAGGTCTTGGAGATGCGCTTCGAGAAGTCGCCGGCAGCGGCAGCAGCGACGATATCGCTGATCGAGGTCTGCAGGTCACGGCTCTGGGCGTGCAGAGCCGCTTCCTGGGCTTCCATGGCGCGCATCTGCGCTTCATTGGTCCGGAAGACTTCGAGCGCACGCGCCATCTCACCGATCTCGTCCTTGCGCTCGGTACCGGCAATCGCGTTGCCAAGCTTGCCGGAGGCCATTTCCGTCATCACGGCGGTCAGGCTGCGGATCGGATTGACGATTCCGCGGCGGGCAAGCAGGAAGCTGATCGCGACGCCTGCGAGAATGCAGACGGCGGCAGTCACGATCTGGACCAGCATGGTGAAGCCGGAGGCGGCCAGGGCGTTTTCACGCGAACCCGTCAGGCTCTCGGCCGAAGAGGTCGAGTATTCCTTGACGACAGCAGTTACCGTCTTCTGCGCCTCGAGCGCTTTCGCGAGTTCGGCCTTCATGACGGCGAGATCCTGACCTGCGGGCGTGGCAGCGACGGCCACCATTTCACGGATCTGGTTGAAATAGGCGTCGAGCGCCTGCTTGGTGCGATCGAGGATCTGGGCTTCGGCCGGGCTCGCGGTGGTCGCGATCTTCGGCAGACGCGCCAGCATTTCGGCGGCCCGCTTGTCGGTTTCGGCCGCGAAGTCAGCAGCCTTTTCCGGCGCCAGCGCCAGCTGGTAGGTCATGCGCGAAATGGCGATGATGTCGACGCGCAGGTCCATGGCCTCGCGGGCCACTTCCTCACGGGCACCGGTATCCTTCAGCGCCGCGCCCAGCGAGGAGAGACCGCTGGCACCGACGGCCGCGATGGCGGCAGCCGCCACGCCCATCAGGACGACGACAAGGCTGACCTTCTTCAGAATGGAAAGATTGGCAATACTCATGGAAATCTCACTCCGTGCGAACCCGCCGTCCTGGCAGGCGGCCCTGAACGGCCGGGCATGGAGCTCATTCCATACGTCTGCCCCCTCAGTACGCGGGACATGTTGCGATTTCGTTGCTAAGAAATGCAGGAAAGACGCATATGATTTCTAGGTTATCTGAGGGGCCCGGACGGGACCGCCAACAAAGCGTGTCAATGGGCTGATTCTTGGCGTGCCTAATCCCCAGGTTTTTGAGCAACAGTGTCGGGGTTTCGCAAAAGCCCTCAAATACGGCTTGATGAGAGCGCAGGCGGCTCATTTTGGCACGAATTTTATCCCGTGACATCTGGTGCACGGAGCGACATGGGGGGCAGCTTGCGTCACACCGTTCGAGAAAGCCCTTTCATTCCCGTGACTTCGCTCTTTTGCCCGTTATCCACAACGTGGCACCACAACATATAGCGTTAACATTTCCTTCACAGACCACCCCTTGACGGAATCAGTCAGGACGATGTTAATGGACCCTGTTGCGGCGGCGACTGGACCGGGCATTAACGAGGCCGGGTTTCATCAAACATTGTGGCGGCTTTCTTGCAAGTGGAACGGCGTTCTGACGACGCCCTCCGCGCCAGGAAATTTGTGCGATTTTTGACCGCCGGGCGGGGGTTTAAGATCTGGCGGCAATAATCTGTTAGTACTATATTTAGTGTTTGCAGCCACCATCTCTACCATATACAGGGTCATCATCTCCGGATGAATCACCTGACGGACGAACAAGTGAACGGCTGCGCGGTTCGGCGTGCAGACGACATGTTTTATCGCGCCGAATTTCCGGCGCCCAAGATCGAGGGACACAGGCAGATGCGCATTGAACGTCGCTTCACCAAACCGGGACAGTCCGCTTACGCGGAGATCGAGTTCCGCAAGGCCATCAGCGAAATCAAGAATCCCGACGGCTCAATCGTATTTCGTCTTGCCGACATCGACGTCCCCGCCCAGTTCAGCCAGGTGGCGGCCGACATTCTCGCCCAGAAGTATTTCCGCAAGGCCGGCGTGCCGAAGATCCTGAAGAAGGTCGAAGAGAACGACGTTCCCTCCTTCCTGTGGCGCTCCGTCGCCGATGAAAAGGCACTGGCCAGCCTCCCCGAAAACGAGCGCTACGGCTCGGAAACCGATGCTCGCCAGGTCTTCGATCGCCTGGCCGGCACCTGGACCTATTGGGGCTGGAAGGGCAAGTACTTCACGTCGGAAGAAGACGCAGCCGCCTTCAAGGACGAGCTCGCCTACATGCTCGCCACCCAGCGCGTCGCGCCGAATTCGCCGCAGTGGTTCAACACCGGCCTGCACTGGGCCTATGGCATCGACGGTCCCGGCCAGGGTCACTTCTATGTCGACCCCTTCACCGGCAAGCTCGTCAAGTCCAAGTCGGCCTATGAGCATCCGCAGCCGCATGCCTGCTTCATCCAGTCCGTCGAGGACGATCTGGTCAACGAAGGCGGCATCATGGACCTCTGGGTCCGCGAAGCCCGTCTCTTCAAGTATGGCTCCGGCACCGGCTCCAACTTCTCCTATCTGCGCGGCGAAGGCGAAAAGCTTTCGGGCGGCGGTCGCTCGTCCGGCCTCATGTCCTTCCTGAAGATCGGCGACCGTGCAGCGGGCGCGATCAAGTCCGGCGGTACCACGCGTCGCGCGGCCAAGATGGTCGTGGTCGACATCGACCATCCTGACATCGAAGCCTATATCGACTGGAAGGTGAAGGAAGAGCAGAAGGTTGCCGCTCTCGTCACCGGCTCCAAGATCGTCGCCAAGCATCTGAAGGCGATCATGAAGGCCTGCGTCAACTGCGAGGCTGACAACGGCGCCTGCTTCGACCCGAACGAGAACCCTGCCCTCAAGCGCGAAATCAAGGCCGCGAAGAAGGACCAGGTTCCGGAAAACTACATCAAGCGCGTCATCCAGTTCGCCCAGCAGGGCTACAAGGATCTCGACTTCAAGACCTATGACACGGACTGGGATTCGGAAGCCTATCTCACGGTCTCCGGCCAGAACTCCAACAACTCGGTCTCGCTGAAGGACGACTTCCTGCGCGCCGTCGAGAGTGATGGCGACTGGAACCTGACCGCCCGCAAGGACGGCAAGGTGATGAAGACGCTGAAGGCCCGCGACCTCTGGGACAAGATCTCCTATGCCGCCTGGGCGTCCGCCGATCCGGGCCTGCACTTCAACACGACGATGAACGACTGGCACACCTCGCCGGCCGCCGGCCCGATCCGCGCGTCGAACCCGTGCTCGGAATACATGTTCCTCGACGACACGGCCTGCAACCTGGCTTCGCTGAACCTGCTCCGCTTCAAGGATCAGAAGACCAAGAAAATCGACATCGCCGATTACGAACATGCCGTTCGCCTGTGGACCGTCGTGCTCGAAGTCTCCGTGATGATGGCGCAGTTCCCGTCGCGTCAGATCGCCGAACGCTCCTATGAATACCGCACGCTCGGCCTCGGCTATGCGAACATCGGCGGCCTCTTGATGTCCTCGGGCATCCCGTATGATAGCGCCGAAGGCCGCGCCATCGCCGGCGCGCTGACCGCCATCATGACCGGCGTCTCATATGCGACGTCGGCCGAAATCGCCTCGGAACTCGGCCCCTTCCCGGGCTTTGCGCCGAACCGCGACAACATGCTGCGCGTCATCCGCAACCATCGTCGCGCCGCCCACGGTCTGTCGGATGGCTATGAAGGTCTCTCCGTCAATCCGGTCCCGCTTGTTCATGCCGAATGCACGGATCCGGCCCTCGTCGCCCATGCAACGGCTGCCTGGGACAAGGCTTTGGCGCTCGGCGAAAAGCATGGCTACCGCAATGCCCAGGTCTCGGTCATCGCTCCAACAGGCACGATCGGTCTCGTCATGGACTGCGACACGACCGGCATCGAGCCCGACTTTGCGCTCGTCAAGTTCAAGAAGCTCGCCGGTGGCGGCTACTTCAAGATCATCAACGCTGCCGTTCCGGAAGCGCTTCGCTCGCTCGGATACTCGGAAAGCCAGATCGCCGAGATCGACGCCTATGCCGTCGGCCATGGCAACCTGAACCAGGCGCCGGGCATCAACCCATCGACGCTGAAGGCCAAGGGCTTCACCGACGAGAAGATCGAAGCCGTCAACGGCGCGCTGAAGGCCGCCTTCGACATCAAGTTCGTCTTTAACCAGTGGACGCTCGGCGCCGACTTCCTGAAGGACACCCTCAAGGTCTCCGACGAGCAGCTCGCCGACATGAGCTTCAACCTCTTGAACCACATGGGCTTCTCGAAGAAGGACATCGAGGCCGCCAACATCCATGTCTGCGGTGCGATGACGCTCGAAGGCGCGCCTTTCCTCAAGGCCGAACATCTGCCGGTCTTCGATTGCGCCAATCCCTGCGGCAAGATCGGCAAGCGTTATCTGTCGGTTGAATCCCACATCCGCATGATGGCAGCGGCCCAGCCGTTCATCTCGGGTGCGATCTCCAAGACAATCAACATGCCGAACTGAAGCCACCGTCGAAGAATTGCGGCGCCGCCTACGTGCTGTCGCTGGAAGCTGGCGCTGAAGGCCAACGCGCTTTACCGCGATGGCTCGAAGCTCTCCCAGCCATCAACGCCTCGGCTGATGAGGACGAGGATGACGAGGACGGCGTCGACGAACTGCTCCAGCAGCCGATGGCGGCTCAGGCCGTCGCCATCGCGGAACGCATCGTCGAGCGTATCGTCGATCGTGTCGTGCGCGAGCAGGAAAAGCTGCCGACCCGCCGCAAGGGTTACACCCAGAAGGCCAAGATCGGTGGTCACACCATCTTCCTGCGCACCGGCGAATATGACGACGGCCGTCTCGGCGAAATCTTCCTCGACATGAACAAGGAAGGCTCGGCGCTTCCGCGCCTTCATCAACAACTTCGCCATCTCCGTCTCGCTCGGCCTGCAGTATGGCGTGCCGCTCGAGGAATATGTCGACGCTTTCACCTTCACCAAGTTCGAGCCGGCCGGCATGGTCACCGGCAACGACGCGATCAAGAATGCGACGTCAATCCTCGACTACGTCTTCCGCGAGCTCGCGATCTCCTATCTGGGCCGCAACGATCTCGCCCATGTCGACACCTCCGGACTTCTCCACCGACCGCACTCGGCCGTGGCGTCAAGGAAGGCAAGGCAGACGTCGTCTCCAAGGGTCTGACCCGCGGTTACAAGCCGACGCTCGTGTCGAGCCACATGCCGGCAGCGGCAGGGGCTGAACCCAAGGGTGCAGCAACAGCCGCCCCCGCCAAGGCCTCGGCCACCGTCACCGCCTTCTCCTCTTCGGGCGCCACTGCCCGCAAGCT
>JBJIOA010000040.1:0-65654 GCA_045377275.1 Allorhizobium sp. | reverse complement strand
CTTCGAAGTAGCTGCGGAAGTCTTCGGCGCGGATCGCTCGATCAACGAGGTCATCGGTTCGCTCGATCCTGCGTCGGGCGACGGCAACGACATTCTCCAGTCGCTGAAGGCAGGGCTTACGGCGCCGCTCGCCGGCATGGGCACGGCCTTTTCCTCGTCGCTGCTCGGTCTTTCCGGCTCGCTGATCCTTGGCTTCCTCGATCTCCAGGCTGGCCGCGCGCAGAACAGGTTCTACACCGAACTGGAAAACTGGCTGTCCTCCGTCACCGATCTCGATTCGGAGCGTCCTGTCGCCTCCGCTTCAAACGGCGCTGTTGCGAGTGACGATATCCGCCTGCTGGTCGAGGAGATCCAGAAACTCGCCAGTCGCGAGGGCAATGATCGCTCGGTCGCGGCCATTGCGGGTCTCGCCGAGGGGATTCAGGGGCTGGTCAAGAACATGCGTAACGAGCAGCAGATGCTACGCGACTGGATCGAGGCCCAGCAGGAAGACGCGCGCGCCATGCGCAAGACGCTCGACCGGCTGAACGACAAGATCGGCGGGGCGAAGTAAATGGCGCTCGGGCGCAACCGCCGCCGCGAGCGCGGTGTCGACTACTGGCCGGGCTTCGTCGATGCCCTGTCGACGCTCCTGCTCGCCATCATGTTCCTGCTCACCGTCTTCGTCATTGCGCAGTTCATCCTGGGTCGGGAGATCTCGGGCAGGGACGAGGTGCTGAACCGGCTCAACAGCCAGATCGCCGAACTCACCCAGTTGCTGGCGCTGGAGAAGAGCGGCAACCAGGACCTCCAGGATACGCTGGCATCACTGCAATCGTCTCTCTCTTCGTCTGAAAGCGAACGCAGCCGGCTGCAGCAATTGCTCGACAGCGGTGCAGGCTCGGCAGATGTCGCCAATCAGAAGGTTGGCCGGCTGACCGATGAACTCGATGCCGAAAGGCAGGTCAGCGCACGGGCCATGAGCCAGATCGAGCTATTGAACCAGCAGATTGCGGCACTTCGCGCACAAATCGCCGCCATCGAAGGTGCGCTGCAGGCTTCCGAAGCCAAGGATCAGGCCTCTCAGGCGCGCATTGCCGATCTCGGCCGTCGTCTCAACGTGGCGCTTGCCCAGCGTGTTCAGGAACTCAACCGCTATCGCTCGGACTTCTTCGGACGGCTGCGCGAAATCCTCTCCGACCGCGAGAATATCCGGATCGTCGGCGACCGCTTCGTCTTCCAGTCGGAAGTGCTCTTCCCCGTCGGTGGCGCCGATCTCGATGCGGCCGGGCAGGGGGAGATGGACAAGCTCGCTGCGGCCATTCTCGAACTCGCCCAGGAAATTCCCGAGGAAATCAATTGGGTCCTCAGGGTCGATGGGCATACCGACGCATCGCCGCTCACGGGCACGGGCCGGTATCGCGACAACTGGGAGCTCTCGTCCGCGCGTGCGACATCGGTTGTCAAATACCTGATCTCCAGAGGCGTTCCCGCCAACCGCCTGGTCGCTGCCGGCTTCGGCGAATTCCAGCCGATTGCGGAGGGCGATACGCCCGAGACCCTTGCACAGAACCGTCGCATCGAACTCAAGCTGACCGAGCGCTGATCCTATCCGCAACTGTTTGTGTGCCAGACAACTTGCGACCTTGCTTACGTGCGCGTAAAAGTAAGAAAAAGCTTGTCGGGAGGAAGGCATGCGGGAATTCGATGTACTCGTCATCGGGGGAGGGCTGGCCGGTCTCGTCGCTGCAACCGAGGCTGCCGATCGCGGTCTGAAGGTTGGGCTGATCGATCAGAACCTCGGTGGACAGGCTTTCTGGTCGCTGGGCGGGCTGTTCTTTGTCGATAGTCCCGAACAGCGGCGGATGCGTATTCGCGACAGTCTGGAACTGGCACGGCAGGACTGGTTCGGATCCGCCGCCTTCGATCGCACGGAAGATTTCTGGCCTCGCCAGTGGGCGGAGGCCTATCTGCAATTTGCCGCCGGGGAGAAGCGGAGCTGGCTGAAAGCCCAAGGTGTCAGCTGGTTTCCGGTGGTGGGATGGGCCGAGCGTGGCGGCGGTCATGCCGATGGACATGGCAACTCGGTTCCGCGTTTTCATGTCACCTGGGGCACGGGCCCCGGCGTGCTCGCGCCCTTCGTGCGCCGCGCCAAGGCGGCATCGGACGAGGGCAAACTTACCTTCCTGTTCCGCCATCAGGTCGACCGTCTGACCGTCATCAACGGAGCGGTGACGGGTGCCACCGGCGTTCTTCTGGCCGGCGATGCGACGCCGCGCGGCGGATCGAGTTCCCGCAACGTCGTCGGCGAATTCGAGGTCAAGGCCGGAGCCGTCATCGTGGCTTCGGGCGGCATCGGCGGCAATCACGATCTGGTCCGCAAGAGCTGGCCGGTCGAGCGTCTGGGGCCGCCGCCGAAACATATGGTCGCAGGCGTGCCGGCCCATGTCGATGGTCGCATGCTGTCGATCACCCAGGCGGTCGGCGGCGAGATCATCAATGGCGACCGGATGTGGCACTATACGGAAGGCCTGAAGAACTGGGACCCGATCTGGCCGAACCACGGTATCCGCATCCTTCCGGGGCCGTCCTCCTTCTGGTGCGATGCAGACGGCAACCGCTTCCCAGCGCCGGCCATGCCTGGCTTCGATACGCTCGGCACTCTAAAGGAAATCCGGTCGCGCGGGCATGAATACTCCTGGTTCATCCTGAACAAGGCGATCATCAAGAAGGAATTCGCACTCTCCGGGTCGGAGCAGAACCCCGATCTGACGGACAAGAACTATGCGCTGCTGTTGCAACGCCTCGGCAAGAACCCGCCGGGCCCGGTGCAGGCCTTCATGGACAAGGGCGAGGATTTTGTCGTGCGCGACAATCTCGAAGACCTGGTCGCCGGCATGAACGAGCTTTCCGGCGAATACCGGCTTGGCGTCCATCATCTGCGTGCGCAGATCGAAGCGCGCGACCGGGAGATGGGAAACAGCTTCTCCAAGGACGCGCAGGTGACCGCGATCCGTGGCGCCCGCAATTATCTCGGCGACAAGCTGATGCGGACTGCCAAGCCCCACCGTCTGCTCGATCCGGCCGCCGGTCCGCTGATCGGCGTCAGACTGCATATCCTGACGCGCAAGACGCTGGGCGGCTTGCACACGGATCTCGAGGGGCGCGTGCTGAACCGGGAGAACAAGCCGGTACCAGGGCTCTACGCGGCCGGCGAGGTGTCGGGCTTCGGCGGAGGCGGCATGCACGGCTACAATGCGCTCGAGGGCACCTTCCTCGGCGGCTGCCTATTCTCCGGCCGCGTGGCAGGAAAAAGCGTCGGTCGGTAAAGCCCGTTGTCCTTACTGTGCGGCTGCGGTGAAGTCGCGGCCACCGGTCTCGAACTGCAGACGCGCGAGCTTGGCGTAGAGGCCGCCCTGCTGGATGAGGCTCTGATGGGTGCCTTCCTCGACGATGCGGCCATCATCGAGCACGAGAATGCGGTCGGCTTTCAGCACCGTCGCAAGCCGATGGGCAATGACGATCGTGGTGCGGTCGCGCATCAGGCCGTCGAGCGCCTTCTGCACGAGCGTTTCGCTTTCGGCATCAAGGGCGGACGTTGCTTCATCGAGCAGCAGGAGAGGGGCGTCGCGCAGCAGGGCACGGGCAATCGCGATGCGCTGCCGCTGACCGCCCGACAAGGTCACACCACGTTCGCCAACGATCGTATCGAAGCCGTTTTCGAGGCGGCCGATGAACTCACTCGCCTGGGCCGCTTCGGCTGCGACTTCGACCATGCCGCGGCAGGCGTTCGGTGTGCCGAAGGCGATGTTGTCGTGGATCGACGAGGCGAAGATCGTGGTGTCCTGCGGGACGATGGCGATCCGGGCGCGTACGGCCTCGGGATCGGCTTCGCGAATGTCGACGCCATCCAGCCGGATGGTACCGGATGCCGGATCGTAGAAGCGCAGGATGAGCGAAAAGATCGTGCTCTTGCCCGCGCCGGAGGGGCCGACGATCGCGACCGTCTCGCCATGGGCGACCGAGAAGGAAAGACCGTTGAGGGCGGATTTGGTCTTCGCCGAGGGATAGCTGAAGTGCACGTCCTCGAAGCGGACACTGCCCTGGGCGGGTTTAGGGAGCGGCTTCGGCACGGCGGGGGCTGCGATTGCCGGATGCTCGGCAAGCAGCTCATGTAGGCGTTCGGCTGCGCCGGCGGCTTGAGAAAGCTCACCCCAGACTTCCGAAAGCGTACCGAGCGAGCCGGCAGCAATCAGCGAGTAGAGAAGGAACTGGCCGAGCGTGCCACCGGTCATCGTCCCTGCGAGCACGCTTTGCGCGCCGTACCAGAGGACGCCGACGACACTGCCGAAGACCAGCGCGATGGCAACGCCGGTGAGGAGAGAGCGGGAACGGATGGCGGAACGTGCCGCTTCATAGGCGCTTTCGACGGAGGACGAGTAGCGTGCGCGGGCGGCTTCTTCGGCATTGAAGGCCTGCAGCGTGCGGGCGGCGCCGATGACTTCGCCGGCATAGGACGAGGCTTCCGCGAGCGTGTCCTGGGCGGCTCGCGAGCGCTGACGGACCGAACGCCCGAAACCGACCAGCGGGAAGACGATGACGGGTATAGCTGCAAGCACCATGATAGAGAGCTTTGGGCTGGTCGCGATCATCATGACGACTGCGCCGAGACATAGAATGGTGTTTCGGAGGGCCAGCGAAGCCGTGGCGCCGACAGCCGACTTCAGCTGAGTCGTATCGGCAGTCAAACGCGACACGATTTCGCCGGACTGATTGATGTCGAAGAAGGAGGGCGACAGTTTCGTCACATGCGCGAAGACGTCGCGGCGCAGATCCGCCACCACGCGCTCGCCGATGGTGATGACGTAGTAATAACGAAGCGCGCTTGCGATGGCCAGCACGAGCGCCATGACGATCATCATGGCGAAATATGCGTTGATGAATTCGCTGTCAGCGGCCTGGAAACCGTGGTCCAGCATGCGGCGGATGGCGATCGGCAGCGCCAGCGTCGTCGCGGCTGCGAGGCAGAGAAAGATTAGTGCACCGGCAACGAGACCCCTGTAGCGCTTGAGATAGGGAAAGAGGCTGGTCAGAGGCTTCAGAGAGCGTCGTTTCTTGTCTGTTGTGTCGGCTTCCAAGGTCACTCTGTCATGCTCCTTCAGTGCCCAGGTGCTTTCGCGCCATGGCACTTGTTATCCCTGCGTCCTTCATGTATAGGCACGGCATCGAATTGGGAAGCCGTAGCCCAGACGGACTGCGGCTTCATCTATTGAATAGGTCCTGCCGAGGCAATTGCGGCATTTGGACCCCACGGCACAGCAGGAATAGAGCGATGAAGGCTGACATCCATCCCGACTACCACGTCATCAAGGTCGTCATGACCGACGGCACCGAATACGAGACCCGTTCGACCTGGGGTTCGGAAGGCGCCGTCATGAACCTCGAAATCGACCCGACCTCGCACCCGGCTTGGACCGGTGGCAACCAGCAGCTGCTGGACCGCGGTGGTCGCGTTTCGAAGTTCAACAAGCGCTTCGGCGGCCTCGGCCTCTGATCGTTTCGAACGATATCATACAAAAAGCCCGGCCGCTGTGCCGGGTTTTTTGCATTTGCGTCTGATTCTGCGAGTGGGTCAGATGGCCGCCAGACGATCGGCGATCTCTTCGAGCGCGAGATCGTGTTTTTCAGCGAGCGTCAGGCCGAAGCGCTCCAGCTTCGAAATGTTGTCGGGCGTGGCATCATCGAGCGCGTCGTTGACCCCGACGAGGGGCGCATCGAGCCGGAAATAGTTGAGCGTCTTCCGGTTGGCGGTCGTCACCACCGTTGCACCATCGGAGAAGCGGGGCGGGTCGACGTTCAGCAGCTTGTTCAGCTGGTAAGACGCCGTGCTCGACTGTCCCTGCATCAGCACGGAAATCAGCGGCGTGTCGTTGGCCGGGTTGATCCAGCCACCCGCGCCCCAGCTCTTGGCTTGCTGGTAGGGGATCTTGCGGTTGGCCGAGCCGGTTCCCAGTGAGAGGATGACAATGTCGTTGTCACGCCAGCCGAGCTTGCAGCCCTCGACATAGGCGGCCATGGCCGGATCATTGGCGAAGACACCGCCATCGATCAGCGGGATGGCCGGGATCTGTCCGTGGCTTTGACCGGCAAGGTCCTCGACCATGGCCGGCTCGAAATAGGTCGGTGCGGCCGACGAACCGCGCACGGCCTGCCAGAAGAGGAAGCGTTGGTGATCCTTGTCGGCATTGGTCATGAAGACCGCACGCCGCGCATGGATGTCATAGGCAGTGATCAACACTTTGCCGAGCGCGTCCTTGATCTCGCTTTTCTCCCCAAGCATCTGCCGCAGGATCTTTTCGAGCGGAGCCGCATCGTAGCGTTCCTCGAACAAGCCCCCGAAATTGGCCATCTTGCGGAAGAGGCCGATGTTGAAGATCTCGGCCCCCTTGCGCTTGTAGAGATCCAGCAAGGTCCTGGGATCGGCCGCCGGCTCTGCAGGTTTCCCCGGCTTCGGGCAGGTCAGCCCCGCCGCTATGATCGCACCCGTCGATGTCCCGGCGATCAGATGGAAATAGCGATGGAGTGGCAGGCGCTTGTCCCGCTTCTCGAGCTTGTCCTTGAGGACTGTGAGGACAGCGGCCGGGATCGTACCCCTGATGCCACCGCCATCGATCGAAAGAATGAACCTTGCCATGTGCTCAACTCCCCCTGTTCAGAAGAGTGTCGCACAATATTTAAGGTTGTAAACGTGAATCTTTGCAATCCGCTTTGTTCAAGCGTGAAAAAACCCGGCGCAGCTTTCGCTGGCCGGGTCGAGGTCGTGCTTGAGGCGAGATCAGCCTGCGTTAAAAGCGGTGCGCAGCAAGTTAAGCTGGGCCTGAACGCTGTTTTCGTTGTCCGGCTGGAATTCTTCTTCGCTGGCCGGACGATAGATTTCGCGGTCGAGCAGGGCGATGCGGTTCTGAAGGCGCAGCGAACGCTCCACGAGATCGCGGAAGGCTTCCGGCAGGTCGTTCCAGCCGGGTGCGGCGCGATCGACGTTGAAGCCGTCGAGACGAACTTTGCTCTTCTCCGAGAGAACCTGATCGCGGCTCATTTCGCCGTTGTTCACTGCGCGCTGCAGAAGAAGCCAGGAGGCCATCTGCATGAGGCGGGTGGTCAGGCGCATCGATTCCGCTGCGTAGAGAACGGAGGCCTGGCGGGGCAGGACCTTGGCTGCTGCCCGACCCGGACCATCGAGATAAGCGGCGGTTTCTTCGACAAGGCCCATGCCCTCGGCATAGGTCGCCTTGAACTGGCTGGACGCTGCCACACGACCGGCAAAGCTAACCGTATTCATACCGAGTTCAGACATGGATGTTTCCCTGTAAACGCATCACTTAGGCATGTAACGACAGTGCTACGAAGTTGTTCCTGCCGCATTTTGTGAGGCTACGATGCTACCAATAGCCCAAATCCGCAAGGTGAAACTTAAGGAAGGGTTAATTCCCACACTTTCGTGAAACCTTTGCCCTTTTGGACAAAAAAGAGCCGCAGATGCGGCTCTCAAGGTAAAACAGGGAGAAATCAGAAGGAGTTTCCATGAAACGAACCAGCTGAGCCCGAAGATCGGGGTGACTGTAGTTTCCCTCAAATGCGTTAACGAAGAGTAAACGCCAAGTTGAGATTCAGATCGTTTCAAGACATCACGAGCGCCTCACCGAATATTGACGGTTAGGATCTCGGTCCAAATAGGCTATCGGCGGCCTTCCGGCCCGCTTCCTTGCGGTCGATCTCCCCCCTGATTCGATCGATCTCGGCTTCCAGAAGCGCAATGCGGTGGCGAAGTTCGTCACCCGAGATGGCGGAAAGCTCGCAGCCGAGCTCGTGGCCTGTGCTACGTTTGCGGGGTTCCTCATCGATGATCATGTGCGTGCCTCCATTTCCGGAGTGTCCTCCAATTCATCCTGCTCCGGCAAGGGGGCAGCACGCGGATCGAGGCTTAAACCTTCCGGCGTGCTGCTCATGGGCGACGCGGAGATCGGCAGGTTCGGCACGTTTTCACGATCCTCGGCCGGGATCGCGGCGCGTGTGCGGCTACGGTAGATCGCATAGGCCGTAATCAGCAGGTGGGCAAACGCGGTCACCGCAAACAGCGCGTAGGGGCCGGCAGCTGTCATGACCGGACCACCGAGCGTCGGTCCGATGATCGTGCCGATGCCGAAGAGCAGCAGCAGGCCACCGGAGACCTTCACGAACTCGTCGGGTTTGGCGAAGTCGTTGGCATGGGCCACGGCGATCGGATAGAGCGCATTGGCAGCCGCGCCGTAGATGCCGACGAAGATGAAGATCCAAAGCGGATCAGACGGCGTGATCGCGACCATGGCGAGGGCGGCGAAGGCGGCGAGCGCCGACAGTGCTGCCAAGACATAGCGGCGATCGATGCGATCGGAGAGCTTGCCGGCTGGAAACTGCATGATGGCGCCGAGGAAGATCGTGACCGACAGGAGTAGCGCGATGGTCGACGGGTCGAGACCGACGCGGGAGCCGAAGACCGCTCCGAGCGTGCCATAGGCGCCATTGGCGATGCCGATCATCAGGATCCCGACGAAGGATACGGGTGAGTTGCGATAGAGTAGCGGCAAGTCGAGCTTGATGGACCGGAGCGGCTGCGGCGTGGCAGCGGTCGACATCAAGGTCGGCATGATGGCGAAGCCATAGACGATGCCGCAGATCATGAAGAGTATGGTCGTTGCCGGGTCAAAGGCGCCGACCAGCATCTGTCCCGCCACCACACCGATCAGTGTGATCGAGATGTAGAACGAGAAGATCATGCCACGGCTCTCATTGGTCGCGCGCTCGTTCAGCCAGCTCTCGATGATCATCGACGTGCCTGCGGTGCAGAAACCGGTGATGACGCGCAGCGCGACCCACCAGGTGGCATCGACAACGATGCCGGTGAGGAGTGCGTTCACAAGAATCAGCGCGACGAAGGTCGAGAAGGCCCGGACATGCCCGACACGCACGACCAGTTTGGGCGCCACGAAGCAGCCGAGCACGAAGCCGGCAGCCCAGGTGGTGCCAAGAAGGCCGAGGACTTCGTTGGAATAGCCTTCGGCAGCTCCGCGCACTGGCAGGAGCAGCCCGTGCAGGCCGTTTCCGAGGAAAAGGAAGAGCGTGCCCAGAAGCAGGGCCATTACCGGCAGAAGATTACGTCTCATGGCATTCTTGTCGATTGGTGTGGAGGGCGCCCGAATCGGATGAGCACGGCACGATCACAATAGAAGGATCTTCCTACCGTTGTCTGAATGCGACCTTGGTGCTTGCAGGATCAAGTTCTGGCGGGCAAAAGTGACAGTGGTGTGGCTGTCCCGCCGCAGCAAGAGCGGCGGACACGATATTTCGTGCGGCCTCCACAGGGAAATATAATGACCAAGGCCATATCTGCCTTCCTGATCCTCGCCATGATCGTGCAGATCATCAAGCCGCTCGGCCTTCCGGGTCTGAAACGACGGAGCGATTTCTGGAAGCTCGCCATCGTCGCCTTCGTCACCTGGTCGGTCACACTTCTGATTCGACCCTGAGATCTCTCACTGAGGTGCTGCTGCCTTCTCCGTCTTCCACTCGGGCAAGGGGAAGACGCGGTCATAGGCCCAATTGAAGACGAAAGCATAGACCAGGTAGAAGAGGGCAAAAGCCACGTCCATCACGAAGGCCTGCCAGAGGCTGATCTGCAGATACCAGGCGATGAAGGGCATCAGGATCATCAGCAGACCGGCCTCGAAGAGGACAGCGTGAACGATGCGGACAGGCACAGTCTTCAGCGTCGTGCCAGTGAGGCGGCGCAGAAGGTGGTCGAAGCCGAGATTGTAGACGTAGTTCCAGAAGGTCGCGAGGGTCGCGCCCACGACGCCGACCACGCCGATGTCCTTGGCCGGCATTGCGAATGCCAGCGTGCCGAGCGGGATGACCAGGCCCAGTCCGATGAGTTCAAAGCTGATGGCGTGACGAATACGGTCTGCGGTCTTCCGCATGTTCTTCCCTCCGGGAAAACAGGCGGGTCGTCCCGCAGTCAATCAGGCCCATGATGGGGAGGTCGTCCTCGGGACTTGATATAGTCATGTGGCGCAGAGGCGGCAAGGTGCGTTCGCTGAAGTTTTAGGCGGGCATCCGGATGAGTGCGCGCGCGTTCGAGAGACTAGAGCGCCAGTTGACCCCGCATGACGAGCATGGAGCTTCCGGTGATCTCCACATGGTCGAAGACCCCGTTGCTTGTTCGTACGGCAAGCCTGATCAGGCTGCGGCGCCCCATCTCCACGCCCTGTTCCACGAGAAGGTGCCGCTCTTCGGCAGCCACCGCCGATCCGTGTGTGAGCGTCGTCATGAAGGCGCCGAGGGCCGCCGACGCGCTGCCGGTCGCCGGGTCTTCGATAACGTTGTCGAAGGGAGCGAACATGCGTGCGCGCAGATGATCCGCACCGACCCAGGTGTAGAGGAAGGTGGCGCAGTCGCAATCTTCGTTGGCAAACCTCTCCCTCAGGGCCGTGAGCGGTTCCAGGCGAGAGGCTGCCTTTGCCAGTGTCTCGAGGTTTGTTACCTCGATCAAAATGAATTTCAGTCCGACGGAGGCGAATGTCGGTTGATGACGGCTCGTGACAATGTCCTCCGGCGCAAGAGTAATGCAGGGTGCGATGATCTCGGGTGCGATCGATGCGCCGATGGCGAGCGGGCCGGGTGCGCGGATGGTGGTTGCCATCACCATACCGTCTGCGTCACGGTTCACCGTCACCTCGACAAGCCCTGCCTTCTCCTCGAAGCGAATGCGATCCCCGACAGGCCTGCCGAAGACGCTGCCCTCCATCGCCAGCGCGTGCGCAGTGCCGACATTGGGATGACCGGCAAAGGGCACTTCCGTCACCGGTGTGAAGATGCGGACTTCTGCGGTGTTGTCGGCATCTTTTGGCGGAAGCACGAAGGTCGTTTCGGAATAGCCGAACTCGGATGCAATTGCCTGCATCTCCTTGTCATTCAAGCCCCGTGCATCGGTGACGACGGCAAGCGGGTTGCCGCAGAAGCGGGTGTCGGTGAAGACGTCGAGGGTGACGAAGGGAATGCTGCGGGAAGGGAACGGCATGACGGCTCCAGGGGGTTCTAGCGCATCCTGATAACGCAAGAACCCCGGCGCATGGCCGGGCTTTCGTGTCCTGATGACAAGATTTCGCGTGCGGCCTCGGATCACCGAGCGCCGTGGTCGCCGCTTACTCGGCAGCGACCGCACCGACCTTGTTGACGCTTGCGGCGTAGATCTGGTCGATGGTTGCGGCGATGCTCGCATTGAACTCGGCATCGCTCATCGAGACGCGCAGCTTCTCGGCCAGTGCACGCGAGAAGCTTGCGATCATTCCCTGGTTCTGGCTCAGCTTGTCACAGGCGTCCGCAGTGCTGTAACCGCCGGAAAGGGCGACGACCCGAACGACGGAGGGATGCGAAACGAGAGGCGCGTAGAAATCGGCGAGTGTGGGAATGGTCAGCTTCAGCATGACCTTGTCGCCGGAGGGCAGCTTGTCAAGCTCGGCGGCGATCTCTTCGCGAAGGATGGTCTCGGCCTCGGCCTTGGTCGGGCTCTTGATCGAGACTTCCGGCTCGACGATCGGAACGAGACCCTGGCCGATGATCTGACGCGCGACTTCGAACTGCTGTTTGACCACGGCTGCGATGCCCGCTTTGTCGGCATGGGCGATGACCGAGCGCATCTTGGTGCCGAAGATGCCCTTTTCGCGGCCGCGGATCAGGAGCGCATCGAGGTCGGGCATCGGCTTCATCAGCTGAACGCCGTTCTCTTCGTCACGCAGTCCCTTGTCGATTTTGAGAAAGGGCACGACGCCGCGTTTCTCCCAAAGGAAGGAGGGGACGGGCTCGCCGTCGACATCGCCGTCCATGGTGCGCTCGAAGAGGATCGCGCCGATGACCTTGTCGCCGGAGAAGGCCGGTGCCTTCATGATGCGGACGCGCATGGCGTGGATGAGGCGGTACATCTCGTCGTCGCCACTATAATCGGTTTCGGCGACGCCGTAGAGGCGAAGGGCGCCGGGTGTCGAACCCCCACTCTGGTCCAGCGCGGCGATAAAGCCGGGCGCCGAGGTGATCTTGTTCAACATCTTTGCGTCCACCATATCTCACTCCTATCCCGATCATGGCGCGCGTGGCGCCGGACTGTTGTCTTGCTCTTAGGACGGACACTCTGGCCGTCCGGTCACTCCCTGACCCTGTTCGATCCCTCGGGACCGTATTGACTTCGGCGATAACAGAACTTCCCCAATGGGAAAATGGGTGGCTAAACTATTGAAACGATTGAAATCATTTCAATCGTTTGAAAATTCAAAGATTTTTAAATCCGTTTCAATTGACATGCGTTGCGCGATTCTTGGGACTCCGCCCTGGTAGCCATCTCTTGGCGATAGAAACCGATTGCGCGTGACCGAGGTTCCCTTGGGCGGATGGTAACACGTCTCTGTCGACGGCCAAATGACGCACAAAAAAACCGCGCGCCCGGAAGGCACGCGGTTCATTCGAAATATCGGGCTTTTGAGCCGCTGTCGTTCAGCCTTTGGTGAGGACTGCGACGCCTGGCAGTTCCTTGCCTTCCATCCATTCGAGGAAGGCGCCGCCGGCGGTCGAGACATAAGAAAAGTCGTCGGCAACTTCGGCATGGTTCAAAGCTGAAACCGTGTCCCCGCCACCTGCGACCGAAACCAGCTTGCCGGCCTTGGTCTGTTCCGCGGCATGCAGGGCTGCAGAAACCGTCGCCTTGTCGAATGGGGCGATCTCGAAGGCGCCGAGCGGGCCGTTCCAGACCAGTGTTGCGGCCTTTCCGATCCACCCATTGATCAGCTCGACCGATTTCGGGCCGACGTCGAGCATCATTGCGTCGGCCGGGATCGCATTGATGTCGACGGTTTCGTTGGCGGCATTCGCTTTGAACTCGCGGGCAACGACGCCGTCGACCGGAAGTACGATCGCGCAGCCGGCGGTCTTTGCCGTTTCCATGATCGAGCGTGCGGTCTCGGCGAGGTCGTGCTCGCAGAGCGACTTGCCGACATCGATGCCTTGGGCGGCGATGAAGGTATTGGCCATGCCGCCGCCGATGACCAGCGCATCGACCTTGGTGACGAGATTGGACAGGAGGTCGATCTTGGTCGAGACCTTGGCGCCACCGACGATGGCGACGACCGGACGGGTCGGCTGGCCCAGACCCTTTTCCAGCGCTTCGAGCTCGGCCTGCATGGTGCGGCCGGCATAGGCGGGCAGGTGATGGGCGAGGCCTTCGGTCGAGGCGTGGGCGCGGTGGGCGGCGGAGAATGCGTCGTTGACGTAGATGTCGCCATTCTTCGCCAGTTCGGCGGTGAACTCGGGTGCGTTCTTCTCTTCGCCCTTGTGGAAGCGGGTGTTTTCCAGAAGCAGGATGTCGCCGTTTTCCATCTTGGCGATGGCATCTGCTGCCGGGGCGCCGATGCAATCGGAGGCAAACGCGACGCTCTGGTCGAGCACTTCCTCGACGGCAGGCGCGATCAGCGACAGCGACTGGTCGGCAACCGGTTCACCCTTCGGTCGGCCGAAATGGGCGAGCAGGATGACCTTGGCGCCCTTCTCGGACAGTTCGAGGATCGTCGGCGCCACGCGCTCGATGCGCGTCGTGTCGGAAACCTTGCCGTCGGTGACGGGAACGTTGAGGTCGACGCGGACAAGCACGCGCTTGCCTGCGATGTCGGTGAGATCGTCGAGTGTCTTGAAAGCCGGCATGGAATTACCCGTCTTGAATGCTGTTGAATGGGGCTGACGGGCCGGACCTTACACCGCTTGCGTGACGGTGCAAGGCGAGCTCAGTCATTTTTCGCCACCGACGTCGCCTCTTGCCGCAGCCCGCTTCTGGCGCAGGTAATCGCGGGTCGCATGGGCGAGTTCGCGGATGTTGAGAAAGATCGGCCAGGTGGTCGCGGGCTCCACTGGCTCCATGGAAACGCCGACCGTGGCAATATGGCCATGTTCGTCGATGTCGCGGACGATGAGCACGATGGTGCCCAGACGGACGCGATCGGCATAATCGGCGCGACCGCCAAGACGCTGGGTGATCATCTCGGCAACCGTCTTGCCCCGCTCACTGTCCGTGAGCGACAGAGGTCCATAGGCTTCGTCGATATCGCGCACATGGGTCGAGGGCGAAATGGCGAAGGTGCCGAAGAATTCTCCGTCGTCCTCTTCCACGGGCGCTTCGGTCGCGAACAGGCGGTCGAGGAGCTTCGAGTAGCTCGGTGCGATGAACAGATAGACCTGATCATTCTCGCGCAGGCGTCCGGCATATTGATAGCGCATCGACTTGCCGTCCCGAATGACCAGCGAAGGCATGGCCCAGCGCGGGATACGCTCACCCCGCAGCACGGGGCTACCGGCGACCACACGATAGGCCAGCAGTTCATGATTGGCGGTCCCCGGCAAGTCGAGTTCGACCTTGTCGATCGCGCCGATGCGCGGCGGAATGATGAGGCCGAGGCGTTTCGCAAGCGGCTTGATGGTCCAGCCCTGAAGCACGAGCGAGATCATGACAACGATGAAGGCCGTGTTGAAGAAAGTCTGGCCGTTTTCCATCGCTCCGACGACGGGCACGATGCCGAGCAGGATCGAGACCGCGCCTCTGAGGCCGACCCAGGCGATGAAGCCTGTTTCACGCTGGGTGAAGTCGAAGGGCAAGAGGCAGAGCCAAACAGCAATCGGTCGGGCGATGAAGACCAGGAAAAGAGCGAGCAGAACCGCCGGCAGCAGGATTCCCGGGAACTGCGACGGGGTCGCCAGAAGCCCGAGGACCAGGAACATGATGATCTGAGCAAGCCAGGTCATGCCGTCCTGGAAGCGCTTGATCGAGACCGTTGAGGGCAATTTCCGCGACCCTGCATAGATGCCGGCCACATAGACCGCGAGGAAACCGCTGCCGCCGATCAGGCCGGTAAAGGCGAAGATCATCAGCGCCATTGCCAGCATGAAAATCGGAGCGAGGCCCTGCTCGATCTGCAGCTTGCGCAGGATGAAGGCGATCGAAACGCCACCGAGGAGGCCAAGGATAAGGCCTATGCCCATCTGTTCGACAAAGAGCCTGAGCAGTTCAAGCGACAGTCCTTCGGAACCGCTGCCGCTACTAATCAGTTCGACGAGCGCGATGGTGAGGAAGATCGCCATCGGGTCGTTGGTGCCGGATTCGACTTCCAACGAGGAGCGAACCTTGTCGCGGATGTTGATGCCGCCGATTCGGAGAAGGAAGAACACGGCTGCGGCGTCGGTGGATCCCAGGATCGCGCCCAGCAACATGCCTTCGAGATAGCTGAGGCCAAACAGAAAATGCGCGGCGACTCCGACGAGAAGGGTTGTCAGCAGCACTCCCAGTGTCGCCATCGTGAGGGCAGGGCCTGCCGAAAGTCTAAAAGACTGGAGCGAGGTGCCGAAACCCGAGTCGAAAAGAACGACCGCTAGAGCAAGCGAACCGATCACATAGGCAAGCGGAAAGTTCGAAAAATCGATGCCGAGACCATCGACGCCGGCACCGAGGCCGATTGTCAGGAACAGCAGAAGAAGAGGAGCACCGAAGCGGAAGGCTATGAGACTCGAAAAAGCGGCCAGGAAAACCAGGGCTGTCGCAACCAACGTGACCGCATAGAACTCGCTCAATCCTCTTCCCCTCTCACCCTATCGCCCCTCACCGAGGTCCCGCTCGTTCTCAGGCAGGCGGCGGCTGTCAGACCGATTGCGTCTGCGCGTGCGACATGCCTGCAGGCTGACAATTTCATGAAACGCAGATTTGCCGAATGGCATAGGGAAAATGCAATGGGATCATGATGATATTAGGGCGGATTTAAATTTTTAAATCCGCCCTGATAGAGTTTTACCTTGGTTCCGACAGGAGCCCCTTGATCAAGGCATAGCTTGCGCCGAGCAAGACGATCGCGAAGGGCAGACCGGTGGAGACCGCCATTGCCTGGAGCGCGACCAGTCCCCCGCCGAGAAGCAGGGCCACAGCCACCAGACCTTCAAAGCTCGCCCAGAAGACGCGCTGCGGGACCGGCGCATTGACCTTGCCGCCGGCTGAGATCGTGTCGATGACAAGCGAACCGGAGTCCGATGACGTCACGAAGAAGACGATCACAAGCACGATACCGACAAACGAGGTTACCGCTGTGATCGGCAAGTGAGCCAGCATCTCGAACAGCTGCAGTTCAAGCGCCGCGTCCTGGACACTGGTCAGGCCGTCGTTGACGAACTGGCTGATCGCTGTGCCACCAAGCGCCGTCATCCAGAGGATGGAGACGAGCGAGGGAATGAGCAGCACTGCGGTCAGGAGCTCACGTACGCTACGACCGCGGCTGACACGGGCGATGAACATGCCGACAAACGGCGACCAGCTGATCCACCAGGCCCAGTAGAAGGCCGTCCAACCCTGCGAGAAGTTGGTGTCTTCACGACCAAAGGGATTGGCCAGGGCCGGCAGATAGGTGGCGTAAGCCTTCAGGTTCAGGAAGAAGCCCTGAATAATCTGCATGGTTGGGCCAACGGCGATGACGAAGAGCAACAGAAGAGCCGCCAGGCCGAGATTCACCTCGGAGAGCAGCTTCACGCCCTTGTCCATGCCGGCAACCACCGATGCGATGGCAACACAGGTGATGGCCAGCACCAGCAGGATCATCGTGGTCTCGGTCGAGGGAATGCCAAACAGGAATTCCAGGCCGGCACTTGCCTGCTGTGCTCCGATGCCGAGCGAAGTCGACAGGCCGAAGATCGTCGCGAAGACCGCGAGAATGTCGATCACATGACCCGGCCAGCCCCAGACGCGCTCGCCGAAGATCGGGTAGAAGATCGAACGCAAGGTGAGCGGCAAGCCCTTGTTGAAGGAGAAGAGTGCAAGCGACAGCGCAACGACAGCATAGATCGCCCAGGGATGGAGGCCCCAGTGGAAGATCGTCGCGGCCATGGCAAGCCGGCGTGCTGCTTCAGGATCGCCAGCAGCGCCATTTAAGGGCGCCCAGTCCGTGCGAACGCCGTCTTCGAAGACCGGTCCGCCAAGCGCTGCCGTGAAATGTCCCATGGGCTCGGAGACCCCGTAGAACATCAGGCCAATGCCCATGCCGGCGGCGAAGAGCATCGAGAACCAAGCGAGATTGCCGTAGTCCGGTGTGGCTTCCGGTCCGCCAAGACGGATTCGCCCGAGCGGCGAGAGGATGAGACCGATGCAGACGATCACGAAGACATTGCCGGTCAGCAGGAAGAACCAGTCGAGATTGCTCGTCAGGAAGTTTCTGAGACCGGTGAAGGCTGGTTCAAGCGTGGTCTGGAAGGCCAGCGTCAGGAAGGTAAAGAGCACGATTGACAGAGCCGAGACGCTGAAGACGACATTATGAATGTCGAGCTCGAAGACGAAACGGCGGCGGAAATTGATGTTGTCTTGACCGATCTCATAATCAGTGTCGATGAGTTCGGTCCGCCCTTCGGGCGCCGGTATCGCATCTTCGGCGACGGCTGTATTGGGATCGGTCGTGTTAAGAGCCAATGGTCCGGTATCCTTTCAAGTCATCAGGGGGCATAGACCCCCTCGGGAGGGCGCAAAGTCTGCGCCGGAATGTGGTGAAGCGACCACGAGGGTGGCCGCATTTGCGCCACAATTCGTATGGGGCAACTTGCGAGGCGGCTGATTGTTCCCCTTGCGGAGCAATTTTTTGGACGCCGCCCAAGCGCTGCCCGAAATGAAAAAAGGCGAGCCATCGCTGGCCCGCCTTCATGCGAGATCAGTTGGTCGAGATCAGATGAGCTTGGCCATGGCCACTGCCGTGTCCGACATACGGTTGGAGAAGCCCCATTCATTGTCGTACCAGGTCAGGATGCGGACGAAGTTGCCTTCGAGAACCTTGGTCTGGTCGAGCGCGAAGATCGACGAATGGCTGTCGTGGTTGAAGTCTCGGGAAACCAGCGGCTCGTCGGTGTAACCGAGAATGCCCTTCAGCGCGCCGTTCGAGGCGGCGATGATGGCGTCGTTGATTTCCTGGGCCGTCGTGTTCTTCTTGGCGACGAACTTGAAGTCGACCACCGAGACATTCGGGGTCGGCACGCGGATCGAGGTGCCGTCAAGACGGCCCTTGAGGTGCGGCAGGACGAGGCCAACAGCCTTGGCAGCACCGGTCGAGGTCGGGATCATGGAGAGCGCTGCCGCGCGGGCGCGATAGAGATCCTTGTGCATGGTGTCGAGCGTCGGCTGGTCACCGGTGTAGGAGTGGATCGTGGTCATGAAGCCGTGGTCGATGCCGACGGCGTCATCCAGCGTCTTGACGACCGGAACCAGGCAGTTCGTCGTGCAGGAGGCGTTGGAGATGACCAGGTGATCCTTGGTCAGCTGGTCATGGTTGACGCCGAAGACGACCGTCAGGTCAGCGCCGTCAGCCGGTGCCGAGACGATGACGCGCTTGGCGCCAGCCTGGAGGTGAAGGGCAGCCTTGTCACGCGAGGTGAAGATGCCCGTGCATTCCATGGCGATGTCGACGCCGAGTTCCTTGTGCGGAAGGGTTGCCGGATCCTTGATCGCGGTGACCTTGATCGGCTTGCCGCCGCCAACGGTGATCGTGTCCCCATCGACCTTCACGTCGGCCGGGAACTTGCCGTGAATGGAGTCGTAACGCAGCAGATGCGCGTTGGTCTCGACCGGGCCGAGATCGTTGATGGCGACGACTTCGATGTCCGTGCGGCCGGATTCGACGATGGCGCGAAGGACGTTACGTCCGATACGGCCGAAGCCGTTAATGGCAACTTTCACAGTCATTGGTGCACTCCCGATTGAATATTGAGCTCTTGGGCAATGTCAGGGCGCCCTGGAGACGCCCTGGCGGGATCGTGTCAGGCAAGCTTTGCTTCGGCAGCAGCGACGACGGCGTCAGCCGTGATGCCGAAGTGCTTGTAGAGTTCCTTGGCTGGGCCAGAGGCGCCGAAGGACTTCATGCCGATGAAGGTGCCGGTGGAACCGATGATCGCGTCCCAGCCCTGGCGGATGCCAGCTTCGACGGCGATCTTCACCGGCGCATTGCCGATAATTGCTTCCTGATAGGCTGCATCCTGTTCGAAGAAGAGTTCGAAGCAGGGGACGGATACGACGCGAGCCGGGATGCCCTTGGCTTCCAGCTGCTGCTGTGCCTTCATCGCGATTTCGACTTCCGAACCGGAGGCGAAGATCGAGACCTTGGCGTCGCTGGCCGAGATCAGCTCGTAAGCACCCTGAGCACAAAGGTTGCGCTCTTCGTATTCGGTGCGGGCCGGGATCAGGTTCTGACGCGTCAGGGCGAGGCCGGACGGACGCTCCTTGTTCTCCAGCGCTACCTGCCAGCACTCGACGGTTTCCGTGGCATCAGCCGGGCGGAACATTAGAAGGTTCGGGATAGCGCGGAGCGCTGCCATGTGCTCGACCGGCTGGTGGGTCGGGCCGTCTTCGCCAAGACCGATGGAATCATGGGTCAGAACGTGGATGACGCGGATGCCCATGAGGGCAGCCAGACGGATCGACGGACGGCAATAGTCCGAGAAAATCAGGAAGCCACCGGAATAGGGGATCAGGCCGCCATGCAGGGCGATGCCGTTCATGGCAGCGGCCATGCCGTGCTCGCGGATGCCGTAGTGGATGTAACGGCCGGAGAAGTCGGTCGGGGTGATCGACTTGGTCTGGCTGGTCTTGGTGTTGTTCGAGCCGGTCAGGTCGGCAGAGCCGCCGAGCGTTTCGGTGACGACACCGTTGATGACTTCAAGCGCATCTTCCGAAGCCTTGCGGGTTGCAACCGTCGGCTTGGTTTCAGCGAGCTTCTTCTTGTAGGCGTCGACGGCGCCGGCAAGCGTGCCGGGCAGTTCGCCAGCGAAGCGGCGGTTGAACTCGGCGCGCTTTTCGGCGTCGGCTCCAGCAAGGCGGGCTTCCCAGTCCTTGCGGGTCTTGGTCGAGCGCAGGCCGGCGAGGCGCCAGGCGTCGAGCACGTCAGCGGGGATCGAGAAGGCTTCCTCCTCCCAGCCGAGCGCCTTGCGGGTCGCGGCGATCTCATCGGCGCCGAGCGGCGAGCCGTGCACCTTGTGGGTACCGGCCTTGTTTGGGGCGCCGAAGCCGATGACGGTCTTGGCGGCGATCATGGTCGGCTTGTCGGAAGCCTTGGCAGTTTCGATCGCAGCGGCGATCGCTTCCGGATCATGGCCGTCAATCGCGATGGTGTTCCAGCCGGCCGAGCGGAAGCGGGCATGCTGGTCCGTCGAGTCGGCGAGCGAGATCGCGCCGTCGATCGAGATGCCGTTGTCGTCCCAGAAGACGATCAGCTTGTTGAGCTTCAGATGGCCAGCCAGCGTGATCGCTTCCTGGCTGATGCCTTCCATGAGGCAGCCGTCGCCTGCGAGCACATAGGTGTAATGGTCCTGCAGCTCCGAGCCGAACTCGTCTGCGAGCTTCTTTTCGGCCAGCGCCATACCGACGGCCGTGGCGATGCCCTGGCCGAGCGGACCGGTGGTCGTTTCGATGCCCGAGGCGTGGCCGTATTCCGGGTGGCCGGCGGTCTTTGCGCCGAGCTGGCGGAAGGACTTGATGTCCTCGATCGTCATGTCCTCATAGCCGGTCAAATAGAGGAGCGAGTAGATCAGCATCGAGCCATGGCCGGCCGACAAGACAAAGCGGTCGCGGTCTGGCCACAACGGGTTCTTGGGGTCGAAGCTCAGGTAGCGGGTAAAGAGAACGGTCGCGACATCGGCGCAGCCCATGGGCATGCCGGGGTGGCCGGAATTGGCCTTTTCCACTGCATCCATGGCGAGGAAACGGATCGCATTCGCCATCCGCTGATGTTTTTCGGGAGAAATCATGGCTTTTCCGCTTGTTCCGGGGCTTCGAGACACGGCTCGCCGAGACGGGCCGTCTGAACGGGGGTGATCCTTAGCAGGTGCATCGCGCAAGTCAACAAATGGGCCGGGTTGCGGCGTTTCCTGGATCAAGAAAACATCTCTTTGCCTCTTTCCTGTGCGACTGCGGCCGATGACTTACGGAGTGGCAAGAACGGGGCAGTCTTCCACAGAATTGGCTTCTTCCGGAGGTGTGCGCTTTATTGACGCGCGCCAAGGGCGGGGCTTACTGTCCCGGCTCATAGGTTCGGGGCGGCCACGACGATTCGTGTTGCGAACAGACTTCACTGAGGCAGGGGCAAGAGAATGCCGGCGGAAAATTCGGTGGATGCCGCGATCGCGGCGCTACGACAGGCTGTCGCCGGGCTCGAGAACGCCGTCGACATGCGTTTCGAAGCGGAGCGCGAGAGTGCGGAGATCGATGGCGAGGTACGGCGCGTGCATGCCGATCGCGCCCGTCTTGCGCAGGAACTTGACCAGTCGGAATTCCGCGCCAACCGGCTCGAAGAGGTCAATCGTGAGGTCTCGCGTCGGCTGGTGACGGCGATGGAAACGATCCGGGCTGTGCTCGATCGCTGAAGGATCGGGCCACAAGGCGCTTGTTTGCTTACGGTGCGATTGCACCACGCGTAGAAGAGAGTTGGAACGCCGATGGCGCAGGTGACAGTCACGATCGACGGAAAAGCCTATCGCATGGCGTGCGAAGAGGGCCAGGAAGCGCATCTGACCGAGCTCGCGAGTCAGTTCGATCGTTATGTCGGCCATCTCAAGGGACAATTCGGTGAGATCGGCGATCTCAGGATCACCGTCATGGCAGGGATCATGGTCATGGACGAGATGGCGGAGATCAATCGGCGCCTTGCTGCAGCCGAGGCTGAGTTGGCCGGTTTCCGCGAGGGGCGCGACACAGTCCTTTCAGGCGTGCATCACCGCGAAGAAGCCGTGGCGCAGGCGATATCAGATCTTGCCGAGCGCTTGAACGGCATTACGCGCAAGCTGACCCAACGGCCGGCACCGCAACCGCAGACCTGATTTCTTTGTTGCGACGGCCACTGGCGCAGTGACAGCGAAGCGCCTATATCTGACTTGCGATCTGCGCCTCACGACAGGAACCACAATCCCTGGGGCCATACTCGATCCAAAGGGAGCTGTCTCTGACCAGGCCCGTGGGCTTGGACATATGGCGCCCACCTACGTTTGTAGGCACCCAGGATCGTAAATCTCCATCGGTTGCCGTGGATCGCACCTTTTGATTTTCATCGGACATGATGCAAAAAGCCGCCGCGATCACTCGCGACGGCTTTTCTCTTTGATCGGGTCTGGGGCTCAGAATTCTTCCCAGTTGTCCTGCGAGGTGGCCGCTGCCGTGCTACCGCCGCCGAAGGCCTTGGCAAGGTTGCCGACCATGCGTCGGGCCGGGGAGACCACCGGGCGCGTCTCGGCCTGAGCGGCGGCTGGGCGTGCTGCTGGGCGTGCCGTCGGCGCCGGTGCCGCGTGGCTCGGAGCCGGAGCGCGGTTCGAGGAGACTGCGCCGCCGGCAACACGGAACTGCGCGACGAGGCCACCCAGATTGCGAGCGCTGTCGGCCAGACGGTGGGTCACGGCGGTCGCTTCTTCGACCATCGCGGCGTTCTTCTGGGTGAACTGGTCCATGTGGTTGACCGAGCCATTGATCTCGTTCAGCGCGGTGGACTGCTCGCGGGCAGCCGAGGCGATCGATGAGATGTGGTCGTTGATGACGGCCACCTGACTGGAGATCTCGGTGAGTGCACTGCCGGTCTGCTGAACGAGCGACACACCGCCGGCGACGGCTTCACCCGACTTGTTGATCAGCGCCTTGATGTCCTTGGCGGCATTCGCTGAACGCTGAGCCAGTTCACGGACTTCCTGGGCGACGACCGCAAAGCCCTTGCCGGCTTCGCCAGCGCGCGCTGCCTCGACACCTGCGTTCAAGGCGAGCAGGTTCGTCTGGAAGGCGATTTCATCGATGACGTTGATGATCTTCGAGATCTCGCTCGACGCCTGCTCGATGCGGCTCATCGCCTCGATGGCGTCGGACACCACCTTGCTCGAGGTCTCCGTGCTCTGGCGAGCCTTGGTCGCCATGGTCGCCGCTTCGTCTGCCTTGGCCGACGAGCCACGGACGGTCGAGGTGATCTCTTCGAGGGCGGCGGACGTCTCTTCCAGGGAGGCGGCCTGCTGTTCGGTGCGCTTCGACAGGTCGTCGGTGGCGGAGCGCATCTCGGCCGAGCTTGCCTCGATGCCCGAGGTTTCGGTGCGGATTTCGGCGAGCGTGCTGCTGAGCTTCTCGACCGAGGCGTTGAAGTCGACACGCAGACGGTCGAGGTTGCCGGTGAAGGCACGATCGATGCGGACCGTCAGGTCGCCGTCGCTCAAGCGGGTCAGACCGTCGGCGAGAGCGTCGACCGCTTCTTGGACGAGACGTGAATCTTCGGCCTTGGCCACCTCGCGCTCTGCACGTTCCTGCTCGCCCTGGGCTGCGGCATCGGCGGCACGGCGTTCGATCTCGATCTTCTGGATCGCGCTTTCGCGGAAGACGTTGATCGCACGGGCGAGTGCACCGATTTCGTTGCGCAGATGCTGATCCGGTACTTCGGTTTCGAGCTGGCCGGAGGCGAGGCGGTCCGCGACGGCCGTCAGGCGCGGCAAGGAGCCGACGATGCGACGGACGAGGAGGGCGATCAGCGTGGCGGCGATCAAAAGAACGATCAGCGCGGTGGTGCCGATCGCATAGGTCATCTCGGTTGCGATGCTGTTGATGTCGGCCTTGCGCACGCCAGCATAGAGAATGCCAAGCACGTCACCGGCGGGCGAGAAGATCGGCTGGTAGATCGTGTAGTAAGGCGTTTCAAGAATGACGGCTTCACCGCGATAGACCTCGCCCTTGACGGCATAGGGGTAGACGGCGCCGGTCTGGCCGAGGGCTGTGCCGACGGCGCGGTTGCCATCCGGCTTGATGATGTTCGTGGTACGGCGCCAGAAGTCCTTGCTTTCGGCATCCCACGCAAAGATCGTGGCCGTCTGGCCGGTCATGCGGCCGATGACGTCGATCATGCCGTGTTCGGTGAACTCGGCCGGAATGGATTCCATGACGATGCGGCTGACGTTGCCGTCCTGAGCCCAGGTGATCTGGGTGCCGGGCAGATCCCGTTCGATGATCGTGGCTGCGGTGCGAAGGCTTGCATCCTGGCCGGCGATCGCCTGCTGCTGGATGCGAGTTTCGATGCTGCCGGAAATGACCCAAGCCACGGCTCCGAGCGCCGCGATCAGGATCAGGACCGTCGTGGCGGTGATTGTCTTCGTGATACCGAAGCGCGAAAAGAACTGCATTGTAAAATGCCCTTTGGTCGTTGACTTGGACGTTAGTCTAAGCGCTTTGAGTTAATCCTTGGTTTTTCAGGGGTTTTCCAAATCGACTTGACGAAGGGCAAAAACACGATTTTGTGGTGGATTGCCTCCCCAAATATGGCGTGACTGGACAGAAAGAGCCTTGTGATGGTGGAAAAACGGGAATTGAAGGCCGAGATCCGCAAGGCGCGGCTGGCGGCCCGGGACGCGATCCCGGCGGAGACGAGACTGGAGCACAGTCTTGCCATGGCCGAGCTTGCGGGAGATGTTTTGTCGCTGGAGCCCGGGCTCGTCGTCTCCGGCTTTTTCCCGATCCGCTCCGAGGCGGATATCCGCCCGCTGATGGCGCGGTTCAAGGCCCGCGGTGCGCGCCTCTGCCTGCCGGTCGTTCTCGATAAGGAGACAATCGTCTTTCGCGAGCTGGTGGCCGGTGCGGAACTCGTGGAAACCGGTTTCGGTACCCGCGGGCCAGATCCAGAGGCTGCCGTTCTCGATCCCGATTTGCTGCTCGTGCCGCTCTCAGCCTTCGATGCCCAAGGTAACCGTATCGGCTATGGTGCCGGACATTACGACCGAGCGATCGCTCGTCTCAGGGAAAAAGGCCGGCATCCGCGGTTGATCGGGATTGCATTCGACTGTCAGGAGGTGGCAGAAGTGCCCTACGAGGCCCATGACGTCCGGCTGGAAGCCGTGCTGACCGAGAGCGGCCTTAGAACTTTCATGGAGTGATTGGACGAAAATGCGACTTCTGTTCCTCGGAGACATGGTGGGCAAGACCGGACGTACGGCTGTATGGGAGCGGTTGCCGGGCCTGATCTCCGACCTGAAGCTCGATTTCGTCATCGTCAACGGCGAGAACGCCGCTGGTGGCTTCGGCATCACCGAGGACATCTATCTCGAGACGATCAATGCCGGTGCCGATGTGGTCACAACCGGCAATCATGTCTGGGACCAGAAGGAAGCCGTCTCGTTCTGCACGCGGCACGACCAATTCCTGCGGCCGGCCAATTATCCGTCAGGCACGCCCGGCAAAGGCTCCGGTCTCTACTATGCCCGCAACGGTGCGCGCGTGCTCGTCGCCAACATCATGGGCCGCGTCTTCATGCATCCCGAGCTCGACGATCCCTTCAAGTCCGCCGAGACGATCCTGGCTGCCTGCCCGCTCAAGGAGCAGGCGGATGTCATCGTCTTCGACTTCCATGCGGAAGCGACCAGTGAGAAGCAGTGCTTCGGGCATTTCGTCGATGGCCGTGCGAGCTTCGTCGTCGGCACGCACACCCATGTGCCGACCGCCGACCACCAGATCCTGAACGGCGGCACGGCCTATATGTCGGATGCCGGCATGTGCGGCGATTACGACTCCTCGCTCGGCATGGAGAAGGAGGAGCCGCTCAACCGCTTCATCTCGAAGATGCCCAAGGGCCGCTTCGAGGCGGCGAGCGGTCCTGCGACGATCTGTGGCGTTGGTGTAGAGATCTCCGACAGCACGGGGCTTGCCGAAAAGATCGCGCCGCTCCGGATCGGGCCGCGGCTCGCCGAGACGATCCCGCCCTTCTGGGCCTGACGGCGGGATCGAGTGGCAGGACGCCGATGGCGCCCTCACCTGCGGGAGGTCTTGCGCTCCAGTCGTCCCAGTTTCTGCAAGACTTCGCTGGACGCGACCTCGACGCATTGCAGTTGCCTTAGCGCCGAGCCGATATCGCCAGCGTTGTAGCAGCGGACGGCTTCCAGTCCGTGCTCGTGCACCCGGCAATGCGGTTCATCGAGTGACAGGAAGTCGCTGTCCTGGCCGAGTGGCGTCGTGCGTGCGCCGAGGTACCATTTGCCGAGGCGGCAATTCTTGTGGTCGGCCAATTCCCGAGGATCGAGCCTGTCGCGCCCCACCATCATGTTGGCCAGGCGCCGTTTCCAGATCACGTGATCGGATTGCGCCAGCAGAACCACCTTGCCGGGGATGTCCTCCTCGGCCAGAACCTTCAGCCGTCTGTCGAGGCCGGCTTGTGCGCTTGCGACCGCGTCCATGACCCGGCCAAGTTGACGGGTCGCGTCGCCGGCGCTCGTGGCGATATGCGTAATCCCGTTTGCCACGCTCGAAGAGGCCGCCTTCTGTTCGACGAGACCGCTTGCGATCTGGGCCGCGCTGTCGGCACTCTCGTTGACCTGGCGCAGGGCTTCGGCCAGCCGGGTCGAAAGCTTGTCGAGGGCCGTCGTGCCGGCACCTGCGGAGCTTCGGCTAACGGACATCGCCTCGTTCATTGAGGTCAGTCCCTGTTCGAGGTCCATGACGATCTTGGAAATCTCGGTCGTTGCATTCGCCGTGCGGTCGGAAAGCGCCTTCACTTCCGAGGCGACGACCGCAAAACCGCGACCGGCCTCGCCGGCGCGTGCTGCTTCGACCGCAGCGTTGATCGCCAGCATGTTGGTCTGGGAGGCTATCTTCTTGATGTTGGCAGCAATCTCCGAAATGCGCGACCCCAAGCTATGGATCGAAGCAATCCGGTCGGACGCATCCCCGAGAGCCCGATTGATGCCCTCCATGGTCGTGCGTGTTTCCATGGCCGACTGGCGAGCTTCGTCACAGGCGGCGCCAGCACGTCGGGTGCCGCCGGAAATCTCTTCGCCATGACGTGCGATCTCATCCACGGTTGCCGCCATTTCTTCGGCCGCTGCGGCAATGTCATGCGTGCGGTGGTCGACTTGCTTCAGATCGTAGAGCAGATTGGCCGACATGGTGGCCGTTTCATTGACGTTGACGGAGATTTCGACAACGTCCTTCAGTTGGGCGCCCGACCGTTCCTGGCAACGCGCGATCAGACGCGCGACGGCCCGATCCAATGCGTCCGCGCCGGACGGCAGTTTGCTGAAGTCTTCGTTGAGAGCAGCTTCGATACAATCCAGTAGGGCATGGCCGGTGGTCTGGGTGTCGTGGTCGAATAGGGCTTGCGCCGCCGGCATGGGGTTGTCCTCTCCAGATGTATGTCGCGGGATGTAGCCCCCGCCTGGGTGCGAACATTGACCAGGAGCGCTTAAGGATTGATTAAGCCTATCTCCTTGCCATGATCATTTATGCGGCCGCGATAACGGCAAATTGACAAGCGCGGATTGCGCTCACGCTTTACCCCAAAGATAAGCTGCCTCATGCTGCTAATCCTGATCTGGATACAGGGAGCGGCATGATGCTGAGACTGGTGTTGTCCACGATGGTGCTTTCGGTTCTGACCGGAGGTGCCTTGGCGCAAGAGGCACAGCGACCGCAGGTCAGCCAGTGCCAGCTGATCGCCGAGAAAATTCCCAAGGTTCAGTACGCCAACTTCACGCCCTCACCCTCCGGTGCTCCCGCATTGACGCTGGCGCAGGTGCAGGAAGACGTGGTCATCACATTTGTCGGTCATTCGACCTTTCAGATCGACACGCCAGCCGGCATTTCGATTGCCACCGATTTCAATGGCTGGCTGCGCACGTCGCGCACGCCCGATGTTGTGACGATGAACAAGGCGCATTCGAGCCACTATACCCTCAACCCGGATCCCGCGATTGGGGCTGTTCTTCACGGCTGGAACGAAGCCCAGCCTGGCGAGCCGATCGAGCATCGGCTGGTGGTGGGCGATGCCTATGTTCGAAACGTGCCAACGGATATCAGGAGTTGGGGCGGGACCATGGAGCCGAATGGCAACTCGATCTTCATCATCGAGGTGGCGGGCCTGTGCATCGGTCATCTCGGGCATCTGCATCACGAACTGACCGACACGCACTACGGTGAGATCGGCCGACTGGATATCGTCATGGTGCCGGTGGATGGGGGGCTTACGCTTGGGGCAGACAGCATGAGCCGGATCGTAAAGCGTTTGCGCTCCGCATTGATCCTGCCCATGCATCGTCGTGGACCGCCGATCGAGACTTTCCTGTCAATGTTCGATGACAGCTTCGATACTCAGATTTCAGAGAACCGCGGCTTCACGGTGTCGATGCGGACATTGCCGAAAAAGCCACTGATCCTCGTCTTACAGGGAGTTTAGTACCCCCTACACGGCTCAGGCGAAGCGGACCTCTCGGTGTACGCCGACGTCCGGCATCTTCTCGTCGCTCATGTTAGCCTTGGCGATTTCCCAGCCGAACTTGAGCGAGCTGTTTGTCGAGGCCCAGATCTCGCCATCGTCCAGCTTGAGTTCCAGAAGTGTCAGCGTCGGGTCTGACTTTCCACCCTCATACCAGGCGGCGACGACCGAGTTCCAGTATTCGTCGATCTTTGCCGGATCCTTGTTCTCTACCAGCGTGCCTGCCAGGCAGGCATGATAGTCGTGATCCTTGCCGACGACGCAGAAGTGAGCGCGGCTGCCGGGGCGCAGGGCCTGCACAAGATGGCTGTCGGTCTTGGAAAAGAACCAGATGCTATTGCGCTTGCGATCCGCATTCGGCGCCATCGGCTGCATATGCATGTTGCCGCCCATCAGGCCAAGCATGCCCGCATGGATGCTGTCGATTTCATCCCAAAGCTGTTCGACGGGGTTCTCGCGGGCTTCGCTGAAACTTGCCATGTTTTATCTCCTTGTCGTGTGTGCTCAGAGCAACGAGTTCGGCAGGCACTTGTTCCGGCTTTTTGAACCGCCGTCGCGGCCTTGAAACAGCGCGCTTTCGCCCTTATAAGGCGGCCATTCCCACAAACAGACCTGATCAGGGGTGCCATGGCTGGCCATTCACAGTTCAAAAACATCATGCACCGCAAGGGCAAGCAGGACGGTATCCGTTCGAAGATGTTCTCCAAGCTCGCGCGCGAAATCACCGTTGCCGCAAAGACCGGTCTGCCCGACCCTGCGATGAATGCCGCACTTCGCCTCGCCGTGCAGAACGCCAAGGCACAGTCGATGCCGAAGGACAACATCGAGCGCGCCATCAAGAAGGCGTCCGGAGCCGATGCCGAGAGCTACGACGCGATCCGTTATGAAGGCTACGGTCCTGGCGGCGTTGCCGTCATCGTCGAGACGCTGACCGACAACCGCAATCGCACGGCCTCCGTCGTTCGCTCGACCTTCTCCAAGGCCGGTGGTGCGCTCGGCGAAACCGGTTCGGTGTCCTTCTCCTTCGACCATGTCGGCGAGATTACCTACAAGGCCTCTGTCGGCGATGCCGACAAGGTTATGGAAGCGGCGATCGAAGCCGGTGCCGAAGACGTGGTGTCGGATGAAGACGGCCACACGATCTACTGCGCTTTCGAAGACATGAACGAAGTGTCCAAGGCCCTCGAAGCCGTGCTCGGTGGCGCGGAGTCGGTGAAAGCAATCTGGAAGCCGCAGAACACGATCGAAGTTGATGAAGAAAAGGCGACCTCGCTGATGAAGCTCATCGACACACTCGAAGACGATGATGACGTGCAGAACGTCTATTCGAACTTCGAAATCTCCGACGAAGTCATGGCGAAGCTCTCCGCCTGATTTCCAAGATCGATCGAGGCAAACAAAAAGCCCGGCTGCATCGCAGCCGGGCTTTTGCTATTCAACCGCCCTGCGCCGTTTCAGGCAGCAGCGCTGCGCACGCTGCCGATGACGTCGACGAGTTCGTTGACGATGCGCTCGACCTGAGCGCGGTCGTCGCCTTCAGCCATGACGCGGATCAGCGGCTCGGTGCCAGAGGGGCGTATGACGAGGCGGCCGGACTTGGCGAGCTCTGCTTCAGCATCGGCAATCGCCTGCTTGACGACGGCGTCTTCCAATGGCTTTCCGCCGGAGAAGCGCACATTGCGCAGGAGCTGCGGCACGGGCTCGAAGCGGTGGCAAAGTTCGCTGACCGTCTTGCCGGTGCGCTTGACGGCGGCCAGGATCTGCAGGGCGGCGACGAGGCCGTCACCGGTCGTGCCGTGGTCGGCGAGAACGATATGGCCGGATTGTTCGCCGCCGACGTTGAAGTCATGACTGCGCATGTGCTCGACGACGTAGCGGTCGCCGACCTTGGTGCGCGCAAGCGTCAGACCCTTGTCGCCGAGGAAGCGCTCGAGGCCCAGGTTCGACATGACGGTCGCGACGATGCCGCCGCCACGCAGCAGCCCGTCCTGCGCCCAGGTTTCGGCAACGACCGCCATCAGCTGGTCGCCGTCGATGACGGTGCCGTTTTCATCGACGATGATGACGCGGTCGGCGTCGCCATCGAGTGCGATGCCGATGTCGGCGCGGGTCTCGTGGACCTTCTTCTGCAATGCGTCCGGATGGGTCGAGCCGCATTCCAGGTTGATGTTCGTGCCGTTCGGCTCGTCGCCGATGGTGACCACGTCGGCGCCGAGTTCCCAAAGGGCAGCCGGCGCCACCTTGTAGGCCGCGCCGTTGGCACAGTCGATGGCGACCCGCAGACCGTGCAGCGTCACGTCGCGGGGCAGGGTGCGCTTGGCGAATTCGACATAGCGGTCATGCACACCGTCGATGCGCTTGGCACGGCCGATATCGTTGGGGGCTGCGAGCTGGCCATAGAGGTCCTTCTTCGAGCAGTTCCTCGATCTGCTGCTCCAACTCGTCCGACAGCTTGTAGCCGTCAGGGCCGAAGAGCTTGATACCGTTGTCGGCAAAGGGATTGTGCGAGGCGGAGATCATCACGCCGAGATCGCAGCGGAGCGAGCGCGTCAGCATGGCGACAGCGGGCGTCGGGATCGGGCCGAGAACGAAGGCATCGAGGCCGGCGGCCGTGAAACCCGCGACCATGGCGTTTTCCAGCATGTAACCGGAGAGGCGTGTGTCCTTGCCAATCACCACCCGGTGGCGGTGCCCGCCGCGGCGGAAGATCGTGCCGGCGGCAATGCCGACGCGCATGGCGAGGTCGGGTGTCATGGGGAAGCGGTTGGAGAGGCCGCGAATACCGTCCGTGCCGAAGTAACGACGTGTCATCAAGTGTTCCTTCAAGTCCATTTCGCTGGCGGTCGCTGCACGTGATCAGCCGGAAGCGATCGTGCAGGGGCCCGCGGTTGGCTGCTCATGCCATAGAACGCGACGAAGAACACGTAAAATAGCGCTAAAACTCATTACATGGCGTTACCGCAGGCCCTGTCGTCCACCGGATTTTTTGTGGCTTGGCACGCTCCATACAAAAAAGGCCACCCCGTGAAGGGTGGCCTTTCGCTTGATCTCTGTCGCGTCGGATCAGTGCGGCTGGGGTTCCAGTCCGCCTTCCGGTTCGCCGCCCTTGGGCGCATCCTTGCGACCGGTCGAGGGAACGGCGGAACCACGGCTCGGTGTGCTGTCGTCGCCGCTGTCGCGGGACGGCTTCTCGCCGCGGATCAGCGCCTTGATCTCTTCGCCCGAAAGCGTTTCGTATTCGAGCAGGCCTTCAGCGATCGCCACGAATTCATCGTGGTGGTCGGTCAGGATGCGACGGGCCTCGGTGTAGGCTTCGTCGATCAGGCGGCGCACTTCCGTGTCGATCTTCTGGGCGGTCGATTCCGAGACGTTCTTCGACTGCGAAACCGAATGACCGAGGAAGACTTCCTGCTGGTTTTCACCATAGGCAACCTGACCGAGGACATCCGAGAAGCCCCACTGGGTAACCATGGCGCGGGCAAGCTTCGTCGCCTGCTCGATGTCGGAGGAGGCACCCGAGGTGATGTTTTCCTTGCCGAAGGTCAGTTCCTCAGCCACGCGGCCACCCATCATGATGACGAGGCGCGAGACCATCCACTTGTAGCTCATCGAGTAGCGGTCGCCCTCGGGGAGCTGCATGACCATGCCGAGCGCACGACCGCGCGGGATGATGGTTGCCTTGTGCAGCGGATCGGCGACCGGCACCTGCAGTGCGGTGATCGCATGGCCCGCTTCGTGGTAGGCGGTCAACTTCTTTTCGGCCTCGGTCATGGCGGAGGAGCGGCGTTCCGCGCCCATCATGATCTTGTCCTTGGCGTCTTCGAATTCCTGCATGGTGACGACACGCTTGTTACGGCGGGCGGCCATCAGGGCGGCTTCGTTAACGAGGTTCATCAGGTCGGCACCGGAGAAGCCGGGCGTACCACGGGCAAGAACCTTGAGGTCGACATTCGGAGCCAGCGGCACGTTACGGGCATGAACCTTCAGAATGCGCTCACGACCGACGATGTCGGGATTCGGCACGACAACCTGACGGTCGAAGCGGCCCGGACGCAGAAGGGCGGGGTCGAGAACGTCGGGACGGTTGGTCGCGGCGATCAGAATAATGCCTTCATTGGCTTCGAAGCCGTCCATTTCGACCAGCAGTTGGTTGAGGGTCTGTTCGCGTTCGTCGTTACCGCCGCCGAGACCGGCGCCACGATGGCGACCGACGGCGTCGATTTCGTCGATGAAGATGATGCAGGGCGCATTCTTCTTGGCCTGTTCGAACATGTCGCGGACACGGCTTGCACCGACACCGACGAACATTTCAACGAAGTCCGAACCGGAGATGGTGAAGAACGGCACATTGGCTTCGCCGGCGACGGAGCGGGCGAGCAGCGTCTTACCCGTGCCCGGAGGGCCTACGAGCAGCACACCGCGCGGAATCTTGCCGCCGAGACGCTGGAACTTCTGCGGGTCACGCAGGAATTCGACGATTTCTTCCAGGTCCTGCTTGGCTTCGTCAACGCCTGCAACGTCATCAAAGGTGACGCGGCCGTGTGCTTCGGTGAGCAGCTTGGCCTTCGACTTGCCAAAGCCCATGGCACCACGCGAGCCACCCTGCATCTGGCGCATGAAGAAGAGCCAGACGCCGAGGATCAGCAACATGGGGAGAAGCGTGCCGATATAGCTCAGGAAGCCCGAGGACCCGTCCGTTTCCGGACGGGCGACGATCATCACATTCTTGGCTTCCAGCTTGGTCAACAGGTTGTCGTCGACCACTGGGGCGTAGGTCTGGAACGCCGTTCCAGACTCGACATACTTGCCAAGAACACGGTTGCCGGTGACCGTCACTTCACGCACGCGCCCGGCATCCACCTCGCGGAGGAACTGCGAGTAGGGGACCTCGCTCGAGGCCGTCTGCGACGGTGAGGTCTGGAACATGCTGAAGAGCGCGATCAGCAACAGTGCGATAATCGCCCAGAGCGCGAAATTGCGAAAATTTGGGTTCATTGAACTCCCCGAACCTGTGGTGCGGGACGAAGCCCCGCAGAATTACTCTCTAACATAGGATCGCGCCGCATCCTTGCCAAGGCAAACGGGACGTCGCAGATCGTTTTCCGTCAATAAGTCTTAAATCGGACATGCGGGGCTCGGGTGCGCGCCTATCAACGTGGCAATCGTATCGGCCAGTGGCTGATCGAAACAGGGCATGAAGTCGCCATAGAGCGAGAGGCGCGGGGTTACCGTCACGGCAGCGCCGTCAGGGTGTCGAGCTTCTTTGTTTTCAATGATTTGTGGTGCGTTTTCCTGCAGGGCAGAGCGGATTGAACCGGGTAAGTCGGCGTCGATTAAGGGCGCCGGACCGCACGTAACAGTGATCTCGCTCTCGCTCGAATTCACGATTGTGTAGCGGCCGTCCCAGACGCCGATTGCCCCTGGCAAAAGTGACAGCGGCAAAAGACCGCGCCTTTCACGCAGCAGATAGAGTCGATCGCGCCGTCGAATGACCAGGGTACCCGACAGGGTCAGGCGAAAATCGGTGCCTTTATCCAGGTTGAAGCTCAACCGCGCGAGACTGTCGGCACCGGGACGATGCGGCTTGCCGCCAAGCACGGCGACCAACGCACCGAGGGCGTGATCGCGAACTTTCTTCTCCAAAAGTCCGGAGACATCCAACGATACGCTCACCAGCATTCCGGGTCCGGCAGTCGCGTCTCGTCTCAACCAGTCTGCCGCTTGTGCCGCAAGGGATCTTCTCTGTCGGGCGGCGGCGTCGATCGTGGCTGCATCGACCGTCCGGGCCGCACGCCGTGTCCGGACGCGTTCGTAGTGTGGATCGTCATTGCTCGGGTCGTCGATCCACGTCCGGCCATCGGCCATAAGGCAGCTGCGGATCGCTGCGCGGCGGGTGCGCAAAAACGGGCGGAGGATCCAGAGGCGGCCGGCGTATAGTGTGGCTGGCGCCATGCCGGAAAGACCGAGGACCGCGTCTGGCGAGCGATCCGAGCGCATTGTCACGGTCTCGATCTGATCGTCCAGCGTGTGACCGGTGACGATCGCATCAGCCTTCAGAAGGTCTGCGGCATATGCCAGCAAACGATAGCGCGCCTGACGCGCGGCAGCGGAAAGGCCGGTCGTGGGCTTTTCTTCGGTCCAGCGCTGGATCCGGTGCGGGATGCCGAGTTGTCGGCAGAGTGCCGCGACCTGTTCCGCCTCGTCGGCCGCTTCAGGCCTCAAGCCGTGATCGATCGTTGCGGCGAAAAGAGAATGGCGGGGTGGATATGGTTGTCCGTCGATTGCGCGCTTCAGGGACAAGAGAAGCCCGAGCGAATTGCTGCCACCGGATACGGCAACGAGAAGGCGCATGGGATGGTTGAGCGAGACGAGGAAATCTTGAATGGCAGCTTCGGGTTTAAGTTCGGGCAGTGAAGATCCTGCCGCGCGCGGGGCGCTCATCAGCAGCCGAGGCGCTTCTGCTCGCTCGCAACCTTGGAGACGACGGCGCGGGAAGCCTTGGGGTAACGCTTGGAGACTTCGCGCAAGGTGGCGCAGGCGGTCTCGTTATTGTCGAGGGCGGCCAGCGACATGCCGAGCTTCAGCAGCATCTCAGGTGCCTTCGGGGAGGTGTTGTATGTCTGATGGGCGTTGAGGAAGGTTTTGGCCGCCTCGTTGTAGTTGCCCTGTGAATAGAGCGCTTCACCGAGCCAGAAATTCGCATCAGCGATTTTGGCACTGCTCGGATAGGCCGCGATGAAATCGCGGAACTCGCTCTCGGCCAGCGAATAATCGCCTGACAGCACATGGGCATAGGCGATCTGGTAGACGTCGCTCTCGGAGTTGAGCGAAGCGGTCTGTTGCGGCGCGGATTGCGGCGTCGCCGAGGGCGCCGTGACGCCGGTGTCGACGCCTGGCAGGGCGGTCGAGCTGTTGTTCAATGCATCCTGGTTCAGCGTAGCCGTGACCGGCATGCCGTTTTCATCGAGCGCGATGGAGCCCAGGGTCTGTTCTCCGGGCGCCATGCCCGGCGACTGACCGAGACCGGAAGCGTCGGCGGTTGCGCCGACGTCCGGAGTTTCGGTGATGATTTCAGCAACAGAGTCCTGCTGTCCGCCGCCGTCTGCAGGGCGTGTCAGCGAGCCGCTTTTCTTCTCGAGATCCAGGAAGCGGAATTCATTGTCTTCCTGCTGTTTGCGGATGGCTTCCTGCATCTGCAGAAGCTGGAAGCTCATTTCCTCTATGCGGCCGTTCAGGGCGCGGATCTCTTCCTCAAGCTGTTGCACCCGCAAGGTCGGATCCGTCGCCTGAGCGAACTGGACTTCGGCCCTTGGCGTATGCCCGGGCGCCGCTTTCTGGCCGAGCTGGACATTCGGAAACAGCTGAAATGCGTTTGCAGTCCCGCTCAGTCCCGTCAGCGAGGCCGTCGCAAGCAGAGCGGCCATCACAAGTTTGTTCATGTTCCTTCTTCCTGTTTTCGCGACGAATTGCGCCGAACCAGCGCCGACAGGAGTTTTCCCAATTGCCTGCAAAAAGCAACCAAGTTCGGCCAAAGTATGGAGAAATGTAAAAGGCGGCCCAAGGGCCGCCTTCAAGCTCTGGTGATGAGGGTGTGAACCGGATCACATGCCGGCGCCACCCAGAACGGTGACAGCGCGGCGATTCTGCGACCAGCAGGAAATGTCGTCGCAAACGGCGACCGGACGTTCCTTGCCGTAGGAAATGGTCTTCAGGCGCTGAGCCGGAACGCCACGCTGTGCAAGGTAGTCGCGGGTCGCTGCTGCACGGCGGGCACCGAGTGCAAGGTTGTATTCGCGCGTGCCGCGTTCGTCGGCATGGCCTTCGATCGTGATCGCGTAGTTCGGATAACGCTGCAGCCACTGTGCCTGACGATCAAGCGTCTGGGCGGCATCGGCGCGGATGGCGGTCGAGTCGGTATCGAAGAAGATGCGGTCGCCGACGTTGACGGTAAAGTCCTGGGCAGAGCCCGGGGTTGCGGCACCAGCGCCACCGGCGCCGAGGCCGAGTTCACCGGCGCTGTTCGGCAGATTCTTCCTGTTGGCGCAGCCGGCAAGCGCGAGGGCCACGGCAAATGCGACCATGGCCGGGTTGGTTGCCATCTTCTGCAGGCGGCTCTTGGCCGGGGAATGAATGCGGCTCATCGCCGGTCTCCTTGAATTCTCTGTTAGGGTTGCCGGAGCATAACCAATCGCGGTTAACCGGCTTCCAACAATCATGGTTAACGAAGCGTCAATTCTCGTCAGAAATAGCGCAATTGCAGGGCCTTTAAGGCGAGAAAGAGGCGCAAATGCGCCTCTTTCCAGTCACTATTCCATCAGCGGCGACCAGGCCGGGTCAGAGGCGAAGGATGGCGTCTTCACCAGCTGCTCGTTGTAGCCCGTGAGGTCGATCGAGTAGAGCTGCGGACCACCTGCACCAGCGTTCTGGCGGAAGAACATCAGCACGCGGCCGTTTGGTGCCCAGGTAGGGCCTTCGTTGTGGAAGCCCGTGGTCAGGATACGCTCGCCGGAGCCGTCGGTCTTCATGACGCCGATCGAAAACTTGCCGCCCGACTGCTTGGTGAAGGCGATCAGATCGCCGCGGGGTGACCATACCGGTGTCGAGTAGGAACCGTCGCCGAAGGAGATTCGGCGCTGGCCGGAGCCGTCGGCACCCATGACATAGAGCTGCTGGCGGCCGCCACGGTCGCTTTCGAAGACGATCTGGCTGCCGTCGGGCGAGTAGGACGGCGATGTGTCGATCGCGGCCGTGTTCGTCAGACGTGTCGTGGTGCGCGAACGCAGGTCCATCGTGTAGATGTTGGCGTTGCCGTCCTGCTGAAGGCTCATGATGACCCGCTGGCCATCGGGAGAGAAGCGCGGCGCAAAGGTCATGCCGGGGAAATTGCCGACCACTTCGCGGGCGCCGGTTTCCAGCTGCAGGAGATAGACGCGTGGCTGCTGGCCTTCGAACGACATATAGGTGATTTCCTGGCGGCTCGGCGAGAAGCGCGGCGTCAGGACGATGTCGTTGCTGTTGGTCAGCATGCGGATGTTCTCGCCGTCCTGGTCCATGATGGCCAGCTGGCGCTTGCGGTCCGTCTTAGGACCGCTCTCTGAGACGAAAACGATACGGGTGTCGAAATAGCCCTTTTCACCGGTGATGCGCTCGTAGATGGCGTCGGCGATCATGTGGGCGACGCGGCGCCAGTTCTTCGGATCGGTGAAGAACTGCTGGCCGGTCATCTGCTGGCCACCGAAGGTGTCCCAGAGGCGGAACTCGGCGCGCAGGCGGCCATCGGGTTCACGCACGATGCGGCCGACAACCAGGGCCTCTGCCTTCAGGGCCGTCCAGTCGGGAAAGCGCGGGGCCTGGTCGGGGTTCTGGATCTGCTCGATGAAAGCGGCACGGTTGACCGGGGCGAAGAGGCCCGAGCGCTTCAAGTCGGCTTCCACGACCGCAGAGATCTGCGCGCCGATGCCGTCTGCCGAGATGAAGTCGGTGATGGCGATCGGCAGCGGCTGGACGTTGCCGCGGTTGATGTTGATTTCAACGGCTGCATTTGCAGGCGCCACGAAGGCAGCTGCCATGCCGGCACAGACCAGCATAATTCGGAGGAGGAGAGTTTTCATGCTTACCAAGCCTTTCAGCTCTTACATCAGTTCGCTGGGGTCGAAATTGACGACAACTTCAGACCAAGCGTCGTATTTGTCCGGGGGCAGATTGGTGAAGGGGGCGGACTTGCGCACGGCGCGCACGGCGCCGCTCATGAGGACCTGCTGGGCCGAGGGCGAACCGCCGGTGGCCGTCGCCTCTGGTTCGCCGATCAGGGCGCCATTCTGGTCGAGGCGGAAGGTGACGCGGACGCGCACGTCAGCGGCATCCGCCATACCTGGCGTGATCAGCCAGTTGTCCTGGATGACGCCACGCAGCGCGTCCAGTTCGCTCTGGCTCAGTTTCGAGCCGCCGGTATCGGTGCGACCGCCGAGTGCTTCCTGATCGGTCGAACGCTTCGCGCCACCGCCAGCCGCATCCGTCTTGTTAAGAAGGGCTGCCACCTCGTCGGCGTTGAAGTCGCTTTCCATCTGCGGCTTGGATTTCGCCGTTTCCTGCGCCTTGGTGTCCTTCTTGGCATCAGGCTTCGGTTCTGGCTTCTTTTCCGCCGGCTTGGCGATCTCGGGCTTCGGGCGGGCAGCCGGGATCGGCGCCTGCTCGGGCAGGGGGATCTCTTCGGCTACTGCCTGTTCGACCGGCTGAGGCTCCGTGGGCTGTGGTTCGGGCTCCGGCGGCGGCGCCGTGTCTTCCTTGACCACTTCCTTCACCTCGTTCGCCTTTGGATCAGGCGTCGGCGCCGGTGTCTCGACCTTCTTCGGCGCGGCCGCGACTTCCTGTTCGACAGGACGCTTGGAAGGCGTCGGTGGTGATTTGAGGTCGACGTCGTTGTCGCCGATATTCTCGGCCGGCTCGGCAATCGCCGGCTTCTGGGTCGGCACGGGCGCGGATTTCTCCGCCAGTGGCGCGTCCGTCGAACCCTTCTGGATCTGGGTGAACTCCTCGATCGGAACGATGTCGACCGGGAGCGTTTCCATCGGAGCGAATTCGAGTTTTTCAGGCGAGCCGAGGCTCACCAGCGCTGCCGAGAGCGCCAGAGTGTGCAGAAGCGAGGATGTGAAGAGGCTGCCCTTCATGTCCGTCCGATCAGTTCTGCTGTTCCTGCAGGGTCACAAGACCAATATTGGTGAAACCTGCGGCCGAAATCCGCGCCATGACCTGCATGACGATACCGTAGGTGGCGGCGGTGTCGGCGCGCACGAAAATGCGTTCATTGTAGCCGGTGGTGGCGATCGCCTGCAGTTTCGGGACGACTTCCTCAATCGGGATCGCCGTTTCCTGCAGATAGATCTCGCCTTCCGGATTGACCGAGACGGTGATCGGCTGATTTTCGCTGCTCATCGCCTGGGCCTGGGTCTGCGGCAGGTCGATCGGCACGCCAACGGTCATCATCGGTGCTGCGACCATGAAGATGATCAAAAGCACCAGGACGACGTCGACGAAGGGCGTGACGTTGATTTCGCTGACGAGGGCCTTCTTGCCACCGCCGCGACGTCCGCGGCGTCCGCCACCCTTGCTCCCTGATCCAACCGACATACCCATAATGCGTCTCCTGCCTTCCGGATCTTACTGTGCCGCCTGGCGCGGCTGCAGCTTCTCGTCGATCTGGCGCGACAGGATGGCCGAGAATTCGTCTGCAAAGCCTTCCATACGGGCCGCGAGCTTGCCGGCTTCACCTGAGAACTTGTTGTAGGCAATGACGGCCGGGATGGCGGCGATCAGACCGATGGCGGTTGCAAGCAGTGCTTCAGCGATACCGGGGGCGACGACTGCAAGGCTCGCATTGTTCGAGCCGGCAATTGCCTGGAAGGAGGTCATGATGCCGATGACGGTGCCGAAAAGACCGATGAAGGGGCCGGCGGAGCCGATGGTGGCGAGCGACGAGAGCCGCGATTCGAGCGCTTCGGATTCGCGTGCCATGGTGACATCCATGGCGCGGTCGATGCGCATCTGCAGGCCTATCGGCGAACGTGCGCCGCGCTCGAAGCTCTTCTTCCATTCGCGCATCGCGGCGACGAAGATCGCGGCAAGGCCGGTATTGCTGCGCTCGGCGAGCGTACGATAGAGCTCTTCCAGCGACTGCCCAGACCAGAACACCTGTTCGAACTGGTCGAACTGCCGCCGGGCGCGGGCATAGCTCACATACTTGTCGATGACGATGGCCCAGGTCCATACGGAGGCTGCCACCAAGCCGATCATGACCAGCTTGACGATCAGGCCTGCCTGCATGAAGAGGCCCCAAAGGCTCACGTCATGCGCTGCTGCAGCCATTCCAACTTGTTCCATCGCCTTCAATTCCCCGAAATCCAAACGCCCGGTGGGTTGGACCGGGCGGTGACATGAGCTTTACTGGTGGAAAATGTGTGCGGTCGCAGCCGCCGAAACCCTTTTCCCGCCTTAGCTCCCAGAGTGCTTCTGGTATGAAAATTTGGTCAAAGGAAGGCGTGCATCGCACAAACTTCCAGCTTCCGAGTAAGACCCGATTAAGGTTAAAAAGGGGTTACTGCAGCGCTCGCTCAGGGCTTTGTGAAGTCAGGTGAGGAACTGCCTGGCAAGGTCGTCGGGCAGGCGTCTGGGACGGCCATTGCGATTGACCACGGCGATCACGACCTTCGCTCCGATCAGCAATTGGTCTGCGCGGCGGATCTCCTGTTGCAAGACCATCTTGGCGCCCCCGGCCTTTTCCGTCCGCGTGATGACGGTGACGACGTCATCCATGCGGGCAGGGGCCTTGAAGTCGATTTCCATCCGATGAACCATGAAGGCGAGGCCTTCGTCGGATGTATCGAAAAGGGTCGATTGCTCGACGCCGAGACAGCGCAGATAGTCGGTGCGGGCGCGCTCCATGAAGTGCAGGTAACGGGCATGATAGACGGCACCGGAAAAATCGGTGTCTTCGTAGTAGAACTCGCTGCATGAGGAGGTGCACGCCGTCGATGATTTCGCCACAAATCGAAATGGATCTTTTCTCTACCACGCCCTGTCCTCGCTGATCTCAGGCGGCACCTAGCAGAAGCCATGGACCGAAGCCAGTCTCAGCCTTGGTTCTCGTCGAGATCGCCATCATGCCAGACGATATGCTTGGGAGAGGTCGGCAAGGATTCGATTTCATCGGCGATGAAGTAGGGCGGGATATCCAGCGCGACCAGCGCATCCCGTGTTGCCGGCACCCATTTGAATTCGAGGCTGTTCTTGCCGTCTTCGTTGCGGTGGATGATATCCGTCGCATGGAAGGGGAAGTGCTCCGGGATCTCCATCCGATAGTAAAGCCCGAGTTCGTGCCACGCCTTGCCTTCATAGTCGAAGAAGTTCTCGACGATCCAGAGCAGTTCGCGGACCTCTGCGGCCATACCCAGCTCCTCCTGCATTTCACGCACCAGCGTCTCGGCCGAGGTCTCTCCGATCTCGGCCCGACCGCCCGGGAAGGTCCAGAAGGTCTCGTGGGTCGCGCGGTGCACAAGAACGTGGCCGTCGCGAAAGGCAAGGCCCGCAATGCGATGGTTGAAGCGCCGCTTGCCGTCCTTGATGGTGATCAGGGTGCGTTTGGACACGGGATCAGTCATCCTCAAGCGTCAGCCGGAATTGTGCGGCCTCGAGATCCTTGGGCGGGGTCATGCCGAGGTGCTTCCAGGCGGTGGCCGTAAGCACGCGACCGCGCGGGGTGCGCTGGATGAAGCCCTGCTGGATCATGTAAGGCTCGATGATGTCCTCGATCGCGTCGCGTGGTTCGGACAGGCCTGCGGCGATGGTTTCGATGCCGACCGGGCCGCCGCCGAAGTTGACGGCGATCATCGAGAGATATCGCATATCGAGCTGGTCGAGGCCCATGTTGTCGACGTTGAGCCGTGTAAGCGCCTCGTCGGCGATCTGGCGAGTGACGGCCTCCGCGCGCGCGACTTCAGCGAAGTCGCGCACACGGCGCAGCAGGCGGCCGGCGATACGTGGTGTGCCGCGCGCACGACGGGCGACTTCGCGGGCGCCGTCTTCGGTCATTGGCAGGTTGAGGAGGCGCGCGCCACGACGGACGATCAATTCCAGTTCCTCGACGGTGTAGAAATTCAGCCGGACCGGAATGCCGAAACGGTCGCGCAGCGGGGTGGTCAGAAGCCCCAGGCGGGTGGTGGCAGCAACCAGGGTGAATTTCGACAGGTCGATCTTCACCGAACGGGCCGCCGGGCCTTCGCCGATGATCAGGTCGAGCTGGAAGTCTTCCATGGCCGGATAGAGGATTTCCTCAACAGCGGGGCTCAGGCGATGGATCTCGTCGATGAAAAGCACGTCGCGCTCTTCAAGATTTGTGAGAAGGGCCGCGAGGTCACCCGCCTTCGCAATCACTGGGCCTGAGGTCGAGCGGAAATTGACGCCGAGCTCCTTGGCCATGATCTGGGCAAGCGTCGTCTTGCCGAGGCCGGGCGGGCCAACGAAGAGCACGTGATCCAGCGCCTCGCCACGGTTCTTGGCAGCTTCGATGAAGATCTTCAGATTGGCGCGCGCCTCGGCCTGACCGGTGAAATCGTCGAGCGTTTGCGGGCGGAGCGCGGCATCGAGGTCTTCACCACGCTTTTCCGGCGTCAGGATCGGGTTGTTGGTCATCATGCGAGAAGTTCCATGCCGGGCACGCGGGAGGCGGCGCGTTTGTCGAAGGTCTTTACGGAGGCGCAGCCTTCTTGAAGAGATCGGGCTGCAATCAAGGCATCGGCAAAGTCGGCGTTTTTCTGTTCGACGTGTCGCAGTGCCTTGACGACCAGATCGTGACTTTCAACCGTCAGTCCGCGAACCTGCAGGAGCTTGGCGATGGCCGCTGATGCGTCCCGTCTCGAATAGCCGAGTCGCGAGCGCAGTGCCCAGTCCAGTTCCAATACGCAGATCAATGGGAGGAAGGCGAGATAGTCCTTTCCGAGCCCTTCGGCGAAACGCAGGGCAAGTCGTCGTTGGTCAGGATCGTCATTGGTCAAAAGCCGAATAACGATGTTGGTATCGAGGCCGACCAGGGTCATGCCGCGATGTCCGAGGGATCGTCGCCTCCAGTGAGCAGAGCATTTGCGCCCGCCGTCCGGGTGACCGCGTCGTCAATCTCTTCCAATGTCGCGCGCCCGTTGGGCGGGGTCCCCAGAAAACCTGCCAGATCCTTCATATCGATGTTCTTGGGCGTGATGACGATTTCTCCGTCGACAACGCTGTAGACCATCTGGTCGCCTGGGCTCAGATTGAGCAACTCACGCATTTCTTTGGGAATGGTGATCTGACCCTTGGAAGACATGGTGACTTCCCACACTTTCATCATGATCTCCGACTTTCTAACATTTTTCCGAATGTATCAGGAATGTCGGAATGAGACAAATTCGGACGACGCTTCACCGCGACAGCTCCTTGAGCCCCAGTCGGATCAATTTGGGGCTGTCGGCCCCTTCGCCGCCGTTCTTCAGCGCTGCGGCGACGGCATTGGCAGCCTGGTCGCGGGAGTAGCCGAGATTGGTGAGGGCTGAGACCGCGTCGGCGACCGGTGCGGAGGCGACACCTTCGCCGAGTTCCTGCTTGAGGCCGATGTTGGCGGCGGCCTCGCCGGCGAAAGCGGGCGCCTTGTTCTTCAGTTCGGTCACAAGGCGCAGCGCGACCTTTGGCCCAACGCCGGGTGCGCGGGAGATGGCGGCCTTGTCCTGCAGAGCGATCGCATTCGCCAGTTCCGACGGGGTGAGGGTGGAGAGCACGGCGAGCGCCACCTTGGCGCCGACGCCCTGGACGCTTTGCAGCAGATTGAACCACTCCCGTTCCAGGGCGCTCATGAAGCCGAAGAGCTTCAGCTGGTCCTCGCGCACATAGGTCTCGATGAACAGCACGACCGCTTCACCAGCAGAGCCGATCCGCGACAGGGTGCGGGCCGAGCAATGCGCGACGTAGCAGACGCCGTGGACATCGACGAGGACGTAATCGTCGCCGATTTCGTCGATGGTGCCTTTGAGTTTACCGATCATGGATGGGTCCGTGGCGTTACAGGGGATGGGTTTCGGGGGAGATGATGTCGAGGTCGGGGAAGTAGCTGCGGTAGCGCGCAGCATCCCGTGTCAGTAGCCGGTGGGACCGGACGGCGGCGTGCGCGCCGATGAAGAAGTCCGGCAGTGTGCGTTCGCGCTGCCCCCCATTCCTTCGATACAGTAGATGAGCCTTGCCCGCGCGAAACGCCACTTCGTAGGATAGCGGTTCCTTCTTCAGATCGAGCCAATCAAGGGCCAGGCTCAGCTGCTGCTCGCTCAAGGGCGAGGCTGCTAGTTCGGACCAAATCACTGGATTGATCACAAGCGGCCCTTCATGGAAGCAGCGTTTCATTGCATCAAGCGACCAGGCGCGCGTTTCGCTTACTGGTCCGAGCACGTCGATCAGCGCATTCGTGTCAATGATGGTCGAGGTCATCACGCGGTCCCCGAAGCCAATCGACATATTCGTCTGTTGTCATTCCATCGGTGTCGAAGGTCCCTTGGACGCTCCGTGCCCAGGCATCGAAGTCCTTGAATGCATCCGTTGCATCGCCGGTCTTGACCAGCATGACACCTGTGTCCGCGACGACGAAGTCGACATCCGACCCCGGCTTGATGTCGAGCCGATCGCGTATTTCCTTGGGAATGGTGACCTGGCCTTTTTCCGTAACACGCATGGTAATACCTCTTGGGTATTACTTAAGCGCAGACTTGGAACAAGTCAAGAACAAATCAGGCGGAGGCGAGCAGCTGGCGCATGCGTTCGCCGCCTCTGTTGTGGGCGTGGCAGATGGCTATGGCGAGGGCATCGGCTGCGTCGTTGCCCTTGAACTCAGCCTTCGGCATCAGGATCTTCAGCATCATGTGGATCTGTTTCTTGTCGCCATGGCCGACGCCGATGACGGCTTTCTTCACCGCATTCGGGGCGTATTCGGAAACACGCAGACCGGCGCGGGCAGGCACCAGCATGGCGATGCCACGGGCCTGGCCGAGCTTCAGGGTGGCGACCGCATCCTTGTTGACGAAGGTCTGTTCGACGGCCGCTTCGTCGGGTTTGTGGGCATGAACCACTTCAGCCAGGCCGTCATGCAATTGGCAGAGGCGAGATGCGAGATCCATGTCTCCATCGGAGGTGACCGTACCCGAAGCGACGAAACGCAGCGAGTTGCCCAGTGTCTCGATCACGCCCCAGCCACAGCGGCGAAGGCCCGGATCGATGCCGATGATGCGAATCGTTGAAGTCATGGCAAATCCTAGTGCAGGTCGAGGCAGAAGTGCCACTGAAATGTGAACAAAACAAAAACAAACGAAGTGATTATATTTTATTATCGTCACCTCTTGGGCGTCTGTTCGGCCCTCCCTACATGAAAGGTCTCACAGATCGAAGGCCGCCGACATGATACCGTTTTCCATTCTCGACCTCTCCCCGATTGCCGAAGGGCACACTGTACGCGAAGCGCTGGATGCGTCGCGTCGGCTTGCCCAGGTGGCCGAGAAAAACGGATATCGCCGCTTCTGGCTGGCCGAACATCATGGCATGCCCGGCATTGCCAGCGCCGCCACTGCGATCGTCATTTCGCATGTCGCTGCCGGCACGGAGACGATCCGTGTTGGATCGGGCGGAATCATGCTGCCTAATCACTCGCCGCTGGTGATCGCTGAACAGTTCGGAACGCTGGAGGCGCTCTATCCCGGGCGCGTCGAACTCGGTCTCGGTCGAGCTCCGGGCACCGACATGCGCACGGCGCGCGCCCTTCGCCGCAACATGGAAGCCGGCGCTGAAAGCTTCCCCCATGACATCATCGAATTGCAGCGGCTGCTCGGTAGTCCGGATGAAGAGAGCGGCTTGATTGCCGTGCCCGGCATGAACAGCCATGTGCCGATCTGGCTCCTCGGTTCCAGTCTCTACAGCGCGCATCTCGCAGCGGCCCTCGGCCTGCCTTATGCGTTCGCCTCGCATTTTGCGCCGGATCAGCTCCTCGAGGCCGTCGAGATCTATCGTGAACGCTTCCAGCCCTCGGCGGGCCTGCAGAAGCCGTACGTTATGGTCGGGGTCATGGCAGCCATCGCCGAAACGGATGCTGAGGCGTCGCACCTCTTCACCTCGGCGCAGCAGCAGTTCGTCAATCTGCGGCGCAACATCCGCCGGGCTTTTCCGCGTCCCGTCGATACCATGGAGGGCTTCTGGACCGAGATCGAGCGTATCGGCGTCGAGCATACCTTGCGCTATGCGATCGTCGGGTCCCGGGAGACGGCATCGGACAAACTGGAGCGCTTCATCGCAGAGGTTCGTCCTGACGAGGTGATCGTCTCGATGCCGGTGCACGATCTTGACGCCCGCCTACGCTCCGTTGAACTGTTCGCGGGTCTCCGGCAGGGCATCAAGCAGACAGCGTAACCCCCTGGATTACAGGGATTAGCCTGATATCTTTACCCGCGATTAAGCGCTGAGGGTGATTGTTCCCGGATAAAGGGGAGCCTGCCGATTTGAAACGGCAGGCCATGAATCTGTGGGCACAAGGTTCTTGCCTGGACTGCCCAGGGGAACAATGAACATGACAGCTCGCATCCACTCGCTTTCGTTCAAAGTCATTGCCGTCTTTCTCGTTTTGACTTTCATCACCGTCGCGCTTCTGAATATCTTCGCTTATCGCATCTCCAGCACCCTATTCGGCGAGCAGACCGAGAAGGCGATGTCGAGCATGTTGACCTTCCGAGGCGACATGCTGACGGAGAAGCTCCAGGCGCTCGAAAACCAGGCAGCCTCCATCGCCAAGATCGAGACGCTGCAGCAGTCGATGACCGGGCTGAAGAGCGGTTGGAACACCATCAGCAAGAGCACAGGCGATGCGAAAGCGGAGCTGCAGCGGGTCTTCGTTGCGGAAAATCCCAATCCGCCCGGGGAACGCGAGAAGCTGCTGAAGCCCGAAGGGCCGAGCGGCTTCTATTATTCCACCCATGAGACCACACAGGCCCAGATTGCCGAATATCTCGAAGGCACGAGCTTCAGCGACATGCTGATCGCCGACCAGAACGGCAATGTGATCTACTCCTTCAAGAAGGGTGCTGCATTCGGGGAAAATCTTGCGGAGGGGAGCTGGGCTGCCACGAACCTTGGGCGTGTCTTCCAGCAGTCGGTGCAGGCAGCAGCGACAGCGGTCGATGATGTCGTCGGCATCAACTTCTCCGGCCTGTCGGTGGGGGCAGATCCGGCTGCCCCGGACATTTATTTCGCCGTGCCCTTCGTTAAGCTTGGTGGTTACAAGGGCAGCCTGATGTTCCAGGTGAAGGCCGATGTCTTCGAGAACCTCCTCTCCAAGGGCATTGTCGCCGGCAGCAGCCAGAAGGCCGCCATTCTTTCAGGCGAGGGCACCGGGATCGCGCTTGACGCCTCCGGCAGGCTCATCGATGTCCGGGCAGATTTCACCATGTCGGGCGATGGCGTTTCCGTACAGTCTGGCGAGCGTCCCGAAGGTGCCGCCATGGTCTATGGCCGGCGTACCGGCTTCGGGGACCAGAGCTTCGTAGTGACGGAAAGTCTGACCACGGTGGAGCTCGAAGCCGGCTCGATCCGCATCGCAACGATCCTGTTCGTGACCGGCCTGATCGCGCTTGGCGTTCTGGCCGCTGCGACCTGGGTCTTTACTCGCCGCCTGTTTGCACCGCTCGAGCGGCTGGTCGCTTTTACCGGTGCCGTGGCCGACGGCGAAATCGACCATCCTGTTCAGAACCAGGAGCGGCGCGACGAGATCGGTAGCATGGCGCGGGCGCTCGAACGCTTCCGTCTGGCGCTGATCGAGCAGCAGCGGCAATCTGCGGAGCGCCGGGAAGAACGAGCGCGCGCCGAAGAAGAGCGCCGCCTGCGGATGGAAGAGCGCGACAGCGAAGCTCGAACCCTCCAGGACGTGGTCGAAACTCTCGACCAGGGCCTAGACAGGCTCGCCGCGGGCGATCTCGCCTTCCGGATTGAAAGCCGCTTCCCGGCCGATCTCGAGGCGCTGCGTACCAACTTCAACAAGGCTATCGAGACACTGAGCGCCACGCTTGGCGGCATTGGCGGCAACTCGGTCGCCGTCCGCGAAGGCTCCGAGGAGATGCGGGCGGGTGCCGACCAACTCGCCGAGCGGACCGAGCGGCAGGCCGCTGCGATCTCGCAGGCTGCCACCGCAATCCAGGAGATCACCGGTGCGGTGAAGGTGCAGATCGCACGGGCCGAGGAGGCGGAACGGATCGCACGGGCCGCGCGGGACGATACCGCAATGTCCGGCCACATCATGCGCGATACAATCGCTGCCATGGAGGCAATCCAGGGATCATCAATGGAGATCAACAAGATCGTTTCCGTGATCGACGAAATCGCTTTCCAGACCAATCTGCTTGCGCTGAACGCCGGTGTCGAGGCGGCGCGAGCGGGCGAAAGCGGCAAGGGCTTCGCGGTTGTCGCGCAGGAGGTTCGCGAGCTCGCCCAGCGGTCGTCGAATGCGGCCAAGGAGATTGCAAGTCTGCTCTCCAAATCGCGGGGAGAGGTCGATCACGGCGTGAAACTTGTCGAAAAGGCCGGCAATGCGCTCGATGGCATCGGCTCGCATGTGCTGTCGATCAACAGTCATATCGCCGAGATCATGGAATCCACCCGTGAAGAGGCGCATACGCTCGTCGACATCAACACTTCGGTGAACCAGCTGGATGCGATGACACAACAGAATGCCGCTATGGTCGAGGAGACGACTGCCGCCATCCATCGTCTTGCGGGCGAGGCGGCCGAAATGGACCAGCGGCTCGGTCTGTTCAACCTCGGGGGTGAGCGCCCCGCCACGGCGCGCCACGCTGCCTGAGAACTTCGCGGATACACAGGCGCGATACTGCGGTGCGGCCCTGCGGGGCCGCATTTTGTTTTAGCCCCGACGTCTCGATGCAAGTATCAAGGTAAGCAAATAGATAATGCCTAACGTTAAGATCTGTAGTTAATCCGAACTTAACCTTTCCACTCCATTATCTGTCCCAATTCAGGATGTTGGGTCTGCGACAGCCTGACGCGACAACGCTGGGATTTGGAGTATCCTGTCATGACGAAAACCATTCTTGCCGTGGCAACGGCTGCCCTGCTCGCCAGCTCGGCCGCCTATGCCGCCGATGTCTATCAGCCTGAACCGCAGCCTGTTTACGTCGATGCTCCCGAAGTTGCTGTTTCGGAAGCCTCCGGCTGGTATCTGCGCGGCGATCTCGGCTACAGCTTCAACAAGCTTCGCGGCGCCAGATTTTTCCAAGGTGGAAACGCCACCGATGCCAATTTCACCACGGCATCAATTAAGGATAGTTTCTGGCTCGGCGGCGGCGTCGGCTACCAGATCAATAACTATCTGCGCTCTGACCTGACCTTCGACTACCTGTTCGATGCAGATTTCAAGGGGTCGACGGTAGGGGGCTGTGGCGTCGCTACCGCTTGCACCTCTCGCGACTTGACGGCCATGCGGGCCTATACCCTGATGGCCAACGCCTATGTTGATCTTGGCACCTATGCCTATTTCACCCCATATATCGGCGGTGGTATCGGTGGCTCCTACGTCAAGTGGGACAACCTCCGCAACACGTCGTGCGAAACGTCGAATTCGTCGAATTGTGACCCCACGATCGAGCATGACGGCAAAGGGAGTTGGCGCTTTGCCTATCAGTTGATGGCCGGCGCCTCCATCGACGTGACCTGCAACGTCAAGGCGGATGTCGGTTATCGTTTCCGCCATACTGCGGCCGGCGACATGTTTGGCTTCTCGACCGGAAGTGGCCCGGGCTACGACAAGGGCTTCCACAGCCACAGCGTCCATGCTGGCGCCCGCTACGTCTTCGGTGGCTGCGAAACGCCTGTTGCCTACGAGCCGCCGGCAGAGCTCCCGGTCTACAAGTAAGATCCATACAGCGATCAAGCACAGGGCTGCCTCCGGGCGGCCCTTTTGCGTTTCTGCCCCCTGCTGCGGCGGCGCAGACGGAACAAAAATTTCTCCTCAAGCGACGCAGATCCGCTTGACTGACATGGGCGACAGGAGTAGTTCCGACGGCGGGACACCTCTCCCCAACGAGAGGCTAATTACCTGGAAGGGTATCTATATGGTTGATATCGTCGCCCCCGCCGCGCGTCCGGCGAACGCTCACTTTTCTTCTGGCCCTTGCTCGAAGCGCCCCGGTTGGTCGCTCGACGCGCTTTCCGATGCCCCGCTCGGTCGTTCGCACCGCGCAAAGGTTGGCAAGGAAAAGCTGAAGCTGGCCATCGACCTTACCCGCGAAATTCTCAACGTTCCCGCTGACTACCGCATCGGCATCGTTCCGGCATCCGACACGGGCGCCGTCGAAATGGCCATGTGGTCGCTGCTTGGCGAACGTGGCGTCGACATGCTCTCCTGGGAAAGCTTCGGTGCCGGCTGGGTCACCGATGTAGTGAAGCAGCTGAAGCTTGCCGATGTCCGCAAGTTCAATGCCGATTACGGCCTGCTTCCGAACCTTGCCGAAGTCGATTTCGACCGCGACGTCGTCTTCACATGGAACGGCACGACCTCGGGCGTCCGCGTACCGAACGCCGACTTCATTCCTGCCGACCGCAAGGGGCTGACCATCTGCGACGCCACGTCTGCGGCCTTCGCGCAGGATCTCGACTTCTCCAAGCTCGATGTGACCACCTTCTCCTGGCAGAAGGTTCTGGGCGGCGAGGGCGGTCACGGCGTGATCATTCTCTCACCCCGTGCTGTCGAGCGTCTGACGACCTATGTTCCGGCCTGGCCGCTGCCGAAGATCTTCCGCATGACCTCGGGCGGCAAGCTGATCGAAGGCATCTTCGTCGGTGAAACCATCAACACGCCGTCTATGCTCTGCGTCGAGGACTATATCGATGCGCTGAAGTGGGCAAAGTCGATCGGTGGCCTCGAAGCCCTGATCGCCCGCGCCGATGCGAACGCCAAGGTCATCTTCGACTTCATCGACAAGAACGACTGGATCGCCAATCTGGCCGTCGACGAATTCGACGCGTTCGAACACCTCGGTCTGCGTCAAGTTCGTTGACCCTGAGGTCACGGCACTCGATGCCGATGCCCAGGCCGCGTTTGCCAAGGGCATTGCCAGCATCCTCGAAAAGCAGGGTGTCGCCTTCGACATCGGTGCTTACCGCGATGCGCCGGCTGGTCTTCGCATCTGGGCAGGTGCCACGATCGAAACTGCCGATATGGCGGCGCTGACGCCGTGGCTCACCTTTGCCTACGAGACGCAGAAGGCGTCTCTGGCCAAGGCTGCCGCTTGATCATCGCCGTAACAGGCTCCGCCTGACCGGCGGAGCCCCGCAATTCTCATCATCCCATTCAAACGAACTCTCTGAAGGAGGCCTCGTCATGGCACCTCGCGTTCTCGTATCCGATGAATTGTCTGAAACCGCCGTCCAGATCTTCCGTGATCGCGGCGTCGAAGTGGATTTCCAGCCGAAGCTCGGCAAGGACAAGGAAAAACTCGCCGAAATCATCGGCAATTATGATGGTCTGGCCATCCGCTCCGCCACCAAGGCGACGGAAAAGCTGATCGCTGCCGCCACCAACCTCAAGGTCATCGGCCGCGCCGGTATCGGCGTCGACAATGTCGATATCCCGGCTGCCTCAAAGCGCGGTATCATCGTGATGAACACGCCCTTCGGCAACTCGATCACGACGGCCGAACACGCGATTGCCCTGATGTTTGCTGTTGCCCGCCAGATCCCGCAGGCCGACGTCTCGACCCAGGCCGGCAAGTGGGAAAAGTCGAAGTTCATGGGCGTTGAAATCACCGGCAAGACGCTCGGCGTCATCGGCGCCGGCAACATCGGCGGCATCGTCTGCAAGAAGGCGATTGGCCTTGGTATGCATGTGCTGGCCTATGACCCCTTCCTGTCGACCGAACGCGCCCAGGAAATGGGTGTGACCAAGGTCGAACTCGACGAACTCCTCGCCAAGGCTGATTTCATCACGCTGCACGTCCCGATGACCGACAAGACGCGCGGCATCCTGTCGAAGGACGCGCTTGCCAAGACCAAGAAGGGTGTTCGCATCATCAACTGCGCCCGCGGCGGTCTGGTTGACGAGGCAGCCCTTGCAGACGCCATCAAGTCCGGCCATGTCGCCGGCGCCGGCTTCGACGTGTTCGAAGTGGAGCCTGCTACCGAAAGCCCGCTCTTCGGCCTGCCGAACGTCGTCTGCACGCCGCATCTCGGCGCCTCGACCACGGAAGCCCAGGAAAACGTCGCGCTTCAGGTCGCCGAGCAGATGTCGGATTACCTGATGAAGGGTGCCGTCTCGAACGCCATCAACATGCCGTCGATCACGGCCGAGGAAGCGCCGATCCTGAAGCCCTTCATCCGTCTGGCCGACGTGCTCGGCTCGTTTGCCGGCCAGATGACCGAGAACCCGATCAAGGAAATCGAGATCCTGTATGACGGCGTGACCTCCGGCATGAACACCAAGGCGCTGACCTCCGCACTGCTTGCCGGTCTCATCCGCCCGCAGGTGGCAGACGTCAACATGGTTTCGGCCCCTATCATGATCAAAGAAAAGGGCGTCATCGTCTCGGAAGTGAAGCGCGACAAGACCGGCGTCTATGACGGTTACATCAAGCTTACCGTCACCACCGAGAAGCAGACCCGCTCGGTCGCCGGCACCGTCTTCTCCGACGGCAAGCCGCGCTTCATCCAGATCAAGGGCATCAACATGGATGCCGATGTCGGCCCGAACATGATCTACATCTCCAACACTGACGTCCCCGGCATGATCGGTTTCATGGGCACCACGCTCGGCAATGCCAAGGTCAACATCGCGAACTTCCAGCTCGGTCGCGACAAGGAAGGTGGCGATGCCATCGCGCTTCTCTATGTCGACGGTGCGGTCGAGCAGAGCGTGCTTGATCAGCTCACCGCCAATCCGGCCGTCAAGCAGGCCAAGCCTCTGGTGTTCAACGTCGATTGATCGACATTCCAGCTATCATCGACAAAGACGGCGCGGGATCAAACCCGCGCCGTTTTCGTTTTGGAGCGCTCGGCTAAACGCGAAGTTACATACGGAAAAATATATGCGTTGAACTGACGCATGGCGGGTTGTCGCATTGCTTCTGCGATGCGAGGGTATAGTTGATGTTTATCATCTCCGGGGGAGAGAAGGAAGGGACAACCCATGTTCGAGCACTTCGACGCACAACTCCTGGCACGCATACAGTTTGCCTTTTACCGTGTCGTTCCACATCATTTTTCCAGCCTTTTCCATCGGGCTCGCGAGCTACCTTGCGGTGCTCGAAGGCCTCTATCTCTGGAAGAAGGACAAGGTCTATCTGGAGCTCTTCGACTTCTGGAAGACCATCTTTGCGGTCGCCTTCGGCATGGGGGTCGTCTCCGGGATCGTGATGTCCTACCAGTTCGGCACCAATTGGTCGGTGTTCTCGGACAAGGCGGGACCGGTCATCGGTCCCTTGATGGGCTACGAAGTTCTTACCGCCTTCTTCCTTGAGGCCGGCTTTCTTGGCGTCATGCTGTTCGGTCGTAATCGGGTCGGCCCTGGGCTGCACTTTTTCGCGACGCTGATGGTCGCCTTCGGCACGCTGATCTCGGCCACCTGGATCCTCTCCGTCAATTCCTGGATGCAGACGCCTGATGGTTTCGCCATGAATGATGTCGGCCAGTTCGTGCCGGTTGATTGGTGGAAGATCGTTTTCAATCCGTCCTTCCCCTATCGGCTGACCCACATGGTCATCGCCGCCTATCTGACGACGGCCTTCGTCGTCGGCGCCGTCGGAGCCTGGCATCTGGTCAAGCGCACGGCGCCGCGCCGCGCCGGCAAGATGTTCTCCATGGCCATGTGGATGGCAGCGATCGTTGCGCCGATCCAGATCTTTGCCGGCGACATGCACGGCCTCAACACGCTGGAGTATCAACCGGTCAAGGTGATGGCGATGGAGGGCCATTTCGAAAGCCATCCGGAGGGGGCGCCTTTGATCCTGTTCGGGATCCCGAACCAGGACGAGCAGCGGATCGACTATGCGGTGCAGATACCCAAACTCTCCAGCCTGATCCTCAAGCACGACCTCAATGCGCCGCTCGACGGTCTCGATACAGTGCCACGGGAATTGCAGCCGCCGGTCGCCATCGTCTTCTGGTCCTTCCGCGTGATGATCGCCATCGGCTTTGCGATGCTGGGTGTCGGTCTCTTCTCGCTCTGGTGTCGCTGGAAGGGCACGCTCTATTCGAACGGATGGCTGCACCGCGCAGCACTCGTCATGGGCCCCTCCGGTTTTGTCGCTGTGCTCGCCGGATGGATCACCACGGAGGTCGGTCGCCAGCCCTATACGGTCTACGGCCACCTTCTGACCGCCGACTCGATCTCACCGATCGCAGCGCCAGCGGTCGCGGCCTCGCTGATCGCCTTCATCGTTGTCTACTTCATCGTCTTCGGTGCCGGTACCTTCTACATTCTGCGCCTTATGGGCCGCCTGCCGCGGGATCCCTTGCCGGATCTCGACGACGGCCCAATCCGCTCATCCGGCATCACGCCGGCCGCCCAGCCCGGTCACCATGGAGGCAGACATGCCCATTGATCTTCCTTTCATCTGGGCCGGCATCATCGCCTTTGCCGTGCTCGCCTATGTCATCCTCGACGGCTTCGATCTCGGCGTCGGCATCCTCTTTCCCTTCTTTCCTGAAAAGCATGAGAAGGACCTGATGATGAACTCGGTGGCGCCCGTCTGGGATGGTAACGAGACCTGGCTGGTGCTGGGCGGGGGAGGGTTGCTCGCGGTCTTCCCGCTCGCCTATGCGACGATCCTTCCCGCTCTTTATGCGCCGCTGATCATCATGCTGCTGGGGCTGATCTTCCGGGGTGTCGCCTTCGAATATCGCTGGCGTACGCAGCGCGCGGAATATCTCTGGAACTGGGCCTTTGCCGGCGGCTCCTTTGTCGCGGCTTTCTTTCAGGGCGTGGCGCTTGGTGCCCTGGTCCAGGGGATCCCGGTTACCGATCGCGCCTATTCTGGCGGCTGGTGGGACTGGCTGACGCCGTTTTCGCTGGCAACCGGTGCTGCTCTCGTCATCGGTTATGCGCTTCTCGGCGCGACCTGGCTCGTGATGAAGACGGAAGGGGAGATCTCGGAGCGGGCGCGATCCTTCGCGCTACCGCTGTCGTTTGCCACCGTCGGGGCGATGGGCATCTTCAGTCTCTGGACGCCTTTCCTGGACACTCCCTATTTCGAGCGTTGGTTTGGGTATCCGACCATGATCTTTTCGATCATCGTTCCGGCTCTCGTGCTCGGCTGTCTCTATGTGATCGTCAACGGGTTGCGCAAAGGCCACGATGCGCGGCCCTTCCTGGCGGCCCTTGGCCTCTTCGTGCTCGGCTATGCCGGGATCGGGATCAGCTTCTATCCCTATATCGTGCCGACATCGCTCACCATCTGGGAGGCGGCGGCACCCGACGAGAGCCTTGCCTTCCTCTTGGTCGGTGCCGTCATTCTCGTGCCGATGATCCTCGGATACACGGCCTATGCCTATTGGGTTTTCCGTGGAAAGCTCAATCCGGACGAGGGCTATCACTGATGGACAAACGTCTCTTCGCCAGCCGCCTCCTTTGGTTCATCGGGCTATGGGCCGGCGGCGTGCTGGCAATCACGATCGTCGGTTTGATGATCAAGTTCTGGCTTGGAGCCTGACGTCGATCACCTGAAATTCAATGGAAATCGGCTCGCTCTCTCTTCAAAAGAGGGCGAGCTCTCTCCATATGGGGGACACGCCCGAAAAGGGATTGAAGACTGTTTCGAGGAGGACAGGAAACACGATGCGGCAATACGCAAAAACATTCGCGACGCTGGCGCTTGGCATGATGGTCACGCTGGTGGCCGTCGATTTCGCCGAGGCGCGTCGCGCCGGCGGCGGATTCGGCAGCCGAGGCACGCGCACCTTCGACGCGCCTGCGGCAACACGGACCGCGCCCACGCCAGCTGCGCCGATTGAACGCACCATGACCCCGCGGACCAATGCGAACCAGCCCGGTGCTGCCCAGTCGACGGCCGCCAATCAGGCAGCCCGTCCGGGTGGCCTCTTCGGCGGTCTCGCCGGCGGTCTGATGGGTGGTCTGCTGCTCGGTGGTCTCTTCGGCATGCTGATGGGCACCGGCTTCGGTGGCGGCTTCGGCTTCCTGGGGCTGCTCTTGCAGGGCTTGCTGATCTTCTTCCTGATCCGCTTCGTCATGCGCATGTTCGCCAATCGCCAGGCGACGGCGTCCGGTCCGGGCAATGCTCCGGGTTTCGGTGGCTTCGGCGGCATGGCGCGTGACAACCAGGCGGGTGATCAGGCGCGTCCGAGCTTCCAGATCCCGAAGCTTGGTGGTGGCGGCGTGGCGTCGGCGGCTTCCGCTCGCCGGTCCGGTCAAACCGACGAACTCGGTATCACGCCGAAGGATCTTGAGCGCTTCGAGGAACTGCTGCAGGAGATGCAGCGGGCCTATGCTGCGGAAGATTACGGCGCGCTACGCCGGATCACGACGCCGGAAGCCATGTCCTATCTCGCCGAGGAACTGAGCGAGAACGCGACCAAGGGCGTGAAGAACGAGGTGCGCGACGTGCATCTGGTTCAGGGCGACGTGGCCGAGAGCTGGGTCGAAGACAAGATGGAATACGCGACCGTTGCCATGCGCTACGAAGCAATCGACTATATTGTCGATCGCCAGAGCGGGGATGTGGTCGAAGGGGATCCGAGCACGCCAACCGAATCCGTTGAGCTCTGGACCTTCGCCCGCCGCCCGAACACTCTGTGGCAGATCTCGGCCATTCAGGGTGTCGAACAAAGCTGAGTGCGTCGGCACTTGGCGTCCCCGAACATGTTGGGGCCCGGCCTTTTGGCCGGGCCCTTTTTGCGTCAGCGCACGAGCTTGATCAACTCGAAGGGTAGACCGCTGTCGTCGGTCGGACGGCGGCCTGTCTCAATGAAGCCAAGCCGGTCGTAGAAGCGGCGGGCGCTTTCGTTGAGGGTGTAGACCTCCAGCTCCAAACTTGAGCGGAGTTGCGAGGCATGTTCGACGAGTCGCCGGCCGATGCCCGTTCCATGCTGGTTCGGATCGACAAACAGGCCACCGATGGTCTGGTCCAGCAGGCTGATGAAGCCGACGATCTCGCCGCTCAGCAGTGCGACATGGGTTTCCGCCAGCGGCAGGTAATGGTCGGCCACACGGGTCGCCTGGATGTCCAGTTGCTCGCGGGCGAGAAAGGGGTGCCCTTTCTCCGATGCCGCCCGCCAGATAGCGACGAGGCGCGTGGTATCCTCGGGCCAAAAAGCCCGGATTTTCAGGTCGTATTTCATCGGTTGTTCCGTCAGTCGTGTTGTTGATGCGCGTGCGACAGCATTCGGCTGTCGAGCCGTTCCCAATGGGATCAAAGGCTATCGTTCCTGCGCATCAAACTCCTTCTTGCCGACGATCCTGAACTTTTAGACCTTGAGGCGTCTCGCCTCAAGTCTTGAATGGCATGCCGCCCGATCAGCCCACCCTCAGCCCGGGCACTGCTGCAACTGCTTGGCGTAAGTATAGGTAATATCGGTAAATCTCTTGGCGCCCCTCAAGGCTTCCGGACGCTTGTTGTAGGCGCCGCGCAGATAGCCGGTATGGCCGGAGTGATAGGCGAGGTAGAGCTTGTAGGGGTCGTTGAGCGGGATGTTGACCTTCTCGGCGCTCTGGCGGTGATACCAGCCGATGAAGCGGATGGCATCGGCGAAGTCCGTGCGGCGGGCGCCCCAGCGACCGGTTTCGCGCTGATAGCGTTCCCAGGTGCCGTCGAGAGCCTGGGAGTAACCATAGGCCGTCGATGGGCGCTTGCCGGGTATGAAGCCGAGATGCCATTTGCGCGGCGGCTTGGCGTTATGGCGGAAGCTCGATTCCGTATAGATGGTCGCCATCAGGATCGGCACCGGCACGCCGTATTCGCGTTCGGCGGCGATCGCCGCGCGGCGCCAGTTGTTGAACAGCCCGTCGCGCTGCTCGAAAATCGCGCAGGCATTGCGGGTCTGGGATGGTGGCTTGGCACAGGCCGACAGCATCAGCATGACGCCGAGGGCAGAAACTAGAGCGGTACGCATGACAAAACCTCGCTACAGGCCCTCCATCTTATTCATTAAAATTTAACGAAAGGTTTTCTTAACCGCCCCCGGATCTCGCATCCCCCAATTAGGGGTGGGGAACACTCCGCGGGACTTCAGGTTTCCTTCCTGTGACCAACAGCAGAAGGAGGCAAAGCCGATGTCCATTCGAGCCATGATCGAAACCCACCCTCATATGGAGGGAGAAGCGAATGAGGCACTGATCGCCTGCATCAAGGCATGCTTCGACTGCGCGCAGACTTGCATCTCCTGCGCCGATGCCTGCCTGGGCGAGGCCATGGTGGACGAGTTGCGCCAGTGCATCCGATTGAACGAGGATTGTGCCGATATCTGCCTGGCCACGGGGCAGGCCGCCATCCGCCGCACGGGGCGCAACGCCCAGGTGCTGCAGGGGCTCGTCGAAGCCTGCGCGCGCGCCTGTGCGGCCTGTGCGGAGGAATGCGGCCGCCATGCCGAAATGCATGCCCATTGCCGCATCTGCGCGGAGGCCTGCCGCGCCTGTGAAGATGCCTGTCGACAGACAATCAACCCCATACAATGAGACGTTGACGTCAGTCGCATTTGCCACCAGTCTGCCGGGCGATCGCCGAGGCAGCGAGGAGGAACGGTTGCGTTCCTGCCCGGCGATGGCAGGTGGACATTTGTCCGGGAGTGAGGATTTTTGCGTATGCAGCAGGTCGGCATCGGCATCATTGGATGCGGCAATATTTCAAGCGCTTATCTCAAGGCGCTCCAGCATTTTCCAATTCTCAAGGTCTGCGGCATTGCCGATCTGAACAGTGATCTCGCCGCAAGTCGGGCCGCCGAATTCGGTGTGCCGGCGCGCACGATCGACGAACTGCATGCCGACCCGGACGTGCAGATCATCGTCAATCTGACGATCCCCAAGGCGCATGTCGAGGTGGGGCTGAAGGCACTCGCCGCGGCCAAACATGTCTATTCGGAAAAGCCGCTCGGCGTCACCTTTGCCGAGGGCAAGCGGCTGGTCGAGGTGGCCAGATCGCTCAATCTTCGGGTTGGCTCGGCGCCTGATACCTTTCTCGGCGGCGCGCATCAGACGGCGCGTGGGCTGATCGACCAGGGCGTCATCGGCCAGCCGATCGGCGGCACGGCTTTCTTCATGTGCCCCGGTCATGAGCGATGGCATCCCAATCCGGACTTCTACTACGAGGCCGGTGGCGGGCCGATGCTCGACATGGGCCCCTATTACATCACCGATCTCGTCAATCTCTTCGGCCCGGTCGAGAAGGTGGCGGGCTTTGCCACCAAAGTGCGTGACACCAGAAAGATCGGCAGCGAGCCGCGCCGGGGCGAGACGATCCCCGTGCATGTGCCGACGCATGTCGCGGGGCTGATGTCCTTCGCCAATGGGGCAGTGGTGCAGATTTCGATGAGCTTCGATGTTGCCGCGCACTGGCACAAGCCGCTCGAGGTCTATGGCACCGAGGGCACGCTGATTGTGCCGGATCCCAATCATTTCGGCGGTTACGTCTTCGTCCTGCCGCTGACGGGGGAGGCGCAAGGCAAGCCGGTGACGCTGCCCTATGCCGAGGGGAACTGGCGTTCGCTCGGCGTCGCCGACATGGCGCATGCCATTCTCTCAGACCGCCCGCATCGGGCAAACGGGGATCTCGCGCTGCATGTGCTCGAAGTCATGGAAGCCTTCCAGACGGCCTCGGACCGGGGCGAGACGGTCAAGATCACCACCAGCGTCGAGCGGCCGGCGCCGCTCGAACAGTCGCTCGTCGACGGCTTGATCGGCCGCTGAGTTCATTTTCACAAGGATATTTTCATGCGTCAGGTTCTGATTTGCTGGGGCGGCTGGGATGGACACCAGCCCGAACAATGTGCGGCCATCGTCTCCGACATGCTGAAGGCCGAAGGGTTCACCGTCCGTGTCGAAGCGGGCACGGCGGCCTTTGCCGATCCCGCGATCCGCGACTACAGCCTCATCGTGCCAATGCTGACGATGACCAAGATCGAAAAGCCCGAGATCGAAAATCTGGAACTCGCCATTCGCGGCGGCGTCGGCCTCGGCGGCTTCCACGGCCAGGCCGGCGACAGTTTTCGCGACTGCGTGCAGTATCAATACATGATCGGCGGCCAGTGGGTCGCCCATCCCGGCAATATCTATGATTACACCGTCAATATCGTGAAGCCCGAGGACCCACTCGTCGCGGGCATCGGCGATTTCCCCTATCGCTCCGAGCAGTATTACATGCATGTTGACCCCAACAACGAGGTGCTGGCGACGACGACCTTTACCGGCGAGCATGATGCCTGGATCGACGGGCATGTGATGCCGGTCGTCTGGAAGCGCCGCCACGGGCAGGGCAGGGTGTTCTACTCCTCGCTCGGCCATCAGGCTGCGGAATTCGAGGTGCCGCAGATGCGGGAGATTGTTAGACGGGGATTGGTCTGGGCGGCTCGGTGAGGGGAGCGCCTAGCCGATCAGCCAGCCGCGAATTGCGGCCCAGTTGTTCAGGATGACGATCACGGCTGTGGCGGCCGATCCTGCTGACCCAAAAAGCCGCCAGTTCATGCGCTCAAACTACCTTCCATTGTGTCAGGGCTTTCTCAAGCTGTTCACTCAGTTCGACAATCAGAATGCTGTTGTTGCCGACTAGCCATTCGAGTTGGTCGTCGGTTGGGAAGAACTCAGGATGGAAACGCTCCTCTGTGGATGGAGACAGCCAGACGAATTGTTCACAGGCGTTTTGAAGTTCAACGCAGGGTGCAATTAGTGTTGGCTCTAGCAGATATTTTGCATCAATCCATTCTTGGTCAGAAAATGCTTTATGCAATCTGTCAACGAAGGTGAGCGCGTTGTTATAACGTATGGTGACCGTTTTGGGCTTTTGTATGCGAATTTCAGTGACGCTTTTTTGGGCGTAGTAGCTGCATAATGACTTCGCAGTCGAGATATGTTCCAGGATGTGATTTTTAGCGCGGAGCAAGACGCGTTTGTCGCGGAAAACTGTGGCTTCAATGATTTGATCATGCCGTGTCTGTGCAGCCTGATCCGCCTTCTCCATTGTTGAAACGGTCCACCATGCAGCGAACACAGCTAAAAAACCGCCTATGATCGTCTGGAAGTCCAGAACAAAGTTTCGCCAAGGGTCCCCTCCGCTTTGACCTTGGACCAACCGTTCTTCGCCGAAGATTGCAGGCAGCAAGATCGCGGATATCAGAACAATCAAGATAAGTATCTTAACCGCGTTGCTACGATACATGCTTTTACCTTGTTCTTGTTTGGTCTCAGAAACACCCGATCATTGATTGATGGTGTTTGCAAGTGAGCGTTGCAGCGTCTCCTCAAGAGCTATCGATCAAGCTAGGAGCAAACAGTGCAAGCACAATGAAGATACCTAAACGAGCAATGCAGAGTTGCCTGGTAAGCACATTATCAACATTAGCAATATTCGGTTGGCCAAACCGATTAAACGGCGAAGCAGCTCAGGGAATATCTGAAGAATTTTGGTAGCGGGGGGCGGACTTGAACCGCCGACCTTGGGGTTATGAAATCCCACGCTCTAACCACCTGAGCTACCCCGCCACACATCGGACATCTGAGCTTTGAAGCCGTCGCCGTCCGAAGCGATGGGCGGCTTATAAGGCGAGGGTCCGATCAAAGTCAAGCGCGGTTTGGGCAAAAACAGCGTGGCTTTCCACCGGCTTGACTGAGGAGCTTGAGAGCGGCCCGAAAGCTTTGGCTTTAGGCCGCCACGGGGCTGGCAAGAAGCGCCTTCAGCGCGCTTTCGGCGGTGCCGGAGCGTTCAGACCGCTCGATGAAGCCGCCGCCATAGACGCGGGCGTCGGCACCGGTTGCCGAATAGAGCGCGCAGGCCTGGCCGGGGGCGACGCCGGCTTCGCCGATTTCGAGATCGACATAGACGCCGCGCTCGTCGGCATGCAGGACGGCGGGGGTCGGCGGGCGGGTGGAGCGCACCTTGGCGAAGCAGGGCATGCCGTCGGCTGCGTCTTCGGCCAGCGTGCGGTCGCCCAGCCAGTTGATGTCGCGCAGGTAGACGCGGTGGGTTTCCAGCGCTTCCTTCGGCCCGACGATGACGCGGCGCGAGCGGGCGTCGAGATAGATGACGTAGAGCGGCTCGCCGGTGGCGACGCCCAATCCCTTCCGCTGGCCGATCGTGTAATGCAGGATGCCTTCGTGATTGCCGAGCACCCGGCCATCGAGATGGACGATCTCGCCGGCCAGCGCTGCATTCGGCTTCAGCTTGTTGATCACGTCGGCATATTTGCCCTGGGGCACGAAACAGATGTCCTGGCTGTCGGCCTTCTGGGCGACGACGAGGCCCATCTCTTCGGCAAGCACGCGGACTTCCGCCTTCGACATGGCACCCAGCGGGAAGCGCAGATAGTCGATCTGCTCCTGCGTGGTGGCAAAGAGGAAATAGCTTTGGTCGCGTTCGCTATCGATCGGGCGGAAGAGGGCGCGGTGGCCGGGATCGTTGGCGAGCGGCACGGACTTCGAGCGGATGTAGTGGCCGGTCGCCAGCGCATCGGCGCCGAGCTCCTTGGCGGTCGCCAGAAGGTCGGCGAACTTGACCGTCTGGTTGCAGGCGACGCAGGGGATCGGCGTTTCGCCGGCGACATAGCTTTCCATGAACGGGTTGATCACGGTGTCGCGAAAGCGCTGTTCGTAATCGAGCACGTAATGGGGAATGCCGAGCGTTTCGCAGACGCGGCGGGCATCGTCGATGTCCTGGCCAGCGCAGCAAGAGCCGGCGCGATGCACGGCAGCGCCATGGTCGTAAAGCTGCAGCGTGATGCCGAGGACGTCATAACCCTCGCGCTTCAGGATACCGGCGACGACGGAGGAATCCACGCCGCCCGACATGGCGACGACAACGCGCGTATCTTCCGGTCTCTTGTCAAAATCCAGCGTGTTCACGGGCTTCGTCTCTGTGCTTCATGTGACCGTTCAGCCCGCAATATGCGGTTATCTGGGCCAGGCTTTGCGGAGTTTTCCACCTGCTGCCGGTACCGGTCCTTTTGTTGACGGATATAGAAAGGATTGCTTCTTCGTGCAAGAGCAGCGATTCGCGGGAGGTGTCCCGCAGGGAGGTCCGAAGAAATGCCCGTCCAGATGACCGTCACGCCGGAGAGCTTCCCCATCGCTGGAACCTTCACGATTTCGCGCGGGTCGAAAAGCGAGGCGAAGGTGGTCACGGTGCGGCTGACGGATGGCGTGCATATGGGCCAGGGCGAATGCGTGCCCTATGCGCGGTATGGCGAGACGGTGGAAAGCGTCGTCGAGATGCTCTTGGCGCTCGTGCCTGAGGTGGCCCAGGGGCTGGACCGCAAGGGGTTGCAGAGCCGGCTGAAGCCGGGGGCGGCGCGCAATGCGCTGGACTGCGCCTTCTGGCATCTCGAAGCCAAGCGGGCAGGGCTTCCTGTCTGGCAACTGCTCGGGTTACAAGAGCCGAAGCCGCTTTCGGTCACCTACACGCTGTCTCTCGGTAGCCCAGAGAGCATGCAGGCGGCGGCGGAGAAGGAGGCGCACCGGCCGCTCTTGAAGGTCAAGCTTGGCGGCGAAGGCGATATCGAGCGCATCCGGGCTGTCAGGGCGGGCGCGCCCAATGCTGCCATCATCGTCGATGCCAATGAGGGCTGGAGCCTGGAGCAATACAAGGCGCTGGCGCCTGTCTTTCTCGATCTCGGGGTGAAGCTGGTCGAGCAGCCGTTTCCGGCTGGAGGCGATGATGCGCTTCTCGGCCTTGATCGGATCTCTACCCGTCTGTGCCGACGAGAGCTGTCACGACACGGCATCGCTGGCTAGCCTCAAGGGCAAGTATGATGCGGTCAATATCAAGCTCGACAAGACGGGCGGGCTGACGGAAGCGCTTGCCATGCGCGATGCAGCTGATGAAGCCGGTTTCGAGATTATGGTGGGCTGCATGGTCGGCACCTCGCTTGCCATGGCCCCGGCTTTCCTGATTGGGCAGGGGGCTGCGTTTGTTGATTTGGACGGGCCGCTGCTCTTGGCGCGGGATCGCGAGCCGGCGATTGCCTATGACGGGGCGGTGATGCCACTGCCGCCGCGGGGGCTGTGGGGGTAGGCCAGAAGAAAGTCCCCTCCCAAACCCTCCCCACAAGGGGGAGGGCTTAACCCAGCCATGGCCTCTGCGCCTCAAGTGGCCCTCTTTCCCATCTGGAAGGAGGTCGTCTGCGTTGAAACTGGCGAGGCGCATCCGCGAGTCCTCTCTCCCCCTTGTGGGGAGATGGCCGGCAGGCCAGAGGGGGTCTTGTTTCGGATGAATCAAGCTCGGCTTGACCTCAAGCCATCGCCATCCAGATCACATGCTTCTTGCCGCGACCGGTCCGGCCGGCTCTCACCGGAATCTCTTCCACGCCATAGCCGCAGTCCTTCAGGCGACGCGTGAAGTGCTGATCTGGCCCTTGCGACCAGACGCCGAGTACGCCGCCGCGGGTCAGCGCCGACTTGGATTTGCGAATCCCGTCATGGGAATAGAGCCCGTCATTCGCTTCCCGCGTAAGGCCGTCGGGGCCGTTGTCGACGTCGAGCAGGATGGCGTCGAATTGGCCCTTTGACTTGGCGATCAGTGCGCCGACATCGCCGACGTGAATGGCCACCCGCGGATCGTCGAGGCTGCCGGCATAGATCTCGGCCATCGGGCCGCGCGCCCAGTCGACGACGGCGGGCACGAGTTCGGCGACGGTCACCTTCGCATCCTGAGGTAGGACGGCGAGGGCGGCGCGTAGCGTAAAGCCCATGCCGAGGCCGCCGATCAGGATATGCGGGCGCTTGTGGGTAGCGATCCGCTCGAAGGCGAGGGTGGCGAGGGCCTCTTCGGAGCCGCTGAGGCGGCTGTTCATCAGCTCGTTGGTGCCGAGCATGATGGAGAATTCGGTGCCGCGGCTCTTCAAGCGCAATTCGCCGCCGCCGGGTATCTTGGCCGTGTCGAGCTGGATCCAGGGAAGCATGGGGCAATTCCTGCGCGTTGGGGTCACGGCTGCCCGTATCACGACGGACCGATCGGCTTCAACTCTGCTTGACCCAGGCATCCGTACCAAAGGTGTTTGATTGGCCCTTGCGGTATGTGTGCGCCAGAGCGCATCTTGCGGCTTGAACACATCGTGTCGACACGTCCTGCAGTTGGAGAATGCCCATGCCCGCCCCCAAGAATGCCTTCAAGGCCGCCCTTTACGACACCAAAGAACTGCTTGTCGGTTTCTGGGTGGCGCTGGCGAGCCCGCATGTCGCGGAAGTCTGTGCCGGGGCCGGCTTCGACTGGATTTTGATCGATGGGGAGCATGGACCGAACGACATTCCGCTGATGGCGGCCCAGCTCGCCGCTGTCGCGCGCCATCCGGCTCATCCTGTCGTGCGTCTGCCGGTCGGCGAAAGTTGGCTGATCAAGCAGGCGCTGGATATCGGCGCGCAGACGCTGATGATCCCGATGGTCGAGACAAGGCAAGAGGCAGACCGCCTGGCCAAGGCCCTGCGTTATCCGCCGGAGGGGATCCGCGGCATGGGCGCGAGCCTGGGCCGCGCCTCGGATTTCGGCCGCATTGCCGATTATGCGGAGACGGCGAATGCGGAGGTCTGCCTGATCGCGCAGATCGAAAGCCGTCTTGGTGTCGAGAATGCCGATGCGA